>NZ_CP113056.1:0-1487500 GCF_026625645.1 Ancylobacter sp. SL191 | reverse complement strand
CACCCGCACCACCACCTCGCGCCGGCCGAAGCCACCTTGCGCCAGCGTGGCGGCGACCTGCCCGCGCGCCTCGGCCTTGGCCTCGGGCGCGACGGCGTCCTCCAGATCGATGATGATGCCGTCGCAGGGCAGGCTTCGCGCCTTCTCCAGCGCCCGGGCATTGGAGCCCGGCATGTAAAGGACGGAGCGGCGGGGTCGGATCGGCGCAAACATGATTCGCTCGGCTAATTGGCAAGGCGTCAAATCGAGCCTATCCGGCTGAACGGGGCGCTGCCAACGGGGGTGCGCCTCCCGGACGCGCCACCGTGGACATCGACGCGCGCAGAGTGGGCGAGAGCATGGACGAGAGCTTCGACGTCATCATCGTGGGCGGCGCCATCATGGGCGCGGCGGCCGCCTATTTCCTCACGCGCGACCCGGCCTTCACCGGGCGCGTCGCGGTGATCGAGCGCGATCCCAGCTTCGCGCGCGCCTCCACCACCTTGTCGGCCGCCTCGCTGCGCCAGCAATTCTCCATCCCCGAGAACATCCGCATGTCGCTCTTCGGGCTGGACTTCCTGCGCGGCGCCAAGGAGCGCTTCGGGCCGGACACCGGTCTTGCCTGGCATGAGGGCGGCTATCTCATTCTCGCGAGCGAGACCGGGCGACCCATTCTTGAAGCGAACCACCGCGTGCAGCAGGCCGAGGGCGCCGACATCGCGCTGATGGACCCCGCCGCGCTGAAAGCCACCTTCCCCTGGCTCAATGTCGAGGATATCGCCGCCGGCGCCTATGGCGTCTCCGGCGAGGGCTGGTTCGACGCCCATGCGCTGCTCGCCTGCCTGCGTACGGCGGCCAAGGCGCAGGGCGCGCATTTCATCACCGCCGAGGTTGCCGCCATCGAGCGCGCGGGCGACCGCATCGCCGGGGTCACGCTGACCGACGGGCGGCGTCTCGCCTGTGGCGCGCTGGTCAATGCCGCCGGGCCGTGGGGCGGGCGGGTCGCCGCCATGGCCGGCATCGTGCTGCCGGTGATCGGCAAGAAGCGCTGCGTCTTCGTCGTGCATTGCCGGACCGAGCTGCCGAAGCTGCCGCTGCTGGTCGATCCCTCCGGCTTCTATATCCGCCCGGAAGGCACCTACCAGATCTGCGGCGCCCCGCCGGTGGAGGATCCCGACGCCGGCGATGATTTCGAGGTCGACTGGTCGGTCTTCGAGGAGAGCATCTGGCCGGCGCTCGCCCACCGCATCCCGGCCATGGAAGAGCTCAAGCTCGTGCGCGCCTGGGCCGGGCATTACGAGATGAACCTGCTCGACCATAACGCCGTCATCGGCCCGCACCCGCAGGTCGGCAATTTCTACTTCATGAACGGCTTTTCCGGCCACGGCCTGCAACAGGCCCCCGCCGCCGGCCGCGCCATCGCAGAATGGATCACCCAAGGCCGCTCCGTCTCGCTCGATCTCGACGTGTTCGGCTATGAGCGCATCGCCGCCGGGCGGCCCCATGCAGAGCTGAACATCATCTGAGGGGGCAGAAGAGTGGCGCAAACGCCGATGCGCGTCGCGGGGGTGGATGGCTGCAAGGGCGGCTGGGTGGCGGTGATCGTCGCGCCGGACGGGACGATGAACGCCCGCCGCCTCACGGCGCTCACCGACCTCATCGACGCGCCCACCCCGCCCGAGATTATCGCCATCGACATGCCGATCGGCCTGCCGGAGACGGTCGAGGCGAAGGGCCGTGCGCCCGAGCGGCTGGTGCGCCCGCTTCTCGGCGGGCGGCAATCCAGCGTCTTCTCCATGCCCGCGCGCGCGGCGGTCTATGCCAGCGTCGACCCGGCGGTCGCCGAGGAGGCGCGCTACCGCCATGCCTGCGAGGTGGCGCGGGCGACCTCCACCCCGCCCAAGGCGGTCGCCAAGCAAGCCTTTCACATCTTCCCGAAGATCATCGAGATCGACTTGCTGCTACGCGCGCGGCCCGCGCTTCAGGCCCGCCTGCATGAGTGCCACCCGGAGGTGAGCTTCCGGGTGATGAACGGCGCGCCGCTCGATGTGCCTAAGAAGGTAAGGAACGCCCCGCACGCGCCGGGCCTCGCGCTCCGCCGCACCCTGCTGGAGGCGGCCGGCTTTCCCCCGGCCCTGCTCGGCGCCGCCCATGCCCGCGCCCTCAGTGTCGGCGCCGACGATCTCATCGACGCCGCGGCCGCCGCCTGGACGGCCCGCCGGCTGGCACGCGGCGAGGCGATCAGCTTCCCCGCCCCTCCCGAGCGCGACGCGCTGGGACTGCCGATGGCGATCTGGGCCTAGGGCGAGGCCGGACAGCCGAGATCGCTGCGAGTTCCGCCCGTCCGCCTTCGTGCGCCGGGTATCACCCCATAGAGGGCACAAAGTCGCCTTCGGCGGAGTCCTGCCCTGGATCCCGGCTCGGCGCTCCGGCTTCGCCTCCGCTGGGCCGGGACACGGCCTCGCGGCCGCCCCCCCCGCGTTCCCCGGACAAGCTGCACGCCCGTGCAGCGCCGATCCGGGGCCCAGGGGAGAGTCGCGAAGCACTTTTGTCTCTTAAGGTCGTGAGCCGCACCCCACCCCTCACGCCGTCATCCCCGGGCTTGGCCCGGGGATCCACGACTTGACCACCCGTCCGCGCCGCGCGGGAAGTCGTGGATGGCCGGGCCAAGCCCGGCCATGACGGTGTTCTGGGGGGATGGCGAGGGAGCCGGAAGACGCGGACCCGAGGCAACCTGCTGCGTAAGCGCGCGCGCCTTGAGGGAGCGACCGACCCCCCTCACGCCGTCATCCCCGGGCTTGGCCCGGGGATCCACGACTTGGCCGGGAGCCTGCGAAACCGAAGACGGTCAAGCCCGGCCATGACGGTGTTCTGGGGGGGATGGCGAGGGAGCCGGGAGACGCGGACCCGAGGCAACCTGCTGCGTAAGCGCGCGCGCCTTGAGGAAGCGACCGACCCCCCACACGCCGTCATCCCCGGGCTTGGCCCGGGGATCCACGACTTGGCCGGGAGCCTGCGAAACCGAAGACATGGATGGCCGGGTCAAGCCCGGCCATGACGGTGGTCTAGGTGGGATGGCAAGGGACACGGGAAAAATGCGGAAGCGCGCGCGGTGTCGTCCGCACGAAGCCCGCCTCAGATCCCCGCGTCGTCGGCCACCGGCTCAGCCTTGTGGAACACGCCGGTCTCCGCCAGCAGCGCCTCGATGCGGTCGACCGCCGCGCTCCGGTCGAGCTTGTCGGTCTCGATCACCAGCTCCGGCGCCTCGGGCGTCTCATAGGGCGCGTCGATGCCGGTGAAGCCGCGAATCTCGCCGGCCCGCGCCTTGGCGTACAGCCCCTTCGGATCGCGCGCCTCGCACACATCGAGCGGGGCGGAGACATGCACCTCGTAGAAGCCCGGCCCGACTATCGCGCGCACCCGCGCCCGCGCCGCGGCGGAGGGCGAGACGGCGGCGACCAGCACGACATGGCCGAGGCCCTTGAGCAGGCTCGCCACCTCGGCGAGGCGCCGGTTGTTCTCGGCCCGCTCGGCATCGGAGAAGCCGAGATCGCTGTTCAGCCCGGCGCGCAGCGTGTCGCCGTCGAGCAGGGTGACGAGGCCGCCCCGGTTGAACAGGCGGCGTTCCAGCGCGCGGGCGATGGTCGTCTTGCCCGAGCCCGACAGGCCGGTGAGCCAGACCACCGCGCCGTCATGACCAAAGCGGGCGATCCGCTCCTCAAAGGTCACGGCCGAAGCGACCGGAGTGATGTTGCGCGCGACCGGCGGCGCCACGCTCTCCGCGCCGAGCACGGAAATGACGAGACCACCGCCGGCGATGCGCCCGCCGAGTTCCAGCGCCACGCGGCCGGTGCGCGGGTTCAGCCCATGCGGATCGGCAGCAATGGGGCGGGACAGCGCGAACTCCACCTCGCCCACCTGGTTGCGGCCGATGCTCTTGGACTCGAAGGTCGAGAGATGGCCGGGATCGACCACCTCATGCACCGCCGCGACAGTAGCGCGCGCCTCCGAGGTAGCGAGGCGCACGATCAGCGGCGTGCCGACCTCCAGCGCCTCCTCCGCCAGCCAGAACAGGCGCACGCGCAGGCGGCGCGTGGCATGGGGGCGGGCGGCGGGGGTGGAGAGGATCTCGCCGCGCTCGACAAAGATCTCGCGGTCGAGCGTCAGCGCGGCCGGAGCGCCGGCGGCCAGCGCCGTTAGCTCCTGCCCGGCGGGCGGCACCGGCCAGCTCTCGATGGTCTTGATCACCGCGCTCTTGCCGGAAGGCTGGAACACCACCTCGTCGCCGACCTTGAGGCTGCCGGTCTCGAGGCGGCCGGCGACGATGCGCCGGTCGTCGAACTTGTAGACCGCCTGCACCGGCATGCGCAGGGCAAGGTCGCCCGCCGCCCGCGCCGGCTCGAAACCGTCCAGCGCCTGAAGCACGGTCGGGCCCTCATACCAGGGCGTGCGCGTGCCATGGGCGGACACGCCGTCGCCCTCGCGGGCGGAAATCGGGATCACCGCGCTCGCCCGCACGCCGAGGCCGGCGAGATAGGCGCTGATCTCGGTCTCGATCGCGCGGAACACCGTCTCGGAGAAATCGACGCGGTCCATCTTGTTCACGACCACCGCGACCTGCTTCACGCCGAGCAGGTGCAGCAGATAGCCGTGCCGCCTTGTCTGGTCGCGCACGCCCTCGGCGGCGTCGATCAGCAGGAAGGCGGCATCGGCCTGCGCAGCGCCGGTGATCATGTTGCGCAGGAATTCCGCATGGCCCGGGGCGTCGATGAGGATGATGTCGCGCGAGGGGGTCTGGAAGCGGATCTGGCTGGTGTCGATGGTGATGCCCTGGTCGCGCTCGGCCTGCAGGCTGTCGAGCAGGAAGGACCATTCGAAGGGCATGCCGCGCCGGGCGGAGATTTCCTTCAGCTGCTCGAGCTTCTGGCTGGGGATGCCGCCGGTCTCGTGCAGCAGGCGGCCGATCAGCGTCGACTTGCCATGATCGACATGGCCGACAATGACGATGCGCACGAGCTGGCGGTCGGCGGCGGCGACGGGCGCGGGCGTGGTGAAACTGGTCGCAGTTGCAGTGGTAACAGTCGCAGACATGGCGTCCGACCTCACAGATAGCCGGCGACGCGCAGTCGCTCGAAGGAATCTTCGGATTCGTGGTCCATCGCCCGGCCCGAACGCTCGGGCACCTTGGTGGTGGCGAGCTCGATCAGGATCTCCTCGATGGTCGCCGCCGGCGAGGCGACGGGGAAGGTGATGTCCTGGTCGCCGAGCGAGCGGTAGCGCTTGCCGTCCTTCGAGAAGTACAGCGGGATGACGGGAATTTTCTCGCGCTGCGTGTAGGCCCAGATGTCCAGCTCGGTCCAATGCAGGATCGGGTGGACGCGCAGATGAGCGCCGGCCGGCAGCGTGGCGTTGAAATGGTCCCAGAATTCCGGGGGCTGCTCGCGCACATTCCAGTCGCCTTCCAGCCCGCGCGGGGAGAAGACGCGCTCCTTGGCGCGGGTCGCCTCCTCGTCGCGGCGGATGCCGGCGACCACGGCGTCGAAGCCGAACTTCTCCAGCGCCAGCTTCAACCCTTCCGTCTTGCGCGCGGCCGAGCGGGTGGCCGGCGGCAGGGTCGGGTCCATCTGCTCCAGCGGCGGGCACGGCTCGACGCGCAAATCGAGGCCCCATTCCCCGGCATAGTGGTCGCGGAAATCGTACATTTCCTTGAACTTCTTGCCGGTATCGACATGCATGACCGGGAACGGCACATGGCCGAGAAAGGCCTTGCGCGCCAGCCAGATCATCACGTTGGAATCCTTGCCGAGCGACCACAGCAAAGCCATGCGCTTCATGCGCGCAAAGGCCTCCCGGAAGATGTAGATGCTCTGAGCCTCGAGCTCGTCGAGCCGGTCGTCGGCGGTGGACATGGTGAGAACCCGGTTTATGTTCCCGTCCCGAACGGAAACTAATTACACGTAATTTTCGTGCATTTAATTCTTTTGCACGTTCTAAATTGGTGTTATGCAGAGCCAACCCATCCGTCAACAGGAAATTGGAAGCTCATGGCGGCGCCGCAGCAGCAGAAACTGAAGGTCAACGGCCCCGTCACGGTGACGGCAAACCGGCTGGCGGACGGGGCTGTGGTGTGGCGCACGGCTGAGGGCGGCTGGTCGGCGGACCTCGCCGATGCCGCCGTGGTGACCACGGCCGACGCCGCCATCGCCCTGCTCGCCGGCGCGCAGCAGCGCGACATCGAGGCGGTCGGCGCCTATGTGGCTCCGGTCCTGCTTGGCGAAGACGGCTCGGTCCAGCCGGGGAACCTGCGCGAGCGCATCCGCGTCGCCGGCCCCACCTTCGAGCTGCCGCACTGATTTACGCACGAGGCGAAGCCGACCATGTATGTCTATGATGAATTCGACCGCGCCTTCCTGGCCGAACGCGTCGCGGAATTCCGCGACCAGGTCGGCCGGCGCCTGTCCGGCGCGCTGAGCGAGGACGAGTTCAAGCCGCTGCGGCTGATGAACGGCGTCTATCTGCAGCTGCACGCCTATATGCTGCGCATCGCCATTCCCTATGGCACTCTGAATGCCGACCAGCTCCGCCGCATGGCCCATGTCGCCCGCCGCTATGATCGCGGCTACGGCCATTTCACCACGCGGCAGAACATCCAGTTCAACTGGATCAAGCTGGAGGAACTGCCCGAGGCGATGGCCGCGCTCGCCGAGGTCGGCGTCCACGGCATCCAGACCTCGGGCAACTGCATCCGCAACGTTACCACCGACCAGTGGGCCGGCGCGACGCCCGGCGAGTATGACGACCCGCGCATCTGGGCGGAGATCCTGCGCCAGTACTCGACGCTGCACCCCGAATTCACCTATCTGCCGCGCAAGTTCAAGATCGCCATCACCGCCGCCCCGCAGGACCGCGCCGCCATCAAGGTCCACGATGTCGGCCTGCGGCTGCACCGTAACGAGGCGGGCGAGCTCGGCTTCGAGGTGCTGGTCGGCGGCGGTCTCGGCCGCACGCCTTTCGTCGGCAAGCTGGTGCGCCCCTTCCTGCCGGCGCGCGACCTGCTGAGCTACATTGAAGCCATCATGCGCGTGTACAATCAGTACGGGCGCCGCGACAACATCTACAAGGCGCGCATCAAGATCCTCGTCCACGAGATCGGCGCGGAGGAATTCTCCAAGGCGGTTGAGGCCGAATGGGAGGCGATCCGCGAGGGCGCCCTCAAGATGACCGACGAGATGATCGCCGAGATCCGCGGCCGCTTCCTCTACCCGGATTTCGCCGCGCTCGCCGACAACCCGCCGGAACTGGCCGAGGCACTCAAGGATGCGCGCTTCGCCACCTGGCACGCCAATTCGGTGCACACCCACAAGGTGCCCGGCCACGCCATCGTCACCATCTCGCTCAAACCCGTCGGCGCGCCCCCCGGGGACGCCACGGCGGACCAGATGGATGTCGTCGCCGACCTTGCCGACCGCTACGCCTTTAGCGAGATCCGCGTCGGCCATGAGCAGAATCTCTGCCTGCCCAATGTCGCGCAAAAGGATCTGCCGGCGCTGTGGGCGGCGCTCGACGCGGCGGGCCTCGCCACGCCGAACGTCAACCATGTGAGCGACATCATCGCCTGCCCGGGGCTCGACTACTGCGCGCTGGCCAATGCCCGCGCCATTCCGGTGGCGCAGGAAATCGCCAAGCGCTTTTCCGACCTCGACCGCTCGCGCGGCATCGGCCGGCTGCACATCAACATCTCCGGCTGCATCAATGCGTGCGGTCATCACCATGTCGGCCATATCGGCATTCTCGGCGTCGAGAAGAACGGCCAGGAATTCTACCAGATCACGCTGGGCGGGCGCGCCGATGAAAAGGCCCAGCTCGGCACTTTGCTCGGGCCAGCCGTGTCCTATGAGCAGGTGCCCGGCCTTATCGAGGACGTGGTGGAGACCTATCTGGAGCTGAGAGCGGGCCCGCAGGAGCTTTTCATCGACACCGTCGCCCGCCTCGGCGTCGAGCCCTTCAAGGAGCGCGTCTATGCCGCTCATTGAGAATGGACAGATCATCGAGGATCGCTTCGTGCGCGTGGCCGACGAGGACGCGCTGCCCGAGGGCGTGCCCGTGCTCATCGGCGCCGACCGCTTCCTGAAGGAGGCCGCCGCGCTGAAGGGCCGGCAGGCGCCTGTCGGCATCATCTGGCCGAACAACCGGCCGATCGCCGAGATCGCACCCTATCTCGACCAGCTCTCGCTGATCGCGCTCAACTTCCCGAGCTTCCGCGACGGGCGGGCCTACAGCCAGGCCCGGCTGCTGCGCGAGCGGCTCGGCTGGACGGGGCCGCTGCGCGCCATCGGCAATGTGCTGCGCGACCAGTTCCTGCTGATGGAACGTTCCGGCTTCGACCAGGTCGATGCGGTGAAGGCCGCTGACGCCGACGCCTTTGACGAGGCGGTACATCGCTACACCGTGTTCTACCAGCCCGCGACCCCCGACGAGCGCCCCAGCCTTCTGCGCCAGCGCCTCGGCCGAACCGTGTCCGGCGTGCCCGCGGGAGTGCCGAAATGAGCCTCGCCCAGCGCAGCGATGACAGCCCCTTTGTCGGCCTGCCGTCCGAGACCCATGTCTCCGACGCCAGCCTGACGGCGCTCAATCACGCGCTGGAAGCCGCCACGCCGGCCGAGATCATCGGTGAGGCCGCGCGCACGGTCGGGCCGGGCAAGCTCGCCCTCGTCTCCTCCTTCGGCACGGAATCGGCGGTGCTGCTGGCCTTCATGGCCGAGGTCGACCCGTCCATTCCGGTGGTGTTCCTCGACACCGGCTGGCTGTTCGAGGAAACGCTGGCCTATCGCGACACGCTCACCCGCCAGCTCGGCCTCAGGGATGTGCGCACCCTGCTGCCGGATGCGGCGCGACTGGCGGAAATGGACGCCGCGCGCGATTTGTGGTTCTCCGACCCCGATGCCTGCTGCCGCATCCGCAAGGTCGAGCCGCTCGCCCGCGCCCTCAAGGGGTTCGACGGCTGGCTGAACGGGCGCAAGCGCTATCAGGGCGGCCTGCGCGCTTCCATCCCCGTGGTGGAACGCGACGGCACCCGGCTGAAGTTCAACCCGCTGGCCAATCTCGACCGCGCCGATGTGGACGCCGCCCATGCGCGCTTCAACCTGCCGGCCCACCCGCTGGTCGCCAAGGGCTTCGCCTCCGTCGGCTGCATGCCCTGCACCAGCCGGGCGAGCGCGGAAGAAGGCCGCGCCGGCCGCTGGGCCGGCCGCGCCAAGACCGAATGCGGCATCCACACGCTGCTGAACACCGTCGAGAGCTGACGGGGGCCGTGTCCCGGCCCAGCGACGGCAGAGCCGCAGCGCCGAGCCCCTCCCACCATCACGCTGTCATGGCCGTGCCCGGACTTGATCCGGGGATCAACCCGGCCATCCACGACTTCGGTTCCGCAGTCGACCGGCCAAGTTGTGGATGCCCGGCCCAAGGCCGGGCAGGACGGCGTATCGGCTGGCACGGGCCCGGCAAGAGCGCCACCTCAAGATGACGACCGCCACTTGAGCGGCTTCCCCCATCCCAATCACCGTCATGGCCGTCCCCGGACTTGATCCGGGGATCAACCCGGCCATCCACGACTTCGGTTCCGCAGTCGACCGGCCAAGTTGTGGATGCCCGGCCCAAGGCCGGGCATGACGGCGTAACGAATGGGACGGGTGGCTCACGGCATCAAAAGACGAAAGCGCTGCGCGAATCTCTGCCTGGCCCCCGGATCGGCGCTGCGCGTCGCGCAGCTTGTCCGGGGGACGTGAGCGGCTGTGAGAGGCCGGGCATGACGGCGTGCGGGACGGCGCGGGCCGCCAACGGGCGACCGTGTCCCGCCCCAGCGACGGCGAAGCCGGAACGCCGCGCCGGGATCCAGCGCAGGACTCCGCCGAAGGCGTCTCATTTGACGTGGAGGACAAGGCCGCACCACCCCTGCGTCAGCCGCCGCGACGCATCGTTTTCACACACGTGCGACGTATATAAATCTAATTTCTATGTGCTATGTAGTTTTTATATTGACCACGTCTCGGCCCCGTGGAAATCTCCCCTCAACCTATCGCAGGCGCCCACGGCGCCCCGGGAGAAACTCCATGATGTTCCGGTTCAAATCGTTGGCCGCGGCCGCCCTGATCGCGGCCTTGGCCGCGCCGCTCGTCGCTCCCCTGGCCGCCCGCGCGGCGGATGTGACGCTGCTCAACGTGTCCTATGACCCGACGCGCGAGCTGTACCAGCAGGTCAACAAGATCTTCGCCGACAAGTACAAGGCCGAGACCGGCAAGACCCTTGAGATCAAGGCCTCGCATGGCGGCTCCGGCAAGCAGGCGCGCTCGGTGATCGACGGGCTCGAGGCCGATGTGGTGACGCTGGCGCTCGCCTATGACATCGACGCCATCGCCGACAAGGGCTTCCTGGCGCAGGACTGGCAGAAGCGCCTGCCGGACAATGCCTCGCCCTACACCTCGACCATCGTGTTCCTCGTGCGCAAGGGCAACCCGAAGGGCATCAAGGACTGGGGCGACCTCATCAAGTCCGACGTGAAGGTCATCACCCCGAACCCGAAGACCTCGGGCGGCGCGCGCTGGAACTACCTCGCCGCCTGGGCCTGGGCGCTGAAGACCTATGGCACCGAGGACAAGGCGAAGGAATTCGTCGCCAGCCTCTACAGGAACGTGCCGGTGCTCGACACCGGCGCGCGCGGCTCCACCGTCACCTTCACCGAGCGCGGCGTCGGCGACGTGCTGCTCGCCTGGGAGAACGAGGCGTTCCTCTCCAAGAAGGAGTTCGGCGACGACAAGTTCGACATCGTCGTGCCCACCCTCTCCATCCTCGCCGAGCCGCCGGTCGCGGTGGTCGACAAGGTGGTCGACAAAAAGGGCACCCGCGCCGTCGCCGAGGCCTATCTGACGTTCCTCTACACCAAGGACGGCCAGAAGCTGGCGGCCGAGAACTTCTACCGCCCGCGCGACCCCGAGATCGCCAAGCAGTATGAGACCGTGTTCCCCAAGCTCGACCTCGTGACCATTGACGACCCGGCCTTCGGCGGCTGGCGCAAGGCGCAGAAGACCCACTTCTCCGACGGCGGCGTGTTCGACCAGATCTACGCCAACTGACCGGCCGCACAGGCTGGACACACTGGCCTGATCGTCCACCTCACTGCACTCATCGGTCACGCCAATGCCGACGCCGGACCTTTCGCGGGCCCGGCGTTCCCATAAGATGATACGTCGGGAAAAAGCCTTGAGCGACATGACCTTGGATGCACATGCACCGGCGACGCCCCCGCCATCGGCCCGGTTTCGGCCCGCGCCCAGCGTGCTGCCCGGATTCGGCCTCACGCTGGGCCTTACCCTGCTCTGGCTGTCCCTGGTGGTGCTGATCCCCCTCGCGGCGCTGTTCCTGAAGACCGCGGAGCTGCCGCCCGAGCGCATCCTGGCCATTCTCACCGCGCCTAGAACGTTGAATGCGCTGAAGATTTCCTTTGGCCTCGCGCTGGTGGCGGCGAGCATCAACCTCGTCATCGGCACGGTCATCGTGTGGGCGATCGTGCGCTACGAGTTCCCCGGAAGGCGGGTGCTGGACGCGCTGATCGACATTCCCTTCGCCCTCCCCACCGCCGTCGCCGGCATCGCCCTGACCACGCTCTATGCCGAGAATGGCTGGATCGGCAGCCTGCTCGCGCCCTTCGGAATCAAGGTCGCCTTCACCCCGCTCGGCATCCTTATCGCTTTGATATTCATAGGACTTCCCTTCGTGGTGCGGACCGTCCAGCCAGTGCTGGAGGATCTCGACCACGAGCTGGAGGAGGCCGCCGCCACGCTCGGCGCCGGGCGCTGGACGACCATCACGCGGGTGATCCTGCCCTCCATCCTCCCCGCCCTCCTCACCGGCTTCGCCCTCGCCTTCGCCCGCGCGGTCGGCGAATACGGCTCGGTGATCTTCATCGCCGGCAATCTGCCCAACGTGTCGGAGATCGCGCCGCTGCTGATCGTCATCCGACTGGAGGAATTCCGCTACGCCGACGCCACCACAATCGCCGCCACGATGCTGGTCGCCTCGTTCATTTTGCTGTTCATCATCAATGGCTTGCAGCGCTGGTCCGAGCGCCGCAGCGGGAGGGCGGCATGAGCCAGATCCCGATACGCAGCGAGCCGCGCCTGGTCAAATGGGCCATCGTGATGCTCGCCGCCCTGTTCGTCGCCCTGTTCATCGTGCTGCCGCTGATCAACGTCTTCGCGCAGGCGCTGTCCAAGGGATGGGAGGCCTACAGCGCCGCCCTGATCGAACCGGACGCCCTCGCCGCCATCGAACTCACCCTTCTGGTCACCGCCCTGTCGGTCACCGCGAACACGGTGATGGGCCTCGTCATGGCCTGGGCGATCACGAAATTCTCGTTTCCCGGCAAGAGCTTCCTGATCACGCTGATCGACCTGCCGTTCTCCGTCTCCCCGGTCGTCGCGGGCCTTGTCTTCGTGCTGCTATTCGGCGCGCAGGGCTATCTCGGGCCGTGGCTGAGTGATCATGGCTGGCGAATCATCTTCGCCTGGCCGGGCATCACGCTGGCAACGATCTTCGTCACCTTCCCCTTTGTCGCCCGCGAACTCATCCCGCTGATGCAGGAACAGGGCACGACCGAGGAAGAAGCGGCGGTGACGCTCGGCGCCGGCGGCTGGCGGGTGTTCAGCCGCGTGACCCTGCCCAACATCAAATGGGCGTTGCTCTACGGCGTGCTGCTCTGCAACGCCCGCGCCATGGGCGAATTCGGCGCGGTTTCCGTGGTGTCCGGCCATGTGCGCGGGGAAACCAACACCATCCCGCTGCAGGTCGAGATCCTCTATAACGAGTATCAGTTCCAGGCCTCCTTCGCGGTGGCCTCGCTGCTCGCCCTGCTCGCCATTGTCACGCTGCTGGCCAAGGTGGCGCTGGAAGCCCGCCTCGCGGCCCGCAGCGGGCGGCATTGAGCCATCAGAACAGATAGATAGCGATCAGGAACCCGCCGACGATCGTCACCGCCAGCAGCGCGGTGACGAGGCCCAGCCGTTCCTCAATGAAGTGCCGCGCGCGCGGGCCCATCCACTGCAGCAGTCCCGCCACCATGAAGAAGCGCAGGCCGCGGGTGATGACCGAGAGGACCACGAACCAGAACAGGCTGTAATGCGCGAAGCCCGAGGTGATGGTCACCACCTTGTAGGGGATCGGCGTCAGTCCCTTGATCAGGATGATCCAGTGGCCATAGTGCTGGTAGGCCTGCGTAAACGCCTCGACCTTGTCGCCATAACCATAGAGCTGGATCAGGAACAACCCGACGCTCTCATAGAGCAGCGCCCCGATGGCATAGCCGAGCAGCCCCCCCACCACGGAGGCGGCGGTGCAGATGCCGGCATAGAACCAGGCGAGCTTGGGCCGCGCGAGGCACATCGGCACCAGCATCACGTCGGGCGGCACCGGAAAGAACGAGCTCTCCGCGAAGGAGACCCCGGCCAGCGCCCAGGGCGCGGACGGACGTTCGGCGAGGTCGATCACCCACTGGTAGAGACGGCGCAGCATGAGGGCTCCTGAAGGGCGGGACGAGGCGGCCGTCAGCGGCGTCGATTGCCGCGCCGGCCGGGATCGGCAGCCTCGCCGAGGTTGCCTCCCTCATGCAGGCTTAGGGCCAGAAGGTCCAGCGTTACCGCATGCGCGCCGTCGACGGGCGAGCGTTTCGGCAGCTTTTCCGCCAAGCCGAGCAGCGCCTCGCGCCGGTCCATCTCGGCCCAGACATCGGCGGGGAGAATCCCCAGTTCCACCCACAGCACGACCAGATTGTAGATGAGATCGGCGCTCTCGCGGATGGCCCCGGCAATGTCGCCCTGAACGGCATCGAGCGAAACCTCCACCGCCTCCTCCGCCACCTTCTTGGCGATGGAGTGACGCCCCTTGGCGAACAGGCGGGCGGTCCGCGGGGCGACAAGGCGCCCCCGGCGCGTGGCGACCACGGCATCGTGCAGGCGGTGGATCGAATCGCTCATGGCATAAGCCTAGGACGACATTTGTGAAGCCGTTGTGTCGCCACAAGCGCGTGCGAAGCTTGCATGATTGAGGACAGGGTCTCCCGGCCCTGGCCACCGGACGGAAGAGTGGCGCCACCTCGCGCCCTTATGATCGGACGCTCCCCGCGGCCGGTCCGTCGTTTTTGATCCGACGCCGCAAACGGTTTATGCAAGAATTTCGGTTAGCGGTTGTTCAGCCGCCGGTCGACGCTGGAAAACGGAACCTAGACGCGTGACGCATTCTTCCCTCTCCCGCGCCCGCCCCGCACGCCTTGGCGGCTTTGCCCTGTCCGTGATGCTGGCGCTCGCGCTGGCGCCGATGGCTCTTGCCACGGCAGCCAAGGCCACGCCCGCGCTGGTGGTCGAGGTCGACAGCGGCAAGGTGCTCATGGCCGAGGACGCCACCAAGCCGTGGTATCCCGCCTCCGTCACCAAGCTGATGACCGCCTATGTGACGCTGAAGGCGATCCGCGCCGGCCGCGTCACCCCGCAGACGCTTGTCACCGTCACCGAGACGGCCTCGGCGCAGCAGCCGTCCAAGATGGGCTTCAAGGTCGGCACGCAGGTCACCGTCGACAACGCGCTGAAGATGATGCTGGTGAAGTCCGCCAACGACATGGCGGTGGTGCTGGCCGAGGGCGTCGGCGGCAATTACGCGAACTTCATCGCCGAGATGAACGCCAGCGCCCGCGAACTCGGCATGGACGGCACGCATTACGCCAACCCGAACGGCCTGCCGGACCCCAACCAGGTCACCACCGCGCGCGATCTCGCCATCCTCACCCGTGCCATCCTCACCGAGTTTCCCGAGCAGTCGGAGCTGTTCCGCATTCCCGCGATCAAACTCGGCAACGCGGTGATCCGCAGCTACAACAAGCTGATCGACCGTTACCCCGGCGCGGACGGGATGAAGACCGGCTTCATCTGCGCCTCCGGCTTCAATCTGGTCGCCACTGCCCATCGCGGCGACAAGCGGCTGATCGCTGTGGTGCTCGGCACCAATTCCGGCAAGGACCGCACGGAACAGGCGGCATTGCTGCTGGAGAAGGGGTTCCAGCACTCGTGGAAGATCTTCGGCGCGGTATCGCCGACCGTGGATTCGCTGCGCAATGAGGGCGGTACCCCGACCGACATGCGCGCGCAGGTGTGCGGCGGCAAGCGCAAGAACACCGCCTCGGAAGCCGATGACGATAGCGGGCCGGCCGCCACCAGCTTTGTCGCCGCCGGCATGGGCAACCTCGGCGACAATGTGACGGGCGCGAGCCTCTTGCAGAAGCTTCCGCCCTCCATGGCGCCGGTCGAGGTCTTCGTCGGCCCCTTCCCGAGCGCGGAGGCGCTGGCCGCCGCCTATCCCCCGCCGCCGGAGAAGAAGAAGCCGGTCGCCGCCAAGGACAAGCCCGCCGCCAAGAAGAAGCCCGGCCCGACCACGGCAGTGATCGACGCCAGCCCCCTGCCCGCGCCCAAACCGGCCGCGAAGCCGGCGGCGGCAAAGCCCGCGGCCAAACCAGCCAGCAAGCCGGCCGCCGCGCCATTGCCGAATCCCGCCGCGGCGACTACCTACCCCACCGTTCCCCCGCCGCCGCAATAGTCGGCCACCGCCTCGCCGGCCCTCATGACAAGGCCGTCTGGCCCGGGCCGGCAAGGATGATGACATGAGCGACGCCGCGCGCCAGCCGCCCGAGCCTATTCCGGTCACCCTGCTCACCGGCTTTCTCGGCGCGGGCAAGACCACGCTGCTCAACCGTCTGCTGCAGGATACCGGCCTCGCCGACACGGCGGTGCTGATCAACGAGTTCGGCGAGATCGGGCTCGATCATCTGCTGGTGCAGCATTTCGACGATGCGACCGTGCTGCTGGCCTCCGGCTGCCTGTGCTGCACCGTCCGTGGCGATCTGGTGGAGGGGCTCGAGCAGCTCTTGCGGCGGATGGACAATGGCGTCATCCCGCCCTTTCGCCGCGTGGTGATCGAGACCACCGGCCTCGCCGATCCCGCGCCGATCCTCCATGTGCTGATGATGCATCCCTATCTGGTGATGCGCTTTCGGCTCGACGGCGTGGTGACGGTGGTCGATGCGGTGAACGGCCTGTCGACGCTCGACGAACATCCCGAATCCGTTCGGCAGGCCGCCATTTCCGACCGCATCGTACTGACCAAGACGGATTTGCTGGATAGCCCCGAGCGGGTGGCGGGCGCACAGGCGCTGCGGGCGCGGCTACGGGCGTTGGCGCCCGGCGCACCCGTGCTCGATGCCGCACGCGGCGAGGCCAGCGCGGCCAATCTGCTGGGCGCCGGGCTCTATGATCCCGCGAGCAAGATACCCGACGTGTCGCGCTGGCTGGCCGATGAGGTGATCGCCGCCGCGGAGGCCGAGAGCCGTCTGCACGCGCATGACCATAACCGCCATGACGACCGCATCCGCGCCTTCACCGTCGCCACCGAAGCGCCAGTGTCGGCGGCAGCGATCGACATGTTTCTGGAGCTCGTGCGCGGCACGCACGGCTCGAAGCTCCTCCGGCTCAAAGGCATCGTGAAGCTGGCCGAGGATCCCGAACACCCCATGGTCCTGCATGGCGTTCAGCATGTGCTGCACCCGCCGAGCCAGCTTCCCGCCTGGCCGGACGAGGACCGGCGGACCCGTCTCGTCATGATCGTGAGGGATGTCGAGCCGGCGATCATCCGCCGGCTGTTCGACGCCTTCATGGGCCTGCCGGCGCCGGACCGTCCCGACGCCAAGGCGCTGACCGACAACCCGCTGGCGCCGGCCACGCTGCGCCGCTGACCGCCTATTGCGGCGGCAGCGGCATCCCGTTCAGGTTGAGCGTCGTCGTGCCGATAGGCGGCGCGCCGGCGGGGGGCGCGGGCGTGGTGGGAGCCTCGGCGCGCGGATCCGGCACCGCGATCACCATCGCCCAATAGACGCTGTATTTGGAGCGCGGCGCGCGCACCGCGGCGATGCCGAGCCGCGTCGCCTTGGGCAGCAGCATGTTCTTGTTGTGCGAGGGCGAATCCCGCCAGCCGGAGAAGGCTTCCGCGAGGGTGTGATAGCCCGCGCCGACATTCTCCGCCGCCGTCAGCCCGGTGAAGCCCGCCGCCTTCAACCGCACGGTGAGGCCGCGCCCGCCAATATTGTGCGAGAGCTGGTCGACGCTCGCCATGGCCCTCGCCTGCCGCTCGGCCACCGCCATCAGCGTCGGATCGATGGTCACGGCGGGCAGGCCGCGCGCCTGGCGATAATCGCTCAGCAGCGAGGCCGCCGCCTGCGGGTCGAGAACGCCGCCCTTGGAGATGTCGGCATAGAAAGTCTCGCTCACCGGGATGGTGGTGGGCTCGGCCGCGCAGCCCGCGACGAGCAGGCTGGCGAGAAGAGCCGCGGCGAGGCGTTTCGGCGATGACAGAAGCATGAAGGCTCGCGGGTGATGGGGAGCAGGACAGGGTGAGGAGCGTCAGTCGGCGTCGGCAGCGTCCGGCGGACCGAGGGTGCCGCCGCGATAGATCGACCAGGGCGTGTAGGGGATGCCGATCTTGGCGGCCTTCAGCCGCTCGAGGATGGCAAAGTGCAGGTCGCTCTTCACGGTGAGCGCGTAATCGACATTGGCCACCACGCAGCGCAGCTCGAACTGCAGGTAGCTGTCGGCGAACTTCATCAGGAACACGCGTGGCGGCGGGCTGCGCAGCACCTGCGGGTGATCGCAGGCGCAGCCCACCAGCAGGTCTCGGATCTCGTCCGCATCCGCGTCATAGGCGACGTTGACGCCCACAATAACGCGACCTGTCGTGTTGGCGTGCGTGAAGTTCTTCACCAGCCCGGTGATGAGGTCCGAATTGGGGATCAGCACCGAGGCGCGGTCGAAGGTCTCGATCTCCGTTGCGCGCACGCTGATGCGGCGCACATAGCCCTCCTCGCCCTTCACCGCGATGGTATCGCCCACCCGGATCGGCCGCTCGGCGAGCAGAATGAGGCCGGAGACGAAATTGGAGACGATGGACTGGAGGCCGAAACCGATACCGACTGAGAGCGCACCGGCGACGAGAGCGACATTCTCCAGATTGAGCCCGATGCGCCCCATCGCGACGGCGATCACGGCGATGGAACCGACATAGCCGATGATGGTGGCGATGGAGTTCTGCAGACCCGGATCGAAGGAGGTCTTCGGCAGGATCGCCACCGAGAACCAGCGCTGCACGGCGCGGGCGATGACGATGCCCACCGCCAGGAACAGCAGGGCGCTCAGCACATCGCCCAGCGTGATGGTCGAGCTGCCGATGCTGAAGCCGAAGGTGACGCGGCTCAGGAGATCCTGGATGTCGGCGGTCGAGGTGCCAAAGGTGCCGATGATGACGATGCCGATGACGACCAGCGCCACCACCTTCAGCACGCCCGCGACGAGCACGGATAGAAGCTCGACGCTGGCTGGCCGGACACCGAGCGCCTTCGCCACATGTCGCGCGCGGGGGCCCGAGGCGATGCCGTCGACGAACACCGCATTGATGAGCGCGATCAGCAGATAGGCCGTGCCGGCCATCACCACGGCGATGAGGGCCCTCGAGGCGAGGAAGGCGCCGAAGCTGACATAACCGGCGACCAGCGAGCCGATGATGACGGCGTTCAGCACCCAGAAGGGCAGACGAACCCATTGCAGCGTGCCGGTCGAGCTCAGCCCGCCTTCGGGCGTCTCTTCGCCGGGTCGGGCCGGCGTCGCGTCATCCGCCTCGTCATCCGATCCTTCCACCAGCCCACGCATGGTGCGCATGGCGACGAGGGTCAGAGCGATCGACATGGTGGCGGCGGTTGCCACTGTCAGCGGCACCGGAACGACGAGGGCACGATGCAGGCTATTCAGAAAGGCCGCGGCGCCCATGATCCAGAGGCCGATCGTGGCATTGCTGTAGATGAGCCTCGCCATCTCGTCGGAGATCGGCAAAACGCGCCGGCGCGGTTCGCTGGGGGCCAGGGCCCCCGTCAGCAGACCATTGCCGACCGCCACAACGATCACGCCGATCACGAGGCCCTGCGCGATCTCCTGCACCCGGTCTGGCATCACGTCAAAGGCGTTGAGCAGCGCGATCACGGCCGTCGTCGCCGCCGGCGCGGCCGATATGCGCAGGATGGCGAGCAGTGCGGAGAGCAGGCAGGCCTTCAGCCGCGGCAGGTGCTCGCCGCTCGCGCCCAGATCGAGCCGGCTCAGCGGCCGGCTGAAGATCTGGCGCAGCACGAACACGCCGGCAATGATGAGGATGGCCCCCAGCAGCAGCAGCGCCTGCCCGTAGAGCGGCACGCGGGCATCGGCATAGGCGCGCCAGTCGCGCAGCAGATAGCCGATGCCGCGCATCTCCTGCGGAATGGCGGCGGCGGCCGAGAACCACAAGGCCGGATCGAGCACCGAATAGGACCGCGCAAAGAGCTGGTCCGTGAACATCGCCCGGCGGCGGCTGATGATGCGGTCGGAGAGCTGGTCGGCCCGGACCTTGAGCAGCCGGCCCTGCTTCATCACAGCGTCGAGCTCGCTTGCGCGGGCCATGAGCGTCTCGCGCTCGCTGGCGACCGCCGGGTCTTCCGGCGCGGCGCCCGCCTCGGGCTTGGGACCGATCTCCTGCACGCGGCGGGTGAGCTCGGCGAGCAGCGGCTCCAGCACGGAAACGCCCGAGGCAAGCTCCGTGCGCACCGGATCGAGCCGGTTGCGCAAATCATCGAGATCGACCGAGCGCAGGCTCTCGCGCCCCAACGCGCCCTCGACGCCGTCGACCACCGCGCGGAAACCGCTCAGCTTCTCCTGCAGCGCCTGCTGCTCCGGGAGAACCGTCTGGGCATGGGCGGGTGCCAGCGCGGCGGTCAGAAAAGCGAGCGCGACCAGCAGGACGGCAAGAAGCGCCCGGAGGGCCTCGGCGCCGAAGCCGGGCCGCGTGAGCGCGATCGCGCGATGTGACGGAAGTGCGTGCTGAACCATTGATCTCGGGCGGATTCGGGCCGGAGAGTCACTCTGTCAGGCGCGATATGGGCCAAGTCAAGGCGCAGGCGACGTCGGGCCGGCAACCGCTCGCCAAGCGGTTGCGCGCGTCGGTGCTCAGCTGCCGCGCATGGAGGGCGGAAGCGTGCGCTCCTGAAGATCGAAGGCGGCAGACCAGACGGCCGAGACATCGCCCATGAATTCGCGCAGACGCGAGAAGAAGGTGGGGTGCGGTGCGCGCAACCGGCCGACGACTTCCTCGTCATCGACCGAGAAGTCGGCGGCGTGATTGACCGCGAGGTGCTTCATCCGCCCGTTATTGGGCAGGAACACCACCTGCAGCTCCTCGATATCGCGGTTCTGTGCGAGCAGGACCAGCTGGCGCATCAGGGCCGAGCCGATGCCCTTGCCCTGCCAGGGCCGCTCGACGCTGAACGCCGCCTCGGCCGAGGAGAGCTTGCCGGCGACCTTCGGCAGCGGGTGCAGTTCGGCGACGGCGCGCAGATCACCATCGAGGAAATAACCGAGCGCGCAGCCATTGCCGGTCACGACGCGGTTGGCATGGCGGACGATGGCCGCATCCGACACGACGCCGCCGAAGCGCATGAAGCGGCTGAGCGGATCCAGCCGGAGCAGATGGTCGACCAGAAGATGACGCTCCGCCGGCAGCAGTTTGCGGATCTGCCCTTCGGCCTCGCCGCGCACCGGGCCGGCGACGGCTCCATCTCCGCCGGAAGAGGCGGTGGAGGCGAAGGTCTGGCGGTTCATCTCGGTCAAGGACATGGGTCGGATCTCGTCAACCGCGGGATCATATTGCGGCGCAGCAGAAATATGCGCACTGCACACGAAGACAACTCACGCGGCTGCATGGCTCACATGCGCATCCCGGACGCCCTGAGCCAGCCTCGCGCAAGCTTGCTCTGCGCCGGCCGGTCCGGCAATGCGTAAGGCTACGCTAGTCGGCGGCGGCGCTCAGCGGCTGATGCCGGCTCACGACTTCCATGATGGCGCGCCGAAGCCCGCCCTCGGCCGTAACCCCGAAATTGTAATGGCTCGCCGAGAACGGGCCCGGCTCGCCCGGATGCGCCGAGCGGAAGCCGACATAGACCCCCTGAAAGCTGCCATCCTCGCCAAGCAGCGCCGCCCCCGACGTCCCCCCTTCGGCATCGCAGTCAATCGCCACCTCGCGCAGGCCGTCGGGCGCGCGGGCGGTCTGCATCCGGGCCTGACAGCGCTGGAGCGAATGCGCTTCGACACCGCCGGTGCGTGCCGCCGCCGCCAGCACCAGCGGGCCGGGCACCTTGAGCACCGGCCCGAGCGGATAGGGCCGCACGCCGGCCACGAAGCGGGTAAGCGGCACCACCGCCCAATCACGCATGGCCGCGTCGGCATAGGGTTCGCGCGAGCCGCACAGCGTGTCGCTCACGCGGATCGGCACGACTTGGCGCAAGCCCGGCGTGTCGATCTCGAAGGTGCAGGCCCCCGTGGTGTCGCGTGGGCGCCCGTCGGGAGCGAACAGCATGTGGGCGGCCGTGACGATGACATTGCCGGCCCCGACGAGTTGCGCGGTGCCGACCGCGCCGCCGCAGCGCACGAGGCCGGTGGCACCGAAGCGCGAGGCGAGCTGCGGGCCGGAAAGCCCCATTTCGCGAGCGAACTGGGCCGGGGTGAGACGATCATCGGCGTCGATCGTCACCGCAGAGGACGGCAGGTCGCGCGCCAGCGCGGCCGGGCCGGCGGCGAGAACCGCCAGCTGGATGACAGCGGCCACGGTGCGTGAGCGTATCGCCCGGCAAGCCCGCATCGGCTCCCCCTTTT
This sequence comes from Ancylobacter sp. SL191, assembly GCF_026625645.1. Lineage (NCBI taxonomy): Bacteria > Pseudomonadati > Pseudomonadota > Alphaproteobacteria > Hyphomicrobiales > Xanthobacteraceae > Ancylobacter > Ancylobacter sp. SL191. The sequence continues at coordinate 1,465,712 of NZ_CP113056.1, read as the reverse complement.
GTGATGGAACAGAGGAGCCGCAGGATGATGTCGGGTTCGTGGCGGCTAGAGGTAGCCCGCCCCTCTCCCGCAAAATCGCTGCATTTTACCAGCGGGCCATGCGCTTCCCGCACCCCTGCCCATACGCCACCTTCGTCGCAGACAGCCCCACGCATGCTTGCCGAGGCTCGATGCCGGGGCTAAGGCGTGCGGTGCAATATGGGAGTGCTCCCGATCATGGCGGACAGATCGGCGGATATGACGATTTCGGCAGAGGCCGGCGGCTCGGTGCTGGCGGCGCGCTATGTGGCGCGCATGGCCTCGGGCGATATCGCCCCCGATCCCGGCCAGGCCAAGGTGGTCGCGGCGCTGGCCCAGCTCGAGCAGCGCATCGCCGCCCGGCGCCTCGCCCGCAAAACCTCGGCGCTTGGCTGGCTGTTCGCCAGGCGCGAGGACACCATCCCGAAAGTGCGCGGCCTCTACATCCATGGCTCGGTCGGGCGCGGCAAGACCATGCTGGTCGACCTGTTCTATGAGTGCGTGGCGGTGCGCAAGCGCAAGCGCCGGGCGCATTTCCACGAGTTCATGGCCGACGTGCACGCCCGCATCTTCCACATCCGGGCCGAGATGAAGGCGGGGCGGATCAAGGAGTCCGATCCCATCGCCCTCGTCGCCGCCGCGCTCTACGAGGAAGCATGGCTGCTCTGCTTCGACGAGTTCCACGTCACCGACATCGCCGACGCGATGATCCTCGGCCGGCTGTTCGAGAAGCTGTTCGACCTCGGCGTGGTCATCGTCGCCACCTCCAATGTGGCGCCGGAAAACCTCTATGAGGGTGGACTCAACCGCGCGCTGTTCCTGCCCTTCATCGGCATGATCCAGCAGCACATGGATGTGGTGCGGATCGAATCCCCGACCGATTACCGCATGGAGAAGTTGGGCGGCGTGCGCACCTGGTACGTGCCGCGTGCCGACCAGGACATGACGGACATCGACCGGGAGATGGAGAAGGTCTGGCACCGCGTCGCGGGCGTCGATGGCGGCGCGCCGACCACTCTGCTCTCCGGCGGGCGCAACATTCCCGTGCCGCGCGCCGGCGGCGGCGCCGCGCGCTTCGATTTTCACGACCTCTGCGGCGTGCCGCTCGGCGCCAGCGACTATCTGCGCATCGCCCGCGGCTACCACACCGTGCTGATCGACCATATTCCGGTGCTCGACCAGGACCGGCGCAACGAAGCCAAGCGCTTCATCACGCTGATCGACGAGTTCTACGAGAAGGGCGTGAAGGTCGTCGCTTCAGCCGAGAGCGACCCCGAGCATCTCTATGTCGGCACCGAAGGCGCGGAGGCCTTCGAGTGGGCCCGCACCGTGTCGCGCCTGCACGAGATGGGCTCGTCCGACTACATTGCCCGCCCGCATGGCCGGGGCGATTCGCAGGCGAGCGGCAACACGACGGGTCTTGTCGAAACCTGATCGCTTTGGCGCGGGCAGACTTGATGCTGACACATGCCGCGCCACTATGGGCGTGGACCGACCGGACAGCCGCATCATGAGCCGCATCCACCATCCCAAATCCAGCGTGCCGCATATCTGCGCCCTCACCGGCCAAGTTCTGACCGACAGGAACGGGGTGCGGCTCGACATGCTGCGCCCGACGCTCGCCGAACATATTCGCTTAGCGCATCCCGGCCTTGCGCCAGACGCACACATCTCCCGCAAGGCACTGGGCCGCGAGCGCGCCGCCTATATCGCCGCGACCCTCCAGGCCGAGCGCGGCGACCTCACCCAGCTTGACCATGATGTGATCGACAGCCTCGCCGAAAACGACATCCTGACCGAGAACATCGAGGCCGAGATCGACAGCGGCCGTACCTTCGGCGAGCGGGCGGCGGATGGCATCGCGAGCTTCGGCGGTAGCTGGGTCTTCATCATCTCCTTCATGGCATTCATCGTCGTCTGGATGAGCCTGAACGTCGCCGGTCTGCTGGGAGCTTTCGACCCTTACCCGTTCATTTTGCTCAATCTTGTGCTGTCCTGCATCGCCGCGTTGCAGGCGCCGGTCATCATGATGAGCCAGAAGCGGCAGGAGGCGAAGGACCGCCGCCGCTCCGAGAACGACTACCGCGTGAACCTGAAGGCGGAACTCGAGATCCGGCACCTGCACGAGAAGATCGACCACATGCTCACGCGGCAATGGGAGCGGCTGGCGGAGATACAGGCGATCCAGATCGAACTCATGGAAGACTTGGCGGAACGGCGCCGATAGGCATCCCGTATTTCGTATACCATTGGAATTGGTAGCAAAGTTGTAGACAGCGTGGACATCTGGACGGCGCTCGTCGCTTGAACCGGGCGGCGAGACGGGCTATCGGAAGCGCGCGCGGCGGAGCGCCGCACCCTCCCTCGGAAAGTCAGGAAATCTCATGGCTCGAGCAAAGATTGCACTGATCGGGGCCGGCCAGATCGGCGGTACTCTCGCCCTTCTCGCGGGTCTCAAGGAACTCGGCGACGTCGTGATGTTCGACGTGGCGGAGGGCATTCCTCAGGGCAAAAGCCTCGACATTGCGGAATCCTCTCCGGTGCTCGGCTTCGACGCCAAGCTGAGCGGCACCAATAGCTATGAGGCGATCGCCGGCGCGGATGTGGTGATCGTCACCGCCGGCGTGCCGCGCAAGCCCGGCATGAGCCGCTCGGACCTGCTCGACATCAACCTCAAGGTCATGCAGCAGGTCGGCGCGGGCATCGCCCAGTATGCCCCGAACGCCTTTGTGATCTGCGTCACCAACCCGCTCGATGCCATGGTGTGGGCGCTGCAGAAGGCCTCCGGCCTGCCGACCCACAAGGTGGTGGGCATGGCCGGCGTGCTGGACTCGGCCCGCTTCCGCTACTTCCTCGCCGACGAGTTCAACGTGTCGGTCGAGGACGTGACCGCCTTCGTGCTCGGTGGCCATGGCGACGACATGGTGCCGCTGGTGCGCTACTCCGGCGTTGCCGGCATTCCGCTGCCGGACCTCGTGAAGATGGGTTGGACCAGCCAGGAGAAGGTGGACGCCATCGTCGATCGCACTCGCAAGGGCGGCGGCGAGATCGTCAACCTGCTCAAGACCGGCTCGGCCTTCTACGCCCCGGCCGCCTCGGCTATCGAGATGGCGACTTCCTATCTGCGCGACAAGAAGCGCCTGCTTCCCTGCGCCGCCTTCCTCACCGGCCAGTACGGCGTGAACGACCTCTATCTCGGCGTGCCCGTCATCATCGGCGCGGAGGGCGTGGAGCGGATCGTCGAAATCAGCCTCGACAGCTCCGAGCAAGCCATGCTCGACAAGTCCATTGCCTCGGTGAAGGAACTCGTCGCCGAGTGCCAGAAGATCGCTCCCGCGCTCGGCGCCTGAGCTGTCCGGCACCCCATGAACCGCGCCGCCCGGGTCCGCCCGGTCGGCGCACAGTACCCCCGCCACACCTGTGCGGCGGGTGGAAGCCGCCTTCGGACACGCGAACCTTGGGGGATCGCGCTGACCTTGGGTTACTTCCAAGTGACAAGTTGCCATTTTGCATGACGGTGCCGCATTCCTGCGGCATTCATGAAGTCAACACGAGACCTATATACTCGCTGATTAAGCGCTTTCGCTCCGAGCCTCGGAGCACCGGACCCTAGGCCGCCCCCGCCGGGCACCGACGACCGGCTGTAAAGCGTCTCCACCGGACCGCAGCGGTCCTCCAGGAGCCGACGATGTCGCGCGCGGACTTGAACGAAGTTTTCCTGAACACCTCCTTCCTCTACGGCGCCAATGCGGCCTGGATCGAGGATCTGTACGCTCGCTACGAGGCGGACCCCTCCTCCGTCGACGCGCAGTGGCAGGCCTTCTTCGCCGGTCTCAAGGATGCGCCGGCCGACGTCGAGAAGAGCGCCCGCGGCGCCTCGTGGAAGAAGCAGGGCTGGCCGATCCACGCCAATGGCGAGCTGGTCTCGGCCATGGACGGCAACTGGATCGAGGTCGAGAAGGCGGTCGGCAAGAAGGTCGAGGCCAAGGTCGCCGAGAAGGCCCAGAAGACCGGTGTCGAGCTCAGCTCCGCCGATGTCCAGCAGGCCACTCGCGACTCGGTCAAGGCGCTGATGATGATCCGCGCCTACCGGATGCGTGGCCATCTCCATGCCAAGCTTGACCCGCTCGGTCTTGAGCCGGAGCGTTCGGCGCCCGAGCTCGACCCGGCCTCCTACGGCTTCCAGGAAGCCGATCTCGACCGGCCGATATTCATCGACCACGTGCTCGGCATGGAATTCGCGACCGTCCGCCAGATGGTCGCCATCCTCCAGCGCACCTACTGCCACACGCTGGGCGTCGAGTTCATGCACATCTCCTCCCCCGAGGAGAAGGCGTGGATCCAGGAGCGCATCGAAGGGCCCGACAAGGAGATCACCTTCACCCGCGAGGGCAAGCGCGCGATCCTCAACAAGCTGGTCGAGGCGGAAGGCTTCGAGAAGTTCCTCGATGTCCGCTACACCGGCACCAAGCGCTTCGGCCTCGATGGCGGCGAGTCGCTGATTCCGGCGCTGGAGCAGATCATCAAGCGCGGCGGCCAGCTCGGCGTGCAGGAGATCGTGTTCGGCATGGCCCATCGCGGCCGCCTCAACACGCTGACCCAGGTGATGGGCAAGCCGCATCGCGCGCTGTTCCACGAGTTCAAGGGCGGCTCCTGGGCCCCCGACGAGGTCGAGGGCTCCGGCGACGTGAAGTATCACCTCGGCGCCTCCTCGGACCGCGAGTTCGACGGCAACAAGGTCCATCTGTCGCTCACCGCCAACCCGTCGCATCTCGAGATCGTCGATCCGGTGGTGCTCGGCAAGTCGCGCGCCAAGCAGGATCTGCTCGGCGATATCGAGCGCACGCAGGTGCTGCCGCTGCTGATCCACGGCGATGCGGCGTTTGCCGGCCAGGGTGTCGTCGCCGAGTGCCTTGGCCTCTCCGGCCTGAAGGGTCACCGCACCGGCGGCTCGATCCACTTCATCATCAACAACCAGATCGGCTTCACCACCTATCCGCGCTTCTCGCGCTCCTCGCCCTACCCGTCGGATGTGGCGAAGACCATCGAGGCGCCGATTTTCCATGTGAATGGCGACGACCCGGAAGCCGTCACCTTCGCCGCCAAGATCGCCATCGAGTTCCGCCAGCGCTTCAAGAAGCCGGTGGTGGTCGACATGTTCTGCTACCGCCGCTTCGGCCACAATGAAGGCGACGAACCCGCCTTCACCCAGCCGCTGATGTACAAGGCGATCAAGCAGCACCCGACCACGCTGGAACTCTACGGCAAGAAGCTCGAATCCGAAGGCACGATCGAGGCCGGCGAGTTCGATCGCATGAAGGCCGAGTGGCGCGCGCGCCTCGACACCGAATACGAGGCAGGCCAGGCCTATAAGCCGAACAAGGCTGACTGGCTGGACGGCCGCTGGGCCGGCCTCAAGGCCGCCGCCTCCGAGGACGATCCGCGCCGTGGCAATACCGGCGTCGCGATCGATGTCCTCAAGGAGATCGGCGACAAGATCACTACCGTGCCGGAGGGCTTCCACCTCCACCGCACCATCCAGCGTTTCCTCGACGCGCGCCGCAAGGCGATCCTCGACGACGGCGCCGGCATCGACTGGTCGACGGCGGAGGCGCTCGCCTTCACCACGCTCCAGCTCGAAGGCCACCCAGTGCGCCTCTCCGGCCAGGATTGCGAGCGCGGCACCTTCTCGCAGCGCCATTCCGTGCTGATCGACCAGGAGACCGAGGAGCGCCACACGCCCTTCAACTATCTGCGCGAGGGCCAGGGCCGTTACGAGGTCATCAACTCGATGCTCTCGGAAGAGGCGGTGCTCGGCTTCGAGTATGGCTACTCGCTCTCCGAGCCCAATGCGCTGACCATGTGGGAAGCGCAGTTCGGCGACTTTGCCAATGGCGCTCAGGTCATCTTCGACCAGTTCCTCTCCTCGGGCGAGCGCAAGTGGCTGCGCATGTCCGGCCTCGTCTGCCTGCTGCCGCACGGCTATGAAGGCCAGGGTCCGGAGCATTCCTCCGCCCGCCTTGAGCGCTTTCTGCAGATGTGCGCCGAGGACAACATGCAGGTCGCCAACTGCTCGACGCCGGCGAACTATTTTCACATTCTGCGCCGCCAGCTGAAGCGCGACTTCCGCAAGCCGCTGATCCTGATGACGCCGAAGAGCCTGCTGCGCCACAAGCGCGCCGTCTCCACGCTCGCCGAGTTCGGCGCCGGCACCAGCTTCCACCGGGTGCTGTGGGACGACGCGGACCGCGCGCACACCAACCAGCCGGCCGAGGCGGTTAAGCTGAAGGCCGATGGCGAGATCCGCCGTGTCGTGCTCTGCTCGGGCAAGGTCTATTACGACCTCTATGAGGAGCGCGAGCGTCGCGGCATCGACGATGTCTATCTGATGCGCGTCGAGCAGCTCTTCCCGTTCCCGCTCAAGACGCTGGCGCAGGAGATTTCCCGCTTCAAGCAGGCGGAAGTCGTCTGGTGCCAGGAAGAGCCGAAGAACCAGGGCGGATGGGCCTTCGTGCAGCCTTATCTGGAGTGGGTGCTGGAGCAGGCGGGTTCGGTCTCGTCGCGCCCGCGCTACACCGGCCGTCCGGCGTCCGCGGCAACGGCGACGGGCCTGATGTCCAAGCATCTCGCGCAGCTCAAGGCGTTCCTCGCGGACGCTCTGGGCTGATATTCCGACTGAACTGAGGGAGTGCCGGTCCAGGGGCCGGCAAAGGGTGAGGAACAACGAGCATGGCCACCGAGATCCGCGTTCCGACGCTGGGCGAATCGGTCACCGAGGCGACCATCGGCAAGTGGTTCAAGAAGGCCGGCGAGGCGGTCGCGGCCGACGAGCCGATCGTCGAGCTGGAGACTGACAAGGTCACCATCGAGGTTCCCGCCCCGGCGGCCGGCGTGCTGTCCGAGATCGTCGCCAAGGATGGCGAGACGGTCGGCGTGGGCGCGCTGCTCGGCTCAATCGGTGAGGGCGGCGCGGCCGCCAAGGCCGCCCCCGCCGCGGCCCCCGCGCCCGCCAAGGCGGAAGCGCCGAAGGTCGAGGCTGCCAAGCCCGCCGCCCCGGCGCCTGCGGCGGCCCCCGCCGCCGCGCCGGCTGGCGCCAACGGCCCCGCCGTCGCCAAACTCGCCGCCGAGAGCGGCCTCAACCCGGCGATGCTCGCCGGCTCCGGCAAGGATGGCCGCGTGACCAAGGGCGACATGCTCTCGGCCATCGCCACCGCCACGGCTCCGGCCGCCGCCCCGGTCACCGTGCGCGCGCCCTCCGCGCCGGACGATGCCGCGCGCGAAGAGCGCGTGAAGATGACCAAGCTGCGCCAGACCATCGCCAAGCGGCTGAAGGACGCGCAGAGCACGGCGGCGATGCTCACCACCTTCAACGATGTCGACATGTCGGCGGTGATGAGCCTGCGCGCCCAGTACAAGGACGTGTTCGAGAAGAAGCACGGCGTGAAGCTGGGCTTCATGGGCTTCTTCACCAAGGCGGTGATCCAGGCCCTCAAGGACGTGCCCGAGGTCAATGCCGAGATCGACGGCAATGATCTGGTCTACAAGAACTATTACCACATCGGCATCGCCGTCGGCACCGACAAGGGCCTCGTCGTTCCGGTGGTGCGCGACGCCGACAACCTGTCGATCGCCGGTATCGAGAAGACCATTGCCGGACTCGGTCGCAAGGCGCGCGACGGCAAGCTCGGCATCGAGGACATGCAGGGCGGCACCTTCACCATCACCAATGGCGGCATCTACGGTTCGCTGATGTCGACCCCGATCCTCAACGCGCCGCAGTCGGGCATTCTCGGCATGCACCGCATCGAGGAACGCCCGGTCGTGGTGAAGGGCCAGATCGTCGCCCGGCCGATGATGTATCTCGCGCTGAGCTACGATCACCGCATCGTCGACGGCAAGGGCGCCGTCACCTTCCTCGTGCGCGTCAAGGAAGCGCTGGAGGATCCGACCCGCCTCGTGCTGGATCTGTAATCCGGACCGGGCTCCGGCGGAGGGGAGAATGACCTACATCAGCGAATTCGCGGCTCTGATGGCCGTGTTCGCCGTGGTGATCGTCGCGCCGGGGGCGGATTTCGCCCTCGTCGTGCGCCAGAGCGTCGTGCATGGCCGCAAGGCCGCGCTGGTCACCAGCTTCGGCATCGGCGCCTCGCTGCTGTTCCACATCTCCTACACCATTCTCGGCATCGGGCTCATCGTCTCCCAGTCGCTGGCGCTGTTCGCGCTGATCAAGTGGCTGGGCGTCGCCTATCTCGTCTATCTCGGCATCCGCTCCTTCTTCGAGACGCCGATGAATGTCGACGAGCGCGCCCTCACGGCGGATGCCGGCAAAGCGGGGCGTGTCTCGCTGCCCGCGTGCTTCGGCATGGGCTTCCTCACCAATGCGCTCAACCCCAAGCCGGTGCTGTTCTTCCTGTCGCTGTTCTCGGCGATGGTGAGCCATGAGACGCCGGTGCCGGTGATCTTCCTCTATGGCATCGGCATGGCGAGCGCGCTCATCGCCTGGTTTGCCGGCGTCACCTTGTTCTTCACCAATCCCGCCGTGCGGGCACGCTTCGCGGCCGGTGGCCGTTGGTTCAACCGGGTAACCGGCGCGACCTTCGTGCTGCTCGGCCTTCGCCTCGCCGTCCAGAAGGCAGGCTGACCACCTTCGAATTCAGGGAAGCTGCGTCCATGTCCTACGATCTCGTCGTCATCGGCACCGGCCCCGGCGGCTATGTGTGCGCCATCCGCGCCGCCCAGCTCGGGCTCAAGGTTGCGGTGGTCGAGAAGCGCGCCACCTTCGGTGGCACCTGCCTCAATGTCGGCTGCATCCCCTCCAAGGCGCTGCTGCACGCCTCGCACCGTTTCGAGGAGGCCGGCCACAGCTTCGCCAAGATGGGCATCAAGGTCGGCGCGCCGGAGCTCGACCATGCCGCCCTGCTCGGCTTCAAGGACCAGGCGGTGGAGGGCAACACCAAGGGTGTCGCCTTCCTGATGAAGAAGAACAAGATCGACACCTATCACGGCACGGCCAGCATTCCAGCCGCCGGCAAGGTGGACATCGCGCTGGCCGACGGCGCGGCGCAGACGCTTGAGACCAAGGCCATCGTCATCGCCACCGGTTCCGACATTGCCCGCCTGCCGGGCATCGACATCGACGAGACCCGCATCGTCTCCTCGACCGGCGCCATTGCGCTTGAGAAGGTGCCGGGCAAGCTGATCGTGGTCGGCGCCGGCGTCATCGGCCTTGAGCTGGGCAGCGTGTGGCGGCGCCTCGGCGCCGAGGTGACGGTCGTCGAATATCTCGACCGAATCCTGCCGGGCATGGACCTTGATGTCGCCAAGTCCTTCCAGCGCATCCTGCAGAAGCAGGGCTTTGCCTTCAAGCTCGGCTCCAAGGTCACCGGCGTCGACACCTCGGGCGCCACGCTGAAGGTTTCGGTCGAGCCCGCCACTGGCGGCGCCGCCGAGACGCTGGAGGCCGATGTCGTGCTGGTCGCCATTGGCCGCGTGCCCTACACGCAGGGCCTTGGCCTGGAGGCGCTGGGCGTCGAGACCGACAAGCGCGGCCGCATCGTCACCGACCATTATTACCGCACCAACGTGCCTGGCATCTTCGCCATTGGCGACGTGATCACCGGCCCGATGCTCGCCCACAAGGCCGAGGACGAGGGCGTGGCCATTGCCGAGCTGCTGGCCGGCCAGGCCGGCCATGTGAATTACGAGGTCATTCCGGGCGTGGTCTACACCCACCCGGAAGTCGCGTCCGTCGGCAAGACCGAGGAAGAGCTGAAGGAAGCCGGCGTCGCCTACAAGGTCGGCAAGTTCCCCTTCCTCGCCAATGGCCGCGCCAAGGCCAATGACGAGACCGATGGCTTCGTGAAGGTGCTGGCGGATGCCGCGACCGACCGGGTGCTCGGCGTCCACATCATCGGCTCCGAAGCCGGCGAGTTGATCCACGAGGCGGCGGTGCTGATGGAATTTGGCGGTTCCTCCGAGGATCTCGCCCGCACGTGCCACGCCCACCCCACCCGCTCGGAAGCGGTGAAGGAAGCGGCGATGGCGGTGGAGAATCGCTCCATCCATATGTGAGCACCCCGCCCGCGGGCGGCGTCGCATGGCACGCAAAAAGGCCCGCAGGTCATCCCTCCGGGCCTTTCGCTTGTTCAGGCGGAAAGGCTCAGGAGCCCTTCACCGGGGTCTGCGTCTGGGTCGTCGAGGCATGGGCGGGGCAGTCGGCGAGAGCCGCGCCGGAAATGGCAGCGGTGAAGGCCAGAGCACAGAGGGCGGTCGCGACACGCTTCATCAGACACTCTCCTGTCATGGTTCACGATGGGGAAAGTGTCGCCCAAGCCCACCGCGCTGAAAAGAGCGGCAGCGGCACCGGGATGCCTCATCGCTCATCATTGCCGCCGATCTCACGCAGGCGTGTAGGCGAGGGCCCATTCTGCTCACCGCGCGCGGGGGTGGGCCGCCTTCCATGCCGCCATCAGCGTCTGCGAATCCACCGCCGCATAGATCTGCGTGGTCGACAGCGAGGCGTGGCCGAGAAGTTCCTGGATGGAGCGCAGATCGCCACCGCGCCCGAGCAGATGGGTGGCGAAGGAGTGGCGCAGCGCATGCGGCGTCGCGCTGTCGGGCAGGCCGAGGCTGCCGCGCATCCGCTCCATGGCGAGCTGCACGATGCGGGGCGAGAGCGGCCCGCCTTTCACCCCTCGAAACAAGTGCTTCTGCGGCTCCAGCTCGAACGGGCAGGCACGCGCATAGGCTGCCACCATCTCCAGCACCGCGCGCAGCACCGGCACCATGCGCGTCTTGCCGCCCTTGCCATGAACAAGGATCTGGTCGCCCCTTCCGGGCTCCGGCATGTCGCGCCGCATCAGGCCCAGCGCCTCCGAGATTCGCAGGCCCGAGCCATAGAGCAGCGCCAGCACCGCCGCGTCGCGCGCCAGCACCCACGGCTCGCGCGCCTCGCCGGCGCGTGTGTCCGGGTCCGCCACGGCGCGGGCATCGGCGGGCGAGAGCGGGCGCGGCAAGGTGCGGGGAATGCGCGGGGCCCGCACCGCCGCGAGCGCGCCGACCTTGCCCAGCCCCTCGCGCTCCATGTGCCGGCCGAAGGAGCGGGCAGCGGCGAGAAAGCGCATCTGCGTGCGCGCCTCGATTCCTTCCGCCCGCCGGGCAGCGATCACCGCGCGCACATCGCGGGGCGTGAGAGCGGCGAGCGCGGGCAGGTCCGGCTTCGCGCCGAGATGATCGCCGAGCAGCAGCAGGAAACTGGTCATGTCGCGCGCATAGGCCTCGCGCGTCTTGGGCGAGAGGCGCCTCTCATGGGCGAGGCGCCCGAGCCAGCCGGTGAGCGCCGCCGCCACGTCCGGCGTGGCGCCGGCCAGCAGCATTTTCTGCGCCCGTTCCGCCTTTTGTGCGTCGCTCGCCGCCATGATCCGATCCCGGCCTCGCCTGTTCGCAGAATGATGCGCCGCTGCGGTTAAAATTCGACGCGCAGCGCCATTCGTTCGACGCGTCGCGCTTACCGCGCTCCCTTTCCCTCCCTCCCGCGCGATGCGCTATGAAGGGCGTCATGCTCGCCTCCGATTCCCCTTCCCTCTTTGCCCCGCCGCGCGTGGTGGACGTGCTACTGCCGGTGGCAATCGGCGCGGCCTATTCCTACCGCGTGCCGGAGGGCATGGAGGTGGCGCCGGGCGATATCGTCGTGGTGCCGCTCGGCACGCGCAACATGCTCGGCTGCGTCTGGCCACGCGCAGAGGACGCGCCCACCGTCGACCCCGCCAAGCTCAAGCCGATCCAGCGCCGCTACAATGTGCCGCCGCTGCGGCCGGAGATGATCGCCTTCATCCGCTGGATTGCCGACTACACCGTCACGCCGCCGGGCATGGTGCTGCGCCTCGCGCTACGCCATGACGAGAGCGCCGGCTTCGCCCGCGAGCGCACCGGCGTACGCCTCACCGACCGGCGCCCCGAGCGCGCCACCTCCGCCCGCGCGCGGGTGCTGGAGGCGCTGTCGGATGGATTCGTGCGCGCCAAGGCGGAAGCTGCGCGCGAGGCGGCGGTCTCTCCCTCGGTGATCGACGGGCTGATTGACGACGGCGTGCTGGAAACCATCGTGCTGCCGCCCGAACCGGCCGCCGAGACGCCCGATCCCGACCACGACACGCCGGACCTGCTCCCCGCCCAGCGGGAGGCGGCCGACGCTCTGGTGGCGGCGGTGAAGACCCGCGCCTTCGCCCCGCATCTCATCGACGGCGTGACCGGCTCGGGTAAGACTGAGACCTATTTCGAGGCGGTGGCCGAAACCATCCGGCAGGGGCGGCAGACGCTGATCCTGATGCCGGAAATCGCGTTGACGCAGGCCTTTCTCGACCGCTTTGCCCGCCGCTTCGGCGTGCGTCCCGCGGAGTGGCATTCGGCGGTAAGCTCGAATCGCCGCGGGCGCATCTTCAAGGGCGTCGCGGCGGGCGAGGTAAGCGTGGTGGCCGGCGCGCGCTCGGCACTGTTCCTGCCCTTTACCGATCTCGGCCTCATCATTGTCGATGAGGAGCATGACGGCGCCTATAAGCAGGAGGACGGCGTCCATTACCACGCCCGCGACATGGCGGTGGTGCGGGCCCGGCTGGAGGCAGCACCGGTCGTGCTGGTCTCGGCAACGCCCTCGCTTGAGACCGAAGTGAACGCCCGGCGCGGCCGCTATGCAAGGCTGCATCTGCCCGAGCGATTCGCCGGCACCCGCGTGCCGCGCCTCGAACCCATCGACCTGCGCAAGGAAGGCCCGCCGCGCGGGCGCTGGATCGCCCCGCGCCTCGCGCAGGAGATGGAGAGGACCATCGAGGCGGGCGGGCAGGCGCTCCTGTTCCTCAACCGGCGCGGCTATGCCCCGCTGACGCTCTGCCGTGCCTGCGGCCACCGCATACGCTGCCCCTCCTGCTCGTCCTGGCTGGTCGAGCACCGCTTCCGCCGGCGGCTCGAATGCCACCAATGCGGTTTCGCCACGCCCGTGCCGAGCGACTGCCCGCATTGCCATGAGCCGAACAGCCTCATTCCCTGCGGCCCCGGCGTCGAGCGGCTGCATGAAGAGGCGGCGAGCCTCCTGCCGCATGCCCGGCTTCAGGTACTTTCCTCCGACCTTGCCGGCGGGGTGGAGCGGCTGCGGGCCGAATTGAAAGCCATCGAGGATGGCGAGGTGGATGTCGTCATCGGCACCCAGCTCGTCGCCAAGGGCCACAACTTCCCCGGTCTCGCCATGGTCGGCGTCATCGACGCCGATGTCGGCCTTGGCCATGGCGACCCGCGCGCGGCGGAGCGCACCTTCCAGCTCCTGCACCAGGTCGCCGGCCGCGCCGGACGGCACAGCGTTGAGGGGCGTGCCTTCCTGCAGACCTACATGCCCGAGCACCCGGTGATGCAGGCGCTCGTCGCCGGCGACCGCGATGCCTTCTATGACCGCGAGATCGCCATTCGCGAAGAGGCGCATCTGCCGCCCTTCGCCCGCTTCTGCGCGCTGATCGTCTCCGGTTCGGACGCCCATGCCGCGCAGGCCCATGCGCGGGCGCTGGCCGCGTCCTCTCCACTGTCGAACGAAGTGCGCGTGCTCGGCCCGGCCGAGGCGCCGCTCGCTTTGGTGCGCGGGCGCCACCGCTTCCGCCTGCTCGCCCGCGCCGAGCGCGGCTTCGATCTGTCGGCCTATGTGCGCGGCTGGATGGCGGCGGCGCCGCGCGCGCGCGGCGATCTCAAGGTGGAGATCGACATCGACCCGCAGAGCTTCCTTTAGCCGGACGACATCCCGCCGCAAGCTACCGTTACGTAATCGGCTAAATTCATGGGATGTACCCGATTGGATCCATGAGCTAACGAATCATTCAGAGTGTCATGAGACCGTCCAGTCGGGGTGCTTAGGTGCCGGCGTGCGTCACGCAGGCTGGGTCGCGCGGAAATGATGAGCCTGCCGTTTCTTGGACTGTTTGCCGCGCTCATCTTTGTGTCTGTCGGCCACCGACGGCTCGCCATACTGTGCTGGCTCACCTCGATGGTCATCCTGCTGGTGCTGTTCCGCGGTCACGCCGCCGACACGTTGCGGATGATCCTGTAGCGCTATGCCGCCGTCCCCTAAGCCCACCCTGCCGAAAGGCGGCTCGTCCGCGGGCTCCCCTCAAGAAGCGTCATCCGGCGATGCCGGCATGCCGCCCGACCTGCCGCTTGAAATTCTGCCCCGCCTGTCGCTGAAGGTATCGCGGCGGGTGAATGCCGGCGGCATTCTGGTGCTCGGCCTGGTGCTCGCCCTCACCACCGTGGATCAGATGCACCGGCATGACGTCGCCTGCACGCTCTGCATCATGCAGCGGATCACTTTCATCGGCATCGCCGTCGGTCTCAGCCTCAACCTGCGCTTCGGGGCGCGGGTGAGCCACTATGTCATCGCCATCCTGTCCGCCGTGGCCGGGGCGATGATCGCGGCACGCCAGGTGCTCATGCAGATCACCCCGGATCTGCGCACCCATTCAACTCCCCCGTTCGAGCCCGTTGCCTATAGCTGGGCCGTGACCCTTTTCGCCAGCCTCATTGCCGGCGGCGCCCTGCTGATGCTGATCGATCGCCAGCCGGCGATCTTTCGCCGGCGTCGGCGCCTCTCCCTAAGCGGGATCGCCGCGCTGTTCGTCATCTGCGTGCTCACGTTGGTCAACGGCCTGTCGACCCTCGTCGAATGCGGCGCGGGAAGCTGCCCGGAGGAGCCGCCCACCTTCCGGCTGCTGCACGAGGTGCCGGCCCTGCCGCCCTGGCTCGACCATTTGGCAATGGTGCTGCCCCATTGACGGCGCCGCACCTGCCGGCCTAGTTTCCACACCATGTTCGAGATGATGACCCAGAGGGCGCCTGTGCGCGCGGATCGGCGAATTCGTCGCCCGGCCGACTTGATCGGCCGGGAGTTCTGACGCGCCTGCTCCTTACCCTTTCGTCATCGGAATTTGCCATGACCGCCGGTCTTCTTCGTCATCGCCTCGTCGTCGAGGCGGATGCGCACCCCAATCTCATGCTCCGCCTGCTGGAGCCCTTCGCGATCCACGACGTGCAGCCCACCCGCGTGCGGCTCGACGGACCGGAGGATGGCCGGATCGATCCCGCCCATCTCGGCGACATGCGCGCGGAAATCGCCTTCGTCGCCCCGGTAGAAGTGGCAGAGCGGCTCTGGGCGCGGATCGACGTAATGGTGCCGGTGCGCAGCTCGCATCTGGTGTCCAGCGCCGCCGTCGTCGCGGCGGCATGAACCGATGATGCTCGCGCAGCTTGGCGCCATCGCCTACATCGTGGCGCCGGTCTTCGGGCTGATCGGGCTCGGCTATGTCGCCTCCCTTTCCGGCCATCTGCGCGAGCGGGCGGCCGACGGCCTGTCCGAATATGTCTTCGGCCTCGCCGTTCCGGTGCTGATCTTCAAGACGCTGGCGGAAGCGCAATTACCGGCGGAAGGCCAGCCCTGGGGCTACTGGATCGCCTATTTCACCGGCGCCTTCATCGTCTTCGCGCTCGGAATGACGGCGGCGAAGCGGCTCTTCGGGCGCGACCATGTGGAATCGGTGATCCACGGCTTTACTTCCGGCCAGGCGAACACGGTATTTGTCGGCGTGCCGCTCATTCTCCAGGCCTTCGGGCCGGAGGGGGCGGTGCCGCTGTTCCTGCTCATCGCCATTCATCTACCAGTGATGATGGTGGTCGCCACCGTGCTCACCGAAGGGGCCAGCGTCGGCTTCTCGCTCAAGGGCCTGTCGAAGCTCGGGCGGATGCTGGCCTTCAACCCGATCCTGCTCGGCATCTATGCCGGCGCCATCGCCAAGATTGTCGGCTATGCACCCGCCGGGGTTCTCAAGCAGACGCTGGACATGCTCGCCGCCTCGGCGGTTCCCTGCGCGCTGGTCTCGCTCGGCCTCGCGCTCCACCGCTACCCGATCCGCGGCGATCTCGGCCCGGCCGTCGTCATCACGACGCTCAAGCTGGTGGTGCATCCCGGCATCGTCTACGCGCTCACCCGCGTGCTCCCCATGCCGCCGGTATGGGCGGATGTGGCGGTGGTGTTCGCGGCCATGCCGAGCGGGGTGAACGCCTATCTGCTCGCCCAGCGCTACAAGGCCGGCGTCACCGCTTCGGCCAGCGCGGTCTCGCTCTCGACCGCGCTGAGCCTGTTCACCGTCTCGGTCTGGTTCCTCATCCTCGGCGTCGGCTGAGGCGCGAGGCGCGACCTCAGTTCAGCTTCAGGCAGTTGGCGTAGAAGGTGGTGGTCGCCGGCCAGTCGGAGAACACGCCGATCACGCCGATATCGCGGGCGAGCACGTCGAGCAGCGCCAGCATGTCGCCGTCGCGGTCGATCACCGGCTTGACCGACTGGTAATAATAGCCGCCGCCCGTATTGAGTGGGCCGGAACGCTCCAGCGACCAGCTGATGAGGCCGAGACCCGCCTTCTTGGCTTCCTCGGCATAGGTCGAGGGCACGATCTTGCCGTCCTTGTGGGTGACCAGCATCCAGAGCGGCGGGGCGAGGATCTTCACGCCCTTGTCGGCCAGCTCCTTCATGGAGGGCTGCCAGGTCTCCGGCTTCATGTTGTCGAAGTCCTTGTTGCCGTCGTCGCGGCCATCGAGATAGACCGCCTGCGCGCCGAAGGCCGGCTCGGCCTTGAGCCAGTAGAGCACGTCTTCCAGCCGGAACGACTGGGGGTAGACATTGCGCGGATCGACGCCGGCCGCCTTGTACTCGTCGATCATCTGCTGGGCGTAATGCTCCTGCGTGTAGCCGCCCTCGAAGGGCATGGCGACTTCCGGCGTCTTCAGCTCGGGTGTGAACTTCCGCCCCAGCGACTTCACCAGCTCGATATATTCCTTATGCGAGACCAGCGTCGCCCGGTTCACATAGAGGTCGGTGCGCCAGCTCGGCGTGCCGTCCATATACTCCTCGACCGTCACCCCGCGCGGGTTGAAGCCGTCCATCTTCGGCCGCAGCGATTTGAACTCGGCGAGCGTCAGGTCGCTGGTGCAGCACTTGGCGCTGGCCTTGCGGCCGGTGGCGGCATCGGCCGGCTGGAAGCCTTGCGAACATTTCGAGGCCAGCTCAGGCCGGGCGAGAATGTCGGTCGTGGTGTGCAGGTCGCACTGGGCATGGCGGCAAACCAGCTGGCGGTCCTTGGTGAAGGCGACGTCGCACTCGATCACGCCCGCGCCCATGCGGGCGGCCGCGATATAGCCCTCGCGCGTGTGCTCGGGGAATTGCAGCGGCGCGCCGCGATGGGCGATGGAGAAGTTCTTCGCCGTGAACGGCCCCTTGCACTGGGCCAGTTGATCCTTGAGCGCGCCATCCTTCATCTCGCCGACGAGATAGAACGGGCGCGGGCCGATCTCGATCTCGGTGATCGGCGTCTCGGCCAAGACCGGAGCTATGAACGCCGGAGCTATGAGCGCCGGAGCGATGAGCGCCAGAGCGACGAGGGCCGTTGCGATGGGCCGATAGGCGGGACGCAGCACGGCGCGCAGGGCGGGGAACAGGGTCACGGGGCTCTCCTATCGGCTCGGGCGGAGCGGATGGCTCTCGCTAACCCGGCGCGGTGACAGCGGTTTGACGAAACGTCAGCCGTCATGTGCCGCCGACGGCACCCCGGCCAGCTGGTGCACATCGGCCGGTGTCGCGCCATTTGCCCGAAGGTCGCGCAGGCTCCGCGAACCGATGGATTTGGAGAGCTTGCGCCCCTGGTCGTCCAGCAGCAGCGTGTGGTGGGTGTAAAGCGGGGCGGGCAGGTCGAGAAGCCGCTGGAGAAGGCGGTGAACGGACGTCGCGGCCTGAAGATCCGCGCCGCGCACCACATGGGTGATGCCCTGCAACGCGTCGTCGACCACCACGGCGAGGTGATAGGAGGTCGGCACCTCCTTCCGGGCGATCACCACATCGCCCCAGCCGCGCGGATCGGCGGCGTGAGTGCAGGCACCGCCGGCCTCACTCACCTCCTGCCAGTCGAGCGGTCCGGCACGATCGGCGGCGCGGGCCATGTCGAGGCGCAACGCATGCGGCTCGCCGGCCACCATCCGCCGGGCGCGCTCGGCGTCGCTCATGGCGTCGCGGGGGAAGGGAAACAGCGGCGCACCGTCGGGATCGACCGGCCAGCCGGGACGCGCCTCCACCGCGCGGCGGATCTCCGCCCGGCTCTCGAAGCTCGGATAGATGACGCCCATCGCCTCCAGCCGCGCCAGCGCGGCGCGGTAGGCGTCCATATGCTCGGACTGGCGGCGCACCGGTCGCTCCCAGTCGAGGCCGAGCCAGGTGAGATCCTCATGGATCGCGGCCTCGAATTCCGGCCGGCAGCGCGTGGCGTCGATGTCCTCGATACGCAGGAGGAAGCGCCCGCCGGCGGCGCGCGCCATCGCGTCGTTCAGCAAAACGGAACGGGCATGGCCGAGATGGAGCAGGCCATTCGGGCTCGGCGCGAAGCGGAAGGCGGGGCGGGCGTCGCTCATCGCCCGCCTCTTGTAGCGCGTCAGAACTGGCGCGCCACCATCATCTTCTTGATCTCGGCGATCGCCTTGGCCGGGTTCAGCCCCTTCGGGCAGGCCTTGGCGCAGTTCATGATGGTGTGGCAGCGATAGAGCCGGAACGGATCCTCGAGATGATCGAGCCGGTCGCCCGTCGCCTCGTCGCGGCTGTCGATCAGCCAGCGATAGGCCTGGAGCAGCGCCGCGGGCCCAAGATAGCGGTCGCCATTCCACCAATAGCTCGGGCAGGAGGTCGAGCAGCAGGCGCACAGGATGCACTCATACAGCCCGTCGAGCTTCTCGCGGTCGCCCCGCGCCTGCTTCCATTCCTTCTCGGGTGCCGGCGTCTCGGTGTGCAGCCAGGGCTCCACCGAGGCGTGCTGGGCGTAGAACTGCGTCAGGTCCGGCACCAGATCCTTCACCACCGGCATGTGCGGCAGCGGGTAGATCTTCACCGACGAGGCCGTCACGTCGTCCATGCTCTTGAGGCAGGCGAGCGTGTTGGTGCCGTCGATGTTCATCGCGCAGGAACCGCAAATGCCCTCGCGGCAGGAGCGGCGGAAGGTCAGCGTCGGGTCGAGCTTGGTCTTGATCCAGATCAGCCCGTCCAGCACCATCGGCCCGCAATCGTCGCGGTCGACATAATAGGTGTCGACATGCGGGTTTTTCCCGTCATCCGGGTTCCAGCGGTAGATCTTGTACTCGGTCAGCCGGTTGGCGCCGGTGGGCTTGGGCCACACCGTGCCTTCGGTGAGCTGCGAGTTCTTCGGGAGAGTGAGCTGGACCATGGCGAGAAATCGTTCCCGGCTCAGTACACGCGCTTGCGCGGCTCGATGTACTGGATGTCGTTCGACAGGGTGTAGGTGTGCACCGGACGGTCGTCGAGCCGCACCGCGCGCTTATCGAAATCGACGAAGGCGAGCGTGTGCTTCATCCACGTGGCATCGTCGCGCTCGGGATAATCCTCGCGCGCATGGGCGCCGCGGCTCTCGGTGCGGGCGGCGGCGCTTTCCATCGTCACGCTCGCCTGGGCGATCAGGTTGTCATACTCCAGCGTCTCGATGAGATCGGAGTTCCAGATCAGCGAGCGGTCGGTGACGCCAATGTCGTCGGTGCCGGCGAACACGTCGGCGATCAGCTTGCGGCCTTCCTCCAGCACCTCGCCGGTGCGGTAGACGGCGCAGTTGTTCTGCATCACCTTCTGCATCGACAGGCGCAGCTCCGCGGTCGGCGAGCTGCCATGGGCGTTGCGGAAATGGTCGAGCCGCGACAGCGCCAGCTCCGCCGAGTTCGACGGCAGCTCGGGCTGCTTGTCGCCGGGGGTGAGAATGTCGGCGCAGCGCAGCGCCGCCGCGCGGCCGAACACCACGAGATCGGTCAGCGAGTTCGAGCCGAGGCGGTTGGCGCCATGGATCGACACGCAGGCGCATTCGCCCACCGCCATCAGGCCGGGCACCACGTGATCGGGGTTGCCGTCCTTCTTGGTGACGACCTCGCCGTGGAAATTCGTGGGGATGCCGCCCATGTTGTAATGCACGGTCGGCAGAACCGGGATCGGCTCCTTGGTCACATCGACGCCGGCGAAGATCTTCGCGCTCTCGGAAATGCCCGGCAGGCGCTCATGCAGGATCGCCGGGTCGAGATGGTCGAGGTGCAGGTAGATGTGGTCCTTGTTCTTGCCGACGCCGCGTCCCTCGCGGATCTCCATGGTCATGGAGCGGGAGACGACGTCGCGCGAGGCAAGATCCTTGGCCGAGGGAGCGTAGCGCTCCATGAAGCGCTCACCCTCGGCATTGGTGAGATAGCCACCCTCGCCGCGCGCGCCCTCGGTGATCAGGCAGCCCGAGCCGTAAATGCCGGTCGGGTGGAACTGCACGAACTCCATGTCCTGCAGCGGCAGGCCGGCGCGCAGCACCATCGCGTTGCCGTCGCCGGTGCAGGTGTGAGCGCTGGTCGCGGAGAAATAGGCCCGGCCATAGCCGCCGGTGGCGAGGATCACGGTCTGCGCCCGGAAACGGTGCAGCGTGCCGTCATCCATCTTCAGCGCGACGAGGCCGCGGCAGCGCCCGTCATCATCCATGATGAGGTCGAGCGCGAAATACTCGATGAAGAACTCGGCAGAGTGCTTGAGTGCCGCGCCGTAGAGCGTGTGCAGGATGGCGTGGCCGGTGCGGTCGGCCGCCGCGCAGGTGCGCTGCGCCGGGGTCTTGCCATAGTCCACCGTCATGCCGCCGAACGGGCGCTGGTAGATCTTGCCCTGCTCCGTGCGCGAGAACGGCACGCCCCAGTGCTCGAGCTCATACACCGCCGCCGGGGCGTGGCGCACGAGATACTCGATGGCGTCCTGGTCGCCCAGCCAGTCCGACCCCTTCACGGTGTCGTACATGTGAAAGCGCCAGTCATCCGTGCCCATATTGCCGAGCGAGGCGGCGATGCCGCCCTGCGCCGCGACGGTGTGGGAGCGGGTGGGGAATACCTTGGTGACGCAGGCGGTACGCAGCCCGGCTTCCGAGCAGCCGACCACCGCGCGCAGGCCCGCGCCACCGGCGCCGACGACGACCACGTCATAGGTGTGGTCGGTGATGGGATAGGCGGCCCCGAGCACGCCGGCAGCGGCCCCGTTCGCCGCGCCATTGGCACCGTTCGTCCCGGCCATGGCTTCAGCCTCCGAAACTGATCTTGAGGATGGCGAAGGCGCCGACGGCGAAGACGGCGATGGTGAAGAAGCTGTTGGCGATCAGCGCCAGCACCTTCGACCCCTCCGCATGAACATAGTCCTCGATCACGATCTGCATCCCCAGCCGCATATGCGTGGTGATGGAAAACAGCGCCAGAACCAGCACGACCGCCGCGAGCGGGTTGCGCAGCAGCGCCACCAGCGCCTCATGTCCGTCACCGGCTACGCTGATTACGAGCGGAATGCTGATGAGGATCAGCAGCAGGTTGGAAATGGCGGTGACGCGCTGCAGCCAGAAATGGCCGGTGCCGGAGCGGGCGGAGCCGAGGCCCGACACGCGGCGGCGCGGGGTGCGCATGGAGGAACCGGATGAGGAACTCATCGCTCAGCCTTTCACCAGCCAGATGGTGACCCAGAGCAGGATGGTCAACGCGATCGAGCCGCCAATGGTGATGCGTGCCAGCAATTCGCGCGATTCCGGGCCGAAGCCGGCGCCGGTATCCCAGATGAAGTGGCGGATGCCGCCAATGGCGTGATGAATCAGCGCCCAGCTGAAGCCGACGAGGACCAGCAGGCCGATCCAGCTCCCATACACGGCGTTCACCGTCGCGAAGGCCTCGGGCGATGTGGCGGCGGCCACCAGCCAGATCACCAGCAGCAGCGTGCCGAAATAAAGGCCGACGCCGGTGACGCGATGCACGATGGACATCATCATCGTCAGCATCGGGCGGTAGATTTGCAGATGCGGGGAAAGGGGCCGCTCGGCCGCTCCTGGCATGTCGCTATCCTTGGGTCCTAAGGATCGTCAGAGGTGCGTAGCGGAAACGATTGCGAATCGCAATCATTCCAAAGGCGACGCCTATCGTTCGGGGATGAGGGCCTCACGCACTGCGTCGCAGCATGCGCAGCCTAGCGCAAGGTGCCGGTGCGATACATCCCGCATTCGCAGGTTCGCCCGGCTTTTGCTTCCGAAACGGCAGGATTGCGGTGCTGACGGGCTGTTAACCATCTTTGCCTTCTAATTGACGGAAATGAGCGGTCTTTACGCCTTGTACGCAGAGCCGCACCTCCGAGGTCGCGCCGAACTATGCATTTCACGAAACCCTGCCTCCTGATTGGCGCATTGTTCCTGGCGCTGCTCGCCCCCGCTGCGGCGCAGCAGGCCGCGAGCGGCGAGCGCAGCCTCGTCTCCGGCGGTCTCACCCGCGAATACATCCTGCACATACCGAAGGACGCGCCGCCGGGCCCGAAGCCGCTGGTCATCGCCCTGCACGGCGCCTGGCAACCGGCCGGCGTGATGCAGCGCTATCTCGACCTCGACAAGGTGGCCGACCGCGAGGGCTTCATCGTTGCCTATCCCAAGGGCCTGAACCTCCTTTGGAACGACGGGCGCGCGACCGTCGCCGGCATCATGCCGATCCTCTACCCGCGCGACGATGGCCGCTTCGTCGTCGATGTGCTGGAGAGCCTCGAGGCGGAAGGGCTGGTCGATCCCAGCCGCGCCTATCTCATGGGCTTCTCCAATGGCGGCTTCCTCACCGCCTTCGTCGCCTGCCGCTACGCCGACCGCTTCGCCGCCTATGCGACGATGATGATGACGGTGCCCGTGGGCTATTCGGAAAGCTGCAAGCCGGCGCGCCCGCTGCCCATTCTCATGATGAACGGCACTTATGATCCCATCGTGCCGATGTTCGGTCGCCCGACGCCGGGCGCCCGGCTGATGTCCGCCAGCGAGAGCGCGGCGCTGTTCGCGCGCATCGACGGCTGCGGCACGCCGGTGGAGACCAGCGCGCCACATGCCCGCATCCTGCGCTGGGAGGGCTGCGCCAATGGCTCGGCGGTGGCCTTTTACGAGATCGCCGGTGGCCACCAGCCGCCCTCGCAGTCGACCGACGCGGCGGATGCGCTGGCCGCGCTGCTGCTCGGCCCCCGACGCTCGGGGCTCGACGCGCCCGAGGAGATCTGGTCCTTCTTCAAGCGGTTCACCCTGCCCCTGCCGGACGCGCCCGACGCCGTGCCGCTGCTCGCCGGCAACCCTGTGGTGGCGCCCGGTGGCGGAGAGATGTCCACGCGCGCCTTGGCCATGGCGCCGACCGCTCAGCCTGCTGTGATGGCGACGGCGGCACGCGCGAGCGCGCCGACCACCGCCGGAGCCGCCCGACCAATCCTGCAGAACCCGGATTCGCTGGCAACCGCCTGGCAGGGCATCGCGCCCGCGAGCGAGACCGGCGCGGAAGGAACGGGAAGCCCCGTGACGGCGACGACGGCCGCCCCGCGCCTCGCTTCCGTGCCGCTTCCCACGCCCTCGCCGCTGCGCCCGCGCCGGGCCACGAGCCCGCCCGCGCCCCAGTCGGTGAGCCTGCAATAGGCCGCGGCTGGAAAGCCTCGGGCAAGCCGCGCCATGCTTTTGCCGTGAGACCCGGCTTTACATCACCGCTCGGATCGGGCGGCGCAGGGTTGCCGCGCCGCCTCGGGTTGACGGCACCGGCCGTAGACGGCATCGTCCCGGCCGCCCTCGTCAGAGGGTACTGACCAACCGCCGAATCGTTGCGCCCGCTCTGGCGAGCGCCGGTATGAACCAGAGCGAACAAGGCGTCGCCCACCGCCGCGAGGCGGAAGGCAAGGCGCCGGACATGAGTGGGGATTGGCCTGTTGGAGACTCGTCGCGGACCAAACGGCCTACGTCACTCGCGTGGCGCGGCGTTCGATCTGGGTGATGAGCCGCCGCTCGGTGTCGATGGCGATGCCGAGGAGCCGATCAACCGCCGTCGCATTTCCATTCGCTGGCTGATGGCCACGCTGCTCACCGGCATTTGCGGCGCCGGACTGATGGGCGGGGCGGTCTATGCCGCGCTCGATGGCGAATACCGCTTCGCGCAGATGCCGGAGACCGTGCGCTCGGCCCTGCGCGGCGCGCTAGCGGCCGGCGAGCGCCCGTCCAACACCGCCCGCAAGGGCGACCGCATGTCCATCCTGTCGGAGACCTTCAGCGCCAAGCAGACGCTGCGCATCTCCACCACCAGCAAGGATGGCGACCGCGAGGTCATCAAGGTCCGCCCGGTCATCAAGGTCGCCTCGAACCTCGCCCAGTCGGTCACCGCCGCCTCGGTCGACGTGCCGCGCTTCAACCCGGCCAAGCTGATCGCCGATTCCACCGCCGACGACGACAATGACGGCCCGCAGGCGGAGCCCACCGGCGACATCACGCTGGTCATGCGCGACCTCGCCTCCATGCCCCCCAGCACGAAATTCGCGGCCGAGCTGCCGATGGAGGACGTGCTGATGAAGGTGCGCGAGAGCGCCGAATTCAGCCTGCCGACCGACAGCCGCACCCCGGCGCTGGCGAATTTCGGCGGCGCGCTGGGTTTCCCGCCCGCCCCCGGCGCGGACCCGGCGAGCGCCCTTGCCCAACCGGACAATTACTCCTCCATCGACAAGTCCGGCGACGACGCCACCGGCGGCAATGACTGGAGCGAGCGCGCGGTGGTCGCCAAGAAGGGCGACACCATCGTCTCCATCCTCGTCGGCCTCGGCGTGCCGGAAGTCTCCGCCAAGGCGGCCTCCGGCGCCTTCGTCGCGCGCGACTTGCAGGGCCCGCTGGCGGAAGGCATGCGCCTCAAGGTGCTGCTCGATGCCAGCAGCAGCGCGGTGATCCCGGTGCGCGTCGCCGTGTTCAACGACAATGGTCACCAGGGCACCATCGCCTATTCCGACACCGGCCGCTTCCTCGCGGTGCAGGAACCGGCCGACACCCAGGTCGCCGATATCGGGCCGGATGACGCCGATGGCGATGCCGATGGCGGCGGGCGCGGCGGCATCACGCTCTATGAGAGCATCTGGGAGACCGCGCTGCGCCATGAAGTGCCGCGCCCGGTCATCGAGAGCATGATCCGCGTCTATTCCTTCGACGTCGACTTCCAGCGCCGGGTGCGCGCGGGTGATGCCTTCGAGGTGCTATACGAGCCCGACGAGGCGGGCGGCGCCGGCGGCGTGATGTATGCCGGCCTCACCGTCAGCGGCGAGGAGCGGCGCTATTACCGCTACCAGACGCCCGATGACGGGCTGGTCGACTTCTATGACGACGCCGGCAAGAGCGCGAAGAAGTTCCTTGTCCGCAAGCCGCTCTCCGGCGGCATCCTGCGCTCGGGCTTCGGCATGCGCCGCCACCCGATCCTCGGCTATAGCCGCCTGCATTCCGGCGTCGACTGGTCCGACCGCGTGGGCACGCCGATCTACGCCGCCGGCAATGGCGTCATCAAGAAAGCCGCCTGGACCTCCGGCTATGGACGGCGCATCGAGATCCAGCACGCCAACGGCTATGTGACGACCTATTCGCACCAGTCCGGCTTCGCCAAGGGCATCCGCGAGGGGCTGCGCGTGCGCCAGGGCCAGCTCATCGGCTATATCGGCTCCTCCGGTCTCTCCACCGGCGCGCACCTGCATTACGAGGTGCTGGTGAACGGCCGCTTCGTCGATCCCATGCGCATCCGCCTGCCGCGCGGGCGTGCGCTCGACGGCAAGATGCTGGCGAGCTTCGAGGATGAGCGCGAGCGCATCGACACGCTGCTCAACCACAACGCCCTGCCCAAGGTCGCCTCGGGCGGCACGGCCAGCCTCGACGATTCCAACTGATGCGGGACGTGTTCTGATGCTCGACGGCCCGCACCTCGCCCCCCGTTCCGGCCGCCCGGCGACCTCGCTCGTCGTGCTGCTGCACGGCTATGGCGCGGATGGGCGCGACCTGATCGACCTCGGCCAGATGTGGGCGCCGCTCCTGCCCGACGCCGCCTTCGTCTCCCCGCACGCGCCGGAGCCGCTCACCATCGCCCCGGTCGGGCGGCAATGGTTCGGCTATGTCGAGCGCAACGATGCCGAGCGCTGGGCGGGCGTGCAGAGCGCCCATGCCGCGCTCGACGGCTTCCTCGACGCCGAACTCGCCCGCCTTGGCCTTGGCGGCGACCGGCTGGCGCTGGTCGGCTTCAGCCAGGGCACGATGATGGCGCTGCACACCGGCCTGCGCCGCAAGGTCGCGCCGGCCGGCATTGTCGGCTTTTCCGGTATCCATGTGCTGCCGGGCGAGCGCGGCATCCCCGCCTTCGATGGCGAGATCACCGCCCGCCCGCCGGTGCTGCTGGTGCATGGCGACCGCGACGAGATCATCGCCCCGCCCTATCTCGCCCGCGCGGTGGAAAGCCTGTCGGCGCGTGGCATCGCGGTGCGCTCGCACCTCGCCCCCGGCCTTGGCCATGGTATCGATCCGGTCGGCCTGCGCCTCGCCGGCGCCTTCCTCGCCGACGTCCTGAAGGGCTGATCGCCCCGAGGCCGAGCCGGCCTGCGCGCGGGTGTGACCCCGCGCCCGCCATTCGCCGCTTCACAAGATTGACACGCTAAGAATAGACTATCGCCGTGCGTCAGACGGCGCCGAGTCGTCGAGCTGGCGCCCTTTTGCAGGGAGCGAGTGTTGACGGCGACATTGTCTCCGGGTGCCTGGCCTGCCCTCGTGCTCAATGCCGATTATCGGCCTCTGAGCTATTACCCTCTCTCGGTCTGGTCCTGGCAGGATGCGATCAAGGCGGTGTTCCTCGACCGGGTGAACATCGTCGAATATTACGAGCGCCAGGTCTCCAGCGCGACCTTCCAGATGCAGCTGCCGAGCGTCGTCTCGCTCAAGGCCTTCATCCGTCCGTCGCGCCAGCCGGCCTTCACCCGCTTCAACGTGTTCCTGCGCGACCGCTTCACCTGCCAGTATTGCGACTCGCGCGACGACCTCACCTTCGACCATGTGATCCCCCGCTCACGCGGCGGCCAGACCACCTGGGAGAACGTCGTCGCCGCCTGCTCGCCCTGCAATCTGCGCAAGGGCAGCCGCATGCCGGTGGAAGCGGGCATGATCCCGCGCCAGCGCCCCTTCCAGCCCTCGGTGTTCGATCTGCACCAGAACGGCCGGCACTTCCCGCCGAACTACCTGCACGACAGCTGGATGGACTATCTCTACTGGGACACCGAGCTCGACCCATAGGCCCGGCCCGGTGCCTCCTTACGGCTCGCGCCGAGTCAGCGCGCCGCCGCCCCGCGCAGGGCAACCAGCGTCAGCGCCACCGCGATGAACGCGTTGTAGCCGGCCAGCGACAGGCCGAAGAGCCGCCACGGCGCCTCGTCGCAGCGCACCACCCGCGCCTGCTGCAGGCTGTCGAGCATATTGCCGCCGCCGAGCGCCGGCCCGCTGCCCGAGCACGCCGTCGGTCCCTGCCAGAAGCCCCATTCGACGCCGGCATGATAGATGGCCAGGCACGCCGCCAGCGCCATCAGCATGGCGGTCAGCGACAGCGCCATGCGGGCGAAATTCGCCTTGCCCGCGCTCGCCAGTGCCACCGCGACCAGCGCCAGCGGCACGCCGACATAATAGGGAATGCGCTGTTCGAGGCAGAGCGGACACGGCGCCAGCCCGACCACGAGCTGGAAGTACCACGCCCCCGCCAGCGTGCCGGCCGCCGCGATCGCGACGATGAGCCCGGCGGCGATCTGCGTCAGCCGCAGCGAGGGGGAGGCGGCCGGAGCGTTGGCGGGCGAGGCGGCGCTGGGCGGGACGGCGCGGGTCATGGCGGGATCCGTGGGTTTCAGGTGCGGTACAACTAGTCGCCCGGCGCGCCGTTGCAAATCACGAGTGGTCGCGGGCGGTGGAGGCAGGTGGGGCGGATGCCCGCACGCACCCGCCACGCGTCGGCTGGAACGGCCTCCACCACGACCACCGTCATCCCCGGGCTTGACCCGGGGATCCACGACTTGGACGGGTGCATGCGGACAGGAAGTCGTGGATGGCCGGGTCAAGCCCGGCCATGACGGTGTATTGAAAGCAGCGACGCTCCCGTTCAAGCGACGCGGCGACGGCAGCGGCTCGCCTCCACCATCGCATCTCACGGCCCCCACCCCTCGCAACGTCATCCTCGGGCTTGGCCCGGGGATCCACGACTTTGACCGGGCGCATGAGCGGGCAAGGAAGTCATGGATGGCCGGGCCAAGCCCGGCCATGACGGCGTGTTGGGGCAAGCACCATTCGAGTTTAGGCGGCGCGACCACGGCGGGCGCCCGGCCCGGTATCGCCGCCCCCACCCCTCGCGACGTCATCCCCGGGCTTGGCCCGGGGATCCACGACTTTGACCGGGCGCATGAGCGGGCAAGGAAGTCATGGATGGCCGGGCCAAGCCCGGCCATGACGGAAGGTCGGGTACGAACCCGCCCAGCGCGTGCCATCCCTCACGCTGACGGTGGCGCCATGGGCCCCCTCGACGCACGCAGGCGGGAACACAGGCCCCCTCACCCCCCGCGCAGAAAGCGCAGGGCGCGCGCCATCGCGGTGGGAAGAACCGAGGCGTGGTCCTCGCCCGCCAGGAGGGTGAAGCGGATATCCGCCGCGGGGCCGAGCTCGGCCGCTACCGCGGCGGCGAAGGCGGTGGCGCGGGAGACCATGCCGCGCGCGGCGCGACGGGCGGCCATGTCCGTGCTCAAGAGGCCGCCCTGCTGCCAGGGCGCCATCGCCTCCTCCCATTCCCCGACCATCATGGCGAGCCGCGGCGCTGTGCCCGCCTCCCGCCGCTCAGCGAGCCCCTGCCGCAACCGGGGCTCGTCCCACCAGAGGGACGGGCTCACCGCGACATAGGCGGCGAAGGCGGCCGGGTCGCGCAGCGCCACGTCGAGCGTGAACCAGCCGCCGAGCGAATGGCCGAACAGCAGGTGGCGGTTGGAATCGAGCGGCAGTTCGGCGGCGAGGCGCGGCTTGAGCGTGCCTTGGATAAAGGCCAGCAAGGCGTCCCTCCCCCCGGTCGGGCGGGACGGAGCGCTGCCCTCCCGCATCTCGGCGCTGGGCCCGGTTGTGAAATCGAAGGTCCGGCGCCGCCGGGTGTCCTCGTCCTCGGGATAGCCGATGCCGACCAGCACAGCCTCCTCGATGCCCGTGGCCTGCGTCCGGCCGGCGCCGCGCCGCATCACCTCGGTGAAGGTAGCGAAAGCGGCATTGGCATCGAGCATGACGATCAGCGGAAAGCCGCCGGGCGGGGCGGGGCCGCGCGGCCGGGCGAGGAAGATGCGCCAGGGCGCGCCGCCACCGGGGGGCATGAGATCGAACCATTCGGCATCCGGCACGATGACGGCGGGCATCGGGGCTCCCTTGCGCCTCCCGCGCCGGCAAGCCCGGCACGGCCCCTGCTCTAGACCATGGCGCCGGGCGCGCAAGGGGGAGGGCGCGGCGGGAAGCCACGCCGGCGGCACGCGCGGCCCGGCGTGACACAGCGGGCAGAAGGGCGGGGCGGCGGCGGGGGACGTGGGGGACTTCCAGACTGAAACGATTCTAAGGAATTTGCTTTCCCTTGCAGAAGCTTGACCCCCTCCGGCCCCTCATGCAGAACCGCTGGACCCGTCGCGCGGCCCGGCCCGCGGAGACCCGCATGACCGAGACCTCGCCCCCCATCGCGTCCCCTGCACCGCCGCCCGCGACGCCCGAGGCCGCCCCGCACGCGACCGCGCTCGCCGCCTATGCGCGGCTGGTGCGCCGGCGCGTCGCCATCGTCATCGGGCTCGGCGCGCTGATGCTGGTGGCGCTGCTGTTCGACATCGCCACCGGCCCCTCCCGCCTGCCGATCGCCGATGTGGTCGCCGGCATTCTCGACCCCGCCTCGCTCGACGGTCCGGCCCGCGTCATCATCTGGCAGGTGCGCCTGCCTTATGCGCTGATGGCGGTGCTGGTCGGCGCGGCGCTGGCGCTCGCCGGGGCGGAGATGCAGACCATCCTCAACAACCCGCTGGCCAGTCCCTTCACGCTCGGCGTGTCCTCCGCCGCCTCCTTCGGCGCGGCTCTGGCGCTGGTGCTGGGCGCGAGCGTGCCGCTGCTGCCGGGGGAATGGAACCTGCCGCTCTTCGCCTTCCTCTTCGCCTTCGGCTCGGTGCTGCTGCTTCAGGTGCTCGCCGGACTGCGCGGCACGGGGGTGGAGACGCTGGTGCTGTTCGGCATCGCGCTGGTCTTCACCTTCAACGCGCTGGTGGCGCTGATCCAGTTCGTCGCCAGCCAGGAGGCGCTGCAGCAGCTGGTGTTCTGGAGCATGGGCAGCCTGTCGCGCGCCACCTGGGGCAAGCTCGGCGTGCTCGCTTTGGTCACACTGGTCACCACACCGTACTCACTGGCCGCCGCCTGGCGCATGACCGCGCTGCGCCTCGGCGAAGACCGCGCGCGCTCTTTCGGCATATCCGTCAAGAGGTTACGGTTCTTCTCGCTGTTGCGCGTCAGCCTGCTGGCGGCGACCTCGGTGGCTTTCGTGGGCACGATCGGCTTCATCGGCCTAGTAGCCCCCCACCTCGCCCGAATATTAGTCGGCGAAGATCATCGATTCTTCTTGCCTGCCAGTATGTTAGCGGGAGCGACGGTGATGTCCCTGGCCTCGGTGGCGTCGAAGACCATTGTTCCCGGCGCCTTGTTACCGGTCGGCATTGTCACGGCGCTGGTCGGCGTGCCCTTCTTCATGGCGCTCATCTTCGCACGCCGGGAGCGACTGTGATGGCCCTGCATGTGGAGGGGCTGTCGGTCGGCTACGGCAAGCGCCATGTCATTGATAAACTTGATATTCCTGCCATTGAAGGCGGGCAGGTCACCGCGCTGATCGGGCCCAACGCGGCGGGGAAGACCACGTTGTTGCGGGCGCTGGCGGGGTTGGTCAGTGCAAAGGGAACGATCCGGCTCGATGATATCGAGCTGACGGCGCTGTCCATCGCCGGCCATGCGCAACATGTTACCTACATGCCGCAGGCGTTGCCACAGCGTGTCGCGCTGACCGTGCTGGAGGCGACGCTGAGCGCGCTGATGTCGGCGAGGGGCGACGCCCTGCCCGCCGCGCAGGCGCGTCTCAAGGCCATGCAAGCCCTTGAGCGGCTTGGGATTTCGGATCTCGCCCTACGTGGCCTCGACGAGCTCTCCGGCGGCCAGCGCCAGCTCGCCAGCCTCGCCCAATCCATCGTGCGGGAACCGCGCGTGCTGCTGCTGGACGAGCCGACCAGCGCACTGGATATCCATCACCAGTTGCGGGTGATGCAACTGGTGGAGGAGCTGGCGCGCGAGCGGGGCATCATCGTCATCATCGTACTCCACGACATCGCCCAGGCGGCGCGTTACGCGCAGCGGATTATCCTGCTGGAACAAGGCGCTATCGCCGCCGACGGTAGCCCGGCACAGGCGATCACCCCGGCGACGCTGGCCCGCGTCTACAAGGTCGAGGCGCGGGTCGAGCCCTGCTCGCGGGGCTTCCTGCAGGTGATCGTCGACCGCGCGCTTTAGTCGTCGGATCAAACACTTAGCCGCGCAGCGTGGCGCCGCCATCGACATAGAGATCGGTCATGGTGATGTGGCTGGCGCGGTCGGAGAGCAGGAACACCACGGCTTCGGCTACCTCATCGGGCGTCGCCAGCTTGCCGAGCGGAATGCCGGCCTTGAAGGTCTCCGGCGTGCCGGCGATGACGCGCGCGGCGCCGTTCTCATCCGCCCACATGCCGGTCTGCATGGGCGTCAGGGTCGAGCCCGGCGCGACAATATTGCAGCGAATTCCGTGACTTGCGAGCTCCAGCCCGAGGCAGCGGGTGAACATGGTGGCGGCGGCTTTGGAGGCGGCGTAGGCGGCCATGGCGTGGCGGGGAATGCCGGCGGCGTTCGATGATACCGTCACGATGGCGCCGCGCTTCCTCGCCTGCATGACCTTCGCGACCTCCCGGCTGACGCGAAAAACCCCGCCGGCATTGATACTTAGCACCCTCTCCCACTCGGCATCGGTGAGCTCCGTCACCACCGTGTTGGAGAGCACGCCGGCGACGTTGGCGAGGAGGTCGATGGGGCCGATGTGGTGGACGATCAGGCCAATGAGTGCAGTCACATCCATGCTGGAGGACACATCCAGCCGGAACGGGATCACCGCGTCGCCGAACTCGCTGGCGAGCGCCTTCACCCCGTCCTCGTCACTATCGGTGGCGACGACGCGGGCGCCCTCCTCCACGAGGAGCCGCACCACCGCCGCGCCGATGCCGCCGGCGGCGCCGGTGACCAAAGCGAGCTTGCCGTTCAGACCGCTGTCGCGCATGTCGGCTCCTTGAAATCTTGCCCCGCCAGCAGGCGGGCGAGCGCGGGGGCGATATGCGCGGTCGCCTCCGGCCCGGTGAGATGGGCGTGCAGCGCCGGCACCTCGATCACCGCGACGTCATGGGCATAGGCCCGCCACTGCTCGGGGGAGAGATCGCGGCCCTGATGGTCGAGCCCGGCGCGCATATGGGTGATCGTGCCGTCATAGCGGCGGTGATGATGGCCGCGCACGAGCCGGTTATTGCCGGCGACCACCCGCACCACGCCGTCGAGCGCGGCATCGGGCAGGCGCCCGAGCGGGCTGTCGGAGGCACGCAGGAAGGCGAGCACGGAGGCGCGGTTGAGCGCCAGCGCCGGCAGCCGGTCCGGGTCATGGCCGGCAATGGCGATCAATGCCTTGAGCGCGCCGTCCTCGCCGGGGTCGGGCTCGCCGCGCCAGACATCGCAGGGGTAGGAATCGAGCATCACCACCAGCCCGACGTCGCCGCCGAGGTCGCGCAGCCGCACCGCCATGGCTTGCGCGATGATGCCGCCGACCGACCAGCCGAGCAGGTGATAGGGGCCTTCCGGGCGGATGGCCCGGATGCGCGCGACATAATCGGCGGCCAGCGCTTCCAGGCTCGAAGGCACCGCCCCGTCCGGCGCCAAAGCGGGCGCCTGAAGCCCATAGACCGTGCGGCGCGGCTCAAGCGTGCGGGCGAGCCGGCCATAGCACCAGGAAATGCCGCCGGCCGGGTGGATGGCGAAGAGCGGCGGCAGAGCGGGATCGCCGGCCACCAGCGTGATCAGCGGATCGAGCCCACCATTGCCGGCCCCATCCTCGCCCTGCCCTTCCGCGTCGATCAGCCGGGCGAAGCCTTCGACGCTCGGCTGGGCGAACAGCGCGCCAAGGCCGGGATCGCGGCCGAACGCCTCGCGCACCCGGAGCAGCAGCGCGACGGCGGCCAGCGAATCCCCGCCCAGCGTGAAGAAATCATCTTCCGCCGCGATGGGCGTGGCGAGCTGAAGCTGGTCGGCGAACAGGGCGGCGAGCCGCTGCTCGGTCGGCGTTTCCGGCGCGCGCTGGCCGGTCCCCGCGAAATCGGGAGCGGGCAGCGCACCCCGATCCAGCTTGCCATTGGCGTTCACCGGCAGCGCGTCGAGCGGCACGAAGGCGGCGGGCACCATATAGTCCGGCACCTTGGCGGCCACGCGCGCCTTGAGCAGAGCGAGGTCCGCACCGGGCTCGGGCACGACATAGGCGACGATGCGCTTGGTGCCGCGGTCCTCGCGCGCGACGATGCCGGCCTGCCGAACAAGGCCGGAGGCCATCACCGCCGCCTCGACCTCGCCAAGCTCGATGCGCAGGCCGCGTATCTTGATCTGGTGGTCCGAGCGACCGAGATAGACCACCGCGCCATCCGGGCGCAGAAGGGCGAGATCGCCCGTCGCGTAGATGCGCTCGCCCGGCAAGTGAGGGTCAGCGACAAAGCGCTCGGCGGTGAGGTCCGCCCGGCCGAGATAGCCGCGCGCGAGCTGCACCCCCCCGAGATAGAGATGACCCGCCACCCCCGGCGGCTGCGGGCGGCCCTGCTCGTCCAGCACATAAAGCCGCGTGTTCCACACCGGAAAGCCGATGGGCACGGGGAGCGAGCGGTCGTCGCGCGCGGCCGGCCAGTAGCTCACATCCACCGCGGCTTCCGTCGGCCCGTAGAGATTGTGCAGCTCGGCCGCCAGCGTGCGGTGGAAGCGGTCGCGCAGATCCGCCGGCAGTTCCTCGCCGGAGCAGAACACGCGGGCAAGGCTCAGCCCCTGCGCGCTGGGCTCAGCGAGGAAGGCGGCGAGCATGGAGGGCACGAAATGCGCGGTGGTGATGGCCTCGGCGCGGATGAGGCGGGCCAGCGCGACGGGATCGCGATGCGCCTCGGGCGGGGCGACGACCAGCAGGCAGCCGGTGAGGAAGGGCAGGAAGAACTCCCACACCGACACGTCGAAGGTCGCCGGGGTCTTTTGCAGGATGATGTCGGCGGGCGTGAACGCATAATGCGCCCGCATCCATTCCAGCCGGTTGACGATGGCGCGGTGCCCAATGACGACGCCCTTCGGCTCGCCGGTCGAGCCGGAGGTGTAGATCACATAGGCCGCGTCACCCGGCTTGGGGCCCGCCAGCGAGTTGCCGGCAGGCTCGCGCGGCCAGGCGGCGGGCGTGAGCACGGGAACGCCGGCAAAGCGCGGCGCATCGCTTTCGCCGGCCAGCACGAGCTTCGGGGAGGCGGAGGCGAGGATGCGGGCGAGCCGCGCATCCGGCTGGGCGAGATCCACCGGCAGATAGGCCGCGCCCGCCCGGATGATGGCGATGAGCGCGATCACCAGTTCCAGTGAACGCGGCAGCGCCACCACGACAATGTCTTCACGGCCGATGCCGCGAGCGGCCAACGCCTCGGCCAGTGCGCGCGAGCGGGCGTCGAGCGTCGCGTAATCCAGCGTCTGACCCTCGAAGCGCAGCGCCGGCGCGTCGGGCGTCTCCCGCATCCGCGCCTCGATCAGCGCGGCGAGCGTGGTGTCGGGCACGGGATGATCGGTCGCGTTCAGCGTCACCAGCGCCCAATGGGCTTCCTCGGGCGTCGCCGTCGGCACTGCCTCAAGCGTGTCGGCGGCGCTGGCGGCAGCAATGAACTGCGCGAGGCGCGCGGCATGGGCGGCGACCTCAGCGGCGTCGTAAAGCGCCGGGTTGGCATCGACCTCGAGCCGCAGCCCATCCGTGCCGTGCAGGCGGAAGGTGAAGGTGATGTCCTCCACCGGCCCGGTGCTCAGCACCTCCAGCCGGCTCTCCAGCCCGGCAAAGCGCGGCTTCTCGTCGAAAGGCAGCAGGTTGATCAGCGGGCCGTGCAGGCGCCGCTGGCCGCCAATGAGCTTGAGGTCGCGGCGCAGCTGCTCGCTGCGGTAACGCCCGTGGCGGCGGGCGCGGGTGAGGTTTTTCGCGACGCTGGCGAGATAATCCGGCAAGGGTGCGCCGGCGGGGACGGCGACGCGCAGCGGCAGCACATTCATCAGCATGGCCGGCACGCGGGCGGCCGCGCTGCCCATGCGCGCCATGAAGGGCACCCCGACCACCACCTCGGGCGTCGCCGTATGGCGCTGCACATAGGCGGCGGCGAGCGCGGTGACGACATCGGGCCAGGGAACGTTCACGCTGTCGCCCAGCGCCCGCAGCCGGGCGAAGGCGGTGCGGTCGATCTCCACCGCATGGCGGTGAAAGGTGAAGGCGCTGATCGGCGTGCCCGGCGCGAGGCTCGCCACTTCCGGCCGGTCGGCAAACAGGGACTGCCAATAGGCGGCATCCGCCGCGCGCTTGTCCGAGGCGCGGTAGGCGGCGTCTTCCTCCAGCGCCACGCGTACGGGGGGCGGGGGAGTGCCCGGCGTGTTGCCGGAGCGGGCGGCGTTGTAGAGCTCCGCCACGCGCTGGGTGAGCAGGATCATGCCATAGCCGTCAATGGCGAGATGGTGGACGCGCTGCTGCCAGATGTGCCGGTCAGGACCGAGCACGAACAGCCGCTCGGCGGCGAGCCTGTCGCGCACCGGGTCCACCGCGGTCGCCATGTCGCGTGCGATGTCGGCCTGCGCCGCGGCGAGCGGATCGGGCGCGGCGGAAAGGTCGATCACCTCCAGCCCCGGGCGGCGGGCGGGGTCGACACGCTGGCGCGGGCCGGTGGGATCGTCGATCAGCGCCAAAGCGAGCGCATCCGCCTCGATAACCGCCTGCGCCAGCGAGCCCTCAAAGGCGGGGCGGTCGAGCGGGCCGGTCAGCTCGATGTACTGGCCGGTATTGAACAGCGGATTGGCAGGGTCGAGCCGCTGCGCGTACCACAGCCCCGCCTGCGCCTCGGCAAGCGGAAAACTTTCCCCCGATGCCCCCGCGTTCATGTTCAGGCCCGCGCAGCCTGTTTCGCGCTGACGAGCGCCCACCAGCCGTTGAGCGTCGGCGTCTCGGCGAAATCGGAAAATTCCAGCTCCAGCCCGCCCTCGCTCCAGGCCAGCACGAGATTCATCGCGCGCATGGAATCGAGGCCGAGATCCATCAGGCTGTCATCGCCGCCGATCTCGTCCGGGTCTTCATGCAGCATGCGGGCTATGTCGGCGCGCATCCGCTCGCGGGTGATCGGGGCGGCCGGGGTGACGATGCGGCGGATGTCGCCGGGCTCGATGGCCATCACAGAACCTCCAGGACGTCCGCGCTCATCAGCGGCACCGCGCACACATCCGCCGCATAGGCGAGGGCGAGGTCGTGCTTGGCACGGGAGAAATCGGCGAGCGCGTCGGCCACCAGGAAGGGCTCGATATCGCGCATGAAGGCGTCGGCGGCGGTGAGGGTGCAGCCGATATGGGCGTAGACGCCGCAGATGATCAGCTGGTCGCGCCCACGCGCCCGCATAAGCGTCTCCAGATTCGAGCGCTGGAAGGCGCTGTAGCGGTGCTTCACCAGCACGAAGTCGCCCGGCTGGGGCGTCAGCGCGGGATGGATGGGCTGGTGCTCGGGCGCCGCGCTCATGCCGGGGCCCCAGAGATCAGCCTGAAGCCCGCGGTCGCGGCGGTCCTGATTGCCCTCCTGCGCGGTGTAGAACACCGGCACGCCGGCGCGGCGCGCCGCATCCGCCAGTGCGGCGATATGGGCGATGACCGGCACGAGCGGGGAGGCATCGGCGGCGAAGACGCGCAGGAAATAGTTCTGCATGTCGTGGATCAGCAGCGCGGCGCGGCCCGGCTCCAGCTTCCATGGCCCGCGCGGGGTGGGCAGCTCCTCGCGGCGCGGCAGGTCGTAGGGGGGAATCGTCGGCAGACCGGGTTTGACGCTCATCGGGCGGCCTCCTGTTCGAGGAAGCGGCGGCGGAGATTCGCGCGCAGCTCCTTGCGCGAGACCTTGCCGACCGCCGTGGTCTCGAAGGCATCAACGAACACGATCTGGTCCGGCACCTTGAAGTCGGCGAGGCCGCGCGTGCGCATCCACGCCTTCAGCGCGGCGGCCTTGGGCTTCTCGCCGGAGGCGATGATGAAGGCGCAGGAGCGCTCGCCGAGGAAATCATCCGGCAGCGACACCACCGCCGCGTCGAACACGCTGGGGTGGCCGAGCAGATGGTCCTCGATCTCCTCGGCGGAGATCTTCTCGCCGGCGCGGTTGATGTGGTCGCTGGCGCGGCCCTGCACCACGAGATAGCCCTCGGGGGTGCGCTTGACCACATCGCCGGTGCGGTAATAGCCGTCGGGTGTGAAGGCGCGGGCATTCGCTCCGTCGTTGTTGTGGTAGGCGCGGATCGTATAGGGCCCGCGCGTGAGCAAATTGCCGGCCTCGCCCTCGGGCACGGGATGGCCGGCATCGTCGAGGATCAGCACCTCGTCGGCGTCGCTGATCGGCCGGCCCTGCGTCTCGGTGATGATCTCGTCGGGGTCGTCGAGGCGGGTGTAGTTCACCAGTCCCTCGGCCATGCCGAACACCTGCTGCAGCGTGCAGCCGAGCACCGGGCGCACGCGGCGGGCCGATTCCGGCAGGAACTTCGCCCCGCCGACCTGCAGCACCTCCAGGGACGACAGGTCATGCGCCGTCCCCGGCGCCGCCTGCAGCCAGAGCAAAGCGAGCGGCGGCACGAGACCGGTGATGGTCACCCGCTCGCGCGCGATCAGCGGGAAGGCGACCCCCGGGCTCGGCGAGGGCGCGAGCACGACGCGCGATCCCGCATGGAGCGCACCGAACACGCCGGGCGAGCTCATGGGGAAATTATGCGCGACGGGGAGCGCGGCGAGATAGACGCTGTCGGGCGTCAGGCGACAGATCTCGGCGCTCGCCCGGAACGAATAGATGTAGTCGTCATGGGTACGCGGGATGAGCTTGGAGAGCCCGGTCGAGCCACCGGAAATCTGCAGGAAGGCGACCTCCGAGGGGTCGGCATCCTCGGGGAGCACGACGCCTTCGCCGGAGGGCAGCGTGGCGAGCGAGGCGAACTCTCCGCCCTCGCCGACCACCACGACATGCTCCACCGCCGGCACCTCGGCGACGACCTGCGCGGCCAATGCGCGGTAGTCGAAGCCGTCATGGCTGGCGGCGACGATGTAGCCGCGCGCCTCGGCCGTGCGGGCGAAATGGCTGATCTCGACATGGCGATGGGCCGGCAGCGCATAGACCGGGACCAGCCGGGCGCGGAACAGGCCGAACACCACCGACAGGAATTCCGGGATGTTGGGGATCTGCACCACCACCCGGTCGCCGGGCTGAAACCCGAGGGCCAGCAGGCCACGGGCGATGCGTTCGGCGCGGCCTTCCAGCTCGGCGAAGCTCCAGCGCTGATCGCCGCCGACCACGGCGATGTGCGCGGGCATCTCCTGCGCGCGCTGGCGCAGGAAGGAGGTGAAGGTTTCCCCGCGCCAATAGCCGGCGGCGCGGTAGCGCGCGGCAAATTCCGGCGGCCAGACCTGTCGAAGCGGGATCACGCAAACCTCTCCCAAACGCCCTTACGCGCCCGCGTCCAGCGGGCGGCCATCCTCGTCGATGCCGAAAGCCTGCAGCAGCGCGGCGAATTTGGCGGAAGTCTCCTCCCCCTCGGCGACCGGATCGGAGCCCGGCACGATTCCGGCCCCGGCATAAAGCCGGGCTTCGCCGCCGGCAATGCGCGCGCAGCGAATGGCGACATGCCAGGCGCCGTCCCCGGCCTCGTCACACCAGCCGACCGCGCCGGCATAAAAGCCCCGGTCATAGCCCTCGAGCCCCGGAATGGCGCGGGCCGCCACCGCGCGCGGCGCGCCGCAGACGGCCGGGGTGGGGTGCAGCCGCGCGGCGAGTTCGAGGCTCGACATGGCGGGATCGCGCAGCTTGCCGACGATGCGCGTGCCGAGGTGCCACATGGTGGCGGTGGAGGTGACCTGCGTGCCCTCGGGCGTGCCAAGCTCCACGCAATAGGGCGCGAGCTGGTCGAGGATCGCCTCGACGACGGCGCGGTGCTCGCGTCCGTCCTTCTCGGAGACCGCCAGCGCCTCAGCCGCCGCGCGGTCGGCGGCCGCATCGGCATGGCGGCGGGCCGAGCCGGCGAGCGGATGGGAGAGAATGGCCGCGCCGGTCTTGGCAATCAGCAGTTCCGGCGTCGCGCCGATAAACACGCCACCCTCCTCCGTACCGGCCAGCGGCACGCAGAAGGTGGTGACGCTTTCATCGCGGGCGAGCGCCTGAAGCAGCGCCCCGGCGTCGATCGGGCGGTCGGCGGCAAGCCGCAGGCTGCGCGACAGCACGATCTTGCGCAGCCCATCGCCGCTCGCATCCTTCTGGCCGCGCGCCATCGCGTCGAGCGCGGCCGCCACCGCCGCGCGATAGGCGGGCAGCGTCGGCTCGGCCATGACCCGCCACTGCGGGGCCCCGGCCGGGGCCAGCGGGCGCGGGCCGCTGGGGCGTGGCAGCAGCCCGGACAGCTCCGGGCGGCCGCTCTGGCGCGTGAGTTCCGCCGGCTGCAACAGATGGGCCGGCGCGTCCATGTCATAGGGCAGCGCGCCGACCAGCAGGCGCGGACCTTCCGGCCGCGCGGCGAAATAGGCGCGCACCCGCGCCTCGACCGGCGCCGGGCCTGCCTCCAGCCGCCCAAGGCAGCCCTGCCCGATCAGCGTGCCCTCCCGGCCTGCCAGCACGAAGGGCAGGGCCGGGGCAGACATCGCCGCCGCGCGGGGCGTGGATGCCGCGCGCTCAGGCCGCGCGGCATCGGTAAGACGGGCATTCATCGGCAGACCCATTGACGGTCCATCCATGCGAGGTGGGCGCCGCTCAGGGCTTGATGAGGGTGACGGTGTCGCCGAAGGGATCGACCATCGGCACCGGACGGCCACGCTCGCCGCCGGGACCACCCGCGGGCGGCGCACCAGCCGGAGCGCCTGCCGGGGGAGCACCGGCCGGCGCGGCGGCAACCGGCGTCGCACCCGCCGGGGGAGCGCCTGCCGGCGCGGCGGCGCCCTCGGGCGGGCGCGGACGCGGCACGCTCTTCACCTTGTTCGACACATAGACATTGCCGCTCTCGGCATCGACCGTGATGGTCTGCGGCATGGAGCCGGTGACGACATTGGCGATGGGGTCGAGCGTCTTGGTGTCGATCAGGCTGACGAAACCGCCGGTGCGGTTGGCGACATAGAGGATACTGCGCTTGGCATCGAGCGCCACGCTCAGCGCGCCGCCGCCGGTCGCAATCTCCTTGATGAGCTTGCCGTCCTTGGCGTCGAGCACGGTGACTTCGCCCGAACCCTGATTGGCGACGAAGAGCTGGTCGCCGCTGGCGTCATAAACAAGGTTGATCGCGCCCTCGCCGCCGGTGGGGAAGCGGTTCGTCACCTTCTTGCTGGCGAGATCGACCACCACGACCTCGTTGGCCTGCAGGGCCGAGAGGAACAGGCGGTTGTTCTTGGCATCCAGTGCGATGCCGGCAATGCCGCCGGTGAGGCCGTCAATGCTGTCGACGATCTTGTTGGTGGCGCCGTCAATGATCCACACGGCGCTCGGCGTGTCGCGCATGCCCAGCACGGTGACATAGGCGCGGTTATTGGCCTCGTCGACCGCGACCTCGCGCACATGCGCCTTCTCGCCCTTGGCGAGCTTGGCGACGACCTTGCCGGTGGCGAGGTCGATCACGCCGACCGAGCCGTCGCGGGTCTGCGTGCCATAGAGCGTCTTGGTCTTGGTGTTGATGCCGAGCCCGAACATCGGGTCATCGCCGGTGGGGATGGTCTCGCGGGTCTCCAGCGTCGCCGGATCGAGCGCCAGAACGCTGGTCTCGGTGGCGCCGCGCGTGCCGGCGGCGGCGACATAGACGCGATTGGTCGAGGCGCCGAACACGATCTCGTAGAGGCCCTGGCCGGGCTTCACCTGCTTGACGAATTCCGGGTCCGCGAGCGCCGTGCCGGCCAGGGCCACCAGCGCGGTGGCGGAGACGAGGGCGGTGCGCAGGAAGCGCGCGCGGGGGGCCAGGGACCGGGAGGGCGTCGCGTCGGTAG
The DNA here is from genome assembly GCF_026625645.1 of Ancylobacter sp. SL191. NCBI lineage: Bacteria > Pseudomonadati > Pseudomonadota > Alphaproteobacteria > Hyphomicrobiales > Xanthobacteraceae > Ancylobacter > Ancylobacter sp. SL191. The sequence goes on along the minus strand of NZ_CP113056.1, from coordinate 1,424,424 downwards.
GCATGGCGTTACTCCGTTGAGAGATGTCGTTGGCGGCGCGCGACGCTCCCGGCGAGCGGCGCGGGTGGGGGACGCTCAGTCGAGCGAAATCCAGTTCGGACCGTCGATCGGTACGGCGAGGAAGCGTTGGTTGACCTCGGCGACGGTGGCGTCGACATCGAGGTCGCGGAAGCGTTCGGGATGGATCCATTTGGCGAGGATCTCGACCGCGAACAGGTCGAGCGCGGAATTGAGCATCTGGTGCGACAGGCCATAGACGCGCTTGTCGCGCACCGCCGCCAGCCCCGCGAAGCCCGGTCGGGCAATGACGCGGGCCAGCGTCTCACGGGCGCGCTCGACGGTATATTCCGGCCCGATCAGCAGCCCACCCGTGCCTTCCATATGGCTGCCGCCGGTGGCGATATAGACCTGCGGATCCTGGGCGATGACATATTCGAGGTTGAGCTTGCCGAAGGCGCGGGGAATGACCGCCGCGCCGATATTGGCGCCACCCACCAGGTCGATGATCTCGCCGACATTGCCGCGGCCGGGCGAGTTGCAGCAATCCGCCGTCATCGCCGCGTGCGGCTCCAGGAAGACGCGCGGGCGCTCGGCGGGGGGAAGATTGGCCAGCTTGCTGGTCACCGCGTCGAGATGGGCGCGGCGATAGGCCAGGAACGCCTCGGCCTTCTCGGAGGCGCCGGTGGCGGCACCGAGCAGGCGCAGGCTCGGCTCGGTATTGGTCAGCGGGTGGGTGAAGAAGTCGATCACCACCACCGGGATGCCGGCCGCCTCGATGCGGGCGCGCTCTTCCTCGCTCGGCTGGGAGCCGAGCGAGAACACGGCGAGGTCCGGGCGCGCCGCCACCACCTGCTCGACCGAGAGCGCGCCGGCCGAGCTCGCCACCTTGGCCAGCGTCTCGATGGCGGGGAACTTCGCCCGGTAGACGTCATAAGTGCTCTTGCCCAGCCGGTTGATGTCGCGCGGCCAGGCGGCGAGCAGGCTGACAGGATCGGGCTGGATGAGCGCGAGCGCGACGAGGAAGCGGCCATCGTCGATCAGCAGGCGTTTGGCGGGGGCTTTGAGCGTCACCTGCCGGCCGGTGAGGTCGGTCAGCTGCACTTCCGCCCGCGACGGCAGCACCAGCGCCGTCCATGCCAGCAGGCCGGTCACCAGCGCGACCAGCAGCCGGGCGAAAGCGAGGCGCGGGCAGCGCGCCGGAAAGGCCGGAAGAGTAAAAGCCATCGCGAGGTCTGCTTGGATCAACGGGCATCGGATGCTGGCGTCATCCGCCTCGGGGACAGACGTGTCAACTAAACAATTTGTAACGGCTTGTTTTTAATTACTCTAAATACGAATAAATATGGTAATTGTTGCGATACTTCCGAAACTATACGCGACGTTACTGCCCCTGCGTCATCACGAGCGGGTCAACCGCGCGAACTTTTTCGCAGGCTTGGCACGCTCGTCCAAAATGCCGCAGTGCAACCAGAAACGGTATCAGATGGGTGTGCCGCTCTCGCCGCCCGGCAGCGAATTTGCTAGGTACGCCACGCGCCGCCCTGCGGGGCCGGTGCTTCGGCATCTGGGGGATGGGATCACTTCATGCGCGTTGCAATGATCGGTACCGGCTATGTCGGCCTTGTTTCCGGTACGTGCTTTTCGGACTTCGGCCATCACGTGACCTGCATCGACAAGGATGCCGGCAAGATCGAGCGGCTGAACCGCGGCGAGATTCCGATCTATGAGCCGGGCCTCGACGACCTGGTGCGCCGCAATGTCGAGGCCGGCCGGCTCGACTTCGCCACCGACCTCACCCAGGCGGTGAAGGAAGCCGAGGTGGTGTTCATCGCCGTCGGCACGCCCTCGCGCCGCGGCGACGGCCATGCGGACCTGTCCTATGTCCACGCCGCCGCGCGCGAGATCGCGCAGGTCGCGGAAGGCTTCACCGTCGTCGTCACCAAGTCGACCGTCCCGGTCGGCACCGGCACCGACCTCGAGCACATCATCCGCGAGGCGGCGCCCGAGGCGGACATCGCCGTGGTGTCGAACCCGGAATTCCTGCGCGAGGGCGCGGCGATCGAGGACTTCAAGCGCCCCGACCGCGTGGTGATCGGCACCACCGATCCGCGCGCCCGCGAGGTGATGTCCGCGCTCTACCGCCCGCTTTCGCTCAACGCCGCGCCGATCCTGTTCACCGAGCGCAACACCTCGGAGCTGATCAAATACGCCAGCAACGCCTTCCTCGCGATGAAGATCACCTTCATCAACGAGATGGCGGACCTGTGCGAGAAGGTCGGCGGCAATGTGCAGGAAGTCGCGCGCGGCATCGGCCTCGACGGGCGGATCGGCTCGAAGTTCCTGCATGCCGGTCCGGGCTATGGCGGCTCCTGCTTCCCGAAGGACACGCTGGCGCTGATGCGCACGGCGCAGGAGGCCGGCTCCCCGGTGCGCCTCATCGAGACCGTCACCACGGTCAACGAGACGCGCAAGGCCGCCATGGGCCGCAAGGTGCTGGAAGCGCTGGAAGTGGCGCCGCGCGGGGCCACCGTCGCCGTGCTCGGCCTGACCTTCAAGCCGAACACCGACGACATGCGCGACAGCCCGGCGATCAACATCGTGCAGTCGCTGGTCGATCGCGGCGTCACCGTGCGCGCCTATGACCCGGAAGGGATGCACGAGGCCCGCAAGGTGCTGCCGCCCAGCGTGGTCTACACCGCCGGCGCCTATGAATGCGCCGAGGGAGCGGACTGCCTGGTCATCGTCACCGAATGGGACGCCTTCCGCGCCCTCGACCTCGATCGCCTGAAGGCCGTGCTCAAGAGCCCGATCATCGTCGACCTGCGCAACATCTACCCGCCCGTCGACCTCCTCAGCCGCGGCTTCAAATACACCGGCATCGGCCGGGGGAATGTCGCCCAGAGCTGAGCGTCGCGCCCGCGCCACGCCAACACAAACGCCTCCGATGATCCGTCATCGGAGGCGCTGCTTTTTCAGGCACCTTGCAAAAGGCAGCGGCGGCGCAAAAGGCGACGGCAGCACCGAACACCGCTCGGCTCAACTGTCGGCTAGAGCGACGACGACTGTCCGGCCACCGGTCCACCGGGCACCAGCGACCTGTCTCTGGGATTGGGGAAGACTGACCGCACGGCCGGGCGAGCCTGGGGCGCGCGGCGCGTGACCAGCCAACCCACCGCGCCGATGACGATGAGGTTGTACGCCACTTCCTGGCTCGTCAGATAGGCCGAGTGGGTGGAGAGCAGCAGGCAGGCGAAGATCAGCCCATAGGCTGAGGCATAAAAGAAATGACGACGGCACTTCATGAAAACGATCTGCGTCGCGTAGCCCATCACGAGCAGGACGATCAGTCCGCCGAAGCCGAAATCGATATAGGGCGCGCCGAGCAGGGGAATCTCACCGCCGCCCATCCATTCCTGGGCATCAATGATCGCCTCGGCGTTGTAGGCCTGGAACCACTTGTTCGTGAAGGTCAAGAAGAACACGAACCGCAGGGAGTACCAGCCGAGAGCAAGATCTCCCTCGTTGTTCTGCACCGGCACGAGGGCATTATAAACATCGTTGTACAGATAGAACAGAATGCTCTGCCAGCCCTGCTGGGCCACGGATTCGTCCGTCACGTGACCCATGACGAAGTACTGCTTGATCGTCCAGACGAAGGCGAGCATGCCGACGCCGATCAGCAGGTAGCCGACGCCGATAATCCGCCCGCGAACGATGGAGGCGGCGACGAAGCTGCCGATGCAGGCAATGAAGAAATTAATGCGGCCGCTGATCAGGATCGGTGCCAGCGATAGATAGATCAGCGCGACGATGAACATGCCGACGATAGCAAGGCGCTGCGGGAACGTCATCGGCACTTCGGTCAGAGCCAGACGGCCGGCGCACAGCACCGCAATGCCGATAAAGCCGGAGCTGACCAGACGGCCGCCCGGAAAGGCCGCGCCGACAATGGCATCGCGCGCTGCCACGTTGTCGCTTGCCGCAACCTCCATGATGGCCGCGAGACCACCGAACTGGATGATGGCGACGCCGATCCACATGAAGGCGACGACCGATGTCACCGAGAACAGGATCAGCAGCACCTTGAAGAAGAAGAAGGAGCGGACATTGCTGTAGTCCGGCGGCTGCCGCCGGTTCCACACCCCCGCGGCGACCACGCCGGTCGCGAAGAACAGATAGCCGAGAAGCAGCCAGAGATAGCCGAAGGGCGTCGACTGCGGCACGAGCTTCAGCGCGTAGACCATGAAGGCGAAGTAGGAATAGTTCTGGCCGATCAGCCCGCCGACCTCATAGCCGATCAGACCGATCGCCCAGGTGAAGCTCAGGATGAAGAGAGGCGAGATCAGCAGCAGGAAGACGTGGTCCGGCGGCCGAGGCGCCGGTCCCCCACGCCGCTGACGCTGATCGCCCCCAACACCCGGCTTCATGAACGCTCTCCAAGCGGGCGACCGACCCGGCCCCGCGACATTGACCGCATCCAGTGTAGCAGGGGCCGCTCGATTAGCAGATAGACCAGATGACCGACGCCAATCGCCGCAATGACGGCCATGACGACATACACCCCGCCGACCGTCCCCGGTCCGAAGATGCCGGATTTCGTCAGCAGAATCTGGATCGGACGCTGCACGAAGCGGTGGCTGAGATAGAGCGAGTACGAACTGTCGCCCAGCGCGACCATGAAGCGCGGCAGGCGGCGCTCCACGGTGGCCGGCAGGAGCAGCACCAGCGCCGCCACGGTAATGGCGGAGGGAATGCCGGCGGACACGAAGCGTGGAAGCGCGAACGGCTTGTGCGGCATATTGAGATAGTAAAGCGCCAGCAACCCCACCAAAGCGACGGCGACGGCCAAGCCGGTGGACAGCGCGAACGCCTTGCCCCACCGCGCATAGGCCAGCGCGATGAGAATGCCCATGGCGAATTCGAGAATGATGCTGTTGGTCCAGAAGCGGATGGCCGCGAATTCCGCACCGACACCGAGCGCGCCCAGAACCGACAGCACGAAGAGCAGGATGATCGTGCACAAGGCGACATGCGCACGCGACACCATCAGGCACAGACTGAACATCGCATAGAAGAACATCTCATAATTCAGCGTCCATCCAAGCGACAGGATCGGTGAAATACGCCCGTCATAGCGCTCGTAAGGAAAGAACAGATACGATGAGATGAATTGATAGACGTCGAATTTGGCCTCCTTCACGCCGCCCGGCGCGAAAATGATGACCATGATCATGAGCGTGGTGAATATATAATAGATCGGAACGACGCGGATAAGCCTGTTCTTGATGAACTGGACGTGCGGCCGCGGCAGGTCGAAGAGCTTCACGCTCGAATAATAGATAATGAAGCCGCTGATGATGAAGAACAGATCGACACCCTTGCCGAAGGGGTCGGTCTCGATCCATGGCGTGAAGCCATAGAAGTATTTCGCCTCTTCAGAGGCGTGCGCGACAGTCACCATGATCGCGGCCAACGCCCGAAGAACCTGGATGGAGGCAAGTTGCCCCATGCCGAATTCCGTTTTGCCCGACGCTGCTGTCACGCTTCGCTCCTGGATCGACACTCGGCGGCACAGCCACCGACATTGCTTTCAATCGGCACGGTATGCGCCCGGCGGCAGGAGAAGCGCCGCAAGGTCGCTCCCCCCTGGGCCCACGAAAAGGACGCGGCCCGCGCCCGCCCCGCCGCCTTAAGCGGGATGGCGCCGGCGGGAGCGGCGAGCAGCGCCCGGATCTGCGCCGCGCAGTCCCCCTCATCGTCGCTGCGAAAGTACAGCGCCGCGTCGCCGAGCACCTCGGGCATGGCCGAGGAATCGGAGGACAGCACCGGGCAGCCCAGCGCCATGGCTTCCAGCGGGGGAACGCCGAAACCCTCATAGCGCGAGGGAAAGAGGAACAGACCGGCGTTCTCATAGAGCGCGCGCAGCTCGCCATCGCTCACCCGGCCGAGGCGGGCGACGGAGGGGTGATCCTCCACCGCGCCACCGGCGAAGATCCGGTCCGAGCCGCCGCCGGCCACCGCGAGGCGCCAGCCCTGCGGGGCGGCGCGCACGAAGGCACGGATGGCGAGGGCGATGTTCTTGTTCGGCGTCTGGTTGCCGACGGTGAGGCCATACTGGCCGGGGGTCAGCCCATGCCGGGCGAGGATCGAGGTGTCCGGCGCGACCGAAAGGATGTGCTCGGCGCTGTCGGGAATGATGGTGAAGGCGCTCTCCGGCACGCGGCAATAGCGCGCCAGCTCCCGGCGGGAGAATTCCGAGATGGTCACCAGCCGGCGCGCGCGGCGCGCGAGGCGCGGGCGCAGGAAGCGGTGCAGCGTGCGATAGGCGCGCGAGAAATGCTCGGGATGGGCGAACACCGCCGCGTCGTGCATCACCAGGATGGAGCGGGAATGGGCCAGCGGGCCGGCGGAGATGAGGTTGAGCAAAGTCCCGCCCCGCGCGGCGAGGGCGAGCTCGATCTGCTCCCAGGCATGGCCTTTCAGCCGGCCGACCTCGCGCACCGGGATATGCCGCCAGCCGGGCACGCGCCGCTCGCCCGGTGGGACGAGGGCGACGGGGCTCAGCCGGGCGCGCAGTTCCGGCTCGGCGTCGAGCTTGGCGTCGAGGGCCCCCACCAGTTCCTGCGCATAGCGCTGCATGCCCGACAGCGGCTGCGTCAGGAAGCGGCCATTGATGAAGACCGGATACGTGCCCGCGCTCATGCCGCAAGCTGCCGATAGACGCGCTCGATGCCGGCGCACATGTTCTCGACCTGCCAGCTGCTCATGTCGGAGGCCCGCGCCCCCGCGGTCAGGCGGGCGAGCAGCGCCTTGTCCTCGATGAGCCGGATCGCCGCCTGCGCGGCGCCCGCCATGTCGTCGGCGCCGGTGACGATGCCGTTGCGCCCGTCCTGCACCACCTCGTCGAGACCGGGAATGTCGGAGATGATGCAGGTGCGCCCGGCGGCGAGATACTGCATGACGACGCGCGGCAGCCCCTCGCGGGTGGAGGTGAGCATGCAGAAATCGGCAAGCGCGATCAGCTTTTCCGGGTCGGTGCGGTAGCCGAGCAGCCGGGCATTATGGCCAAGGCCGAGGGCGGCGATCTTCGCCTCGACCTCGGCCCGATGCGGCCCCTCGCCGGGCATGAGCAGCCGCACCTGCGGGAAGCGCGCGACGACGGCGGGGAACGCCTCGAGGAACTCGCAATGGCGCTTGCGCGGCTCCAGCGCCGCCATCATCACGATGACCGGCGGCTTCGCCTCCTCCGGCCCGATGCCGATGAGGTCGCGCCAATCCTCCGGCGGCTCGCCCCCGGCGAAGCGCTTGAGGTCGAAGCCCGAATGGATGACATGGTGCTGGTCGGGCCGGCCGACCTTGGCCTCGACGCAGACATCGCGCATGCCGCGCGACACGTCGATGAAGGCGTCCGTCACCCGCGCCGCCGCGCGCTCGGCGGCGAGATAGATCAGGCGCTGGGCTTTGCCGACATTGATGAAGGGCACGATGTGCACGCCATGCACGATGTGCTTCACCCCGGCCGCGCTGGCGGCGAAACGCCCGACGATGCCGGCCTTGCTCTGATGGGTGTGGACGATGTCCGGCCGGATGGTGCGGAAGAAGCGGCGCATCGCGGCGAAGGCCTTGGCGTCGGCGACCGGGTCGAGCGGGTGCACCAGCGAGTCGATCTTCACCAGTTCGAGGCCCGGCATCGGCGCCGCGTAGTAGCGCGGGTCGAAATCCCGGCCATGGACGAGATAGACCTGATGCCCGGCGTCGATCTGCCCGCGGCAGGAGGCCAGCGTGTTCTCCTCGGAGCCCGCGCGCAGCAGGCGTGTCAGAACGTGAACGATGCGCATGCCGCTCTTCAAGCCTCCGTCGCAAGGGTCGTTCGGCGCCGCACCGCCGCAAGGCGCGCGGCGAGCCCGTCCCAGTCGATCACCGTCTCGGCGGGAACACGCGCGCGCTCGAACGCCTGCGCCCGCTCGAAGGCGCCGCGAATGCTGGCGCTGTCGCCGGGGGTGTAGCCAAGGAAATGCGGCTTGGCCGCGCTGCTGAGCGCGGCCGGCACGACGCAGGGCAGGCGGCTATAGACATATTGCAGCAGCCGGTTGGAATGCTCCGCCTGATACTCGAAGCCCGGCTTGGCGAGATAGGGCGCGAAGCCGATATCGGCGAACTTCACATAAGGCACCATCTCGGCGAAGGGCCGCTCGCCCATGGCGCGGATGTTCGGCACGGCGGGCAGATCGTTGCTGCTGCCGAACTGCACGAAGTCCCAGTCGGGAAAGGCCTGCGCCGCCACGGCAAGGCTCGGCGCATCGAGACCGGAACTGCCGGAGATGACGACCTTCAGGCGACCATCCTGGGCATAAGGCGACGTGTCCGCCGCGTCGAACAGATGCTTTTCCAGCCCCATCGGGTCGATCTGCACCCGGCCGCGACCGATGAACTTCTGCGCCAGGATCTCGCTGGCGAGGCTGACGGCGTCGACCTGCGGCACCGCCCGCGCCTCGGCGGCCAGCAGCGACGGCACCGGGCGCACCACCTCGATATTGTCCGACACCCGGTAGACGATCGGCGCGTCGGTGGCGCGCCGGACATGGTCCAGCATGGCGAGGCCACCGCAGCTCTCGACGATGACGAGATCAGCGCCACGGGCAAAGCGCTCCACGACCCCGCCGGCCGGCCAGGGATAGGCGGCGGTCAGGCGATCCGCCAGCCGGTGCACGATGCCCCGCGCCCGCCCGAGCTGGTGGAACGGCGTCGCGACCACGCCGACGCTCAGGCTGTCGTCGATCGCCTCAAGCCGATTGAGACCCACCACCTCGCCGAACTGGGTCCGGCGGTCGCCCTTCAGGCGGGTGATCCAGCTGAAGTCGCAGGTGACGAAGCGTGCTTGCCAGCCGGCGCGCCGCAGCGCGTCGCACACCCAATGCATGCCGCCACGCCGGCGCTGGCTGTAGAGATGGTAGCTCAACAGCAGAACCACCGGCGCGCGCGCGGGCGCCGATGCGAGCGGCGCGGGAAGGCTCATGTGAAGCGTCCTTCGCTCGCCTGTTTCCAGGCGACCAGCGCGCTCTCAATGTCGGTCTGATAGGTGTAGCCGGCCTCCACCAGAGCGGTCGGCAGGATGTTGGTGGAGCGCACCAGCTTCCAGACCCGCTCGCGGTTGATCGAGGTCTTCAGCCCGAACTTGCCGAGCACCTCGAAGCCAAAGCCGGCGAGCAGCATCAGCTTCAGCGGGACCACCCGCGTCGGCGCCGCAAAGCCCGCCACCTTGGCGAAGGCCTGACAGATGGTCTCGGACGTCGTGCGCTCGGGATAGGACAGATTATAGGTGAACTCCCGGCGGCCGAGGCCACGGGCGAACTCCATCGAATTCACCAGCTCGCCGACATAGCCGCACGACTTGATGGTGTCCTTGCGGCCCGGATAGACGAAGCGCTTCTTGGCGAGCAGACCCGCGAGGCGGGTGAAGTTGCCCCCCTCGCCCGGCCCGAAGATGACGGCGGGACGGACGATGACCAGCCGGCGATCCGCGCCGTTCTCCAGCCAGCTGCGATGAATACCCTCGGCCTGGAACTTGGAGCGGCCATAGGCCGAGACCGGAGCGGGCGGGGTGCGCTCATCCACCGGCTCCTCGGTCGGGCCATAGACCGAGATCGAGGCGGTGAAGAGCAGGAATGAGGTGCCGATCCGGCTGGCGAAATCGCACACATGGGTGGCGCCCAGCACATTGGTCCAGAAATACTCCCAGTCCTCATGGCCCGGCGTGGTGTGGACCGCCGCGAGATTGTAGATCTCCGCGCCCGCCAGATCGCCCGTCAGACGGATCGGCTCGCGCACGTCGCCGATTATGTACTCCACACCGGCAACCGGGCTCTGCGGCGCGCGGATATCGTAGGAGATAAGCCGGCTATAGCGGCCGGTGGTCTTGAGATGGGCCAGCAGATGCGTGCCGATAAAGCCCGCACCGCCAAAAATGATGGCTGTTGCGGCGCCGCCGGAAAACGACATGCGGATTGCCTCGAAGTTTGAAAGAAAGCGGAGAAGCGAAAGCGGCCGGGGTCAAAACGATCGACGGAACGACAGCCTCACGCGTGGCATCGCCAGGGGCGAGACACTACGCCCGTGCGGAAGGTGCGAGATGTCGGCGGACAGGCGAAGCCGTTGCCCCACGCCCCGCCTCGCGCTCCTGCCGCATGTAACCATGCTGGCCGTGCTTGCCTCATCACTCTACCCCGCCCCAAAGCCGCTTCTATCCGGTACAGCGCCGTGGTCGCGCCGATGACTGAGACTCACGCGCACGCCCCAAATCACCATTGCCGTGGCAAATATCATGCCGATGACGAGCACCCAACATGTTACCGACCCGCCGCGAGCGAATTGGGGACGATGGGGCAGGCGTGCCACGATGATGGGCGCGAGGCTTGACGATACCCGCCCCGCCACCAAGATGACGTCAACTCAGGGGAAGCTCGACGCATGCCGATCAGCCGCCGCTCCGCTCTCGCCTTGGGTGCCAGCCTGATCGCCATGCCGGCCGTTGCGCAGTTATCCGCGGCCCCTTCGCGCCGCCTGAACGCCACGGATTTCGCGATTACCGCCGATGCGGGGGAGGATGGCAGCGGCACGGACAATCGCACGGCATTCCAGGCGTTCTTCACCGAACTGGCGACAGGCGGCTATAGCGAGGCGGTCATTCCCGGCGGGCGCTACGCGATCTCGGGCGACCTTTTCCTCGGCTCGGCGACGCTGGAAAGTCTCGCCATCTATGGTCAGGGGGCGGAGTTCATCTTCACCGCGCCCGAACCGAAGATGGGCGCCCGCCTGCGGGTTGCCGCGACCCGGCGCCAGGGCGGGGCGCTGCATATTGAAGGGCTGCTTCTTCGCCACAACCGACCCACGGTGCGCACGGGCGGCAGCGACATGGTCGGCCTGTCGGGCTTTCGTGCCTACCGGATCGAGGACATCACCATCCCCTCCGCCGACAATATGGGCATTACCATCGGCCGGGGGGACGCCAAGGCGCCGCGTTTCGTGCCGGAGTCCATTATCATTTCCGGCTGTGATGTCGGCGGGCGGCGCGAGAGCCAGCCCCACAGCAACGCCTCCATCGGCGATACCGGCATCTGGATCGTCAGCCCTGCGGTCGAGACCCGCATCACCCGTTGCCGCGTGCGCGAGACCGGCGATGACGGCATCTATGTCGGCCATTCCGATGCGCAGAACATCCGGCGGGTGGAGATCGACAATAATGACGTGCAGGATTCCGGCGCGCGCGGCATCGTCATTGCCGTGCCGAACGGCCATCTGCGCGACAACAGCATCCGTCGCACCAACATCGCCGGCATTGTCTGCGAGACGATGGATGGCGGCATGGCGTCCGACCTGCTGATCGAGCGCAATCTCGTCGTCGACGCGGGCACGCTGAAGGACAATGTGCTGGGCCAGCGGCTGATGAAGAAGGTCCATCCGCACGGCATCTTCATCTATGAGCCGGGCCGCAACATCACCCTGCGCGACAATGTGATCCGCACGCCGCTCGGCGACGGGCTGAAGATCCTCAGCCACCCGCTGGGCGACCTGTCGGGCGTGCGCCTCGAGGGCGGCAGCTTCGAGGGCATCGGCAGCCGGCCCGGCTCCAGCAGCGCCGTGGTGCTGCGGCGCGAGGGCAACGCCCCGACCCGCTGCCTGGACGTGGAGGCGCGCGGCGTGCAGGTGATCGACAGCCCGGCGCCGCTGCTCGCCTGGTCCAACAACGCCCCCGAGGCGGACGGGCCGGTGCGCCTGCTCGACCTCGCGCTGGTGCGCTGCCGGCCGGAGGGCGGCAGCCGCTATGTCAGCGGCAGCGGCAAGATCGGCGGCGTGGAAATCAGCTACCGTTCGATCGGTTCGACGGTCGACATCGCCGGCGGCGACGCGGCTTTTCCGCTCGCGGTGACGCGGCTGAAATGATCGAATTGAGAGAAATGCCAGCGCGGGGGGATGGTGGAGCCGAGGGGATTTGAACCCCTGACCTCTGCAGTGCGATTGCAGCGCTCTCCCAACTGAGCTACGGCCCCACGCGTCAGGCCGCGCCTTGTACGGTTGCGGCCGCCCCGCTGTCAAGGCGCCCTGCCAAGGATCGTCACGAAGCTGTGCGACGGCCGGCCGAGCTGTTGAAAACCCCGGCCGGCGCGCTCCGGCGCTCCTTCACCCGGCGCTGGGGGCGAACGCGCGGCCCCGCGTCAACGGATGGGGTTGCCGCCGGGCGGCGGCGCCTTTAAGCATCGTGCGACACGTATCGTCCCGACACGTCCTGCCCTGCGCCCCGCTTCGAGGCTCGCGATGTATTCGCTTCTCTGGCTTTTCGACACGATCATCACGCTTTACGTCTGGATTCTCATCGCCTCGGCCATCCTGTCCTGGCTCGTGGCGTTCAACGTCGTCAACGCGCACAATCAGGTCGTGCGCAGCATCGGCGAGTTCCTGTGGCGCGCCACCGAGCCGGTGCTGGCGCCGCTGCGCCGCATCCTGCCCAATCTCGGCGGCATCGACATCTCGCCGGTGGTGCTGATCATCGGCCTCTATTTCATCCGCAACCTGGTGTTCGAGCTGTTCGTCTGAACAGCCGGCACGCCCCGTGAGCGCCGGATCGCCATCCGCCTGGTCGGTGGCGGCTGATGGCCTCCTTGTGACCGTGCGGGCAACACCGCGCGGCGGGCGCGACGCCATTGACGGGCTGGTGGACCTCGCCGACGGGCGGCGGGCGCTGAAGGCCCGCGTCAGCGTCGCGGCGGAGGACGGCAAGGCCAATGCGGCGCTTACCCGGCTGCTTGCCAAGGGCGCGGGCATCGCCCCCTCCAGCGTCGAACTGGTGAGCGGCGCGACGGCGCGGCTGAAGACCTTCCGGCTCAAAGGCGACCCCGCCACCCTCACCGCCCGGCTTCAGGCGCTGGTCGGGGAGTGAGCGGCGCGGCTTCCGGCTCTCCCCAAGCATCGTCATCCCCGGGCTTGACCCGGGGATCCACTACTTGGGAACCGCGAGGCGAAGACGTGGATGGCCGGGTCAAGTCCGGCCATGACGGTGTATGGGATGGCGTGCCGCGTTCCCGGACTGCCGCCAGCACGGCGGCGGCGGCGAGCCCTCAGGCGGCCCCTCGTCTGGCGAGGAAATGAAGGCTCAGCCGTTCCAGCCGAAGGCGAGCTTTTCCAGCGTGCGGCCGCCGAAACTCTCCGACGAGCGGGCCACCCGCATGCCGCCGAGCGCCTTGTAGAAGCCGAGCGCGGGTTCGTTATCGGCGAGCGCCCAGACGGCGAGGCCGTCGAAACCGGCGCTCACCAGTTCCTTGCGCGCATCCTCGAACAGGCGCCGGCCAAAGCCGAGGCCCTGATATTCCGGCCGCAGATAGAGCTCGTAAATCTCGCCCTCATAGGGCAGGCCGCGCGCGCGGTTGCGCCCGACATTGGCATAGCCCGCCACCGCGTCGCCGAAGGTCAGCACCAGCACGCGCGAGCCGCGCTTGATCGCGGTCTCCCACCAGAGCGGGCCACGGCGCTGGACCATCTTCTCCAGCTCCATACCCGGTATCAGGCCGCGATAGGTCGCGCGCCACGCCGAATCATGGATATCGGCGATGTCCGCGGCGTGGGCCGGGCGCGCCCGGCGGGTCTCGATAAGGAGCGTGCTCATCCCCCCGATGGGAGCAAAACCGCTCCGCCGGATCAAGGGGCTTGACGCCAGAATGCACGAAGCATTTGCGTGAGCGTGGCGCGGGCGCCACGCTGGTACCGTTGCAGCGGGAGAAGGGAGGGCGTCAGACGCCCTCGGATTCCTTGCGGCGCTCCTCGCGCTTGCGCTCGTTCGGGTCGAGGAAGCGCTTGCGGATGCGGATCGACTTCGGCGTCACCTCGACCAGCTCGTCGTCCTGAATCCAGGCCAGCGAGCGCTCCAGCGTCATGCGGATCGGCGGGGTGAGGCGCACGGCCTCGTCCTTCGAGGTGGTGCGGATGTTGGTGAGCTTCTTGCCCTTGAGCACGTTCACCTCGAGATCGTTCTCGCGGTTGTGCTCGCCGATGATCATGCCCTGATAGACCTTCCAGCCCGGCTCGATCATCATCGGGCCGCGATCCTCGAGGTTCCACAGCGCATAGGCCACGGCCTCGCCGGCCTCGTTCGAGATCAGCACGCCGTTGCGGCGGCCGGGGATCTCGCCGCGGTGCGGCTGATAGGCGTGGAACAGGCGGTTCATGATCGCCGTGCCGCGCGTATCGGTCATCAGCTCGCCCTGATAGCCGATGAGGCCACGGGTGGGGGCGTAGAAGACGAGACGCTGGCGGCTGCCGCCCGACGGCTTCATCTCCACCATCTCGGCGCGGCGCTCGCTCATCTTCTGGACGACCACGCCGGAATATTCCTCGTCGACGTCGATCAGCACTTCCTCGATCGGCTCGAGGATATCGCCGGTCGCCTCGTCCTTGCTGAACACGACGCGCGGGCGCGAGACGGCGATCTCGAAGCCTTCGCGACGCATGGTCTCGATCAGCACGGCGAGCTGGAGTTCACCGCGACCGGACACGAAGAACGAGTCCTTGTCGCTGGATTCCTCGATCTTCAGCGCGACATTGCCCTCGGCCTCGCGCAGCAGGCGGTCGCGGATGACGCGGCTGGTGACCTTGTCGCCTTCGGTGCCGGCGAGCGGCGAATCGTTGACGATGAAGGACATGGTGACGGTCGGCGGGTCGATCGGCTGGGCCTTGAGCGGCGCATCGACCGAGAGGTCGCAGAAAGTGTCGGCGACGGTGCCCTTGGAGAGGCCGGCAATGGCGATGATGTCGCCCTGCACGCCCTCTTCGATCGGCTGGCGCTCAATGCCGCGGAAGGCGAGGATCTTGGAGACGCGGCCCTGCTCGACCAGCGAGCCGTCCTGCGCCAGAACCTTGATCGACTGGTTCGGCTTGATCGAGCCGGAGGTGATGCGCCCGGTGATCATGCGGCCGAGGAAGGGGTTGGCTTCCAGCAGCGTGCCGATCATGCGGAACGGGCCGTCATCGACGGTGGGCTCGGGAACGTGCTTGAGCACGAGGTCGAACAGCGGGGCCATGCCCTCGTCCTGCGGACCTTCCGCCGAATGGGCCATCCAGCCATTGCGGCCCGACCCGTAGAGGATCGGGAAGTCGAGCTGCTCGTCGCTCGCGTCGAGCGCGGCGAACAGGTCGAACACCTCGTTGATGACTTCCTGCGAGCGGGCGTCGGAGCGGTCGACCTTGTTGATCGCCACGATCGGGCGGAGACCGACCTTCAGCGCCTTGCCGACCACGAACTTGGTCTGCGGCATCGGGCCCTCGGCGGCGTCGACCAGCACGATGGCGCCGTCCACCATGTTCAGGATGCGCTCCACCTCGCCGCCGAAATCGGCGTGGCCGGGGGTGTCGACGATGTTGATCCGGGTATCCTTCCAGACCACCGAGGTGGCCTTGGCGAGGATGGTGATGCCGCGCTCCTTTTCGAGGTCGTTCGAATCCATCACACGCTCGGCGACGCGCTGGTTCTCACGATAGGAGCCGGACTGCTTCAGCAGCTCGTCCACCAGCGTGGTCTTGCCGTGGTCGACGTGGGCGATGATGGCGATGTTGCGCAGCTTCATGAATAACACCAAAAAGCGGGCCCGAAGGCAGTTCGGACCCGCGCCAGAATTTTGCGGCGCACTATACTCAGAACCGCCCGGATATCAACGCCGCTGGGCCAAAGGGCGTGCGAAGGGGCGCGTGAACGCGAGGTCAGCCCGCCGCGCGCAGCGCCCACAGACGCCGAATCTGCGGCAGCTTCAATATGTTGCCCTCGCTGTCGCGCAGCCAGGCGAGCTCCCGGTCGGCCGGCGACTGGGTCATTGCGAAGGCCACTGCGTCCTCGACGCTGTCGAATTCATAGCTGTCGGGCCAGCCATCGGGGGAGTCCACAGTGCGAGACGGCGGCCAGTATTGCAGACGAACGGGTTCCTGATCGGGGGTCATCAGCCTACCTCCTCGGTTGCGGGACGGTCGGCCGGCCTTTCGCGACCGGTCCGAACCGGCGCGCCGCGCGCGCTGGGCGCGGCGTGTGGAAGGCAACGCCGACGCCGCGTCACCGGTTCCCGCCGTGCGAAACACGGACCTCGGCGCCTCAGCGGCTTGAACCCGGAGGCAGGTTGCCCAGTTGTCCCGGTACAGATGAGGGAGATTGCACCATGAGCCATCCGCGCGACGGCGAGCCCCGCCCCGCCCCGGCATCGAACCCAAGGCCGGGCGAGAGCACCGATTACTCCGACCGCGAGGTCGACACCACCATCGAGGACACCTTCCCGGCGAGCGACCCGCCCTCCTTCAGTGGCACGACGGGCGCGGTCGAGCCCTCCGATGGCGGGGTGCCTGGGGGGACGCAGGTGATCCGGCCCGGTGAATCGCAGCCGAATGAGGCGGATGTCGACGAGGCGCTCGATGAGAGCTTCCCCGCCAGCGACCCGCCCGCCTTCACCCGCATGACCGGCGTCCGGGAGAGCTGACCGGCCCTCCTCCGTCTCCTCAGGCCGCGAAGCTTCCGGCCTCAGGCCGTGGGCTTGCGGGCCCACGGGCCGAAGCGGCCTTCCGGCTGGGCGGCGCGCAACATCATCATCTCGCCGACATTCTCCGGCGAGAGCAGCCCCGCGAGCCGCCCCTCCGCATCGATCACGCCTACCAGCGGTGCGCCGCTCTGGGTGATGAGCTTCAGCGCCCGGTCGAGCGGCGCGCGCATCGGCACGGTCGGCACTTCGCCCATCGCCTCTAGCACGGAGGAAGCCGGACCCTTGGCCTGCAGCGCCCGGATCATCGCGTCGCGGGTCAGCACGCCGCGCAGATGGCCGGCGCCGTCGACGATGGGGAATTCCTTCTGCGTGGTGCGGATCAGCGCCTCGGCGGCGTCCCCGACGCTCGCTTGCGGGCCCAGCGTCTCGAACTGGGTGATCATCGCGTCCTGCACCAGAAGGCCCTGCGCCACCTGCTTCATCTGCACCTGCCCGGCCTCGCCCGAGGCGGCAAGGAAAACGAAGACGGCGATGATGATCAGCATCGGGTTGCCGAAGATGCCGAGCAGGCCGAGGCCGACCGCCAGCGCCTGACCGATCGAGGCCGCGGCCTGCGTCGCCTGGGCATGGCCCATCTTCATGGCAAGCAGCGCCCGCAGCACCCGCCCGCCATCCATCGGAAAGGCGGGGATGAGGTTGAACACGACGAGGAAGATGTTAGCGGCGGCGAGCTTGGCCATCAGGCTCGATTGCGGGTTCTCGATCTTCTCGATGTGCTCCATGCCGACATCGCCACCGAGCAGCACCAGCAGCACCAGCGCGATCACCACATTCACCGCCGGCCCGGCGAGCGCCACCACCAGCTCCTCCGACGGCTTTTCCGGGATGCGCTCCAGCCGGGCGATGCCGCCGAACGGCCAGAGCGTCACCTCCGGCGTCTTCACCCCGTAGCGCCGCGCCGCGAAGATGTGGCCGAACTCGTGCAGCAGCACGCAGAGGAACAGCAGCGCGACGAAGGCAACGCCGTTCCACGCCGCCCCGACCCCGCCCTGCTGGTAATAGGCGGCCCAGATCCAGATCAGGAACAGCAGGAAGGTGACGTGGATACGCACGGCCGTGCCATAGACATAGCCGACGGTAAGCGACCAGGGCATGCGGGAACTCCTTGAGGCATTACCCCAACAATAGCCGGCCCGTGCCAGAACACCATGACATCGCGCAGCGATGACTGCCTCCCGGCCGGAACCCTCGTCCCCGCCACGGGTTGCCTCTTCCGAAACAGGAGGCATTCATGGACCACAGCGACAAGACGACATCCGACGCCATCGACACCGCCTGGGCGATGATGACGGAAATCCGCACCTGCATGCTGGTGACGAAGCAGGGCCTGACCCTGCGCGGCCGGCCGATGCACGCCTTCCCGTCCCGCGAGGAAGGCTGCATCTGGTTCCTCACCGACCGGCGCGGTCATGTCGATGACGAGCTGGCGCGCGACCCGCAGGGCTGCCTGACCTTCGCCAAATCGTCGGGCAACGACTTCCTCTCGGTCTCCGGCGAATGCGAGGTGCTCGACGACCGCGCCAAGGTGGACGAGCTGTGGAACGACGCCGCCCGCGCCTATTGGCCGGACGGGAAGGACGATCCGAATATCCGTGTGTTGCGCTTCCTGCCCTCCGACGCGGAATATTGGGACGGCACCGGCTCCTCCATCCTCATCACGCTGAAAATGCTCGCCGCCCGCATCTCCGGCGAGCGCGCCAATCTCGGCGAGAACCGCAAGGTTCCGCTGGACTGAGGACAACGGGAAGGCCCATCCCCGGCCATACCTTCCAGCCCCTTACGCCGTCATGGCCTTGACCCGGCCATCCACGTCTTCGGTGCCGCGCGTCAGTCGTGGATCCCCGGGTCAAGCCCGGGGATGACGTGGTTGGGGGAGGTGACGCCTCATGCCCCTCGCGTCATCCCGGCCCGGCCTTTGGTCGTCCGGGATGACGCCCCACCCGAACACGCGAGCCTCCCCCACTAAAAGTCGCAGTTGATCGTAAGTCTACCTTACTATATGTCCAGCTTATCATGATGGACATTCCTCTCGGCTTCATCCTTGTCGACGCTGCCCGGCTCTACCGGGCGCGCATGGACCGCGCCTTCACCGAGGCGGGTCTCGGCATCACGGCGGGCGAGGCGCGCACGCTGCTGCATCTCAAGATCAATCCCGGCCTGCGCCAGGGGGCGCTGGCCGAGCGCATGAGTATCGAGCCGATGACCATGGTCGGCTATCTCGACCGGCTGGAAGCGCTGGGCGTGATCGCCCGCGATCCCGACCCGAGCGACCGCCGCGCCAAGATCGTGCGGCTCACGCCGGACGCCGCGCCCTTGCTGGAGCGCATCCTCGCCGCCGCCGCGACCGCGCGCGAGGAGGCGCTGGACGGCGTCGCCCCCTTAGAGCGCGACGCGCTGCGCCACGCGCTCCAGCTCATCCGCGCCAATCTGTGCGCGCCCGGCCGGGGAGAGAGCGCATGAGCACACACCTTCGTCCCGAGGCTGTTCCGGTAATGAGCGAGCGGCGCACCGCCATCATCGGCGCGCTCATCATCGTCATCGGCCCCTTGAGCATGTCGCTCTACACGCCGGCCATGCCGGAGCTGGTGACCGCCTTCGGCAGCACCGCCTCGACGTTGAAGCTGACCCTCTCCGTCTATTTCGGCGCCTTCGCGCTGGCGCAGCTTCTGTGCGGGCCGCTGTCGGATGCCTATGGGCGACGCCCCGCCGCCATCGGCTTCTTCACCCTCTATGTCGCCGGCAGCCTGATCGCCGCGACGGCGCCGAGCGTCGGCTGGCTGATCGCCGGGCGCGTCCTGCAGGGCATCGGCGTCGCCGCCGGGCCGGCCATCGCCCGCGCCATCGTGCGCGACCAGTTCATCGGCCAGCCCTCGGCGCGCATCCTCAACCTCATCGGCACCATGCTGGCGGTCGGCCCCGCGGTCGCGCCGACGCTGGG
Organism: Ancylobacter sp. SL191; assembly: GCF_026625645.1. Lineage (NCBI taxonomy): Bacteria > Pseudomonadati > Pseudomonadota > Alphaproteobacteria > Hyphomicrobiales > Xanthobacteraceae > Ancylobacter > Ancylobacter sp. SL191. Next base: position 1,404,921 of record NZ_CP113056.1, on the reverse strand, counting down.
CGGGGCAATTCTCGTGGCGTTCGGCTGGCAGCCCATCTTCTATGTGATGGTGCTCTACGGCCTTGCCGCGCTCGGCCTGATCGTGCTCGCCGTGCCCGAGACCAACCCGAAGCCCGACCCGGCGCAGGCGCGCCCCACGCGCATTCTCGGCAATTACGCCACGCTGCTGCGCGACACCGGATTCATGCGGGCGAGCCTCACCATCGGCTTCTCGGTCGGCGGCATCTACGCGCTCGGCGCCATCCTGCCCTTCGTGCTGATCGACGCGGTCGGCCTCACCCCGACCCAGTTCGGCCTCGCCATGATCTGCCAGACCGGCGCCTATATGGGCGGGACGATCCTCGCGGGGCAGGCGATGAAGCGGGTGGACGCCAATCGGCTCATCCCTATCGGGCTCGGCATGGTGACACTGGCCGGCGCGGCGATGGCGCTTTTCCCGCTCGTTCTGCCGCTCTCCTTCGCCACGGTGATGGGGCCGGTCGCGGTGTGGGCCTGCGGCATGGCGCTGGTGATGCCGGGTGCCACCACCGCCGCGCTGTCCGGCTCGCCGGCCATTGCCGGCTCGGCGGCGGCGCTGATGGGCTGCCTGCAGATCGGCGGCGGCTTTGCCGGCTCGGCGGCCGCGAGCCTCTTCCCGTCGCCGACGCTGGCGATGAGCGTGGTGATGCCCGGCATGGCGCTGATCGCGCTCGCCGCGCAGCTGCTGATGCGCCCGGCGCCGCGCCTGAACGCGCCCGCCGCCATCGACGAGACCGACCTCGAACTCGCCAACGACCCCGCCGGCATCATCGGCGCGGCGGGCGACGAGATCGAGGTCGGGGTTTTCAGAAAGTCGGCGTGAGGCCGTTCGGATCGCTCCAGCGCCGCGTTCGCGTGCGGCTGGAGCGCCCCCCCTGTGGCGCTCACCGTGCCGCCCCATAGCTCTGCCGCCAACGGATTGTGCGGCAAATCAGGAGCCTAAGGGCCGATGCGAAAAGGGCAATCCAACCAAAAATCGACACCCCCCTACCATCAATATGGTCGACACTCCGTGTTACTCCGCTGTTAGACGTACCCCTGTTAAGTATCGGGGGATTCACGTGAGTCTGGGACATCGCATCGGGGGCGCAAGCTCTCTCATTCTGTCGTGCAACCGCAGCAACCCGCGCGTTCACCACCGCACCCTGCTCATGAATTCCCTCGCCGGCACGCTGGTTGTCGCCGCGCTGCTCGTGCCCCTCGCCCCCGCCCGCGCGGCGGATGGCGATGGTGGCGCGGGCGGCGTGTCCGTTTGGGTCGGCGCGGGCGTCGGCGGCGCGGCCAGCAGCACCGGGACAGGCGGCGATGGCGCCGCCGGATCGGATGCGGAAATGACCACCGGTGGTGGCGGCGGCGGTAGCGGTGTCGTGGGTGGCGACGGCGGCGCCGCCTCCACGGGCGGCGGCGCTGGCGGCGGCGGTGGTGAGTGGGAAGGCGCAGGCGGTAACGATGGTGAGGCCGGCGGGGATAACAATTCCGGCGGCGGCGGCGGCGGTGGCGTGCATGGCTTTGTCGGCGCGATTGGCGACCTGAGCAATTCCGTCACCGGCGGCACTGGCGGCAATGGCGGCGCGGCCGGCTTTGCCGGGGCGGGCGGCGGCGGCGGCGGCGGCGGCTTCGGCGCGGTAATCACCGGCCTTACCGGGACAACAGCCACCATCGACGCGGCTGATGTGGCCACGATCACTGGCGGCAATGGCGGCGGCTATGGCTGGGCGGCAACGGGCGGCAATGGCGGCAGCGGCCTCGTCATCTATCAGCCGACCGGCGACAACACGCTGACCATCGGCGCGGCTCTCACCGGCGGCAATGGCGGCTCCGGTATCAACGCCTCTAATCAGGGCGGCAACGGCGCGAGCGGCTTCGTACTCAATGGCGCCACCGGCGACAACAGCTTCACCTTCGAGGGCACGGTGAGCGGGGGCGCGGCCGGTTCGGGCGCGAGTATCGGCGCGAATGGCGGCGCCGCCATCCTCCTGACCGACACTAGCGGCGATACCTCGCTGTTGATCAGGGCGTCCGTCACCGGCGGGTCGGCCACCGACGGCATATTCGGCAGCGGCATCGGCGGTGCCGGCATTGACGCGACCGGCAGCACGGGCGCGACGACCATCCTCGTCCAGTCGGCGGTAACGGGCGGGGCGAGTGGCACGGGGTCGAACCCGACCGGTGGCGCCGGCATCACCGGCGCCGATCTGACCGTCATTCTCGACGGCGCTGCGGGTTCCATCAGCGGCGGCACGCAGGGCATCGGCACCGCGGCGGCCATCGCCTTCACCGGCGGCACGAATGTGCTCGAAATGCGCGCCGACAGCTCCGGCGACCTCGGCACGATCACCGGCGCCATTACCGGCGCGGGCCGTGACGACACCCTCGTGCTGGGCGGCAGCAACAATGTGTCAGCGAGCTTCAACGGCACGCTCGGCACCATCGCCGGAAGCGGCTTCGGCACGCTGGAGAAGGCGGGCACCTCGACCTGGACCGTTAACGATGGCAGCGTCGGCGACGAGATGACCGTCGTCGTCAGCGCCGGCACGCTGGCCCTGACCGGCGGCGCCACGCTGGAGGATGCCTCCAGCGTCACCGTCAACGCCACGCTGGACATTTCCGGCATTACCGCCGCCGGCACGAGCCTGGACGACCTTTCCGGGTCGAGCGCCGGCACCGTCACCGCCGGGGAGAAGAACCTCACGGTCGACCAGACGACCGCGGGCACCTATGCTGGCACCATCACCGGCACGGGCAGCCTGACCAAGACCGGCAGCGCCACGCTGACCCTCTCCGGCACGAATGGCTATACCGGCGGTACGGTGATCGAGGCGGGCACGCTGGCCATCACCTCGACCACGGCCCTGCCGACCGCGGGCGGGGTCGCGCTGAATGGCGACACCGCCGTGCTCGACCTGTCCGGCGCGGGCACTTTTGGATTCGCCACCATCGGCTCGCTGTCCGGCACCGCCTCGGACGCCGTTGTGACGTTGGGCGCCAATTCCCTGAACATTGTTCAGGACACCGACGGAACCTATGCTGGCGGCTTCAGCGTCAGCAGCGGTTATTATGTGGTCAAAAAGGGCGATGCCACCCTCACACTGACCGGCAGCCTGGACACGCTACGGTATATCGAGGTCCGCAGTGGCGAACTCGCCCTGCGAACATCCGCCGATTTCGCCGAAGGACTCGGGATCGGCGCGGGCGTACCGCCAGTCGGACCCACCACCCTGACCATCGGCCTTCCTTCGGGATCCGAGGCGGGGGATAGCGTGGTGATATCGAGCCTCTATGTGGCGATGCAGGACAATGGCGGCGACAACACGCTCAACATCGAGGCCGGCGCCACGCTAAGTACGGGCGATTTCTGGTTCTACGGCGACGGCTTCACCACCAACGTCATCAATATCTCCGGCGACGCGACCAACGGGAGCGGCGTGCTGGCGACGGATGGCTTCGCGCGCTACGGCGGCGTGTCGACCATGAACCTTGATGGCGGCGTGCTGCGTGCGAACAAGACCAACGCCAACTTCATGTCGGGCTTCCTCACCGGCAGCGTCACGCTGGAGGCGGGCGGCGGCACGATCGACAGCAACGGCTTCGATATCAGCATTGGCGGCGTTTTCACCGGCACCGGCGCGCTGGTGAAGGAGGGCGCGGGCACGCTCACCCTCACCGGCGCCAATACCCATTCCGGTGGCACCGAGATCGCGGCCGGCACGCTGGAAGTGACCAATGCCGACGCGCTCGGCACCGGCGCGGTCAATCTCTCCGGCAGCACGGCGGTGCTGGAGCTCAACAACATCGCCACCAATGTCTACGGCCTCAACGGCGTCGCTGGCAGCGAGGTGTCGCTGGTGCTGGCCGGGTCAATCCACCTGATGGCCGACAGCGGCACCTATGACTATGCCGGCTCGATCACCGGCGGCGGCGGGCTGAGCCTGCTCGGCTCGGTGCTGCAAATGGGGACGGGCACGCAGATCCTCAGCGGCGTCAACAATTTCACCGGCTATATCGGCGTGACCGCCGGCACGCTGGTGCTGGCCAATGATGCCGCCGCTTCGGCGAGCAACCTGGTCATCCTCGCCGATGGCGCGCAGCTCACCATCGACGATGTCAATGTCACCGTCGCCGGGTTGCAGAACAGCGGCGACGGACTCGCCACCGTGCTGATCGATGGCGGCAGCCTGACGCTGGGCGGCGCGGGTCCGGCGAATTTCGCGGGCACCATCACCGGCACCGGCGCGCTCATTGTCGATAGCACGACGACGCAGACCCTCACCGGGGTCAGCGACTATACGGGCGGCACGACCATCCTCGCCGGCACCCTGGCTCTCGCCGGCAATGGCGCGCTCGCCAGCAGCGGCGCGCTGGCCCTCAACGGCGACACCGCCGTGTTCGACATCTCCGACGCCGCAAATCCCATCACCATCGGCGCGCTCTCCGGCACCGCCACCGGCGCGACGCTCGCCCTCGGCAACCAGCTTCTCACCACGAACCTGGACGTGGCCAGCGTCTATGCCGGTGCCATCACCGGCACGGGCAGCTTCACCAAGCAGGGCGACGCCACGCTGACGCTGAACGGCGTGTCCAGCTTCGACGGCCTCGTCACCGTGGCCGACGGCAAGCTGGTGGTCGGCGATTCCAGCCATGCCGGTGCGAGCATCGCCGGCGCGGTCTTCGTCGCCGACGGCGCGACGCTGGGCGGCATCGGCACCACCGGCTCGGTCACCGTCGCCAGCGGCGGCACGCTGTCGCCCGGCAACTCCATCGGCACCATTCACGTCACCGGCGACGTCACCTTCCTGACCGGCTCGACCTATCAGGTGGAGCTGGCGGGCGACGGGACGAGCGACCTCATCTCGGCCACCGGCCAGATCACCCTGAACGGCGCCACGCTGAACCTCGTCGCGCTCGACCCGGAGGTGAGCTATGTCAGCGGCCAGAGCTACACCATCCTGGAGGCGGCGGGAGGTGTCAGCGGCTCCTTCAGCGAGGTGACGACGACCTCGATCTTCCTGCGGGCGCAGGCCGAGGAATTCGCCACCGGGGTGACTGTCGTCATCGCCGTGGCCTCGCCCGATGCCTTCACCAGCGTCGCGGTGACGCCGAACCAGATCGCCACCTCGGCGGCGCTGGGCACGCTGCCGCAGAGCGGGGCCTCGCTCGCGCTGTACAATTCGCTCCTGTTCCTCACCTCGGCCGGCGAGGCGCAATGGGCCTATGACCAGCTCTCCGGCGAGGTGCATGCCTCGACGCAGAGCCTGTTCATGGAACAGTCCTCGCTCATTCGCGGCGCGCTGAATGACCGGCTGCGGGCGGCGCAGGGTGGCGTCGGGGCCTCCGCCGGCACGGTGGTCAATGTGGTCGAGACGTCCTCGGGCGCGCTGGCCTATGCGGCGCCGTCGCCGATCAAGGTCGCGGCTGACATGAGCATGCCGGTCAAGGCGGCCCCGGCGCTCGCGCCGGTGGAACGCTTCGCGCTGTGGTCGACCGCCTTCGGCAATTGGGGCGAGATGGACGGCAATTCCAACGCCGCCGGCGTCTCCGATTCCACCGGCGGCTTCCTGATCGGCGCCGACACGCGGGTCGGCGAGGGCTGGCGCGTGGGCGTCGCCGGCGGCTACAGCTACACCGACTTCTCCATCTCGGGCCGCAACTCCTCCGGCTCGAGCGACAACTGGCACATCGGCGTCTATGGCGGTAACGAATGGGGGCCGCTCGCGCTGCGCACCGGCCTCGCCTATACGTGGCAGGACATCTCGACCAACCGCAGCGTCGCCTTCACCGGCTATTCCGACAGCCTGTCGGCGGATTATGACGCCGGGACGGTGCAGGCCTTCGGCGAACTCGGCTACCGCATCGACGCCGCCGGCATCGCCTTCGAGCCCTTCGCCAACCTCTCTTATGTCAGCCTGCACCAGGACGGCTACACGGAAGAGGGCGGCGCGGCAGCCTTAACGGGCGACTCGCAGACCATGGACACGACCTTCACCACGCTGGGCGTGCGCCTTGCCAAGGAGATCGCCTTCGGCTCGACGGCGGCGACGCTGCGCGGCGCGCTGGGCTGGCGCCATGCTTTCGGCGACATCGACCCGACGGTGACGCAGGCCTTTGCGGGCTCCGACGCCTTCACCGTCACCGGCGCGCCGATCGCCGAGGACGCGGCGGTGATCGAGGCCGGGCTCGACATGCTGATCAGCGCCACCGCGACGCTGGGCATCGCCTATACCGGCCAGTATGGCGACGGCGTCAGCGAGAACGGCGTCAACGCACGGTTGAGCATCCGGTTCTGAGGGGGGGTCTGAGGGAGGGGGTTCTGAGGGAGAGTTCTTCGCCCTCTCCTCACCAACCCTGCAAACGAAAACCGCCCCGCATCGCTGCGGGGCGGTTTGTTTTTAGGTGACGCGCGGAGCGATCAGCCGGCGTGCCGGGATCTCAGCGGCCGACCTTGCGGTCGCGATTGGCGAGGGTGCGCAGGCGGAGCGCGTTGAGCTTGATGAAGCCCGCCGCGTCGCGGTGGTCATAGGCGACCGCGCCTTCCTCGAATGTCACGAGATCCTGATTGTAGAGCGAATAGGGGCTCTCGCGGCCGACCACGGTGACATTGCCCTTGTAGAGCTTCAGCCGCACCCGGCCGGTGACCAGCTCCTGGCTCTTGTCGATCAGCACCTGCAGCATCTCGCGCTCGGGCGAGAACCAGAAGCCGTTATAGATCAGCTCCGAATAGCGCGGCATCAGCTCGTCCTTGAGATGCGCCGCGCCGCGGTCGAGCGTGATGCTCTCAATGCCGCGATGGGCCGCGATCAGGATGGTGCCGCCCGGCGTTTCATAAACACCCCGCGATTTCATGCCGACGAAGCGGTTCTCGACGAGGTCGAGCCGGCCGATGCCGTTCTCCTTGCCGAGCGCGTTGAGGCGGGTCAGCAGGTTGGCTGGGGACAGCGCCTCGCCGTCAATGGCGACCGCATCGCCCTGCTCGAAATCGATGGTGATGTAGGTCGCCTTGTCCGGCGCGTCCTCGGGCGCGATGGTGCGCATATAGACCATCTCGGGCGCCTCGACGGACGGGTCTTCCAGCACCTTGCCCTCGGAGGAGGAGTGCAGCAGGTTGGCGTCGACCGAGAACGGCGCTTCGCCGCGCTTGTCCTTGGCGATCGGGATCTGGTGGCTCTCGGCGAAGGCGATGAGCTGCTCGCGCGAGCGCAAATCCCATTCGCGCCACGGCGCGATGATCTTGATCTCCGGTTCCAGCGCGTAATAGCTCAGCTCGAAGCGCACCTGATCGTTGCCCTTGCCGGTGGCGCCGTGCGACACGGCATCGCCGCCGACCTTGCGGGCGATCTCGATCTGCTTCTTGGCGATCAGCGGGCGGGCGATGGAGGTACCCAGCAGATACTGGCCCTCATAGAGCGCGTTCGCCCGGAACATCGGGAACACATAGTCGCGCACGAACTCCTCGCGCACATCCTCGATGAAGATGTGCTCGGGCTTGATGCCGAGCATCTCCGCCTTCTTGCGCGCCGGCTCCAGCTCCTCGCCCTGGCCGAGATCGGCGGTGAAGGTCACCACCTCGCAGCCATAGGTGGTCTGCAGCCATTTCAGGATCACCGAGGTGTCGAGACCGCCCGAATAGGCGAGGACCACGCGCTTGACGTCAGCCATGTCGAAGGATTCCGCACGAGAGAGAGGCATGAGCTTTAAAGGCGCGCGGACTATAGGCATGGCGCGCCCGCGCGCAAGTACCGCGCGCCGGGAGCGGCGGCCTAGCAGGGGCAAGCCGCCGGTCTCAGTCCTGCGGCGGGATGCGCGGGGGCGGGGCGCCGGAAACATCGTGCGGCGAGGCAACCGGATAGGCGCGCCCGAGCGGTTTCCAGAAGCCGGCGCTCCAGCCCGCCACCGCCCAATAGGCGAGACCGCCAGCCAGCCCCGCGCCGATGATGTAGAGCAGCCCGTCAAACGGCACCGGCGTATCCGGGAAGGGCGGGAATATCTGCGCCGCGATCCAGGCCGAGACCGCGCCATTGGCGGTGTGGAAGATCCACGAGCGCACGGCGAAGGCTTCGGCGAACAAGATGCCGATCAGCGCGATGCCGCCCATCACCAGCACGATCGCCATCATCACGAAGGCGGCGGCCGAGAGAGCCTCCATCAGCGCGAGGAACTCCACCTCGGGCGAACCGGAGAGCACATCGCCCAGCTGCCAGTAGCCGACCATGATGACGACCAGCGCCGCCGTCATGCCGACAACGCCGCCGAGCGGCACGAGGACGAGGCGCAGCAACAGCCGCAGCAGCGAATCCATGAGCTCCGCCTATTCCGCCGCCGCCGCCATGGCGCGCAAGGCGAGGCGCTCGCGGGCGGTCAGCTTCTCGGTCTCGCTCTTGAGCTGGCCGCAGGCGGCGAGGATGTCACGCCCGCGCGGCGTGCGCACCGGGCTCGAATAGCCGGCGCGGAACACGATGTCGGAGAAGGTCTCGATCGTCTCCCAGTCCGAGCACTCATATTTGGTGCCCGGCCACGGGTTGAACGGGATCAGGTTGATCTTGGCGGGAATGCCGGCGAGCAGCTTCACCAGCGCCTTGGCGTCGGCCGGTGAATCGTTCACGCCCTTGAGCATGACGTATTCGAAGGTGATGCGCTTGGCGTTGGACGCCGGCGGATAGGTCCGGCAGGCCTCCAGCAACTCCTTCAGCGGGTACTTCTTGTTGATCGGCACCAGCACGTCGCGCAGCTCGTCGCGCACCGCGTGCAGCGAGATGGCGAGCATCGGCCCGACCTCGCGGCCGAGCTTTTCGATCTCCGGCACCACGCCGGAGGTGGAGACGGTGATGCGCCGCTTGCCGATACCGAGGCCCTCGCCATCGGCCAGCACCTCGATGGAGGTCGCCACCGAGTCATAGGCATAGAGCGGCTCGCCCATGCCCATGAAGACGATATTGGTCACCAGCCGGTCGCCTTCGGTCGGCAGGCCGGGGCCGACCGCGCGGGCCATGCCGGGATAGTCGCCGAGCCGGTCGCGCGCCACCATCACCTGCGCGATGATCTCGGCGCTCGTGAGGTTGCGCACGAGGCGCTGCGTGCCGGTGTGGCAGAAGGAGCAGTTGAGCGTGCAGCCGACCTGAGAGGAGACGCAGAGCGTGCCGCGGTCGCTCTCGGGGATGTAGACCATCTCCACATCATGCGGCTTGTCGCCGGCGATGTCGGGGGGCAGGCGCAGCAGCCATTTGCGGGTGCCGTCATTCGACACCTGCTCGACCACCACTTCCGGCCGGGCGAGCGTGAAGGCGTCGGCGAGCTGGGTGCGCAGGCCCTTGCCGACATTGGTCATGTCGTCGAAGGAGGTGATGCCGCGCAGATAGATCCAGTGCCAGAGCTGGGCGACGCGCATCTTGCGCTCGCGCTCGGGCACGCCGATTTCGGCAAGCGCGGCGCCAAGGCCGGCGCGGTCGAGCCCGGCGAGGGAGCGCTTGGCGGGGGCGGCCGCAACGGCCATCGGCGCGACGCCGGTAGAGGCCCCAGCAACAGCTGCCCCGGCGGCTTGGGCCGCTGTGGTATCGATCAGGTTCATGGCTTTATCGAAGGTGTCCGTTTGCGCGCCTCATAGCACAGGGGAGCCCGCATGGCGACTGCGCCCCGCGCGGGGTGGCTGTGCGGCGCGCAATGGGCGGCAACAGCAAGAATGCCGAAGAGTTTCCCCTGGGCCCCGGATCGGCGCCACGCTTCGCGCGGCTGGTCCGGGGCACGGAAGACCCACCTGGCTTCGTTCCCCGGACGAGGTGCGCGCATGCGCACCGATGATCCGGGGCCCAGCGCAAAGCCCTTCGGCCTCGTGCGTCATGCCCGGGCTTGCCCCGGGCATCCACGACTTCAACCGGCGCATGGGAAAAGGAAGACGTGGATGGCCGGGTCAAGCCCGGCCATGACGTCGCGAGGAACCACCGCGGTGCCTCACTTCAGCGGCACCCAGATGTCGATCACCAGATCGTCCGGCGACGTTGTGCGGGGGTCGGAGCGGTATTCCTCGACATAGAGATCCTGCGCTTCCAGATCCTTGGCGTCGAGCAGGTTGGCGATCTGCTCATAGGTCGGGTCCATGGCGTCATAGGGTCCGCGATGGGTGAAGCGCAGCGCCTTGCCGGCGGGCGAGGCGGAGAACACCACGCCATTGCCGGGCTTTTCCGTCGTCGCCCCGTCAAAGGGAACGGCGACCTCATAGTCGAAGCTCTCCTCGCCCGTCGCGGTGTAGATGACGAAGGGCGCGCCATGGGGCTTGAGGCCGAGCCGGGTCATTTCCGCGTCGACCTGCCTGAGCGTCGCGACAATGCTGGCGAAGGCGTCGTCCCAGCCGCTCTTGGCCGCCTTCATCAGCACCGGCACGGGCTTGAGCTCGGCGAGGTCGCCGAAGCCGTCGGGCCGCTTCAGCGGATCGTCCTCCGGGGCGACGGCCTGCGTCTCCACCGATTTGGGATCGATCACCGGCGGGGCGACCATGTCGTCATCGTCGAGCGGCGCGCTGTCGGTCCCGCCGTTCGCTGGCGGCGCGGGGCTCTGCGCCTGCAGCGGTGCGAGCGGCGCCGAGGCCAGAATGAGCACCAGTAGCACCGCCAGCGTCGAGACGAGCCAGCACGGCCGGGCGCGGGCGGACAGAGGCGAGAACGTCATCGGATCACCGGGGCGCGAGGGCCCCTCCTTCTAGCATCCCCGCCCCCGCTCCGCGACGGGCGCAACGGCGCCGGGATCATGTCGCGCGCAAACGTGGCCGTTTCGCCGCACCGGCCCGCGCGCCCCCGATGCGGGCATTGCCGCTGGCCATTTCCCGGCGCTTGGCCATATAAGAGCGGCACTCCGTCCACAGACGCTGACCGGCCCCATGCCCGCGCTCGACAACCGCCCCTTCGTGAAGATGAACGGCCTCGGCAACGAGATCGTGGTGCTGGACCTGCGCGACGCGCCGGTCGCGGTGCCGCCGCAAGAAGCGCGCGCCATCGCCCGGCCCGACGTGGTGCCGTTCGACCAGATCATGGCGCTCTACCCGCCGAAGACCGAGGGCACGAGCGCCTTCGTGCGCATCATCAATGCGGACGGCTCGGAATCCGGCGCCTGCGGCAATGGCACGCGCTGCATCGCGCTCTATGAGGCCGGCCGCACCGGCGCGGACCATCTGGTCTTCGAGAGCGTCGCCGGCCCGCTCGACTGCCGCGTGAGCGGGGAGACGGTGACCGTTGACATGGGCGTGCCGCGCTTCGGCTGGCACGACATCCCGCTCGCCGGCCCGGTGGACGACACCCGCGCCATCGAGCTTCAGGCTGGCCCACATGAGGCGCCGGTGCTGCGCGGCCCGTCCGTCGCCAATGTCGGCAACCCGCACGCCATCTTCTGGGTCGATGACGTCGACGCTGTCGACCTCAGCTCTTACGGCCCGGAGCTGGAACATCACCCGATCTTCCCCGAACGCGCCAATATCTCGCTGGCGCAGCTGGTCGGGCCCGACCATATCCGGCTGAAGGTCTGGGAGCGCGGTGTCGGCCTCACCCGCGCCTGCGGCACCGCCGCCTGCGCCACCGCCGTCGCCGCCGCCCGCAACGGCATGACCGGCCGGCGCGTCACCATCACGCTCCCCGGTGGCGATCTCGTCATCGACTGGCGCGATGACGACCACATGCTGATGACCGGCCCGGCCGAATTCGAGTTCGAGGGCCGTCTCACCGCCGCCATGCTGGGCGCGACCGCCGGGTGAGGCGGGTGCGATCATGACGCTGGACGTCGTCTCCTTCGGCTGCCGCCTCAACGCGCTGGATGCCGCGACGGTAAAGGCCCTCGCCCGCGACGCGGGGGTCGAGCGCGCCGTGGTGGTGAATACCTGCGCCGTCACCAGCGAAGCGGTAAGCCAGGCACGCCAGACCATCCGCCGCCTGAAGCGCGAGGATCCCGCCCGCCGCATCCTCGTCACCGGCTGCGCGGCGCAGACACGCCCGGCCGACTTCGCCGCCATGGCGGAAGTCGACCGCGTGCTCGGCAATGAGGAAAAGCTGTCGCCGGCCGCCTGGCAGGCGACCCGCGCGGCGCTGGATTTCGGGCTTGGTGACAGCCCCAAGGCGCTGGTCGGCGATATCATGAGCGTGCGCGAAATGGCGCCGCACCTTCTCGACGGCGCGGGCGAGAGCGTCGAGGGCCATAGCCGCGCCTTCGTCCAGGTGCAGACCGGCTGCGATCACCGCTGCACCTTCTGCATCATCCCCTATGGACGGGGAAATTCCCGCTCCGTGCCGATGGGCGCGGTGGTGGAACGGGTGCGTGCGCTCACCGAGCAAGGCTTCGGCGAAGTCGTGCTCACCGGCGTCGACCTCACCTCCTATGGCGCTGACCTGCCCGGCGCGCCGCGCCTCGGGGCTCTGGTGCGCACGCTGCTGCGGCATATCCCGGACCTGCCCCGGCTGCGGCTCTCCTCCATCGATTCCATCGAGGCCGATGGCGACCTCATCCGCGCCCTCGCCGAGGAAGAACGGCTAATGCCGCATCTGCACCTCTCGCTTCAGGCCGGCGACGACCTCATCCTCAAGCGCATGAAGCGCCGCCATCTGCGGGCCGACGCCATCCGCTTCTGCGGCGAGATGCGCCGGCTGCGGCCGGACATGGTGTTCGGCGCCGATCTCATCGCCGGCTTCCCGACCGAGACGGAGACGCAGTTCCGCGCCTCGCTCGATCTCGTGGATGAGTGCGGGCTGACGCATCTGCACGTCTTCCCCTATTCGCCCCGTCCGGGCACGCCGGCCGCCCGCATGCCGCAAGTGGCCGGCCCGCTGATACGCGAGCGCGCCGCCCGGCTGCGCGCCAAGGGCGCGGACGCGCTGCGCCGTCACCTCGCCGGCGAGATCGGTACGCTGCGCGACGTGCTCGCCGAGCGCGGCGGCATCGCCCGCACCCCCGGCTTCACCCCTGTGCGGCTCGCCCGCCCCCTCGCCCCCGGCGCGCGCGCCATCGTGCGCATCGCCGGCCATGACGGAACAAGGCTGCTCGCCGCATGAACGACACCCCTGACGACATGACGGGCTCCCGCCCCGGCTTCTGGAAGCGGCTGACACAGGGGCTCACCCGCACCGCGTCCAGCCTCTCCACGGGGATCACCGACCTCTTCACCAAGCGCAAGCTCGACGCCACGACGCTGGAGGATCTCGAAGATATCCTCATCCGCGCCGATCTGGGCGTCGAGACCAGCGCCCGCATCGCCGAAGCCGTCGGCAAAGGCCGCTATGAGAAGGGCATCGACCCGGAAGAGGTGCGCGCCCTCGTCGCCGCCGAGATCGAGGCGGTGCTGACGCCCATCGCCACGCCGCTGAGCTTCGAGACCACCTCCAAGCCCTTCGTGCTGCTGATGGTCGGCGTCAACGGCTCGGGCAAGACCACCACTATCGGCAAGCTCGCCTCGACGCTGCGCGCGCAGGGCAAGAAGGTCGTGCTGGCCGCCGGCGACACCTTCCGCGCCGCCGCCATCGAGCAGCTGAAAGTCTGGGCCGACCGCACCGGCGCCACCATCGTGTCGCGCGAGCCGGGCGCGGACGCCGCCGGCGTCGCCTTTGACGGCCTCGCCAAGGCCCGCGCCGACGGGGCGGACGTGCTCATCATCGACACCGCCGGGCGCCTGCAGAACCGCGCCGAGCTTATGGCCGAGCTGGAAAAGGTGGTGCGCGTCATCAAGAAGCAGGAGCCAGGCGCGCCCCATGCGGTGGTGCTGACGCTCGACGCCACGGTCGGCCAGAACGCGCTGTCGCAGGTCGAGGCGTTCACCCGCGTCGCCGGCGTCACCGGCCTCGTCATGACCAAGCTGGACGGCACGGCGCGCGGCGGCATTCTGGTGGCGATCGCCGCCAAGCACCGCCTGCCGGTGCATCTGATCGGCGTCGGCGAGGGCATTGACGATCTCCAGCCCTTCGCCGCGCGCGACTTCGCCCGCGCCATAGTCGGGCTCGACAGCTAGGATCACGGACGGGGGTTAGCCGGCGGGCGTTAACCGGAACGACGGAAAATGGCCCCGACGCAGCCGCCGCAAGCCCCGCGCACCGTCGGACTGCTTTATATTTTCCCTCGGCATGCCCCGCGTGAGGGTGCAGGGTCATCCGGCCGGACCATCGGACGGGCCGCGTCTCGGGAGTGAAGCATGGACAAGCGCGAACCTTCATTGAACGAGGCTCGGGACAATGCTCGGCCGACCGACGCCCCGTCCGAGGGGCGCGAGGGCGCTGCCCCGGCCCCGGAAGTGCGGCACAATCCGGCCGGCCCCACCGCGCCGCCCCGCGCACCGGCCACGGCGCCCACGCCGGCCGCCGCTCCCGCCTCACGCGCCAAGGGGCCGCCGGCTGATCCGGCCGAGTTCGAGCGCTGGCTGGGCATCGAGCAGCTCAAGGTGAACATGCGCCGGCTTGAGGTGGAAAGCCGCCGGCTCGAGCTGGAGAACCGCCGCGCCGCCGGCGCCGTCGAGCCGCCCGGCCCGACCACCGCCGCGCCGGAAGTGCCCGCCCGCGCCAGCGCCGGGCGCCTGCTGACGATCATCGTCGGCATTCTCGCGCTGGTTCTCGGCGCGCTCGCCGGCATCAGCGCGCAGCAGACCGCCGCCCAGCGCACCGAGGTCGCGGCGCTGCGCGGCGAGGTGACGACCTTGCGCAGCGCGCTCGCCTCGCTGGAAAACCGCGTGGCGGATGCCGAGACGCGCGCGGCCGAGATGGCCGCCGCCCCGCCCGCTGTGCCGCAGCCCGCCCCGGCGGCACCCGTGGCGCCGACACCGGCACCCGAACAGCCGCTCGCCGGCACGCCGGGCGAACCGCTTGCGAACGCGGCCGCCGCTACGGCCCCGGCGCCGGACGTCCCCCCCGCGCCCGAGCCGCCGGCGCGCCCGGCACAGATGGGCGATGGCTACACCGTGCGTCTCTTCGCGCCGGTGAAGAACCTTCCGGCGGCGCGGATCGACGCGATCACCAATATTCTCAAGGGTGCGGGCTTCGAGGTGGTGGTGTCCGACACCGGCATCGCCGCGCCGACTTCCAACACGCTGTCCTATCACGCGGCGAGCACGGACGAGGCGAACAAGCTGGCGAGCCTCATCCAGTCCAAGCGCCCCTCGCTCGACATCGAGCTGCGCGCCTCGCCCTCCATCCCCGCCGCCGCCCGGCAGGTGCTGATCCTGAACCTGACCGAGGACGCGCTGCGCTGATCGAGTCAGCACATCCTCAGGCTTCGGCGCGGCAGCTCGACGCCGCCGCCCGGGATTTTAGGCCGCTGCGCGAACCTGCGCGCAGGCGCTGCGGATCGCCTGGATATTGGCGCGGTAGCCTTCCACGCCGCCCTTGAACACGGCGGAGCCGGCGACCAGTACATTCGCGCCCACCGCCACGCATTGCGCGCCGGTCTGCGGGTTCACCCCGCCGTCGATCTCAAGGTGAATGGGTCGCTCGCCGATCATCGCGCGCAGCCGCGCCACCTTGGGCAGCACGTCGGGAATGAAGCTCTGGCCGCCAAAGCCGGGATTAACCGTCATGGCGCAGATGAGGTCGCATTTGTCGAGCACATAGGCGACCGCGCTCTCCGGCGTCGCCGGGTTCAGCGCCACGCCCGCCTTCTTGCCGAGCGAGCGGATGAGCTGGAGGCAGCGGTCGAGATGGTGTGTGGCCTCCGCCTGCACGGTGATGACATCGGCGCCCGCCTTGGCGAAGGCCTCGATATAGGGCTCCACCGGTTCGATCATCAGATGCACGTCGAACACCTTGTCGGTGTGCGGGCGCATCGCCTTGATGACGTCCGGGCCGAAGGTGATGTTCGGCACGAAATGCCCGTCCATCACGTCGAGATGGATCCAGTCGGCGCCGGCGCTCACCACATCGCGCACCTCCTCGCCGAAGCGGGCGAAGTCCGAGGCCAGCATGGAGGGGGCGATGAGGGGCATGGGGGTCTCCTTGCGAAATGTCGGGGCGGGCGCTGTCATCCCGGCCCCTCGGGTCTTGCCTCCGGCAAGCCCAAGGGCAGGCTCCGCGAAGCCGTAGAGCCGGGATCGCGCGAAAGTCGGAGCACGATCCCGGATCGGCCTGCGGCCGTCCGGGATGACGCCTGTTCGTCCTGTCACCGCGCCGGCAGTGGCGGGTAGCTGTCGATGCCGCCGGAGAACACCCGGCTCGCCAGAATGTCCTCGGCCTCGATGGTGCTGAGGTCATCGGCCGTCACCGGCTTGTCCCCCGCGAACAGCCGGTTGGCCTGGCGCAGGCGGGCGCGGTCCAGCGCGTTGCGCACCGAGCGGCCATTGGCGAAATGCGGTTGCACCATGCGCAGCTCGACATAGCGGTGGAAGGCTTCCTGCGCCGCCGGGCTGAGGCGGTAGTTCATCTGGCCGAGAATGCGCCCGCCGATCGCTTCCAGCTCGCCGCCGGAATAGTCGGGGAAGTCGATGTGATGGGCGACGCGCGAGCGGAAACCGGGATTGGCGGTGAAGAAACGCTCCATCCGGTCGGCATAGCCGGCGAGGATGACGACGAGATCGTCGCGCTGGTTCTCCATCACCTGCAGGAGGATCTCGATGGCCTCCTGCCCGTAATCGCGTTCGTTCTCCGGCCGGTAGAGGTAATAGGCCTCGTCGATGAACAGCACGCCGCCCATCGCCTTTTTGAGGATTTCCTTGGTCTTCGGCGCGGTGTGGCCGATGTACTGGCCGACCAGATCGTCGCGGGTGACGGTGACGAGATGGCCTTTGCGGACATAGCCGAGCCGGTGGAGGATCTGCGCCATGCGCAGCGCCACCGTGGTCTTGCCGGTGCCGGGGTTGCCGGTGAAGCTCATATGCAGCGTCGGGCTCACCGCCTGAAGCCCGAAGCGGGCACGGGCGCGGTCGACCAGCAGCAGCGCGCCGATCTCGCGCAGACGGCCCTTCACCGGGCCGAGGCCGACGAGATCGGTGTCGAGCTCGTCCAGCACCTCGGCGAGGCCGCTGGTGACAAATTCGGCACGTAGATCGATGGCCTCGGGGGTCGCCAGCTCGGGCGTCGCATCGAGGGTGAGGGCATCCATGGCAAGGCTCCCTGCATGGCGGAAATCCGCGAAAGGAAAGGGGACCGGTTCCGGGCGCGGCATTCCGGAACCGGTCCCTCGCGGCCGGGGAGGAAACCGAGGCGGCCGCGATAGTTCCGTCGGGGGAGTAGTAGGGAGACCGACGGATGGGGGTGCGCCAGCGGCGGGAGGATGTCAGGAGGTGACCGCCGCCGGCGCGAAAGGCATCAGTAGCGCGCGCCCTCCGGGCGGTTCGCCGCATAGGCGCGCGTGGTGTAGCGCACCGAGCGCCCGTCGATTTCCTGGCGCTCCAGCATGAAGCCGGGCTCGTCCGCGGGGCGGTCGGTGATGAAGGAGAGGCGCAGCGATTCCCACGTATGGGTCGCGTCGAAGGCGCTGACGCGGATGTAGTGCCGGCCCGCATAGGCCTTGCGGCACTCGTTCAGCTCGAACAGCACGCCGGCGGCGTCCTTCACGTCGAACATCGGCATGCCCCACATCTCCCAATAGGTGTTGCGGGGGTGCGGATCGTCGGTGAACTCGATGTTCACCGCCCAGCCCTTGTCGATGCAGTACTGCACCTGGCTGGCGATCTGCGCATCGGTGAGGTCGGGCAGGAAGGAGAAGGCTCCCTGGGTCAGGCGCATGGTGATGTCTCTCTCTTCGTCATCCCGGACGGCCGAAGGCCGAGCCGGGATCGGGTCCAGAAGGAGGGCGCCCCTGTCGGCTTGCGATCCGCGATCACGCCGCCGGCGTGTCCGGGATGACGCCCTTGATTGGGTTCAGCCTTCAGTTCACTCCGCCGCGGTGGCCTGCGGCACGAAGTCGGGCGTGTCGGTGGAGGAGTAGTTGAAGGTCACGTCCTTCCACGTCTCCAGCGCCTGCTTCAGCGGCAGGCAGTGCCGGGCGGCCGCCTTCAGGATTTCCGGCCCTTCATGGACGATGTCGCGGCCCTCGTTGCGGGCGAAGATCATCGCTTCCAGCGCCACGCGGTTGGCCTGCGCGCCGGCCTGGATGCCCATCGGGTGGCCGATCGTGCCGCCGCCGAACTGCAGGACGACATCCTCGCCGAGCAGGTCGATGAGCTGATGCATCTGGCCGGCATGGATGCCGCCGGAGGCCACCGGCATCAGCTTGCGGGTCGAGGCCCAGGGCTGGTCGAAGAAGATGCCGTGGGCGAGGTTCTGCGGCACGAAATCCTCGCGGCACAGGTCGTAATAGCCCTTGGTGGTGTGGGGGTCGCCCTCCAGCTTGCCGACCACCGTGCCGGCATGGATGTGATCGACGCCGGCAAGGCGCATCCACTTGGTGATGACGCGGAACGACACGCCATGCGATTTCTGCCGGGTATAGGTCGAGTGACCGGCGCGGTGCAGGTGCAGGATCATGTCGTTGCGGCGCGCCCACTTGGCCATGGACTGGATCGCCGTGTAGCCGATGATCAGGTCGATCATGACGATGCTGGAGCCGAGGCTCTTGGCGAACTCGGCGCGCTCGTACATGTCCTCCATCGTCGCGGCGGTCACGTTGAGATAGGTGCCCTTGATCTCGCCGGTCTGCGCCTGCGCCTTGTTCACCGCCTCCATGCAGTAGAGGAAGCGGTCGCGCCAATGCATGAAGGGCTGCGAGTTGATGTTCTCATCGTCCTTGGTGAAGTCGAGCCCACCCTTCAGCGCCTCATAGACCACGCGGCCATAGTTGCGGCCGGACAGGCCGAGCTTGGGCTTCACGGTGGCGCCGAGCAGCGGGCGGCCGAACTTGTCGAGCCGCTCGCGCTCCACCACGATGCCGGTGGCCGGGCCATCGAAGGTCTTCACATAGGCGACCGGCAGGCGCATGTCCTCGAGGCGCAGCGCCTTGAGCGGCTTGAAGCCGAACACATTGCCGATGATCGAGGCCGAGAGGTTGGCGATCGAGCCGTTCTCGAACAGGTCGAGATCATAGGCGATATAGGCGAAATACGAGCCGGGCGTGTTCGGCACCGGGTCGACCCGGTAGCACTTGGCGCGGTACTTGTCGTGCGCGGTGAGACGGTCGGTCCACACCACCGTCCAGGTCGCCGTGGAGCTCTCGCCCGCCACCGCCGCCGAGGCCTCGATCGGGTCGACGCCATCCTGCGGGGTGACCCGGAACAGGGCGATGACGTCGGTCTCCTTCGGCTCGTAATCGGGCTCCCAATAGCCCATCTTGCGGTATTCCATCACGCCCGCGCTGTAGCGGTCGCGCGTCTTCTCGCCGGTGGTGGTCTTGTCGATGGCGTTCATCGCTCGCTCCTATGGCGTTGCCGGGGGTCGCGCCGCGCATTCGGCGCGCGCCGGTCGAGTTCCCTCTGAGATGTTTGGTGCTCCCGCGACCCGCGCGGGTTGGTTCATTCCGCCGCCGCGCGGGCGCCGCCGATCACCGGATCGAGCGCGCCGGAGGCGTAGCGCTTGGCCATGGCCGCGAGCGGCAAGACCTTGATCTTGGAGGCCTGGCCCGCCGTGCCGAACTCTTCAAAGCGTTCGCGGCAGAGGTCGCGCATCGCGTCCATGGCCGGCTTGAGGAATTTGCGCGGATCGAATTCCGACCTGTTCGCCTGCGCCACCTTGCGGAACTGCGCGGTCATGGCGAGGCGGCAATCGGTGTCGATATTGACCTTGCGCACGCCGTGGCGGATGCCGCGCACGATCTCCTCCACCGGCACGCCCCAGGTCTGGGGCATCTCGCCGCCCGAGGCGTTGAACAGATCCTGAAGCGCCTGCGGCACCGAGGAGGAGCCGTGCATCACCAGATGCACGTTCGGTAGCCGGCGATGGATCTCCTCGATGATATTCATGGCGAGGATGTCGCCGTCGGGCTTGCGCGAGAATTTATAGGCGCCGTGCGAGGTGCCCATGGCAATGGCGAGCGCGTCGACCTTGGTACGGGCGACGAAGTCCACCGCCTGATCGGGGTCGGTGAGCAGCTGGTCGTGGCTGAGCGCACCTTCCGCGCCGTGCCCGTCCTCCTGCTCGCCGGCGCCATGCTCCAGCGAGCCGAGCACGCCGAGCTCGCCCTCGACCGACGCCCCCACCCAATGCGCGGCATCGACCACGCGGCGGGTGATGGTGACGTTGTAATCGTAATCGGCGGGGGTCTTGGCGTCCTCCTTCAGCGAGCCGTCCATCATCACCGAGGTGAAGCCGTGCTGGATCGCCGAGAGGCAGGTCGCTTCGTTGTTTCCGTGGTCCTGGTGCATGCAGAGCGGGATGTGCGGGTACATCTCCGCCAGCGCCTCGATCATCTTGGCGAGCATGATGTCGTTGGCGTAGGAGCGCGCGCCGCGGCTCGCCTGCATAATGACAGGCGCGTCCACCGCATGGGCGGCCTCCATGATGGCGAGACCCTGCTCCATATTGTTGATGTTGAAGGCGGGGACGCCGTAGCCCTGCTCGGCCGCATGGTCGAGGAGCTGGCGAAGGGTGATGCGGGCCATGATCGCTCTCCGGCTCAGGCGCAGGTCAGAAGCTCGCAGGTCGCATCGACCACGGCTTCCGGTGTGATGTTGAACTGCTCATAGAGGGCGGGCGCCGGCGCGGAGGCGCCGAAGCCGGTCATGCCGACAAAGCGGCCACGCTCGCCGATCCAGCGGTCCCAGCCGAGCCGGGCGGCGGCCTCGATGCCGACGCGCGGGGCGGTGCCGAGCACGGCGCGGCGGTAGTCCGGGCTCTGCTTCTCGAACAGCTCCCAGCAGGGCATGGAGACGATGGCGGCATCGACCCCGCGGGCCTCCAGAAGTTCAGCCGCCTTGAAGGCGATCTCGACCTCCGAGCCGGTGGCGAGCAACGTGACGTCGCGCCGGCGCTTGGGCTTCTTCGCCACATAGGCGCCATAGCCGGTGAGGTTCTCCTCACGGTGCTCGGTGCGGAAGGTCGGCAGGTTCTGCCGCGACAAGGCAAGCACCGAGGGCGTGCCCTCCGCATGCAGCGCGAGCTGCCAGGCTTCCAGCGTCTCCACCGCGTCGCCGGGGCGAAACACGTTGAGGTTCGGCGTCGCCCTGAGCATGGCGAGATGCTCGACCGGCTGATGCGTCGGTCCGTCCTCGCCGAGGCCGATGGAGTCGTGGGTCAGCACATAGACCACACGCTGGCCCATCAGCGCCGAGAGCCGCATCGCCCCGCGGGCATAGTCGGAGAACACCATGAAGGTGCCGCCATAGGGGATGAAACCGCGATGAAGAGCGAGACCGTTCATCACCGCCGCCATGGCATGCTC
Organism: Ancylobacter sp. SL191; assembly: GCF_026625645.1. Classification (NCBI taxonomy): domain Bacteria; kingdom Pseudomonadati; phylum Pseudomonadota; class Alphaproteobacteria; order Hyphomicrobiales; family Xanthobacteraceae; genus Ancylobacter; species Ancylobacter sp. SL191. Next base: position 1,383,654 of record NZ_CP113056.1, on the reverse strand, counting down.
GCGGATGCCATAATGCAGGTAGCGGCCGGCATAGTTGCCGGGGCTCACGGACACCAGACCCTTGGTGTGAGTGAGATTGGAGTGGGTCAGGTCCGCCGAGCCGCCCAGCGTCAGGTCGGTCGCGGCATTCACCACGCCCAGCACCATTTCGGAGGCCTTGCGGCTGGCAACGCTCGGGGCGGTGTCGCTCAGCTCCTTCTTGTAGGCGACCAGCTTCTCGTCGAAATCGGCCGGCAGCTCGCCGTCAATCGCGACCTCGAAGGCGCGGCGCTGGGGCGCGGCGGCAAGCCGTGCTTCCCAGGCCTCGCGGGCGGCGCGGCCACGGGCGGCGACGCTCGCCCAGGCGGCGCGCACGGCCTCCGGCACCTCGAAGGGCGGGTGGTTCCAGCCGAGTCGGGCGCGGGCGCCCTCGATCTCGGCGGCGCCCAGCGGGGCGCCATGCACGGCTTCGGTGCCCGCCTTGGTCGGCGCGCCGAAGCCGATGGTGGTGCGACAGGCGATCAGCACCGGGCGCTCGCTCTCCCGCGCCTCGGCAATGGCGTCGATCACCGCGTGGGGCGCGTGGCCGTCCACACTGAGCGCGTCCCAGCCGGCGGCGCGGAAGCGGGCGATCTGGTCGGTCGAGGTCGAGAGCGTGGTGCGCCCGTCGATGGAGATGCCGTTATCGTCCCACAGCACGATGAGCTTCGACAGCTTCAGATGCCCGGCGAGGTCGATCGCCTCCTGCGAGATGCCTTCCATCAGGCAGCCATCGCCGGCGATCACATAGGTGTAGTGACCGACCAGATCGTCGCCGAAGCGGGCATTCATCATGCGCTCGGCGAGCGCCATGCCGACCGCCGTGGTGAGCCCCTGGCCGAGCGGGCCGGTGGTGGTCTCCACCCCCAGCGTGTGGCCATGTTCGGGATGGCCGGCGGTGATGGCGCCGAGCTGGCGGAAGCTGCGGATCTGCTCGATCGGCATGTCGGCATAGCCGAGCAGGTGATGCATGGCGTAGAGCAGCATCGAGCCATGGCCGGCCGAGAGAATGAAGCGGTCGCGGTCGGGCCAGTCGGGCCGGCTCGGGTCGATCATCATGAAGCGGCTGAACAGCGCGGTCGCGACATCGGCCATGCCCATGGGCATGCCGGGATGGCCGGACTTGGCCTTCTCCACCGCATCCATGGAGAGCGCGCGCAGCGCGTTCGCCATGTCGTGCAGCGGCAGGTCCGTCAGCGAGGTTTGGCCGAGCGCGTCGGGCGTGGTCTGGGTCTGGCTGGTAAGCATGGTGTCCTCCCGGATCAGGCGGCGCGCCGCTTCTTCTCGACGAGATTGAGGATCATCGGGGTGAGGATGAGCTGCATCGCGATGTCGAGCTTGCCGCCGGGGATCACGATGGAATTGGCCCGGCTCATCCAGGAGCCCTGGATCATCGAGAGCAGGTAGGGAAAGTCGATGCCGCGCGGGCTCTTGAAGCGGATGACGACGATGGATTCGTCCGCCGTCGGGATCCACCGCGCGATGAACGGGTTGGAGGTGTCCACCGTCGGCACGCGCTGGAAGTTGATGTCGGTGTGGGCGAATTGCGGGCAGATGTAGTTCACGTAATCCGGCATGCGGCGCAGGATCGTGTCCGTCACCGCCTCGGTCGAATAGCCCCGGTGAGAGCGGTCGCGGTGGATCTTCTGGATCCATTCGAGATTGATCACCGGCACGACGCCGATCTTCAGGTCGGCATAGCGGGCGACGTCGATATTGCCGCTCACCACCGCGCCGTGCAGGCCCTCATAGAACAGGAGGTCCGTCGGCTTCGGGATTGCCTCCCATTCGGTGAAGGTGCCGGGCGCGCTGCCATATTCCTCGGCTTCCTTGTCGTCGTGAATATAGTGGCGGGACTTGCCGGTGCCGGTCTTGGAATAGGAGCGGAAGGTCTCCTCCAGCTCCTCGAACAGGTTCGAATCGGGGCCGAAATGGCTGTAATGGTGGTTGCCGCGCCCGGCCTCCTCGGCCATGACGCGCCGCATCTCGAAGCGGTCATAGCGGTGGAAGGCATCGCCCTCGATATAGGCGGCGGTGACGTTCTCGCGCCGGAAGATCTGCTCGAAGATGCGGCGGACCGAGGTGGTGCCCGCGCCCGAGGAGCCGGTGACGGAGATGATCGGGTGATGGATCGACATGCCCGTCTCCTTCAGGCGCGCAAGAGGCCGCGGCGTCCGAACAGCGGCGAGCGTTCGGGCATGGCGGATGCGTTGTGGTGATAGCGGGCGATGCACTCGACCTCGCTGCGCGAGCCGAACACAAGCGGCACGCGCTGGTGCAAATGGGTCGGCTGAAGCGCGAGAATCGGATCGTGCCCGTCGGTCGCCGCGCCCTGCGCCTGCTCCAGCAGGAAGGCGACGGGGTTTGCTTCATAGACGAGGCGCAGCCGGCCGGTGTGGTAGCCCTGGCGCGCATCGCCCGGATAGAGATAGACGCCGCCGCGCACGAGGATGCGGTAGACATCGGCCACCATGGAAGCGACCCAGCGGGTGTTGAAATCCTTGGCGCGCGGCCCGTCGATCCCGGCCCGGCAATCGTCGACATAGGAACGGATCGCCGGATCCCAGTGCCGCTCATTCGAGCCGTTGACCGCGTATTCGCCGGTCTCGGGCGCGACCTGCGCCTGAGACTCGGCCAGCAGGAACGCCCCGCTCGCCCGCTCCAGCACGAAGATCTGCGTGCCCGCGCCCACCGTCAGCACCAGCGAGGTCTGCGGCCCGTAGATCAGGAAGCCGGCGGCGAGCTGGGCGCTGCCGGGCTGCAGCAGCGCGTCCGGGCCCGTATGCGGCAGGATCGAGAAGATCGTACCGACGCTCATATTGGCGTCGATGTTGGAGGAGCCGTCGAGCGGATCGACCGCGACGGCCAGCGTGCCGGCCTCGTTCAGCGGCTCGGCCGCCTCGGCCTCTTCGGAACCGTACAGCGCCACCGGCGCGGCGCGCAGCGCCTCGCGCACCAGATCGTCGGCGATGACGTCGAGTTCCTTCTGGCTGTCACCGTCCTCGTGATAGCCGCGCACGGTCGCAAGCTGCCCCGCGAGGGGACCGGCGGCGAGAAGCTCGGAAATTCGGATACCAGCGCCGGCAAGGGCGCGGATCGCGGCCGCGACGTCGCGGCGCAGGGCGTTCGTCTGCGACCACCCCTCAAGGTGGTCGTGCAGCGTCGGGCGTGTCATTGGCGTTTCCCCAGTGTTGTGAGGGCTTTTTGCCCTTTGGCGTGTCGTTTCCGTTGAGCCTTCGAGTGGGGGACCCGAAGCGGCGGACGCCTCTTGTTGCTGACACACTGCCCGAGTTGCTGGGCTAAGGAAATTCGAATATTCTTTGATACCTTTTCAATTTAGCTGAAATGTAATGTTGCATGCGTAATGCCACGCTCAAGCAGCTTCGCGCCCTCGCCGCCATCGTTGAGACCGGCACGGTCACCGGCGCGGCACGCAAGCTCAACGTCACGCCGCCGGCGGTAACGATGCAGGTGCAGCAGCTTGAGGAGCATCTCGGCCTGCCACTGCTCGACCGCGCGGGCGACCGCTTCCAGCCCAGCGCCGCCGGGCGCGAGGTGCTGGCCGCCGTCTCACGCATCGAGGCGGCGATGGCCGATTGCGGCGCCGGGCTCGATGCCATGAAGGGACTGAGGTCCGGCCGGGTCTCGGTGGGGCTCGTGTCGACGGCCAAGTATTTCGTGCCGAGCGCGCTCGGCGCCTTTGCCCGGCTGCACCCCGGCATCGACGTGGTGCTCAGCGTCGGCAATCGCGAGGAGATCATCGCGGCGCTGCGCGGTGACGCCATCGACCTTGCCATCACCGGCCGTCCGCCGGTCGATATGGAGGTCGACAAATACCCGATCGGCGAGCACCCCCACGTCATCATCGCCCCGACCGACCACCCGCTGCTCGGCCGGCGCATCGCCCCGGCGGCGCTCGCCAGCGCCAGCTTTCTGGTGCGCGAACCGGGTTCGGGCACGCGCGGGCTGATGGAGCGGTTCTTTCAGGATGCCGGCATCGAACCGCGCATCGCCATGGAGATCGGCTCCAACGAGACCATCAAGCAGGCGGTAATGGCGGGCCTCGGCCTCGCCTTCCTCTCCGCCCACACCATCGCCGCCGAGATCGCCGACCACCGGCTGGCGACGCTCGACGTCGAGGGGCTGCCGGTGGTGCGGCAATGGTTCGTGGTGAAGCGCACCGCCAAGCGCCAGACCCCGCCGGCCGCCGCGCTCACCGAGTTCCTGTCACGGCGCGGTGCCGAATTCCTCCCCGACGCCGGCACGGCCTGAGGCGAGCGGGGTGGCGGGCAGGCAGCCAAGGCCGATGAGGCTCGCCCGCACCGCCTGATCGAGCGGCGTGTGCGGTTCATCCCCCAGCGTGGCGCGCAGCCGGGCATTGTCCAGCCGCACCGGCTCCTTCCAGAGATAGCGCATCTCCATCAGCTCGCGGAACAGCGGCACCACCGGCGAGGCGAGGCGCGCCAGCATCCAGGGAAACGCCTTGACCGGCAGATCCGGCGCGCCGAGCACCCGGCGGATCGCGGCGATCATCTGCGTCCCGTCCCCGTCCCAGTGCCCGTCCATGTGGAAGCGCGCGAAATCCGGCAGGTCGTCGCGCTCGACCAGCTGCGCCATGGTCTGCGCGACATCGGGCAGATAGGCCCATTGATGACCGACCCCGGCGCGGCCGGGATACTGGATGGCGCGCGGCGCCTGCCCGGCCTTCACCAGCACCTGGCTGAACCAGTTATTGGCGGCGCGCGGGCCGAAATAATCGCCGGCCCGCACGATCAGCACCGGGCTGTCGCCGCGCGCCGCGGCGGCTTCCAGCTCCCGCTCCATCGCCACGCGGATGGCCCCCTTGCGGGTGAGCGCGGCCTGCGGCGCGTCCTCGGCAATGAACGGGAACACGTCCGGCCCGTAATTATACACCGTGCCCGGCAGCAGCACGCGCGCCCCATTGGTGCGGGCGGCGGCGAGCGTGTTGGCGAGCATGGGCAGGACCAGCGTCTGCCAATGGCGATAGCCGGGCGGGTTCACCGCATGGACGATGAGCGAAGCGCCATGGGCGGCGCGGCGCACATCCTCGGCCACCAGCGCGTCGCCCGGCTCCCAGGCGATGCCGTCGCGCAGGCCCGGCGTGCCGCTGCGGGTGAGCGCGCGCACCAGCCAGCCGCGCGCCAGCAGCGTGCGCGCCATTTCCCCGCCAATCCCGCCCGTCGCCCCCAGCACCAGAACCGTCTTCGTCGCCATCGCGACCTCCTCTCGTTTGATGGGGCGATCATCGGCCCGGAAAGAGCTCAACGGAATTGTCGAAATACGTGGCACTGTTATACGTAAATCTATGACTGACGAGCCGGGCTGGGATCTCTACCGCTCCTTCCTCGCCGCGCTGGAAGCGGGCTCGCTCTCCGGCGCCGCCCGCCGGCTCGGGCTGACGCAGCCGACGCTGGCCCGCCATCTCGACGCGCTGGAGCAGGCGCTCGGCGCGCAGCTTTTCCTGCGCTCGCCGCGTGGGCTCATCCCGACCGAGCTTGCCCGTGAGCTCGGCCCCCATGCCCGCGCGCTCGCCGCGCAGGCCGCCGCGCTGCGGCGCGCCGCGACGGGGGCGGCCGGGGAGATACGCGGCACCGTGCGGATCAGCGCCTCGGAAGTGGTCGGCGCCCTCCATCTGCCGCCGGTGCTGGCAGACGTGCGGGCGCGCCATCCCCGCCTCGTCCTCGAGCTGGTGCTGACCAATGCGGTGGAGAATGTGCTGGAGCGCGCCGCCGACATCGCCGTGCGCATGGCCCCGCCGGCGCAGCAGGCGCTGCTCGCCCGCCGCCTGCCGCCGCTGCGCGTCGGGCTGCATGCCCATCGCGCCTATGCCGCGCGCAAGGGCCTGCCGGAGACCCTCGACGACCTCGCCGGGCATGACCTGATCGGCTTCGACACGGAGACGCCGGCGATCCGCGCGGTACTGGCGCGCTTTCCCATGCTGGGGCGCGCCGCCTTCGCGCTGCGCACCGACAGCGACCTCGCGCAGTTGGCGGCCATCCGCGCGGGCCTCGGCATCGGCTTCTGCCAAGAGGTGATCGCCGCGCGCGAGCCGGACCTCGTACCGGTGCTGGCCGACGCCTTCAGCCTCGACCTGTCGGTGGCGATCGTCATGCATGAGGATTTGAAGGCCAGCGCGCCGCACCGGGCGGTGTTCGACGCGCTGGTCGAGGGGATGCGGGCGGTCGCGGGGGGATGACCGCCAAAACCCATCCCGTCGTCATCCCGGACGGTCCACAGGACCGATCCGGGATCGCGCTGTACGGAGGGCGATCCCGGATCGCCGCTTTGCAGCGTCCGGGATGACGACGAACGATGGCGCGATCTACGCCTTGAAGTCTTCGAGCTTGAAGGGCAGCGCGCGCAGGCGCTGGCCGGTGGCGTCGAAGATGGCGTTGGACAGCGCCGGGGCGACGCCCGGCACGCCCGGCTCGCCAATGCCGGTTGGGGCGTTGGCGGAGGGCAGGATATGCACCTCGACCTTCGGCATCTCCGACATGCGCAGCGGGATATAGGTGTCGAAATTGGCCTGCTCGACCACGCCCTTGTCGAGCGTGATCTCGTCATGCAGCGCCGCGCCGAGGCCGAAGCCGACGCCGCCCTCGATCTGCGCCGCCACCACATCCGGGTTGATGGCAATGCCGCAATCGACCGCGCAGATCACGCGCTCGACCTTGATCTGGCCGTTCACCACCGACACGTCGATGACGCTGCCAACCACCGAGTTGAAGCTCTCATGCAGGGCGATGCCGCGCCCCTTGCCCTGCCCCGCCTTCGGCCCCCAATTCGCCTTCTCGGCGAGGAGCTTGAGCACGGCGGTATGGCGCGGCTTGTCCTTCAAGAGCTCCAGCCGGAACTCCACCGGATCGCGCCCGGCCGCATGGGCGAGTTCGTCGATCATTACCTCCACCACATGGGCGGTGTGGGTGTGGCCGACCGAGCGCCACCACAGCGTCGGCACCTTCACCTTCGGCGTGTGCAGGTCGACGGCGAAGTTGGTGATGTCGTAATTGGTGTCGGAGGCGCCCTCCACCGAGGTGCCGTCCACCCCCTCCTTCACCATGAACGCCTCGAAAGGTGTGTCGATGATGAAGGACTGGCCGACGATCCGCTGCTCCCAGCCGGCGATCTTGCCGTCGGCGGTCACGCCGGCGCGTACCGTGTGCAGGAACATCGGGCGGTAGAAGCCGCCCTTGATGTCATCCTCGCGGGTCCAGACGAGATGCACCGGGGCGCGCCCGTCCGTCGCCTTGAGGATGGTCGCCGCCTCGGCGATGTAGTCGGCGGGGATGTTGGCGCGCCGGCCGAAGGAGCCGCCGGCCCACACCGTCTCGATGGTCACCTGTTCGGGCTTGAGGCCGAGAATGGCCGCCGTCACGCCCTGTTCGATGGTCTGGAACTGCGAGCCGGTGGTGATGGTCACGCCCTCCGCCGTCTTCTCGATGACGCAGTTGAGCGGCTCCATCGGCGCATGGGCGAGATAGGGGAAGGCGAACTCGGCCTCAACGGTCTTGGCCGCGCCCGCCAGCCCCTTCGCCGCGTCGCCCCGGCGTGCCGCCGGCTTGCCGGGCGTTTTGGCAAGGGCGCGGTACTCCGCGAGCAGCTCCGTGGTGCCGCGCGTCTCCGCGGCACTCTCGTCCCAGACGATGTCGGTCAGCGCCTCGCGGCCCTGCATTGCCGCCCAGGTGTTGGTGGCGAGCACGGCGATGCCGCTCGGCACCGCCACGACGTCCGTGACGCCCGGCACCTTCTTGGCGGCGGTGGCGTCGAAGCTCTTCACCGTGGCGCCGAAGCGGTCCGGCCGGCGGACCACGGCGGTGAGCATGCCCGGCCGGCGCACATCGAGCGCGTAGATCGCCGTGCCGTCGGTCTTGGCGACGGAATCGAGGCGCGGCAGCTTGGTGCCGATCAGCGTGAAGTCCTTGGGATCCTTCAGCGTCACCTCGGCCGGCACCGGAAGCTTGGCGGCGGCCTCGGCGAAGTCGCCGAAGGAGCCGGTGCGGGTGCCGCTCGTCAGCACCCCCTTCGCGATGGTGATGCTGGAGGCCGGCACGCCCCATTTCTCGGCGGCGGCGGCGATCAGCATGTGGCGGGCGGCGGCGCCGGCCTTGCGCAGTTGCTCCCAGCTATTGGCGGTGGAGGTCGAGCCGCCCGTGCCCTGGATCGGGCCGAACAGCAGGTTGTTGTAGACCTGCGGATTGGCCGGGGCGAAGGCGGCGCGCACCTGGCTCCAGTCGGCGTCGAGTTCCTCGGCGACGATGGTGGCAAGGCCGGTGGTGACGCCCTGGCCCATGTCGAGATGCTTGATCAGCACCGTGACCGTGCTATCGGGCGCGATGCGCACGAAGGCGTTCGGCGCCGGCGCGGCAGCGGCGGCGGGCGTCGCGGCGAAGGCCTTGCCCGCCTGGAAATGCACGCCGATGACGAGCGCGCCGCCGGCGGCGGCGAGGCCCTTGATGAAGGTGCGGCGCGAGGGAACCGTCGCCGGCGCGAGGCTCGCCAGCATCTGGCGGTATTGATCCGGTGTGATGAGGTGCATGGCGCTCACGCGAGGTTGGAGGCAGCGTCGTGAATGGCGGCCCGGATGCGCTGATAGGTGGCGCAGCGGCACACATTGCCATCCATCGCGGCGTCGATGTCGGCATCGCTCGGCTTGCGGTTCTCGCTCAGCAGGCCGATCGCGGACATGATCTGGCCGGACTGGCAGTAGCCGCACTGCACGACGTCGAGCTTGCGCCAGGCGGCGACGACCGCCGTGCCGACCTCGCCGCCCACGCCCTCTATGGTGGTGACGCTCTTGCCCTCGACATCGGCAAGGCTGGTCTGGCAGGAGCGGACGGGCGTCCCGTCCACATGCACGGTGCAGGCGCCGCACAGCGCCGCGCCGCAGCCGAATTTGGTGCCGGTGAGCCCGACAATGTCGCGGATCGCCCAGAGCAGCGGCATGTCGCCCGCCGCCTCGACCGTCCGCTCGGTTCCGTTGAGTGTGAATTTCATGTCGCCCTCTCCTTGCGGGTGAGGACGCAGCAAAGGGAATCGCCGGGCATCCCGGCCGACGACGATTTCCGAATGTGCGCTCCTGCCGGGAAGCTAGGAGATCATGATGACGATCATCTAATCACCGTTCGGTGAGCTATATTCCTACGTTTACAAGACCTTCCGAATTCGCACGGGTGCCCGCCGTCACGGGCGCGACGCCCAGCATCACCGGGACGAAATCGGCGAGATCGCGGACATCCTCGACGATGCGATCATCGCCGCGGCTGGCCGAGGCGAAGAAGATGCCGTCGAGCACAAGGCCGATGCGCCGCGCGGTCCTGGCCGTGTCGAGCGGGGGAAAGGCGCCGCTGGCGACACCGCGCTCCAGCGCATCCTCCAGCAGCACCTTCTCGCGCGCATAGAAGCCGGCGATCAGCGTATCGAGCTCCGGGTCGCGCAGGCCGGAGGTGGCGTAATCAGCCATCAGCTTCACCATGCGGGTGATGGTCGGGGTGATGGCGGCGTGGGTTTCCACCCAGGCGAGGATCTGGGCGAGCGGCTCGCCACTCGCCAGCCGGCGTGCCTCATAGCCCGCCACCAGCTCGTCAATGGCGTAGGCCAGCGCCCGGCGGACGAGGTCTTCCTTGTTGTCGAAATAGTGGTAGAGCAGCCCGACATTGATGCCGCAGACCTGCGCGATGTCGCGCACCGCCACCGTCGCGAAATGCCGCTCGGCGAACAGCCGCAACGCTTCGTCGAGGATCATGGCGCGCCGTTCGCTGGGCTGCAGGCGCTTGCGCGCGGCCTTGGCGGTCATGCTCTCTCCCTCCGTAATTCTACGGAATTTTTTGCCTCGCCTATATGCTAGGCGTGCTCAATTGTTAGGCTTGCAGGCCTAATTAAGTCAACGTTTAATAACCTGGTCCCGCCCGCCCCGCCTAGAGCGACCAGGAGCCGTCCCCATGAAGCGCATGTTTAGGGCCGCCGTGCTGTTCGCCGGCCTGACCGCCGCCATCACCGGCGCCGCCCAGAACCCGGCCGACGCCGCCCCCAAGAAGAGTTTCAAGGTCGCCTACACCGTCTATATCGGCTTCATGCCCTTCGCCTACATGAAGCAGTCGGGCATCATGAAGAAGTGGGCCGACAAATACGGCATCGAGGTCGATCTGCTGCAGACCAATGATTATGTCGGCGGCGTCAACCAGTTCATCGCCGGCGACATCGACGCGGTCGGCGTCGCCTCGATGGATGGCCTGACCATGCCGGCGGCCGGCGGGGTGGACACCTCGGTGTTCCTCATCACCGACTATTCCAACGGCAACGACCTCATCGTCTCCAAGACCGCCAAGGACGTGAAGGAACTCGCCGGGCAGGACGTGTACCTGCTGCAATATTCCGTCTCGCACTACCTCCTGAACCGCGCCCTTCAGAAGGCCGGCATCGAGGATCCGGCCGCCGCTAAGGCGATCAACATCTCCGACGCCGAGATCGCCGCCGCCTTCATCTCGCAGGACGCGATGAAGCACGCCGTTTCCTGGAAGCCGCTCACCGAAGACATGCTGAAGGTGAAGGGCGCCACCAAGCTGTTCGACAGCGCGCAGATCCCCGGCGAGATCATGGACGTGTTCATCGGCAAGACCGATGTGCTGAAGGACAACCCGGACTTCGCCAAGGCGGTGATCGGCGCCTGGTATGAAGCGCTCGGCATCCTCAAGGCCGGCGGCGCCAAGGGCGAGGAAATGCGGTCGGTGATGACGAGCGCCATGGGCACCGATGCCAGCGGCCTGCAGGCGCAGCTCGACACCACCCATTTTTTCTACACCCCGGCGGAAGCCTATGACTTCCTGACCGTGGCCGAGAACGCCAAGATCTGGGACAGCATCCGCACCTTCTGCTTCCAGCAGGGCCTGTTCGGCCAGGGCGCGACCAGCGTCGATTCGATCGGCATCGAGGTCGCCAGCGGCGCCGTGCTCGGCGACAAGGGCAACATCAAGATGCGCATCAACCCGAGCTTCACCAAGCTGGCGGTCGACGGGAAGCTGTGAGCTGGCCGGCGGCACGCCGTGCCGCCCGCGCCCCGGACAAGCGACGCGCGAGCGGAGCGATGATCCGGGGCCCAGGGTAAGGCTCGGCGAAAGCCGGCAAATCCCCGGAGCGTGACGGCCTGGCCGACCAATTGAGGCTTTGCCGAAAAGTTTTGCGCTGGGTCCCGGCTCGGCGCTCCGGCTTCGCCTCCGCTGGGCCGGGACACGAAAGCAGCCCCTTCACCGACCCGCTTCGCGGGCCACCTCTCCCCGTCGGGGAGAGGGAAGTAGAGGCCACACCATGCGTCGCATCATCAATTACGCGCCCCGCCCCGGCGTGAAGCTGATCCTCGCCGCTCTGCCCTTCGTGGCGGTGATCGCGATCTATCTCATCGCCTCGAACGCCCGGCTCGCCATCGAGCCGAACGACAAGCTGATGCCGGGCTTCGCCTCCTTCTATGCGGCGATGGCCCGGCTGGCGACGACGCTGGACATCGCCACCAAGCAGTATCTGCTGTGGTGGGACACCTGGCTCTCGCTCTGGCGGCTGTTCGTCGGCCTCGGCATCGCCGCCGTGCTCGGGCTGGTGCTCGGCGTCACCGTCGGCTTCGTCCCTTACCTCCGGGCGATGTTCGAGCCGTTCTTCGCCGCCTTCTCGCTCATTCCCCCGCTCGCCGTGCTGCCGATCCTGTTCATCATCTTCGGCCTCGGCGAGGCCTCGAAGATCGTGCTGATCGTCTTCGGCATCGCGCCCTTCATCATTCGCGACGTGATGCTGCGCGTTGCCGCCATCCCGACCGAGCAGATCATCAAGGCGCAGACGCTGGGCGCCTCGACTTGGCAGATGGTGACGGGCGTGGTGCTGCCGCAGGTCATGCCGCGCCTCATCGATTCCGTGCGGCTCTCGCTCGGCGCCGCCTGGCTGTTCGTCATCGCCGCCGAGGCGATCACCGCCGAGGGCGGGCTCGGCTACCGCATCTTCCTGGTGCGCCGCTATCTCGCGATGGACGTGATCCTGCCCTATGTCGTCTGGATCACGCTGCTCGCCTTCCTCATGGATTGGGGCCTGCGCAAGCTCGCGGCCGCCGCCTATCCCTGGGACCGGATCAAGGCGGCCTGACCCATGACCACGATCCTCTTCGACAATGTCTGGAAGGAATATGACGAGCGCATCGTGCTCGAGCAGGTCAACCTGTCGCTCGACGACCACGAATTCCTCGTCATCATCGGCCCCTCGGGCGTTGGCAAGACCACGCTGCTGCGCCTGCTGCTCAGCCAGGAAGTGCCCACGCGTGGAAGAATCCTGATCGACGGCGAGCCCATCGCCGCCGAGCCGACCGCCGATCGCGGCGTGGTGTTCCAGCGCTACTCGGTCTTCCCGCACAAGACCGTGCTGGAAAACGTGATGCTCGGCCCGCAATGGGCAGGGTCGCCGATCCTCGGCCGGTTCTTTGGGGAGAGGCGCCGGGCACTGGAGGCGCAGGCAATGACGCTGCTCGCCCGCGTCGGCCTTGCCGAGCACGCGCGGAAATACCCGGCCCAGCTCTCCGGCGGCCAGCAGCAGCGCCTCGCCTTGGCGCAGGCGCTCATCATGAAGCCGAAAGTGCTGCTGCTCGACGAGCCCTTCGGCGCGCTCGACCCCGGCACCCGCAAATCGATGCACCAGCTGGTCGGCGAGCTCTGGGAAGAGAACCGCATGACCATCGTCATGGTCACGCATGATCTGCCCGAGGCCTTCCTGCTCGGCACCCGCGTCATCGCGGTGGACCGCCCGCGCAAGGATCCGCAGGCGCCCGAGCGCTTCGGCGCCACCATCGTCTCCGATTACGAGGCGAAGTGCCGGATCGTGCGCGAATCCCGCCAGTTCGAGGCCGAGCGCGAACGCGTGCGCCTCACCCTCGTCTCCTCCACCCCCACTCCCGCGTCACCGATCCCGTCCGCTGGCCCCGCGCCGGCGCGGCTTCTCGTGAAGGACTGAACGATGTCTGCCACCGAAACGGCGCCTGCCGCCGCCCCCAAGCCCTTCCACCTCGCCTGGTTCATGAACTTCACGCCCGACGAGTGGCGCGAGCCCTTCGGCCAGGGCGGCAATCCGTGGGACGGCCAGTTCTATATCGAGATGGCCCAGGCCATGGAGCGCGCCTGCTTCGATCTCATCATGATCGAGGACAAGCTGATGGTGCCGGAGACCTATGGCGGCTCGCGCGACATTTCGCTCAAGCACGCCATGATGGTGCCGAAGGCCGATCCCGCCCCGCTCGCGGTCGCCATGGGCATGGCCACCAAGCATCTCGGCGTGGTCGCCACCATGTCCACCATGGCCTACCCGCCCTTCATGCTGGCGCGGCTGTCCTCCACCATCGACAGCCTGACCAAGGGCCGCTTCGGCTGGAACGTCGTCACCTCGGCCGAAGACCTGATGGCGAAGAATTTCGGCATGGACAAGCTGCCTCCGCGCGAGGACCGCTACGCCATGGCCGAGGAGTATCTGGAAGTCTGCGACAAGCTGTTCAACAGCTGGGAGCCGGACGCCGTGGTGCTCGACCGCAAGAACGGCATCTATGCCGACGGCTCGAAGGTCCACACCATCGACCATAAGGGCACCTATTACCAGGTGCGCGGCCCGCTCAACACCGTGCCCTCGCCGCAGCGCCGCCCGGTCTACCTCCAGGCCGGCGCCTCCCCGCGCGGGCGTGACTTCGCCGCGCGCTATGCCGACGCCATCGTCTCGGTCGCCAATGGCGTCGAGGGCATGAAGGCGTTCCGCGCCGACATCCGCGCCCGCGCCGAGAAGCTCGGCCGCAACCCCGACGACATCAAGGTGTTCTTCTGCATCTGCCCGAGCCTCGGCGAGACCGAGGAGGAGGCGCATGCCCGCTACCGCAACGTCACCATGTCGGACAATTTCGTCACCGACGTGCTGATCTCGATTTCCGCCATCACCGAGATCGACTTCTCGCAATACCCGCTCGACAAGCCGCTGCCGGAAAAGCTGGTCACCAACGGCGAATCCGGCACGCTCGACAAGTTCCAGCAATGGGGTTCGGGCAAGACGCTGCGCGAGCTGGCGGCGGCGGGCGGCGGTGGCCTCGTCTCCTCCATGGAGCTGATCGGCACCCCCGCGCAGGTCGCCGAGAAGATGGGCGCCGCCATGGCCGAGGTCGGCGGCGACGGCTTCCTCATCACCACGCCGGTGCTGCGCGTCTCGCGCCGCTACATCACCGAGATCTGCGACGGCCTGGTGCCGGAGCTGCAGGCCCGCGGCCTGACCCGCAAGGAATACAAGCACCAGCTCCTGCGCGACAATCTGCGCGAGTTCTGAGCCGCGTCGCGATTCAAGGGAGGGACGGCGCCGCCGCCCCTCCTTAGTCGGCTTACAACCCTTAATGCCGAAGGAGGCGTTCCATGGGACAGTGGCAGCCGGCGGGCTCCGCCGAGACCATCATTCCGGCTCCCGCAGCGGAACCGGGCCCCGCGGTGACGCGGCAGGAGTACCGCGATGCGATGGCGCGCCTCGGGGCCGCCGTGAACATCGTCACCACTGACGGCCCGGCCGGGCGGCACGGCTTCACCGCCTCGGCGGTGTGCTCGGTCACCGACCAGCCGCCGACGCTGCTGGTGTGCCTCAACAAGGGCTCGTCGGCGAGCGCCGTGGTCCACGCCAATGGCGTCATCTGCGTCAACACGCTGGCGCCGGGCCACGAGACGCTCTCCAACATGTTCGGCGGCGGCAAGCCGGTCGAGGAGCGCTTCGCCGCCGGCGAGTGGCGCCGTTCCGCCACCGGCGCGCCGATGCTGGTGGGCGCGCTCACCGCCTTCGACTGCCGCATCACCCGCACCGTCGAGGTCGGCACCCATGACGTGCTGTTCTGCGAGGTGGTGGGGCTGGCGAGCGGGGATGCGCGCGAGGGGCTGATCTATTTCAGCCGCCGCTACCACGCCATCAACGGCGCGAGCCCGGAGTAAGGGCGCGCCGGCGGTCTCGGGCGGCGCTCGCTTTGCGTGCATCCGGCGGGGCGGGCCGGGCACGGGCCGGAGGGCGCAGGTGACGCGGATCGCGCGCGACCAAAGCAAAGGCGCGGGGATTCACGACCCAACGGCTTACCTGCGGCGCCCCGGCCGCTGATACAGAAACAGGCGCGCGCCGCCCAAAACATAGGCGTGCCTAAGAAAGCGTTTCGGCATAGCGTTTTTGCCACTTCCCTAAGCTGGCGAAGGCCCTCTCACGGAAGCTAACTGTTTGCCGCTAGGCCGGTTTCGCGGTGCTAAAGATAGACACTCCCGATCCCGACCCAGCCGAGTTCATCACCGGGTGCCGCCAGCCTTATGGCCCGGCGTCGGCCCCGGAGAGTACCGGATCCACAGGGAGACCATCATGCTGACCACTGCCTTCCGCCGGTGCCTTGCCGGCGCCGTCACCGGTGCCGTTCTCGCGGTCGCCGCCGCCCAGCCGGCCGCCGCCGGCAAGATCTCCATCGGCCACACGGTGTGGGTCGGCTACGGCCCGCTCTACCTCGCCAAGGAGCTCGGCTTCTTCAAGGAGAACGGCGTCGACGTCGAGCTTCAGGTGGTCGACGATTCCGCGCTCGCCATGGCCGCCCAGGCCGCCGGCAAGCTCGACGGCACCGCCACCACGCTGGACGAGATCCTGAAGTACCGCTCGGACAATTTCTGCTTCAAGGCGGTCGCCCTGTTCGACGAGAGCCATGGCGGCGACGGCATGGTCTCGCTCAAGGAGATCAACTCGCTCGCCGACCTCAAGGGCAAGACGGTGGCGCTGAACGAGGGCTCGACCTCGCAGTTCTGGTTCTCCTACCTGATGAAGAAGCAGGGCCTGCCGCTGAAGGACGTGGAAGTGCTCAACATGAGCGCCGACGCCGCCGCCGCCGCCTTCATCGCCGGCCAGGTGCCCGCCGCCGTCACCTGGGAGCCGAACCTCACCATGGTGAAGACCAAGAATGTCGGCAAGGTGCTGACCGACAGCGCAGCGACCCCGGGCGTCATCGTCGACGTGCTGGAATTCTCCTGCTCGGTCATCAAGGACCGCCCGAAGGACGTGAAGGGCTTCGTGATGGGCCTGCAGAAGGCGGTCGACTACATCAAGGCCAACCCGGAAAAGGCCTATGCCATCATGGCCAAGGGCGTGGGCGGCTATCTCTCCGAGCCGAAGGACTTCGCCGACGCCGCCTCGGGCGTGAAGTTCTACGACAAGGCGATGACCATTGATTACCTCGGCACGCCCGACAAGCCCGGCAAGGTCACGGAAGTGATCGCCCTCGGCAACGAGATCTGGACCGACCTCGGCAAGATCAAGAAGCCGATCACCTATGCCGAGATCATCGACCCGTCCTTCACCCAGTGAGGCCCGAGGGGGCGCCCTTCGAGGCCCGCCTGGCGGGCGCCCCTTCCCCCACCCGCCGTCCCCGACCGTTCGAGATAGCCTGAGACAGCCCTATGGCCCGCAAGCGTTCCACCCTTGATCTCTGCCTCACCCCCAAGGAGGAGGTGCCGGCGGGGCTGCGCTATCTCGTCTCGACGCTGGTCTGGTTCGTGGTCATCGGCCTGTGGTCGTTCGCCACCTATGGCGGCTTCATGCAGGAGATCTTCCTGCCCTCGCCGACCGCCGTGGTCGGCGCCTTCTTCCGCCTGCTGGACGATGGCACGCTGGCCCAGCACATCTGGGCCAGCCTTCAGGTCGTCGTCATCGGCTTCCTCGTCTCCTCCGTCCTCGCCGTGCCGCTCGGCCTGCTCATGGGCACCTTCCGCGTGGTGCAGGCGGGCCTCGAGCCGCTGGTGAACTTCATCCGCTATCTGCCGGTGACCTCCTTCGTGCCGCTGTTCATCCTGTGGATCGGCATCGGCATCGAGCAGCGGATCATGGTCATCTTCTTCGGCACCTTCTTCCAGCAGCTGGTCATGATCGCCGATGTCTCGCGCGGCGTGCAGAAAGACCTGCTCAACGCCTCCTACACGCTCGGCGCCTCGCGCCGCGACGCGCTGCTGCATGTGCTCACCCCCGCCGCCTTGCCCGGCATCGTCGACACGCTGCGCATCACCATGGGCTGGGCCTGGACCTATCTGGTGGTTGCCGAACTCGTCGCCGCCTCCTCCGGCCTCGGCTACATCTCGATGAAGGCGATGCGCGGCTTCCAGGTCGACGTGATCTTCCTCGCCATCGCCGTCATCGGCCTGCTCGGCCTGTTCACCGACACGGTGTTCCGCCTCATCCGCCTGCGCCTCGTGCCCTGGGCGAGCTGAGACGGGACGCGCTGAGCAACCGGGCCAACTGAGAACGAAAGGGCCTCCCATGAGCGCCGCCGAAATCCTGCGCGTTCCCGCGCCCGCCACTCCCGCCGAGGCCTCCGCCGCCGTGGAGCCGAGCCTGCGCATCAAGGATGTGCGGCTGGAATATGCGACCCGCGGCAAGACCGTGGTGGCGATCGACAACATCTCCATCGACGTGCCGGACAACCAGTTCGCCGTCATCGTCGGCCCGTCCGGCTGCGGCAAGTCGAGCCTGCTCTATCTCGTCGCCGGCCTCGCCCAACCGACCTCGGGCGAGATCCTGCTCGGCGACGAGGAAGTGGACGGCCCCGGCCCCGATCGTGGCATGGTGTTCCAGTCCTACACGCTGTTCCCCTGGCTCACCGTACGGGAGAACGTCGAGTTCGGGCTGAAGCGCCGCAAGGTGCCGGCGGCCGAGCGCGAGGAGATCGTCAACCGCTACCTCAACGAGACCGGTCTCGCCGCCTTCCACGACGCCTACCCCAAGCAGCTCTCCGGCGGCATGATGCAGCGCGTGGCCATCGCCCGCGCGCTCGCCAACGACCCGAAGATCCTGCTGATGGACGAGCCCTTCGGCGCGCTGGACAGCCAGACCCGCAACACCATGCAGAAGCTCTTGCTGCGGGTGTGGGAGGAGAACCGCAAGACCGTCCTCTTCGTCACCCATGACATTGACGAAGCCATCCTGCTCGGCGACCGCATTTATGTGATGACCGCCCGCCCCGGCCGGCTGAAGGAGGAGATCATCGTCCCCATCGCCCGCCCGCGCTCGATGGACATGGTGATGGACCCCGCCTTCATCGCGGTGAAGCGGCAGATCCTTGAGCTCCTGAAGAACGAGATCAAGGACGATGAGCACTGAGGGCGGGATTGAGGGGCGGCGCGGACGACTACCCCTTCCGCCAAATGCCAGTCGCCCACCCCACAGAACCACGTCATGGCCGGGCTTGGCCCGGCCATCCACGACTTGCCGTCACACACCCGGCCCAAAAGCGTGGATCCCCGGGCCAAGCCCGGGGATGACGTCGTGCGGGGGGTGAGATGCCTCGACAGCCCACAGAACACCGTCAGGGCGTCCTCTTGGGAGACGACGCCCGATGAAACAGAACACCGTCATGGCCGGACTTGATCCGGCCATCCACGACTTCCACGGCGCATCTGGTCCAAGTCGTGGATCCCCGGGTCAAGCCCGGGGATGACGTGGTTTGGGAGGTAGGATGCCCCGACAGCCCACAGAACAACCGTCAGGGCGTCCTCTTGGGAGACGACGCCCGATGAAACAGAACACCGTCATGGCCGGACTTGATCCGGTCCTCCACGCCTTCCCGCCCTGCGCCCGGCCCCAAGTCGTGGATCCCCGGGCCAAGCCCGGGGATGACGTCGTGCGGGGGGAATGGCCCGACAGCCAAAAGAACACCGTCATGGCCGGGCTTGGCCCGGCCATCCACGACGTCCCGCCGCGACAACGCCGACCCGAGTGAACCTCCGATGACCCAGCCCCTGTTCGACCTCACCGGCCGCACCGCCCTCGTCACCGGCGCCAGCCGCGGCATCGGCGCGGCGCTGGCGACCGCGCTGGCTTCCGCCGGGGCGGATGTGGCGATCACCGCGCGCGACGCGGCCTCCCTCGCGGAGACGAAAGCCGCCATCGAAGCCCATGGCCGACGGGCCATCCCGCTGGCGCTCGACGTCACCGATGTCGCCGGCATCCGCTCAACCGTCGCGGCGGCGGCCACCGCGCTGGGCGGGCTCGACATCCTCGTCAACAATGCCGGCATGGAGCAGGTCTGCCCGGCGCTGGAGGTGGAGGAGGCGCTGTGGGACGCCATTCTCGACACCAATCTCAAGGGCGCCTTCTTCTGCGCGCAGGCGGCCGCGAAGGCGATGCGCGCGGGCGGCGCAGGCAAAGGCGGCGGCGCCATCATCAATCTGTGCTCGCTCACTTCCGAGGTCGGCATCCCAACCGCCGTGCCCTATGGCTCGTCCAAGACCGGCCTGCTCGGCATGACCCGCGCGCTGGCGACGGAGTGGGCGCCGCTCGGCATCCGCGTCAACGCCATCGCGCCCGGCTATTTCCGCACGGCGATGACGGAAGTGTTCTACGCCGATCCCGCCTGGCAGGCGGCCATGCTGCCGAAAATCCCGCTCGGCCGGTTCGGCGAATTGGGCGACCTCGCCGGCCTTGTCATCTTCCTCGCCAGCGACGCCTCCGGCTACATCACCGGCCAGTGCTTCCCGGTCGATGGCGGCTTCCTGGCCTCAATCTGATTTTGGCCTCAATCTGATTTTGGCTTCGATCTGGGGCCCGCGCCGCGTCCCACCCGCCCGCGAATTGGGCAGGTGGCGCGAAAATTTTGGTCTCACGGGCGGGCTAATATGTATGTACATATTGCCCCGCGACACGTGATGTTGAGGGCCTGAACCATGGCGGATTCCATCTGCAACCTTCACGAGCTGGCGACGCTGGACGCGACCGGCCGCGCCGCCCTGCTCAAGCGCTCGGAAACCGATCTCTCCGGCTTCATCGACAAGGTGCGCCCGATCATCGAGGCGGTGCGCACCGAGGGCGACGCGGCGCTGGCCCGCTTCGCCCGCGATTTCGACAAGGCCAATCTGTCGCCCGACCGGATCAAGGCGACCGAGGCCGAGTTCGACGAGGCCTTCACCAAGGTCGCCCCCGAGGTGATCGACAGCATCCGCTTCGGCATCTCCAACATCCGCAGCTTCCATGAGGAGCAGGCGCCCGAGCCGATGTGGCTGAAGGAGGTGCGCCCCGGCGCCTTCGCCGGCGACCGCTGGACGCCGATTTCCTCCGTCGCGCTCTATGTGCCGCGCGGCAAGGGCGCCTTTCCCTCCGTCACCATGATGACCGCCGTGCCGGCGAGCGTCGCCAAGGTGCCGAACATCGCGATTGTGACGCCGCCGACCGAGGATGGCGGCGTGGACGCGGCCACGTTGGTCGCCGCCCGGCTCGCTGGCGTCGAGACGGTCTATAAAAGCGGCGGCGCGCAGGCCGTGGCGGCGGTCGCCCATGGCACGCAGACCGTCGGCAAGGCGATCAAGATCGTCGGCCCCGGCTCGCCCTGGCTGGTGGCGGCCAAGCGGCTGCTCTCCGACATCATCGACACCGGCCTGCCGGCTGGCCCATCGGAAGCCATCATCTTCGCCGACGGCACGGTGAATGGCGCGGTCGCCGCGCTGGACCTGCTGATCGAGGCCGAGCATGGGCCGGACAGCTCCGCCTATCTCGTCACCCATTCGCGCGAGGTGGCCGAGGCCGCGCTGAAAGCCCTGCCGGGCCTCTGGGCGCGCATGAGCGAGCAGCGCGTCGCCTTCTCCAAAGCGGTCCTCACCGGCAAGTGCGGCGGCATCGTGCTGACCTCATCCGTTCAGGAGAGCATCGACTTCATCAACGCCTATGCGCCCGAGCATCTGGAAATCCTCTCCACCGACCCCTTCGCCCATCTCGGCCGCATCACCGAGGCGGCGGAAGTGCTGATGGGGCCGCACACGCCGGTCACCATCGCCAATTTCGTGCTCGGCCCCAACGCCGTGCTGCCGACCAGCCGCTGGGCCCGCACCTATGGCCCGCTCTCGGTGACGGATTTCCTCAAGCGCTCCTCCATCGGCTATGTCACCGCCGGCGCCTATCCCGAATTCGCCCAGCACGCCCGCCGCCTCGCCCGCTATGAGGGCTTCTCCAGCCACGAGAACGCGGTGTCGGAAATCCGCGACGAATTGCTGAAGGGGTGAGTTGAGGATTTGGCCGAAGGGTTTTCCGCTGGATCCCGGATCGGCGCCGCGCGGCGCGCAGCTTGTCCGGGAAACAACCCCCGTGTCCCGGACCAGTGACGCCGAAGGCGGAACGCCGATCCGGGATCCAGCGCACGAGTCTTTGGCATCCTCGGCATCGGGAACAATCAGGGACCGTTCGCTATGAAAGCCGTCCGCCTGCACGCCGCTGGCGACCTGCGCGTCGAGGACATCCCCGCGCCGGGCACGCCCGCGCCCGGCTGGGTGCGGCTCACCGTGACGGCGGCCGGCATTTGCGGCTCGGACCTGCATAATTTCCGCACCGGGCAATGGATCACCCGCGCCCCTTCCGTCGCCGGCCATGAACTTACCGGCATCGTCGCGGAGCTGGGTAAGGGCGTTGAGGGACTGAGCGTCGGCCAGAGCGTCGTCGCCGATTCCCGCTTCTGGTGCGGGACGTGCCCGGCCTGCCTCGGCCAGCGCCATCACCTCTGCGAAAAACTCGGCTTTGTCGGCGAGGCCTGCGATGGCGGCTTCGCCGAAGAGGTGAACCTGCCCGCGCGCCTGCTGCTGCCGGTCGACCCCGCCATCGACCCGGCGGTGGCCGCCATGGCCGAGCCGCTGGCGGTGGCCCTGCACACGCTGCGGCGCCTCGCGCTCCAGCCCGGCGAGCCGGTGCTGGTGCTCGGCTGCGGCACCATTGGCGGGCTCTGCGCCCTGCTCATCGCCCGCCAGCATGACGGGCCCCTGCTGGTCGCCGACCGCAACGCCGCTCGCGCCCAAAGGGTGGCTGAGGTGACCGGGGCGACCATCGTCCCGCTGGAGGCGGAAGCGATCCGCGCGGCGCTCAAGGGGGGCCTGCCCATGGCCGCCATCGAGGCCACGGGGAGCACGGCGGCGCTCGGCCATCTCATCGGCTGTGTCGAGGGCGGCGGGCGGATCGGCCTCGTCGGCATTTTTCACGGCCGGCTCGACATCGACCCCAATCTGCTGGTCGAGCGCGAGGTGAGCCTGATCGGCTGCCACGCCTTCACCGATGAACTCCCCACTGCACTCACTGCACTGACCGTCCACCACACTGCACTGACTGGCCTCGTGGATCAGCAGGTGGAATTGGACGCCGCGCCCGCCGCCTATGCCCGGCTTCTCGCCGGCGAGGCGACCGGGTTGAAGACGATCCTGCGCCCGCAAGGGGTATCATGACACCCGACAATCCGACGCCGAGCCGCACCGCCCATATCCGCGCTCTGGCGCTGCGCGATCCGGCGGCGGCGGAGGCACCGCTGGCTGCCCTGCTGGCCGACCTCTTCGCCATCAAGCCATTGAATCTGACGGTCAATCTCGATCAGTACAGCCTGAATTCGCTGAACGGATTCTTCGACACGCAGGACGGCGCCTTCTTCTTCAAGTTCCATCAGGAGGAAGGCGAGGAAGGCATGGCCGGAGAATATTACCGCGCCGACATCCTCGCCCGCGCCGGCCTGCCGGTGGACCAGCCGGTGCTGATGTCGACCCTGCCCGGCGAGCAGATCCTGATCTATCGCCGCCGCGACGAGCCGCGCTTTTCCGACGTGCTGCGCACCCTCGACCTCGCCGACGACCCCGTGTCCCGCGCCATCGCGGTGGAAGCAGAACGCCAGCTTTCCCAAAGCCTTAGCGCCACCTATCGCGACACGCTGCACCCGATCTCAGCGGCTGAGGCGAGCGCCGAGCCGATCCACCGCCTGTTCCATGAGCGGCTGATCGACCGCGCTCCCTACGCCTTCCCCGGCGGGCGCTACCGCGACTTCTATGTCGGCCAGAGCTTCCCGCTGCCCGGCCATGTGCTTGAGTGGGACGATCTTTCCACCCGCCGCTTCACCGTGAACGGCCTTACCTATGCCAGCACGCTGGGCGAGCTCTTCACCGCCGCCGAAGAACGCCTGCGCCCGGAACATCTTGCGGATGCCGGCGGCGTGGTCGCCCATGGCGACGCGCACAACGCCAATGTCTGGTTCAGCCGGGAGGGCGAGCGGGCAACCCTCTCCTATTTCGATCCGGCCTTTGCCGGCGAGCACGTGCCGAGCCTGCTGGCGGAGATAAAGACCAGCTTTCACAACATCTTCGCCCATCCGTTCTGGCTCTATGAGCCGTCGCTGGCGAGCGAGTGGTTCAGCGCCGAGATGGCGCTGGAGCCCGGCCGCCTCATTGTCGAGACCGACTGGCGGCTCTCGCCCATCCGCGCCGAGCTGCTGGCCGTGAAGGCGCGCGAGGTGTGGCGCCCCCTGCTGGCCGATCTCAAAAACAGCAACATGCTACCGCCGGACTGGCGGCAGGTGATCCGCCTCGGCCTGTTCCTGTGCCCCACTCTCGTGATGAACCTGCGCGCCGGCGTGCGGGCCCACACGGAAATCTCTTCGCTGATAGGGCTTTGCGTGGCGGTGATGGTCGGTTCCGCGCCGGTGGAGGGCGATGATACCGTCACCCGCTTCCTTGAGGCCATCGACCCCGACCGCCGGCCGGGTCTATAGGACGACGACCGTCCGCCGGGAGACGCCACCCATGATCGTCAATGTCGAGGATGCCCGCGCCGCCGCCAAAGCCCGCCTGCCGCGCATCTTCTTCGATTATGTCGATGGCGGTGCCTTCGGCGAGGAAACGTTGGCCGCCAACCGGGCCGATTTCGCCCGCTGGACGCTGGTGCAGCGCGTGCTCAATGACGTCTCAGCCCGCGACCTCACCACGCACTATCTCGGCGCCTCCCACCCCCTGCCCTTCATGCTCGGACCCGTTGGTTTCCTTGGGCTTTATGCCGGCAAGGGCGAGATCGCGGCGGCCCGCGCCGCCCATGCGGCGGGGGTGCCGCTGTGCCTTTCCACCTTCTCCATCGCCTCGCTGGGCCAGCTGCGCGCCGCCACCTCCGGCCCGCTGGCCTTCCAGCTCTATGTGCTCTCCGACCGCGCCATCGGCGACGAATTGCTGGCGCAGGCGGAGGAGGCGGGCGTGGAGACGCTGTTCCTCACCGTCGACACCGCCATTACCTCGGTGCGCGAGCGCGATGTGCGCAACGGTTTTCGCGCGCTCACCCGCATATCGCCCGCGCTCGGGCTGCGCCTGCTCACCCGCCCCGCCTGGTGCCTCGACATGCTCAGCGCCGGAATGCCGGAAGTGGGCGCCGTCGCGCACCGCCCGGAGTTCGGAAAAGGCGTGTTGGAACAGGCGAGTAACCTCTCCCGGCGGATCGACACGCGCCTCTCCTGGGCCGATGTTGAGCGCCTGCGCGCCCGCTGGAAGGGGCGCCTCGTGCTCAAGGGCATCCTCTCGCCGGAGGATGCCCGCCTCGCCCGCGCGGCGGGGGCGGACGGGATCGTCGTCTCCAACCATGGCGGCCGCCAGCTCGATGGCGCGACCTCGACCATCGCTGCTTTGCCCGGCATCGCCGAGGCGGTCGATGGCGGTATTGAAATACTGTTCGACGGTGGGATCAGGCGCGGCGCGGACATCATCAAGGCGCTGGCGCTCGGCGCCTCCGGCGTGCTGCTCGGCCGCGCCTATATCTATGGCCTCGCGGCCGCCGGCGAGGCGGGCGTCGCCCGCATCATCGCCCATCTCACCGAAGAGGTGAGCCTCACTCTGGGTCTGATGGGGCTGACCTCCATCGACCAACTCAAAAAGCTCGGCCCGGCAGCACTCCGTCCCCGCTAAGCCTTTCCAGCAAAAGCGCGAAGCGGTTTTGTGCCAGGAAATGCGTTCTAAGAATCAACTTCCGCGATAGGTCGAGTAACTCCAGGGGGTTGCGACCAGCGGCACATGGTAGTGCCCTTCCGGCTCGCTGATGGAGAAGCGGATCGGCACCTCATTGAGGAACGGCTTTTCCGGCAGGTCGAGCCCGCGCGCGGCGAAATAGGCGCCGATGGCGAACACGATCTCATAGGTGCCGACGCGCAGCGGCACGCCGCCGATCAGCGGCTCATCGGTGCGCCCATCCGCATTGGTGAAGGCCTCGCGCAGAAGCGCCCGCCCGGAGGCGCCAACCTCATAGAGCGTGACGGCAACCCCTTGTGCCGGCGCGCCTTTATGGGTGTCGAGCACATGGGTGGAGAGCCGCCCCGTGGTCTTCGGCACGCCCGCGCCGGTCACCCGCTCCACCAGCCGCAGCCTTGTGATGTGGCCGATCTCGGCGAGTGCGGTGGCCAGCTCCTGCGCCCGCTCATGGGCCAGCCGGGCCTCGAAGGCGTCGAGAATGGCGTCGCGCGTCTGGCGCCGCACGCAGATCACGAAGGGAAAGCCGAAGCGCGCGCGATAGGCGGCGTTCAGCCGCTCGAACCGCTCGAACTCCGCGTCGGGTAGCCGGTCGAGCCCAAGCCCCGCCTGTTCGGAAACCGAGGCCGGTGCGATGCTACCGGCCCGCGCCGCCTTGCCGGCAAGGTCCGGGTGGGCGGCGACGAAGGCGACGCGCTCCTCTTCCGGCCGCTCCAGCACCGCCTGCATCAGCGCCTCGTGCAGCGCCGTCACTGTGGCGAAGGGGCGGTGCGTTAAGGCACCCGCCGCCACCCAGGGCGCGTGCTCGAAAATCCCGTCCAGCGCCGCGATGAAGCCGGCCTCGTCGAGCGCGTTAAGCTGTTGCAGCGAAAGGGTTTCGGTCACGTGGCCTCCTCACGCCTCGGCGAATGAGCGGAACGGATCGCCCGCCCGCGCGCGGTCATAGACTGGGGCGCCCGCGACATAGGTCGCCCGCACCGCCCGGTCATCGCCCAGCGTCATCAGCATGAACAGCAATTCCTCGACCGAGGCGCAATAGCCGGCGCGGAAATCCATCAGCGGCGTCGCATGCGGGTCGAGCACGCAGATATCCGCCTCGCGCCCCGGTGCCAAAATACCGATGCGGTCATCCAGATGCAGCGCCCGCGCCCCGCCGAGCGTCGCCAGATAGAAGGCCTGCACCGCGTCGAGCTTGTGCCCGGCCATGGCCGCAACCTTGTAGGCCTCGTTTAGGGTCTGCAATTGCGAGAGGCTGGTGCCGCCGCCGACATCCGTCCCCAGCCCCACCTTCACCGGCCGGCGCGGGTCAACCGCCTGAAACAGCGGGAACAAGCCGCTGCCGAGGAAGAGGTTGGAGGTCGGGCAATGGGCGAGTGCTGCCCCGCTCTGGTGGCAGGTGCAGAAATCGCCCTCATGCATATGGATGGCGTGGCCGAACATAGAGCGCGGACGCACCAGTCCGGCATGGGCGTAGACGTCGAGATAGCTCTGCCGCGCCGGGAAAAGCTCGCGCACCCAGGCGATCTCGTCGGTATTTTCGCACAGATGGGTCTGGAGAAAGAGGTCGTCGCGGGTCTTGAGCAGGGCGCCGGCCGCCTCGAGCTGAGCGTCGGTCGAGGTCGGGGCGAAGCGCGGGGTGACGCAATAGAGCTGCCGCCCGCGCCCATGCCAGCGCTCGATCAAAGCGAGGCTCTCATCATAGCCGCGCTGGGCGGTGTCGAGCAGCGCCGCCGGGGCGTGGCGGTCCATCAGCACCTTGCCGGCGATCATGCGGGTGTTGAAACGCTCGGATTCGGCAAAGAACGCATCCACCGATTGCGGGTGCACGGTGCAATAGACCATCGCCGTCGTGGTGCCCGCCCGCAGCAATTCGCGCAGGAACAGTTTGGCGACGCGGGCGGCATGGCCTTCATCGGCGAAGCCCTGCTCGGCCGGGAAGGTATAGGTGGTCAGCCAGTCCAGGAGTTGCGTGCCATAGGCGCCGATCACCTGAAGCTGCGGGTAATGCACATGCGCGTCGATGAAGCCGGGCACGATGAGGTGGTGCGGGTAATGCACCGGCTCCAGCCCGTCCGGCAGGCTTGGAGCCAGCTCGGCATAGGGGCCGAAGGCGCGGATGATGCCATCCTCGATCACCACCAGCGCGTCCTCGTGAAAAGCGAGGCAGCCGCGCGAGGGCTTGTCGAAGGGATCGTCGGTCAGCGTCGCGGCGGGCCCGCGCAAGGCGGTGAGCGCGCTCATGCCGGCTCCTTCTCGATCAGGAACGTATAGAGCCGGTCGGCGGTGAAGGGCGTCGCCCGCAGCCGCACGCCGGTGGCATCGAAGATGGCGTTGGCCAGCGCCGGCGCCACCGGGTTGAACGGGCTCTCGCTCATCGATTTGGCGCCGAGCGGGCCGATGCGGTCATGGGTGTCGGCGAAGAACACCTGCGTCACCGGCACATCGGCGAAGGCGGGGATGTGGTAGCCGCGAAAGCTGGGGTTGCTCACCGCGCCCTGCCCGTCCATGCGCAACTCCTCATAGAGCGCCGCGCCGATCGCCTGGGCGACGCCGCCTTCCACCTGCCCGCGGCACTGCAGGGGATTGATGACCGTGCCGGCATCCGCGCCATGCACCGAGCGCAGGATGCGGATCTCACCCGTGCGCCGGTTCACCGCGACCTCGAAGCCCTGCACATTGAAGGCGACCGAGCGCGGCGTGCCATTCGCCTCGCCCACCGCCTCGAGCGGCGCGAGATCGCCGAGCGGCAGGCGCGCCTCGCCCGCGATCACGTCATCACCCGCGATCCGGCATGCCTCCGGCGGCACGCCGAGCCGCGCGCCCGCCGCCTGCCGGATCATCAGGGCGAGCGCCTCGGCCGCCCGCTGCGTCGCGGCGCCCGCCACCACCGTGCCGGTCGAGCCATAGGCGCCGGTGTCATGCGTCACATGGTCGGTGTCGGACTGGCGGATGCTGATCTGAGCGATGGCGGCATTGAGCGCGCCGGCGGCGATCTGCGCGTGGACGGTTGTGGTGCCATTGCCGAATTCCGCCGTGCCGGTGGCAAGTTCGTACCGCCCCTCAGCGGTGAGGCGCAGCCGGGTCTGCCCGACATGGCCGCGTGGGGGAATGGTGTCGATCATCGCCGCCGCCATGCCGCGCCCCACCGCCCAGTCCGGGCCAAGCGCGGGAAGCGGCCCGCGCAAACCCGCCTCGACGGCATCAAGGCACTGGTCGAGCCCGTAGCTGCCGATCTCCACATCATCATGCCCGGCATGGTCATCGGGGGTGATGACATTCAGCCGGCGCAGCGCGAACGGGTCGATGCCGAGCCTGTGCGCCAGCTCGTCCAGCGCCGATTCCACCGCGAAGATGGTCTGGCTCAGCCCATAGCCGCGAAAGGCGCCGCTCGGCAGGCTGTTGGTGTAGACGCTGCGCCCGTCCACGCGCTTGTTCGGGCAGCGATAAAGCGCGACGCACTCGCCCGCGCCATGGAACAGCACGCCCACCGCGTGATTGCCGTAAGCCCCGGTGTTCAGGAGCATGTCGAGCTGGATAGCGGTCAGCCGCCCGTCCCGCGTCGCGCCGAGCTTCACCTTGACCCGCATCGGGTGGCGGCTGGTGGAGGCGGCGAACTGCTCGGCGCGGGTATATTCCAGCTTCACCGGGCGGCCGGTCTTCAGCACGGCGAGCCCGACGATATCCTCGACCAGCATTTCCTGCTTGCCGCCGAAGCCGCCGCCGACGCGGGCGGCGAAGACCCGCACCTTGTCGCGCGGTAGCCCCATGAGGTCGGCGAGCGCGTCGCGGGTGAGGAAGGGTGTCTGGGTCGAACTGCGCAAGGTGAGGCGCCCATCGCCATCCAGCCAGCCAATGGCGCCATGGGTTTCCAGATGCGCATGCTGGAGGCGCTGGCTCTGATAGCTCGCCTCGTGGATGACATCGGCCGCCGCAAAGCCCGCCGCGACATTGCCGGTCTCGCTGTGAAGCCGGGCGACGATGTTGCGGGCGGGATCGGCGATGCGTGATTCCGCTCCCTTCTCGCCATGCAGCGCGGGCGCGCCCTCTTCCATCGCCGCTTCGGGGTCGAACACCGCCGGCAGCGGCTCGTAATCGACGCGGATCAGAGCGCAGGCCGCTTCCGCCACCGCCTCGTTCTCCGCCACCACCGCGGCGACGCGCTGGCCGATATGGCGGATGACGGGATCGAGCACGCGGGTGTCGTCCACATCATCCGTGGCGTGGTGATGCCGGGCGGTGGAGAACAGGCGCTCAGGCGCGTCCTCATAAGTGAGCACCGCCACCACCCCCGGCAGCGCCCGCGCCGCCGCCGCGTCAATCGCGCGGATGCGGGCATGGGGCACCTCCGCCCGCAGGATCTTCATGTGCAGCAGCCCGGCGAGTTCGCCCTCCGGCGCGACATCCATGGTGTAGCGCGCCGCGCCGGTCACGATGGCCGGCCCGGCGGGGGCGGGCACGTTGCGCCCGACCGCGCCACCCGCCGCGTCCGCATGACAATGAGCGACGCCCGCCACCGCATCGGCGATAGCGCGGTAGCCGGTGCAGCGGCACAGATTGCCCTTCAGCGCGCTGGCGAGGTCATGCGTTTGGCTCTGGTCGAGCGCGGCGGCGGTCATCACCATGCCGGCCGTGCAGAAGCCGCACTGGAAGCCCTGCGCGTCGAGAAAGGCCTGCTGCATCGGGTGCAGGCCGGGCTCGGGGTCAAGATCGGCCAGCCCCTCAATGGTCGTCACCGCCGCATCCTCGGCCCGGAAGGCCGGGTAGAGGCAGCTATGCACCGGCGCGCCGTCGACATGGACGGTGCAGGCGCCACAATCGCCGGCATCGCAGCCCTTCTTCACCCCGAACCAGCCAAGCTCGCGCAGCAGCGTGCGCAGGCACTGGCCGGGGCGCGGCGCGGCTTCGACCGGGTGGCCATTGACGACCAGCCTCATGGCGCGGCTCCCGCCAGTTCGTCGCGGATTTCCTGCGCGAACAGAAAGGTCATGTGGCGCCGCCAGTCGGGCCGGCCATGGATGTCGTCATAATAGAGCGCGTCCGGGATCGCCGCGCCGAGCCGGGCCGCGAGTTCGTCCCCGCCCGGCAGGTGATCGAAGGCCAGCACCACCGGATGGCGGGTCGACGCGGTAACGGTAAGATGAAACCCCTCTGCGTCCTGCGTGCCGATGAGCAGCACGCCCGAGCGGCCGAGCGGGGTGAGCGAGGCCCGGCGGAAGGCAGCAGTCCGGCGCAGCGCGCGGGCGGGGATTTCGATGGCCCGCAGCACCTCGCCCGGCGCCAGCCCGACATCGAGCGGCCCGCGCACGAAAGCGGCGACCGGCATACGCCGCTCCGCCCCGTCCGCCCCCCAGATCAGCGCCTCGCCCTCCAACGCGCTGGCGAGCGAGGTCATCGGCCCGGCCGGCAGGCCGAGGCAGATATTGCCGCCGACCGTCGCCATGTTCCAGATCTTGAAGGAGGCGAGGAAGGCCCGGCAGCATTCGCGCACCAGCCAGCCGGCGCGCCAGTCGGCCGGGAGTTCCAGCCCGTCGAGATTTGCCACCGTGCAGGTCGCGGCGATGGTGAGGCCCGCCTCGCCCAGCTCCAGCGGCGCCCAGCCGAGGCGCGAGAGATCGATGAGCCGCCGCGCCGCCGGCTGCGGCTCGGAGAACAGCCAGGTGCCGCCGGCGAGGCACACATCGCCCGGCGCCAGCGCGAGTTCATCGCGCGCGCGGGGCTTTAGAACCGCCTGTACCGCATTGAGATCCACCCCGCGCTCAGCCCCGTCCCACCGTGCATTCGATCTGGCCATGCGGCTCGTCGGTGGGCGTGAACACCTGCCCGTCGAAAGAGCGGCCAAAGGGCGAGAGGTCGATCGGCAGATAATGCTTGTTCGGGCAGGCGAGCGAGATTTCCGCGATCTCCGGCACGGCGGCGAGCGCCGCCTGTCCCATCAGATACATGGTGTTCTGCACGCCCGGACTGTAGGTGGTGGCGAAGACCTTGAGCGCCGCCTCGATGAGGGCCGCATTCGCCGCCTCATAGGAAGCCGGCACGCCCGCCCAGAGCCAGCCCGCCTCCATCGCCGTGGCAAAGAGCCGGTCGGCGGTCGGCTTCAGCGTGGTCGCCTCGTCGAACCAGTAATCCTCCCAGCCCGATTCCGTGGTCTTCAGAAAGGTGAAGCCGCTGACGCCGGAGGTGAGCGTGCGGCTCTCGCGTGTGGCGACGAGCTTCACGAAGGGCCGGCCATTGCCGTCGAGGGTGAAGGCGTGGTCATGCGCGGCGCCGTCGACGAGGATGCGGCTCCACTTCGTCTCGCTCGCACTCACCTCGACGCCCGTCACATGGTCGTAGCGCGCGAGGAAATGATCGGCGATCACCCCGGCGAACACCTCATTCTCCGCCCCGACATGGTCGCGGGCGAGGAAGTTGACGATGTTCTTGACCGAATCCGTGGCGATCACCGAGCGGTTGTCGCCTTCCGTATAGGCGGCATCGAAAGCGCCGGTGAGCATGACCTGCACATTCAGCTCGCGCACCTCATGCCGCGCGCTGTCGCGCTTCACCCGCATCACCCTCACGCGGCCCTTGCCATAGCTGTTGCGGATCAGCGTCATGCTCGTCTCCCCTCGGGCTCACCGCCCGTCCCTGTCCGGCCGGGCCATGCGAAAGCGATGCCAGCGCCCCGGCACCGTCTGCGGCTGGCGTCGGCACGGCCTTTGCGCCATTAGGCATGAAGCGTCGGGACGAGAAAAGCGGCCCCGTGCCGAAAGCGGGTGGCCGACGCTTCGAGGCCACGGCACGATGCGTCACGCCACTTGAGGAGAACCGCCCGATGATTGACGCCCCCCGCCGCCTCTTCGCCCTCGATGGCCGCGTCGCACTGGTGACCGGCGCCGGGCGCGGGCTGGGCTTCGAGATCGCCAAGGCGCTGGCGCAGGCCGGGGCGACCGTCGTGATCAATGGCCGCGACGCCGGGCGGCTCGATACGGCCGCCGCCGCGCTCCGGGACGCGACGGGCGGCGTGGTGGAAACCTCCATCTTCGATGTCGGCGACAGCGCGGCCGGGCGCGCCGCCATCGGCGATCTCGACCGCCGCTTCGGCCGGCTCGACATTCTCGTCAACAATGTCGGCATGCGCGACCGACGCCCGCTGAAGGATTTCACGGAAAGCGAGATGCAGGCGCTGTTCGGCGCGAATCTCGTCGCCCCGGCCCTGCTGGCGCGCGAAGCGGCGGAGGTGATGGCGCGCCACCGCCACGGGCGCATCATCAATGTCTCCTCCATCGCCGCCGACGTGATCTATGGTCATGATCCCGTCTACAGCACCGCCAAGGCCGGGCTGAACGGGCTGACGCGGGCGCTCGCCATCGACTATGCCCGCGCCGGCATCACCACCAACGCCATCGCGCCGGGCATGTTCGCCACCGAGACCAACGCGGCGATGGTCGCCAATCCCGAGATCGCCGCCTTCGTCGACATGCGGATCCCCATCGGCCGCTGGGGCCGCCCGCAGGAACTCGGCCCGGCGGCGGTGTTCCTCGCCTCGGATGAGGCCTCCTTCGTCAACGGCCATGTGCTGGTGGTCGATGGCGGGCAGACCGTGCGCATGTGAGCGCGCCTCGCGAAGAAGCAGCCGCCGTTTCGGAACGGAAAGTCCAAGAAGTTTGCCGCGAAATGCTCTAGAGCGGTCCCCGCCAGACCAGGGAGGACCGGATGAGCTTCAGCGAGGCGCTGCGCGAGACCAACGCGGACGATTGGGACGCGGCCAAAAATCACCGTTTTGTCGATGAGATCTTCGCCGGCGCCGTGCCGGAAGCGGTGATGCGCCGCTATCTCGTGCAGGACTACCAGTTCGTCGACCGTTTCGTCGCCCTGCTCGGCACCGCCATCGCCACCGCCGACCGCTTCGAGGCGCGGGTGCGCTTCACCCAGTTCGCGGCGATGATCACCAGCGACGAGAACACCTATTTCCTGCGCGCCTTCGACGCGCTCGGCGTGCCCGAGGCCGAGCGCCACGCCCCCGCCATCACCACGGCGACGGCCGGTCTGCAAGCGCTCATGCAGGAGGCGGCGGCCAGCCGCGACTATGCTAACGCCCTCGCCGTGCTCACCGTCGCCGAATGGCTCTATCTCGACTGGGCCGACCGCCCCAGCGCGGCACTGCCGCCAAGCTTCGTCCATGCCGAATGGATCACGCTGCATAATAATGATGGTTTTCGCAGCTTTGTTACCTGGCTGCGCGGCGAACTCGACCGTGTCGGCGCGGCCAGCGATCCCCGGCGACGCGAATCAGCCGCCGATTTCTTCTCGCGCGCCGTGGTATTTGAGCGCGCCTTCTTCGATCACATCTACGCCTGAGGGGCGTTTTTCGGCGCCTGCCATCCCTCCCAAGGGTGGCGGGCGTATTCGGTCGCCACCACCTCTGGATGCACTAGTTCAACTTTGGACATAATTCGCCACTGCATCCGTTTTTTTTATGCTTAGCCACGACCGCCACCGGACGACGCTGGAAAAGCGAGGCGCCTCAAGGCTTCCGTAACGAGGTGTCCTCGCGGAAACCGGCGGTGGAGCGAATGAGCACAGTTTCAAGCCAGATCGTGTATGCCAGGCACGATGTTTTTATCTTGACCGTGACAACTATTTTTTTTGATTACTTATTGACCTGCGGCGCGACGGTGTTACACCGATGACGTTCGCGATGGAGGAAATATATGTCGGAACAGGAAAGCTCGTCGGTCGACTATCTCGGCCTTACCGCTGATGTGGTTGCCGCCTTTGTCGGCAACAATAGCGTCCCGGCGACAGAGCTCCCCGATCTCATCGCCAAGGTGCATGGCGCTCTGCTTCGCCTCACGGCCCCGGCGCCGGCAGCGGTGGAAGAAGTGCTGAAGCCGGCGATCCCGGTCAAGAAGTCGGTGACGCCGGAATATATCATCTGCCTTGAGGACGGCCTGAAGTTCAAGTCGCTGAAGCGCCATCTGCGCACGAAGTACAACATGACGCCCGAGGAATACCGGGCGAAGTGGGGCCTTCCCAACGACTATCCGATGGTCGCGCCGAGCTATGCGGAAGCGCGCTCCAACCTCGCCAAGAAGATGGGCCTCGGCCAGCAGCGCAAGAAGCCCGTCGCCCCGGCGCCGAAGCCCCGCACCCGCAAGAAGGCCGCCTGATCGGGCTACGCCCCGTCAGCTTGCCCAAGATCCATGAAAAAGCCCCGGCAGGTCCGCCTGCCGGGGCTTTTCTGTTTGGGCGCGCTATCGTTTGAGAGACTTGTGGCCCGCTCCGCCGCGCCGGTCGGGGCCGCGGAACGACGCCCAGTTGCTCAATGGGTCTGCCGCAGCTCGTCGAAGAAGGCGCGCGTCCGGGCCGCGGCGCGGCTCCAGCTCAGCTCGGCCAGGGGGGAGCCGGGCGGGATCGGTGCTTCCTCGCTCCAGCCGAGGATGCCCGCCAGCTTGTCCGGCGTGAGCCCGCCCTCATAGAGGTGGAGCCACTCAGGGCCCACCACCTCCTGCACTTCCCGGAAGACCGCAATGTCCGGCACCGCCGTCCGGCAGCGGAAGGAGAGGGAGAGGGCCACCGAGCCCGAATTGGTCGCCTTGGCGAAGGGGAGCACGACCACATTCGCCGCGCGCATGAAGAGCTGGATGTCTTCGCCGGCGATGAACCGCGCCTCGAAACGAATGCGCGGATCGCCTTCCGCCAACGCCACCAGCGCGGCGAGATAGTCCGGACTGTCCGGCTCCCCGGCAATGAGAAGCCGGGCATCCTCATCCCGCAGGCCGCGAAAGGCCGTGATCAGAGCTTCCACGCCCTTATAGGGACGGATCTTGCCGAAGAAGACCACGCACCGGGCGTCGGGATCGAGGCTCAATGCCTGGCGCGCCGTGGGGCCGTCCACCGTGTCGGGATAGGAACCGATATAGCTCGGGTGCGGCACCACGCAGTAGGGCAGACGCGCCAGCCGGGGATAGGCGGCATAGATCATGTCGCGATGGGTCGCGCTCAGGAAGATGAGCCCGCCGATCGAGCGCATCATGATCGCATGATAGGCGCGCCAGAGCAGGTTGACCGGAAACCGCGTGCTGCGCTCATTGGCGACAATGCGATGGGGCTGGGGATCGTGGACCGTCCACACCACGCTCGTGCCACCCAGCCGCAGCCTCAGCAGCAGGGCCGACAGCAGCAGGCAGCCCAGGGCGATTTGCCGCCGGCTGTCCCGCCACAGAACCTTGTCGATCCAGTGGACGTGAAAGATGTCGAAGCGCTGACCCATCAGCCGCAAAATGCTGCGCGGCCCGCTTCGGCATTCGACCACGTCACTGTCGGCCAGCATCTCCTGATACAGGTTGTACTGGTAGGGATTGTCGTTCTTGTTGCTGAACGCCGGCCAGGCGAGAATCCGCATCGTCGTGCGCCTTGGTCTATCGAAGCCAGTGGGAAAGGGCATGGCGGAGGGGCGCGACGGCCGCCTTGGCGCTGACGCGCGCCTCCCGGTAGCGGATCCGCGCCGGCGGCGCGTCAGGCCAGGGAAACTGCGCCCGCAACTCGCGGATCCGGCCGAGCGTGCCGTCGCCGGAGCGCACCAGCTTCTCCGTCTCGATGAGGCGGTACAGGGCCAGCAGACAGGCGAGGTTGCGCTGCTGCGCGGCCGGCACGGCGCGGCGCAGCGGCGCGGGATCGGTCAGCGCCGGACGGGTCGGGTGCCGGCCCATATTCTTGGCGCCGAGATCGGAGAACTCGGTGTGGAACCAGACATGCGGCACCGGGTCGAACAGCACCGTCTCGGCGAACAGGATCTGCAGCCACAGATAGCTGTCCTCGCCATAGAGGCACTTGAACGCGTCGTAATAGCCGCCATAGCTGAGCACCACGTCGCGCCGGCAGACAATGCAGCTCGAATGCATGAAATCGACGAGGAACTTCAACCCGACCGGATCGCGGTGAGCCAGTATCGGGGCGGCGCCAGGCACGATGCCGCGTGATCTGTTGAGATCTTCGCGGCTCTCCTTCGCCGGCCCAATGTAATACCCACAGATATGTGCCGCCGCATCCTGTTGGGCGGTCAGTCGCGCCACGGCAATGGCAAGGTGATCCGCGTCCCACTCATCATCGGCGTCGATGAACGCAATAAACGGGGATCGAGCCGCCGCAACGCCCCGGTTGCGCGCCGCTCCTGGACCCTTGTTTTCCTGATGTATCAGCGTCAGGCGCGGATCACTGAACCCGGCGACAATCTCGACGCTTTTATCGCTGCTTCCGTCATTGACGATGATGATTTCAAAATCTGCAAATGTCTGAGAAATAATCGAATTCAGGCATCTCTCGATCGATTTTTCTTTATTATACAAAGGAATGACAACGCTAACCGCCGTCTCTGGCATTCTTCACAATCCCGCCCAGCGTCGTTACATCCCGACATCGCACACCGGCAGAAGACCGCCAGATGGGGGATGCCCCCTTTACACAAACTCGATAGCCAGCCGCCGCGCCGCCCCGGCCGCCGGGAGCGGCCAGGTGCCCGCTGATACCACAAATCGGTAAAAGCGCCTTGGACGCCCGCCCGCGACCGTGTAAATGACCTTATATCGCACTGCGGCAAAACCAATGACAATCGTGAACGATCTACTTCATTCGGTCGGCGGCCTGATAACCGAAGACCTGCCGACCATCCTCTCCATGCGCCGGAACATCACATGGAAGGACGATGGCAGCCCGGTGACGGAGGCGGATCTGCGCGTGGAGAAGAACGTCCACGCCTATCTCGCCCAGCATTTGCCGGGCCTCACCTTCATCAGCGAAGAGAGCTACGCGCCCGGCGCGGAGGGCGAGGCGGCCGAGACCGCCGCGGGCTGGACCGCCGTGCTCGACCCGATCGACGGCACCGAGAATTTCTGCTCCGGCTTCAAGGAATGGGGCGTCTCGCTCTCCCTCTGGCGCGACGGGGCGCACCAGGGCAGCGCGATCTTCCTGCCGGAGCTCGGCGACCGGCTGATGAGCGGGGATTCCATCCCCTATCAGCGCTCGCGCATCATCGGCTTCTCCTCCTCGATCACCGACGAGCTGGCCGCGCGCGTGGCGCGGGCCGGGGAAGCGCGGATCATGGGCTGCGCGGCCTATAATCTGTTCAACGTCACGCGCGGGGCGCTGGCGGGGTTCTCAAATCCGGCCGGCGCCAAGAGCTGGGACATTCTTGCGGGTCTCATGCTGGCGCGCGAGCACGGCTGTGACATCGACGTGGAGGGGGCAAGCTATGGCGGACACTATCTCCGACCTGATCGCAAATATCGCTTCGACATACGCCACCGATACGATCTTCATCCTGGGTAAGGGCCCCTCGGCCGATCTGATCGACCCGCAGGTGTTTTCCTCGGCGCTGGTCATCGCGCTGAACGATGCCGAGCAGATCGCCCCGGCCGACATCACCGTGTTCCATGCCGACTGGGCCAAGGCGGGCATCGCCGCCAATGGCTACCGCTCGCGCGCCTATCTCACCTCGGCCGATTTCACCGCGCCGCAGCGCGAGGTGGCGCATGTCGAGCATGTGCCGCTGACGCAGGAATCCACCGATCTGATGATGCAGCGCTTCCAGGCGGGCGTGCTGAAGATCGAGGATGTGCTGTTCATGACCGCGCTGCAGGTGGCCCGCCAGGTCGCCGCCATTCGCGGGCGCCGGCAAACCGTCTACATGGTCGGCTTCGATTTCAGCTTCGAGGCCGGGCACGCCTATAGCGAGCGGGTGGAGCGCGACTTCACCGGGGCGACCGACAATGACCGGCGCCTCGTCTTCACCATGCAGGAATTCTTCTTCATCAACGCGCTCTACATCCTCAAGGGATCGGAGCTGGAGGTGAAGCATGTCGGCGCGAAGCCCTTCAGCGTGCTCTCGCCGACCGAGCTGAACCACCTGTTCGGCCGCCAGCTGGAGCCGGCCAATGACGGGCGCCCGAACAAGGTCTCGGTGATCGCCGAGCTGACCACCAACCATTTCGGCGACCGGCTGCGGCTCGAGCGGATGATCCGCTCCTCCAAGGCCTCGGGGGCGGACTACATCAAGCTGCAGAAGCGCGATGTCGCCAGCTTCTATGCGCCCGAGCAGCTCTCGGCGCCCTATGTCTCGCCCTTCGGCAAGACCTTCGGCGAGTATCGCCAGCAGCTCGAACTCTCGCGCGACGATTTCGCCTTCGTCGACAAGCTGTGCCGCGACCTCAATATCGGCTGGTTCGTCTCGGTGCTGGACCAACCCTCCTTCGAGTTCCTGCAGGAATTCGACCCGCCGATCATCAAGCTGCCCTCGACCATTTCCGAGCACCGCGACTATCTCGACCATGTCTCGAAGAACTACCGCCGCACGGTGGTGCTCTCGACCGGCATGACCGACGACGCCTATGAGCGCTGGGTGCTGGAGACCTTCACCGCCTGCGAGAAGCTGGTGCTGATGCAGGCGAACTCGGCCTATCCCACGCCGCTGGAAGATTGCGGAGTCGGTATCGTCCGGCACTATCACGAGCTGTCCAAGCAATACCCGCACCTCATGCCGGCCTATTCGAGCCATGATTTCGGCTGGCTCGGCTCGGCGCTGGCGGTCGCGGCGGGCGCGCGCATGGTCGAGAAGCATGTGAAGCTCGGCAACACCGAGTGGGCGCATTTCGACGCCGTCGCCGTCGACCTCACCACGCCGGCCTTCAAGGAATATGTCGACCGCATCCGCGAGGCGGAGCGCATCGTCGGCGAGGAAGAAAAGAAGGTCAATTCAAGCGAGCACCACAAATACCGCCGCAAGGCGGGGTGATACACGGACACGAGGGCGAAGCATGTCGGTCGCGCGCGACCCGCGAGTAGTGGCGGTCATTCCCGCCCGCTATAATTCCAGCCGTTATCAGGGAAAGCCGCTGGCGATGATCGCCGGCGCTCCCATGATCGAATGGGTCTACCGGCGCGTCGCCATGAGCGAGCGGATCAGCCAGGTGATCGTGGCCCTGGACGACGAACGGGTGGAGGCGGTCTGCCGCGAGCGCGGCATCCCCTACATCGTCACCTCCGACAAGCACGGCACCAGCACCGAGCGGGTCAACGAGGTCGCGCAGAAGATCGACGGCGATCTGTTCATCGTTGTGAACGGCGATGAACCGCTCATCGACTACAGGGTCATCGAAAAGATCATTCCGACCGAATGGCCGGCCGATGCTCCTTATGTCGCGAATCTGACCAGCAGGATCAAATCCGCGCCGGAAGTTCTCGACTCCACCAATATCAAGGTGGTCTGGGGCCCGGACATGAATGCGGTCTTCTTCTCGCGCAGCCCGATCCCGTATCCCAAGTCGAGCCTTTCCTTCGACTATTACAAGCATGTCGGCGTGCTCATCTATAATCGGCAGGCGCTGGCCTTCTTCGCCTCGACACCGCGCGGCCCGGTCGAGCAGGTCGAGGATGTGAACGAGCTGCGCTTCATCGAGCGCGGCATTCCCCTGAAGATGGTGGTGGTGGAATCCGACGAGACCCTCTCGGTCGACACGCCGAAAGACCTGCACCGCGTGATCGAGATCGTTCAAGCCAGAAACATCCAGCTATGACGGAAGCGCTGGTTCCTCACCGGGCCTTCGCGCCCCTGCTGGAGAACGTCACCCGCCGCGCGGGCCATCATGGCTCTGTCAACGTGTACGGCTATCAGCGCTACGGCCTCTTCAACTATTTTCACTGGATCCATTTCAACAAGCCGCAGGGCGCCAATCCCGACCTTTTCGAGGGGACGGACCGCTGGTGGCTGGAAGCCTCATGGCGGGCGGCGCGCGAGGCGGCCCGCACCAGCGACGCGCTGCTGATGGTCACCCGTCACTAGCGCGCCCTACGAAGGATTGAACACGGCGGCATGGCACGTCTCCTCCTCTCCACCCTCCTCGCGCCGCGGGGACCGGTCGGCCAGTTCTT
The DNA here is from genome assembly GCF_026625645.1 of Ancylobacter sp. SL191. Classification (NCBI taxonomy): domain Bacteria; kingdom Pseudomonadati; phylum Pseudomonadota; class Alphaproteobacteria; order Hyphomicrobiales; family Xanthobacteraceae; genus Ancylobacter; species Ancylobacter sp. SL191. The sequence continues at coordinate 1,343,929 of NZ_CP113056.1, read as the reverse complement.
CGGTGACCTGATCGGCCAGCTCGAAGCGCGCGGGCATAGTGTCGTGCTGTGGGCGCCCGAGCCGCTGGCGGGGCGGGAGGCGCAGTGCCTGCCTCTGCCCTGGCCGCTGCACAAGCTCGCGGGGCTCTATCCCGCGAGCGGACCGACGCGTTTCAGCGCGCTGGAGGTCGACGCCGCGCTGTGGAGCGGGCGGATCGCGCATCTGGCCAGGCAGGGCGCTCCCGCCAGCCAGGCGCCCGCGCTCTACGCGGCCTTGCGGGCGGCGAGCGAGCAGGTGCTGGAGGCGACGCGGCCCGATCTGTTCGTCGCCTGGAATCCCTATGCCCCGCATACCGGCGTCGCCTATGCGCTGTGCCGGGCGGCGGGCATCGCCACCGCGACGCTGGAGCGGGGCCTGCTGCCCGCGACCTATCATCTCGACCGCAGCGGCTTCCTCGGCGCCAGCGCGGTGGCGGGCGTCGCGCTGGAAGAACTGCTGCCGGCCGCCGACTGGCCGGAGGCGGCGCGGGCCGGCGCGGCCTATGTCGAGAACTGGCCGCTGGAAAGCCTCGCCCGCATCACCGAGAAGGCGCCCCGCACGGCGCCAGAGGGCACGCACGCGGCGGGCGCCGATGCCCGCCTCATCGCCTTCCTCACCACGGATGACGCGACGGTGGGCACCTTCCCGGCGGGCAATCCCGACCGGCCGCTCTACATGCCGCATGTCGCCGACAGCTTCAAAGCGGCCCGCGCCGTCGCGCTGGCCTGCCCGCAGGCGCAGGTGCTGATCAAGGCGCATCCCTCGATCACCCACCTCACCGATGTCGACGACCTGCCGGCCAATGCCCGCATCGTCGACACCCCGCCGCTCGAACTGCTGCGCGAGGCGGACCTCGCGGTCAGCATGGGCGGCTCGCTCAATGTGATGGCGGTGCGGCTCGGCACGCCGCTGGTGCATCTGGTCCGCGATCCGTTCAGCGGCAAGGGCGTCTTCTTCGAGCCGGAGGGGCCGGACGACCTCGCCCGCTGCATCGAGCTGGCCGCAAGCGCGACACCCGCCGAGCTGGAGGCCCGCCGCGCGCGCTTCGACGCGCTGAGCGGCTATCTGATCCGCGATTACTACATCTGCCACCCGTCAATGCAGGACGGCACGCGCGGCGTCGCTGACGCGGTCGCGCTGCTGGAAAGCGCGCTGCCCGCCGCCCCGTCGGCCGAGGCGGCACCCGCCTTCCGGCGCGAGGAGGTGGTGCGCGAACCGTCCGGCGCGGCCGGCTTCCCGCTGCCGCCGGTGACGCCGGAGGAGGTCCGCGCTGCGCTTGCCGGGCCGTCCGGGCGCACCGTGTTCCTCGATTTCGACCACACGCTGTTCGCCGGCAACACCACCGAGGAATATCTGCGGCAGGCCCGCCCGGCGCTGCTGGTCAGCCTCATCCTCGCCTTCGTGCGCGGCTTCCTGCCGTGGCGCAAATTCTTCGGCAAGCACTGGTTCCGCTTCCGCGACTACGCCGCCGTGGTCGCGGTGACGCTGCTCATGCCGTGGAACCTCGCCCGCTGGCGCCGCAACGCCCCGGCGCTGTTCGCCGCGCGCGGCGCGCATGAGCTGGCGCAGGCGCTGAAAGTCGTGCCGGCCGAGCGCACGGTCATCGTCTCCTTCGGCTTCGACATGCTGATCGGCCCGCTGGTGAAGGGCACGCATTGGGAGAGCTGCCGGCGCGCCTGCGTGCCGTTCCAGCTGCACCCGCGCGTGCTGAAGACGCTGCGGCACGGCAAGGCGCGGCTCATTGGCGGGCTGTTCCCGCCGCGCGTCGTCGCCACCGCCGCGCTGGTGACCGATTCGGAGGACGACCGCGACCTGCTCGACCAGGTGAAGATCCCGCTGCTGGTCGAGCCGGTCGGCGAGAAGAGCGCGGCGGAGGAATCCTTCTACCTGCCGATGCGCTACACGGCGCTGGCGAAATACAACGCCTATTATGTGCGCAAGCAGACGCTGTTCGTCGAGCTGCCGCTGCTGCTGCTCGCGACCCTGCCGCTCGCCGGCGCGCCCTGGCTGTGGCTCGGCGCGGCGCTGGCGCTGTTCGTCTCCATGCTCGCGGTCTACGAGATCGGCTATTTCGAGAACGATCAGGTCGCCGCCGCGCGCGAGGCGAACCCGACGCTGACGCCGATGGCCGCGCGCTTCCGCGATTTCCCGCTCGCCCGCCATGCGTGGAGCTGGGCCATCGCGCTCGGCCTTGTCGGCGCGCTGCTGGCGAGCCTGCGCGCCACCGGCGGCACGCTCGATACGGGTGTCTTCGCCCTGTTCGCCGGCCTCTGGCTGGCGGCGCTGCTGGCAGTGCGCGGGCTGTTCTATGGCTATAACCGGCTGCCGGAGCCGCGGCGCATTCTGCTCTATCCGCTGCTGCAGTCCGCCAAGCTGCTGGCGCCGCTGCTGCTGCTCCCCGGCCTCGCGCTCGGCGCGGCGCTGCTGCTGGCGCAGACCGTGGCGATGTGGATGACCTATGCGGTCTACCGCGCGGGCGGCGACAAGGAGAAGGTGCCGCGCAACACCGTGCGCGCGGTGAGCTTCATCGTGCTCGCCGCCGGAACGCTCCTTGCATCGCCGGCCGGGACGCTGCACACCGAGGCCGTGGCCGGCGGGCTGATCCTCGCCTGGCTGCTGCGCGAACGCTGGATGGGCCTTGTCCGGCGCTCCCTGGCCAAGGTGCTGAACAAACTGCGACACCGGCGGGCCTGACCGGCATCGGCGCTCTGATCAAGTAGGGACTCATGAAGATCGACGGATTGGCCGAGATGTGGGGTCTGCTGACCCGGGAGAGGCAGCGCCAGATGCTGGGGCTCCTCGCCCTGCAAATCACGTCCAGCGCGCTCGAATTCGTCGCGGTCGGCGCTGTGCCCGCTTATGTGCTGCTGATGAGCCGCTCGACCGAGGTGATGGCGATGCCGCGCGTGCGCGCCTGGCTCGACTGGATCGGCATTCATGACGTGACGACGCTGCTCTATGTCAGCGGCGCGATCGTCATCGGGCTGTTTCTGGTGCGCGGCGCCTTCAATCTCGTCCTGCTGCGCGTGCAGGCACGCTTCATGGCCGCTGTCGGCGGGGAGACGGCGCTGCGCCTGTTCACCGCCTATCTGCACGCGCCCTACATGTTCCATTTGAGCCAGAACACCGCACACTTCACCCATCTGGTCATGGGCGAATCGGCCCGGATGGTGGCTAACTACATGCAGCCGCTGCTGAATTCAGCGCAGGCGGTGTTCATCCTGGCCTCACTGACCCTCCTGGTCGTCATCTCCGACCCCACCATGGCCCTGATCCTCGGCGTGACGGCGGGGGGCGGCTGCTTTCTGTTCGTCCGCGCGCATCGCGACCGGCTGCACCGGGTCGGCACGGAGTTCAGCGACCGCAACCGCCGGCTGACGCAGACGCTCAACGAAGGCCTGGGCTCCTTCAAGCACACGCGCCTGCGCGGTCTGGAAGGCGATATTCGCCGCGAATTCTCCCACCATGCCGACCGGCGCGAGGCGGCCCAGCGCACCATTCGCTTCAATCAGGGCCTGTCCAAGCCGGTTTTCGAGACGGTGGGCCTTACCGCCCTCATCCTGCTCGTCTTCATCATGCTGCTGCAGGGGCGCTCACCGGACCTCGTGGTGCCGACCCTCGCCATGCTGGGCGCTGTCGCCGTGCGCATGTTGCCGACACTGAACCAGCTCGCCGCCCAGCTCGGGACCATGCGGTCCAACCTGTCGGCCGTGAACAATCTGGTCAAGGAGTACAAGACCCTCGGCATCGCGCCGGGCATGCCGCTCCCCACCGACACCGCCGCCCATGAGCCGATGAGCATGGGCGACATCGTCTTCAAGGACGTTACCTTCCGCTATGAGGGGCAGGAGCGGGCGGCGCTGCAGGATCTGAACCTCACCATTCCCGCCGGCAGCTCCGTCGCCTTTGTGGGCCCCACCGGATCGGGCAAGACCACCGCCGTCGACGTGATGCTGGGCTTTCTGGAGTACAGCGCCGGCGACATCTCCGTGGGCGGGCGCTCCATCCGTGAGAATCTGCCGGGCTGGCAGCGTCTCATCGGCTACATCCCGCAGGTCATCTATCTCACCGACGCCTCGATCCGGCGCAACGTCGCGCTCGGCGTTCCCGAAGGCGAGATCGACGACGACGCGGTCTGGCGCGCGCTGGAGGCGGCGCAGCTCGCCGATTATGTCCGTGGCCTGCCCGAAGGGCTCCAGACCAATGTCGGCGAGCGCGGCGTGCGCCTTTCCGGTGGCCAGCGCCAGCGCATCGGCATCGCCCGCGCGCTGTATTACACGCCGCAGGTGCTCGTTCTCGACGAGGCGACCGCCGCGCTCGACAATGCGACGGAGACCCGCCTCATGGCGGCGATCGAGCATGCCAAGAGCGACCGCACCCTCATCATGATCGCCCACCGCCTGTCGACGGTGCGCAATTGCGACCGCATCTTCTTCATCAAGGCCGGTCGCGTACTGGCCTCCGGCACCTTTGACGAGTTGCTGGCGACCTGCCCCGAGTTCCGCGAACTGGCCAATATCGACGCGTCGTCCGGTGCCCCGCAGGAGGCGGTCTCCGCGTTCGTCGCCTAGGCGGCGCCATCCTGTCGCCGACCTCCTCTCCCTTCCGCAGGAAGATCCCGCAACGTCATGAGCCAGGCCCCCGCCGCCTCTCCCGCGCCGCGCCCCTCCCAGGGCAAGGTGCCGCCCAGCAAAGCGCGGCGCCTCGCCATTGCGCTGCGTCCGGCCTGGGATGGGCCGAACCCTTTTACCGGCATGTTCGCGGACGCCATCGCCGCCCATGGCCACGCGGTCAGGGGTTTTGCCGGCGGCTTCTGGCAATATCCCCGCGACGCCGACATCATCGTGCTGCATTGGCCCGACGAGTTCTTCGTCGCGCGCTCGCTCAAGACCAATATTCGCGCGCTGCTGTTTCTGGCCATCAAGACCGCTCTCGCCGCGCTTCGCGGCCAGAAGCTCGTCTGGGTGGTTCACAACATCGAGCCGCATGAGAAGAACCACCGGCCATTTCCCCTCGCCCGGCGCTGGCTGTTCCGCGCGGTGGACGGGCTGATCTTCCTGTCGGAGACCTCCCGCGAATTGCTGTACCGGCGCTGGCCGGAACTGCGCGGCAAGGCCTATGCGGTGATCACGCACGGCCACTACAAGGGGCAGGCGCTCGCCCCGCAGGTTCCCCTGCCCGCGCTCGATGAGGGGCCCGTCAAGCTCGCCTATATCGGCCAGCTCCGCCGCTACAAGGCAGCGGACACGCTCATCGAAGTGGTGGGATCGCTGCCGGCGGAAACGGTGCGGCTGGACATTGGCGGCAGTTGCAACAGCGCCGACTTCGCCGAGCATCTCACGGCGCTGGTCGGCGACAGGACGCATGTCCGGCTTTCCATCGGCCGGCTGTCGGATGCCGACATGGAGCAGCGCGTGGATGCCGCGCACGCGGTCGCCCTGCCCTATCGCGACATTCTCAACAGCGGCGCCGCGCTTTACGCCCTGTCGCGCGCGCGCCCGGTTCTGGCGCCGCGGCTCGGCAGTCTGGTGGAGCTGCAGGCGCAGGTCGGCGCCGCGTGGCTTTATCTCTATGAGGGCGAGCTGACCGCCGAGGTCGTGACCGACTTCACCCGCTGGCTCCGCGCGACCCCGCGCGGGACCGAGCCCGATCTGTCGGCGCATGAGTGGGACGAAATCGGCCGACGGCTCGACGCGTTCTTCCGCCACCTCGCCGGCGCGCCCACCTCCTCCCTCACGCAGTGACATCACCAACGGGCCTCATGCCATGAGCGAATTGCCTTTCGTCAGCGTCATCGTTCCCGTCTGGAACGGCGAAAAGCTCATCGTCAAATGCCTGCGCGCGCTGGAGGCCCAGACCTACCCGAAGGATCGCTACGAGGTGATCGTGGTCGACAACGGGTCGACCGACGGCACGGTGGCCGCCATCCAGTCCTTCCCCTGGGCCCGCCTGCTGGTCGAGCCGGTGGCGAGCTCCTACCGCGCGCGAAACACCGGCATCGCGGTCGCCAGGGGCGAGTGGATCGCCTTCACCGATGCCGACTGCGTGCCCGCGCCGCGCTGGATCGAGGCGGCCGTGGAGGCGACGCGCGACAATCCCGGCCACGGCATCTATGGCGGGCCGATCGAGCTGTTCGTGCCGGAAGGCGGCGGCGCGCCGGAGTGCATCCAGCACGAGCTGCTTTTCGCCTTCAACCAGACCCTGTTCATGAGCCAGGGGCATTTCGTGACGGCGAACCTCATGTGCCCGCGCGGCGTGCTGGCCGAGGTCGACAATTTCAACGCCCAGCTCAAGTCCGGTGGCGACCGCGACTTCTGCCGGCGCGTGCGCGAAGCCGGCTATACGCTGGCCTTCGTCACCGACATGGTGATCGGCCATCCGGTGCGCGCAACTTTCGACGATATCGCCCGCAAGCGCCGGCGCATCGTCGGCGGCGGCTGGATGAAGCAGCCGGTGCCGCTGACCGCGCCGCAGCTCCTGCTGCGCGAGAGCCGGCGCTGCGCCGGCGAGACCCGTCACATGCTGCGTACCAAAGGCATCCCGCCGCTGCTGCGGCTGCGCATCGTCGCCCTCATTACCCGGCTCTGGTTCAGCGCGGTGGGCGAGATCGCGCGGTTGCGGCTCGGCGGCACGCCGACCCGCGACTGAAGACCGTCCGCGCGAGCATCTTTTTCTCACGCGGGCCGGAGTCCTTGTCGCTGGAAAAGCGCTAACCGCTCACTCCGCCGCCATTGGCTGGCCGCTGGCGAGCCAGCGGTCGAGGAAGGCGTCGAGCCAGAGCCGGATGCGGCCGTCATGCTGGAGGCGGTCGACGAAATGGGCGCGCGGCGGGCGGGCGCCGGGCAGATGGAAGCTGTCGGCCGCGGTCACCGTCCAGCGGCACATCATGTGGTGCGTCACTTCCGGGTGGAACTGGATGCCGAGCGCCGCCGGGCCGTAGCGGAAGGCCTGGTTGGGGAAGGCCTCGCCTTCCGCCAGCAATTCCGCCCCCGCCGGCAGGGCAAAGCCCTCATTGTGCCAGTGATAGACATGCTCGGGCCAGGCGATCTCGGCCACTCCGCCCTCGCCCACTCCGCCCTCGGCCAGCAGCGCGGCGCCGGCCTGCGTCGCGCGGATCGGGTAATAGCCGATCTCCACCAGCCCTTCCGGGTGGCGGGCCACCGGCGCGCCGAGGTGGCGGGCGAGCATCTGCGCGCCGAGGCATATGCCGAGATAGGGCTTGCCCTCGGCGAGCGGCACGCCGATCCAGTCGATCTCCGAGCGGACATAGGCGTGGCAGTCATTAGCGCTTTGCGGCCCGCCGAAGATGATGGCGCCGCTATGCTCGGCCAGCGTCGCCGGCAGCGTCTCGCCGAGGCAGGGGCGACGAATATCCAGCCGGTAGCCACGCTCGGTCAGCAGGCGTCCGATTCGTCCGGGTGAGGAATGCTCCTGATGGAGCACGATCAGCACGGGATGCGGCATGGTCTCCAGGCGCCGGGCGGGCGTCGCTTGGTTCGGGGTGCACGGAGCGCGGGCGTTGCCGACCGCGACTCAACAGGTCACAGGCAAGGATGGCGCCAGTTGGGCACCGGCATCAAGCCGCCCGTATCGTGCTCAACTCTCCGCGTCGAAGCTGGCGCGAACCTGTTTGCGGATCTGCACGCGGTCGCGCGAGGCGACGTTCAGCAGCTCGGCGGCGCGCCAGACCAGATTGTCCTCGAACTCGGTGAGCCCGCCATCGGCATAGGCCACCTCGAACATCATGGCGACGACGCGCTTGCGGCCCTCATCATCCATGGCGCGGTTGAGCACGCTGGTGAAGGCGTAAAGGTCGACCGCCTCGGCATCGCGGGCGATGGCCGCCTCCAGCAGGCGCTCGGCCTCCGCCGCGTCGAGCTTGAAATGCGCCCCGAGAATGCCGCGCAGCTTGGCCAGCTCCTCAGTGCCGATCACCCCGTCAATGGTGACGACATGCACCAGCAGCGCGGCGGCGGCGAGCCGGTAATCATTCTCGGCAAAGGCCGCCTCGCGCGTGCCGCCGGCGATCTCGGCGATGAAATCGGTCAGGCTGCGCAGCATGCTGGCGGGCTCTCGTCGAGGGGCGCGGGGAATGGCAGGGCCGCCCCGCCTCGCGGCGGCCGGCCTTACCGGGATGAATCTAGGTGATTGTGCGTAGCCGAATCACCGCCCCCGCGCAACGGGCGGCACCACGCTCAACGGGGGCGTTGGCAGGGCCGCGCGCACCGTCATGGCCGGGCTTGGCCCGGCCATCCACGACTCCCTGCCGTCGCACGCGGCCAAAGACGTGGATCCCCGGGCCAAGCCCGGGGATGACGGCGTGAGGGATGGACAGGGATGACGGTGTGATGGGTGGGTGGGTCCGGCGAAAGCACTCTGACGGGTGAGCCAGCCCTCAGGGTCACCGGACGCGCTAACAAAAAAAGCCGGCGGGGTCGAGGAACCCGCCGGGGAGAGGTAGAGCGGTGGCGCGGCCGGTTGCTTCCGGCCGGCGCCGATGGGTGATCGCCTATTCCAGATAGTCGGCGAAACGCGCGACATGGTCGGCAAGGCCGAGCGCGTGGTTGCGCACCAGCACCTCGGCAAGGTCGGTGTCGCGGGCCTCCAGCGCCTGGATGATGGCGAGGTGGTCCTGGATCGAGCGGTCGGCCCGATCCTCCTCGCCGATCGTCTTGCGGCGGATCATGCGCATATGGGTGAACAGGTTCTCGGCGAGATTCACCAGGATGCCATTGCCGCCCATGGCGATGATGGTCTGGTGGAACTGGATGTTCACCTCGGAATACTCGTCGAGCTTGGCGTGCGGGGCGCCATTGGGATCGTCGAATGAGGCGAACATTTCCCGCAGCCGGCCGATCTCGTCATCGGTGGCGTGCTGGGTGATGAGCCGGGCGGCAAGGCTTTCCAGCGCCGCCCAGACCTGGATCATCTCGATGACCTCGCGCTTGGTCTTGCGCACCACATAGATGCCGCGGCGCGGCACCGAGTGGACGAAGCCCTCGCGCTCCAGCTGCGCCATCGCCTCGCGCACCGGGGTACGGCTGACCCCGAGGCTCTGGGCGAGCTGGCGCTCGTCGAGCCGCACTTCCTGGGTCTGGTCGTAGATGTTGAGCGAGACGATGACTTCCTTGAGCGCGGTATAGGCGCGGTTCTTGAAAGTGGACGTGTCCTCCAGCGGCGCTACGGAGAGCTTCGCAGCCCCGCCATTCACCCGGCGAATGGTGCTTTCGATGCTCATCATGCAGCGTCCGTCCCGGAGTCCGTGACCGACCGGGCGCCGGCCGGACGGAGATGATGAAGCCTGGTTTTGGCACAGAACATTGGCGTTGCCTCCCGAACCCCCCGATACCTCGGTCCGCCAGCGCGCCTCCATCGAGCTTCTATGGCTCGTCTGCGGGGCGGGTTCCTGCGGCGGCCGTGTGTTGCCCGATCTCCCTCTCCGGGGGCGAGGGATTCGGCGGAAGAGCGATTTGCCCCGCTCTTCGCCTGGGCGCCGGACGTACCTGACGCTGCGTCAGCTTCCGTTCGGCCCAAAAGCCCGCCGCGCGGTGAGCGCGGCGGGCCTTGTCATTGTCGCCCTCAGGCCGGCTGGGCGGACGTGCCGCGCAGCTTGCCGAACAGGTGGCCGAGGATCGGCCAGATGCCGGCGAGGACACCGAGGCCCATGATCGAGGCCACGAGGCCGTTCGACCAGAACACCGAGATCGAACCGCCCGAGCCAAGCAGGGACTGGCGGAAGGATTCTTCGGCGGCGTCGCCGAGGACGATCGCGAGCACCAGCGGCGCCAGCGGGTAGTTGGTCTTCTTCAGCAGGTAGCCGAGGACACCGAAGACCATCATCATCAGCACGTCGAACACGTTGTTGTTCACCGTGTAGGCACCGATGGCGCAGACCACCAGGATCACCGGGGCGATGATCGAGAAGGGGATGCGCAGGATCGAGGCGAACAGCGGCACCGTGGTCAGCACGAGGATGAGGCCGACAATGTTGCCGAGATACATGGAGGCGATGAGGCCCCACACGAACTCGGCCTGCTCGACGAACAGCATCGGACCGGGCTGCAGACCCCAGATCAGCAGGCCGCCGAGCAGAACCGCGGCGGTCGGCGAACCGGGGACGCCCAGCGCCAGCATGGGCAGCATGGCGGCCGTGCCGGCGGCGTGGGCGGCGGTCTCGGGGGCGATGACGCCCTCGATCTCGCCATTGCCGAAGTTCTTGCCGTTCTTCGACACACGCTTGGCGATGCCATAGGCCATGAAGGAGGCCGGGGTGGCGCCGGCCGGGGTGATACCCATCCAGCAGCCGATGATGATGGAGCGCAGCGAGGTCATCCAGTAACGCGGCAGCGTCAGCCAGGTCTTCCACACCACCTTGGGGTCGATCTTCGCCGACTTGCCGCGGAATTCGAGGCCCTCTTCCATGGTCAGCAGGATCTCGCCGATGCCGAAGAGACCGATGACCGCGATGAGGAAGTCGAAACCGTTGAGCAGTTCGGTGACGCCGAAGGTCAGGCGGAGCTGACCGGTGACCATGTCGAGGCCGACCGCCGCGAGGGCAAAGCCGATCATCATGGACACGATGGTCTTGGCCGGCGGCTCCTTGCTCATGCCCACGAAGGAGGCAAAGGCGAGGAAGTAGACCGCGAACTTCTCGGCTGGACCAAATTGCAGGGCGAACTGGGCGACCAGCGGCGCGATGAGGGTGATCATCACCACCGCGAAGAAGGCGCCGATGAAGGACGAGGTGAAGGCCGCGGTAAGCGCTTCACCGGCTCGTCCTGATCGGGCCATTGGATGCCCGTCAAAGGTTGTCGCCACCGACCAGGGTTCACCGGGGATGTTGAACAGCACCGAGGTGATGGCGCCGCCGAACAGGGCGCCCCAGTAAATACAGGTCAGCAGGATAATCGCCGAGGTCGGCGACATGGAGAAGGTGAGCGGCAGCAGGATGGCAACGCCATTGGCGCCGCCAAGTCCCGGCAGCACGCCGATGATGACGCCGAGCAGGATGCCGATGGCCATCAGGAGGATGTTGAACGGGTCGGATGCGATACCGAACCCGTGGTAGAGATAGGTGAAATTCTCAAGCATGGGCGTTTCCCTGGCAGGCGGCTCGCGGTGCCCGCCTTATCTGTCGGTGGTCACAGTCCGAGCATCGCCTCGATCGGCCCCTTGGGGAGCGGAATCATGAACCAGCGCTCGAGCGTCATGTAGAAGAAGACCGGCACGCAGACCGCCACGGTGAGCGACAGCGGCAGCTTGTATTTGCCGATCCACATCATGAAGCCGAGGATCAGCGCGACAGAGGGGATGTAGATGCCGAGGAACGGCACGAGCCCGACATAGATGCAGGCCGGGATGAGCACCCGGAGCACCTGGCCGAGCTGGCTCCATTCCGCGAAGAGCGGCTCGGAGCTCTCGCGCATGCCATGCACGAGGTTGATCAGGCTGCACCCGCAGATGATCAGCCCGACATAGAACGGAAAGAACCCGGCTTGCGGGCCGTCCGAACTCCAGCCGACCCCGACCAGGTAGCTGCCATAGATAACGATGAGGCCGAAGAGCAGGGTCAGCAGTGCGGTGCCGATTTCGACGGTGCGCTGCTTAGGGCCTCCCCCGCCCGCCCCATGGTGAGCCTGTTCCATAGATTGTCTCCGAAAAATCCGCGCAAAGGAGTGTCCGGCGAGGGCGACCCGCCGGAGGCACGTTGGACGTCAGCTTGCTCTAACGTTCGTTCTTGCTGTTTCCCGGCGCCCGGGACAGGTGCGGCCGGAACGGTGCCGGCGGCAGTGCCGCTGTCCGCAGCGGCGCTCGGTCGAAAACGTCAACGGGCTCCCCGTGGGAAGCCCGGCTCCAACCGGGCCGGCAAAGCCGGCCCGGGGAGCGAGGTCGTTCAGTTCCCGGCGATGAAGCCGGCTTCCTGCATCAGGGTCTTGTGCTTGGCTTCAGCCTGATCGAGCCAGGTTTTGAACTCCGCGCCGGCCATGAAGGTCGGGTTGAAGGCGCCGTCCTTCATGAGCTGCTGCCACTCGGGGGTCTCGCGGACCTTCTTGAACAGGTCGATGAAGTAGGCGACCTGCTCGTCGGTCACGCCCGGGGGCATGAAGATGCCGCGCAGCATGAGATATTCGACGTTGAGGCCCGCCGAGATGCAGGTCGGGATCGAGGACCAGGACTGGTCGCCGAGGATCTTGTCGGTGTAGGGCAGGGTCTTGGAATCGAACACGCAGAGCGGACGCAGCTTGTCGCCGCGCCACTGCGAGACGGCCTCGATCGGGTTGTTCACGCTCGAATTGATGTGACCGCCGACCAGCTGCACCGCGACCTCGCCACCGCCCTTATAGGGGATGTAGGTCATCTTCTTGCCGAGCGCCTTCTCGATGGCGACGGTGATGATCTGGTCTTCCTGCTTGGAACCGGTGCCGCCCATCTTGAAGGTGCCGTCCGGCGCCGCCTTGATAGCCGCCTCATATTCCTGCGCGGTCTTGTAGGGCTCCTGGGCGTTCACCCACAGGACGAACTCGTCCAGCGCCAGCATGGCGACGGGGGTGAGATCCTTCCAGTTGAAGGGAATGCCGGTCGCCAGCGGGGTGGTGAACAGGTTCGACAGCGAGATGACGATCTTGTGCGGGTTGCCCTTGTTGCTCTTGACGTCGAGGAAGCCCTCGCCGCCGGCGCCGCCCGACTTGTTGATGACGACGAGCTGCGTCGACATCAGATTGTGCTTGGCAATGATGCCCTGGAGCGTGCGCGCCATCTGGTCGGCGCCACCACCCGTACCGGCCGGCACGATGAACTCAACCGGCTTGGTCGGCGCCCAGGCGGCCGAGGCCGGCAGCATGGAGAGCGCCGTCATGCCGAGGGCGGTAATGGCGCCCAGACCAAGAGCATGGAAATGTTTCATTTGGCGTTTCCTTCCCAAAAGGATTCTGGCGTTCAACCGATCTTTGGTCGGTCTTGTTTTTGCGTTCCGCTTCGCGATACCGGAGCGGATCCGTCATAGCCGGCAGGCCGATTGCTTCGTCTCTCCGCCGGATACTCCGTGTAATAAGTTGTACCAAGATTAGAACAAAGCCAAGAGCTAATTCTAAAGTTCAATGGTGCGGCGCAAGGTCAGTTTGTATTACGTATTATAGGAATTTTGTATGTGGCATACAGACTTTGGCATACTTAATATTGCATAATGTGCGTAGGCATACCTTATTAAGTAAGCCGTTGAGCTATCTCGTTATTCCCTCGCGCCGCGCGCCGCATCCCCGCGCCGCGCCGCTTTACGCCACCTCGGCGCACACCCAGCGCCCCAGCGCCAACTCCGGTGCAGCGGCTCACGCGAATACTTGCCGGCGGTCTTTGCCGCCCGAATTCGCCCGCTCAAATCCCTTTTTTGCGCCATAATGCTGCAATGCAGCGTCGAAAGGCTCGACGGCCGCGCGCAAGGCTGTGATCATCGCCCCGTCGCGGGAGGCGGCTAGACCGGCTCCGTGCTACCGGGAGGACGTTCCGGCACGGACTCGTTTTTGCTAGGCAGAGCCCGGCGCAGGAACGTGAGGCCGGGCGCCACCGCAATGACGCCGGAATGGTGGAGCTAGGCTTGCCGCCGGCGTTACCCGTGCCGTGTCCGCGGCGGGCCCGACGGCCTGCCGAGCCCTGAGGAGAGTTCGTCCATGACCAGCCGCCTGATTCCGGTTCCGCCCTTCGTGCTGACGGTGTTCGGAGCCACCGGCGACCTCTCCCGGCGCAAATTGATCCCCGCTTTGTTCCACCGCGACGCGGACGGCCAGATTCCCGACGAGGCCCTCATCATCGGCGTGTCGCGCCGGGCGATGAGCGATGCCGAGTTCCGCGCCTTCGCCCATCAGGCGCTGACCGATCACATCCCCGCCGCGGAGCTGAAGGAGCCGGAGCTCGAGCGCTTCCTCGGCCGCCTCTCCTATGTCGCGGCCGATGCCGATGCCGAGCCCGGCTGGTCGGAACTCGCCACCCGCGTCGCGAACGCCGGCGATATGATCCCGGTCTATTACCTCGCCACCGCGCCGCATCTGTTCGGGCCGATCTGCGAGCGGCTCGGCAAATATGGCCTGGCCGAGAAGGGCCGCGTCGTCATCGAGAAGCCGATCGGCAAGGATCTGAGCTCGGCCGTGGCGCTGAACGAGCAGGTCGGCCGCATCTTCCCGGAAGAGCGCGTCTACCGCATCGACCATTATCTGGGGAAGGAGACGGTGCAGAACCTGATGGCGCTGCGCTTCGCCAACGCCCTGTTCGAGCCGCTGTGGAACAACGCCCATATCGACCATGTGCAGATCACGGTGGCCGAGGCGCTCGGCGTCGAGGAGCGGGCCGGCTATTACGACACCGCCGGCGCCATGCGCGACATGGTGCAGAACCACATGCTCCAGCTGCTCTGCCTCGTGGCGATGGAGCCGCCGGCCTCGCTCGACGCCGACGCGGTGCGCGACGAGAAGCTGAAGGTGCTGCGCGCGCTCAAGCCCATCGCCGACCACAATATGGCCCAGCTCACCGTGCGCGGGCAGTACCGCGCCGGCGCCTCGGCCGGCGGTGCCGTGCCCGGCTATCTGGAGGAACTCGGCTCCTCCCGCAGCGAGACCGAGACCTTCGTGGCCGTGAAGGCCGAGCTGGAGAACTGGCGCTGGGCCGGCGTGCCCTTCTATCTGCGCACTGGCAAGCGCCTCGCCTCGCGCGTTTCCGAGATCGTCATCGGCTTCCGCCATGTGCCGCATTCGGTGTTCGGCGATGCGGTCGGCGCCATCGAGCCCAACCGCCTCGTCATCCGCCTGCAGCCGGATGAAGGTGTGAAGCTGTGGCTGATGATCAAGGATCCCGGCCCGGGCGGCATCCGCCTCACCCATGTGCCGCTCGACATGAGCTTTGCCAAGGCGTTCAAGGTGCGCAACCCGGACGCCTATGAGCGGCTGATTCTCGACGTGGTGCGCGGCAACCAGACCCTGTTCATGCGCCGCGACGAAGTCGAGGCGGCCTGGAAATGGGTCGACCCGATCCTGCAGGCCTGGCGCGGCGCCAAGGAGCCGCCCCGGCCCTACACGGCGGGCACCTGGGGCCCGTCGGCTTCCATCGCCCTCATCGAGCGCGATGGCCGGACGTGGCTGGAAGACGGCGCCTGACCGGCGCCTGCGGGCTGGAAGACGGCGCCTGACCGGCGCCTTCGGGCTGGAAGACGGCGCCTGATCGGCGCCCGTGGTTAAAAGGACGGCGCAAGAGCGCGCCGGCCCCGCGTGACGCGCTCGTGTAGCGCGCGGATTGCGGGGCAAGGCTAGACTCGCGGGCGGCGCCGGGCCGCAGCGAGGCTGGCGACAGGCAGACCCGCCGGCACCAGCCGGCGGCACAGTGAGGGAGCGTGAGCGTGCCGAATTTCCAGGAGTTTGCCGACAGCGCGGCAGTGGCGCATGCGCTGGCCGATTATGTGGCGGCGGCCTTGGGCGCGCGCGTGCAGCGCGACGGGCTGGCGAGCCTTGCCGTCTCCGGCGGGCGCACCCCCACCCGCTTCTTCGACGCGCTCTCCACCCGCGACCTGCCCTGGGACAAGATCCTCATCACCCTCGTCGATGAGCGCTGGGTGCGCGAGACCTCGGAGCGCTCCAATGCCCGGCTGGTCCGCCAGCACCTCCTGACCAACAAGGCCGCCGGGGCCCGCTTCGTGGCGCTCGCCAATGACGCGCCGACGCCCGAGGATGGGCTGTTCGCCGTCAATGAGGCGCTGGAAGACCTGCCCTGGCCGCTCGCGGCCGCCGTGCTCGGCATGGGCGACGATGGCCACACCGCCTCCTTCTTTCCGGGCGGCGACCATCTTGAGGAAGCCATCGACCCCGATGGCGCGCTCGGCCTCCTGCCGATGCATGCCCCCGCCGCCGGCGAGCCGCGCATCACCCTGACCCTGCCCGTGCTGCTCGCCGCCGACGCGCTGGCGCTGCATATCGAAGGCGCGGCCAAACGCCCGGTGCTGGACGCCGCGCTGGGCGATGGCCCCGCCACCGACATGCCGATCCGCGCCGTGCTGCGCGCGCGCCCGGCGCTCGACATCTTCTGGTGCCCGTGAGCCTTCACGCCCACCCCATCTGAGCGACGACGCGGCCGGCGTCCTTTCCGGCCGTTGACCACCTGAAGGAGAGCCGCATGGCAACCGCCATCCCGTCCAGCGTGAACGCCCGTATCGGCGAGGTCACGGAGCGCATCGTCAAGCGCTCGCATGACGCCCGCACGCGCTATCTGGAGCGGATCGCCGCCGCCGCCGAGCGCGGCCCGAGCCGCGCCAAGCTCGGCTGCGCCAACCAGGCGCATGGCTTCGCCGCCTGCGGCCCTTCCGACAAGGCGATGCTGCGCGCCGGCGCCGGCGCCAACCTCGCCATCGTCACCGCCTATAACGACATGCTCTCCGCCCACCAGCCCTATGAGAACTACCCGGAGCTGATTCGCGCCGCCGCGCGCGCCGCCGGCGGCGTGGCGCAGGTCGCGGGCGGCGTGCCCGCCATGTGCGACGGCATCACCCAGGGCGAGGCCGGCATGGAGCTCTCGCTGTTCTCGCGCGACGTCATCGCGCTGGCCACGGCGGTAGCCCTCTCGCACCAGACCTTCGACGCGGCGGTGTTCCTCGGCATCTGCGACAAGATCGTGCCGGGCCTCGTCATCGGCGCGCTGTCCTTCGGCCATCTGCCGGCGGTGTTCATCCCGGCCGGGCCGATGACCTCAGGCCTGCCCAATGACGAGAAGGCGAAGATCCGCCAGCTTTTCGCGGAAGGAAAGGTCGGCCGCGAAGCGCTGCTGGAGGCCGAGAGCCAGTCCTATCACGGGCCGGGCACCTGCACCTTCTACGGCACCGCCAACACCAACCAGATGATGATGGAGATCATGGGCCTGCATCTGCCCGGCGCCTCCTTCGTCAACCCGAACACCCCGCTGCGCGAGGCGCTGACCACCGCCGCCGCCGAGCGCGCCATGGCGATCACCGCGCTGGGCAATGACTACACGCCGGTCGGCCGGATGCTCGACGAGAAGGCCTTCGTCAACGGCATTGTCGGCCTGCACGCCACTGGCGGCTCGACCAACCACACGCTGCACATCGTCGCCATGGCGGCAGCGGCCGGCATAAGGCTGACCTGGGACGATTTCTCGGACCTCGCGGATGTGACCCCCCTGCTCTGCCGCGTCTACCCGAACGGCAAGGCCGACGTGAACCATTTCCACGCCGCCGGCGGCATGGCCTTCGTCATCCGCTCGCTGCTCGGCGAGGGGCTGCTGCACCGGGATGTCGAGACCGTCTGGGGCGGCGATCTCGGCGTCTACACGCAGGAGCCGGTGCTCGCCGAGGACGGCACGCTCGCCTGGCGCGACGGCACGTCGGCCAGCGGCGACGAGGCGGTGCTGCGGGGCGCGGACGCGCCCTTCCAGGCGACCGGCGGCCTCAAGCTGCTGGCGGGCGATCTCGGCAAGGCGGTGATCAAGACCTCCGCCATCGCCCCCGAGCGCCACATCATCGAGGCGCCGGCCCGCGTGTTCCACAGCCAGGAGGAGCTTCAGGCGGCGTTCAAGGCGGGCACGCTCACCGGCGATTTCGTCGCCGTGGTGCGCTATCAGGGCCCGAAGGCCAATGGCATGCCCGAGCTGCACAAGCTGATGCCGCCGCTCGGCGTGCTGCAGGATCGCGGGCACAAGGTCGCGTTGGTGACGGATGGCCGCCTGTCGGGCGCCTCCGGCAAGGTGCCGGCCGCCATCCATGTCACGCCGGAAGCCGCCGATGGCGGGCCGATCGCCCGCATCAAGAACGGCGACATCGTCCGCGTCGACGCGGTCGCCGGCACGCTCACCGTGCTGATCGACGCCGAGACCTGGGCCGAGCGGGCGCCGGTCCCGGCGGACCTTTCCGCCGCGCATGTCGGCGTCGGGCGCGAGCTGTTCACCGCCTTCCGCGCCGCCGTGGGCACGGCGGACACGGGCGCGAGCATCTTCGCGGTCTGACGTTCGAGAGGCCCGCCTAGAAAGCCGGGCCGATCTTGCCGAGCGGCAGCATGCCGAGCGAGATCCGCCCGTCGCGGAAGGTGAAGGGGAAGGTGCTGGCCGGCGCGCCGTCAAGCGTGCCGGGCATGCCGACCACCGCCAGCGCCGGGGCGAGGTTCACCATGAAGGCGGGCATCAGCCCGGCGGCGGAGAGCGCCGACATCAGCGCCGGCGCGTTCGCCATGGTGAGGTTGATCGTGCCGCTCGGGCGGCGCTCAGGGTCGAGGCCGATCTCGCCGGTGGCGTTCATCGCCCCGCCGCCGCCGCTGAGCCGGGCCTCGAGCAGCTTCACCCGCCCGCCCGCCGCCTGCCAGGCCTGAAGCCGCGCGGCCGGGGCGAGCACGGCGCGCCACTCCGGCACCTGCGTCGCCGTCATCTCCAGCGCCCCGTCGATCGGCGCGGCGCCGCCGGCGGCGGTCGTCACCCCCGTCGCGCCCTTTACCCCGGCGGCGATATCGAGCGTCGCGGCATCGGAGCCCGGCGTGTGGCGGACATGGAACTCGGCATGGCGCGCGCCGAAGAACACGGTGCCGCCCTGCGTCAGCGCGTAATCATCGGCGGCGACGGACAGCCGATCGAGATCATTGCCGCGCCCGACGCCGCTCACCTGCAGCAGCGACCAGGTGGCGGTGATCTCGCCGGCCTGCGGGCTGCTGATGACACCGGGCCCGTCGAATTCGGCGATGATGTGCCGGGGGTTCCACACCTGCGCCACCGCATGGGCGCGCGTCGCCTTGGCCGAGCCGCCGGCCGGGCCGGTGAAGGTCACGGTCGGCTCGGTGCAGATCAGCTCGAAGCGGAAGGGGAAGCCGCCGAACTGCCGGTCGGCGCAGCTCCAGCTGCGTCCCCTCTCCGCCTCGGCGGCCATCCAGCGGTCGATTTCCTGCACCGCGCGGCCGGAGGCGTAGAACCAGGCGGCGGTCCAGCCGGCGCCACCGATGACGATGAACGCCAGCAGACCGATCAGGAACCAGGGTTTCCGGCGCGCGGCGGGCGGCGGGGCGTAAGCCGGGGCGCCCGAGACCGGGGCTTCTTGCTGGCTCATGAGGAACTCCTGTGAAACGGCGCGGCACGTTCTTCCGCCGGTGCGGCGGCGATATGGCGGGCGCCGGGCCCGCGAGGCGGGCGGCGGCGCGGTTCTTTCTACGTCGGAAGCGCGATTGTCCAAAGCTCCGCGCGCTCCCTGCCTTAACGCCCGGCCTGCGGCGCCCTAGTCTCGCAGCGCCACCGCGCCGATTCCCCTCTCCTTCCGGGTGCCCCGATGAGTGCCGTCCCTCCCCCCGCCGAGCTCTGGGTCTTCGGCTATGGCTCGCTGATGTGGAATCCGGGCTTCGACTATGAGGAGCGCGTCGCGGCTAAGCTCATTGGCGCGCACCGCTCCTTCTGCGTGAAATCGGTGCATTGGCGCGGCACGCCGGAAAAGCCCGGCCTCGTGCTCGGCCTCGACCAGGGCGGCGCCTGCATCGGCATCGCCTTCCGCATCGCGCCAGAGCGGGCGCAGGCGACGCTGGATTATCTGCGCGAGCGCGAGCAGGTCACGAACATCTACCGCGAAGCGGTGCGCCGGGTCTGGCTGAAGGATGGCAGCGCGCGCGCGGTCGCCGCCGTGACCTTCCTGGTCGACCGGGGCCACAGCCAATATGCCGGCAAGCTCTCGCGCGAGGAGCGGCTGCATCTGATCCGCCAGGGCCATGGCGTGGGCGGCCCGAACGTCGATTATGTCACCGCCACCGCGAGCCATCTGGCGGAACTCGGCATCCACGATGCCGAACTGCGCTGGCTGGTGGAGCGGCTCTAGGCCCGCCCTGTCAGCGTGGCGCGTCAGCTTAGCGCGTCAGCTTGGCGCGAGGGCGCCACTGTCGGTCTCCGGCAGGATGCGCAGATGGATCTCCTGCGCGCCCATGGCGTAGCAGGCCGCGCGCGCCCGTGCGCCGGCCGGCCCGCTCCACAGCGCGACGCGCCGCCCGCCCTCGGTGCGGACCGCCATGGCGACCGCGTCCGGGTAGTCGGGCGCCTCGTCGACGCCATAGACCGAATAGACCTGCCGCCGGCCGTCGGGCCCGCGCCAGAGACGGAAACGGCGCGCCAGCAGCGCGTCCGCGGCGCTCAGCGGGCCATCATCTTTCAGCGAATCGCTCGACGTCACAGGGTGTGTCAGCATGAGAACAAATCTAGAACATCCATTGGCATCGTCAACAGGTCTCGCAGCGTGAATCCGCGAGCGTGCCAGAATGTTCCCGCGGGCTGTTCCGGGAATGTCCCCGCCAGCGCGCCGGGCTTACGGCGCCGGGCTCAGGGCGCCGGGCTGGTGATGCCCTCGCCGACCTTGGCAGTGACGGCGGGCCAGGGGCCGATGCCGACATAGGCGGCGACGAACTTCACATATTCCACGAAGAGCAGCCGCGCGCTCGCCAGCGCCCCGCGCCAGCCCGTGTCGCGCGGCAGGCGCGCCACCACCGGATAGGGCAGCAGCGCGATGTCCGGCATGGCGCGCGACAGCTCCACCAGCGCGCGCGGCATGTGCCAGGCCGAGGTCACCACAATCAGCGAGCGGAAGTCGTGGGCGCGCGCCCAGACGGCGGTCTCGATGGCGTTGCCGCGCGTGTTGAGCGCCGAGCGGCCAAGCTCGACGCAGCATTCCAGCTGCTCCTGCGTCGCCGGCACGGTGCGGCTGATCTCGGGCAGCGTCGTGTCGGGATGCACGCCGGTGATGAGCAGGCGCTTGCCGCGCCGCTCGGTCAGCAGCACCGTCGCCGCGGTGATGCGGTCGGCCCCGCCGGTCAGCACCACGATGCCGTCGGCGGCGGGTGCCTGCGGCGTCGCCTCGCGTTCCAGCGCGAAGAGAAAGGCAGCGAAGCCGGCCAGCACCAGCACGGCCCCGGCCGCGCCGAACAGCAAGCCGGCGCGCAGGACACGCAGCAGCGCGCTGGGGCGCGGCGGGCGCGGGTCAGAAGCGGAAGAGGGCAAAGCGCGGCGCGTCACGGTCGTCAGCCTAGAGCAATTCCCGCAAAAGTGCGTAGCGGTTTTGCGGGAGGAATTGCGTAAAATCAGAGAGCTAGAGCTCTTCTGGCGAACGGGCTTTCTCGGGAAAAGCCCTAGCTGATCCGGCGCAGGGTGCGATAGACCGTGATGCGCGAGGTGATCGCCGTCACCAGCGCCACCAGCACCGACACGCCGAGAATGCCGCCATAGCCGCGCATGTCGAGCCCGACCGCGCCGATCAGCGTATCGGCCCGGCTGGTCAGCCCGAGCCAGCCCGGCAGCGTCGCGCCCAGGAAGAACAGCGCCATCGCCGCTCCACCACCGATCATGCCGCCCTTGAGCCCGACCCAGAGGAAATGGTGCTGGAAGGCGGCGGCGATGAAATTGTCGCGGGCGCCGACGAAATGCAGCACCTCGACGATCGCCCGCGCCGCATCCACCGCCGCGCGGGTGGCGAACACCACGGAGAGCACCGTGGCGGCCCCGACCAGCGCCAGCACGGCAAGGCCGATCAGCACCACCAGGCGGGCCGTGGCGATCAGCCGGTCGGACCATTGCCGGTGATCGTCGAAGGTCGCCGAGGGCACCTGCGCGGCGAGCCCGGCGCGCAGGGCGAGCAGGGTCTGCGGCCCGGCCTCCGGCCCGAGCTTGACGATGACGAGGCGCGGCACTGGGAGGCTGCTGAGATCAAGCCCCGAGCCGAGCCAGGGCTCCAGCAGCGCGGCGGTCTCGGCGTCGCCCAGTGCCCGCGCATCGGCCACGCCCTCCGTGCCCTTCGCCACCATCACCGCCGCGTCGAGCGCCGCCTTGATGTCGAGCCCGTCGCCCGGCTTGATCTGGATGGTGGTCTCGCGGGCGATCTGCGACGTCCAGTCCGCCGCCACGGTGCGCACCGCCGCGACGCTGCCAATGGTGAGGCCGGCGAGAAAGGTCATGATGGCGACCACCGCGACCAGCGCGCTGCCGGTGATGGTGGCGCCGGGCACGATGGAATGCGGCTGGCCCCGCCCGGGGCGCGGGTCGTGATGGGCGTCCGTGCCCTCCTCCGTCGCGGCGGTGCGGCCGCGCAGGCGCGAGAACAGGGCGAAGGGGTGGCGGGTGCGCGTCTCAGTCATAAACCGTCAGCCGCCCCTGGTTGATGACGAGGCGGCGGGCATCGAACTGGTCCATCAGCCCGATATCATGGGTGGCGATCAGCACCGACGTGCCGGTCTTGTGCAGTTCGAGAAACAGCCGCATGAGACGACGCGCCAGGCCGGGATCGACATTGCCGGTCGGCTCGTCGGCCAGCAGGATCTCCGGGCGGCTGATGAGGGCGCGGGCGATCGCGGCGCGCTGCTTCTCGCCGCCGGAGAGCACAGGCGGCAGCACATGCATGCGCTCGCCGAGCCCCACCCAGTTCAGCAGCTCGCGCACCTCGGCCCGGTAGCTCGCCTCTTCCTTCTCCTGCACGCGCAGCGGCAGGGCGACATTCTCATAGGTCGTGAGATGGTCGAGCAAGCGGAAGTCCTGGAACACGATGCCGATGCGCTGGCGCAGCGCCGCGGTTTCATCGGGCCCGAGTTTGGCCGCATCGCGGCCGAAGATGTTGATGAGGCCGCGCGTCGGGCGCAACGACAGGAACAGCAGGCGCAGCAGCGTCGTCTTGCCGGCGCCCGAGGGGCCGGTGAGAAACTGGAACGAGTGCGGCGGTATGCCGAAGGTGACGTCCCGCAGCACTTCCGGCCCCATGCCGTAGCGCAGGCCGACATTTTCGAATCGGACCAAGTTCTTCCCTCGACGAGCTCTTGCCGACGCTCCGCCCGGGGCGGATGATTCTGGTGCGCAGCACTCCTAGCACAGAGCGCGCGGCCATGGGCGCACCCCGGCGCCCAAAGGCGTGGCGCGGTATCTAAATGCCGGCGCCGATCGGCGCCAACTGGACGGCGCGCGTGCATGCGTCCATGGTGGCGGCCGAGCAAAGGGACGGCCCAGAAGGGCCGCCACGCATGAGGACACGCATGACCGAGCCGACCGAGACCCGCGCCGCGGGCGCCCCCAGCGAGCCCCACGGCGACACCCCCGAGAAGCCGGCGCCGCACATCGAGGTGCTCTATGACGCCGGCACCATCGCCGCGCGCAACCGCGAGCTGGTGGACGAGATCGTCGGGCAAAAGCCGGAAAAGCTCGTCGTCATCGCCGTGCTCAAGGGCAGCTTCGTCTTCGCCGCCGACCTCATCCGCGCCATGCATGAGGCGGGGCTGGCGCCGGAGGTCGAGTTCATCACCCTGTCGAGCTACCGCGACGCGCGGGTCTCCTCCGGCCATGTCACCGTGCTCCGGGACATTGAGACCGAGGTGCGCGGGCGCGACGTGCTGCTGGTGGACGATATCCTCGAATCCGGCCGCACCCTCGCCTTCGCCAAGGATCTGCTGGCGGCGCGCGGCGCCAACCGGGTGATGGTCTGCGTGCTGCTGGAAAAGCCGCACAAGCGCGCGGTGCAGATCGACGCCGATTTCGTCGGGTTCAAATGCCCGGATTATTTCGTCGTCGGCTACGGCATGGACGTCTCGCACGCCTACCGGCAGCTCCCCTTCATCGGCTACATCCCCGACGCCGAGGGCTGACGGGCGGGAGATTTGAAGACGCGCGAGCGAGGGCCCGCGTGGTCCCCGAAGCGGACAGACGCCACATCCCCCCGGATGGGACAAGCACCACGTCTCTGGTTGCCCTGCTTCCGACGTTACCGCTCACACACCGTCATGGCCGTCCCCGGACGTGATCCGGGGATCAGCCCGGCCCTCCACGGCTTCCCTGCGTGGCGCGGGGGGGAAGTCGTGGATCCCCGGGCCAAGCCCGGGGATGACGTCCCGACATCAGCCACAGTTCAACGCCGAGCGCGAAGGGAGGCGGACGGCGCGCCCCCCGTGAGAGGACAGGTGCCACGTCGCTGCTGGCCCTGCTGCAGACGTTGACCGCTAACACACCGTCATGGCCGGGCTTGACCCGGCCATCCACGTCTTCGTGCGTGGCGCGGGGGCGGGCGGGGCCCGCAGGAGACAGGCAGCACGTCGCTGGTAGTCTTGCTGCCGATTTTACCGCTCACATACCGTCATGGCCGGGCTTAACCCAGCCATCCACGTCTTCCCTGCATGGCGCGGGGGGCAGGGCCCGAAGGGGACAGACGCAACGTCGCTGCTGCTCCTACTTCCGACGTTACCGCTCACACACCGTCATGGCCGGGCTTGACCCGGCCATCCACGCCTTCGTGCGTGGCAGGGACGGTCGGGGGAAGTCGTGGATCCCCGGGCCAAGCTCGGGGACGACGTCCCCTCATCAGCCGCAGTCCGACGCGGAGGGCTGAAGGGGCGGCGTAGGGCTGGCGCGGACCTGTCGGGTTTGTCGACCGGCCCCCTTCCCTCCCCGTATCGGGCGAGGCGGAGCGTCTGGGGCGATCCGCACGGATCGGCCACGCGTCTCGGCCTCTTCGGCCTGACTGTTCACCTCACTGCACTCATCGGTCACGTCAAAATCGCCCATTTCGGGCGAAGACGCGCGCGGCCCGCGCAACTCAGAAATCGCGCAGCAGGCGCTCCAGATAATCGAGCTCGAGGCGCGGCCGGTCGGGCTCGCCGAAGCGGCGGCGCAGCTCCTCGAGCACCCGGCGGGCGCGCTGCATGTCCATCTCGTCCGGCACCTTGACCGTTGTATCGTCGCCATAATCGCGCGAGCGCAGGGGCCGGCCGAGCGGGTCGGTGCGCTCGGCCTGCTGGCCCGAGGGCCCGCCGGGCTGCTCGCCGCCGGGGCCGCCTTCCTGCTGCTGCATCGCCTCGGCCATTTGCTGGGCGCCGCGGCGCAGCGCCTGCAGGGCTTCGCTCTGGGCGTCGACCGCGCCGGTGCCATCGCCCTGGCTGAGCGCCTCCTCCGCCTCCCGCATCGCCTGCTCCGCCTCGCCGAGCCCGCCATCGCCGGGCGTACCGCCTTGACCTTGCTGGCCTTTTTGACCCTGCTGACCTTGCTGCCCCTCCTGGCCGGACTCGCCCTGCTGGCCTTGCTCACCCTGCTGCCGCCCGCGCTGGGCCTGCTGCATCCGCTCGCGCAGCTGGCGGAGCTGCTCGCGCAGTTGCTCCTGATTCTGGCGCAAATCGTTGAACGACTGGTTCTGTTCGCCATTCTGGCCGGGCTGGCCCTGTTGACCCTGCTGACCGTCCTCGCGCCCCTCGCGGAAGGTGCGGTCGCGCAGCTGCTGCTGGCGGCGGATCATGTCGCCGAGCTGATCGAGCGCCTGGGACATCTGGCTCTGCCCCTGCTGGCGGCGCTGCTGCTGCCGTCCCGCCTGCAACCCGTTGAGCATGTTCTGCAATTCGCTCAGCATCTGGCGGGCGGCGTCGCGGGCCCCGTTGCGCGCCATGTCCTCGATGCGGTCGAGCATCTTCTGCAGATCCTGCGGACGGACCGTGCGGGCGTTGGGATCCATCGGCTGGTTATTGTCGCCGCGCTGGGCGTTGCGCTGCGCCTCCTCGGCGAGCGCCTGCATGAACTTCTCCATCGCCTCGCGCAATTCCTGCGTCAGGCGCTGGATGTCCTCGTCGCTGGCGCCGTTCTCCAGCGCGTTCTGCAAGGCCTGCTGCGCGTCGCGGAGCTGCTTCTCGACATCCGAGAGATCGCCATCCTCGATCCGGACCGCGATGTCCCAGAGATAGTCGACAACCCCGCGCAGATCCTCGTCGCTGCGCGCATTGGCGAGGCGCCAATAGACTGAACGCAGGCCCATATACTGGGACGGATCGGGCGTGAAACGCTCCGGCGCGATGGCCAGTGCGTCCAGCGCCGTCTGCACGCGCTCGCGCTGATTGGCGTCAAGCGCCAGCACCTGCCGCTGCTCGATCAGCGCGCGAGCGAGCGGATTGGCGAAGACGCGGGCGGGCAGCACGAAGCTGCGCGGCGACGAACGCCCCTCCTGACCCGCCTCATCACGCGCGGTGAGCACCATGGACACGCGTGTTCCGGCCCAGGGGCTTTCGGTGAGATCCTTGACGGTCTGGCCGGTGGCGATCTTGCCGCGCGCGCCACTGAGCGGCAGCGGGAAATCGGGCGCCTCGACAAGCGGGCGGGCCGGAGGTTTCGGCGCGGCGTTCTTCAGCGCATGCAGCGGCGCGGACGGCGGCAGCGGGGTGAATTTCGCCTGCGCACTGACGATGCCGTAGTCGTCCTGCGCCTTGTAGTTCAGCGCCAGCGCTGTGCGCCCGGAGGCCTGCGGCTCCTTGGTGAGCTCGATCGTCGGCGGCTGGTCCGGCAGGGCACGGAAATGCCAGGCCACGCTGCGCCCGTCCGGCCCTTCGATGCGAGCGGAGCCGTCGGAGGCTATGACGAAGCGGCGCTCCTCGCCGGGCGTGGCATTGGGCGCTGGCGGAGTGGGAAGTGCGCCACCCTCGGCGACGGGTTTGGGCTTGGGTGACGCGAGGCCGCCCGCCACCGACAGCGGAGCTTCCCTGAGGCCAGTAATGCGCACGACGAGTTCCGAACCCACCGGGACGGTGAGCGCGGTCGCCTCGAAGTCCTGGGGTACGCGGTCATCGGCCACCGCGGCGGTCTGCGTCGCCTCCTGCGAACGAAGGCCCGGCAGCATCACCGGCGGGCGGCCGGTATAGCCAGGCGGCGTGACCCAGGCGTCGATCCGGTAGGGCGGGGGCGGGCTGAATACCGACCAGTCGAAGGCCGCGCCCATGCGGAGCAGATGATCGCCCGGCGCCATGAAGAAGGTCGCGACGACACCGAGAAGAACGAGTGCCCGCAACGCCTTGCGGTCGACCGCCGCGAGGCGCGGCGAGGGAAGGCCGACGCGCAGGCTGCCGAGCTGGGCGGTCATGCGGGTGATGTGCGCGCGCCAGAGGGCAGCGGCCACCGGGTCGTCCGGACGGGTCGCGAGATGGTCGGACAGCGCGGTCGCCGGCCGGTGCGGCAGGCGACTCTCACGGTCGAGCCGCGACAGCGCCTCACCGGAACTCGGCGCGCGGATGCGCAGGGCGGGAATGAGAGCGACGAGGAGAAGCCCGGCGAAGAAGGCAAGGCCTATCATCCGCCCATAGGGCGGCAGGGCGAGCCACAGGCCGAGCCAGGAAACGATGAGGAACAAGCCGACCGCCGCGCCGACGGCGACCACGGCCGGCCACACGCGCTCCCAGAGCAGGGCGGCCCAGGCGCGCTGCAGGGCGCTGGTCAGCTGCCGCTCCGCGGGCAGGGCACGCGTATAAGTGGCCTCGGAACGAGCGTCCGCGCCCTTTTCCGACTGTCCTTCCGGTGTCGCCGTCACGCGATCGAACCTCCGACGCCTGCGCCCCACACCAGCCCCAACGTCACCTTAACATGAGGTCCGGCACGCGCCAGCCCTGCCGCGGAAACGGGCGAGCCCAAGACATCATCAGATTGTGAGCCCGGGAGGCGCCGGGAATGTGGCGGGCCTGTTCAGGCCAGCCAGGCCGGCACGCGGTCGAGCGCGATGAGCTGCTCGACCTCGACACGCGGGCGCACAACGGCGAAATCCCCGCCCTTCACCAGCACTTCCGGCACCAGCGCGCGGGTGTTGTAGGTCGAGGCCTGCACGGCGCCATAGGCGCCAGCGGTCATGACCGCGACGAGATCGCCTGCCCGCAGCGCCGGCAGGCGCCGCCCGAGCGCCAGGAAATCGCCGGTTTCACATACCGGCCCGACGACATCCGCCACCATCGAGCTACCGTCGGACGATGCTTCGCGGATGGGCAAAATTTCGTGATGAGCGTCGTACAGTGTCGGCCGGATCAGGTCGTTCATCGCCGCATCGACGATGACGAAATGCTTGCCGGCGCCTTCCTTCACATAGATGACGCGCGTGACCAGGATGCCCGCATTCGCCACCAGCATCCGGCCGACCTCGAAGACGAGGCCGAGGCCGAGATTATGCGTGTGGCGCTTCACCAGCGCGGCATAGGCGGAAGGCAGCGGCGGCTCGGCCTCGCCAGCCACATAAGGCACGCCCAACCCGCCCCCGAGATCGAGATGGGTCAGCCGGTGGCCATCCGCCATCAGATCGCGGGCCAGTTCAGCCAGCAGTGCCGTGGCGTTGTCGAAGGGTTCGAGATCGGTGATCTGGCTGCCGATATGCATGTCGACGCCAGTGATGCGCAGGCCCGGCAGCCCGGCGGCATGGGCGTAGACCTCACGGGCGCGCGACACCGGGATGCCGAACTTGTTCTCCGACTTGCCGGTGGAGATCTTGGCGTGGGTCTTGGCGTCGACGTCCGGGTTGACGCGGATCGAGATCGGCGCGGCGACGCCATGGCTGACCGCGACTTCGGAGAGCGTCAGCAGCTCCGGCTCGCTCTCCACATTGAAGCACATGATGCCGGCATCGAGCGCCGCCGCCATCTCCTCGCGCGTCTTGCCGACGCCGGAGAACACGATCTTGTGCGGATCGACGCCCGCCGCCAGCGCGCGCTTGAGCTCACCGCCCGAGACGATGTCAGCGCCCGCGCCGAGCTTGGCGAGGGTGCGGATCACCGCTTGGTTGGAATTGGCCTTCAGCGCGTAGCAGAGCGTGGTGCGCGTATCGGCGAAAGCCTGCGTGAACACCCGGTGGTGCCGCTCCAGCGTCGCCGTGGAATAGACATAGAAAGGCGTGCCGACGTCCCGCGCGATGTCGAGAAGGTTGGCGTCCTCCGCGTGGAGAACGCCGTCGCGATAGGCGAAATGATGCATCGTTATGGCTCGGGAGCGCGGGGTCGGGCGCGAGATCGGCGCAGAAAGGCGGTCGGCTCAGAGAAGCGGGTCGAGGATGAACGGTTTGTTCGGCTTCACCGGCCCAGTGTCCTTCGGCATCTTGCCATCCGGGCCGGGCTGGCCGAGCGCCGAATCCGGCGGCGGCTCCAGCGGCCCTCGCACGCCGCAGCCCGCGAGCGCCAGGGCTCCCCCCATCAGGACGGCGACAGCGGCGACGCGGAGAAAAGAGCGTGGACGAGACAAGGGCGACCTCGGTTCGGCAGGAAACGCGCGACAAGACGGCTCGACGTGACGACGCGGCAGGAAACTCCGGCAACGCTCCAGCATCGAGGCACGGCGCAACCTATAACGCGATGCCGCGAAAGGCGAGAGGCGGACAGGGACAGACTGACGCCGTCTCAGGCGTCGAAGGTCACGACCACCGGCACGTGATCAGAAGGCCGCTCCCAGCTGCGCGCCTCGCGCACCACGGTCATCGATCGGGCCGTCGGGGCTAGTGCCGGGGTTGCCCATACGTGATCGAGCCGCCGGCCGCGATTCGACGCCTCCCAATCGGCGGCGCGGTAGCTCCACCACGTGTAGAGCTTCTCCTGCGGCGGGACGAAATTGCGCATCACGTCCACCCAGTTGCCCGCCCCCTGCAGGCGACCAAGCTTGTCGACCTCAATCGGCGTGTGGCTGACGACATCAAGGAGCTGCTTGTGGCTCCACACATCCGCCTCCAACGGTGCGATGTTAAGGTCGCCCACCAGCACCGAGCGCGCGTCCGGCGCCGTCGGGTGAAGCGCCTCCCAGGCCGTCGCTTCATCGAGAAAGGCGAGCTTGTGCCGGAACTTGTCGTTCACCTCAGGATCGGGAATATCGCCGCCCGCCGGAATGTAGAAATTGTGGATGGTCACCGGCGTGGCGAGCCCCGCCTCAGTGCCCAGCACCACCGAGATGTGGCGGGCATCGCCCATGTCGCAGAAGCCCTGCCGGCTCACCGCCTCGAAGGGACGCTTCGAGAGAATGGCGACGCCGTGATAGCCCTTCTGGCCGTGGATCGCCGCATGGGGGTAGCCGAACCGCGCCGCATCCTTGAGCGGGAATCGGTCATCCGGCGTCTTGGTCTCCTGCAGGCAGATGACATCCGGCTGGTGTTCGGCCGCAAGCTTGGCGACGAGCTCGATGCGCAGACGCACCGAATTGATGTTCCAGGTAGCGATGGTCAGCGGCACGGGCGGGACGTCCTCGAATAAAGCGCGCGCGACCCTAGAGCATTTTGCGCGAAAGCGCCTGCCCTTCGCTCGTCCAAAATGCGGCTTCCAACAGTCCGAACGACGCTGAGCCGCGCGCCGGATGGCGCCCTTCGTCAATCGCGGTTGATGACGAACAGCATCGGGTCGGGCCGCTCGCTGGTGTTCAGGTTCGAAACCGCCACCGTGGTGTCGTAGCCCTGCGGGTCCGTCACCGTCCACTGCTTGAGCTGCATGGTCTTGGCGTCGAACATGATCATCAGCCGGTACGTACCCACCATCGGCTGCTTCTCCTCGATCACCACTGTCGCGAAGATGTCGTCCTGGTAGACGCCGGTGACATTGGCGTTGCGGGCGAGATCGAAATTCTCCGCCAGCAGGAAACGCAGCGGGGTGGCCGAGAGCGGGGTGATGTCCTGCGTCTTCAGCCGTTTGTCGCGCACCGCGACAGAGCGGCCATCGGCCACCAGCTCGATCGGGCTGGGCGCTGCGTATTCGAACAGCACGCGGCCGGGCTTCAGAATGTAGAACTCGCCCTCGCGCCGCGTCCCGTCCGGGTCCACCTGCACGAAATTGCCGCTCATCGCCCGGAAGCTGTTGAAGTAGTCGTTGATGCGCTGAACCGTGACGGCGGCGGCCTGCTGGCCGGCATTCGCCGACATCTGGATGTTCGGATCCGCCGCCGGCTTCGTTGCCGACGCGGCGGGGGGGCCGGCTTCTTCGCGGGCGCGAAGGGCGGAGCCGGCACCTGCGCGAGCGCGCTGCCGACGGTCAGCGCGGCAAGGAGGGAGGCGACGCTAAGCACGGTGAGATGGCGCATGATGCCTCGCAGCGGTCGCGCGCGGCACGCGACGCGGTTGACGGTAGGTCGCAGGGTTAAAACCCCGCTGTGTCGATCCTGTGGCCCTGCCCGGGGCGGGACGCCCAGGCGCCCGGTCAATAACTGTCGCCCCCGCCCGGTTCGATCAAGATCTCGCGCTTGCCGGCATGGTTGGACGGGCCGACGAGGCCCTCGCGTTCCATGCGCTCGACGAGGGAGGCGGCGCGGTTGTAGCCGATCTGCAGCCGGCGCTGGATGTAGGAGGTGGAGCACTTCTTGTCGCGCATCACCACCGCCACCGCCTGCGAATAGAGGTCGCCGCCCTCATCGGCGGCTCCCATCCCGCCTTTGTCGAACACCGCACCATCCTCGCCCTCCTCGTCGGGATCGGCGGTGA
Source organism: Ancylobacter sp. SL191 (assembly GCF_026625645.1). Taxonomy (NCBI): domain Bacteria; kingdom Pseudomonadati; phylum Pseudomonadota; class Alphaproteobacteria; order Hyphomicrobiales; family Xanthobacteraceae; genus Ancylobacter; species Ancylobacter sp. SL191. The sequence continues at coordinate 1,312,715 of NZ_CP113056.1, read as the reverse complement.
CGGCATCGAGATAATCGGGGGCCCCCTGCGCCTTGAGGTGCTCGACGATGCGCTCAACTTCCTGGTCGGAGACGAAGGGGCCGTGGACGCGCGAGATGCGCCCGCCGCCGGCCATGTAGAGCATGTCGCCCTGGCCCAGCAGCTGCTCGGCGCCCATCTCGCCAAGAATGGTCCGCGAGTCGATCTTGCTCGTCACCTGGAAAGAGATGCGGGTCGGGAAGTTCGCCTTGATGGTGCCGGTGATGACGTCGACCGACGGCCGCTGCGTCGCCATGATCAGGTGGATGCCGGCAGCGCGGGCCATCTGGGCAAGGCGCTGGATCGCGCCTTCAATGTCCTTGCCAGCCACCATCATCAAGTCGGCCATCTCGTCGACGACGATGACGATGTAGGGGATGGGCGAGAGGTCCATCTCCTCGCGCTCATAGATCGCCTCGCCGGTTTCGCGGTCGAAGCCGGTCTGGACGGTGCGGACGATCTGTTCACCCTTGGCGATGGCCTCGGCCACGCGGGCGTTGAAACCGTCGATGTTGCGCACGCCGACCTTGGACATCTTCTTGTAGCGCTCCTCCATCTCGCGCACCGCCCATTTGAGGGCGACCACCGCCTTCTTGGGGTCGGTGACGACGGGAGAGAGGAGGTGCGGGATACCGTCATAGACGGAAAGCTCCAGCATCTTCGGGTCGATCATGATGAGGCGGCACTGCTCGGGCCGGTGGCGGTAGAGCAGCGACAGTATCATGGTGTTGATGGCGACCGACTTGCCCGAGCCGGTGGTGCCGGCGACCAGCAGATGCGGCATCCGCGCGAGATCGACGATCACCGGCTCGCCGCCAATGGTCTTGCCGAGCGCGATGGCGAGCTTGTGCGCGGCCTCGCCGAAATCCTTGGCGGCGACGATCTCCCGCAGCAAGACCTTGTCCCGCTTGGGATTCGGCAGCTCGATGCCGATGGCGTTCTTGCCGGGGATCACCGCGACGCGGGCCGAGACCGCGCTCATGGAGCGGGCAATGTCGTCGGCGAGACCGATAACGCGGCTCGACTTGATGCCCGGCGCCGGCTCCAGCTCGTACAATGTTACCACCGGGCCGGGACGTGCATTGACGATGGCGCCGCGCACGCCGAAATCCTCCAGCACGCCTTCCAGGTCGCGGGCGTTCTGGTCGAGCATCTCACGCGACAGGGCCGGACCGCTGCGGGCGGCGGCCGGCGTCAAAAGATCAAGCGGGGGAAGCATATAGCGCCGGCGCTGTTCCTCCAGCGCGGCGCGCCCGCCCCGGATCGAGCGCAGCGGCGGGCGACGACCGGGGGCCGCCGCCGGAGCGGCGGGGGGAGCGGGTGCGGTCGGCGCCTCGAATGGCTCGTCATCCAGCGGCCCGAGATCGCTGGCGAAGCCCGCCGTATCAATGCCCGGCAGTTCGACGCGGTCGTGGAAATTCGGCTCCAGCCGGGCCGAGGGTCGGTAATTCTCTACCTCCTCCGCGCCAATGCCGAGCAGGCGCGCGAGCAGGTTGCGCCTGGGGCGCTCGCGGGTCGACCGACGATTACGGCTGGAGAAACGCGCCCGAAGGTTCAGGAAACCATGGGTCGCCATGCCGAAAAGGAAGGCCAGCCGGCCGGGCTCGTCATCCTCAAACTCGCTCGATTCGTTATATTCGTCAGATACTTGCGCCGAACGCAGGCCCATGCCGAGGGCGATCGGCAGGGTCAGCACCATGCCGAACAGGCAGAGCGCGCCGACCACGGCATAGTCGAAGGTGCCGAGCCAGTTGGAGCGCAGCGCGTCGGGGATGGCGAGCACCCCTTCGCCCAGCACACCGCCGAGCCCGATCGGCAGCGGCCAGGCACCGAAGCGGGGCAGGCAGCCGGCGAAGCCGCTGGCGAAGACCAAGCCGGCAATCCAGCAAAAGAAGCGTGGACGCAAGCGGTTAGGCCGGCGATGCGTGAGGCACAGCCACCCCCACATACCGATCGGCAGGACGAAAGCGAGGGCGGCCAGACCGAAGAGCTGGATGATGAGATCGGCCATCACGGCGCCCGGCAGGCCCAGCAGATTGGCCGGCGCGGCGGCGCTGGAACGGCTGAGACTCGGGTCGTCGGCGGACCAGCTAATGAGTGCAGTGAGGAGGACGATCGCGCCAATCAGGAGCGTCAGACCGATCAGTTCCTCGGCCCGGCGACCCAGGACGCCCTTCACCTCCTCGGGCAGGAAGCCGCCGACCTTCTGCCGGCGACGAGGGGCGCGCGCCGGCCCCGCCGGCGGAGCGGAGGCGGCGCCGCCTCCCTTGCGGGGGGCGCGCGCGGCGCGGGGCGCCTCGGGTTCGAGGCGCGGCGCCCGCATCGTCGTCTGTGTCCGGCCCATGCTCTCGCCCGCCCTTTCGATGGCCCGTCAGCCCAGCCCGGCGAGAAGGCGCGCGAGCGCCGCCTCGGTCGTGGCGAGGTCATGAACGAGCGCGATGCGCAGATAGGTCTCGCCCGGATTGCGCCCGTCCGCCTCGCTGCGGCACAGATAGCCGCCGGGCACGGTGCGCAGCCCCTCCCGCTGCCAGAGCCGGCGGCAGGCGGCCTCGCCGCCGCCAAGCTCGGCCACGTCGAGCCAGAGGAAGAAGCCGCCATCGGGCCGCTGATAGCCGAAGCGCCCGGCGAGCAGCCGGTCGGCCACGTCGAATTTCGCCATGTAAAGGTCGCGGCTGGCGCTCACATGCGCCTCGTCCGCCAGCGCGGCGATGCCGACATGCTGCAGGGGCTCCGGCACCTGCGGCGCCGCCACGTTGCGGAAATCGCCGAAGGCTTCCATGAAGCGGCCGTCGCCGGCGCAGAAGCCGAGGCGCAGGCCCGGCAGGCTGGAGCGCTTCGACAGCGAATTGAAGGCGACGACGCCGGCATAATCGGGCCCGGCGACCTCGAGGATGCCGGTCGGCGGTGCGTCCCCCAGCCAGATCTCCGAATAGCATTCGTCCGCGAAGACCATCACCTGGTGACGGCGGCACAGCGCGACCAGCCGCTCGAGATAGGCGCGCGGGGCGATGGTGCCCTGCGGGTTGGCGGGCGAGGCGAAATAGATGGCGATGGCGCGCTCGAGCAAAGCGGGGTCCAGCGCGTCGAGATCGGGCAGCCAGCCCCCGCCCGGCGGCAGCGGCAGCGAGACGCTCTCGCAGCCGGCAGCCTCGGCGCCCGCGCCATAGGCGGCATAGAACGGGTTGGGCAGCAGCACCGCCGGCGCGGCGCCGGCAAGCTGCGCCTGCTTGCGCGGCGAGGCGAGGCGGCGCGCCATCAGCGCGGCGAAGAACAGCCCCTCGCGCGAGCCGTTGAGCACCAGCACCTCGCGCTCGGCATCGAGCGGGCGCGGCAGCGTGTAACGGCGGGCGAACCAGTCGGCGGCCGCGCGGCGGAACTCCGGCAGCCCCTTGCCGGCGGGGTAGCGACCGAAACCGTCGAGATGACGGGCCAGCACCTCGCCGACGAAACCGGGCATGGCGTGGCGCGGCTCGCCGACGGCGAGGCTCAGCGGCGTCTTGCCGGGCGCGATGTCGGCCAGCAATTCGTTGAGGCGGATGAAGGGAGAACGCGCCGCCGGCCCGGCATCGCCCGCCGGGGAGGCGCCAGCCGGGGACGAGGCCGCCGGTGAATCGGCAGCCGCGGGGACGGGGTGGCGGGCGTCGCCATGGCGCATAGGGTCGGTCACGAAACGGTTCCGGCACGCCCGCGGAATGCGGGGTCTTCCCGTCAGGATAGCGCGCCCGCGGTAAAGGCGTTCTTAACCATGCGCATGGATTTGGCCGGGGATGCGGCACGCGGCGGGCCGATCCAACGAAAATCCCGGCCGCGAAAAACCCGGCCGCGATAACCGGGCAAAGAAAAACCCCGGCGCGGGGAGCGCCGGGGTTTGAGCCGCGTGAGAAGCGGGAGGCAGCCGGCGCGAGAGGCGCCGGCGCCCGATCAGCTGTGATAGGCGCGCTCGCCGTGATCGACGATGTCGAGACCCTCGCGCTCCTTCTCGACCGACGGACGCAGCCCGACGATGAGATTGACGATCCAGAACAGGATCGCGGAGCCGACGCCCGACCACACCAGCGTGACCAGCACGCCCTTGATCTGCGCCGTGACCTGGGTGGCCATGTCGTAGGACGCGACCGCGCCGGCGACGTAGTCATAGATGCCGGTGCCGCCGAGGGCGGGGCTGACCACGATGCCGGTGCCGATGGCGCCGACGATGCCGCCCACGCAGTGGACGCCGAACACGTCGAGGCTGTCGTCATAGCCCAGCGCGTTCTTCACGGTGGTGCAGAAGAAGAAGCAGATGATGCCGGTGACGAAGCCGAGCACGATGGAGCCCATCGGGCCGGCGAAGCCCGCCGCCGGGGTGACCGCCACGAGGCCGGCGACGACGCCCGAGGCGAGACCGAGCAGGCTCGGCTTGCCCTTGGCCAGCCACTCGACCAGCGCCCAGCCCAGAGCCGCCGCGGCCGGGGCCACGAAGGTGTTGAGCACGGCGAGGACGGTGAGCGGGGAGGCTTCGAGGTTGGAACCGGCGTTGAAGCCGAACCAGCCGACCCACAGGAGGGCGGCGCCGACCAGCGCGAAGGGCAGCGAGTGGGGAGGCATCAGCTCCTTGCCGTAGCCGGTGCGCTTGCCGATGATCAGGGCGCCGACGAGGCCGGCGATACCCGCATTGATGTGAACGACGGTGCCGCCGGCGAAGTCGATCGCGCCGAAGGAGAAGATCAGGCCGGTATCGGCGAGCACGGCGTCGAGGGCGGCCTGCGCGGCCTCCTTGGCGGCCGGGTCGGTGGCGGCAGCGAGAGCCTTGGCAGCGGCGTCAACCGCATCCGGGCCGGCCCAGTACCAAACCATGTGGGCCATCGGGAAGTAGATCAAGGTCACCCAGAGCGGGATGAACAGCACGACGGCCGAGAACTTGATGCGCTCCGCGAAGGCGCCGACGATCAGCGCCGGGGTAATGGCGGCGAAGGTGAGCTGGAAGACGATGAACACCAGCTCGGGGATCGCCACGCCGACCGAGAAGGTCGCGCCGAGCGATTCCAGCGTCACGCCGTGCAGGAAGGCCTTGGAGAAGCCGCCGATGAAGGACGAGCCGCCGGTGAAGGCGAGGCTGTAGCCATAGGCGAACCAGATGATCGTGACGACGCAGACCGAATAGAAGACCTGCGCGATCACCGAGAGGAAGTTCTTGGCGCGCACAAGGCCGCCATAGAACAAAGCGAGGCCGGGAACGGCCATCATCAGCACGAGGATGGTGCTGAGCAGCATCCAGGTCGTATCGGCCTTGTTGATGGTCGGCGCCGCCGGCGCCGCGGCAAGGGCCGCGTCCTGGGCGAAAGCGGCGGCCGAAGCCAGCGTCGTCACCGCCAGCGCGGGAAGACCCGCGCTCATCCACTTCTTCGTCGTCATGGGTTCAATGCTCCGTCGCAATCGGAAAAGATCGGGATCAGTGGCGCTGGCTCAGAGCGCGTCGGCGTCGGTCTCGCCGGTGCGGATGCGAACGGCCTGGTCGATCGCATAGACGAAGATCTTTCCGTCGCCGATCTGGCCGGTCTTCGCCGAGGTGGTGATGGCGTCGATGACCTTGGACACGTTCTCCGAGGCCACGGCGACCTCGATCTTGAGCTTCGGAAGGAAGCTCACCGCATATTCGGCGCCACGGTAGATTTCGGTGTGGCCCTTCTGGCGGCCATACCCCTTCACTTCCGTGACGGTCAGTCCGTGCACACCGATCCCAGTGAGCGCATCCCGGACTTCCTCAAGCTTGAAAGGCTTGATGATAGCCATGACGATCTTCATGGTTCCTGTCCCCGCTTGGCCCCGGACCCTTGCACATCGGTCCCGGGCGTTTCATGTCGGACTCGGCCAGGCGGGCTTACTCCCGACCCTTTCGGTCAATCCGGGGAAAGGGAATCAATTCGCGTGCCAACCGAGGCGGGACAACCCTTTGATGCATCCGAAGGGGGTGCCGGAGGCCGCGCATGCAGGGGCGACGCCCTGATTCAGCCCGGCGCGGGCGGCGGCGCGGTGCACAATTCTTGATCGGCGGCGATTCACGCCCCGAGACGGCGCCCAGAAATTGACACACGGCGCCACATTTTTAGGCAGATCGCGTCAGTCGGCCTGACCAACCGGGCGTATGAGCCCTTCCTGCGCCACGGAAGCGATGAGGCGACCGGCCTGGTCGTAGATCAGCCCGCGCGCCAATCCGCGCGCGCCGGAGGCGCTCGGGCTGTCCTGGACATAGAGCAGCCAGCCATCGGCGCGGAAGGGGCGGTGCAGCCACAGCGCGTGGTCGAGGCTGGCGGCCTGGATGCCCGCGCCGAGCACGCTGGTGCCGTGAACGACGGTGGTGGCCTCGAGCAGCGTCATGTCGGTGGCGTAGGCCAGCACCGCCCGGTGCAGCGCCGGATCGTCCGGCAGCGCCTGCGCGGCGCGGAACCACACCATGCGGCGGGGCACGCTGCGCCGCTCGCCGAGGCCGATGGGCTTGAGCTCGATCGGGCGCGGGCGCAACCAATAGGCGCGCACCGGCTCCGGCAGGCTGGCAAGCACGTTCGCGGGAAGGTCGTGAATGCCGGGCACATCCTCCGGCGCGGGCACCTCGCCCTCGAGATCGAGCTGATGGTCGAGGCCCGGCTCCTCGCGGTGGAACGACACCGACATGATGAAGATCGGCCGCCCGTGCTGGATCGCCACGGTGCGCCGCGTGGCGAAGGAGCGCCCGTCGCGCACGCGCTCGACCTCGTAGAGGATCGGCGCGGCCGGATCGCCGGCCAGCAGGAAATAGGCGTGCAGCGAATGGGCCGCGAGGTCGACCGTGCGCTGGGCGGCGACCAGCGCCTGCGCCAGCACCTGCCCGCCGAACACCCGCGTGCGGAACGGCCAGGATTCCGGCGGGTTGCTGCCGCGGAACAGATTGACCTCAAGGGTTTCGAGATCGAGCAGATTGACGAGTTCGGCGGCACTGGACCCGGTCGGGCCGGAAGCGGGCGACGTGGCGTCGGACGGACTCATGGCGGCGGCTCCGGCTGTGGCGGCGGCGGAGGGACAGGCGGCGCGCGCATTGTCCCCTCCCCGTAGCTAAGGCATAGGAGGGGCGGCGCACAATGCATCGCGCATGGGGCCCTCGGCCGGCACCGGTCCGGGCTCCGGGCTCCTGCGTAGTGAAGCGTAGGGCGCGGGGCGGTAGAACCGGTCCGGCATCCGGCCGGGATGATAGCGCGAAGGAGAATAGCCATGGAGCAGACGCAGGCTTACGACGCGGTGATCGCCGGCGGCGGGCTCGCCGGGCTCACCCTCGCCCTCGCGCTGCGCCAGGGGCTGGGCGACAGCGCCCGGCTGGCCGTCGCCGATCCGGTGTTCGCCCACGCACAGGTGAAGAGCAGCGACATGCGCGCCTCCGCCTTCGCCGCCGGGGCGCGGCGCCTGTTCGAGACGCTGGGCGTGTGGGAGGCGATCGCCGGGCAGGCGCAGCCCATGCTCGCCATGGAGATCACCGATTCCAAGCTCACCGACGCGGCGCGGCCAGTGTTCCTGTCCTTCGACGGCGAGGTCGCGCCGGGCGAACCCTTCGCCCATATGGTGCCGAACGCGGTACTGCAGGACGCCATGACCGAGCTCGCCCGCGCGCGCGGCGTCGCCCTCATCCCCGCCGGCATCGCCGCCTATGCGGCGCGGCCGGGCGCGGTCGACGTCACGCTATCGGACGGCGCGGGCGCCCGCGCGGCGCTGCTCGCCGCCTGCGATGGCGGGCGCTCGAAGCTGCGGGCCATGGCCGGCATCGGCGTGGTCGGCTGGTCCTACAAGCAGTCGGCGATCGTGCTGACGGTCGGCCATGAGCGCCCGCATGAGGGCAAGGCGATCGAACATTTCCTGCCGGCCGGCCCCTTCGCCATCCTGCCGCTCACCGGCAACCGCTCCTCCATCGTCTGGACCGAGACCACGGAGACCGCGCAGAGCCTCCTGCGCCTGCCGCGCATCCTGCTGCTCGACGAGCTGGAGCGGCGCTTCGGGCTGGAATGGGGCGCGCTGGAGATCCTTGACGAGCCCAAGGCCTTCCCTCTCGGCTTCCAGATGGCGCGGCACTTCGTCGCCGAGCGCCTCGCGCTGGTGGGCGACGCCGCGCACACCATCCATCCCATCGCCGGGCAGGGCATCAATATGGGCCTGCGGGATGTCGCCGCCCTCGCCGAGACGGTGACGGACGCCGCACGGCTCGGCCTCGATATTGGCGGACCGGATGTGCTGGAGCGCTACCAGCGCTGGCGGCGCTTCGACACGCTGACCATGGGCGTGGCGACCGACGGGCTGAACCGGCTGTTCGGCCAGCGCAACGACATTGCCCGGCTGGTGCGCGATGTCGGGCTGGGCGTGGTCGAGCGCCTGCCGCGGCTGAAGGACTTCTTCATCCGCGACGCCGCCGGCATTGTCGGGCAGGCCCCGCGCCTGCTGCGCGGCGAGGCGCTCTAAAGTCAGGCCGCAGCGCGGGCGCCGCTCACGCCCCCCAGCGGCGCTCGGCTTCGTCCTCGGTCAGCGAGCGGGCTTCGTCCGCCAGCATGATCGGGATGCCGTCGCGGATCGGATAGGCGAGGCGCGCCGGCCGGGAGATCAGCTCGCGCGACTCGCGGTCATAATCCAGCGGCGCCTTGGTGACCGGGCACACCAGGATCTCCAGAAGCTTGGGATCGAGCTCATAGCCGGCGCGGCCGGTCGGCTGGAGGTCGGTATCGGCCATGGATGTTCTCCCCGTGTCGGTTCGGCGTGCGGGACGCCTCAACTGCGCTATATAACGCAGCCGGCTGACATTCTCACGTCACCCGCCGCTCACCTCACCCGCGCCACCCTCCTTGCCCTGCCGTTCCGCGAGCCGCCATGGACACGTCCCCGCTCGATCTCGTCTTTGAGCCGCGCCTGCATGGCGAGACGGTGCAGCAATGGGTGTTCCGCCGCCTGCGCCGCTCGGTGATGAGCGGGCGCTTCCCGCCCGGCCAGGCGGTGACCATTCGCGGGCTTGCCGAGGCGCTGGGCGTCTCCGCCATGCCGGTGCGCGAGGCGCTGCGCCGGCTGGTGGCCGAGCGGGCGCTGGTGCTGCTCGACAATCGCCGGGTGCGCGTGCCCGAGATGACCGCCCGCCGCTTCGAGGAACTGGTGGCGACGCGCACTTTGCTGGAATGCGAGGCCGCCGCGCGCGCCCTCGCCGTCGCGGACAAGGTGTTCCTGCGTCGCCTGCACGCGCTCAACCGCGATTCGGACGCGGCGGTGGAGACGAACGACGTCGAGGCGATGATCGAGACCAACCTCGCCTTCCATGGCGCGCTCTATGGCGGGCGGCCGGACAATGTGCTGCTGCCGCTGATCGAATCGGTCTGGTTGCAGATCGGCCCGTTCATGCGCCTCGCGCTGGAGGATCTGGAGACGCATTACCCGGTCGATCGCCATGTTCAGGCGCTGACCGCGCTGGAGGCGAAGGACGAGGCCGGGCTACGCGGCGCCATCGAGGCGGACATCCGCGACGGCATCGGCCATCTCATGGCGCGGCTGGGGTAGGGAACCGAGACCCATCGTCATGCCCGGGCTTGGCCCGGGCATCCATGACTTCGTTGCGGCAGGGGAACAAGACGTGGATGGCCGGGACAAGCCCGGCCATGACAAGAGACCGTCGTAGGTTCGCTTAGCCCGTCGCCTTCAGCTTCGGGTTACCGCGGCGCTCCTCGGCATAGAGCCGGGCGGCGGCGCCAAAGGCGGTAAAGACGCCGGTGGAGAGCTTGTCCTCCCAGAAGCGCCATTCCGGGTGCCACTGGATGGCGAGGTTGAAGCCCGGCGTGTTGGGCACGCGGAACGCCTCAATGGTGCCGTCCGGCGCCTTGGCCTCGACGTCGAGACCGGGCGCCAGCGTGGCGACCCCCTGCCCGTGCAGCGAGTTCACCCGCCACGTCTCGGCCCCGGCAAGGCCCGCCAGCAGGCCGCCGGGGGTGAGCGCGACGTCGTGAACCGGCGCGTACTGGCCGTTAAGGTCGAGGGTGGAATCCTCGCGATGGTCGAAGCGGCCTTCCTGCTCATAGAGCTTCTGGAACAGCGTGCCGCCGAACGCGACATTCATTTCCTGAAAGCCCCGGCACACGCCGAATAGCGGCACGCCGCGCTGCAGCGCCGCGGTGATGAGCGGCAGCGAGATGTCGTCGCGGTGCGGATCGGCCGGCAGCGGCGGATCGTGCGGGCGGTCGCCATAATGATGGGGGCCGACATTGGACGGGCTGCCCGGCAGGAAGATGCCGTCGACGAGGTCGAGGATCTCGTCGATCACCACGCGTTCGGGCGCCATGGCGGCGTCGACCGCCGAAATGGTGCCGGGGATCAGCACCGGCATGGCCTGCGCGCCGCGCGCAACCGCATAGATGTACTTTTCCGTGACCCCGTGCGTGACCTGACCATTGATGGTCTTCACGTCGCTGATCACGCCGATGACTGGACGCATGATGCCCTATCCTGACTTACCGACCTCGTGCCGGCGGCGCGGCCTTCGCCCTGCCGTCCCCCGATGTGGGATCGGCGCACCGCGCCTGTCAACCGGAAGCCGCGGGTCGAGCCATGCAATCGGCGCCGTTCTGGTAAGGAGCCGGCGCAGCCCGGCGGGCCGCGGCACAGAGGGCGTGCGGTTCCCCTTGCCGGCCGGGCGCCAGCGGCTCTAGAAGCGGGGCACGCACCCCGCCGGAAGCTCCCATGACCGAACCTCTGACCGCCGCACCGCTGACCTCCGCCGACCTGTTCGCCCGCCTCGCCGCGCTCGGCATCGTCACGCGCACGGTGGAGCATCCCCCGCTCTACACGGTCGAGGATTCGCAGGCGCTGCGCGGCGACATTGCCGGCGGGCACACCAAGAACCTGTTCCTGAAGGACAAGAAGGGCAATCTCTTCCTCGTCGTGGTGGAGGAGGAGGCGCGGGTCGACCTCAAGAGCCTGCACGGCCCGCTGGGCGCGGCGAGCCGGCTCTCCTTCGGCAGCGCCGAGCTGCTGGAGGAAGTGCTGGGGGTGAAGCCGGGGGCGGTCACGGCGTTCGGCCCGGTGAACGACACGGCCGGCCGCGTCACCGTCGTGCTCGATGCCGCGCTGATGGAGCATGCCGAGATCAACTGCCACCCGCTGATCAACACCGCCACGACGACCATCGCGCGCGACGATCTGGTGCGCTTCCTGCGCGCCACCGGCCATGAGCCGATCATCCTCGCCGTGCCGCGCCGGGCGGAGGAGGCCGAGGGCGACCCGGCCTGATCGGGGCTCTCGAAACGGTTGCATTCATGCACCGACCAACCATGTTAGAGCGGCGCCGGAACCCGCGCTGAGCCGGCGACAAGGATTGCGAGGACGACACCCATGCTGCTGAACCAGCCCGCCAACCCGGCCGAGAACGGGGCCACGCCGGCCGGCGACGATGTCGTGATCGATGTCACGACCCGGAGCTTCATGAAGGACGTGGTCGAGGAATCCCGCACCCGCCCGGTGCTGGTCGATTTCTGGGCGCCGTGGTGCGGGCCGTGCCGCCAGCTCACCCCGATCATCGAGAAGGTGGTGCGGGCGGCAAAGGGCAAGGTGCGCCTCGCCAAGATGAACACGGACGAGCACCCCGCCGTCGCCCAGCAGCTCGGCATCCAGTCGCTGCCCACCGTCTATGCCTTCGTCAACGGCCAGCCGGTCGATGGCTTCATGGGCGCCCAGCCGGAGACCCAGATCAAGGCACTGGTCGACCGTCTCGTGCAGGGCGCGGGCGGCGGCGACATCGCCGACGTGCTGGCCTCCGCCGAGGCGGCGCTCACGGAGGGCGACCTCGTCGGTGCGGCCGAGATCTTCGCCGCCGTGCTGGCCGAGGAGCCCGGCAACCTCAAGGCCCTCGCCGGCCTCGCCAAGACGCAGCTCACCGCCGGCAATCTCGATCAGGCCAAGGCGACGCTGGCGCTGGCGCCCGACACCGCCGCCACTGATTCGGGCCTGGCCGCCGTGCGCGCCGCCATCGAGCTGGAAGAGGCTGCCGCCGCGCTCGGCGATGTGCGTGAGCTGGAAGCCAAGGTCGCGGCCAATCCGCTCGACCATCAGGCCCGCTTCGACCTCGCCGTCGCGCTGAACGCGCGCGGCAAGCGCGAGGAGGCGGCCGACCACCTGCTCTCCATCGTCCGCAAGGACCGCACCTGGAACGACGACGGCGCCCGCAAGCAGCTGGTGCAGTTCTTCGAGGCCTGGGGTCCGACCGACGAGCACACCATGGCCGGGCGCCGGCGCCTCTCCTCCATCCTGTTCGCCTGATCCTTCCCCTCGCTTCAAGGAGCCCCGATGGCGATCAACAAGCCTTATGGCGGCCCCGAGGAGCTGCCGCGCATCATCCCGCTCTTCCCGCTGGAAGGGGCGCTGCTGCTGCCGCGCTGCCAGCTGCCGCTCAACATCTTCGAGCCGCGCTATGTGGCGATGGTGGACGCGGCGCTGGCGGGCAGCCGGCTCATCGGCATGATCCAGCCGGCCTTCGACCCGACCGGGCGTCCGCTCGCGGGCGGGGCGGCGCTGGCCGGGGTCGGCTGTGTCGGGCGCATCACCGAGATCGCCGAGAGCGGCGACGGGCGCTACATCCTCAACCTCTCCGGCGTCGCGCGCTTCCGCCTGCTGGCGGAGATCGAGGCGGACACCCCGTTCCGCCAGGGCGAGGTGGATTTCAATGCCTTCGCCGATGACTTCAAGCCGGGCGCCGGCGGTGACGCGGTGGATCGCGGCGCGCTGCTGCGCACGCTGGCCGACTATCTCGATGCCAACCAGCTTGAAGCGGACTGGGAGAGCATCAAGGACGCGCCCAACGAGGCGCTGGTGAACGCGCTCGCCATGATGTCGCCCTTCGGCCCGCGCGAGAAGCAGGCCCTTCTGGAGGCGGCCACGCTCGCCAATCGGGCGGAGATGCTGATCGCCGTCACCCAGATGGCGATGGCCCGCACCGCCGGCGGCGACGGCGACAACTCGCTTCAGTAGCGGGGTGGCCTCCCGGCGCGGCCGGGGGGCCTCACCTCACTCCGCCGCCATGGGTGGGCGCGGCATGACATGCATCGTCGGCAACGCCGCCGGGGTCGCGTGCTCATCAGGCTCGTCGCGCGCCCCGACGAAGCGGCCGAACACGCGCCCGAAGAAGTGGCCAAGATCGTCCATCAGCGTGAACACCGCCGGCACGAACACCAGCGACAGCGCGGTCGAGGCGAGAAGGCCGCCAATGACCGCGATGGCCATGGGCGAGCGGAAAGAGCCGCCCTCCCCGAGCCCGAGCGCCGAGGGCACCATGCCCGCCGCCATGGCAATGGTGGTCATGACGATGGGCTGCGCGCGCTTGCGGCCGGCCTCGATCAGCGCCGTGGTGCGGTCCGTGCCGGCATGCACCGCCTCGATGGCGAAGTCGACCAGCAAGATAGCATTCTTGGTCACGATGCCCATCAGCATCAGGAAGCCGATGACCACCGGCAGCGTCAGCGCGTTGCCGGTGATGAGCAGCGCGATGAAGGCGCCGCCGACCGAGAGCGGCAGGGCGATAAGGATGGTGATCGGCTGAAGGACATTGGCAAACAGCAGCACCAGCACCGCCAGGACCATCATCACGCCGGCGCCCATGGCGGTGGCAAAGCCGCCGAACACCTCGCCCATGATCTCCGCGTCGCCGCTCTCCTTGAGCGTGACGCCCGCCGGCAGGTTCTTAGCCGCCGGCAGGGCATAGACCTCCGCCAGCGCCTCGCCGAGCTGCGTCGTGCCGGCAAGGTCGCCCTCAATGGCGACGCGGCGGGCGCGGTCATAGCGGTCGAGGCTGGTCGGGCCGGTGCCGAAGGAGATGTCGGCCACCGCCGAGAGCGGCACCGAGGCGCCGGCGGCGGTGCGCACCTTCAGGGTCTCGAAGGTCGAGAGGTCGGCGCGGGCCGCCTCGTCGAGCTGCACGCGGATCGGCACCTGCCGGTCGCCGGCGGAGAATTTGGCGAGGTTCTGCGACACGTCGCCAATGGTGGCGATGCGCACGGTCTGCGCGATGTCGGCAACGGAGACGCCGAGCTCGGCAGCTTCCGCGAGCTTCGGCATCACCCGCAGTTCCGGCCGGTCGAGCGCCGCCGTGGTGACGACATTGGTCAGCCCCTTCACATCGGCGCGGATCTCGCGCTCCAGTTCCAGCGCCGCCTTCTCCACCGCCGCGCCATCCGAGCCGGAGACAATGACGGTGAATTCGCGCTGTCCGGGCCCGGCGCCGCCGGAGGAGCCGAAGCTGAAGCGCAGATCCGGGATGCGGGCGATCTGCGCCTGCATCTGCGTCTCGAAGTGCTTCTGCGTCAGCTTCCGGTCGGCGCGCGGCACCAGATTTACGATGAGCGTCGCCTTGCGCACCTCGCCCGAACCGTTCGCCGGCCCGTCGGTGGAGCCGGAGCCGGCGGTGGCGAAGACGCTCGTCACCTCAGGCTGCGCCTTCATCGCGTCAGAGATTTCGTCCACCACCTGCTGCGTCGAGGCGAGCGTCGCGCCGGGCGGCAGTTCGACCGACAGAACCGAGCGCGACACGTCGGAATTGGGGATGAAGCCCGAGGGCAGCAAAGTGGAGAGCCACATCGAGCCGATGAACAGCAGGATGCCCGCCGCCACGGTGAGGAAACGGTGACGGATCGAGGCGTGCAGCAGGCGGACGTAACCGCGCATCAGCGCGCTGTCGGGCTTCTCCCGGTGGCCGGTGTCGCGCATGAAATAGGCCGCGAGCATCGGGGTGAGCAGGCGCGCGACCAGGAGCGAGAACAGCACGGCGACCGCGACGGTGATGCCGAACTGGCGGAAATATTGCCCGGCAATGCCGCCCATGAAGCTGACGGGCAGGAACACCGCGACGATGGTGAGCGTCGTCGCCACCACGGCGAGGCCGATCTCGTCCGCCGCCTCGATGGAGGCGCGATAGGCGGATTTGCCCATGCGCATATGGCGCACGATGTTCTCGATCTCGACGATGGCGTCGTCGACCAGGATGCCGGTGACCAGCGTCACCGCGAGCAGGCTCACCCCGTTCAGCGAGAAGCCGAGCAGATCCATCACCCAGAAGGTCGGCAGGATGGAGAGCGGGATGGCGAGCGCCGAGACGATGGTGGCGCGCCAGTCGCGCAGGAACAGCATCACCACGATGATGGCGAGGATGGCGCCCTCGATCAGCGTGTGCATGGCGGATTCATAATCCGCCTGCGTGTACTTCACGGTGGAATCGATGAGGGTAATGCGCACCTCGGGATGCGCGGCTTCCAGCGTCTTCAGGTCTTCCGCCACGCGGTCGGCGACGACGACGTCGGAAAAGCCCTTGGCGCGGTAGATGCCGAAGGCGACCACCGGCTTGCCGTCCAGCCGGGCGAAGATGCGCGGCTCGGCGGCGCCGTCCGTGACGGTGCCGAGATCGGCGAGGCGCACATGCCGCCCGCCCGGCAGCGAGATGCGGGTCTGGGCCAGTTCCTGCACCGTGGTGGCGCCGCCCAAGGTGCGCACGGACTGTTCCTGCGTGCCGATCTCGCCGCGCCCGCCGGCGAGGTCCACGTTAGTGGCGGCGAGTTCACGGTTCACATCGGCGGCAGTGACGCCAAGCGCGGCCAGCCGATCGGGGTCGAGCGAGATGCGGATCTCGCGGTCGACGCCGCCCTCGCGCTTGACCTGCGCCACGCCGCGCACGCCCTGAAGCGCGCGAATGACCGTGTCGTCGACGAACCAGGAGAGCTCCTCCGGCGTCATGGAAGGCGCGGAGGCGGCATAAGTGACGATGGCCATGCCCTCGACATCGATGCGCTGGATCAGCGGCTCCTCGATGTCCTGCGGCAGGTCGGAGCGGATATTGGTCACCGCGTCGCGCACATCGTTCACGGCGCGGTCGACCTGCGTCTCCAGCTGGAACTCGACCGTGGTGATGGACGAGCCTTCGGTGATGGAGGAGGTGATGTGCTTCACCCCCTGCACGCCGGACACCGCCGTCTCGACACGCTTCGTGACCTGCGTTTCCAGCTCGCTCGGCGCCGCGCCCGGCTGGGTGACGACGACCGAGACGATGGGCACGTCGATGTTCGGCATGCGCGTGATCGGCAGCCGGTCGAAGGTGAACAGGCCGATCGCGGTCAGCACCACGAACAGGACGATGGAGGGGACCGGCTTGCGGATCGCCCAGGCGGAGATGTTCAGCGCCATCACGAACTACCCTTCACCGCCGTGGCGAGTGGCACCGGCGTAACCAGATCGCCGTCGCGCAGGAAGCCGCCAGCGCGGGCGACGACGCTTTCGCCTTCCTTCACGCCATCGAGGATTTCGACATAGCCGTCGCCCTTGAGGCCGGTCTTGACCTTGCGCAACCGCACCGTGCCGTTCTCCACCACCTGGATCTGCGCGCCCTCGGGGCCAAACTGCACGGCCGATTGCGGCAGAGCGAGACCCTCATGGCGGGCGAGCTCGATCAGGCCGCGCCCATAGGCGCCGGGCCGCAGCCGCTCATCGGCGGGCAGCGCCACGGCGACGCGGGCCAGGCGGGTGGCGTTGTCCACCTTGGCGCCGACAAGGCGCACCTTGCCTTCCATCGGTTCGGTAAAGCCGGCGGGCGTCACGGCGACCGGCAGGCCGACGCGCACGCGCGGCAGGGCCGATTCCGGCACCTCGGCATCGAGGTCAATGGCCCCGTCCTTCACGATGCGGAACAGCGGTTCGGTGTTGGCGGAGAGCACGATGGCGCCGATGCGCGCGGCGCGGGACGAGACGATGCCGGCCTCCGGCGCCTTGATGTCGGTGCGGGCAAGGCGCACCGCCAGTTCGTCGCGATTGGCGGCGATCTGGGCGACGTCGGCCTCGGCGGCGACGACGGCTTCCTCATTGGCGGTGACCTGCGCGGCGGCGACCTTGGCCGCGCGCTCGCGCTGGTCCAGCACCTCCTGCGAGGTGGCGCCGGTCTTGATGAGGGTGCGCGCGCGCTCCACCGCAGCATCCGCCTCGGTCTGCTGGGCGAGAGCCTGCTGGAGCTGCGCCTTTTGCTGGGCGATGGCGGCGCGGGCGCGGGCGGCATTGGCGGCGTTCTGCGCCAGCAGCGTCTCCAGCGTGTCGCGCGAGAGGCGGGCAAGAACCTGCCCCTTCTCCACCCGGTCGCCTTCCTCGACGAGGATCTCCTCGATGCGCAGCCCGTCGATTTCCGGCCCGACCATGATCTCCTCGCGGGCGACCAGCGTGCCGGTGACGGACAGCGTCTCCACCACCTCGCGCCGCGCGGCGGGGACGACGGAGATGGTGATGCCCGCGACCTTTGAGGGTTCGGGCGCCACAACCTCGGCCTGCGCAGGCTCGCTGATGCCCAGCCCGGCGGCGACGCGGTCGCGGAACGCATATCCGGCGACGCCGACCACCACCGCGGTCATGGTGAGGGCGAGCGCGACGCGCCCGCTGACAGAGGATCGTTCGGCGGTCATGGGGTTACATCCGTGGCAGGCGTCGGCGTGGCGCGCGGCGCGAGCATCCGCGCGATCAACTGGGCAATCTGGGGCATCATACGGTCGAGCGGCACGTCGGGATCGAAGCGATTGCGCAGCACGAGTCCATCGCCTATGGCTCCGAGCAGCAGCATAACCGTGTCGGCATCAAGGTCGGCATCGACCTCGCCCTTGGCCTGCGCCACGCGGAAGCAGCGCAGGATAGCCTCGTTCATCTCGGTCTCGACCGCATCAAAGGTCGGCTTGAGCGCGGGATTGCGCGCGGTCTCAGCATAGATTTCCGGGCCGAGTTCGAGGCAGACCGCCGGCGCCTCGCGGGAGAACAGCGCCGCGCCCATGCGGGCAATGCCCTCCACGAAGCTTGGGGCGGTTTCCAGCACGTCGATCAGCGTGGCCCGGGCCGCGCTCTCCTCCTCGATGATGGCGAGGATGATGGATTCCTTGGAGGGGAAGTAGCGGTAGAGCCCGCCCGGGCTCATGCCGGCCTCGGCACAGATCTGCTGCATCGAGGTGCCGTGGAAGCCGGAGCGGGTGAAGCAGATGATAGCGGCATCGAGCACGCGCCGGCGCGGCTCCGGCCGGCGGGCGGGCGCCCGCTTGGCGGGGGCGGCAGCCAGCTCCGACAGCGGGGCTCCCGGACGCTCAGCCAGTGATGGCTTGACGCGAGGCCGCTTGGCGGACGGTACCGGGATCTGGCCAGGGGCTACGGTCATGCAAGGATCCGATCGAGAGCGAACGTTCGTTCGCATCTAGTGCAACGCAGCGTCAGGAGTCAAGAACGAACGTTCGTTCGCATTTCGAATGCACTCGACCGGAGCGTCACGGCGGCGGGCCCGCAGGGCTCAGCCGTAGGGCTCAGACGCCGGTCAGCAGCGGCTGGAAGGCGCTCACCACCCGGTCATAGACCGGCCGCTTGAAGGGGACGATGAGCTGCGGCGTGTTCTCCAGCCGCTCCCAGCGCCAGGCGAGGAATTCCGGTTTGTGCTTGCCGCCGCCCGGCCGGCGGACGTCGATCTCGCTGTCGTCACCGGTGAAGCGCAGGGCGATCCATTTTTGTGTCTGGCCGCGATAGCGCCCCTTCCACGCTTCGCGGGCGATCGGCTCAGGCAGATCATAGGCGAACCAGTCCGGCGCCTCCGCGAGCGGCTCGACCGAGGAGACATTGGTCTCCTCATAAAGCTCGCGCAGCGCCGCCTCGGCCGGGCTCTCGCCCTCGTCAATGCCGCCCTGCGGCATCTGCCAGGAGTGATGCGCGTCGACATGCTCGGCCCCGCCGGTCCGCTGGCCGAGGAAGACCAGCCCCGCTTGGTTGACCAGGACGATGCCGACGCAGGGGCGGTAGGGGAGTTGTTCGAAGGGGGTCATGAGGCAAGCCGTGGCTGGAGGCGCGGGCGGAACGTGCCGCCATGATAGGCGAGCCGCCCCCTCACCGTTAAGACAGCGGCGGCACCTGAGTTGCGGTTAGGTAAACGCTCAGCGGGTGAGCGAGGCCGGCTCGGTGCTCGGAACGACGCCCGTGACGCGGGCGGCATCGGCAGTGTCCAGCTCATCACCGCCGAGCGTCTCGCTGCGGCCGGTCGCGGCGTCATAGACGGTGATGCGAGGATCCCCCGCCGACAGGCTCGGGCGCAGCATGGGCTGATCGACCGCCACGCCCTGCGGGGCGAAGCCGCCCATGTCCGGCGTGTCATGGAAGGACCAGACCGGCTCGTGGCCGTTCCAGGCGTAGCAACTGACGCCGACGGCGATCACCGCCACGCAGGCGAGGCCCACAATGGCGAAGGCAGCCATGTTGCGGGCGCTGTCCTGGCCGGCATCGCGGCCCAGCGGCGCCTCATCGATCGTGTCATGGCCGGACGGCCGAAGCGGTTCGATACGCATGCGAATCTTCTCGGCCCGGACCTTGGCGGGATCGGGGCGGAAAAAGGCGCGCGGCGCGGCGCCGGAAAAACAAAGCCCCGCTCTCGCGAAAGAGCGGGGCTGTTGCCGTGATGTCACACCCGGTCCACCGGGCGCGCCGTGGGCGACGGTCAGTTCGGGACCGCGGCCTTCGGGTCGGCCGGGTAGGCCGCGTTCTTCTGCACGCCCTGGATCAGGTCGATGGCCAGCTTGAGCTGGGTGTCATCCTTCGGATCCGGCGGGACATAGGCCGGCGAGCCGGTCTTCTCGTCCTCGCCATTCTTCAGGTGACCCTTGAGCGAGGCCTCGCCGCGCGTCGTCTCGACGCCCGCCGCCTCGGCCTTCTCCTTGACGTCCTGCGGAACGTCCTGAACCAGCTCGATATCCGGCGAGATGCCCTTGGCCTGGATCGAACGGCCCGACGGCGTGTAGTAGCGCGCCGTGGTCAGCTTGATCGCGGCATTGCCCGACACCGGGATAACGGTCTGCACCGAGCCCTTGCCGAAGGACAGCGACCCGAGGATGGTGGCGCGCTTGTGGTCCTGCAGCGCGCCGGCGACGATTTCAGACGCCGAGGCCGAGCCGCCATTGACCAGCACGATCACCGGCTTGCCCTTTGCGAGATCGCCCGGACGCGCGTTGCGCCGCTCGGTCTCGTCGGCATTGCGGCCGCGGGTGGAGACGATCTCGCCGCGATCGAGGAAGGCATCGGAGACGTCTATCGCCTGGTCGAGCAGGCCGCCGGGATTGTTGCGCAGGTCGAGAATGAAGCCCTTGAGCTTGTCCTCGCCGATCTGCTTGGTCAGATCCTCGATCGCCTTCTTCAGCCCCTCGCCGGTCTGCTCGCTGAAGGAGGTGATGCGGATATAGCCGATGTCACCATCCTCGACGCGCGAGCGCACCGACTTGATGTTGATAATGTCGCGGGTCAGCGTCAGCTCGAGCGGCTTGTCCTGACCCTTGCGGACGATGGTGAGCCGGATCGGGGTGGCCACAGCGCCGCGCATCTTGTCGACCGCCTGCTGCAGGGTCATGCCCTTCACCTCGTCATCGTCGAGCTTGACGATGAGATCGCCCGCCTGCACGCCGGCCTTGGCCGCCGGGGTGTCGTCGATCGGGGTGACGACCTTCACGAGGCCGTCTTCCATGGTGACCTCGATGCCGAGACCGCCGAACTGGCCGCGCGTCTGCACCTGCATGTCGCGAAATTCCTTCGCGTCCATATAGGTGGAGTGCGGGTCCAGCGAGGACAGCATGCCATTGATAGCCGCCTCGACGAGCTTGGCATCGTCGGGCTTCTCGACATAGTCGGCACGCACGCGCTCGAACACGTCACCGAACAGGTTGAGCTGCCGGTAGGTGTCGGAGGCCGCGGCCATCGCCTGCGTCGGCGAGAGAAGAAGCCGCGGCTGGGACGCGCCGACGGCGACCAGCGCGCCGACCGCCGCGCCAAACAGAAATACTGACGTCTTACGCATCATCCGCGTGCCTTTTCGCTCTCGCTCGTCGCCCACCAGGGCGTTGGATCGATCGAGTTACCATCCTTGCGGAACTCGACATAGAGAATGGGTTGGGCGGTTCCAAGGCCGACCGATGACACAAGCTGCGGTCCTTGACCCATTACCGCCACCGGTTCGCCCGAGAGGACGAACTGTCCCAGACCCACGGTTATCTTATCCATTCCCGCCAGAAGAATATGGTATCCGCCGCCGGCATTGATGATCAAGAGTTGCCCATAAGAGCGAAAAGGCCCCGCATAGACCACCCAGCCATCCGCCGGCGCCGAGACCTGCGCCTCCACGCGGGTGCCGAAGGAGATGCCCTTCTCCTGTCCACCATAGCCGTCCTCGGTGCCGAACGCCTTGAGAATCGCCCCGCCCGCCGGCAGCGGCAACATACCCTTGGCCGTATCGAACGGGATGCCCGGCGAGAGCCGCGCGGGGTTCTGCAGCGCCGCGAGCCGGGCCGCCGGGCCTTGATTCGTCTCGGTCGGCGCGGCTTTCGCGGCGTCAGCAGCCTTGCGCGCGGCGGCGATTTCCTTCTCCACGCGGTCGACCAGCTCGCGCACATTGCCCGCCTCGGCGGCGAGGGCGGCGGCGCGCTGCTGCTCCGAGCGCAGCGCCGCCTCGCCCGCTTCCAGCGAGGCCTGGCGCTCATCCACCAGCGCCGCCGTGCGCCGGCGTTCCTCCGCCAGCGAGACCTTCAATTCTGCGAGAGCGTCCCGCTCGCGGGCGGTTTCCTGCCGCACACGCTCCTGTGCGGCGAGTTCGCTGGCCAATAATTCCGTTTCGGCCTTCAGTTCCGGCAGCACCGCGCCGAGCAGAATGGCCGAGCGGACCGATTGCAGCGCGTCGTCCGGGCGCACCAGCAAGGCCGGGGGCGGACGCTGACCGAGCCGGGAGAGGCCGCCGAGCACATCGGCCAGCGTGTCACGCCGGGCGTCCAGCGACTCGCGGATGTCCGCCGCCTCACGGCCGAGCTGGATGAGGCGCTGCTCGCTGGCGTCGAGCTTGCCCTCCACGTCGCGCACCTTGAGCGCGGTGTCGATCAGCGCGCTGTTCAGCTTGGCGCGGTCGCCCTTGATCGCGGCGATCTCGGTGGCGAGGCGCTCCTGCTCGGCGGCGCTGCCCTTGATGTCGGTGTCGAGCTGCTCCATGCGCTGACGCGGATCGGCCGGCGCATCAGGTGCCTCCGGGGAGGACGGCGCGTCTGCCGTCTGGGCGCGGGCCGGGACGATAGCGGCAGGAGCGACGAGCGGCACGGCAAGGGTGAGCGCGAGCGACAGCGCGACGCCCCGCTTCAGCCAGCCATCCTTGAAAACGCGCCCGTGCGCGCCGCGCCCGGTGGAGGCGGCGGGGGACGGGTAAGTGAGTCGGCGTCTCTCGGGCATCGGCTGAGGGAACGTGCGCGTGGTTAATGTTGCGTTACCGCCGCACCACCGCGCCGCCGTCCTCCCGCTTCATGCCTTGTGGTAGGGGTGGCCGGCGAGGATGGTGGTGGCGCGGTAAAGCTGCTCGGCCATCATGACGCGAACAAGCTGGTGTGGGAACGTCGCTCGTCCGAAAGCGATGAGGCGGTCGGCCCGCCCCCGCGCCGCCGGGCTCAGCCCGTCCGCGCCGCCAATCAGGAAGGATAGCGCGCGCACGCCGCGATCGCGCAAGGCGGCGATATCGGCGGCGAGTTGTTCGCTGGAAAGTTCGGCCCCACGCGGGTCGAGCCCCATCACCGCCGTCTCGGCCGCGAGCGCGCCGATGATGCCGGCGCCCTCCTCGGCCATGCGGTCCTCGGGGCGGCGGGCCTGGCTTTCGCCGATTTCAAGCACATCCGGGCCCGACAGGCCGAGCGCACGCCCGCCCTTCGCGGTCCGGTCGATATAGCGTGCGCACAGCTCCCGCTCGGGACCGGCCTTGAGCCGGCCCACGGCAACGATCACCAGTCGCACGCGCGCCGCTCAGCCGTGCGGCGTGCTGGGCAGGGCCGCGGCCACACCCTTGGTCGCGCCGCCCGGGTGGGCGCCCGACCACATCTTCTCGATGTTGTAGAAGCCGCGGACTTCCGGCTGGAAGACGTGGACGATGATATCGTTCGCATCGATCAGCACCCAGTCGCAGGACGGCATGCCCTCGACCCGGATGCCCTTGACGCCGCGCTCCTTGAGCGCCTCGACAAGGTGATCGGCGATGGCGCCGACATGGCGCTGGGAACGGCCGGACGCCACCACCATATAGTCGGCGATGGTGGTCTTGCCGCGCAGTTCAATGGAAACGATATCCTCGGCCTTGTCGTCGTCAAGACGGGCCAGGGCCAGGGCAAGAATCTCCTCGGCGTCGTAACGCGGTTCGGAGACGGGTGCAGTCGCCGGGCTGGAGGCGGCTGCTGAGAGCGCCATGATGGACAGGGGTCCGGATCCTCTCGTCAATTCGGCAACGGACACGGCGCAGACCTCCACGCCGTTAATGCCGGCTTAAAATAGTCTCAAAGGGCTCATTTTTCAACCAGCGTGGCCGTGGGGCCGCCGCCGGCTCTTCCCATGCCCTGCCGCCGCAGCGCAGTAGAGGACAAGGGCGACTTCAATCCATGCAGGAAGACCCAGGCGGGTGCCGCCCGATCCGCCAGCGTGGCCGCTTGCGCCTCATTGATGCGGAAGCGCCCGAGCGCGCCCGCCGCCGGCGAGGCCGTGGCCTTCAGCGAGCAGCCCGCCCGGTCGATCACCGCGATGGGCAGCAGTGCCGTCAGATCCTTCCAGCGCTGCCAGCGATGGAAGGAGGTGAGATTATCCGCCCCCATCAGCCAGACGAACCGCACCTGCGGATAGCGGCGCACCAGCGTGGCCACCGTGTCATAGGTGAAGCGGGTGCCGAGCCCCGCCTCCAGCCCGGTGGGGATGAGAGCCGGGTGATCCGCCATCGCCCGCGCCTGCGCCAGCCGCTCATCGAGCGGGGGCAGGCCGTGATTGTCCTTCAGCGGATTGCCCGGCGTCACCAGCCACCACACCCGGTCAAGCCGCAGGCGCTTCAGCGCCAGCAGGCTCACCGCGCGATGGGCGGCATGGGGTGGGTTGAAGCTGCCGCCGTACAGCCCGATCCGCATCCCCGGCGTGAGCGGGGGAATGCGGGTCGCGGCCGCCAGCGGCGCCGGCCCTGTGGTCGGCAAGGCTGCATCCGTGCCGATGGCACCGCCCTCCGCTCAGCGGCGGAAGGCGACGGGGTCAGCCGCCATTCTTCTCCGCCTCCATGCGCGCCTTCAGCGCGAGCAGCTTGGCGAAGGGCGAATCGGGATCGACCGGCTTGTCGCGACGCGCATCCTGGCGCGGCTCGTGGCGCGGTTCCTGCCGCGCATCCGGCCGCTGGTCCTGCCGGCCACCAAAACGTTCGCCCTGCGGGCGCGGCCCACGGCCACCGCCGGGACGCTCGTCGCGCCGGGCTTCCCCGCGTTCGCCGCGATTCTCATCACGGCGCGGCGGACGACCGGAACGCTGGGCCTCCCCCCTCGGGACGCGGCGCGCGCGCCTCGGGACGGCGGTCGTCGCGGAACGGACGACGTCCACCCTCACCACGGCCAGCCTCGCCCTCGCGGGCAGGAGCCGCGGCGCCGGCGGCAGCATCACCGGCCGGAGCCTCGGCGCGGCCGGAACGGGCGGGCCCGCCTTTGCCGCGATGGCCCGGACGATTCTGGCCCGGCGGACGGCCGGGACGCCAGATCTCGATCATGGCCGGCTCGGCCGGCGCCTCGGCAGCAACCTCAGCCGCGGCAGCCGCCGCCGACGCTTCCTCGGCCGACGCTTCCACAGGCGTCTCGACAGCCGCCTCCAGCGCCGGCTCGACGGTCTGGTCGAACACCGGATCGGTGAAGACCTCGCCGCTGACGGCCGTGACATCGGCGGTGATCTCGACCGGCTCGGCGGCAACCGGCGCGACAGCCTCAGCGACGGCCTCCGGTTCCAGCGCAGGCTCGACCGTCTGGTCGAAGACAACGTCGGTGCCGACCGGCACCTCAGCGGGCGCCTCGGACGTGTCCGACACCACCTCGACCGCAGCCGGCTCGGCCGGAGCGGCTTCGACGGGCGCAGTCTCGACCGGGGCGGGGCGGCGCTCCATGCGGTAGCCGAGCGAACGCAGGATCGAGGCGAAATCCTCGCCCGCGCAGCCGGCCAGCGAGGTCATGGCGACGGTGGCGAGGAAGCCCGAGCCGTCAAAGGCGCCGGCCGGCTTCTCGCCGGAAGCTCCTGGCCGCCAGGCGAGCGCCGGGCGGATGAGATCGGCGAGGCGCTCGAGAATATCGACGCGCACCGCCCGCTCGCCGGCGACGCGGAAACCGACGGCGCGGTAGAGGCCCTTCTGGATCTCCGGGTCGACCGGAATCGAGGTGCGGCCCGAGGCGGCAAGGTGCGGGAGCTCATCGAGCCCCTTCTGCTGCAGGCCACCATGCTTGAGAGCCCAGAGCTGGGCGGCCAGCGCGCGCGGCGCCGGCTTCAACAGCGCCGGCAGGTAGATGTGATGGGCGCCGAATCGCACGCCATGACCGCGCAGCACCGCGCGGGCCTCCTGCGCGAGGCTCTTCATCTCCTCGGCGACCTTGTGGCGCTCCAGCACGCCGAGCGACTCGACGAGCTGGAAGGCGATGCCACGGCCGATGCCGGTGATATCCTCGGCCTTGCCGAGCGCCAGCAGCGGGCCGAGGAGCTTCTCAATATGCGACTTGAGCCACAAATCGAGGCGCGCCTGCACCGCGTCGCGGGCGGGGCCGGTCAGATGCTCGTCGGCGATGATCTTGAGGCGCGGGGTCAGCACCTCCTCGCCGGGGATCAGCTTGGCGACCGGATCGCCGATCCAGCGCAGCGTGCCGTCGGCGGAGAGCACGAACGCATCGTCCGCCGCCTCCGCGAGCTTCGCAGCGCGTGCCTCGATCTCGCCGGACAGCGCCTTCTGGGCGGTAGTGCGCAAGGCTTTCGCCTCGGGCCCACCGGCCGACGCATCGGCGGCGAACTGGAAGCCGAGCAGATGGCCGATCACATGGCCTTCCACAATGACGTCGCCGGTCTTGGTGATTTCAGTTTCGAGCATCGCATTCTCTCGCAGGCGCCGCATCAGCACGCTGGTCCGTCGATCCACGAAACGGTGGGCCAACCGTTCGTGAAGCGCATCGGAAAGCCTATCTTCCACACGCCGTGTGACACCCCGCCAATGGTCCGGGTCGTCGAGCCAGTCCGGCCGGTTTGCCGCGAAGGTCCAGGTACGAACCTGCGCAATGCGCCCCGACAGCGTGTCTATGTCACCTTCCGTCCGGTCCGCCAAGGCCACTTGTTTCGCGAACCAGTCCGTCGAGATGCGTCCGAGGCGCATCAGATCGTCATAGACGGTCGAGACGAGGTCGGAATGGGAGGCCGGAGATACCTTCCGGTAGTCCGGCAACTGGCAGGCCTCCCACAGCCGTTCGACCGCGTTCGCGCCCTGCGCGTGGCGGCGAATGGCGGGATCGCGGGCCATCGCCTCGAGCACCAGCACATCCTCGGCGGTGGGTGCGCGGGTGAGCCCCTCCTCGCGCGGCACCACGCTCAGCGAGCGGTGCAAAGCCTCGATGGAGCCGAAATCAAGCGCGCTGTTGCGCCATTGCAGAACGCGGTGCGGCTCGAAGGCATGGGCCTCCAGGCGCTCCACCAGCTCGGCGTCGAACGGCTCGCAGCGCCCGGTGGTGCCGAAGGTGCCGTCGCGCTGTGCACGCCCGGCCCGGCCGGCGATCTGGGCGATCTCGCCGGGATTGAGCCGGCGGAACTGCCAGCCGTCATATTTCACATTGCCGGCGAAGGCGACGTGATCGACATCAAGGTTCAGGCCCATGCCGATCGCGTCGGTGGCGACGAGATAATCGACATCGCCATTCTGGTAGAGCTCGACCTGCGCGTTGCGGGTGCGCGGAGAGAGCGCGCCGAGCACCACCGCCGCCCCGCCGCGCTGGCGGCGGATCAGCTCGGCGATGGCGTAGACCTCATCCGCCGAGAAGGCGACAATGGCCGAGCGGCGCGGCAGGCGGGTGAGCTTCTTCTCGCCGGCGAAGGTGAGCTGGGAGAGGCGCGGGCGCACCAGAATGTTCACGCCCGGCAGCAGCTTCTCCACCAGCGGGCGCATCGTGGCGGCGCCGAGCAGCAGCGTCTCCTCCCGCCCGCGCCGGTTCAGCAGGCGGTCGGTGAAGACGTGGCCACGGTCGAGATCGGCGGAAATCTGGATTTCGTCCAGCGCAACGAAGGCGACGTCGAGATCGCGCGGCATCGCTTCGACGGTGGACACCCAGAAGCGCGGATTGGCCGGCTTGATGCGCTCCTCGCCGGTGATGAGCGCCACCTGCCCCTCGCCGGCGCGCTCGACCAGGCGCTGATACACCTCGCGGGCGAGCAGGCGCAGCGGCAGACCGATGAGGCCGGAGGAATGGCCGAGCATCCGCTCAATGGCGAGGCTGGTCTTGCCGGTATTGGTCGGGCCGAGCACGGCGGTCACGCCCCGCGCGCGCAGCGAGGGCGGCAGCGCCTGGATGCGGGGGTAAGGGGCCTTGCCCGGCGGGGCGATGTTCATGGGGCTTGTTGTCCGTCGGGCCGGCGGGAGGGCCCTTGTAGCACGAGGCCGGAAGGATGAGCGACACGCCTCGCGCAGCGGCAGTCACAATGCCGCGCGACCATCCGCGCCCGGAACATGGGCGCTGGACAGGCGCCCCGCCAGAGGCTCAGGGAACCTGCGCGCGGGTCGGCTTGGCGCCCCGGCCGACCATCGGCTCGCTGACGAAGCTCTCCGCCTGGATCTGCGCGACGCCGATGGCGGTGTTCACGCTGGCACGGAACGGCACAAGCATCCGCGTGCCGGCGATCGGCGCCAGCCAGACGAACATTTCCTTGTTGTTCATCATGTATTTGACGCCGGCACGGTTCGGCTTGTGGCCGGCGACCGGGCGATAGGCGATGCGGCAGACCACGCTCGGGCCGGCATAGCCGCCCTTCTCCGCCTTCACATCCTCCATTCGCTCATAAGAGAGCTGGAGGTCGTAGCGCTGGCGCCCGTCGAAGATCGATAGCACGCGGTCACAGGCCTTTTCCGACAGCGCGTCATCGCCGCCGGGCACCATGATAAGGGCGGCGGACATGGGGTCGAGAATGCCCTTCTTGTCCTTGTCGGTCACCGGCACGCGGTCCGGCGATTCCGAGACCGGCGGCTCGACGCGCATCTCGGTGACGGTGTCGCGGCTCATGACGAGGCGGATCGCCTCGGCCTTGCGGTCGGACTCGGCTTCCATGGCGAAAGCGCGCGGCTCCAGCGCGCCACGGGCGACCGCCCCGCGCGCGCCCGCAGTGCCCTTGCCGGGCGAGACCGCCTGCGCCATGCCGGTGAGGCGGGCGCTGCCGGACGCTGTGTAGGAGCGCTCGTCCACTTCCAGCAGCAGCGCCGCGCGGCCGAGTTCCAGACCCGCCAGCGAGAGCGTGTAGCGCGCCTCAAGACGCCCATCCGCGTGAGCGGATGCCGCTACGCCGGAACCGGCGAGCGCAAGGAGCGCCGAGAGGCCAAAGCGATGCATGAAGACACGGATCCCGAACCACAGGGCGAATCGTCACCGATTGCGCCAGACTGTCATTTATCCCGGATTCCGATGGCGGCGGAAGGCGGCGGAACTGTGACTCGCCCGCTCACGAACGCGGCACGCGCGACCCGTGCGAGCCCTCCATCCGGCTTAACCGGCAGGCCGGCCTTGACGGCGCCGGGGGCTTCCTTATAGGAGCGCACCTCTAATTCACCGATGCCGTATGCGGGATCGTCAGGCTTTTGTCATAGCCTGCGGCGCAGCGGCTGCGAACTTAAGGAAGTCCACGATGTCCCGTCGGTGCGAACTTACCGGGAAGGCGGTTCTGACCGGCAATCTCGTGAGCCACTCTAACCGCAAGACCCGTCGCCGGTTTCTCCCGAACCTGGTGAACGTGACGCTCACCAGCGACGTGCTGAAGCGTTCGGTCAAGCTGCGCGTGAGTGCCAACGCTCTCAAGACTGTCGATCATCGCGGCGGCCTCGATGCGTTCCTCGCCAAGGCTTCGATCGACGAGCTGTCGCCGAAGGCTGCCGAGCTGAAGCGCGCCGTGGCCAAGGCCTCGGTTGCCGCCGCGGCCTGATTGCCATGAAGATCGCCGGCACCGAGGTTTCGGCCACGCGCCTCGCCATCCCCGTCGCCGCCATGATGGCGGTGGTGGCGGCCTCGAATGTGCTGGTTCAGCACCCCGTGGAGTATCTCGGCCTCGCCGAGGTGCTCACCTGGGGTGCTTTCACCTATCCGCTCGCCTTTCTCGTCAATGACCTGACCAACCGCCGCTTCGGCCCGGCCGTGGCGCGGCAGGTGGTCTATGCCGGCTTTGCGCTGGCGGTCGTGCTGTCGATCTGGCTGGCGACGCCGCGCATCGCGCTGGCCTCGGGCTCGGCCTTTCTGGTCGGCCAGCTTCTCGACATCGGCGTGTTCAACCGCCTGCGTCGCCTGAGCTGGTGGCACGCCCCGCTCGCCGGCAGCCTGCTCGGCTCGGCGATCGACACGGTGCTGTTCTTCTCGCTCGCCTTCGCCGGCGATGTCGATATGTCCGGCCCGGTGACCTATGCCACCACCGGCATCACCGTCCCGCTCTGGGTTGGCCTTGCCTTCTTCGACTTCCTGGTGAAGGTCGCCTGCGCGCTGCTCGCGCTCATCCCCTATGGCGCGCTGATGGGCTGGCTCAAGCCCTGGAACGGCCAGCAGGTTCGCGGCACCTTCGCCCGCTGAGCTCTCTCCCCGCCCCTATTCGACGACCGCGAAACGCAGCAGCAGCGTGCGCTGGAGCGGCGAGAAATTGTCATCCGACATCAGCGTGAGGATGAGCTCGCCCGCCGCGTTGCGGTGAAGGGCGATGGCTTCCATGTTGTCGATGGACGCCGCACGGTTGGCCTGCAGCAGCGTTTCGCCGGTAATCGCCGCACCCTCACGGATCTCCGACAGCGGAAAACGGCGCAGCCGCAGGGCAACGCCGCGCAGCGCATCATAGCGCCGCTCCAGCAGATAGACCTGCCCATCATCGGAGATCGCGGCGTCAGTGGCGGAGAACTCGTCCACGCGCGTGATGGTGAATCGCCCCGTCAACGCGGGCTTCGCACCCGGATCGAACAGGAAGCCCGGCAGCACGCCGGGATCGGATGGGCTCTCTTCCCCGATGACGATGATGGGCGCCGGCGTGGCGCCCGGCGGCGCCAGCAGCGCCTCCGGCCCCTGATTATTGCCGAGACCCATGAGGGCCGGATCGGCGATCAGCCGTTTGCCGGGCGCGGTCAGCGGCCCGGCGGGAAAGCTCCAGACCTCCTGCTGCCGCTCGATGCCGACGACATAGCCCGTCGCCGTGCGCGCCAGCGATTCCACGTCGCCACGCCCATCCCGCGCCAGCGTGCGGTCCTTGGCGGCCTGTATCGGCGCCATCAGCGCGCCGCTGATACCGGTCGGCCGGTCGCCCTCCGCCTCGATGCGCCCGGCCAGCCACATGCCCTTGTCGGTGATGGCACGGAAATTCGCCCCATCAGGCTGGATGACCAGCCCGGAAATGCCGCCGAAATCCGCCGCGGGGGAGGAGAGCACCAGCCCGCCGCGAAACTCCAGCGGGCCGAAGCGCCGCGCCCCGCCGGGCTCGAAACGGTCAACGGGGATAGCCGTGGCGTTCACCTCGATGGGGGCGACCTGGGCCTGCGCCCCACCGGCCCAGAGGAGCAGCAGCCCGGCAATCACCGCGCGTGAAACACCCGCTGAATAAAGCATCCTCGTCCCTATCCTCAGCGTCGCGCCGGCAGCATGCGCAGGATCAGCCCGTCACGCCGCACGAAATGGTGCCACAGCGCGGCGCCCACATGCACCACCACCAGCGCCGCGATGCCATAGGCGAGCGCCACATGGATGCGCCCGGTGCCGAGGCTTTTGCCGAAAGCGCTGGTCGTCACCGCCCCGAGGATCGGCTGGATGAGGATGGCGAGGTACAGAACGCCATGGGTGGCGTGGGCGAGGATGTGCTGCCAGCGCGGCATTCCGGCGGGCAGCGGCGGCGCCGGGTGCGTCAGCCGCCAGACGATGCGCAGCACGACAAGCCCAAGCACCGCATAGCCGGAGAACAGATGCAGCCGGAACAGATAGAAGCGCGGGTCTGATCCCCGCTCGAAATAGCCCCAGCTCCAGCCGGTGGCGAATTGCACGAGGATGAGGGCCGCCACCGTCCAGTGCAACAGGCGGGCAACGCGGTCATAGGCAATCGGCATCTCGGCATCCGAATCGGGGGTGACGCTCCGGCACCATATTGCGATGCGAAGGATTTCCATGCCATGTCAGGCGGAGATGGTCGGCGATGACCCGTTTCGGGCATGATGCATAGGGAGGCAGATTTGGCAGGCGCCACTCGATCAAAGCGCGCGCCGACGCCGCCCCGCACCGACGATACCGCCGCCCCAGAGGCGCCGGAGCCCGCCCGCCCGGTTCGCCGCAGCTCCCGCTCGGCCGAGCCGCGCACCCCGCGCCGGCGCAAGCGCATCGAGGCCAAGCGCACCGCGATTCTCGATGCGGCGCTGATGCTGTTCTCCCGCCACGGCCTGCACGGCACGACGGTGGAGCAGATCGCCGAGCAGGCGCAGGTGTCGAAGACCAACCTGTTCTACTATTTCGGCTCGAAGGACGAGGTCTATGTCGCCGCGCTCAGCCGGCTGCTCGACCAGTGGCTCGACCCCTTGCGCAGCCTCGATCTCGACAGCGACCCGGTGGCCGGCATCGGCGAATACATCCGCCGCAAGATCCTGTTCTCGCGCACCCACCCGGAAGCCTCGCGGCTGTTCTGTTTCGAGATCGTGCAGGGCGCGCCGCTGTTGCGCCGGGAGCTGGAGACCTCGCTCAAGGAACTGGTCGACGCCAAGGCCGAGGTGATCCGCGCCTGGACGGCGGCGGGACGGCTCGCCCCGGTCGATCCCCACCACCTGATCTTCTCGATCTGGGCGACCACGCAGCATTATGCGGACTTCGCGGTACAGATCGACGCGCTGCTCAATACGGGGCTGGACGACGAGGCCTTTGCGGAGGAGGCTGCACGCAACATACAACGCATCATTCTCGATGGCGTGCGCGTGCGAACGGGCGGCTGATATCGGGAAGCTCCAGGGAGCCGCCATGCCGTCCCGGCCACTGCACCGCCGCCAGCTCCTGCGTTCGGGAGCCCTGGCCACGCTCGGCACGCTGTTCGCCGCGCCCTTCGTGAGCAGTGGCGTGCTCTCCACCAAGACGCTGGATGTCGATGCGCTGCTGTTCGACCCCGAGGCGCCGGTGGGCGGCAACCCGAAGGGCGACGTCACCATCGTCACCTTCTTCGATTACAATTGCGGCTACTGCCGCAAGGCCGCGCCGGCACTTGCCAAGCTGGTGGCCGACGACGGCCATGTGCGCCTCGTCTACAAGGATTGGCCGATATTGGCCGAAAGCTCGGTGGTCGCCGCGCAATATGCCCTCGCCGCCAAATATCAGGGCCGCTATGAGCGCGCCCATGAAACGCTGATGACCGCTTCCCTGCGCGGCGACACCGGCCGGTTTCCCGCGCTGCTGGAGAAAGCCGGGATCGACCGCAAAAAGCTCTCCGCCGATCTCAAGACGCATGGGCAGGCCATCAGCGCCCTGTTGAAGCGCAATAATGAGCAGGCCGAGGCGCTGCAGCTTCCGGGAACGCCGGTCTATCTCGTCGGCCCCTACAAGGTTGCCGCCGCGCTGGACTATGAAGGCTTCGCCAGCGTCGTGAACGACGCCCGCACCCGCGCCAAGACGAAATAGGCCGGGGCGAACGCCACAAACAAAAAGGGCGCGCCGTGGCGCGCCCTTGCTGTGTCAGCCGGCCTCAGAGGGCGAGGCAGACATATTTCATGTCGAGATATTCCTCGATGCCGTATTTCGAGCCTTCGCGGCCGACGCCGGATTCCTTCACGCCGCCGAAGGGCGCGACTTCCGTGGTGATGACGCCGGCATTCACGCCGACCTGGCCATAGCGCAGCGCCTCGGTGACGCGGAAGGCGCGGGAGAGATCGCGGGTGTAGAAATAGCAGGCGAGGCCGAACTCGGTGTCGTTGGCGAGGCGGACCGCCTCCTCCTCGGTCTCGAAGCGGAACACCGGGGCGACGGGCCCGAAGATCTCGTCGCGGGCAAAGTTCATCTCCGAGGTGGCGTTGGCGATGACGGTCGGCTGGAAGAACTGGCCACCGAGTTCATGACGGCCACCGCCGGTGATGACCTTGCCGCCCTTGGCCAGCGCGTCGGCGACGAAGCTCTCGGTCTTCTCCACCGCCTTGGCGTCGATCAGCGGGCCCTGCACCACGCCGTCCTCGAGGCCGGAGCCGACCTTGAGCTTGGCGGAGGCGGCGGCGAACTTCTCGACGAAGGCGTCATAGATGCCGGCCTGGGCGTAGAAGCGGTTGGCGCAGACGCAGGTCTGGCCCGAATTGCGGTATTTGGAGGCGAGCGCCCCCTCCACCGCCTTGTCGAGATCGGCATCGTCGAAGATGAGGAAGGGCGCATTGCCGCCCAGTTCCATCGAGACGCGCTTTACCGTGTCGGCCGCCTGCTTCATCAGCACCTTGCCGACCGGCGTCGAGCCGGTGAAGGTGATTTTGCGCACGATCGGGCTCGACGTCATCTCGCCACCGATCTGCGAGGCGGAGCCGGTGAGGATGTTGACCACGCCAGCGGGATAGCCGACCTGCTCGGCCAGCACGCCCCAGGCGAGCGCCGAATAGGGGGTCTGCGTCGCCGGCTTCACCACCGAGGTGCAGCCGGTCGCCAGCGCCGGGCCGATCTTGCGGGCGAGCATGGAGGACGGGAAGTTCCATGGGGTGATCGCGGCCACCACGCCGACGGCCTGCTTGGTGACGAGGATGCGCCGGTCGCCCCAGGGCGAGGGAATCGTGTCGCCATAGACCCGGCGGGCCTCCTCGGAGAACCAGAGGATATAGGCGGCGGACATGCCGACTTCGCCCATCGACTCGGCGAGCGGCTTGCCCTGCTCGATGGTGAGGAGCTCGGCGAGCGCGCGCTGGTTGTCCATGATGGCGGCGTAGAGCTTGCGCAGCATCTTAGCGCGCTCATCCGCCGTGGTGCGCGAGAAGCTCGCAAAGGCCTTGTCGGCCGCGACGATGGCACGCTGGGCCTCGGCCGTGCCGGCATTCGGCACGGTGCCGATCACCTCGCCGGTCGCGGGATTGGTGACGTCGATGGTGGCGCCGCTATCGGCGGGCACCCACGCACCGTCGATGAAGTTCGCCTCGCGCTTGAAATCCGCCCAGTTCATGGGTCTTGCCCTCCGGTTCGGCAGCGCCCTCATGGCGCTCCCGCCTGAGGGCTATCTAGCGCCACGGGGACCGGCGGACAATCGGCCTTGTGATCACAAGGCTTGTGCAGCTTCAGGCGCCGCGCGCTGGCGGGCCGCGCGCGTGCTCGCTGTCAGTTCACGGCCGCGCCTCGTGCAAGAGCGGAGCAAAGCCGCCGAAGATCATGCGCTTGCCGTCGAAGGGCATGTCGGTCATGTCCTTGAGGCGCGGGTCTTCCATGAAGGCCTTCATGCCCGCGTCGCGCACCTCCTTGGACGGCCAGACGACCCACGAGAAGACAACGGTTTCATCCGCCTCCGCCTTCACCGCCCGATAGAAATCGGTGAGCTGGCCGTGCGGGACATCGTCGCCCCAGTTTTCAGCCAGAGAGAGCGCGCCATGATCGAAGAAGACCGGCGCGGCCTTTGCGGCCATCTCGCGATAGGCGTCCTTCTTGGCGGTGGGCACGGCGAGCAGGAAGCCGTCGACATAGCCGACGGCGGGGCTGGTGGTGCTCATGGCGTTTCCTCGGTGTGATGTGTGGGATGGTCAGGAGGCTGGCGCCATCTCGGCGGACAGGGCTGCCATGTCCATGAAGAAGGGCTCCCAGACATGCCCGTCCGGATCCTCGAAGCTGCGCGAATACATGAAGCCGAGATCCTGCGGCGCGCGCGGGTCGGCCTTACCGCCCCCGGCAACAGCCCGCGCCACGACGGCGTCGACACAGGCGCGGCTTTCTTCCGTAAGCGCGAACAGCGCGCCGGTCGTCGCGTGGCTGTCGGCGATGGGGCGTGGGGAAAACTGGGCGAATTTCGAGTGCGTGAGCAGCATCAGGTGAATGACATCCGAGACAACCATGCAGGCGGCGGTATCATCGGAAAACTGCGGGTTCTTTCGCGCCCCGATGGCCTCGTAAAAGGCGATGGCGCGGCCGAGGTCGCGGACGGGAAGGTTGATGAAGATGAGTGTGGGCACGGCGTCCTCCTGAAGTGAAAAGCTTCCGCAAGGGCACGTCCTTGACCAGACATAGAGGACATGGTTAGTCATAGCAACCATGGAGTTAATAAAAATAACTGATGAATTCATCAAAAACCGTCGTCGGTACGACGATGCCTGCGCCGCCGCCCATGCGCTCGACCTGATCGGCGAGCGCTGGTCGCTCCTCGTGCTGCGCGAGCTGATGCTGGGGCCGAAGCGGTTCGGCGACATCAAGGCCGGGCTGCCGGGGATCAGCGCCAATATCCTTACCCAGCGGCTGGAAGCGCTCGAGGTGGCGGGCATCCTTACGCATACGCGCCTGCCCCCGCCGCATTCCGTACCGGTCTATGAACTGACAAGTTGGGGCTATGAGGCCGAGCCGATCCTGCAGGTGCTCGGGCGCTGGGCCTCGCGCTCGCCGGCGCATGACCCCTCCCTGCCCTTTGGCGCGGTCTCCCTGCTGCTCTCGCTGCGCACCATGTTCGCGCCCGAGCGGGCGGGCGACATGCGCGCGACCATCGGGCTCGATCTCGATGGCGAAACGTTCACCCTGCGCATCCGCGACGGGGCTTTCGAGGCCGAACGCGGCGCCGCCAAGGCGCCGGACGTGGTGTTTGCCGGCGCCGCCCGGATGGTGGCAGCAGCCATCTATGGCGGCCAGGCCCTCGACACGCTGGAAGCCGCCGGCGCGCTGGTTCTGCGTGGCGACAGGGCGGTCGCGGCGCGCTTCGTCACGCTGTTCCCGCTGCTGCCCAAGGCCGAACGCCCGCCTGCATGACATTGCGGAGCCCAGCCGGCATTCCGCCACCATCTGGCATATGCCGTGCATCGTAAAATGAGACCAACCACCTGCCGGAGGGGCCATGGCCGTCTTCATCGTGTCGTTCGAACTTGCCGCGCCCGAGAACACCGCCGCGATGATCGAGGCGATCCGGCAGATGTCGTGGACCCAGATCGGGCCAACGACCTTCGCCGTCGCGACCGAGGAGACGGACGAGGCGCTGTTCTACCGGCTGCGCGAGTTCACGCAGGACAAGGACAGCCTCTACATCGTGCTGGCCCGCAAGCCCTATCGCGGCATGGGTTTTCGCGAGGTGAACTACTGGCTGGAGGACAATCTGCGCTGGTGAGCCGATGGCCGCGTGCGCCGTCCGGCCCAACAAAAAAGCCCCGGCTCGCACCGGGGCTTTTGCATGTGGCGGCGTTGGCCGCGATCAGTTGCTGTTCCGGTTGCCGAAGAGCTGGAGCAGCATGATGAAGAGGTTGATGAAGTCGAGATAGAGCGTCAGCGCGCCCATGATCGCCTTGCGACCGGCCACCACATCGTCGTCGCCGGCGAAGTACATTTCCTTGATGCGCTGCGTGTCCCAGGCGGTCAGGCCGGCGAAGATCAGCACGCCCGCCACCGAGATGACGAACTGCAGCATCGACGAGGCGAGGAAGATGTTCACCACCATGGCGATGATCAGGCCGAACAGGCCCATCACCAGGAAGGAGCCCATCGCCGAGAGGCTGCGCGAGGTGCTGTAGCCATAGAGGCTCAGAGCACCGAAGGCCGCGGCGGTGATGAAGAACACCCGCACGATGCTGTCATGGGTGTAGACGAGGAAGATCGAGGCCAGCGAGACGCCGACCAGCGCCGCATAGAGCCAGAAGATGCTCTGCGCCGCGCCGACGCTGAGCCGGTCGACCCGGAAGTTCAGGAACAGGATGGCGGCGAGCGGGGCGAAGATCACCACCCAGCGCAGCGGGCTGAGGAACAGCGCGACACCGAGATCGGTGAGGTAGATGTTCGGCGCGATGGCCGCCGCGGTCGGCACATCGGAGACGGCGAGCATGTAGATGCCCAGCGCCGCCGCGCCGGTGATGGCGAGGCCGAGCGTCATGTAGTTGTAGACGCGCAGCATATAGGCGCGCAGGCCCTGGTCGATCTCGGCCTGCGTCCGCGCCGCCGTCGCCCCGAAGCGCGGCACGGAGACGTTGCGGTTGTAGTCGGACATGGTCGGATCCTCTCCCGTCGGTGGCGCGCCAGCGTGCCGAGACGGCCCTGACGCAGTGTTACCGGGAATATGAGGTCCGCACCCGCCTGCCGCAAGTTAAGTTTGCGACAGGCTTAACGCGCCCGCACGCCCAACCGGCGCGCTGAGCGTCACAGGTTGCGCAGGATGCGTGCCGGCTTCTGCCCGAGCGCCCGCCAGGTGCCGATGAGCCCGAAGCCCACGGTCAGCACCAGCGCGATGCCGACCGCGCTGAGCGCCGCGCTGCCCGACCAGGCGAAGGCGACCTTCATCACCTGCGTGGTTACCAGATAGGCGGCGGCCGAGCCGGCCCCGAGCGCCACCACCGCCGTCACAAGGCCGAGCGCGGCATATTCGAGCACATAGGCCAGCACGAGCCGGGCGCGGGTGGCCCCGAGCGTCTTCAGGATCACGGCGTCATAGACCCGGTGATGCTGGCCCGCTGCCAGCGCGCCGGCGAGCACGAGGACGCTCGCCACCAGCGTGACGAGGCTCGCGCCGCGGATCGCCAGCAGGAGGTTCGCGACGATCTCGCCGATCTGGCTCAGCGCCTCCTTCACCCGTACCGCCGTGACGGCCGGGAAGTCCCGCGCCACCGCGCGCGACACACCACTCTCCACCCCCGCCTCGCCGCCGCCGGGCAGGGTGAGCGTGGCGATGGAGGTGTGCGGGGCGCCGCGGAACGTGTTGGGCGAGAACACCATGACGAAGTTGATGGCGAGCCGCTCCCACTCGACCTGCCGGAGATTGGCGATGCGGGCGGTGATCGGCCGTCCGAGCACATTCACCGTCACGCTGTCGCCGATCTTCAGCCCGAAGGCATCGGCGATCTCCTTCTCGAAGGACACCAGCGGCGGGCCGGCATAGTCGGCGCCCCACCAGTCGCCCTCGACGAGGCGCGAGCCCTCCGGCAACGCGTCGGCATAGGTGATGCCGCGATCGGAGGAGAGCACCCAGGCGAATTCCGGCGGCGGGGTGATGCTCTCGGCCGGCCGGTCGCCGAGCGTGATGAGACGCCCGCGCAGCATCGGCACGAGTTCCACCGTGCCGGCCGGCGCCTGCTGCTGCAGGAAGCTGGCGAAGCGGTCCGTCTCGGTGTTCTGGATGTCGAGGAAGAAGAAGCTCGGTGCCTGCTCGGGCAGGCGCGACGTCAGCTCGCGCGTGAGGCTGCGGTCGATCAGCGACAGCGTGACCAGCAAGGTGAGCCCCAGACCCAGCGACAGCACGATGGTCGGGGTCAGCGCCGCCGGGCGGTGGATATTGG
Organism: Ancylobacter sp. SL191; assembly: GCF_026625645.1. NCBI lineage: Bacteria > Pseudomonadati > Pseudomonadota > Alphaproteobacteria > Hyphomicrobiales > Xanthobacteraceae > Ancylobacter > Ancylobacter sp. SL191. Next base: position 1,274,212 of record NZ_CP113056.1, on the reverse strand, counting down.
CGAGCGCCAGCCGGGCCTCGGTGAGGCGCGGGCGCGGCAGGCGGCGGGCAAGCGCCATGATGCCGGTGCCGACGAGCCGGAGCGTCACCAGCACGCTCGCCGAGGCGATGAGGTAATAGACCGCGATGCGCCGCTCCTCGGAGGCCGCCACCGCCAGCGCCGCAAGCGCGGCAACCGCAAGCACGGTGAGGATCATGTAGGAGCGCCGGGGTCGCCGGCCGCGCGTCTCCACCTCGTCGCGGAACAGCGCCGAGACCGGCACGTCATGCGACAGACCCAACGGCCACAGCGCGAAGGCAAGCGCGATCAGCGCGCCATAGGCCACCGCCAGAAGCAGCGCCGCCGGTTGCAGACTCGGCTCGATGGCGATGGGCAGCAGATAGCCGAAGGCCGCGTTCACCGCGAAGGGCAGCGCCGCCCCCACGACGAGGCCGATGGCGATGCCGATCGCGGCGATGAGGCCGACCTCGACCAGATAGATGGTGAACACCGTACCGCCCGGCGCGCCCAGGCTCTTGAAGGTGGCGATGACGCCGCGCTTGGCGTCGAGGTGGCTTTTGACCGCATTGGCGACGCCGACGCCGCCGACCAACAGGGCGGTGAGGCCGACCAGCGTCAGATATTCGGTGAAGCGGCGGACATTGTTCTCAAGCCGCGGGGCGGCGGCATTGCGCGTGCGCGCCTCGAAGCCCGCCTGCGGCGCGCCTTCCTGCACGCGCTCGACGAAGCCGGTGAGCGCGGAAGGATCCGTCATTTTCACCCGGTAGTGCCAGCGCACGAGGCTGCCAGGCTGGAGAAGCTGCGAGGCGCGCAGCGCGTCGAGCGACACCATCAGGCGAGGCCCGAAGCCAATCCCGGTGGAGAGCGCGTCCGGCTCGCGGGTGATAAGGCCGGTGAGGCGCAGCGTCGCCTCGCCGAGCTGGAAGGCATCACCGACCTTGATTCCGAGCCGCTCGGCCAGCGCCGGGTCGGCCAGCGCGCCGAAGCGGCCGTCCGCCAGAGCGAGGGCGCGGTCGATGGGCTGTGGCGGGTCCGTCTCCATGGCACCGACCATGGGATAGGCGCCATCCACCGCCTTGGCCTCGACCAGCGTAGAATTAAGGCTGTCGCCCGCGCCGGCCCGCGCCATGGCGCGCAGCGTGGCGATGGTCGAGACGTTGCCGCCGGCACGGATCAGCGCCAGTTCCTCGGGGCTGGCCTCGCGCTGGACGAGGGTGAACGCCGCGTCGCCGCCGAGCAGCGTCGTGCCCTCGCGGGCGAGGCCGTCGGTCAGGGCGCGCGAGAAGGAACCAACGCCCGTGATGGCGGCGACGCCGAGCGCCAGACAGGCGAGGAACACGCCGAACCCACGTACGCCGCCGCGCAGTTCGCGCAGGGCAAAGCGCAGGGCAAGCGAGGCGCGGGCGCGCGGCCCGAGCGTCGCCGGGCGCGCGGTCTCGGCGCCCGAAGAGGTGGCGGCCAGACTCATGCCGGCACCCCGGCGCTCATCTCCGTCTCGGCCGCTTCGTCGCCCTCGATCTGGCCGGAGCGCAGGCGGATGGTGCGGTCGCAGCGGCGCGCCAGCGCGAGGTCATGGGTGACGATCACCAGCGTTGCCCCGCGCCGGGTCTGCGCGGCGAAAAGCAGGTCCATGATCTGACGGCCGGTCGCCTCGTCGAGATTGCCGGTCGGCTCGTCGGCGACAAGGATGCGCGGCTCCGGCGCGAGCGCGCGGGCCACCGCCACGCGCTGCTGTTCGCCGCCCGAGAGCTGCGAGGGGTAATGGTCGAGCCGGTGGCCGAGGCCGACCGAGGCCAGCTCCGCCGCCGCCCGCTCGAAGGCGTCCGCCCGCCCGGCGAGTTCCAGCGGCACGGCCACGTTCTCGATGGCGGTCATGGTCGGGATGAGATGGAAGGCCTGGAAAACGATGCCGACATGCCGGCCGCGAAAGCGCGCCAGCGCGTCCTCATTGAGCCGTGTCAGTTCCTCGCCCGCCACCGTCACCGTGCCGGAATTCGCCTGCTCCAGCCCCGCCAGCACCATCAGCAGGCTCGATTTGCCGGAACCCGACGGCCCGACGAGGCCGACCGCCTCACCCTGCCCTATATTGAGCGACACACCTTTGAGGATATGAACGCGCGCCGCGCCGGAGCCGAGGGAGAGTTCGACCTTGTCGAGGGTGATGGCGGGCTTGGATGAGGAGTTCGGCTGCATGTGGTCCTGGGCGTTCGTCGGCGGGAGGCGCGCCGGAGCAGCGCGCTGCGGTGCGGTAGGTTCGGCAGGATATGGCGCCTTGTTTACGTCGCGAAAGGGACGGTGGACGCTGAACTTCACTCTCCCGGTGCTCGCTCTCGCGGGATTGATGATGGCCATGACCCCGCTGCACGCCGAACCGCTCCGTCTGGTGGCCTTTGGCGACAGCCTGACGGCCGGTCTCGGCCTGCCCGCCAAGGACGCCTTTCCCGCGAAACTGCAGGCGGCGCTCACGGCGAAGGGTCACGATGTGGTGATCGAGAATGCCGGCGTGTCCGGCGACACGACCAGCGCCGGCCTCGCGCGGCTCGACTGGTCGATCCAGGACGGGACGCAGGGTGTCATCCTGGAACTCGGCGCCAATGACGCGCTGCGCGGCCTCGATCCGGCCATTGCGGAAAAGTCGCTCGACGCCATTCTTGCGCGGCTGAAGGAGCGCAAGATTCCCGTGCTGCTCGCCGGCATGGTCGCCCCGCCCAATCTCGGTGGCGGCTATGGCGAGCGGTTCAACGCGATCTATCCGCGCCTTGCGGCGAAATATGACGTGCCGCTCTACCCGTTCTTCCTCGACGGCGTGGCCGGGCAGGGCAAGCTCAACCAGCCGGATGGCATCCACCCGACAGCGGCGGGCGTCGACGTCATCGTCGAGCGCATCACCCCGGCGGTGGAGCGCTGGCTCGCCACGCTCAAGAGCGCGCCATGACCGTGCCCATGACCTATCGCCGGGCCAGCGAGGCGTTCGACGTGTTCCTGGCCGAGGTGGCGGACGCGGCGCAGCTCTCCAGCCGCCATCAGGCCTATACGGTGGTCGATGCCGTGTTCCGCGCCTTTCGCCGGCGGCTGGCGCCCGGCGAGGTGCTGGCCTTCGCCGCCGCCCTGCCGCCGCTGCTGGGCGCGCTGTTCATCGAGAACTGGCGCGCCGCCGAGATCGGCCCCGCCTCCTGGACGGAGGAAGAGGTGCTGCGCGACGTCAAATCCTTGCGCGCGCGCCATAATCTGGCGACCGATCAGGCGGTGGCGCAGGTCGGCGCGGTGCTGCGGCGCCATGTCGACGCGGCCGTCCTCACGCAGACGCTGCGGCACCTGCCGCTGGAAGCGGCGCGTTTCTGGGGGATGGAGACGGCTACAGCCGCGCCGGCGGAGTCCTGACGCTCCGTTGCGGCAGCTTGTACCTCCGGGTTGGCGCTCCTATCATCAGGCACCCCCTTCCTGACGAATCCCGGACATTGCCATGCAGTACCGCCCGCTCGGCCGCACCGGCCTCGAGGTCAGCGCCATTTGCCTGGGCACCATGACCTATGGTGAGCAGAACACCGAGGCCGAAGGCCACGCGCAAATGGACTACGCCCTCGACCGGGGCATCAATTTCTTCGATACCGCCGAGCTTTACTCGATCCCGCCCAAGCCGGACACCCAGGGCTCGACCGAGCGCGTGATCGGCTCCTGGTTCAAGGCGCGCGGCAACCGCGACAAGGTCATCCTCGCCACCAAGGTGTGCGGGCTCTCGGAGATGACCTGGTTCCGCGACGACGGCTCCCCGGCTCGCCCGACGCGCGGGCAGATCCGCGAAGCCGTGGAGAAGAGCCTCACCCGGCTGCAGACCGACTATATCGACCTGTACCAGCTGCACTGGCCGGGCCGGCCCATCGCCTATTTCGGCTCCAACCCGACGCGCTGGAAGTCCGTCGCCGGTGACGAGACGCCGATCGCCGAGACGCTGGACGCCTTCGCCGAGCTGGTGAAGGAGGGCAAGGTGCGCCATATCGGCCTCTCCAATGAGAGCGCCTGGGGCACGATGCGCTTTCTCGACGAGGCCGGGCGCACGGGTGGCCCGCGCGCGGCCTCGGTGCAGAATGCCTATCACCTGCTGAACCGCACCTATGAGACGGCGCTCGCCGAGGTGAGCCTGCGCGAGGATGTGGGCCTGCTCGCCTATTCCCCGCTGGCGCAGGGCTATCTCACCGGCAAGTATCAGAACGGCGCCCGCCCGGCGGGTGCCCGCTCCACGCTGTTCAACCGTGGCCAGCGCTACCAGACACCCGGCGCGGAAGCGGCGATCGACGACTATCTTGCCATCGCCCGCGAGGCCGGCATCGACCCGGCGCAGTTCGCCATCGCCTTCTGCCTGTCGCGCGAGTTCATGACCTCGGTCATCATCGGCGCGACCACGATGGAGCAGCTGACGAACGACATCGACGCGATCAATGTCGCCTTCACATCCGAGCTGGAAGCCAAGGTCGACGCGGTCCACCAGCTGCGCGGCAATCCCTGCCCGTAAGGGCGGTCTTATGCAGGCGGGGCGCGCTTGGCCCCGCCTGTGTTCCTATGCGCCGTCCGTCGGCTTTGCCGGGTCGTTGGCGGCATGGGCGGTCATCAGCGGCACTTGCGCCATGGCGAAGACCAGCGTCAGCGGCAGATAGCCGAAGGTCTTGAAGGCCACCCAGGTATCGGTCGAGACCGAACGCCAGACCACCTCGTTCAGCACGGCCATGACGAGGAAGAACACACCCCAGCGGATGGTCAGCTTGTGCCAGCCTTCCGGCGTGAGCTGGAACACGTCGCCCAGCACATAGGGCAGCAGCGGCTTGCGGAAGACGAGCCCGCCGAGCAGCAACCCGCCGAACAGCGCGTTGACGATGGTCGGCTTCATCTTGATGAAATGGTCGTCCTGCAGCCAGAGCGTGAGCGAGCCGAACACCAGCACCACCACGGCCGAGACCAGCGGCATGACCGCGATCTTGCGGGCGATCAGCCACATCACCAGCAGCGCCGCGAAGGTCGCTACCATGAAGGCGCCGGTGGCGACATAGATGCCGGCGCGGCCATTGGCGATGAAGAACACCACCAGCGGCCCCAGCTCCAGCGCGAATTTCAGCGCCGGGTGCATCTTGCGCAGCGGCGTCGGGCCCGTGGTGTCAGCCATGCCGATCAGCCTTCCTTGGCGAGTTGCTTGAGCCAGCGCTTGGCCTGCGCGCGCACATTCTTCGGCGCCGTGCCGCCATAGGAAACGCGACTCGCCACTGACTTCGACACGGAGAGCACGCCGAACACCTCCTTGGTAATGCGCGGCTCAACGCTTTGCATCTCCTCGAGTTTCAGCTTGTGCAGGGCGATCCCCTGCCCGCTCGCCAGCGAGACGATGCGACCGGTGACGTGATGCGCCTCGCGGAAGGGCAGGCCGAGCACGCGCACCAGCCAGTCGGCCAGATCCGTGGCGGTGGAATAGCCCGAGCCCGCCGCCTCCTTCATCTTCTTCTCGTCCGGCACCATGTCGCGGACCATGCCGGCGGTCGCCGCGATCATCAGCGAGAGGGTGGAGAAGGCATCGAACGCGCCCTCCTTGTCCTCCTGCATGTCCTTGGCATAGGCCAGCGCCAGGCCCTTCATGACCATCAGCAAGCCATTGAAAGCACCGGCAATTCGCCCGATCTTGGCGCGCACCAGCTCGGCCGCGTCGGGGTTGCGCTTCTGCGGCATGATGGACGAGCCGGTGGTGAAGCGGTCCGACAGCTTGATCAGGCCAACCAGCGGCGAGGTCCAGATCACGATCTCCTCGGCGAAGCGGGAGAGGTGCATGGCGCAGATCGAGGCGGCCGCCAGCGTCTCCAGCACGAAGTCGCGGTCGGAGACGGAATCCAGCGAATTGGCCGTGGGCCTATCAAATCCAAGGCTCGTTGCGGTAGCGAAACGATCGATCGGGAACGATGTGCCGGCCAGCGCGGCGGCGCCGAGCGGGCACTCGTTCAGCCGCGCGCGGGCATCGCGCAGCCGGCCGCGGTCGCGCCCGAGCATCTCGACATAGGCCATGAGATGGTGGCCGAAGGTCACCGGCTGGGCGGTCTGCAGATGCGTGAAGCCCGGCATAACGGTACCGGAATGAAGCAGCGCCTTCTCGGTAAGTGCCTTCTGCAAATCACGAATCTGCGCATCCAGCGTGTCCAGCGTGTCGCGGACATAGAGCCGGAAATCGGTCGCCACCTGGTCGTTGCGCGAGCGCGCCGTGTGGAGGCGGCCGGCGGATGTGCCGATCAGGGCGGCGAGGCGGGACTCCACATTCATATGGATGTCCTCCAGCGCCCGCTGGAAGGTGAACTGGCCGCCTTCGATTTCTGACAGGATCGTGTCTAGACCCGCCACGATCTTTTCGGCATCTGCCTTGTCGATGATGCCTTTGGCCGCCAGCATCGCGGCGTGCGCCTTCGAGCCGGCAATGTCCTGCGCATAGAGGCGCTGGTCGAAACCAATGGAGACGTTTATTTCCTCCATGATCGCGTCCGGGCCGGTCTCGAAGCGGCCACCCCACATCTTGTTGCTCATGCTCAACTTTTCTCCGCGAGGACGGTCATGACCGAACGACCCGAGACGCCGACGGGCGACGAAGGCACGCACGCGGCGCGCCCCGGGCGGCGCCGCCTGCTGATCGTGGCCGCGGCGCTCCTGCTCGGCGGCGCCGCCGTGCTGGCAGGCGTATACGGGATCGGGGGTGATCCGCGCAACGCCATTGCCACGAACGGCGCGGGAACGGTGACCAGTCAGGCCAGTGGGGTGAACGATCAGGCCAATCAGGTGGCCAGTCAGGCCAGTTTGTCCGGCAAGGATCCGGCCTGCCAGGCGGCCAGCGACACCGCCCGCCGCATCGCCGACCTCGCCAAGGGGGAGCTCGCCGCCTTCGCCCCGACCCTGACCCCGACCCGCATTCCCGACCTCGCCTTTCTCGGTCCCGACGGCACGCCGCTGACGCTCTCCAAGGTCGGCGGCGACGGGCTCAAGCTCGTCAACATCTGGGCGACCTGGTGCGTGCCCTGCCGCAAGGAGATGCCGGCGCTCGACGAGCTTCAGGCCAAGCTCGGCACGGGAGCCGGCACCGGGGCGGGCCCGCAGGCCCCCGCCTTCAACGTCGTCGCCCTCAACATCGACACCCGCGACCCGGACAAGCCCAAGCGCTTCCTGGAGGAGACCGGCATCAAGGAGCTGGCGCTCTATACCGACCCCAAGGCCAAGGCGTTCCAGGATCTGCGCACGGTGGGGCGCGGCTTCGGCCTGCCGACCACCATGCTGATCGACGCGCAGGGTTGCGAGATCGGCCATATCGCCGGCCCGGCGGAATGGGCGAGCCCGGATGCGCTCGCGCTCATCCGCGCCGCGCTGGGCACCGCCCCCTCCCAGCCCTGAGCCGGCCTATCTCCGTACCCGCCCCGTGAAATCGGGTGGCGCGGGGCGCGGCGATGGAGTAAAGCGCCGGCCTTGAGGGCGCCCGCCGCGCCCGCGTTGCAGGAGCCGGCCCCATGTCGCACCCCGAGCCCGCCCCCGCCCAAGGGCTCGCGGCCCCCGCTCCGGCCACGCCCGCAGCGACTCCCGCCCCGTCCGCCGGCCCGCACCCGATGGCCGCCGGCGACTGGGGCGCGCTGGTGCTGCTCTCGCTGATCTGGGGCGGCTCCTTCTTCTTCGGCAAGATCGCCATCGCCGAGATCCCGCCGCTCACCATGGTGTTCGCGCGCGTGACCATCGGCGCCGGCGCGCTCTATTTCATCGCCCGCCTCGCCGGGGTGCGCCTGCCCCTGACACGCCGGCTGATGGCGGAATTCGCCCTGCTCGCGCTCATCGCCAACATCATCCCCTTCGGGCTGATCGCCTGGTCGCAGCAGCATATCCCGAGCGGGCTTTCCTCGATCCTCAATGCCGCGACCCCGCTCTTCACCGTGCTGGTGGCGCAGGCCTTCACCCGCGACGAGAAATTCACCGCCGGCAAGCTGGTGGGGGTGAGCCTCGGCTTTGCCGGCGTGGCGGTGATGATGGGCCCGGCGCTGCTCGGCCAGCTTGGCGGCCACAACCTCGCCGCCCAGCTCGCCGCCATCGGCGCGACGGTCTCCTATGGCTTTGCCAGCGTCTATGGCCGCCGCTTCCGCGCCCTGCCGCCGCTCGGCGTCGCCATGACCCAGCTCGCCTTCTCCAGCCTGATGCTGCTGCCGGTCATCGCCGTGCTGGACGCGCCCTGGCAGCTCCCGGTGCCCTCGCCCAAGGTGCTCGGCGCGCTGGCCGGGCTCGGCGTGCTCTCCACCGGCATCGCCTACATCCTGTATTTCCGCATCCTCGCGCGGAACGGGGCGACCAACATCTCGCTCGTCACCTTCCTCGTGCCGGTGAGCGCGATCCTGCTCGGCGCGCTGGTGCTCGGCGAGGCGCTGGAGCCGCGCGAATTCGCCGGCTTCGCCATCATCGCTTTGGGGCTGGCGGCGATCGACGGGCGCCCGTGGCGGTGGATGCGAGGGAAGGGGCGGTAGGGGTAAGGCAAGAATACAAGAAGAGGCAGATACATCAGTTGACAGCCAGATTGTTTGTTGCGAATTTTATTTCGGCACCTCCTCGCATAACGCGTTGTCGTAACTGCGACGCTTGAACTGATAGACTACAATTAGATCGTCTTAACTCGCTGTATCGCATCGTCGGCGAGAGAAGGAGGAGGTGCCAATTAAAATGACTACCATCCCGAAAGAATTGGTTTCGTTTAGCGACTTCCTTGCGTTTACATCGACAAGCGCAAAAGAATTATCATTTCTTTCGAAATATGTTTCTATTAAGTATAAATCATTTCATGTTCCCAAGAAGAAAGGGGGAACCCGCCAGCTTCTCTGCCCCGATCCACGATTAAAGTATCTACAACGTCGAATTCTTTTGTTGTTGAATCAAATTTACACCCCTCTTTATCCGGTTCACGGCTTTGTCAAGGGGCGAGGTATAGCTTCAAATGCGCTCCAACATCAAAGAAAGCCTTATTTACTTAATATAGATTTGAAGGATTACTTCGGGACGATATCAAGACCGCGAGTTCGCGGAGCCCTAGTCGCCATGGGCGTCGAACAGAGCATTGCTGATGCAATTTGTACGATATGCACCATATCCAATAAATTACCTCAAGGCGCACCGTCGTCGCCCACACTTTCAAATATAGTTACATATAAGCTAGATCGAAGTTTAACTGAGTTCTGCAAGCAACACAAAATAATGTACTCACGCTATGCAGATGATATTTCTCTATCCAGCTATAGAATACCCTCAGCTCTATTCAAGCTAGGTGACCCCCCTAGTGGTCGCCTGAGCATTGATCAACTGTCTGCGGAGTTCCTAGCCATATTGTCTCAGAACGGATTCAGTTTGAATCCGGAGAAACTATGGCTGTCAAAAAGACGCGACCGGAAGCTAGTAACAGGGCTAATTGTTAATAAGTTCGTCAATATCGAGAGAAAATACATTAGAAATGTCAGATCCTCAATTTTTCGAGTGGAAAAACTTGGAATTGACTACGCAAATGCGGAATTTCAACAAAGATACAAAACGCACAAGAATATTCATAGTGTAATACGGGGGCGACTTGAGTGGATATCGCAGATACGAGGCAAGAATTATGAACCCTACAGGCGCCTCGCCAAAAGATATAATAATCTTTTCCCTGACAAGCTAGAGATAGAGCCAACTCCGGTCGAAATTGCAGAAAATGCAGTGTGGGTCATAGAATATTTTGGCGAAAATGACTGCAATCAAGGCACTGCCTTCTTCTTAGAAGGCGTCGGATTAGTGACAGCCGATCATGTCGTATCTCAAGCTTCTAATGCAGATGTTTTAGATATATACCGACCGAACAGCTCAGGAAAGAAATATACCGCGTCGAAAACGTCTATAAGATGCGAACATCGCGATTTAATCGTACTAAACCACTCCATTCCTGAAAGCGATCAGACGCACATACCGGCAAGCACAGCTCCGTCAATCCATGAGGACAGCATCATCGCACTTGGGTTCCCTGCCTTTGCACCGGGTGATGGGATGAGTACTCGTCGCGGCCAAATACGTGGGAAGATGACTAGGAGCGGCGTGAAGCTAATCGAAGTTTCAACGACACTTGATGGAGGGATGAGTGGTGGTCCTATTCTGAACGAGAGGTATCAGGCCATCGGCGTTACCCACAAAGGTGGAGGAAATGAACCCAAACAAATTGGGGTCGACATATCAGAACTCATCAACCTATGTGTTGAACACAAGGCCGCTGAAACTACGTAGCTATTACCGTTCAACTCTTCATACGAATTGGGGGTCGAGTGGCCCCGCCGGCGTGCCCCGCCTCTAACGGGTCGGCACCGGCTTTTCGCCACGGTAGTCGTAGAAGCCGCGCTGGGTCTTGCGACCGAGCCAGCCGGCTTCGACGTATTTCACCAGCAGCGGGCAGGGGCGGTACTTCGAGTCGGCCAGACCCTCATGCAGCACCTGCATGATGGACAGGCAGGTATCCAGCCCGATGAAATCCGCGAGCTGGAGCGGGCCCATCGGGTGGTTGGCGCCCAGACGCATGGCGGTGTCGATGGCGTCGACCGAGCCCACGCCCTCATAGAGCGTGTAGATCGCCTCGTTGATCATCGGCAGCAGGATGCGGTTGACCATGAAGGCGGGGAAATCCTCCGCCACCGCATAGGTCTTGCCGAGCCGGGTGACGAAGCCCTTGGAGAGCTCGAAGGTCTCATCCTCGGTGGCGATGCCGCGCACCAGCTCGACCAGCTGCATCAGCGGCACCGGATTCATGAAGTGAATGCCGATGAAGCGCTCCGGCCGGTCGGTCGAGGCGGCGAGCCGGGTGATGGAGATGGACGAGGTGTTGGTGGCGAGGATCGCCTCGGGCTTCAGGAACGGGCAGACGGAGGAGAAGATCTTGCGCTTGATCTCCTCCTTCTCGACGGCCGCCTCGATCAGCAGGTCGACATCGCCGAGATCGGACGCCTGGTCGGTGCCGTGAATGCGGCCGAGCGCGGCCTGCTTGGTCTCGTCGGAATACAGGCCCTTGGAGACCTGCCGGGCCATGTTGCCATTGATGGTGGCGAGGCCCGACTTGACGCGGTCCTTTTCGAGGTCGTTCAGCACGACGTCATAGCCGGCCAGCGCGCAGACATGCGCGATGCCGTTGCCCATCTGCCCCGCGCCGATGATGCCGACGGTCTTGATCTCGAAAGCCATGGTTCGTCCTGTCCGCCCTGCCCTTTGGATCCAGTATAGAGACCCGTCAGGCTTTTGCCTTAGCTATTTCGGCGGTGAGCTCCGGCACGATCTGGAACAGATCGCCCACCAGCCCGTAATCCGCCACCTGGAAGATCGGCGCGTCCTCGTCCTTGTTGACGGCGACGATGACCTTCGAATCCTTCATGCCGGCGAGGTGCTGGATGGCGCCGGAAATGCCGATGGCGACGTAAAGCTCGGGCGCCACCACCTTGCCGGTCTGGCCGACCTGCCAGTCATTGGGGGCATAGCCCGCATCGACCGCCGCGCGCGAGGCGCCGACCGCCGCACTGAGGCTGTCCGCCAGGGGCTCGATCAGCGCGTGGAAATTCTCGGCCGAGCCGACGGCGCGCCCGCCGGAGACGATGGCCCGCGCCGCGGTGAGTTCGGGACGGGCGCTGTGGGCGACTTCCTCAGCCAGGAAGCGGGTCTGGGCGGGCGCCTCGACCGGGGCGACGGCGCGGATCGGCGCGGCACCGCCCTCGCCCGCCGGGGCGAAGGACGCCGTGCGGATGGTCAGCACGCGGGTGGCGTCGGTCGCGCGCACGCGCTGGATGGCGTTGCCGGCATAGATCGGCCGGTCGAACGTGTCGGGGGCGATGACGGCGATCACGTCGGAGACCTGCATCACGTCGATCAGCGCGGCAAAGCGCGGCAGCACGCTCTTGCCGAAGGCGGTGGAGGGGGCGACCACGGCGCTGTAATCGCCCGCGAGCGCCACCAGCAGCGCGCTCACCGGCTCGGCGAGGCGGTGGGCGTAGACGGGCGCGTCGGCGAGGAGCACCTCGGCCACGCCGTCGAGCTTGGCGGCGGCTTCGGCGGCGGGGGCGCAGCCGGCGCCCACCACCAGCACATGCACGGGCGCACCGAGCGCCAGCGCGGCGGTCAAGGCGCGGGCGGTGACGGGGTTGAGGTGAGCGTCGTCATGTTCGGCGAGAAGAAGCGTCGCGGCCATGGTCAGAGCACTCCCGCCGTCTTGAGATGGCCGACCAGCTCGGCGGCCGAGGAAACCTTGATGCCGGCGCTGCGCCCGCTCGGCTCGGTGGTGGAGATCACCTGAAGGCGCGGGGCGAGGTCGACGCCGAGATCGGCCGGGGCCTTCTCCTCGATCGGCTTCTTCTTCGCCTTCATGATGTTGGGCAGCGAGGCATAGCGCGGCTCGTTGAGGCGCAGATCGGTGGTCAGCACCGCCGGCAGGTCGAGGCTCAGCGTCTGCAGGCCGCCGTCGATCTCGCGGGTCACATCCACCGTGCCCTCGCCGATCACGACCTTGGAGGCGAAGGTCGCCTGCGGCCAGCCGAGCAGCGCGGCGAGCATCTGGCCGGTCTGGTTGCAATCGTCGTCGATCGCCTGCTTGCCAAGGATGACGAGGCCGGGGGATTCCTGCGCGACGATGGCCTTGAGCAGCTTGGCCACCGCCAGCGGCTCGACACCGGCCTCCTCCGTCTTCACCCAGATGCCGCGATCCGCGCCCATGGCGAGCGCGGTGCGGATGGTCTCGTCGGTCTTCACCGGGCCGATGGAGACGGCGATGACTTCGCTCGCCTTGCCGGCTTCCTTGAGCCGCAGCGCCTCCTCGACGGCGATCTCGTCGAAGGGGTTCATCGACATCTTGATGTTGGCGAGCTCGACCCCTGAGCCGTCCGCCTTGACGCGGATCTTGACGTTGTAGTCGACCACCCGCTTCACGGGCACAAGGATCTTCATCTCACATCTCCCGCCCGGCGGGAGAGGCCCGCCCCGGCAGCCGCAATGGGGGGAAGGCGACGCAGCGGAACCGGGAGGGGGCAGACAAACGACCCGGCGCGGCATCAGCCCGCGGAAAGCCGGGCGAAACTATGGACCCGCCAAGGGCGTGTCAACGTGGCGAAAAGGCGTTTGTGATCACACCGGCGGATGGCCGTCCGGCGTCCCGTTCCGCGTCAGCACCCAGAGCGGGACACCTTTGCGGCGCATGACGACGATGAGCACCGCGCCGGCGATCAGCCCGCCCATATGCGCCCACCAGGCGGTCTCCTCGTCGCCCGCCGCGATGAGGTTCCAGAGCTGGAAGGCGATCCACGCCCCGAGCGGCCAGATGGCGGGAATGCGCAGCGGGATGCGCAGGAACACCAGCACCCAGATCCGCACATTGGGGTGCAGCATGAGATAGGCGCCGACCAGCCCCGACACCCCCGCCGAGGCGCCGATCAGCGGCGCGGGAGAGGCCGGCACGGCGAGCGCATGGGCAAGCCCCCCGGCGATGCCGCAGAGCAGGTAGAAGGCGAGGAAGCGGGCATGGCCGAGCGCATCCTCCACATTGTCGCCGAACACCCAGAGGAAGGCCATGTTGCCAATGAGGTGCAGCCAGCCGCCATGCAGGAACATGTAGGAGACCAGCGTCAGCTCCGAGGGCAGGCGGACATATTCGTCCGGCAGCACGGCGGCATGGGTGACGACAGCGGGAATGGCGCCGTAGCCGAAGGCCGAGGCGATGTCGATTTCCGGCCGGTAGCCATGCTGCACCAGCAGGAAGACGACGACATTCGCCGCGATCAGCGCCCAGGTGACATAGGCGTGGGTGATGCCTTCGAGCGGGTTGTCGTCATTGATCGGCAGCAGCATGGGCGTGGGACGGCAGCTCGGGCGATGATTCGCGGGATGGCGCGGCGACGGGCGCCGCACGACAATGCCGCGTCGCGCGCAAAAACACCATCAAACCGGTGTCTGCGCCCTGCCCGCCATGCGCTCCCACCAGCGGGCAAGGCCGGGATGGGCCGCCATGAGCGCCGCCCCTTCCGGCGCGCGGCGGAAATAGTCGATCATCGGCGCGAGATGGAGGTCGGCGAGGCTCAGCCGGGCGCCGGCGAGGAAAGGCCCCTCACCCATCAGCGCCGCGATGGCGGACAGGCAGGTGCCGGCCTCGACCAGCGCCGCGGCAAGGCGGGGCTCGTCGCAGACCCTGCCGGAGGCCGGCTTCTCCACCCGCTCGACATAGACGCCCCAGACCAGCGGCCGGTAGGCATAGGCGTCGGCGATGCCGATGATCTGGTTCATGCGCGCCCGCTCCCGCGCGCCGGTCGGCTGAAGCGAGGGGCCGGCAAAGGCGTCGTCGACATAGCGGGTGATCGCACCGGTCTCGTAGAGCCAGAAACCCTCATGCTCCAGGGCCGGGATACGGCCGAAGGGGTGGTGCCGCAGATAGCTCTCCGGCGGCCCGCCGGGGGCGAAGGGGTCGACCGGCACCAGCTCATGGGCCACGCCCTTCTCAGCGAGGGCCAGCCGCGCGATCCGCACATAGACGCTGTCGCTCGTGCCGTAGAGACGCGGCGCAGCCATCACGCCCCCTCACCCCTCGCGGCCGGCCGCCGGCACCCACAGCACGTCGCCGCTGGCCCGGTGATTGGCGGCGCGGCTCATGACGAACAGCAGGTCGGAGAGCCGGTTGAGGTAGCGCACCGCCGGCTCCGAGACGATCTCGCCCGGCGTCTGCGACAGCTCGACCACGAGGCGCTCGGCCCGCCGGCAGACGGTGCGGGCGACATGCAGATGGGTCGCCGCGGGAGTGCCCGCGGGCAGCACGAAAGAGCGCAGGGGTTTCAGCGGCGCGTTCAGCAGGTCGATGTCGCGCTCGAGCTTGTCGACCTGCGTGCCGACGATGCGCAGCGGCTCCCAGCCGCGATCCACCCCGTCATCGGGGGTGGCTAGGTCGGCGCCGAGGTCGAACAGGTCGTTCTGGATGCGCGCCAGCACCGCGTCGAAATCGCCAAAGGCGCTGTCCGGCCCGGTGTGGAGGCGCACCACGCCGAGGGCGGCGTTGGTCTCGTCCACCGTGCCATAGGCGGTCACGCGCAGATCATATTTCGGGCGGCGCTCACCGGTGCCGAGCGCGGTCGTGCCGTCGTCGCCGGTGCGGGTGTAGATGCGGTTCAGCACGACCATGGGGACGCCGGGCTCCTTGTGATGTGACGGCAATGCGGGGCGCGAAACGGCGGCGCCGCTTGGGGGCGCGCCGCTTGCGGGAAAGGCGTCAGCTCTGGCTCATGAGGAAGATGGTGGCGAGCACGAAGCACAGCGCCACCGCCTGCAGCAGCACACGCCATTGCATCAGCTTCTGCGAGCGCTGCGGCGAGCCGCCGCGCGCCATATTGGCAAGGCCGAGGATCAGCACCACCGCCACCGCGCCGAGCGCGACCGGCAGGAGGAGGAATTTGGCGACGAAGAGCATGTCCATGGACTTTCCGGGGCGCTTGCGGGCTTCCAGCCCGCGTGGCGGGAGGCGCGGCGGCTCAGTTGAGCGCCACGATGGCAGCGTTCAGGCTGGTCGCATAGGAGACCCAGAGAATATAGGGCACCAGCAGCCCGGCCGCGATGCGGTCGATCTTCGCCGCCGCCCAGATCGTCGCGGCGATGGCGAGCCAGAGCGCGAGGACGACGGCGAGCGCCGCGCCGGGCGCCTCCATGCCGAAGAACGCCGGCGACCAGGCGGCGTTGAGGGCGAGTTGCAGGCACCAGAACAGGATGGCGCGACGCCGCTCGGGCGAGGGCGCATGAAGCTGCCAGAGCCGCCACAGCGCCACCGCCATCAGCACGTAGAGTGTCGTCCAGGCGATGGGGAAGGCCCAGTTCGGCGGGTTCCAGGCCGGCTTCACCAGTCCCGCATACCAGGTGGGGATCTGCGGCGTGGTGACGAGCGAACCGATGGCGCCGACGCCGAGGCAGAGCCCGACAGCGACGACGAGGCGGAAGAAGGAAAGGGTCTTCATGCGGTCCATCCCCGTGCTGGTCGCCCCGCCGATTCGGGCGCGTCACGGCACAGTAGCCGCTTCTTACGCACGGCGCCCCGCCGGGGATGACAGGAAGGTGAAAGAGAGCCGCGCCATGGCGCAGCGTGGATCAGGAGCCCGGCGCCACACGGGCGCCGGCGCATGGATAAAGGGGGCGGCCTCAGGCCGCTAGATGCTTCTCGATCTCGTAGACCGGCAGCTTGACCATGTCGCGGTCGACCTCGCTGGTCAGGGCATCGCTGAGCGCGCGCGAATAGAACGGCCGGATCATGCCGAGCGCACGCGGTGCGGCGACGATGATGAGCGCGCTCACCTCGCCGGCGGCCACCGCCTTGTCGAGCCGCTGGGCGATCTGGCGCAGGAAGTCGCGCTCGCCCTCGTCCTGCCAGTCGGTGGTCTCGACCGCCGAACGGGCGGTGCCGGCCGACTGATGCACGCGGCCGGGCGCCTCGGTGCCCTGCTCGCGGGTCGGCGGGTTTTCCTGCTCATGCACCTCATGGGTGCGCAGATTCGGAAAGGCGGCGTCGCCCTTGTTGCACAGGATCAGCGCCTTGCGGCCGTCGCACACCACGACCCACGCGCCTTGCTCGATCTTGATCTTGTCGTAGCTGGTGCTCATTCGAGCCTCCTTCCCTTCGCAACTCACCGTGCCATTGGGCACCCGGCGCGAGCCGGGAGCCTTGACCTTGGTCAAGCGGCGGGAAGGCGGGAGGGTTCCTTGGGTTCGCGCATGAGCTCAGCGCGGCCGTGTGGCGGCCACCAGCCGAATGTCGCTGCGCCAGCGGAAACCGATCGATTCATAAAGGCGGATCGCGGGGCCGTTGGCGGCGTAGGCGTGAAGGAAGGCAGTGTCGCCGCGCGCGCCGATCCGCGACGAGACGAACAGCGACAGCGTTCGCCCGAGCCCACGCCCGCGTAGGTCGGTGTGGGTGCAGACGCCGCTCAGCTCGGTGAAGCCGGGCAGGCGCAGCCGTTCGCCGGCCATGGCGACGAGCCGGCCCTCCTGGCGGATGCCCCAGAAGCTGCCAAGACTCAGCGCTTTCAGGCTGAACGGTCCCGGCTCGGTGAGGGTGGCCAGCGCCAGCATCTCCGGCGCATCGGCCGAGGTAAGCGGCTCGATGCGTGGGTCGCCCAGCGATGCCGGCGGCGTGGCGGCCATCATCTGCACCACCTCGGCGCTGGCGGCCTGCTCCAGCGTCGGCGGCAGCACGATCTCGTCGGCCTGCGCAATAAGGACGCGTTCGCCCGGCGCGACGAGCGCGGCGAGGGCGTCGAGCGATTCGGCGCGGTTATCGGGCGTCGCCGCGAACGGGACGATGTCCGCGGGATAGCGGCGGGCGAGCGGGCCGCCCAGCGCCAGATGCGCATGGGCGCTTGAGAGCGCCGACCAGGCCGGGCGGTCGAGAGGATGCGCGGTCATCGTCCCGTCTCCCTGCGGCGGGCGACGCGCCGGTGCAGCGGTTCGGCGGCGAGCCGGTCCTCGATCGTCGTCAACTGGTCGAGCAGCGGCCCCTCAAGCCCGGCGCAAAGCTCCGCCACGGCGGCGTCGATCTGAGGCCAGAGCTCGCTCCTGGCGAGGTCCACCAGCCGGCGACCGGCATCGGTCAGCGAGACGACCTTCTGTCGCTGGTCCCGGGAACCCGGCCGCGTCTCGACCAGACCGCGCCCGACGAGCCCCGCGATCGTACGCGTCACCCCCGGCTGCGACACGCCGAGCGCCTGCGCCAGCTCGCCGACGGTGAGCGGCCCCAGCGCGCCGAGGGCGGCAATGAAGGGGTGCTGGCCGGAGGGCACGGCCGGATCAAGCGTGTCGAGCACGTGCTGGGTATCGGCCTGGAACTGCTCGCCGAGCCGTTTCAGCCGGCTGCCGAGCGCGAGATGGCCGAGGCGGCGGAGAATGTCGTCCATCCCGCGGGTTCTCTCATTTACATATCTTATTATATAACATGGTATGTAAATGAGAGCAAGCGCTGCTCGGATGCCCGGGCGCCTGACGATGGATGCCACAGAGCGCGGCTAAAGGCGGCCCTCGCGGGCGCGGCGGATCGCGGCGTTGAGTTCGCCGCCATACACGAAGATCGAGGCGGTGGTGTAGAGGAACACCAGCGCGATCATCACCGAGGCAAGGCCGGCATAGGTGGTGACATAGTTATTGGCGAATTCCGCGAGATAGCGCCCGAAGGCGGCACCCGCCGCCAGCCACAAGGCGAGCGTGACCAGGATGCCCGGCGCCACATCGGCCAGCGAGCGCTTGCCCGATGGCAGCCACATATGCGCCACCACCAGCGCGACGATCAGGATCGCC
The DNA here is from genome assembly GCF_026625645.1 of Ancylobacter sp. SL191. Lineage (NCBI taxonomy): Bacteria > Pseudomonadati > Pseudomonadota > Alphaproteobacteria > Hyphomicrobiales > Xanthobacteraceae > Ancylobacter > Ancylobacter sp. SL191. Next base: position 1,255,870 of record NZ_CP113056.1, on the reverse strand, counting down.
GAGGTCGCGGCATAGCGCAGAAACGTGATCACCCAGCCGAAGGGCGCGAGCGCCGGCACCCAGCGCACGGCGGTCAGCCACAGCACCGGGCCGAGCACGACGAGGAAGGACAAAGCCAGCAGCCCGGCCGCGCCGACCACGACATAACCGATGGATTCGAGGCGCAGCCAGTACCAGGCGCGCTGCTCGCGCACGCCATAGGCGCGGTTGAGGCCGATGCGCAGGCTCTCAATGCCGTTCGACGAGAAGTAGATGGCCAGCACCACACCGATGGTCAGCACATCGGTGCGGACCTGGGTGAGCACGTTCTTTATTTCGCGGCCAATGGGATCGGCGACCTGCGAGGGCCACGCCTCCAGCATGAGCTGCACCGTCTCGTCGGCCAGATTCTTGAAATCGAAGAAGGCGGCGAGCGCGGTGACGAAGATGAGGAAGGGGAACAGCGACATCAACGCCGACAGCGCGATATGGCTGGAGATCGCCCAGCCATCATCCTCGACGAAGCGCCAGAAGGCGTCCCACGCGATGTCGAAGGCACGCATCAAGACGCCCAGTCTCCTTATTGGCGCGACGGCTGCACGTCACATCGGATACCGCAGGCCAAATGGCAAGGGCAGGCCGTCGCGGCAGATGCGCCGGGTGGGGGATAGGTGGGGAACGGCCGGGGCCCGCGTGGGCCCTGTCGCACGCGACCCATGCTTTGCCGCCCCCGGCCCGGTTGTGATAGGAAGGGCGCCCCTTGATGGCCGCGCGCTCCCGCGTGGCCGGCTTTGCGAGTGACACTCATGTCCGCCTCCGCCGCCCGCGCCGTTTCCGCCTCCGACACCGGCCGCCGCGCGCCGGCGCCGGCGGGTGCGGCGCCGGCCGAGGTCGAGGCGCTGATGCTCGCCATGGGCCGGCGCGCCCGCGCCGCCGCCCGTGCCCTCGCTCTGGCGCCCGCCGCGACCAAAACCGCGGCGCTGAACGGCGCCGCCGCGGCGATCCGCGCCCGTGCGGGCGAGATCCTCAGCGCCAATGCCGAGGATGTCGCCACCGCCCGCGCCGCGGGCATCGCCGAGTCGGTGATCGACCGCCTCGCCCTGACCCCCGCCCGGCTCGAAGGCGTCGCCAGCGCCGTCGCCGAGATCGCCGCCCTGCCCGATCCCGTCGGCGCGGTGACGGAGAGCTGGGAGCGGCCGAACGGCCTGCGCCTCGAGCGCGTGCGCACCCCGCTCGGCGTCATCGGCGTGATCTATGAGAGCCGGCCCAATGTGACGGCGGACGCCGGCAGCCTCTGCCTCAAGGCCGGCAATGCGGTGATCCTGCGCGGCGGCTCGGACAGCTTCAATTCCAGCCGCGCCATCCATGCGGCGATGGTCGAGGGCATCACGGCGGCCGGCCTTCCCGCCGACGCCATCCAGCTGGTGCCGACCCGCGACCGCGCGGCGGTGGGCGCCATGCTCGCCGGCCTCGACGGCACGCTCGACGTGATCGTGCCGCGCGGCGGCAAGAGCCTCGTCGCCCGCGTGCAGGCGGAGGCGCGCGTGCCGGTCTTCGCCCATCTGGAAGGCATTGTTCACGTCTATGTCGACCAGGCCGCCGACCTCGCCAAGGCGCTGACCATCGTCAGGAACGCCAAGCTGCGGCGCACCAGCGTGTGCGGCGCGGCCGAGACGCTGCTGGTGGATTCGCGCGCCGCCGACACGCTGCTCGCCCCGCTGGTCACCATGCTGCTCGACGCCGGCTGCGCGGTGCGCGGCGACGAGGCCGCGCTGGCGGTCGATGCGCGCGTCACCCCCGCCAGCGAAGACGACTGGCGCACCGAATATCTCGACGCGGTGATCGCGGTGAAGCTGGTGGACGGGCTCGATGCGGCGATCGACCATATCGAGACGCATGGCTCCCATCACACGGACGCAATCCTCACCGAGGATGCGGCCGCCGCCGAGCGCTTCCTCGCCGAGGTGGATTCGGCCATCGTCGTTCACAATGCCTCGACCCAGTTCGCCGATGGCGGCGAGTTCGGTTTCGGCGGCGAGATCGGCATCGCCACGGGGCGGATGCACGCGCGCGGGCCGGTGGGCGCGGAACAGCTCACCTCGTTCAAGTACCGCGTGCGCGGCACCGGCCAGATCCGCCCCTGAGCCGGCGGCGGCCCGCCTGGGCGCGCGATTCAGCGCCCATGCGGGTTTTCACGGGTTTGCGGCGTTCAATATCGTTCCAAACAGCTTCCTTGCGCCCCAAAAGAGGGTGCGCTAGGGGATGACCGCGGGCCAAACCACATGCCTCGCGCGGAGACCGGATGAATGACCTACGTCGTCACGGACAATTGCATCAAGTGCAAGTACACCGACTGCGTCTCGGTGTGTCCCGTCGACTGTTTCTATGAGGGCGAGAACTTCCTCGTCATCCATCCGGACGAGTGCATCGATTGCGGCGTGTGCGAGCCCGAATGCCCGGCCGAGGCGATCAAGCCGGACACCGAGCCGGGCCTCGACAAATGGCTCACGCTCAACGCCGATTATTCCAAGGTCTGGCCGAACATCACCGAGCGCAAGGATCCGCTGCCCGAGGCGAAGGAATGGGATGGTGTAGCCGACAAGCTACAGTATCTCTCGCCCGAACCGGGTAAGCAGGACTGACGACGCACCGCTGCGGCGCCCGTTACGGGAAGGCCGACGCCGCCATGTAGCGCCTGTCCTGGCGCCTGACACGCCGCCGCGGCCCTCGCGCCGCGAGCGAATCCGCGTGCGCGCTGCATTGCGGCAGTATTTTGATTTCCACCGGATTTGTGTTATAAGGCTGCTCGTGCAGTCGAATGGATTTGCCATGGTGCAACGCTCCCGAACCGGAGCGATCTTCCCGGAATTCATGTCGGGTTCTCGTCCAGCGCGCCTCCGCGCGCCGGGACTTCCTGAATTTTCCGTCGACGGCTGAAGTACGGCTGCGGCATCCGCCACAGCCGGGGTGTTTCTTGTCCTCGCGCGCGGCAGCCCGCGAGGCGACGCGCGTCGAGGGCGGCGTGGCGCCGAAGAACCGAGACCCAGGAGCAGGCACAGCATGACGTCGACGACGAAGAAGCCGTCCACCAACATCCGCCAGGGTTTCAAGACGGGCGAGCACATCGTCTATCCCTCGCATGGCGTGGGACGCATCATGGCGATCGAAGAGCAGGAAGTCGCGGGTTTCAAGCTTGAGCTTTTCGTCATTCATTTCGAAAAGGACAAGATGACGCTGCGCGTGCCGGTGCCGAAGATCGCCACCGTCGGCATGCGCAAGCTTTCGGACGCCACCGTGATGAAGAAGGCGCTGGAGACCCTCAAGGGCCGCGCCCGCGTGAAGCGCACCATGTGGAGCCGCCGCGCCCAGGAATATGAGGCGAAGATCAATTCCGGCGATCTCGTCGCGATCTCCGAAGTGGTGCGCGACCTCTACCGCTCCGACGCCCAGCCCGAGCAGTCCTATTCCGAGCGCCAGCTCTACGAGGCCGCGCTCGACCGCATGGCCCGCGAGCTCGCGGCGGTTGAGAACCTGACCGAGACCGAGGCGATCAAGCAGATCGAGCAGAACCTGCTCAAGGGCCCGCGCCGCACCGGCAAGGGCGAGGCGGAAGCCGAGGCCGAAGTGGCCGAGGACGACGCCGAGGAAGCCGCCGCCTGAGCGGCACGCCTTCCGAACGTTTCAGGAAAAGCCCGGCCTTGCGCCGGGCTTTTTCGTTGGGAGACGGCGGGGCTGGGGGCACCCCTCGGGGGTCACGACCGTCCCGGGAGGTGATCCGTGGATCAGCCCGGCCATCCATGACTTTACCGGCGCATTCCAAGTCATGGATGCCCGGCCCAAGGCCGGGCATGACGGGAAGTGGCGTGGCGATCAGGCGCGCGGAGACGCTGTTGTCCTAGGTATCAACGATTGATACAATTCTGACCGATCGCTCCCGCACGGTAGAAAGGACGCCATGATCGTCTCCACGCGGGGCAAGCATGTCGAGCATGTGCTGGCGGGGCGGGCGCCGAAGGGGTTTCCGGCTGATCTGCTGCGGCAGGCGGAGCGCCGGCTCCGGGCGGTCAATGCCGCCGTGGAGCTTGAGGACTTGCGGTCTCCGCCGGGCAACCGGCTTGAGGCGCTGAAAGGGGATCGGCAGGGACAGCACTCGATCCGCATCAACGACCAGTGGCGTATCTGCTTCCGCTGGACCTCGCGCGGCGCCGAAGACGTCGAGATCGTCGATTACCACTGAGGGAGATTCGCCATGGCCGTCACCTTTGCGCGACCTCTGCACCCCGGGGAATTCCTGCGGGAGGAGTATCTCGTGCCGCTGGGCATGAGCGCCGGGCAGCTTGCGCGAGCGCTCGGTCTGCCGCGCACCCGCATCGAGCGCATCGTCCGCGAGGAAATCGGCATCTCCACCGACACGGCGCTGCGGCTCGCCCGCTTCTTCCGCACCTCACCGGGCTTCTGGCTGAACCTCCAGCAGAGCTATGAGGTGGAGACCCAGACCCCGCAGCTCGCGGCCGCGCTCGCGCGTATCACCCCGCTGCGCTCGCCTTCCGACTCCACCGCCGCCTGAGCGGGGGAACCTTCGGCGCCTCCCGGCGTTCACTTGCGGTTGGTCCTGTCCGGCGCGCCCGGCGCGTGCGGGGTCATGACCGGAGCCGTGGGGAGACGCGCATGAGCGATCCGGGCGAGCGCCACAGCCGGCTGGCGCGTGAAGCGATGAAGGCACCGCTGCTTGGCCGCGAGCAGGAATATGAGCTCGCCCGCCGCTGGAGCGAGGCGCGCGACGAGCAGGCGCTGCACGCCCTCATCCGCGCCCATATGCGCCTTGCCATCGCCATTGCCCGGCGCTTCCGCAATTACGGCCTGCCCATGTCGGACCTCGTCCAAGAAGGCCATATCGGCCTGATGGAGGCCGCCGCCCGCTTCGAGACGGCGCATGAGGTGCGCTTCTCGACCTACGCGACCTGGTGGATCCGCGCCGCCATTCAGGACTATGTGCTACGCAACTGGTCCATCGTGCGCGGCGGCACCTCTTCCGGCCAGAAGGCGCTATTCTTCAATCTGCGCCGCATGCGCGCCAAGCTTGAGCGCGCCGACAGCACCGCGACGCGCGAGGAGATGCACCTCTCCATCGCCCGCAATCTCGGGGTGAACCCGGTCGAGGTCGCCCGCATGGATGCACGCCTCAACATTCCCGACCTGTCGCTCAACGCCCCGCTTGCCTCGGACGACGAGAATGGCGCCGAGCGCATGGACCAGCTCATCGCCACCGACCCGCTGCCCGACGAGCAGGTGTCGCAGCAGATCGACGGCGCCCGCCGCCGGCGCTGGCTGCACCGGGCGCTGACCGCGCTCAACGAGCGCGAGATCCGCATCATCAAGGCGCGACGGCTGAGCGAGGAGAGCGAGACGCTGGAAACGCTCGGCGCGCGGCTCGGCATCTCCAAGGAGCGGGTGCGGCAGATCGAGAGCCGCGCCATCGAGAAGCTGCGCGTCGCCCTCACCCAGGGCGAGGGCGTGCCGCGCGGCGCCTTCGGCTGAGGCCGGAGGCGCGCTGCCGCCCGGCTATTCCGCGACGATCTTGTACTCCTCGCCATAGACGAGCTTGTCGCCGCGATCGAGGCCGTTGAGGATCAGGAAACGCTCCAGCGCCTTGTCCTGCGTGTCCATCTTCGCTGCCATCTTCTCCGGCGTGTCGGTAATGCCGGCGGTCACGATGCGGATGCGCAGCGGCTTCACATTCTCCGCCTCCTCGATGGAGACGCGCCGGAAGGTCTCCGCCGCCGCGCGGAACGACTGGTCGAGTTCCGGGGTCAGTTCGCGCGCGGCGAAGATCAGCCGGTAGACATCGCTGCCGAAGCGGATGGCGAACATGCGGAACGACCACTGGTCGCCGCGCGCCACGGCGGTCGCCGCCGGAAAGCCGTTCAGCACCAGGCTCTCCACCGAGGACACTTCGACACCCTCGATCCAGCCGGAGGAGAGATACTGCGCCAGCGACTGGTCGCCGGGCACGCGCACCGCGTCGAGCCGCAGCGCCTCGCGCCCCGAGGCGGAGGCGCCGAGCACGGCCTGCGAGGTGTTCTCCAGCGCGAAGCCTTCCGGCGCGCTGAAGGTGAAGCCGAGCTTGGGGTGGAAGAAGCGGCGGCCGCGAATGAAGCCTTCCTTCGGGTCGTCGCCATAGACGAGCCCGTCGATCGCCGCGAGATACTCGCCCCGGTCGCGCTCGCCCGGCTTGTTGGGCGAGGCATATTCGCGGGCATTGGCCATCACGATGGAGATGCGCTCGGGCGTCGCCGGGTGGGTGGCGAGGAAGTCCGCCTGCTCGCCCGCGCCGGTCTGGCCCATGGTCGAGGCGGTCTTCAGCGAGGCCTGCTTGCCCATGGTGGTGAGGAAGCGCTCGGCACCATAGGGATCGAAGCCCGCCCGCGCGCTGATGCCGACGCCGATCGCGTCCGCCTCCAGCTCCTGCGCCCGCGAGAAGCTCGCCAGCGAGATGCGGCTCTTGGCCAGCGCCAGCGCGCCCAGGTCAGGATCATTCACCACATCGGAAATGACGCGGGAGACGAGCACCGCCTGCTTCATCTGGTCCTCGCGCGTCGCCGCGTGGTTGGCGATGACATGCGCCATCTCATGCGCCAGCACCGAGGCGATCTCCGCATTGTCGGAGGCGAGCGCGAGCAGGCCGCGCGTCACATAGAGCGAGCCGTTCGGCAAAGCGAAGGCGTTGATGGCCGGCGAGTTGAGGATGGTGACGCGGTATTTCTGGTCGGGCCGCTCGGAGGCGGCGACCAGCCGGGTGACGATCTGCTGCACCTCGGTCTGGAGCTTGGGGTCGTTATAGGCGCCGCCATAGGAGGCGACGAGCCGCTCATGCTCGCGGCGCTGCGCCGGCGTCATCGTGTCGTCGAAGCCGGGGGCGGCCTGCGGGGTCGGGGCCTGCGCCTGCCGGGCGGGTTCCAGTCCCGCGCAGCCGGCCAGCAGGAGGACGAGCGCGAACAGGCCGGCAAGCGCCAGCGCGCGGGCCATGCGCGGCGCCGCGCCCGTCATGCCCCGTCCGGCCGATGCGTTCTGCTGTGGCGCCCTCACCACGTCCCCGCCCGCTTCCCGTCCCATTCATCCAGCCGCGCGATCTGCCCGGCCTCCTCGACCGTGATCGCCGGACCGCCGGCGGCATGAACCACCCCGCGCGCCAGTATCAACGCACCGGCGAGCCCGTCGGGGCTCGTTCCGGCCGCCTCCAGCGCGGCGCGCGCCGGCTTTGTCAGCCGCACCGTAGCGTCATTACGCCAAACCGGGCCGAAATTGAGGTAATCCACCGCGCGGCCCTTTCCAACCGAAAGCACACGCCCTGCCAGTATTGTGAAGCGCCCCTCCTGGGCGCTGAGCCGCGCGACATCGCGGGCGGGAACCGGCAGATCCGCCCAGAGGCCGCGCTTGGCCTGCCGCGCCGGCGCCTCCGCCGCGAGCAGCGCGGGCAGGCAGGCCCCGAGCCCCGGCTCGGGGCGCATGACGGCGAGGCCCTGTGTGAGCAGGCGCTCATTGACGCTGGGTACTGGGAGGCTGGCCGCTTGGAGGGTGGCCGCGTCGTCCGCGTCCTGCACCGCCAGCCGGACGGCGAGCCGTCCATGGCGATCCGGCCGCTCGGTCAGCAGGGCGATGCGCGGCGCCTGACCGACCAGCGGCGCGAGCGCGGCGCGGTAGGCGGCCTCCCCGGCCCCGGACGCATCCGCCGGCACGGCGAGGCCGGCGAGGCGCAGCACGCGGCCATCCTCCAGAACGAGGTCACCAAACCCATCGACCGCCGCGACGCGCCCGGCGGGCTGCGCGGGGGACGGGCAGTCCTGCGCCGCGAGCGGTGCCACCGGGGTGAGAAGGAGCAGCCCCGCGCCCATGAAGGCCGCAACACTCGTCCGCCACCTCATCGGGCGGGAGACCGCGCATCGTGCAAGGAAAGGCGCGGCAGAGGGCGTCGCCCCGGCACAACGGGAGGAGACGCGCGACCACGGCCAAAGCCCGCCAGCAACCGGGTGGGCGCGCGCACCATCAACGCGCAGCCGTCCGCGCGGCCGCTGCCACGTGGGCGGTGCCTTTAGCTCGTCCCGGCCCGTTCCGGCATCCCGGCCTCTGGGCATGTGCGATCCAATGGTTCAAAGCACTTGGCCCATATCATAGCGCAGCCGCGCCTATTCCCCTAGGTCTGCGCGGGCAGGTCCGCGGGCGCCCGACCCGTCGCCCCGCCCCCCTTGATTGCGACCGGCGTTTCGGTTCATCTACGCGCGGTCTCTCCCGGTAGCTCAGCAGGATAGAGCACAGGTTTCCTAAACCTGGGGTCAGGGGTTCGATTCCCTTCCGGGAGGCCACCATCTCGGGACGCCTCCTGCCGCAGCCATTCCGGCGGGCGACGTCCGTCACGCCGCCATCACGCCGCCTCCCCCCGCGACCAAAGCGCCCTGCCTTACCTTTCGGCAGGCCGCTGTCTTGCCCTTGCCATGATCGCTTCCAAGATGGGGCCGTCGGCGTCCTGCGCCGGCAGCCCGTTTCTCAGAGAGGTCTTTCTGCGAGGTCATGGAGAGCATCACCGCCGATCTGGCTCAGCTCATGCAGAGCCACAGCTATCTGGTTCCCGTCGTCGTCGGCATTATCGCCTTCGGTGAGTCACTGGTGCTTCTGGGCCTCGTCATTCCCGCGACCGCGCTGATGCTTGCGATTGGCGGGCTGGTCGGCTCCGGCATTGTCGAGCCGGTGCCGGTGGTGGGCGGCGCGATCGCCGGCGCCATTCTCGGCGACATCGCCTCCTACTGGCTCGGCCGCTGGGTCGGCCCGCGCGTGGTGCATCGCTGGCCGCTGCAGGGCTACCGCCATCAGGTGGCGCAGGCGCGGCTGTTCTTCCGCCGCTTCGGCTTCGCCTCGGTGTTCATCGGCCGGTTCTTCGGCCCGGTCCGCTGCACCATGCCGATGGTCGCCGGCATGATGCGGATGGAGCAGCGCCGCTTCCAGCTCGCCAATGTCTCCTCCGCCTTCGTCTGGGCGCCGGTGATGCTGGCGCCCGGCTGGTTCGCGGCCGAGAGCGCGCAGGCGCTGGGCGGCGGCAGCACGCAAGGCTGGGCGCTCTCCATGGTCGGCATCACCGTGGTGATGCTGGTCGTCACCACGCTTTTGCTCAAGGTGATCAAGAACCGCATCGCCCCGCGCCGCCGACAGCGCCGCGCCCCGGCCAGCACGGGCCTCGCCGAACCGGCGGGCCCGCTGTGAGGCTCAGCGGTAGAGGAACCCCGCCGCCGCCGCGTAGAGCGGAATGCCCAGCACGACATTGAACGGGAAGGTGATGGCGAGCGAGGCGGCCAGCGAATAGGCCGCGTTCGCTTCCGGCAGGGCGAGCCGCACCGCCGCCGGCGCGGCGATATAGGAGGCGCTCGCTGCCAGCGTCGCCAGCACCACCGCCCCACCTTCCGACAGGCCGGCCGCATGACCGGCCAGAAGGCCGAGCGCGCCATTGACCAGCGGCGCCAGAAGCGCGAAGGCGAAAAGCCGCCCGCCCGCCTTCCACGCCGCATCCGCCTTTTCCGCCGCCACGATGCCGAGTTCCAGCAGGAACAGGCAGAGGAAGCCGAGGAACAGGTCGCCGAAGAAGGGCCGCACCGGCGCGAGCCCGGCCTTGCCGATCACCCCGCCAATGACCAGGCCGCCGACCAGCAGCAGGAAGCTCTTGGCCGAGATCACCTCATGCAGCGCCGGCCCGAGCGAGCGGGCGCCCCCCGCGCCGCCTGTCCCCTGCCCGCCCGCACCGGCGAGCCGGGCAAGCACCAGCGCGACGACGATGGCGGGCGCCTCCATCAGCGCGAGGATCGCGGTCATGAAGCCCTCATGCGGCGTGCCGGCGCGCTCCAGATAGCTCACCACCGCGATGAAGGTGACGGCGGAGACCGAGCCGTAATGGGCGGCGAGCGAGGCGGCATCCGCCACGCTGAAGCCGGCGACGCGCCGCAGCGCGGCGTAGCACCAGAGCGGGATCAGAATGCCGAGCCCGAGCGCGGCGGCGGCCGGGCCGGCAAAATCGGCCCAGCGCGTCTCCGCCAGTTCCGCCCCGCCCTTCAGACCGATCGCCAGCAGCAGATAGATCGACACCGCCTCGAACACCGGCGCCGGCACGCGCAGATTGCTGCGCAGCGCGCAGGCGAGCGCGCCAAGGCCGAAGCACAGGACCGGTGGCGAGAGAAGGGCGGCGCTGGCGAGCGACATGGCAGATCTCCGGGTGGGTGGCGGGCAATGAATCCGTTGTGGATGTGACGACGGGTGGTTCAGACGTGGTGAAGCCGGACACGGCCCCGCATCAGCGGCAGCCGGCCCGGCCCCTCAGGCACTCAGCGCCTCCCCGAATGGCGGAGGCGGCGGTCGTGGAACGGCCAACCCGAAGGTCGCGCCGCCTGGTGATGAGACGGCCGGCCGTTGAGGCCGCGCCGTCTGGTTGGTGGTACGGCCGGCCCGTAAGGCCGCGCCGTTGTTCTCGTGAAACGGCCGGCCCATGAGGCCGGCCGTTCTGGGTTGGTGCAGAGGTCCGGCGGCGAACCGCCGGCGCCGGGGTCAGTGGGCGCCAGGGATCTGCGCGCCAGGGGTCTGGGCACCGGGCGTGTCGGCGCCCGAATTGTGGGCACCGGCGGCGACCTGCCGCGTCTTCCACAGCGAGAAGACGATGCCGCCACCGATCATGGCCAGCGTCACGCCGAGCGAGATGGCGGGGTCGAGCTTGCCGTAGAAGTAGTTCCAGAAGATCTTGCCGCCGATGAACACCAGAACCAGCGCCAGGGCGTATTTCAGGTATTCGAAGCGGTGGACCATCGCGGCCAGCGCGAAGTAGAGGGCGCGCAGGCCGAGGATCGCCATGATATTCGCGGTGAAGACGATGTAGGTGTCCGTGGTGATGGCGAAGATCGCCGGCACCGAGTCGACCGCGAAGACGAGGTCGGCGATGTTGATGACCACCAGCGCCAGGAAGAGCGGCGTCACCCACAGCACCAGCTTGCCGGTCACCGGGTGCGGCTGGCGCACGAAGAAGCGCTGGCCGTGCAGCTGGGGCGTCACCCGCAGGAAGCGGGAGAGGAGGCGCACCACCGGGTTTTTCGAGACGTCCGCATCGCCTTCCTTGACGATGAGCATCTTGATGCCGGTGCCGATCAGGAAGGCGCCGAACAGCAGCAGGATCCAGTCATATTCCTGCACCAGCGCCGCGCCGACGCCGATCATGATGCCGCGCAGCACCAGCACCGCGATGATGCCCCAGACCAGGGCCCGGTACTGATAGGCGCGGGGAATGGCGAAGTAGCCAAAGATCAGCGAGATGACGAAGACGTTGTCGATCGACAGCGCCTTCTCGATCGCGTAGCCGGTGAAGTACTGCAGGCTGGATTCCGGGCCCATCGAGTACCAGATCCAGCCACCGAACACGATGGCGACGGCGATGTAGAAGGCGGAGAGCTTGAGGCTCTCGGCGATGCCGAGTTCCTTCTCGCCCTTGTTCAGCACGCCGAGATCGAAGGCGAGCAGGATGAAGACGATGGCCAGGAAGCTCAGCCAGAGCCAGGCCGGCTTGCCGACGAAGTCGGCCGTCATCAGCGAAATCAGAGTGTCCATAGAGTCCTCGGGTCAGGGCCCAGTGGCGCACGCGCAAGGAACGGCCCGCAGCGCTGGGGCAAGCGCCGCGAACCGTCCGTGCCGGACGTCCGCTCTGGACGGTCGGTGGGGAGAGGACCGACATGGCGGCGCAACGCCGTCAGAGGGGCCCGGACCTCGGGCAAGTGTGGGGATAAGGCTAGGCGTAACCGCTCAACGGGGCGGCGACCTCACCGGATGGACTTCAGCCGGAGATCGGTGAAGCGGCGGGGCTTGCGCACCACCATCACCTCGGTGATCTGGCGCCCTTCGCGGCGGATATAGTCGATCTGCGCGCCGAGCTGGCGCTTGATCCGCTTCAGCGCCACCAGGCGCTCGCCATCAGGGTCCAGACGCCGGCGCTCGGCATCCATCTCGGCATCGAGCATCTTGCTGCGGGTCGTCAGCGACTTGAGGAACTGGTCCACGTCAACCTCCTTTCGATGGGAGGAACATGACGTGGACGAACCCATAGTTCCAATGCATAGTCTCAATAGTCTCGATTGAGTGAAGCTATCGCCATGGCCTTCCGCCCCACCCATCGCCAGCTCGAATATGCCGTCGCGTTGGCCGAGACCGGCCATTTCGGCGCGGCGGCGCGGCGCTGCCATGTCTCGCAGCCGACGCTCTCGGTGCAGATCGCCCAGCTCGAGGCCCAGCTCGGCGCCACCCTGTTCGAGCGCACGCCCGGCCGCGTCCAGCCGACGCCGGTGGGGGTTCACGTGATCGAGGCGGCGCGGCAGGTGCTGCTGACGCTGGACGACATCGTCGCGGCGGCGGCGAGCAGCTCGCGCAATCTCGGCGGGCTGATCCGGCTCGGCGTCGCCCCGACCTTCGGGCCCTATTTCCTGCCCAATCTGTTGCCGGCGCTGCACGCCAAATACCCGGCGCTGCAGATCTACATCAAGGAAGAGCGCCCGGCGGTGATCCTGCGCGAGGTGATTTCCGGCGCGCTCGATTGCGGGCTCGGCCCGGCGCCCGATTCGGACCACGCGGTGACCTTTCGCCGGCTCTGCCGCGAAACAATCTTTCTCGGCGTGCCGAAGGACCACCGGCTGGCCCCGGTCGGCCATGTCGACCCGAAGGCGCTGCGCGGCGAGCGGCTGCTCACGCTCGGGCGCGGCCATCATCTGTTCGAGCGCGTGCGCGAGCTCGCCACCGCCTGCGGCGCCGATATGCGCGAGGACTATGAGGGCACCAGCCTCGACGCGCTGCGCCAGATGGTGGTCATGGGCATGGGCATGTCGCTGTTTCCCGAACTCTATGCCCGCTCTGAGTTTCGCATGGAGGACGACATCGCCCTGCTCACCCTCGATGGCTGGCCGGCGAGCCGCGACATGGGCTATTTCTGGCGCGCCGGTAGCGGGCGGGCGGTTCAGTTCGAGCAACTGGCGCGCGAAAGCGAGACAACCTGCGCGGCGCTCGGGCTGGAAGCGGTCTAAGTACATGACTTAACGGCATGTGGTTCTGAAATACCGCCGTTATCGCCGCTAATTTACCAATATATTTGGGCATTTGCCGAAATGCTGTTCGTGCCTATGCTGATGCCTGGGGACGTCAATGAAGGTAGCCATGGCGGGTCAGCGGGTGCGTCGTGACAGGGGCAGGCGCGCGCTCGCGCGGCAGGTATGCCGCGCCGGCGGCCTCGTCCTTGCGGCGCTGCTCGGCCTTGCCCCGCCATGTGCCGCCACCGCACGCGCCGACACCACGCCACCGCCCGCTGGCGGCCCGCCGGCCACGGTCAACCTGCAGATCGTCGGCGGCCTCGCGGGCGTCACCCAGTACACCAATTACGAGCAGCCCTTCTGGGAGAAGGAGATCACCGAGCGTTCCGGCGGGCGAATCAAGGCGACCATCCGCCCGCTAGACGCTGGCGGCCTGCGGGCCGAGGAAACGCTCCAGCTCATGCGCCTTGGCGTCGTGCCCTTCGGCTCGGCGAGCCTTTCGCGCGTGTCGAGCGATGACCCTGAGCTGAACGCCTTCGACCTGCCGGTGCTGAACCCGGACATGGGCACGCTGCGCCGTACCGTCGGCGCCACGCGCCAGCACCTCACGGACTATCTGCTGCAGCGCTACGACATCGTGCTGCTCGCGGTCTATGCCTACCCGGCGCAGGTGATCTTCTGCACCAAGCCGTTCAGCGGCCTCGACGATCTCGCCGGGCGCAAGGTGCGCACCTCCTCCGTCGGCCAGGCTGAGCTGATGGCCGGGCTCGGCGCGGTGCCGGTGCTGCTGCCCTTCGCCGAAATCGTGCGGGCGCTTAAATCCGGCGTCGCCGAATGCGCCATCACCGGCACGCTCAGCGGCTATGAGATCGGCCTGCCGGGCATCGCCACCCATGTCCATTCCATGGCGATCAGCTGGGGGCTCTCCTTCTTCGGCGCCAACCGCGCCGCCTGGGACGCCATCCCCCCGGATCTTCAGGAGGTGATTCGCACCGGCGTGGCGGATCTCGAGCGCCGGGTCTGGATCCAGGCCGACACCGACACCCAGCGCGGCCTCGCCTGCAACAGCGGCGGCGCCACCTGCGGCGAGACCATCGGCGAGATGACGCTGGTGCCGACCTCGCCCAAGGACGCGGCCCGGCGCGAGCGCCTGCTGCAAGAGGTGGTGATCCCGCGCTGGATCCTGCGTTGCGGGCCGAGCTGCGCCTCCGCCTGGAACACCTATCTGGCGCCAGTTCACGGCATTCACGCGGATCGGGAGTGATGCGTCATGCTTTGCGAAACCGCGTGGTGATGCTCTGGCCGCGGCTCAAGATGGTCGTCGCCGCCGGCACGGGGCTGATCCTGCTGACGGTCGCCGCGGGCACGGCCCTGCTGGTCGACCGCGGCGAGCGGGCCGCCATGGCGGCCGCGGCCACCAGCCTCGAACGGTCCGCCCAGGCGGTGGAGAACGCCCTTAACCGCCAGCTCCTGCAGGTGCATGGCGCCCTCGCCAGCCTGCCCAGCCTGTTCGCTGCCGCCAAGGCGACCCCGCAGAGCTCCGGTCTCGCCGCCGAGCTGCTCAGCAGCCTCAACTTCCAGACGCTGGCCTATCGCGACCTCATGCTGGTCGCCCCGGACGGCGCCGTGATCGCCACGGCGCGCGCCCATGGCGGCCAGCGCGAGTTGCCCTTCACCGCCGACCGGCTGCGCGCCGCGCCGCTCGCTCTGCTCGGGCCGCTGCGCAACAAGATTTCCGGCGACTGGTCGCTCTATCTCGCCCGCACTGTGCCGCAATGGGGCGGGGTGACGCCGGTGGCGGAAGTGCCGCTGCTCACCTTGATGAAGCTGCTGGCCGAGACCGGCGTCGACCCGCAGGTGCGCATCACCCTCCAGCGCCCCGACGGCCAGCTCATCGCCACACTGCCGCATGACGAGCTGCGCACCGGCGAGCTTGTCGCCAGCGGCCCCGCGACCCCGACGCCGGACGGCACGGCCTATCTTCTGCCGGCCGCCGGGCCGGAGGGGACGACGCTCTCGGTCGCCCGCGCCTCGCTCTACAATGATGTGCGCGTCGTGCTCAGCGCGCCGCGCCAGGTGCTGCTCGCCAACTGGTTGCGCGACCGCGACCGCATGCTTCTCTCGGTCGCCATCGGCATGCTGCTGGTCGGCGCCTTCGGCACGGTGATGATCGTCGCGCTCGGCCAGCGCGAGCGCATGGAAGCCGAGCGCAGCCGCGCCGCCTCGGTGCTGGTCAACGCCATCGAGGCCATGTCCGACGGCTTCGTGATGTGGGACCAGGACGACCGGCTGGTCACCTGCAACCAGCGCTTCCGCGACATCTACGCGGTCAGCGCGCCCTTCATGATTCCCGGCGCCCGCTTCGAGGCCATCGTGCGGCAGGCGGTGGCAGCGGGCCAGTACGACGTGCCAGAGCATGAGCGCGGCGCGCTGGTCGACGAGATGATCGCCATGCACCGCGATGCCTCGGGCTCGGCCGAGCGCCAGCTTTCCGATGGGCGCTGGATCCTCATCCGCGAGCGCCGCACCGCCGATGGCGGCATGGTCGGCATCCGCGCCGACATCACCGCGCTGAAATCCGCCCATGAGGAGCTTGCCGAGGCCAATGCCCGCGCCAACGCCGCCGCCGCCGAGGCGCGCCGGCAGAACGCCGCGCTGATCGAGCGCGAGGGGCAGATCCGCTTCCTCGCCCATCATGACGACCTCACCCGCCTGCCGAACCGCGTGCTGTTCCGCAGCCGCATCGACGCCGCCCTGCAGGCCGCCGCCGAGCGCGGCGAGCGCCTCGCTCTGCTCTATCTCGACCTCGACCGCTTCAAGGATGTGAACGACACGCTCGGCCATCCGGTGGGCGACGCGCTGCTGCGCGCCGCCGCCGCCCGGCTCGGCCACAGCGTCGCCGATGATGAGCGGGTCGCCCGGCTCGGCGGCGACGAATTCGCCATCATCAGCCTCGCCCCGAACCAGCCGGAAACGGCGCAGGCGCTCAGCGAGCGCATCATTGCCGAGCTGAGCACGCCCTACAGCATCCTCGGCCACACCATCGCGGCGAGCGCCAGCGTCGGCATCGCCATTTCCGACGGCACCGAGCTCGACGCCGACGCCCTGCTCAAGCAGGCGGATCTGGCGCTCTATCACGCCAAGGCGAAGGGGCGCGGCACCTATTGCGTCTTCACGCCCGACATGGACGCGCATCTGCGCGGCCGCATCGAGCTGGAAACGGACCTGCGCGCCGCGCTGGAAGGCCACCAGTTCCACCTCGTCTATCAGCCGATCTTCGATCTCGCCGATAACGGCCTCACCAGCTTCGAGGCCCTGCTGCGCTGGCAGCACCCCGAGCGCGGGCTGGTGAGCCCGGCAACCTTCATCCCGCTGGCGGAGGAAACGCGGCTCATCGTCGAGATCGGCGCCTGGGCACTGGAGCGGGCCTGCGCCGACATTGCCGACCTGCCGGGCGCGCCGCGCCTCGCGGTCAACCTCTCGCCGGTGCAGCTCGCGGTGGGCGATCTCGTCGGCGTGGTCAACCAGGTACTGGCGCGCACCGGATTCGAGGCCGCGCGGCTGGAACTGGAGATCACCGAGACCGCGCTGTTCGACAATAATGCCCGCAACCTCGAGGCGCTGCGCGAGCTCAAGGCGCTCGGCGTCGGCATCGTGCTCGACGATTTCGGCACGGGCTATTCGAGCCTCAGCCATTTGCGGCTGTTCCCGCTCGACACGATCAAGATCGACCGCTCCTTCGTGCGCGAGATGGTGATACGGCCCGACAGCGCCGCCATCGTCGACACCATCGCCGACCTCGCGGGCCGGCTCGGCATGACCACCACCGCCGAGGGGATCGAGACCGCCGAACAGCAGGACGTCGCCCGCCGCGCCGGCTGCACCCATGGGCAGGGCTTCTTCCTCGGCCGCCCGCAGCCGCTGGAGCAGGCCCGCGCCCTCGCCGCCTCGCTCGGCAGCCGGCCCCGCCATGGCACACGGCGCGGCGCGCGCGCCGGACACCGTCCGGGCGACCTGACCGGCTGAGAAGCCCTCGGCTCACATCCTTCAGGCGCGAGCGGCGGCAAGCCGTGCGGGCGCGCGGTGCTCGGTGAGGCGAAGCGCGGCCAGGAGGCCGATGAGATTTACCGCCGGAAGCAACCAGATGGCCGCGCGGAACGCCGCCGGGCTCGGGTCGGCGCGGGTGGAGAACAGGTCCAGCAACGCGCCGAAGCCCCATTCGCCGAGGCCGCCGAGCAGCATGATCATCATGTTGGTGGCGGCAATGGCCGTGCCGGTGACGCGGGCCGGATTATGTTCCACGGCGGCGGCGAAGCACACGACCTGTGAGGTCGAGGCAAGGCCGAGCAGCAGCAGCAGCGCATACATCCCGGTCAGCGACGCGGCGGGCAGCAAGGCGATGACGACGGTCACCGCAACCGTGGCGATACTCGCGCCGACCAGCAGCGGCCGGCGGGTGCCGAAACGGTCGGAGACGAAGCCGGCGAGCGGGCCGCCGATCATCCAGCCGACATACATCATCGAGACCGCGCCGGAGGCGCCGATCTTGTCGGCACCGGTCAGCGCGGCGATGTAGCTCTCGCCCCAGAGCGCGCCGAGGATCGAGAGGGGCATGTAGAGGCTGGCGCCGACAATGCCGATGTACCAGCTCTGCGGGTTGGCATAGACCACGCGCAGCGCCGCCACGATGCCCGCCCGCTCCGCCGGCGGCTCGCCGACCTCGGGCACCGGCCCGGCGCTGCCGCCGGCCGGAATGATGAGGGCGATCAGCAGGCCGATGACGATGCCCAGCGCGCCGGTGATGAGCAGCGCCATCTGCCAGCCCACCGAATCGACGAGCCGTGCCACGCCGGCATTGCCGATGATGGCCCCGGCCATGCCGAGCGAGGTGGTCAATCCCGACAGGAGCGCCAGCATGGAGCGCGGAAACCACGCCGCCGCGAGATACATGGTGCCGACGAAGGCGAAGGCCGAGCCCATGCCCTGACAGAAACGGGCGGCGACCAGAAAGGCCGAATTCGAGCCGGCCACCTCGATGAACACGCCGAAGGTGCAGATCGCGACCGAGACCAGCAGCACGCGCTTGGGCCCGAACCGGTCGATCATCGTGCCGGAGACGAGCTGCATCGGCGAATAGATGAAGTAATAGGCCCCCGCCGCCGCGCCGAGCGCCGCCGCCGTGAGGCCGAAATGCGCCTGGAGCTCCTCTTCCATCGCCGCCGGCGCGACCCGGACAAAGAACTCATAGAGATAGAACAGCGCCGCGGTGCCCCAGATGAGCCAGCCCCGCGCCGAGGCGCTGGTGACGGCGCTGCCCGCGCGCTCCTCGATGATCATCCGTCCCCCCGTCGCGCGCGATTCGCGTCTCGCTTCCGGTAGGATGATAACAGAGACATGACGTTGCGGAGGGGCGGCGGATTCGCCGCTTTGGCGGTTTCCGCTACGGCGCGCACCGCCCCGAGAGACGCCCCGCCTGAGGACAGGCCCGGTTTATGCGGCCTCAGGCCGCACGATGCCGCCGGGCGCGGCGCCACTGCCGCCACCAGCTGCGCAGGCGGACATAGGCGTTGACGTTCATGGCAGCCGACACGGTCATCGCCGCCGTCTGATTGGCCAAGCGCGCGCCCATCTCCTCCAGCCGCGCCTGCGTCTGCGCCACTTGCCGGCGCGCGGCCTGAAGCTCGCGGGCGATGGCGAGCCGGTCCGCATCGGCATCGGAGAGCAGCCCGGCCTGCACCTCCCGGCCGGTGCGCACCAGCGAGGGATCGGACAGCGCCGCATGCGCCGCCATCGCCCGCTCGCGCTGCAGCGGCAGCACGGCGGAGAGCTTGGCGGCGAGATACTCGCCATCCTCGATGAAGCGCGGAAAGTCGAGAAACACCACCGGGATGTCCTTCTGCACGGCGTAATGCACCAGCGTGTGGAAGCCGACCGCGAGGATGCGGGCTTGATCCATCGCGTTCAGCGTATGCACCATGCCGCCGGGAACCGTGCCCCACTGGTGGAAGCTCTCCGGCAGATCGGCCATCCACGGCACCGCGCGATGGATCGCCGTGCGCTCGACGAGGACGCGGCTCGCCGCCGCCTCCTCCAGCGCCCGCACCGGCACGATGAAGGCGTCGACCGTGACCTGAGGCGGAATGGCGCTCGCGGGATCGAAGGCGATCCAGGGCGACTTCACCACATAGGGCAGATCGTCGAGCTGGCCGGGCAGCAGAAGATCCTCCAGCCCGGCATTGGCCGCGTCGTCGAGCTGGGCGTCCGGGTTACGCCCGAGATGGGTGTCGAAGCCGTTGGCGTGAAGATACTGCACGAGAAAGCTCGTGCCCGCCCGCCCTGTCCCGGTGATGACGAGATGCTTGTGGTGAGACATGCACCGACCCATTGATTTGAATCGTTCTGATGAGCCTTCCGTTAGATCATCTCTCACGCCCGCCGCGCAACCCAAACAATCGTGGGGCGCGCGCCTTGCAACCTTGAGGCTTCCGCCCCCGAAGGCGACCGGCCCACACCATGCCGGGTCATCCGGCGGGGGGCGTGTCACGTAGTGCCAGCATGATACGCCCGCTTCCTTCTCCCTCGCCCACAGGTGCCCGATGACCACCGAACCCCGAAGCTGCGCCGTCGTCTTCGGTGCCACCGGCGGCATCGGCACCGCCCTCGTGGCGACGCTCCAGTCGTCCGGCCGGTATGACTCCGTGCTGGCCTTCGGGCGGCGCACGCCGGTTTCGATCGACCTGACCGACGAGGCGAGCCTTGAGCGCGCGGTCGTCCATGCCGCCGGGCACGGCGAGATCCGTCTCGCCATCGACGCCACCGGCATGCTGCACACGGGAGACTACCGGCCGGAAAAGAGCTGGCGCGAGCTCGATGCCGGCCATCTCGTCGAGAGCTTCGCCATCAACGCCATCGGACCCGCTCTGTTGATGAAGCACCTGCTGCCGGCCCTGCCGCGCAGCGGGCGCGCGGTCTTCGCCACCCTGTCGGCGCGGGTCGGCTCGATCGGCGACAACCGGCTCGGCGGCTGGTACGGCTACCGGGCGGCGAAGGCGGCGCTGAACCAGTTCGTCCACACCGCCGCCATCGAGCTGGCCCGCCGCGCGCCCGAGGCGATCTGCGTGGCGCTGCATCCCGGTTCGGTCGCGACCCCGCTCTCCGCCCCCTTCGCCCGGCCGGACCACCCGGCGCAGACGCCGGCGGAGGCGGCGGCGCAGCTTCTGGCGGTCGTTGACGGTCTCGCGCCCGACCAGAGCGGCGGCTTTGTCGACTGGCGCGGCGAGACCATTCCGTGGTGAGCGGCCGGGTGTCGCCGCCATGAGCTGGGCACCATGAGCCGGATGCGCCGCAAGGCGGAACTGCCGACCAAGCCCTGCGCCGCCTGCGGGCGGCCCTTCGCCTGGCGCCGCAAATGGGCGCGGGACTGGGAGGCGGTGCGCTTCTGCTCCGAGCGCTGCCGGCGCGCCCGTCCCCCGGCGACACCGGCGCCCCGCGATCAGCTGTCGAAATAGCCTAGGCTCGGCTCCAGCCGCTCGAAGGTCTCGTCCATGGCGTAGAAGGGCGTAAACGGCAGGGCGATATGGCCGAACCACAGCGAGAGCTGGCTCTCGGCGGTTTCCTCGTCCGAACGCTTGATGGCGGCGAGGTAGAGCGCGGCGGCGAGGCCCGTGCGGTCGGCGCCGGAGCGGCAATGGATGAGGATCGGGCGCGGGGCGTCCTTGAGGCGCGCCATGAAATCGGCGACCTCCGCATCGGTCAGTTCGCGGCGCGCGGACCAGGGCAGGTCGATCAGCGTCGCGCCATGCGTGCTGGCGAGGCGGACCTCCTCGCGATACCAGCCCTGATCGGGCGAGGCGCCGCGCAGATTGACGATGGTGCGGATGTTGAGCCCGCTCAGCGTCGCCTCGAGCTGCGGCCCGGACAGCGTGGCGGAGCGGTAGAGCTCGCCGGGGATCACCGCGTGAAGATTGCCCTGCGCCACGGTCACGCCGGCATAGAGCGCGGCGGCGCCGAAAATGGCCATCCCCAGCCAGGCCGCGCCACGCCCGATCCGCCCCCACATCCCCCGCACGCGTCATCTCCCCGGACACTTGGTCGGGGCCTGTGTCGCGCGCTGTTCCTGTCGGGAAGCTGTCAGAAATGACCAATCGAGCGGCGCTCATTCGCTTCTCATTTCTTGGCGAGGACGACAGTTCACCGACAGGTTTACGCGGCGAAGTCTCTCGCCGTCGGCAAGTCGCCGATGTTGCTTGAGGACTTAACCCGATGCGCCTTTTCGCCGCCAGCCTCACCGCCGCGTTCCTGATCGCTCCGGTCGTCGCCCCGATCGCCGCCTATGCCGGCCCGGCCTGCACCACCGAGGCCAAGGACAAGTGGATGACCGAAGACGCCATGAAGGCGAAGGTCGCCGAGATGGGCTATCAGAAGATCAAGACCTTCAAGGTCTCCGGCAGCTGCTACGAGATCTACGGCTACACCAAGGACGGCAAGAAGGCCGAGGTCTATTTCAACCCGGTCTCCGGCGCGGTCGTGAAGTCCGAGATCGACTGATGACCGGCCCCGCCCCCACTGCCGGTGCCGCCGCGCGCGGCCCGGCCAGCGCCTCAACCACGGCCTCCCCTGAGGTCGTGGTGTGGGATCCGGTGGTCCGGATCTTCCACTGGACCGTGGTCGCCGGGTGCCTGCTGAACCTCTTCGTCGTCGAGGACGGCGAATCGCTCCACCAGATCATCGGCTATGTCGTGGCCGCGGTTCTGGTGGTGCGGGTGATCTGGGGCTTCATCGGCACGCATTACGCGCGCTTCGCGCAGTTCGTTCCCGGCCCGCGCCGGCTCGGGCGGTATCTCTCCGCTCTTGCCAAGGGCCGCGAGCCGCGCATGCTGGGGCACAATCCCGCCGGTGCGGTGATGATGCTCGCGCTGATGGCCCTGCTCGCCGCCACCTGCGTCAGCGGGTGGATGATGGGGCTCGACGCCTTCTGGGGCGAGGACTGGCTGGAGGAGACGCACGAATGGCTCGCCAATTCCATCCTGGTCCTGGCGCTGCTGCACGCGCTGGCGGCGCTCGTCGAGAGCCATCGCCACCGCGAGAACCTCGTGCTGTCGATGATCACCGGCCGCAAGCGCCGCGCCTGAACGATGCGAGGGGGAGCCTGGCATGAGGCTCCTTCTGGTCGAGGACAGCGAGCGGCTGCGCGAGCTGGTGAGCGAGACGATCCGCCAGGCCGGCTGGCGGATCGACACGGTGGCCTCGCTGGAAGAGGCCGAGGCCGCCGTCGAGACCAATGCCTACGACCTCGTGCTACTCGACCTCGGCCTGCCGGATGGCGACGGGCTCGACTTTCTGCGCGCCATCCGCCGCAAGCGCAGCACCATTCCCGTCCTCGTGCTCACCGCGCGCGGGGCGATCGACGAGCGCATCGCCGGCCTGGACGCCGGCGCCGACGACTATCTCACCAAGCCGTTCAACAATGGCGAACTGCTCGCCCGCTCCCGGGCCTTGCTGCGCCGGGCGCCCACCATGGCGCCGGTGCTGGAGGCCGGGCGGCTGCGCTTCGACCTCTCCCGGCTGGAGGTGAGCTGCGGCGAGGAGATCCTGCCGCTCACCCCGCGCGAGCGCGCCGTGCTGGAAATACTCATGCGCGATTTCGGCAAGGTCACGCCCAAGCGCGTATTGGAGCACAAGCTCTCCGATTTCGACGAGGACATCTCGGCCAACGCCATCGACCTGCATCTCTCGCGCCTGCGCAAGAAGATCGCCGCCCATGACGCCGGCATCGCCATCGAGACGGTGCGGGGCGTCGGCTATCTGCTGCGCGAGACCGAGGCATGACCACAAGCAAGGGCTTAGGCGCCGGCACGCGCCGCCAGAACGCCCGCACCGGTCGGCGCGCGCTCGGCGTGCTGGTTGCCCAGCGCATCGTGCTGTTCACGCTGCTCGCCATGCTCGCCCAGCTCGTGGCGGTGGTGGCCGAATACGCCGCCGATCCCGACAATCTCTCGCGCCTGCTGCTGGAGCGCGAGACGCAGGCACTGGCCGAGGGCTTCTCCCTGAACGGCTCGGCGCTGCGCTACGAGCTGCCGGAAGACCTCGCCCGCCGCTACGACGTGGAAGGCTCGGGCTATGTCGCGCGGGTGCGCACGCCCTCCGGCGTCATCCTGTTCTCGCATTGCGACGAATCCTGCACCGAGCATTTCCTCCCGCTCGATCTCAACCCGCCGAGCTTCTGGATGCGCATCCTGCGCGAGGGTTACCCGCTGACCTTCGCCGGCGGCCATACGGTGGAGATCGGCGGGCGGCGGGCGTTCATCGAGGTGGCCATTGACGGCGATCCGCAGGGCGCGCTCTGGGGCGTCTTCGCCGACGAGGTGACCGAGCACATGCTGGTGCCGATGAGCATGACTCTGATCTTCGTGCTCGGCGCCAGCCTCTACTCCATCCACACCGCGCTCAAACCCGTGCGCGCCGCCGCCCTCGCCGCCGAGCAGCTTGACCCGATGAAGCCCGATAGCGGCCTGCCGACCGACGGCATGCCGCGCGAGATCGCCCAGCTCGCCGGGGCGGTGAACCGGTCCTATGAACGGGTCCGCGCGCTGGTCGCCGGGCAGAAGCTGTTCACCTCGGCCATCGCGCACGAAATCCGCACCCCGCTCGCCGTGGTCCGGCTGGAACTGGAGCGCATCGACCACCCGCGCGCGCGCCAGGCGCTCCACGAGGTGGATGAACTCTCGCGCTTCCTCGAGCAGATGGTCGCGCTGGCGCGGCTGGAGGCGGTGGACAAGCGTGGCTTCGCCCCGGTTCATGTCGACCGCCTGCTGGAGGAAGTCGTCGGCTCCACCGCCGCCTTCGTCTATGGCGCCGGCGCCTCCATCGGCTTCGAGGCGTCGACCGATCCGGTGGTCGCCGGCTACGCGCCGCTGCTGCGCGACGCGGTGCGCAACCTCATCGAGAACGCGGTGCGCCATGGCGGGCGGGGCGTCGCCATCCGCGTCGCCTCCGCGCCCGATGGCAGCGTCGAGGTGGCCGATGACGGCATCGGCTTTGGCGGCGTGACGCGCGAGGACGCGCCGGGCTTCTACAAGCCGGCCGGCGGGCTCGGCATCGGGCTGGAGATCGTGCGCCGCATCTGCGAGCTGCACGGCGCCCGCTTCGAGATCGGCCGGGCGCCGGAGCGCGGCACACTGGCCCGCATAAGTTTCCCCGCTACCGAGGCCGCGTGAGGCTCAGCGCGCCGGGCTTGCCGGCCACAGAGCGAGCCGCTCCTTGACGAAGGGCTGCTCCCAGAGCGGCGGCTCAGCCAGCGGCGCCAGACCGGGCTTGAAGCGCGCGATGATCTGCCCGTCGGGATGGGCGGCGCGCCAGGCCGGCAGTTCGGCGAGGGTCGGCAGGTCGACCGGGCGGGTGAGCCGCGCCAGATAGCCGATCTCGCCCTCATAGATACCGACCACCGCGATCGGCCGCGCCGTGTCGAGCCGGGCGACCAGCGGCGCGAGATCGAAGGCCGGCACGCGTCCCATTCCTGCTTCGAGAAAGCCAGCCAGCAGCAGCGCGCCCGTCACGGCCGCGCCGGCGCTCCAGCACCGCTGGCGCAGCGCCCAGACCGGCACGGCGAGCGCGATCAGCAGCAGGCCCGGTCCCACCGCCAGCGGCGGCAGAAGCTGCGGGTAGCGCGGCGCCAGCAGCGCGCCCGCCAGCAAGGCGAGCCCCGCGATCAGCACGGCGAGCGCCGGCCCGGTCTCGCTGCGGCGCGGGGCGTCGCCGATCAGCCGGGCAAGGATCAGCGCCGCCGCCGGCAGCACCGGCAACAGATAATGCAGCTGCTTGCTGGAGATCGCCGACATGATGAGGAAGGTGCCGGCGGCCATGATGACCGGCAGCCGCCACGCCCGCTCCCGCCACAGCGGGGCGAGCGCCGCCCGGTTCCAGAAGCCCTGGAGGCACCACCAGGGGAACAGCAGCAGCGGGAGCAGCGGCAGATAGAACCAGAACGGCCGACGATGGGCGAAGGCTTCGACCATGCGGCCCGCTGTCTGGTGCCACAGGAGCGTGCCGGCGAATTCCCCGCCGCCCGCGCCGCCCGCCGCCAGCGCCCAGGCCAGCACGGGGATGCCGGCGAGCAGCGCCGTGCCGAGCGTCAGCCCATACCAGCGCCGCCAGTTCATCGCGCCCTCGACCCAGAGCGGGGCGAGCAGCGCGGCCGGCAGCACATGCACCAGCATCACCGGCCCCTTGGCGAGCAGGCCGAGCGCCAGCGCGACGCCGAACAGCGCCCAGCCGCGCGGCTGATGCCGGCCGGCGCGCAACAGGCCGATCAGCGCGGTGATGGTGGCCAGCGTCAGCATGGCGTCGAACATCACCGAAGCGGCGAGCGCGGCGTAGACGGTAAAGCCGGCCAGCACCAGCGCCGCGCGGGCGCCCAGCACCGGGCCGGCGAGATCGCGGCCGAGCCGGTAGGTCGCCAGCACGCTCAAGGGCAGGAACAGCGCCGGCATCAGCCGGGCGCTCCATTCCTGCGGGCCAGTGACGTGCCAGGCGAGGTTGATCAGCCAGAACAGCAGCGGCGGCTTGTGGCTGTAGGGCTCGCCATTGAGATGCAGCAGCACCGCGTCGCCGGAGTTCCACATCTCCCAGGCGACGGTGAGATAGCGCGTCTCGTCGACGGGATAGGCCCCACGCAACGTCAGCGTCAGCGCGACGGTGAACACGGACAAAGCGAGGGCCAACGCGAGCGGGCCGGCGACACTTTTGGCAGGGGCAGGGACGAAGCCCTCAGGCGGCGCTTTCAACCCGCGCCTCCGGCGCCCGGCTCTGACGGCGGATCAGGCGGATGTTGCGCATGTAGATGGCAAGGCCCGCGCCTTGGCCGATGATGAACACCGGGTCGCGCTGGTAGAGCGCGTAGGCGACGAGGCTCAGCGAGCCGGCGATGCTCAGATACCAGAAGCTGTGCGGGATGACGCTGCGCCCCTCGCGCTCGCTCGCCCACCACTGGACGAGGAAGCGCGCCGAGAACATGGCCTGCCCGACAAGACCGATACCCAGCCAGAGACCCGCGATCATGAATGCACCTCCGGCCGGCTCATGCGCGACGTCAGCCACATCACCCCGGCGAGATCGATGAGGCCGACCCAGAGCCGGTTCCAGGTGCCGTATTTGGAGCGGCCGGCGGAGCGCGGGCGGTGGTTCACCGGGTGAGTTAATACCACGCCGCCTTCGCGCTGCACCAGAGCCGGGAGGAACCGGTGCATGTGGTCGAAATAGGGAAGCCGCAGATAGGTGGCGCGATCGAACACTTTCAGCCCGCAGCCGGTATCGACGATGCCGTCGCCGAGCAGCGCGCCGCGCACCCGGTTGGCGATGCGCGAGGACAGGCGCTTGACGACGCTGTCATTGCGCCGCCGCCGCTGGCCGGCGATCATGCGCACATACGGCCCGCGGGTGGCGTCGCGGTAGAGCGCGAGCAAAGCGGGAATGTCGGCCGGGTCGTTCTGCCCGTCGGCGTCGAGGGTGACGATAATCCAGCCGAGCGCCGCGTCCACCCCGGAACGGATGGCCGCGCTCTGGCCGTGCGAGCGGCGATGGCGCAGCAGCGTCACTTCCGGCTGTGCCGCCGCGACCTCGGTGACGACGGCCGCCGTGGCGTCGGCCGAGCCGTCATCCACCACGATGATCTCATAGTGCTCCCCGGCCAGCGCGGCGGCAATCTCGGCCAGCAGCGGCGCGATGGCGCCGGCCTCGTCGCGCGCGGGGATGACCACGGAGATGTCGGGCAGGCCCGGCGCCGGCATCGCCCCCGGGAGCACCCATGCGGCGGCAAACGGCGCGCGCGCCTCCGGCATCGCGGTCGCCGGGGCGGTTCTGGACGGGTGGAAGCTCTCCATGTCGACCGCCACCGTCATCGCGCACCGAGGGACAAAGTCGGTGCCGGCGGCGCGGACGCTCTGGGAAGTCGGGCGAGCCGCAGCTGCACGGCGCCGGCAAGGCCCAGCGGCGCGCACAGCAGCGCCAGAAGGGCCATGCGGCCATGCAGGCTGGCCGCGCTCGCCAGATCCAGCTCTGGCGCCACCGCCAGATGCACCCCGGTCATCATCGCGCCGCCGAGGCTGACCACCGACAGCACGGTCAGCAGCAGCGATATGGCGGGCAGACGCAGGCCGGGCCGGCCGCCGGCGTGGTCGGCCGCCCAGAACAGGCCGGCGATCACCAGCGCGGCGCCGATGCCGCCAGCAATGATATGAGCGGCAGAGCCACCCGGCGCCAACAGGCTGGTGATGGCCACGCAGGCCGCGGCGGCGCCGTTGATGAAGCAGAGCGGGGTGAAACAGGCACGGACCTGACGGATGCGGCGGGCGAGGCGGTGGCGGACACGCCGGGTCTCAGCACGATCGGGCACTTTGCCCCTCCCTTCATCTTGCTCCCCCCTGTCGCCTAGCTCCCTCAACCTGTCGAAGTTCTGTCGGTCGCATCACCCCCCCGCGCCCTTCGCCACTCCGGGCGGCATGAGGCGCAGCGCCCGCAGCGCGTTGAGGATGACGGCGACGTCGATCGCCTCCTGAAGCAGCGCGCCCTGCACCGGGGCGAGATAGCCGAACGCCGCCGCCACCATGCCGAGCACCGACAGGCCGATACCCACCGCCACGCTCTGCAGCGCGATGGCGCGCGCGCCGCGGGCGATGGCGAGGCCCGCCACCAGCGGGTCGATGCGGTCGACCAGCAGCACCACATCGGCGGCCTCCGCACTGGCGGCGGCGCCGCGCGCGCCCATGGCGACACCGACATCGGCGGCGGCGAGCGCCGGGGCGTCGTTCACCCCGTCGCCGACCATCATCACCGGGCCGTGCCGGCGCTCGGCGCGCACCAGGTCGACCTTCTGGTCCGGGGAGAGCCCGCTATGCAGGCCGTCGAGCCCGAGCCCGCCGGCGATGCGCGCGGCGACCTCGGCCCGGTCGCCGGTTGCCAGCAGCAGGCGGGCGATGCCCTGCGCCCGCAGCCCGGCCAGCACGGCGCCCACGCCCTCCCGCAGCGGATCGGCCATGACGATGTAACCGGCTAGCCCCCCGTCGAGCGCGATGGCGACCAGCACGGAACCCGCCATGTGCGGCGGCGGCGCCGGCATCGCGGTGGCGAGACGCGCGGCGATATAGGCCGGCCCGCCCACCGCGACGCCTCGCCCCTCCACCGTGCCGGAAAGCCCCTCGCCCGGTAGTTCCTCCACCGCCTCGGGCAAGGCGAGGGTGAGACCACGCGCCCGCGCGCTCGCCACCAGCGCCCGCGCCATCGGGTGCTGCGAGGCTTGCTCCAGCCCGGCGGCGAGGCGCAGCATCTCGTCCGCCGTGCCGCCGGCAACCGGGGCGAGGGTGACGATCTCCGGCCGGCCCTGCGTGAGCGTGCCGGTCTTGTCGAGGATCAGCGTGCGCACCCGGGCCATCGCTTCCAGCGGCGCGCCACCCTTGATGAGCACGCCGAACTGCGCGGCGCGCGACAGGCCGGCGACCAGCGCCACCGGCACGGCGAGGATCAGCGGGCAGGGCGTCGCCACCACCAGCACGGCGACGGCGCGGATCGGGTCGCCGGTCGCGACATAGGCCGCCGTCGCCAGCGCGACCGTGACGGCGAGGAAGCCGAGCGACCAACGGTCGGCGAGCCGGGCCATCGGCGCCTTGGAGCGCTGCGCCTCATCGACCAGCCGCACGATGCCGGCATAGGTGCTCTCCTGCGCCCGCCTTGTGGCGAGAAGATCAAACGCCTCGCCCGCATTGGTCGCCCCGCTCAGCGCCTCGGCACCGCGCGCCAGCCGCTGGGGCAGCGACTCGCCGGTGAGCGCGGCGGTGTCGAGAAAGGCGGAAGTCGTCGCCACCGTGCCATCCACCGGCACGACATCGCCCTGGCGGATCAGCAGCCGGTCGCCGGGGGCGATGGCGGCGAGCGGCACCTCGGTGAGGCCAGTGTCACCATAGCGCGTCGCGGTGCGCGGCACGCGGGCGAGCAAAGCCTGCATCTCGCGCCGGGCCCGGCCCTCGGCGAAGCTCTCCAGAAAGCTGCCGCCGGAATACATCAGCGCCACGACGGCAGCGGCGAGCGTTTCCCCCGCCGCCAGCGCGGCGCCCATGGCAAGGGCGGCGACGATGTCGAGCCCGACCTCGCCACGCCGCAGGCTGCTGATGATCTCCACCACCAGCCCCGCCAGCACCGGCAGCACACCGAGCCGCCAGGCGAGTATGGCGCCGCCCGCCAGCCCGCCGAAGTGCAGGGCGAGGCCGATCGCCAGCCCGCCCGCCGCGACAGCGAGCAGCGTCGTGCGAATCCGGCCCTTATGGTCGGTGTTTACCGGTTGCATCGCCGCGCTCCCCGCGCGCGGCGCACCGCCGCGGCGGCGAGGACGCGCGCGCCGGTTGATGATGCGCCGGGCGCTACCCCCCGTCCAGCGCCGACCGGACGGCGGGAAACCGCATGCGCCGGCCATCACACGGGCGCGGCCCGTTGATTGGGCCGCACGAGACTGGCACATGAAGAACAAGGCGCCACATTCGCGGAGCCCTCCCATCATCGGCCGAGGACCGACCGCACATGCTGACCAACAGGGGCAAGTATGGCCTTAAGGCAATGCTGTACCTTGCCCGTCAACCGGAAGGGAAGAATTCTCTCGGCCAGGAGATCGCCACGGCGAACAACATTCCGAAGAAGTTCCTCGACGCCATTCTTCTCGACCTGCGCAATGCCGGCATGCTGCGCTCGCGCAAGGGGCCGGGCGGCGGCTATGCGCTCTCGCGCTCGATCACCGATATCCGCGTCGGCCACATCATCCGCGTGCTGGATGGTCCGCTGGCACCGATCGGCTGCGCCAGCAAGAGCGCCTATGTGCCCTGCCAGGACTGCCGCGACCTCGGCAGCTGCGCCGTGCGCATCACCATGACCAAGGTGCGCGACGCCATGTCGGACATTCTCGACCGCATGTCGCTCAAGGACATGCTGGCCTTTTCCGACAATGCCGACATCGACCTGATGTACCACATCTGACCCGTCGGGAAGCGCGGGCGACCTGCGGTGCGGCGGCAACGTTTCGACACGCGGCGAACTGTGCTAGTCAGCACGCGTGAAACAGCGAACGACATATTGGCGGGCCGGCGGACGGTCCCCTGTGCTCACCGCCGTCGCGCTCGCGGCAGCTGGCCTCGTCGCCACAGTACCCGGCACCGC
The DNA here is from genome assembly GCF_026625645.1 of Ancylobacter sp. SL191. Lineage (NCBI taxonomy): Bacteria > Pseudomonadati > Pseudomonadota > Alphaproteobacteria > Hyphomicrobiales > Xanthobacteraceae > Ancylobacter > Ancylobacter sp. SL191. The sequence continues at coordinate 1,225,607 of NZ_CP113056.1, read as the reverse complement.
AAGGGCGACCGATGCGCGCCCGAGCCAGGGCGCCGGGGGCCCGCTCGTCGCTCCAGCGGGCAGCACCGTGACGCTGGCGCTGCTCGTTCCCGGCGCCGGTGCGGCCATGGTCGCGCCCTCCTATGGCGACTGGCTCGTTGAGCCGCCCGCCGCAAGCCTGCCGACCGAACATTTCGTCGCCCGACCGCCGGCACAGGCGACCGCCACCAGCCTCCAGCGGCCGGTAGGCACGGTAGCGGCAAGGACCGCGGCGCCCGCGCCGGCCATAGCTTCCCCCGCCGTGGCGGCGCCTACGGCCGAGCTCGCCGTGGTGCCGCTGCCGCCCAAGCGTCTGGCCGAGAAGCGCATCGTTCTCGCCTCCATCGCGCCCCTTCCGCCACCGCGCGCCGCCGAGCCAGACACCCCCGAGCCCCGTGCAGCTGAGCCTCTCGCCTTCGCGCCGCCGCCTGCCGCCGGCTTGGCTATGCTGCGCGCGCCCAAGCCGGAAGCCGCAGCGGACGCTGAGGCCGCGCCCGAGGATGAGGCGGCCGGGGCGGAACAGGAAGACGCCGCCCGGCCGATCGACGACACGCCGGAGCCCGCCGCGACGCGCGCCACGGCCGACCGCGCGCCCCCGCATATCGAGGCGCTGATCGAGCGCCACGCCGCGCGCTACGATGTACCGACATGGCTGGTGCGCCGTGTGGCGTGGCGCGAGAGCAAGTTCGAGCCGACCCGGCGCAACGGGCCCTATTGGGGACTCATGCAGATACGCGTCGACACCGCCCGCGCCCTCGGCTTTCGCGGCGAGCCGAAAGACCTGCTCGATGCCGACACCAACATGACCTATGCGGTGGCCTATCTCGCCAATGCCTACCGCACCGCCGGGCGCGACGAGACGCGCGCCGTGGTGCTCTATTCCAAGGGCTATTACTACGAGGCCAAGCGCAAGCGCCTGCTCGCCTCGCTGATCCGCACCGCCTCCACCGAGACGGCGACGCCGGCCACCGGCACGGTCGAGGGCGAGACGGCAAGCGACGAGGCGACGCACGCCGCCCCACCGGTCCAGTAAGCCCGGTTCAGCCGCCGGTGCGGATCACCGCGTTGGCCACCACGATTTTCGTCGGCAGCAGGCCCAGATCGAAGAAGGTGTCAGCCACGAATGCTGGTCGGCGATCACCTTGGCGGTCAGCGGCGCGATGCCGAAGACGAGCCCGATCAGCCCGCCGACCCGAAGCCCGGCCAGCGCGATGGCGGTGGGCGCCGGCGGGACGTTGGGGGCGACGTACCCCCCCGCGCGCCAGCGCCTCTCGGGCCGCGACCAGCAGCGGCGGCAAGATCCAGCCGGCGATCCGCGCCTCGGCCTGCCACAGGCGCGCGCGAGCTGCCAGGTGCGGCACCGGCCTGGGCCGCAACCCCGTCCGGCTGCGAAGCCGACGCGCGGGAGGGCGACACGATTCGCGCCAGTCTGCTCGACCGCCGGCGCGGTGCGCGCGAGCAACAAGTCTTCGACGCGGTAATCGTCGCCACTGGCCGCGCATGGCTCGGTCTTCGCCTCCCGGATAGTGCACACTCACAGCCGATACGCCGGTGGCCGACGCACCCAGTCGCCGCAAAGCCCTCCCGTTCCCCGCCGGAATCATGCTAGGCGCGGGCGGTGAGGTGCCCGTGGAAACCGCCCTTTATGAACCCGTGAAGCGCTTCCTTGAGGCGCTCGGCTACAGCGTCAAGGGCGAGATCGGCCCGTGCGACGTCGTCGGCCTGCGCCCTGATGAGCCGCCGGTGGTCGTCATCGGCGAGTTGAAGCTGACCTTCAATCTTGAATTGGTGCTGCAGGGCGTCGACCGACTGGCAATTGGCGACGAGGTGTGGCTGGCGGCGAAACTCTCCGCGCGCGGCAGGGGGCGCGAGAGCGATCCGCGCTTCCGCAATCTGTGCCGCCGCCTCGGGCTCGGCCTGCTCGGCATCAGCGCTGATGGGCGCGTCGAGATTCTCATCTCCCCCACTGCGGCCCTGCCGCGCAAGGATCCGCGCCGCCGCTCCCGGCTGGTCGAGGAACACAAGCGCCGGCAGGGCGATCCGGTCGCCGGGGGCGGTACGCGCAAGCCGGTGATGACCGCCTATCGCCAGCAGGCGCTCGCCTGCGCGGCGGCGCTGGAGGCCGCGCCACGCCGCCCGCGCGATCTGCGCCCCACCCTGCCGGACGCGCAGAAGATCCTGCACCGCAATGTCTATGGCTGGTTCGAGCGCGCCGAACGCGGCATCTATGCGCTGACCGAAGCTGGGCGCGGCGCCCTGGCGGCGTGGCTGGCGGATGCGCCACCCCTGGAGGGCCCGCAGGCGCCTCAGGCGGACGCTCCGTCGCCCCGCGCCAGATAAAGCGCGGAATCCAGCGATAGACCATCGAGCGCGACGCTGCGCAGGGCGGGATGGGCCTCGCTCACCGGATCGCACAACACAGTGCCGGGCGGGGCCTGCAGGAAAAGCTCGACGCCGCGCTCCACCAGAAGGCTGGCGGCGTCGTGCCAGCGCACAGGCTCGGCGACATTGGCCGCGAGATCTTCGGCGATGGCGGCCGGATCGGTGATGAGCCGCGCCCGGCTGGCGCTGGCATAGGCGATGCGCGGCGGCTGGAGGGGAATGCCCCGCAACACTTCCCTCAGCTCCGCGGCCACCGGCGCGAGCAAAGGGCAATGCGAGGGGGTGGCGATGTGCAGCCGCTCCCCCTTGCGCGCGCCCGCCGCGAGCGCCGCCTCGACCGCCGCCTCAAGCGCTGCGTCGGCGCCGGAAATCACGGTTTGAAGCGGGCCATTATAATTCGAGACGTAGAGAGCCCCGTCCGCCTCGCTCTGCCTGACGATGTCGGCCACCCGCACGGCCCGCAGGCCGATGATGGCGACCATGCCGAACCCGCTCGGGTACAGGCTCGCCATGTGGCTGGCCCGCGCACGTACCAGCGTGAGCGCATCGGCGAAGCTCAGGCATCCCGCCGCCACCGCCGCCGGGAAGGCGCCGACCGACTGGCCGAGCACGACATCAATGGCCGCCCCTGCCGACGCCAGCAAGCGCGCCGTGGCGACGCCGGCGATGAGCAAGGCGAGCTGCGCGGCGCGCGCGCCGGCGAGCGCGTCATTAGTTTCCAGTTCGCGCCAGTCCTGCCCGAGCACCTCGGCGGCCTCGCTGCGCGTCGCATGGACGGCGGCATGGTCCGGCAGCGCCGAGAGCATCCCGGCGCGCTGGGCGCCCTGGCCGGGGAAGATGAGAGCGGTGCGCATCATCCGAGCCTCATGGCGCGACACCGGCCCGCAGGCTCGCGCGGGCGATGAGCCGGGCGCCGTCCGGCTGGCGCAGCAGGAGCGTGTCAGATGCGCCCACATATTCCGCCAGCGAGAAGCCGCCGGCCGACGTTTCCACCAGAACGTCGATCCGGCACGCGGCCTCTCCCGCCAGTGACGCAAAGGCTGTGAGCGCCGTTTCGGGAAGCGGCGCCGTGCCGCGCAGGACCAGGTCGAGATCGCTGGAATCGCTGAGGACCGGCATCCCGGTCGCCAGCTCGAACCCGGCACCGCCGGCGATGCCCCAGCTAAGGCCGGTCGCCGTGAAGGCCGACGCGCGGCGGGCGAGTTCCATCAGCACCGGCTGGACGCGGCGTGGCGCCGTCTCCCATGCCGCGCGGGCCACGAGATCCTCCGGCGCGACGCGCTGCCGGATATGGGCGGGATCGAGATAGGCCGCGCAACGCTGGTCCCGCATGGCGCCGCGTATCCCGACAGCGACCCGGCCGTGACGGGGCCCGGCGCGGCGCACCACCACCCAGGGCGCCGCCGCCAGCGCCCCGGCAAGCCACAAGGGCGGGTCCACGACCTCCACCGCATCCGGGGAAGGAACCTGCAGCAGGTCGTGGACCCGAAGCTCGGTCAGTCCCATTCGGCCGCGAGCCTCGCGCGCACGGCGATGGAGGCGGCCCGGTTCTGCTGCGCCGCCGCCGAACCGCGCCGGCTGGAGAGATCGGGCGGCCCGTGCCGCGCATCGGCGATGGCGGCGACGATGCGCTCCCGCACTCGCGCCACATCGGCGGGCGGAGGCGCATCCGCATCCACCCCGCCGATCAGCTCATGCAGCAGGCCGAGCTTGGCGAAGGAAGCGACGTCATAGGCGAGAGGAAGGATCTCCTGCCCCAGCCGCTCCAGATCGGCGACGCTGCGGCGCGTGACGCGGGCGGCGGCCGCCTTGCCCATGGCATGGATCGACACGTGCGGGTCATCGAGTGCCAGCACCCGGTTGGCCTGATAGCCATGGGCGAGGAAGGCGCCGGACAGCGCGTTGCCGACCACCAGCGACACCACGGGATGGCTGGCGAGCCGGGCCGTGGCATAGGCGTCAACCGCAGCGGCGCAGGCGAGATGGATGCCGAGAAGTTCCTCCATGCGGCCATAGGCCTGGCTCGGCACATCGACCACCGCAAGGATGGGGCGGGCGCTGCCGTCGATCGCCTCGCGCACGCGCCGGGCGATGGCCCAGCCTTCGTCAATGCCGATCTCGCCCTGGCGCGCCCGCGGCAACCGATTGTTGGGATCCGGCACCACGGCGATGACGCGCGCCATGTCCGATCCGAGCGGGATATCCGCGGCGAGAACCGAGGGAATGCCGCCGGCAAGCGGCGTCACGCCGTCCGTCAGCGCCTCGAACCAGTGCCGGCCGCGCAGGCTCAAAACCTCACCCATCAATCGTCTCCCGCCCAAAGGGTCCGCAGCGCCGCGCCGTCCGCGCTGGGTGGCAATTCCGCCAATCGGGCTTGCCAGAACGCGACGCGCGCGCTGTTCGGCTCGGCCGGCGCGCCCGCCGCGAAGGCGACCCGCACCTCACCCGCAATGGCCTGCGCGTCATCCTCCACCAGCACGTCGGCAAAGCCGGTGGCGACCCGTATCTCGCCGCCGGTCAGCCTCCAGATCAGCGGCTTGTTGCGGCTGTCCAGCTCGGCTATGCCGGCATTCTGCTCGATGACCTCCGGACCGTTCAGGCCAAGCCGGCCCTGCCGCGTCATGATGAGGCGGCTGACGAGGCCCGCCGTGATCGACATGCCGCCGAAGCAGCCAACCATGCCGGCTATGACGCCCACCACCGGCACATGCCGGCGCAGCGCAATCAGCGCCGCGTGAATGTCGGCCATGGCGGCAAGGCCGAGATTGGCCTCCTGCAGCCGCACGCCGCCGGTCTCGAACAGCAGCACCGGCCGGATGGGCTTGCCCGCCTCGACATCGCGCAGCGCGAGTTCAAGGGCGCCGGCGATCTTGGCGCCGGAGACCTCGCCCGTGCTGCCGCCCTGGAACGCGCCCTCGATGGCGAGGACCACCGCCGGCACGCCGCCCAGCGTGCCGCGGGCGACCACGACCCCGTCATCGCTCTGCGGCACCACGCCCTGCCGCTGCAGCCAGGGCGATTCCAGCCCCTCGAAGGGACCGAGCAATTCGCGGAACGTGCCGGCATCGAGCAGGCTGCGGGCGCGCTCGCGGGCGTTCATCTCGACGAAGCTGGCGCGGGTGAGCAGGTCGGCGACACGGGTCATGACTCGGTCTCCTCAAGCGCCTGCGCCAGACGCAGCGCCACGACGCCCGGCGTGGCGCCGGCATCGTTGATCTCCACGCGCACCGCCACCGGGTAGCGGGCGAAGAAGCGGGCGAGGGTCTCACGCCACACCGCGCCGAAGCCATCGACGCTGGTCCGCACCCGCACCGTCGTGGTCTCCGCTGGCCAGAGCAGCACTTCGAGATCGCCCGAGGCGACGACGCCGACATGGGCGCGCCGGGTAACGGGTCGGGTGCCGGGAAAGGTGAGGTCGAGGGTCTCCATCGCTCAGCCCTCCCGATCGAGGCGGTCAAGGAAAAGCGCGGCGGCCAGCATGTCGGCCGCCCCACCGGGGGAGGCGTTCAGCGCCAGCAGGCGGCGGTCGAGCCCGAGCAGCGCGGCACGTCCGGTCGGGGCGCCGGCGCCGCCCGCCGCGAGCACCGCGCGCGCGCCGAGCCGGGCGACGCGCAGGGCGCGCCGGCCGCCACGGTGCAGCAGGCAGGTATCGTCCAGCCGGGCCATCACCGCCATCAGCGCATCGAGCCGCGCGGCCTCCTCCGCATGGCCAGCGGCACGGCGCTCACGCAGCGTGGCGAGAGCCAGACGCGCATGGGGAAAGTCCTGCCAGGCCTCACCGCGCGCGCCGGCGACCTTGTAGACACGGCAGGCCCGCGCCCCATGGGTCGCAGCTTCCGGGGCGTGGCGGTCGGGAAAGCGGGCGATCGCACCGGCCAGGGCGCAAACCGCATCCGGGTCCGTCTCGTCCGGTCGCAATGCAGCGGCAGCCACCATCAGGCCGAGCGCCCAGATGGCGCCGCGATGAGTGTTGGCGCCGCCGGTCACGCGGTACATCGCCTCCTCGCCCACACGGCCGATGCGCGCGAGTTCTTCGCGCAGTTCCGGCGATGGTGCCTGCCCGGAACCCGCGAGCGCAAGATTGCGGAAACAGCCGCGCAGGGCCTCGGCGGAAGAGAGCAGCGTCGCGAGGTCGATATCGGCATGGGCGCCCGGGCCGCGGGCATCGACCAGACCGGGCTTCGGCGTCAGCTCGGCCTCGGCGATGAGAGCCGCCACGGCGAGATCGGCAAGCCTGTCGGCCGGGTGCAGCCGAACCGGTAAATGGAGGGCTTGGACCATGGCTCAGTAGCTCCTGAAACGCGCGGGCGGCTGGTAGAGCCCGCCCGACCAGGTGACCAGATCGTCGATGCTCCGGGCCGCCAGCAGCGAGCGCTTGGCGTCGGTCGGCCGCACGCCGAGATCCTCGGGATAGGCCACGAGCCCCCGGCGCCGCAGATCCTGGGTGCGGGAGGCATCATGCTTGAGGCCGATAGGGCTGACGCCCGCCACGGCGGCGAGCGCGGCGCGGCGCTCCTCCTCGTCGCGGGCGAGGTAGAGATAGGCCACGCCCTCCTCGGTCACGACATGCGAGACGTCCGTGCCGTAGATCATCACCGGCGCGATGGGCATTCCCGCCGCGCGCCCGACGGCAACCGCGTCCAGCTCCTCGACGAAGGTCGGCACGCCGCCGGCTTGGAACGTCTCGGCCATCTGCACCACCAGCTTGTGGCCGCGCGCGGTGGGGCGCGGGTCGGTCTTCATGGCGAGCCAGGCCGCGCTGGCATGGCGCCGCCCGCCAGGGTCGTGCCCCATATTGGGCGCGCCACCGAAGCCGGCGAGACGGCCGGCTGTGACGGTCGATGAGTTGGCGTCGCCGTCGATCTGCAGCGTCGCGCCGATGAACATGTCGACGGCATATTGGCCAGCCAGCTGGCACAGCACCCGGTTGGAGCGCAGCGAGCCATCGGGGCCGGTGAAGAACACGTCGGAGCGCGCCTCGATATAGCGCTCCATGCCGACCTCGCCGCCGAAGCAATGGACGCTTTCCACCCAGCCGCTCTCAATCGCAGGGATGAGGGTCGGATGTGGGTTCAGCGTCCAGTGGCGGCAGATCTTGCCCTTGAGGCCAAGCTGGGCGCCATAGGTCGGCAGCAGCAGCTCGATGGCGGCGGTGTTGAAGCCGATGCCGTGATTGAGCGAGACCACGCCGTGGCGCTCATAGATGCCGCGTATCGCCAGCATCGCCATCAATATGTGCTGCTCGGTGATGAGGCGCGGGTCTCGGGTGAACAGCGGCTCGATGGCGGCCGGCGTGTCGGCCTTGACGATGAAATCCACCCAGGAGCCGGGAATGTCGACGCGCGGCAGGGCGTCGACGATCTCGTTGACCTGCGCGATGACGATGCCTCCGCCAAAGGCCGTCGCCTCGACAATGGTGGGCGTGTCCTCGGTGTTGGCGCCGGTATAGAGGTTGCCGTGCCGGTCGCCCTTCTCGGCCGCCACCAGCGCCACGCGCGGCGTCAGGTCGACGAACATGCGGGCATAGAGCTCGACATAGGTATGGATGGCGCCGACCTCGAGCTTGCCATCCTCCAGCAGCTGCGCCACCCGCAGGCTCTGCGGCCCGGCATAGGCGAAGTCGATGCGCCGGGCGATACCGGTCTCGAAAATGTCGATCTGCTCGGGCCGCGAGATGCTGGAGACCAGCATGTGCAGATCATGCACCTTGGCCGGATCGACCTTGGCCAGCGAGCGCGACAGGAAGTCCGCCTGCTTCTGGTTGTCCCCTTCCAGGGCAACCCGGTCGCCGGAGGCGAGAACCGCCTCCAGCGCCGCGACGATGTCCCCGGTCCTCAGCACGCGACCATCCGCGAAGGGCGCGACGCGCGTGAGCCGCCGCTCCTTGTCCTCCCGCCGGCTCGACCATGAGCGAGCGGGCTTCTCCGCGCCCGGTTGCGTCATCGGCATGTCCTCACAATACGACGAACAGGAACCACACCACGAAGGGTGCGATGACGGTGACCAGCGCCCCGTAGCCGAGCAGCTGCTTGAAGAAGCCGTCGCGCGAGGCTTCCGGCGAGTTGGCCAGCACCAGCGCCCCATTGGTCGAGAAGGGGCTCACATCGACGATAGTCGAGGACACCGCCATGGCGGCGATGAAGCCGATGGCATCGACGCCCGTGCCGGCATGAAGAAACGGCACCGCCAGCGGGATCAGCGAGCCCAGCACCGCCGTGGATGAGGCAAAGGCCGAGACCACCGCGCCGATCAGGCACAGCACAAGGGCCGCCATGAGCGGCGAGGCGAGACCCGCGACGCTGTTGGCGGCATAGCTGATGGTGCCCATCGCCTCCATCACGCCAACATAGGTCGAGACGCCGGTGATCAGCACGATCTCCGGCCAGGTGACCTGCGCCACCGCCTTGCGCTGGAGCGTCGGCGCCATGAGCGACAGGACGAGGCCGATGGAGATGGCGCAGAAGCCGATATCGAGCTTGTAGACAAGAGTGAGAACCGCGAGGAGGATCAGTCCGGCCAGCGTGGAGAGCTGGTAGAAGCGGTTATTGGCCATCGGGTCGTTGCTGGCGACACCGCCCTCGGCGATGCGCCGCTCCAGCGTGATGGCCTCGGTTTCCGCGTCACCATAGCGCGGCGGGGTCGCGGCCGGGTAGCCGGCGCCGGCGGGGGCACCGGCCATGTGCACCTGCTGCCCGATGAGCTTCATCCCGCCCAGCGCGAAGAACAGCAGCACCGCGACGCCGCCATTGACGGCGAAGCTCGCGAGGAAGGTAACGATCGGGTCGAGCGGAAGCCCCGCCTTCGCCACGACGCCATTGGTGATGCCGCCATAGATGCTGATCGGCGAAAAGCCGCCGGCCTGAGCGCCATGGATCACCATCAGGCCCATGAGCAGCGGGCTGATGCCGTATTTGACGGCGAAGCCGAGCGCGATCGGGGCGATGATCGCGACCGCGCCGGGGCTCACCGCGCCCACCGATGTCAGCGCCGCTGCCACCAGGAACATCACCCACGGGATCGCGATCACATGGCCGCGCACCGCCCGCACGGCGAGGCGCACCAGCCAGTCGATGGTGCCGTTGTTCTGGGCGATGGCAAAGAGATAAGTGATGCCGACCAGCGTCAGGAACAGGCCAGACGGGAAGAAGGACAGGATCTTCGCCGTCGTCAGCCCGGCGAGGGTCGTACCCACGAGAAACGCGCCGGCAAAGGCGAGGATGCCCATATTGACCGGCAGGATGGTCGCCACCACGAACATGGCGGCAAGGCCGAGGATCGACAGCATCTCATGCGACATGGTCGACCTCCCGGATGCGAAGCCTCGCGACACATGGGACATGGCTCATCCGGCCCCGCCCGCATCCGCGGACGGTCTCCTGCTCTCTCGTCATTGGCGTTCCCCATTGCAGGCGTTGTGTTGATCCCTGCTGCCGGGGATCATGACCCGTGCGCATAACCTGTCAACATTTTTGTATACAAGAATGCTAACTACGTATTCGCGACAGGCGTTCGGATGAACGAGATGCTCGGCACTGCATCCGCCCATCATTGACAAAGCTCGGGGCGGCCCGTTGACTCGCCACCTTTCTCGCCCGCCGGGTCCGCCAGGGGCGAGCCGTCGCGCAGGCCGGTTGGGAAGACGCATGACTACGGGACAGATGGAGCCGGAGACCGGGCGCACACGCCACGCGGACCGGCTGCGACAAGCGATCGAGACCGACATCGTCACCGGCGTGTTCCGGCCGGGCGAGCGTCTCGACGAGCAGAGCCTCGCCGACCGTTTCGGGGTGTCGCGCACGCCGCTGCGCGAGGCGCTGGTGCAGCTCGCCGCCAACGGCCTGGTCAAGCTGCTGCCGCGCCGCGGCGCCTTCGTCGTCTCACTGAGCTTTCAGGAAATCGTCGAGCGCTTCGAGATGATGGCGGCGCTGGAGGGCATGTGCGCGGCTCTGGCGGCGCGGCGGTTCGACGACCAGGACCGCGCGGCGCTGCTCGCCTCGCTGGCGGAATGCGAGCATGAGGCACGGCAGGGCGATGGCGACAGCTATTACCTGGCCAATGAACGGTTCCATCAGCTGATCTACGCCGCCTCGCGCAACGGCTTCCTCGCCGAGCAGGCGCGCCAGCTCCAGACGCGGCTGCAACCCTACCGGCGCCTCCAGCTCCGCGCCGGCCGCCGCATCGCCAGTTCCTTCGCCGAACATCAGCGTATCGTCGAGGCGATACTGGCGGGCGATGGCGAGCGGGCCGCCAACGAGATTCGCGACCACGTGCTCATCCAGGGCGACCGCCTGCGCGACTTCTTCGCCAGCCTCGCTCATGCCGACGGCATGGCGGGTGCAGGCTCGTGAAGCCTGCGGCTACACCGCGTGAAATGTATCAGTAAGAATGAATGGCGGAGAGGGTGGGATTCGAACCCACGGTACGCTTGCACGCACAACGGTTTTCGAGACCGTCCCGATCGACCACTCCGGCACCTCTCCGCGCACGGGGCGCGGATCAGGTCCGCGCCGTGGAGCGGGGGCTCAATAGCCGAGGCCGGCGCGCCTTGCAAGGGAAGACGCGCCGGAAGCCGGGAGAGGCTGTGGGCGCCGCCTCAGGGGACGCAGCCAAGCCGAGATTTCCTTGCTCAGCGACGGCGGCCGGAGCTGAACAGCCAGGCCAACGCCGCGCCGGTGAGACCGGCCGCGAGGACGACGGCGAGGGGGTGGGCACGGGTCTGTTGGGCGAGGGCGCGCACACCCCTATCATAATACTCCTGACCCATGTCATAGGCGCCGTCGGCGAGACGGACCGCCTGCTCGCGGGCATCGCCCGCCAGACGCTGGCCGCGGCCGAGCGCTTCCTCATACACGCCCTCGCCCCGCAGCGCCGCGTCGTGCGACACTTGGCCGGCGACGTTCCGCAGGCGTCCGCCGATCTGACGGGCGGCACCGGTGATCTGGTGGCTGTTCATGATAGGCCTCTCGATCTGGAGCGCGTCGCCATCTGCGACGCCATTGCCGCTGACAACGCGACGCCCGCCGGAAGGTTCACGGCCGGTATCGAAAGACCCGTCAAAGCCAGCGCGCGCCGTGGCTGGCGGGTCATTTGCGTGCCGCCCATTCCTTGACAGGACGGGCGCTCGCGGTTAAGAGGCAGCGCGCATGAAAAGGGCAATCCGGCCCATGCGCATCCCGCAACCGACCGAAAGAAGCCGATCCCGCGCCGCTTGCGGCGAGGAGTTCGGGCTCGAACGAAAGGACATAACATGTTCGCGGTCATCAAGACGGGTGGCAAGCAGTACCGCGTTGCCGCCGAACAACTCGTCACTGTCGGCAAGATCGACGCCGAGCCCGGCACTGCCGTGACCCTGCCGGTCCTCATGCTCGGTGGCGACAGCCCGAAGGTCGGCGCTCCGCTGGTCGACGGCGCTTCCGTGACCCTCGAGGTCGTGAAGCACACCCGCGGCGCCAAGGTTATTGCATTCAAGAAGCGTCGCCGTCAGAATTCCCGCCGCAAGATCGGTCATCGCCAGGACTTCACCGTCGTGCGCGTGACCTCGATCGCCGGCTGACGTAGACCGCACAGAGAGAAACAGGAGAGCATCATGGCTCATAAGAAGGCTGGCGGTTCTTCCCGCAACGGTCGCGATTCCGACGGCCGTCGCCTCGGCGTCAAGAAGTTCGGCAGCGAGCAGGTCGTGGCCGGCAACATCATCGTTCGTCAGCGTGGGACGCAGTGGCATCCCGGCGTGAACGTCGGCATGGGCAAAGATCACACCCTCTTTGCGCTGACCGAAGGCCGAGTCGAGTTCCGCACCAAAGCCAATTCCCGCACTTACGTATCCGTCATTCCGGCCGCCCAGGCCGCCGAATAAAGCCAGTGAGGTTCTTGAAATCCCACTGGTCTCGCCCGACCGGTAGGATTTCCCGAACGTCCTGAGAGGACATCCCGGGGTGCCCGACAGGGGAGGCGAGGAAACCGCCTCCCCTTCGTCGTTCCAGGCCCCCCAGGAGACCTCCCATGACCATCGTCGAAGCGACCTTCGGGTCACCCCTCGCTGAGAGCTGTACCTCCGTCCTCGAAACCGGCCGCCTCGTGCTGCGCGCGCCGCGAATCGAGGACATGGCATGGATCGCGGAGCTCGCCGACAACCGAAAAGTCGCCGAGATGACCGCCAACATTCCCCATCCCTACGGCATGGCGGATGCGGCGGCGTTCATCGCCAAGCTGCCGGGTGGGCCGAAGGCGGCGACCTTTGCGATCTTCTTGAAGAACGAAGCCGCGCTTCGCGGGGCGGACGAATCGAACTTTGGCCCGCCCATTCCCGTTGGCATGTGCGGCTTCGTCCAGCGCGACGAGGATGCGCCGGAGATCGGCTACTGGCTCGGCGAGCCCTATTGGGATCGCGGGATCGGCACCGAGGCGGTCCGGGCGCTGATCGACCACGCCTTTGCCGATCGCGGGCTCGAGGCCATTGTCGCCTCCGCCCGCGTCGTCAATCCGGCCTCGCGCCGGGTGCTGGAGAAGTGCGGCTTCCAGTGGACCGGCGTCGGGCTGACGCGGGTCCGGGCGCTCGGTGCCTCGGTGCCGGTCGACCGGTTCCGGCTGGAGAAGCGTCTGTGGAGTTCGCTGCGGGCCTGGGGGGCCAGCGCGCATCCGACGCTTCACGCCATCGACACCCGGCATTGAGCCGGAGATTCTGCTAGGTTGAGGGGCCTCCCCACGCGGGGGCCCCGCCCCACATTTTGAGCATCCACGATGAAATTCCTTGACCAGGCAAAGATTTACGTCCGCTCCGGCGATGGTGGGGCGGGCTGTCTGTCGTTCCGGCGGGAGAAGTTCATCGAGTTCGGCGGCCCCGATGGCGGCGATGGCGGGCGGGGCGGCGATGTGTGGATCGAGTGCGTCGACGGGCTCAACACCCTCATCGATTACCGCTTCCAGCAGCACTTCAAGGCCAAGAAGGGCGGCTTCGGCATGGGCAAGAACCGCGCCGGCGGCAAGGGCGACGACGCCGTGCTGAAGGTGCCGGCCGGGACCGAAGTGCTTGATGAAGATGGCGAAACCATCCTCGCCGACCTCACCGAGATCGGCCAGCGGGTGCGCCTCTTGAAGGGTGGCAATGGCGGCTTCGGCAACGCCCATTTCCAGACCTCGACCAACCAGGCGCCGCGCCGTGCCAATCCCGGCCAGGAGGGCGAGGAGCGCTGGATCATCCTGCGGCTGAAACTCATTGCCGATGCGGGACTTGTCGGCCTTCCCAATGCCGGCAAATCCACCTTCCTCGCCGCCACGACGGCCGCGAAGCCCAAGGTGGCGGACTACCCCTTTACCACTCTGCACCCTGGCCTCGGCGTGGTGCAGGTGGATGGCCGCGAATTCGTGCTGGCCGACATTCCCGGCCTGATCGAGGGCGCGCATGAGGGCGTCGGCCTCGGCGACCGTTTCCTCGCCCATATCGAGCGCTGCCGCGTGCTGCTGCACCTCGTCGACGGTACGTCGGAACACGCGGGCAAGGTCTACAAGACCGTGCGCGCCGAGCTCGACGCCTATGGCCAGGGCCTTGAGGATAAACCGGAAATCGTCGCGCTGACCAAGACCGACGCGCTCGATCCCGAGACGCTGAAGAGCCAGCTCGCCCGGCTCCAGCGCGCGGCGAAGAAGAAGCCGCTGGCGCTCTCGGCGCAGTCCGGCCAGGGCGTGCGCGAGGCGCTGCGCGCGCTCGCCTATGTCATCGACGAGGGCCGCGCCGAGGAACTGGCGCGCGAGCCGGCCGAACCCTGGCGCCCCTGATCGGTGTTTTTATACCTCCGCGCTGCCGTCCGGTCCGCCCGTGACCAGTCAGTGCAGTGAGGTGGACGATGTGTACACGGTGGGTGACCGATCCGGCCAGTGTGGGTGAGGCCGACGGCTGCAATGCCCTTCCTCCGTCGTCATCCCGGCCGCTCCCTCCCCTCCTCCGTCATCCCCGGGCTTGACCCGGGGATCCATGACCGGGAGCGGACGGCACGCGGGACGACGTGGATGCCCGGCTCAAGCCCGGGCATGACGGCGTGTGGGGTGGTGCCTGTCGGGCCGCAATAGCGGCGCTCAATAGCGGGGGCGCGATCCCGGATCGGCCTGCGGCCGTCCGGGATGACGTGAAGGGGGGGCGCCGCTCCCCTCCCCCGTCATCCCCGGGCTTGACCCGGGGATCCATGACCGGGAGCGGACGGCACGCGGGAAGACGTGGATGCCCGGCTCAAGCCCGGGCATGACGGCGTATTGGGTGGTTGCTCCCCCCGCCCCGCAAAAATCCGCGCGAGTTTTGGCGAAAGCGCGTATGAGACGGCATCCCCTTCTTCGGCGCGGCCCGGTGACCGGCGCGCCCTTGCCGTGAAGCCGCCCGATGACCCGCCGCCCCGCCGCCCAGACCTCCGAGACCACCTCCGCCCCCACCGCCGACGCCTCCCTTGAGCCGGCGGCGGCTGCCGCGCTTGCCACGGGCGGGGCGGCGGTGCCGCAGATTTCCGCCTTCCGCCGGGTGGTGGTGAAGGTCGGCTCGGCGCTGTTGGTGGATTCCGCGCGCGGGGCGCTGCGCCATGCCTGGCTCGCGGCGCTGGCGGAGGATGTCGCCCAGCTCCACCGCGAGGGCAAGGAGGTGCTGGTGGTTTCCTCCGGCGCCATCGCCCTCGGCCGCAATGTGCTGAAGCTCCCCAAGCGCCCGCTGAAGCTGGAGGAAAGCCAGGCCGCCGCCGCGGTCGGGCAGATCGCGCTGGCGCGGGCCTGGTCGGAGGCGCTGGCGCATGAGGGGGTCAATGCCGGGCAGATCCTCATCACGCTCGGCGATACCGAGGAGCGCCGGCGCTACCTCAATGCCCGCTCGACGCTGGCCAAGCTCCTCGATCTCAAAGTGGTCCCGGTCATCAACGAGAACGACACGGTGGCGACCTCGGAAATCCGCTATGGCGACAATGACCGGCTCGCCGCGCGCGTCGCCGGCATGGCGAGCGCGGATCTCTTGGTGCTGCTCTCCGATATTGACGGGCTCTACACCGCCCCGCCCAATGACGACCCGAACGCCGAATTCCTGCCCGTGGTACCGCGCATCACCGCCGAGATCGAGGCGATGGCCGGCGGCGCGGGCACGGAGCTGTCACGCGGCGGGATGAAGACCAAGATCGAGGCCGGCAAGATCGCCACCACGGCGGGCGCGCATATGGTCATCGCCTCCGGCAAGGGGAAGAACCCGATCCGCGCCATCGCCGAGGGCGCGCGCTGCACCTGGTTCCTCGCCCCCACCAACCCGGTCGCCTCGCGCAAACGCTGGATCGCCGGCTCGCTGGAGCCGCGCGGCGTGCTGCATCTCGACGCCGGCGCGGTCGCCGCCCTGCGCCGGGGCTCCTCGCTGCTGCCGGCGGGGGTGAGCCGGGTGGAAGGCGAGTTCCAGCGCGGCGACGCCGTGGTGCTGCGCGGGCCGGACGGCGCCGAAGTCGGCCGCGGGCTGGTGGCCTATGACCACGATTACGCCGACCGCATCCGCGGCCGCTCCTCCGACGAGATCGCGACGATCACGGGGTTTGAAGGCCGCGCGGCGATGGTGCACCGGGATGATCTGGTGATCGCCACGGGGGGGTGAGGGTGCACTAGTTGTCTGGCAGGCTCGCCTCGGATCCAGAAGCGCATTAGGTTTCATCGCATAGCACTGGCCATAACGATTCCATTTGACCAATTCAGAGGCCGGCGCTCCGTAACCATTCATGGGTGTTGATTTGAACGATACTTCAACTCCGACACCTCCGCAGCAAGAAGAGCGATTTCGGAATATTGGCTCGCCATTCATGCTTGCCAATGTAAATTTTCACGGCATATCGGCTGAAGCTGCCGAGTCTGGGGCAAGCGTTAAGGTTTGGGTGCGGGGCTCGATGACGTCCGATCAGTCGGTTTTTCATCGGGTCGCACCAAATATTATTTCATGTCTTGATTTCTGCGCAAAACAAAATGGTTTTCACCCACGTTTTTATAACGCAAATACGATACTTCTTGTTATTAGACCCGACGATTCGGCGGAGCTTTGGGTAGATTCAGCAGCAACTACTATAGACATAATTCCGAAAAAAAGAATCGAAGGCGGTTCTATTATATTCAACAGCGATATCGCTGACGTAACTGAAATGTGGTTTCCACTTGTTAATATATCTATTTATGATAAAATCGTAGTTATATTCCGCGAAGGATTTCGATTTGGACTGTTCTTTGACTTTAATGAAGATATGTCGCTAGATATATCTTTAGCTAAAAGAGATCTAGGGGCGCTTCATCGGAAGATGAAATACGCTGATCTGTATGCCGTATTTTCTGCTAATGAAATTTTCAGCAAAATCATCGTTGACGGCTGGTTTCCCTTTGTCGAGATAATGAATATTGAATTTAGAAATCTATTTCAATGCTACGAGGACGGACTATCGACGCACGAAGAAGAATTAAAAATTGTAGATTCTTTTAATGATGAACGCATAGATCGTATGTTTGACAGATGGATGACCAAAGAACACTTTAAAGACAGAGAACAGATAATATGTTCCGGTTTAAATGCCTATAAAAATAGAGATTGGATTGCATGCATTAAAATTTTACTTACGGAAATTGAAGGAATAATTGGAGATGCTTATTTCAAGTCGACCGGAACACATACCCGTAACATCAATAAGATGCTCGATTTCGTGATCGAAGCAGCTAACAAAATGGCAGGAGGAAAGGATACTTTATTTTTTCCCATCGAATTTGCTTTTTATTTGAAAAATTTTATCTATGGCAACTACGATCTCGAAAATGAAAAAGGAGTGATCGCACGGCACGCGGTTGGACATGGCAGAGCAAAGGCGGAACATTACACACAACATAGGGCACTGCAAACGATACTAACGCTCGATCAGTTTGCCTTTTATAAATAGGTTTTACCCAATATTAAGCGCAATTTACCAGAAAATTTCCTTCAAGTAGTTTTGCCGTCACTTTACTTTATATGCTTTACTATCTTCGTTGTTACTCCCCTCATCGTGACCACCCTTCCCCCGCATCCGCCCTATCTTCCCCCGGATGCACCGTCGTTCGCTGATTGCCGCTCCGCTGCTGCTTCTCGCCTCCCGCGCGCTCGCCCAGGGTGAGCGCGGCGCGCCCGCTGCCCCTTCGCCCGCCTCCCCCGCCCCGCAAGTTGACCGGGCGGCGGGGCTCGCGCCGATCCTCGACCGCGCTGCCGCGCTGGAGCCCTTGCGCACCGTGCTGGTGGCGAAGGAGGGCGAGCGGCTCGTCGCGCGCGGCTATCGGGGCGGGCGGGTGGACCGGCCGAGCAATATCAAGAGCGCGTCGAAGAGCATCGTCTCCGCCCTTGTCGGCATCGCCATCGACAAGGGCGTGCTGGAGGGCGCCGACCAGACGGTCGCCCCGCTGCTGCGCGCGGATCTGCCGGATAATCCCGACCCGCGCCTCAACGAGATCACCATCGGCAATCTCTTGTCCATGCAGGCGGGGCTGGAGCGTACCTCCGGGCCCTATTATGGCGAGTGGATCGCCAGCCGGAACTGGGTGCGCGCGGCGCTGAACCGGCCCTTCGTCGACGCGCCGGGCGGGGCGATGCTCTATTCCACCGGCTCGACGCATCTTCTCTCCGCCATCCTCACCCGCGTGAGCGGGCGTTCCACGCTCGCTCTGGCGCGCGACTGGCTGGGCGATGTCGAGGGCTTTGCCATCACCGATTGGGAGCGCGACCCGCAGGGCATCTATTTCGGCGGCAACCAGATGGCGATGCGCCCGACCTCGCTGCTCGCCTTCGCCGAGCTGTACCGGCGCGGCGGGCGGAATGCTGAGGGCGCGCAGATCATCCCGGAAGGCTGGATCGCGCAGAGCTGGCGCGTGCGCACGGCCTCGCGCTTCACCGGCGACGGTTACGGCTATGGCTGGTTCACCCGCGAGATGGCGGGCACGCCGGTGCATTATGGCTGGGGCTATGGCGGGCAGATGCTCTATGTCGCCCCCGCGCTCGGCGTCTCGCTGGTGATGACCTCGACGGTCGACGCGCCATCGGGGCGCACCGGCCACCGCGACGATCTGCACGAGCTGGCGGCGGAAATCCTCGCGACGCTCGGTTAAGGCGCGGGATAAGCCGAAGCGAAAGCGCTGATGTTTCGTTCCCGGTGGTATCTGCGCCCGTTCCGCGTGCAGCCCCGCGCGGGAGTTGCATAAAAGCGCGGCAGCCGGGCGCCTGACGTAGCGACGGGTGACGCCGGGCATGGCGCCCACGCACGCCCTGTCGGCCGCATGCAAATCCCCCGTCGCCTTTGTTCAACGCCCTCCGCCTCTGGCACGCTTCGTGCTGAACAGGCCCCAGCCATCCGCCCCCGCACAGGGGCGACCAGAGCAGGGGACCGACGTGACCAAAAAGCCGGATGCCACCAATTCAACGACCGAAACGCTGCTCGCGGCGCGCAGCTTCAACCGCCGCGTGCTGTTCAAGGGCGCGCTTGCCGCCGGCACCATCGCCGCAACCGGCCCGTGGATCGTCAAGGACGCCTTCTCCTCCTCGGGCGAGCTGAGCCTGCTGAACTGGGACGACGAACTGCCCGCCCCGGTCATCCCGAACTTCGAGAAGAAGACCGGCATCAAGGTGAAGACCACGCCGTTCTCGCAGAACGAGGAGCAGATCAACAAGCTGCAGGCCACCGGCGGCGAGGGCTTCGACCTCTGCGCCCCGACGCGCGACCGCGCCCCGCAGTTCAAGGAGCTCGACGTCCTCGCGCCCTACGACACCTCGAAGCTGAAGCTCGACAACATCCTGCCGGCGATGCTGGAAGCCTCGACCAGCGTGTGGACCTGGGACGGCAAGCTCTACCATGTGCCGCATTGCTGGGGCTCGGAAGCCATTTCCTGGCGCACCGACCTCGCGCCCGGCCTGACCTATGACAAGCTGTCCTACGGCACGCTCTGGGCCCCCGAGTTCAAGGGCAAGATGCAGGGCCGCCCGCACTCGCTGCTGCTCGGCATCGGCCTGTGGTGGGACAAGACCGGCAAGCTGCCGTCCAACCGCATGCTCGACGCCTTCAAGGACGAAGCGTCGATGCGCAAGATCTACGACCCGATCCTCGCCTTCGCCATCGAGAACAAGGCGCAGGTCAAGCAGTTCTGGGATTCGGCTGACAACACCAAGTCCGGCTTCATGGAAAATGGCTGCGTCATCGGCCAGACCTGGGACGGCCCGCCGCTCTCGCTGAAGAAGCAGGGCAAGCCCGTCACCTACATGGCCCCGCAGGAAGGCGCCATCACCTGGGTCGACGGCTGGGCGCTGACCAAGGGCGCGAAGAACATCGCGCAGGCCTATGAGTTCATCAACTACATCCACACCCCGGAAGCCTCCGCCGCCGTCGCCGACGGCTCGGGCTACAACCCGGTGGTGAAGGGCGCGGACGCCTTCCTCTCCGAGGTCGCCAAGAAGAACTTCGCCGAAGCCTATCCGGGCAACGCGCTCGACAATCTGTGGAGCCGCCCGCCGGAGCCGTCGTGGTTCGCCGAGCTGCGCACCCAGTACGCCGAGAAGTTCAAGGCGGCGTGAGAAAGAGGCGCGGGCGGGTGGCCTGCGGGCCACCTTCCCCGTCATCCCGGACGCGCCACCGGCGCGATCCGGGATCGCTGCCCGGATGGTGGGCGATCCCGGCTCTGCGGCTTCGCCTTGGCCGGGATGACGACGAAGCGAGGGCGTCCGGGTGCGGCGCTCCGAGTTGGACGGCGCGCGGAGCGCCGCTCCTGTCACGTGCAAATTGAACGGAACATTATGGCCGCTGCCGTCGAGCTAGAGGGCGTGAACGTCACCTTCGGGGACTTCGTCGCCGTGCGGGACGCCAATCTCACCATCGAACCGGGCGAGTTCTTCTCCTTCCTCGGCCCGTCGGGCTGCGGCAAGACCACGCTGTTGCGCACCATTTCCGGCTTCATCGAGCCGACGCGCGGCAGCGTGCGCATTGGCGGGCAGGACATGAAGGGCATCGGCCCGAACAGGCGGCCGACCGCGCTGATCTTCCAGAACCTCGCTCTGTTCCCGATGATGACGGTGGCGGAGAATATCGGCTACGGCCTGCGCGTGCGCGGCGTGCCGCGCCATGAGCGCGACGAGAAGGTGAAGAACCTGCTGATCCAGGTCGCGCTGTCCGAGCATGGCCACAAGCGCGTCTCCGAACTGTCCGGCGGCCAGAAGCAGCGCGTGGCGATCGCCCGCGCGCTGGCGGTGGAGCCCTCCGTGCTGCTGCTCGACGAGCCGCTCTCGGCGCTCGATCTCAAGCTGCGCCAGCATATGCGCACCGAGCTGCGCGCCATCCAGAAGCGCGTCGGCATCACCTTCATCTACATCACCCATGACCAGGGCGAGGCCCTGACCATGTCCGACCGCATCGCGGTGATGAATGCCGGCGTGATCGAGCAGGTCGGCGACGGGCGCTCCGTCTATGCCGAGCCGCGCACGCCTTTCGTCGCCTCCTTCGTCGGCGAGAACAACCAGATCCGCGGCCGCATCAGCGCCGTCACGGACGGGCAGGCCACGCTGGAGACCCCGCTCGGCACGCTGAAGGGTCGCAACCCGGTCGGCCTCAAGGCCGGCGAGGAGGCGCTGATCTTCGTGCGCCCCGAGCAGCTCAGGCTGCACCCGCAGGCCAGCAACGCCTCCACTCTCGGCTTCGAGGGCGAGGCGCTCGATGTCGCCTATGAGGGCAGCGTGACCCATGTGACGCTGCGCGTGCGCACCGGCCAGAAGATCACCGCCACGCTCAGCGCGGCGACCGCCCTGCCGACGCCGGGCGAGACGCTGCATATCGGCTTCCAGCCCGAGGACGGGCTGCTGCTGGCACGCCCGGAGCGCGCATGACCGGCACCGGCGGCCTCACCCTCGCCTTCGGCCTGCCGCTCGCGGTGGCGCTGATCCTGTTCGCGCTCGCCGCCTATGAGCGGCGGGCGGGCCTCGCCAGCGGGCCGGCCTTCTTCCAGCGCAACGGCCTGGCGGTCGGGCTCTACCTCGTCATCGCGGTGGGGTTCTGGGCGTTCTTCGTCATCGTGCTGCCGCAGCTCGCCATGGTGGACATGTCGTTCCGCCCGAAGCTGCCGCCCTCGCAGATGGGCGGGCCGAAGGATCTCTACACGCTGGAGAACTACCGCTACTTCCTGTTCGGCTCGACCACCTCCACGGCCGAATGGAACTGGCTGCACATCAAGGCCTTCCTGCTCACCATCGGGGTGAGCATCGCCATCACCCTGCTCAACTTCGCCATCTGCTACCCGATCGCCTTCCACATGGCGCAGTCGGCGAGCGTCGGGCGGCTGCGCATCCTGCTGCTGCTGCTGATCCTGCCCTATTGGGTGAACGAGATCCTGCGCGCCTTCGCCTTCCGCGTGCTGCTCTCCTCCGGCGGCATCATCAACCAGGCGCTGCTGGGGTCGGGCCTCACTTCCGAGCCGATCGACTTCCTCGCCGCCGATGTCGGGCTCTATATGGGCCTCAGCTATGCCTACCTCTTGATGATGGTGTTTCCGCTCTACAACGCCATTGAGAGCCTCGACAAAAACCAGATCGAGGCGGCGCGCGACCTTGGCGCGCCCTGGTGGCACATCCACGCCTTCATCGTCATGCCGCACGCCAAGCCGGGCATCGCCTCGGGCTGCACGCTGGTGTTCATGCTCTGCGCCGGTGCGCTCGCCGCGCCGCTGGTGCTGGGCGGACCGCGCACGCTGTGGTTCACGCCCATCGTCTATGACCGCTTCTATCAGGCCTTCAACTGGCCGCAGGGCGCGGCCTATGCCTTCGTGCTGCTGGTCACCTGCATCCTGTTCGTGCTGCTGGTGCTGAAGGCCTTCCGCCTGAGCCTCGGGGAGATCACGCGAT
The DNA here is from genome assembly GCF_026625645.1 of Ancylobacter sp. SL191. Classification (NCBI taxonomy): domain Bacteria; kingdom Pseudomonadati; phylum Pseudomonadota; class Alphaproteobacteria; order Hyphomicrobiales; family Xanthobacteraceae; genus Ancylobacter; species Ancylobacter sp. SL191. The sequence continues at coordinate 1,203,328 of NZ_CP113056.1, read as the reverse complement.
GAGCGGGGGGCCTTTCCAGCGCATCATGTTCGCGATCTACATCGCGATCTTTTTTATCTATCTGCTCGGTCCGCTGGCGGTGATGGGGGTCTCGGCCTTCAACACCCCGCAATACCCGCAGGTCTGGCCCATTGAAGGGCTGACGCTCGACTGGTTCGGCCTGCTGCTGGCCGATGCCGACATGATGTACGGGCTGAAGACCTCGATCTGGATCGGGCTGCTCGTCGTGTGCATCTCCGTGCCGGTCGGGCTCGCCGGCGCCATCGTGATGACGCAGATCAGCGCGCGGCTGCGCTCGACCTATTACCTGATCGTGGTCTCGCCGGTTCTGACGCCGGGCATCATCATCGGCATCTCCACCGTGGTGTTCTGGCGCCAGTTCACCGCCGATACCGGCACGCGCTTCCTCTATGACGGCATCATCCTGACCGTGCTCGGCCAGTCGAGCTTCATCTCGGCCTATTGCATGCTGATCATCCTCGCCCGGCTGCAACGCTTCGACCGGGTGCAGGAAGAGGCGGCGCTGGACCTCGGCGCCTCCTACCCGCAGGTGTTCCGCCACATCCTGTTGCCCTTCCTCAAGCCCGCTCTGGCCTCGGCGGCGGTGCTGGCCTTCCTGTCCTCCTTCGAGAACTACAACACCACCACCTTCTCGATCCTCTCGGACAAGACGCTGACCACGGTGCTCGCCGGGCGCGTGCGCCAGGGCACCACGCCCGCCATCAGCGCGCTTGCCGTGCTGATCGTCGGCGTCACCATCATCGGCGCCATCGCCTATGAGATCTGGAAGCGCCGGGCGGATGCGGCTGCCGCCCGCCGCCAGCGCGCGGCCATCGCCGCCGAGGAAGCCGAACTCGCCGGCGAGCCCGTTCCGGCTTAATATGGGTTGTCTTTCCCCGGGGGGCGGGGAAGCGGCGCGGCCGGTCGGCTCCGAGGGGGTAGCCGACCGGCCGCCCGCACGCTTCGCCTGAACCCTTCCTTGCCGCACCGCGCGCTTTCCCGTCACCCACACGTCCATGGGCACCTCAGCCCCGACGCCGCGCGGGTGTCGGCTTACGTGTTTTCACTTGCATTATTTCGATTGCATTTTTCTGCAAATGAATTAGCCTCCTGACATTCCACCTCGGGAGGCACCCATGACCCGGAACATTGGCAGCATCGACCGCGCGCTGCGCGTCATCATCGGCCTCGGCCTGCTCTCGCTCCTCGTGCTGTTGCAGGGCGACCTGCGCTGGCTCGGCCTGATCGGCCTCGTGCCGCTCGCCACCGCGGCGATGGGCAACTGCCCGCTCTACAGCCTGATCGGCATCTCCACCTGCCCGCGCGGGCGTTGAGCCGACGGCGGAGGACGCGACCATGACCCTTCCCGCGACAACCACGTCTGCGACGCCGTTTCCCGCGAACCGGAAGCCGGAAGTGACCGGCTTCTTCGATCCCCGCACCTGGTCGGTGCAGTATGTCGTCGCCGATCCCGCGACGGGGCGCTGCGCCATCATCGACCCGGTGCACGACTTCGACGAGAAGTCCGGCCAGACCGCGACCCACAATGCCGACCGCCTGCTCGCCTTCATCGAGGAGCGCGGCTACACGGTGGAGTGGATCCTCGACACCCACCCCCATGCCGACCATTTCTCCGCCGCCCGCTATCTGAAGGGCCGCACCGGCGCCCCCACCGCCATTGGCGCGGGGGTGCGCGACGTGCAACGGCTGTGGAAGGGCTATTACAACTGGCCCGATTTCCCGGACGATGGCTCGCAATGGGACCGGCTGTTCGCGGATGGCGAGACCTTCTCCATCGGCGGCATTCCGGCACGGGTGATGTTCTCGCCCGGCCATACGCTGGCCTCCGTCACCTATGTCATCGGCGACGCCGCCTTCGTGCATGACACGCTGTTCATGCCCGACAGCGGCACCGCCCGCGCCGATTTTCCCGGCGGCAGCGCCCACGCGCTGTGGCGCTCGATCCAGGCCATTCTCGCTTTGCCGGACGAGACGCGCCTGTTCACCGGCCATGACTACCAGCCCGGCGGGCGGGCGCCGCAATGGGAGTCGACCGTCGCCGAGCAGAAGGCGCGCAACATCCACCTCGGCAAGGATGAGGCCGGCTTCGTCGCCATCCGCGAGGCCCGCGACCGCACCCTTCCCATGCCCAAGCTGATCCTGCATTCACTGCAGATCAACACCAATGGCGGGCGGCTGCCGGAGGCGGAGGCCAACGGGATGCGCTATCTCAAGATCCCGCTCGACCTGCTGCAGGGCGCGCCCTGGGACTGAAACGGAACGCCGATGACCGACACGCTCTCGCACACGGACGCGCTCTCGCAAACCGACGCGCTCTCGCATGAAGCCGCGCAGATGAAGGCCCGCGTCGAGGAGGCCAGCGCCTTCCTCAAGACGCTGGCCAATCCCGACCGGCTGCTCATCGCCTGCGCGCTGGTGGGCGGCGAGCGCTCGGTCGGCGAACTGGAGGCGCTGCTCGACCTGCGCCAGCCGGCGCTGTCCCAGCAGATCGCGGGCCTGCGGGCGGCCGGGCTGATCACCGGCCGCAAGGAAGGCAAGCAGGTATTCTACCGGCTCGCCGATCCGCGCGTTCAGACCTTCATCACCACCATGCACGGCCTGTTCTGCGCCGCACCGGGCGGCGCTCACGCCGCCGGGGACGAGGAGCCGAGATGACGATCTTCATGGCCACCGCGACCGCGTTCACCCCCTACGCCTCCTTCGCCGGAGGCGTGCTGATCGGGCTTTCCGCCGTGCTCCTGCTGCTCGTCGAGGGCCGCATCGCCGGCATCAGCGGCATCGCCAGCCGGCTTTTGCCGCCCGCGCGCGATGGGGGAAATGGCGGGCGCATCGCCTTTCTCGCGGGCCTTGTCGCCGCGCCCTTTCTGGTGAGCGTGATCACCGGCGAGGCGGTGGCGCAGACCGTCTCCGGCAATGCCGTGCTGATGGGTGTCGCCGGGTTGCTGGTCGGCTTCGGTTCGGTCTGGGGCGGGGGATGCACCTCCGGCCATGGCGTGTGCGGCCTCGCCCGGCTCTCCCCGCGCTCACTGGTGGCGACGGCTGTGTTCATGGCGGCGGGCTTCCTCACCGTCTTCGTCACCCGCCACCTGATCGGAGGCTGAGCCATGCGCGCGGCGCTTTCCGTCCTTGTCCATCTCGCCATCGGCCTCATCTTCGGCGTCGGCCTCGTCATCTCCGGCATGGCGAACCCGGCCAAGGTGCTGAACTTCCTCGATCTCGCGGGAAGCTTCGACCCGTCCCTCGCCTTTGTCATGGGCGGGGCGGTGCTGGTGGCGTTTGTCGGCTTCCGGCTCGCGCTGGCCCGCCCCGCGCCGCTGCTGGCCGCCCGCTTCCATCTGCCGACACGACGCGACATCGACGCGCGGCTGATCGTCGGGCCGGGGCTGTTCGGCATCGGCTGGGGGCTCGGCGGCTTCTGCCCCGGCCCGGCCTTCACGGCGATCGGCCTTGCCGCGCCGGGCACCCTCGTCTTCGTTCCGGCGATGCTCATCGGCATGGCGGCGGCGCGGGCGCTGCAGGAGCGCGTTTGAACCCGGCGCAGCTAAGCCGGCGCGCGTAACTGGAGCGCGGGCGGGCTGGGACACAATGTCCCCGCTCACAGAAGCGCGATCCGGCAAGCCCCCGATAGGCCGCCCGCCCGACCCGGCCTATAGAGGAACCGGATGAAACGGGATTGCCGCTGATGCCACCTCGCCGGCCGGACGGAGCCGCCTGACATGCCCGCCGCGACCGTGGCGGCGCCTGTGCCGCGCGTGAAACCCAGAATGCGCACGGCCGCCCGCCGCGCCGAGCGAGCGGGGCTGATGCTCCAGCTCGCCGCCCCGCTGGTGTGGATTCCGCAGGCCGGCCTTCTCGCCTTCGCCGTGGGCGCCATTGCCGACGGCCAGCCGGCGAGCGCCGCGCTGCTGCCCGCGCTCGGCATCGCCCTGCTCGGCTTTCTGCGCGCGGGTCTCGACGCCGCCGGCGCCCGGCTGAGCTTTCGCGCCGCGCGGGCGGAACTCACCCGGCTGCGGGCAGAGGCGGCGCGTGCGCTCGCCACCCGCTCCCCGCTCGCCATCGACCGGCCGGCCTCCGGCCTCGCCGCCAGCGTGCTGACCGAGCAGGCGGAGGCGGTGGTGCCCTATCTCGCCCGCTTCGCCCCGGCGCGGATGAAGGCGAGCGTCATCCCGCTGGTGCTGCTCGCCTGCGTCCTGCCGATCTCCTGGGCCGCCGGCCTGCTGCTGCTGCTCACCGCGCCGCTGATCCCGCTCTTCATGGCGCTGATCGGCCTGCAGGCGAAGGCGGCGAGCGAGGCGCAGCTCGTGGAGATGGGCAGCCTCAACGGCTTCCTGCTCGACCGGCTGCGCGGCCTCGCCACCATCCGCTCGCTCGGCGCGGTGGATGCCACCGCGCGCCGGCTGCGCGAGGATGCCGACAGCCTCGCCCGCCGCACCATGGTGGTGCTGCGCATCGCCTTCCTGTCCTCGGCGGTGCTGGAGCTGTTCTCCGCCATCGGCGTGGCGCTGGTCGCCGCCTATATCGGCCTGCATCTGTTGGGCGCGCTGGAATTCGGCAGCTGGGGCCGCGATTTCGGTCTCGCGCAGGGCCTGTTCATGCTGCTGCTGGCGCCCGCTTTGTTCGAGCCGCTGCGCGAGCTCGCCAGCGCCTGGCACGACCGCGCCGCCGGGCAGGCGGCCCTCGCGGCGCTGGAGCGGCTCGCCGCGCCGGGGCCGGGTATTGTCGGCGACGACGCGCCGGGACGGGTGGCGGCGCAGGGCGCGCCCTCGGTGCGGCTGGAGGCGCTCGGCTTCCGCCATGGCGATGGCGCGGCGGTGTTCGACGGCTTCACGCTGGATGTCGCGGCAGGCGAGCATGTGGCGCTGTTCGCCCCGAGCGGCGCCGGCAAGTCGACGCTGCTGGCGCTCATCGCGGGCCTTGCCGCGCCGGATTCCGGGCGGGTGCTGGTCGACGGCGAGACGCTCACCGAGGCGAGCGCGGCGCGGCTGCGCGCCCGCATGGCCCATATCGGCCAGCGCCCGCATATCTTCGCCGGGACGCTGAACGCCAATGTCAGCCTCGGACGCGCGGGCGTGGACGCGCCCGCCATCACGGCGGCACTGACGGCGGCGCGGCTTGACACGGTAGCCGCCCGGCGTGGGCCCGCTCCCATTGGCGAAGCCGGGCGCGGCCTTTCCGGCGGCGAAGCGCTGCGCCTCGCTCTGGCGCGTCTTGCCGCGACACCGCAGGCGGGTCTCATCCTCGCCGACGAGCCGACCGCCCATCTCGACGCCACCACGAGCGCCGAGGTGACAGAGGGTCTGCTCGCGCTCGCGCAGGGGCGCACGCTGATCCTCGCCACCCATGATCCCGCACTCGCCGCGCGGATGGACCGTGTCATAACCCTCGCCCCCGGCGCGGCAGCGGGAGAGGCGGCATGAGTCAGCATCCCCCCGGCCGCGCCCGCGCGCTCTTTGCCATTCTCCGGCTGTTCTTCGCGCAAAAGCCGCTGGCGCTGTCCGCTGGCATCGGCCTTGCCGTGGTCACGCTGGTGGCCGGCATCGCCCTGCTCGGAACCGCCGGCTGGTTCATCACCGCCACCGCCATTGCCGGCCTGAGTACCGCGACGGCGCTGGCCTTCGACTTGTTCGCCCCCTCCGCCGTCATCCGCCTGCTGGCGCTTTTGCGCACCGCCGGGCGTTATGGCGAGCGGCTGGTGACGCATGATGCCGCGCTTGGCGTGCTCGCCGGGCTGCGCGAGCGGCTGTTTCGCGGCTGGGCGGCGCCGGAGGCGGCCGGACGGCTGGCCGACCGGCCCTCGCGCCTGCTGTTCCGCCTGACGCTCGACATTGACGCGCTGGATTCGCTCTATCTGCGCGTCGCCCTGCCCGTCGCGGCGGCGCTCATCGTGGCGGCCGGGCTGATCGGCGCCATCGCGGTGATCGACGGGACGACCGCGCTGATCTTCGCCGCGCTGCTGCTCGGTGTCGGCATCGGCGTGCCGCTCGTCGCGCTGAAGGCCGCGCGCAAGCCTGCGCGGCGGCGGGCGCATGTGCTGGAAGTGCTGCGCGCCCGCGCGGTGGATCTGCTCGCCGGGCAGACCGATCTCGTCATGGCCGGGCGGCTCGGGGCGCAGCGCGCCGCGCTCACAGCGGCCGACGCCCGGCTCACGGATGCCGATGACGCGCTGAACCGGGTGGAGACGCGCATTGGCGCGAGTTTCACCGCGGCCTCCGGCGTGCTGCTGGCCGTGATGCTGGTGCTGGTCGCCGGGCTCGCGCAGGGCGGCGGCATTGACGCCCCCATCGCGGCGCTGGTGCTGCTGGTGGCACTCGCCGCCTTCGATCCCTTCGCGGCGTTGCGGCGGGGCGTGATCGAGGCCGAACGCGCGCTCATCGCCGCCACCCGTCTCGCCCCGCGCCTGCGGCCCGCCGCGCCGCCCCCGGCCCCCGCCGCGCCGCCGCCGGGGCTGGCGCTCCGCCTCGCCGATGTGACGCTCGGCCATGACGCGCTCAAACCTGGCGGCGCGCGGGTTCTGACCGGGCTCAGCCTCGATGTGCCGCGCGGCGCGCACATCGCTTTTCTCGGGACGAGCGGTGCCGGCAAGTCGACCCTGCTCGCGGCGCTGGCGGGCGAACTCACGCCGCAGGCCGGCGCGCTCGCCACCCTGCCATCGAGCCTGCTCACCCAGCGCACCGAGCTGTTCCAGGACAGCCTCGCCGGCAATCTCCGGCTCGCCAAACCTTCCGCCAGCGAGGGCGAGCTCTACGCCGCGCTGGCACAGGCCGGCCTTGCCGATGTGGTGGAGGCGCAGCCGGACGGATTGGAAAGCCGGCTCGGCGAAGGCGGCATCGGGCTGTCCGGCGGCCAGCAGCGCCGCCTGGCACTCGCCCGGCTGATCCTGCGTGGCGCTCCGCTCTGGCTGCTCGACGAGCCGACCGATGGGCTCGACGGCGCCACCGCCCGCGCGGTGCTGGCGCAGCTCACCGCCTGCGCCGGAGACCACACGCTGGTGCTGGCGACCCATCTGCGGCGCGAGGCGGCGATCGCCGATACGCTCGTCCTGCTCGCGGAGGGTCGCCTCCACACCGTCGCGCGGCGCGGCGCGCCCGCCTATGATGCGCTGCTGACGGGCCTGCGGGACGATTGACCGGACCATCCGCCCGGCATCCCTGAAAGACCCGCGCGCCGGCGCGTGCGAGAAGCCGGCACGGGGCGATGCCGCGTGCCGAAGGAGAGAACCGTGCCACACCCGCGACTGCCCATCATCCCCGTCTCCTTCTTCGGCATGGTGCTGGGGCTGGTCGGCCTCGGCGGCAGCTGGCGCGCCGCCCATCATGTCTGGGGCACGCCCGCTGTCATCGGCGAGGCGATCATGGCGGCCGGCTCCCTCGTCTGGGCCGTGGTGCTCGCGCTCTACGCGCTGAAATGGCTGCGCGCCCGGCCCGCCGCGATGGCCGAGATCAGCCATCCCGTGCAATCGGGCTTTGTCGGCCTCGCCGGCGTCGCGACGCTGCTGGTGAGCATCGCCGCCGCGCCCTATTCCCGCGATCTGGCGATCCTGCTGCTCATCGCGGGCGCCGCCTTCACTCTCGGCTTCGGCGTCTGGCGCTCCGGCGCGCTGCTTTATGGCGAGCGCGACCCGGCGCTGGCGACGCCGGTGCTCTATCTGCCGACCGTCGCCGGCTGCTACGTCACCGGCACCGCCTGCGGCGTGCTGGGCTATCCCGACTGGGGCCAGCTCGCCTTCGGGGCCGGGCTGTTCTCCTGGCTCGCCATGGAATCCGTGCTGCTCTACCGCTTCCAGCACGGCGCCGCGCTCGCCCCGGCGCTGCGCCCGACGCTCGGCATCCAGCTCGCCCCACCGGTGGTCGGCGCGGTGACCTATCTCGCCGTCACCAACGGCCCGCCGGACATCTTTGTGCGCGCCCTGATCGGCTATGGCCTGCTGCAGCTCCTGCTGCTGGCGCGGCTGCTGCCGTGGATCCTCAAGCAATCGCTGTCGCCGGCCTATTGGGCCTTCACCTTCGGTCTCACCGCGCTGGCCACCGCCAGCATCCAGCTGATCGGGCGCGGCGAGACCGGGGCGCTGGCGCTGCTCGCCCCCGCCTTGCTCGCTCTGGCGACAGTGGTGGTGGGGATCACCTCCGGCCATTCGCTCTGGCTGCTGCTGACGGGAAAGCTGGTGCCCGCGCCCGCTCCGGCCCCACCTGTCTCGACGCCGGCCTGATCGACAGGCGCGGGCCGGCGCGTCATGCTCGGCGCCGAGAGGTGCCGCCGCGTGACGACCCCCGTGATCCCCTACCCTCCCGGCCTGCCCGTCCGCTTTCCCGCCGCCGATGGCTATGAGCTCGGCGGGACGCTGTGGCGTCATGAGGATAGGGCGCCGCACCAGGCGAGCGTGGTCATCGCCTGCGCGACGTCGGTGCGGGCGCGCTATTACGCCCGCTTCGCCGGCTGGCTGCACAGCCATGGCTTCAACGTGCTCACCTTCGACTATCGCGGCATTGGCGAGAGCCGTCCCGCCCGGCTGCGCGGCTTTGAGGCCGACTGGACCGATTGGGGCGAAAAGGATCTGGAGGGCGCGCTCGTCTTCATCCGCCGGAGCTTCCCCGGCGACGCGCTCGACCTCGTCGCGCATTCCTTCGGCGGCGTCGCTTTCGGCCTCGCGCCGTCCAATGCGCAGGTGCGCCGCGCGGTGACGGTCGGCGCGCAATACGCCCATTGGCGCGACTATGCCCCCACGTCCCGCGCCGGCATGGTGCTGAAATGGCATGTCGCCATGCCCGCGCTAACCCGGCTCGCCGGCTATTTTCCCGGCGGCCGCCTCGGCTGGATGGAGGACACACCGGCCGGCGTCGCGCACGACTGGGCGGGTATGGGCCCGCATTACCCCTCAAGCGTGCGCCGGCACCGTCCCGGCGAAGCCGAACGTCTCGCCGCGCGCTTCGCCACCGCCCGCGCGGCGCTGCTCGCCATCGGGCTGGAGGACGACCCCTACGGCACCGTGCCGGCGCTGGAACGGGCGCTCGGCCATTTTACCGGCGCGGCGCGCGCCCATCTGCGGATCGCCCCGGCCGATATCGGGGTGGCCGCGATCGGCCATTTCGCCTTCTTCCATGCGCGCTTTCAGGACACGCTGTGGCCCATCCCGCTCGCCTGGCTGACCCAGGGCAGGCTGCCGGCATCGGCGCCCGGACGCTGGGTTATCTTACCTTGATACCTTCGATACCAAGGTTTTGAGCAAGATTGTGGCAATATCTGCCTGTTACCTTGCGGTCTCTACATTTCGCTTGCGATGAAAGCTGGTCATGACCCGACTGACAATCCGCCACCGCATTCTTGCGAGTTTCCTGGCGGTGCTGCTGGTGCTGAGCGCGGTGACGGCGGTGAGCTACCGCTGGTTCCGCCAGGCCGAGCAGGAAGCGCTGACCATCGAGACCAGCACCGTCCCCGCCCTGATCGCCAGCCTCAAGATGCGCGAGGCCTGGGCCCGCGCGCAGGGGCTTCTGACCTCCGTCGCGCTGGAGACCGACAGCAACGGTCGAGCGGCGGTGCTGGAGCAGCTCAAGGCGAACCGGACCACGATCACGCAGGGTCTCGCGGCCTATGAGGCGACGCTGGATTCCTCGGAGGACCGGCGCAATTACGAGGCGCTCAAGGCCGAAGCGAATGGCTTCTGGCCGGCGGAGGATGCCGCGCTCACCCTTCCGGCCGACGCGCTGCACGCCGCGATCCGCACCGATCTGATGCCGCGCCTCGCCTCCATCGACAAGGCGCTGGACGAGGCGGTGGCGCTCAATCAGGCCGCGGAGGAAGCCTCCACCGACCATATCGTCGCGGTGATCCGCAACGCCGAGATCGGGCTCTATCTCGGCTTCATCCTGGCCGCCGCGCTGTCGCTGCTGAGCGGCTGGCTGCTGTTCCGCGCCATCACCGTGCCGCTCGGCACGCTGGTGGGAGCGGTCGGCGTGATGCGCACCGGCGATTTCAGTACCCGGCTCGCGCTGACGCGGCGCGACGAGTTCGCCACGTTGGCCGATGGCTTCAACGCCATGGCGGACGAGCTCACTGCGCTGATCGGGCAGGTGCAGAAGTCGAGCATCCAGGTCAACACCTCGATCACCGAACTCGCCGCCACCTCCAAGGAGCAGCAGGCGACCTCCAGCGAGATCGCCGCCACCACCACCGAGATCGGCGCCACCGCCAAGGAGATTTCCGCCACCTCGAACGAGCTGGTGCGCACCATGACCGAGGTGTCGCATGTCGCCGAGGAGACGGCGACGCTGGCCGGCGGTGGCCAGGCCGGCCTTGCCCGCATGGAAGCGACGATGCGCCATGTGATGGAGGCGGCGGGCGCCATCAACGGCAAGCTGGCCGTGCTCAGTGAGAAGGCCGGCAACATCAACCAGATGGTGACCACCATCACCAAGGTGGCCGACCAGACCAACCTGCTCTCGCTCAACGCCGCCATCGAGGCGGAGAAGGCCGGGCAGTACGGGCGCGGCTTCGCCGTGGTGGCGACCGAGATCCGCCGCCTCGCCGACCAGACGGCGACCTCGACCTATGACATCGAGCAGATGGTGCGGGACATCCAGTCGGCGGTCGCCGCCGGCGTGATGGGCATGGACAAGTTCTCCGAGGAAGTGCGGCGCGGCATGACCGAGGTGCAGGAGGTCGGGGGCCAGCTCACGGCGATCATCCAGCAGGTGCAGGGCCTCGTGCCGCGCTTCGAGATCGCCAATGAGGGCATGCAGGCGCAGGCCACCGGCGCCGAGCAGATCAGCGACGCGCTCGGCCAGCTCAGCGAGGCGGCGCAGCAGACGGTGGAATCGCTGCACCAGTCGACGCTCGCCATTGACGAGCTGAGCCAGGTGTCCGGCGGCTTGCGCAGTTCGATCGCGCGGTTCAGGCTCAGGGCCTGAGCCCGGGGGCGACAGTGCTGTTCCTCACATTCCGCATCGGCAAGGACCGCTACGTGCTCGATGCGCGGCAGGTCGAGGAGGTGCTGCCGCTCGTCGCCGCCAAGGCGCTGCCCGGCGCGCCGTCGGGGATCGCCGGCCTTATCAGCTATCACGGCCAGCCCGTGCCGCTGCTCGACCTCGCGCTCCTCGCCACCGGCCAGCCGGTGGCGGAGGTGATGAGCTCGCGCATCATCCTGCTGCGCTACCCGGAAGCGGGCGAGGGCGCCGCCCTTCTGGCGCTCGCCGCCGAGGAGGTGATCGCCACGGTGAAGCGCGCGCCGTCCGATTTCGTGCCGACGGGCGTCGAGGCGGGCATGCCCGCCTATCTCGGCCCGGTCGCCGCCGATGCGGACGGGCTGCTGCAATGGGTCAAGGCGCCGGCTTTGCTGAGCGATGACATCCGCGCCATCCTGTTCCGCCAGGTAGAACCGGCGAGCGGAGAGGTGCGGCCATGAAGAGGGCTTGGCCATGAGCGCGGCGGCGAGCCACAGGACGGAGCACGGCCCCATTGAGCGCCTGCTGCACAACACGATCGGGCTCGATGCCGGAACGCTCGGCGCGCAGACGATCGCCTATGCCGTGCGCCAGCGCCTCGCGGCCACCGGCATTGCCGACGAGACCGCCTATGCCCGCCATGCCGCCGCCGACCCGACCGAGCTTCAGGAGCTGGTCAACGCCATCGTCGTGCCAGAGACCTGGTTCTTCCGCGATCCCCGCGCCTTTGCGGCGATGACGCAGCACGTCGCCGGGCGGGCGACGCATACCGGCCCGCTGCGGCTGCTCAGCCTGCCCTGCTCGACCGGCGAGGAAGCCTATTCCATGGCCATGGCGCTGCTCGATGCCGGCATCCCCGCCGACGGCTTCGTGATCGACGCGGTGGACGTCTCCACCCGCAACATCGTCGAGGCGCGGCGCGCCATCTATGGGCGCAATTCGTTTCGCGGCCGCGACCTCGCCTTCCGCGAGCGTTATTTCGAGGCGGTGGACGGGGGCTACCGTCCCCACGCGGCCGTGCGCGCGCCGGTGCGGCTGCGCACCGGCAATCTGTTCGATCCCGGCCTGCTGTTGGGCGAGACGGCCTATGACGTCATCTTCTGCCGCAACCTGCTGATCTATTTCGACCGCGCCGACCAGATCCGGGCGCTGGAGCGGCTCGGCGCGCGGCTGGCGCCGGACGGGCTGCTGCTGGTGGGGCCGGCGGAATCCGGCCTGCCGCTGCTCAACGGCTATGCCTCGCTGCGCAGCCCGATGGCCTTTGCCTTCACCCGCGTGGCGCCGACGCCGCGCCCTGCCCCGCGCCCGGCGGCCCCCGCGCGCCGTCCGTCACCCAGGCCGGAGGGGCGCCCCGTCGCCCGCCCGGCCGCGCGCGCGCCGGCCACCGCACCGCACCGCCTCGCCGCGCCGCGCGTGCCGGTCTCGCCGGCCCCGGCGGCGCCGTCCGCCGGCGGCGACAAAGCGGCGGCCAGCCTTGCCGCGATCGAGGCCGCGGCCAATGCCGGGCGCCTGGCCGAGGCCAAGGCGGCCGCGCACCGGCACATCGCCGCTTTCGGCCCCTCGGCCGGCGTGTTCTATCTGCTCGGCCTTGCCTGCGACGCCGGCGACGACGCCGCCGGCGCCGCCGAGCAGTACCGCAAGGCGCTGTATCTTGCGCCGGACCACCGCGAGGCACTTGCCCATCTCGCTTTGCTTCTGCGCCGCAAGGGCGACGAGGCGGGCGCCGCCCGGCTGCGCGCGCGGCTGGAGCGGCTCGGCGCGGGCGGTGACGGCTGATGGCGGCGCCCGAGGATGACATCAAGCCCGACGCCCCCCGGACGGGCGAAAGCGTCGGCGCCGGCGGCCTGCTCGCCCGCCCGCTGCCGCCGGGCTACCGCGCCGAATGGGCCCGCCACATCGCCGCGCCGCGCCGCGAGACCGAGGCGGCGCAGGCGAGCGCGCGGAAAGTGCTGATCTTCCGCCTCGGCCGCGAATGGCTCGCCCTGCCGGCCGGGCTGGTGACCGAGATCACCGAGCCCCGGCGCAGCCACAGCCTGCCGCACCGGCGCGACCGGCTGGTGCGCGGTATCGTCAATGTGCGCGGCGAATTGCTGGTGAAGGTCGCGCTCGGCGAACTCCTCGGCACCGCGGAGGCAGACGATGGCGGGCGCGCCACCGGCTTTGCCCGGCTCGTGGTGATTGGCGATGCCGAACGCCGCCGCGTCGCCTTCGAGGCCGACGAGGTGCATGGCCTGCATCGCTGCACGGACGCCGAGCTGCGCCCGCTCCCCGCCACCGTCGAGCGGGCGGGCGCGCGCTTCACCGATGCGTTGATCGACTGGCAGGGCCACGCGGTGGGGCGGCTCAACGGCCCCGCGCTGCTCGACGCGCTCGGGCGGGGGCTGGCATGAGCGCCTCCGGCACGCCCGATCTCAGCCAGTTCTCCATGCTCGACCTGTTCCGCGCCGAGCTGGAGACGCAGTCGCAGGCACTGACGCAGGCCCTGCTGACGCTGGAGCGCGAGCCGACCTCCGCGCCGCATCTGGAAGCGGCGATGCGGGCGGCGCATTCGCTCAAGGGCTCGGCGCGCATTGTCGAACTGATGCCGGCGGTGCGGGTGGCGCACGCCATGGAGGAGTGCCTCGTCGCCGCCCAGCACGGCAAGCTGCGGCTGAGCCGTGCTCCTATCGACGCGCTGCTGCGCGGCGTGGACCTGCTGGCGCTGGTCGCCGACCCGGCGACGGAGGGCGCCGAGGACGGCCCGGCGGCGGCCCAGATCGACGGCTTCCTCGCCGCGCTGGCGCAGGCGACCGCGCAGGATGACGGTGCGCCAGCCCTTTCTCCCCCGGAGGCGCCGGCGCCAGAACCGGCGCGCCCGGTCCCGCCACCTCCGCCCGAGCCCGTCAGCGAGAGCGGCGAGCGGATGATCCGCATCACCGCCACGAGCATGACGCGCCTGCTCGGCCTCGCCGGCGAATCGCTGATCGAGGCGCGGCGGCTGCGACCCTTCGCCGACAGCCTCACCCGTCTGCGCCGCGAGCACACCGCCCTCGCCCGCGCGCTCGACAGCGTGCGCGCCACCCTGCCGCCCGGCACGGAGGACGGCCCGACCGCGCAGGCGCTGATGCTGGCGCGCGGTGCGCTGGAGGATGGCCGGCAGGCGCTGGAAGCGCGGCTGGCCGAACTCGACGCGCTCGACCGGCGCAGCACCGACCTCGCCAACCGGCTCTATAACGAGACGCTGGCGAGCCGGATGCGGCCCTTCGAGGATGGTGTGCGGGCCTATGCCCGCACCGTGCGCGACCTCGCCCATGCGCTCGGCAAGAGCGCGCGGCTGGAGATCATCGGCGGCTCGACCGGGATCGACCGCGACATTCTCGACCAGCTCGACGCCCCGCTCGGCCATCTGCTGCGCAACGCCATCGACCATGGGCTGGAAACACCCGAGCAGCGCCGCGCCACCGGCAAGCCGGAGGAAGGCATTATCCGCCTCGAAGCCCGCCACCATGCCGGGCTGCTGCAGATCCTTATCGCCGATGACGGCCACGGCATCGACCTCTCCGCCCTGCGCCACGCCGTGGTCACCCGCCGGCTGATCGGCGCCGACGCGGCGGCGGGGCTGAGCGAGGGGGAACTGCTGGACTTCCTGTTCCTGCCGGGCTTCTCGATGAAGGAGGTGGTGAGCGACGTCTCCGGGCGCGGCGTCGGGCTGGACGCGGTGCAGACCATGGTGCGGCAGGTGCGCGGCAAGGTGCGCGTGACCACGCAGCCGGGTGCGGGCACCACTTTCCTGCTGGAACTGCCGCTCACCCTTTCGGTCATCCGCACCCTGCTGGTCGACATCGCCGGCGAGCCCTACGCTCTGCCGCTGGCCGGGCTTACCCGCACGCTGCGGGTGCCGCGCGAGGCGGTGCAGCTTCTGGAGGGGCGCCCGCATATCGGCGTGGACGGGCAGCGCATCGGCTTGGTCACCGCCCATGAGCTGCTGGGTCTGGGCGACGCGGAGGCGGGCGGGAACGAACTCGCCGTGGTGGTGATCGGCAACGGCGCCGGCGCCTATGGGCTGGTGGTCGACGCCTTTCGCGGCGAGCGCGAGCTGGTTGTGCGCCCGCTCGACCCGCGCCTCGGCAAGATCAAGGACATCGCTGCCGCCGCGCTGATGGAGGACGGCGCGCCGGTGCTGATCGTCGACATGGACGACCTGCTGCGCTCGGCCGACAAGCTGGCCGCCGCAGGCAGCCTGCGCGGCATTGCCGGCCCGCGCGGCAGCGCCCCGCGCAGCGGCGCAAGCGCGTGCTGGTGGTCGACGATTCGCTCACCGTGCGCGAGCTGGAGCGCAAGCTGCTCGAGCATCACGGCTATGAGGTGGAGGTGGCCGTCGATGGCATGGATGGCTGGAACGTCGTGCGCTCGGAGGGCTTCGACCTCGTGGTGACCGATGTCGACATGCCGCGCATGGACGGGATCGAGCTGGTGACGCTGATGCGCCGCGACCCGCGCCTGCGCAACCTGCCGGTGATGATCGTCTCCTACAAGGACCGCGAGGAGGACCGGCGCCGTGGTCTCGACGCCGGCGCGGACTATTATCTGACCAAGGGCAGCTTCCATGACGAGACGCTGATCCAGGCGGTGACCGATCTCATCGGGCCAGCCGTCGGATGAGCGGGAGCAGGGGCATGAGGATCGGGATCGTCAATGACCTGCCAATGGCCGCCGAGCTGCTGCGCCGGATCATCGTCGCCGCGCCGGAGCATCAGGTCGCCTGGATCGCCGCCGACGGGCGCGAGGCGGTGGCCGCCTGCGCGCGCGACCTACCCGATCTCGTGCTGATGGACATCACCATGCCGCACATGGACGGCGTGGAAGCGACCCGCCGCATCATGGCAGCGACGCCCTGCCCGATCCTGCTGGTCACCGCCAGCATCGATGCCAATGTGTCGGGCGTCTATGAGGCGATGGGCCATGGCGCGCTCGACGCCGTCGACATCCCGACCGCGCGCGGCGACGACCCGGTGGCGCCGGCCGCCACGCTGCTCGCCAAGATCGCCACCATCGGCAAGCTGGTCGGCGACGGACGGACGCCGCGCCCGGCCCCGGCGGCGCCGGAAACACGCGGCCCGCGCACGCTCGTCGCCATCGGTGCCTCGGCGGGCGGACCGGCGGCGGTGGCCGCGGTGCTCTCCCGGCTTCCCGCCGGCTTTCCCGCCGCGCTGGTGCTGGTGCAGCATGTCGACCCGAAATTCGTGCCGGGGCTCGCGAGCTGGCTCGCCCAGCAGGCGCGCCTGCCGGTACGCCCGGCGGCGAGCGGTGATCGGCCGGAAGCCGGCACGCTGCTCATCGCCGCCACCGCCGACCATATGGTGCTGACTGCCGCCGGTGATCTCGCCTACACTGCCGAGCCGGTGAGCTATCCCTACCGGCCCTCGGTCGATGTATTCTTCGAGAGCGCTGCCCGGCACTGGCGAGGACCGCTGCTGGGCGTGCTGCTCACCGGCATGGGGCGCGATGGCGCCCAGGGCCTGCTCACTTTGCGCAAGGCGGGCCATCTCACCATTGCCCAGGATCAGGCGAGCTCCGCCGTCTATGGCATGCCCAAGGCCGCCGCAGCGCTGGGCGCGGCCGCTGACATATTGCCGCTCGCTCTTATCGCCGATCGCCTCACCGAGGCAATCGGCCGCCCGTCAGACGAGGTTGTTCCATGATACGTGACACGGACCCTGATCCGCACGGGGCTCATCTGCCGCCGGGGGCGGAGAAGTACCTGTCCATGGTGCTGCTGGTGGACGACCAGGTGCTGATCTGCGAGGCCGTGCGCCGCGCGCTGTCGACCGAGCCGGACCTCGATTTCCACTACTGCACCGACCCGCTGGAGGCGCTGCGCATCGCCGAGGAGGTGAAGCCAACCGTCATCCTGCAGGATCTCGTCATGCCCGGCATGGACGGGCTCGACCTCGTGCGTCGCTACCGCGACACGCCGACGACCCACGCCGTGCCGGTGATCGTGCTCTCGGCCAAGGACGAGCCGGCGGTGAAGAGCGCCGCCTTCCAGGCCGGGGCGAACGACTATCTGGTCAAGCTGCCGGACCGTATCGAGCTGATCGCCCGCATTCGCTACCACACCCGCGCCTATCTCGATCATGTTCAGCGCGACGCGGCCTATACCGCGCTGCGCGAGAGCCAGCGCCAGCTGATGCAGGCCAATCTGGAGCTGGAGCGCCTCACCCGCATCGACGGGCTGACCGGGCTCGGCAACCGCCGCTATTTCGACGAGTACATGCTCGCCGAATGGCGCCGGGCGCTGCGCATCCACGCCCCGATCGCCCTGCTGATGATCGATGTCGACAATTTCAAGCGCTACAATGACAGCCATGGCCATCTGGCCGGCGACGACGTGCTGCGCAAGGTCGCCGATGCCATCCAGGAGGGGGTCGGGCGCTCGGGCGATCTCGCCGCGCGGTTCGGCGGCGAGGAGTTCGTCGTGGTTCTGCTCAATACCGAGCTCGCGAGGGCGCAGGAGGTGGCCGATCAGATCATGGCCCGCATCCACGCGCTCGACATTCCCGCGCAGGACGGCCATGTCACCATCAGCATCGGCGCCGCCGCCATGGTGCCGATCGACGGGGTGAGCCCGGAAGACCTCATCAAGGCCGCCGACCTCGCCCTGTTCCGCGCCAAGTCGAATGGCCGCGACCGGGTGGAGATCGAGCTCATCGACTGAGGCGGCGGACGCCACTCAGGCCGATGCCGGGCCCATGGTGCGGGTGGCGAGGCGCGGCAGCATCCAGCGGAACGCCACGCTGCGCGCGCACTGGAACAGGCCGAGCGCGATCCACAGGCCGTGATTGCCGAGGAGCGGCTGAAGCACGGCGCAGGCGGCAACATAGAGCACCAGCGAGGCCAGCATGAGGTTGCGCATCTCGCGCGACCAGGTGGCGCCGATATAGACCCCGTCCATCTGGAAGGCGACGACGCCGATGATCGGCAGCGCCACCGCATAGGGCAGATAGAGATAAGCGAGGCGCGCCACCTCGGGACCGGGGGCGGCGAGCGCGATCACCGTGCCGGACAATGCGAGGAAGCCGAGCGACACCAGCACGGCGAAGACGAAGCCCCACAGCGTGGTGAGCGCGATCACCCGGTCGAAGGCCGGCCGGTAGCGCGCGCCCACCGCCCGCCCGGCGAGCTGCTCGGCGGCGGTGGCGACGCCATCGAGAAAGGCGACGCCGAAGAAATAGAAGCGCAGCAGGATGGTGTTGGCGGCGAGGATGTCGATGCCCAGCGTGCCGCTCTGCCGGGTGAAGAAGGAGAGCCCGAGAAGCAGCGCGAAGGAGCGGATCATCATGTCGGAATTGACCGAGAACAGCCGCTTCAGCTCCGGCAGGCTCGGCAGGGTCCACAGCCGCCGGTCGGTACGGACGGCGATCAGCACCAGCCCGGCCAGCGTCGTCGCCGCCTCCGCCGCCAGACTGGCGAGGGCGAGGCCTGCCAGCCCCCAGCCGAGGCCGAGCACCCACCACAGGCTCAAGGCGAGGTTGAGCCCGTTCAGCAGGGTTTGCAGCACCATGGCGCTGATCGACCGCCCGAGGCCGATGACCCAGCCGAAAATGACGAAATTCACCAGCGCGAAGGGCGCCGACCAGATGCGCCAGCCGAAATAGACGCTCGCCGCCTGCGCCACCTCGCCCTCCGCCCCGAGCACGGCGAGGCTCAGCCGGCCGAGCGGGGCATGGACCGCGAGGATGAGCAGCCCGCCGGCAAGCGCGATCAAGAGCCCGCTCAGCAGCATGCGCTGCTCGGCCACCCGGTCGCCGGCGCCGAGCGACTGGGCGGTGAATCCGGCGGTGGCGGCGCGCAGGAAATTAAACGAGACGAAGATGACGTCGAAGATCACCGCGGCCAGCGCCACGCCGCCGATCAACGCCTCCTCGCCGAGCTGGCCGACCACCATGGTGGCGACGAGCCCGACCAGCGGCGTCGAGAGGTACGCCGCCATCATCGGCACGGCGATGCGCAGCACGTCGCCATGGCCGACCGTGAACGGCCGGACATTAGGGCTGGCGGGAGGGGAGTTCGGGTCCACTCAGGCCTTTCGCAGCGGTTCGCCGAGCGTGTGCATCAGCCGGTTGGCCCAGCCGAAAATGGCAACGGAATGGATGAGGTCGAGGATTTCCAGATCCGACAGCCCGCTATTGCGCAGGTGATAGAGATGGTAGCCGCCGACATCGCCGGGGTTGGCGGTCAGGTCCACCGCGAAGTCGAACAGCGCCTGCTCGGGGGCCGGCAGGTCCGCCTTGGTCTCCTTCGCATAGATCTCCTCCACCACCTCCGGCTTCTTCTCGAGCTGGATGTAGCGGGCGGCATGGACGGCGGCGCAATAGACGCAGCGATTGACCACGGAGGCGCCGAGCGCGCCGAGCTCGCGCCCGCCGCGCGACAGGCCGCCCTCGCTGTACATGATGTCGTTGAACAAAGGCGTGCGCTCGCGCAGCGCCTCCGGCTCATGGGCGAGCACCAGCACATAGGGCGAGATGCCCTTATTGGAGGGCGTCATGCTCAGCGCCTCGCGCTGGGCGTCCGTTGCTCTGTCATAGTCGACCATGCCGACATAAGGGCGCCAGTCCAGCGGCTGCGTGGTGAAGGCGTGGACGGTCTCGCGCGGGGCGTCGGTCGTGTCGGTGGGGGCGCTCATGGTCAGTGATCCCGCAGCATCTTCAGGCCGGCGACGAGCAGCACCTGATAATTCACGAAGGCGATGAGGCCGGCGAGGGCAACGATGTCGCGATCATCGAGCCCGGCGGCCTTCAGCGCCTCGACATGGGCGCGGGTCGCCGCCTTCGGACTCAGCGTGACCAGATCGACATGGCGCAGCAGCACGGCGAGCGGGCTGGTCGCATCCTCCGGCCGGAAGGCGGGATCGGCGATGCGGACATCCTCAGCATCGCCACCCTCCGCCGCCAGCGCGGCGGTGTAATGGGCGTTGAGCTCCAATGCCTTCCACGCCGCCGCCATGCGCGCGGCGAGCGCGGCGCGGCGGGCATAGGAGAAGTTGCGCGGTTCGGCGGGTCGCAACGCGGCGAGGTAGCTGGTCTGAGTCAGATGCTTGAGCTTGGCGCGCTCCTCCCGCAGCGCCAGCGTCGGCGACGAGGCATCGAGGCCGAGGACGGTGTCGATGACGTCCGGCAGCGGTGCGGCAGGCACGGTCGCGGGGGCGGTGTCACTCATCGCTCAATCCTCCGACAGCGCTTCATCGAGGAAGCTCAGGCGGTCCTGGCCCCAATAGAGCACGTCCTTGTAGATCCAGGTCGGGGTGCCGAACACGCCGCGCCGCGTCGCTTCCTCATGGCTGTCGAGCCAGGCCTGCATGATGGCGGGCTCGTCCTCCATCGCCTGCAGCTTTTCGCCATCGAGGCCGAGGGCATTGGCCACCGCGATGCGTACGGCCGGGTCGGTCACGTCCTTCTCCTCGCTCCACAGCGCGCGCAG
Source organism: Ancylobacter sp. SL191 (assembly GCF_026625645.1). Lineage (NCBI taxonomy): Bacteria > Pseudomonadati > Pseudomonadota > Alphaproteobacteria > Hyphomicrobiales > Xanthobacteraceae > Ancylobacter > Ancylobacter sp. SL191. The sequence goes on along the minus strand of NZ_CP113056.1, from coordinate 1,182,911 downwards.
CAAGGCGTGGCTCAGCTCCAGCGCCGGCAGGCCGAGCCGGTCGGCGGCAATGACCATGCGGGCGGAGAACTCGTTATTGGTCGGGTAGTGAGCCGGCTTCAGAACCAGCGGCATGTTCAGCCGCTTGCGCCAGCGATCGAGCTCCACCGCGTGATAATCCTGCCGCGGCTGCGGGCGCGAGCGCAGCGGCACGCCGCCATTTTCCGGCACGATGCGGGTCGGGCGCACCACCACGTCGAGATCATGCTTCTCGATCAGCGCCTTGAACTGCGGCCAGCCGAGATAGGCCCAGGGCGAGGACAGAGCGTGGAAGTAATAAACGGTCTTGCGCATGGTCCTCACGCGGTCTTCTGCTGGGCGACGGGCGCGCCGATGGAGGCATCGACGGGAGCGTCGGCATCGGTCCATTCCGAGCCGTCGAGTTCGGGCTTGGCGTAGGCGAGCAGCGCCTGCCAGTGGGCGTCGATGTCGCGGATGAACAGGGCGCCGGCGATGCCCTGCGCCAGCCAGTGCGCGCCCTCGCTGATGGCGGGGATGTCGCCCGAGACCTTGCCGAGGCTCATCGTCGCCCCGTAATTGAAGCAGTGGATGTTGGCGAGCCAGGGCGCGGTGCCCGGCACCTTCTCGGTGAAGGAGAAGTCGTCGGCCAGCCACGGGAAGCGGCCGAGATCGCGATTGGCTTCCTCCGGCGGCGGGGTGAAGCGGTCCTCCCAGCAGGCGATGGCGTCGCGGTAGTCGGCGAGCTCCTCGCGCGCCACCGGATCGATGGAGAAGCCGGTGCCGAGGATGACGAAATCGGTACGGAACTCGCGTCCCTTCACCGTGGTGATGACCACCTCGCCGTTCTCCTCGCGCACCGAGCCGATGCCGCAGTCGAAATGGAAAAAGGCGTTGGGGTGGCGGCTCACCCGCAGGGTGGAATTGTGCGGCGCCGGGGTCTGCTGCTTGGTGGAATAATCCATCATCCGCCAGCGCCATTCCGGCGCGATGCGCGGGAAGCCGGCAGTGACGCCATAGGAACCGATGCCCATCAGCTTGTTGACGGTCGGCATGGTCGGGCGCCGGGCGAGCAGGCGCACCTCGGCGGCTCCCGCCTCCAGCGCCTCCGCCGCATTGTCCACCGCCGAGGCGCCGACGCCGATCACCACCACGCGCTTGCCGGCGAGCCTGGCGAAATCCACCGGATCGGCCGAATGGGCCCAGAGCCGGTGCCGTTCGATCGGGGCGACGAAATAGGGGATCGTCGGCTCGCCCAGCCCGTCGCGGCCGGTGGCCATCACCACCTTGCGGGTCAGGATGCCAGCCCCGCCGGCGATCTCCAGCTCCATCAGCCCATCCTCGCGCGGCAGGATGCGCGAGACCGGCATGTCGTTCTCGACGGGAATGGCGAGCACGTCGCGATACCAGTTGAGATAGTCCATCCACATCGGCCGGGGGATGCGGAACAGCTCCTCCCACGCGCTCTCGCCGAAGCGGGCGGTGAACCACATGCGGAAAGTGAGCGAGGCCATGCCGAGCGCCGGGCCGAGCAGGATCTTCGGCGAGCGCAACGTCTCCATGCGGGCATAGGTCACCCATGGGCCTTCCTTGCCCTTCGGCGCCTTGTCGATGATGCGGATATTGCGCACCCCGGCTCGGGTGAGCGCGAACCACGCCACCAGCCCGCACATGCCGCCGCCGATGATGACGACATCGCTGACCGGGCGGCCATCCGGCGAGGGCACCGGCACCGACCAGTTGGCCGGCGGATAGTTGAGGCAGGCGAGGTCATGCCGCACACGGCGGTTGAGCTCATCGAGCGCCTCGATCCCCTGACTGGTCATGGTCGTTCCTTTCCAAGCGGTCTCAAGCCCCATGCGGCCGGCGCGCGGGCATGTGTGCGTTAGGTCGGTGGCGGGCCGGGTTCAGTCCGCCAGCAGCACCGCGTTTTCCCAGCGCCAGCCGACGAGCACCTCGTCGCCGGCAAGTCGGGCCAGCGCCTCCGGGTCGAGCTCGGCGGTCACGCTCTGGCGGCCCGCCAGCTCGATCTCCACCGTGGTGTGGCTGCCCTTGAAGATGCGGCGGACCACACGGCCGGGCACGGCGAAGGCATCGCCCGGCGTCTGGCCGAGGCAGTAGATCGATTCCGGCCGCACGATGAAGGCGACGCGCGCGCCGATGGCCGGGCTGGTGCCGTTGCGCCGGGCGCGCACGGTCTGGCCGTTCCAGGACAGCGCCGCCATCTCGCCCTCGAGGCCCATCACCTGCGCCTCGAACAGATTGCTCTGGCCGATGAAATTGGCCACGAAGCGGCTGCGCGGCGAAGCGTAGAGCGTGTGCGGGTCGCCCATCTGCTCGATCCGCCCGCCATTCATCACCACCACCACGTCCGACATGGTGAGCGCCTCTTCCTGGTCGTGCGTCACGAACAGGAAGGTCTTGCCGGTGCGCTGCTGGATGGATTTCAGCTCGATCTGCATCTGCTCGCGCAGCTTGGCGTCGAGCGCGCTCAGCGGCTCGTCGAGCAGCAGCACGTCCGGGTCCGGGGCGAGCGCACGCATCAGCGCGACGCGCTGGCGCTGGCCGCCCGAGAGCTGCGAGGGCATCCGGTCGGCGAAATCGCCGAGCTGCACCAGCGCCAGCAATTCCATGGTGCGCCGGTGAATGACGTCGGAAGACAGCCCCTTCAGCTCCAGCCCGAAGGCGACATTGCGCCCGACGGTGAGGTGCGGGAACAGCGCGTAGTCCTGGAAGACGATGTTCACATTGCGCTTGTTGGGCGGCAGGCGGGTGATGTCCCGCCCGTCGAGCAGGATCTCGCCGGAGGTCGGCAGCTCGAAGCCGCCGAGCATGCGCAGCGTCGTCGACTTGCCGCAGCCGGAGGGGCCGAGCAGGGTGACGAACTGGCCGGGCGCGATCGACAAATCGAGATCGGCGACCGCAGGCGTCGCGCCATAGAGCTTGTTGACGTTGCGGAACTGGACGACAGGCTGCATCGGTCAGGCCTTGGAACGACGGGTGAAATGTTCGGCGTAGAGGCCGACGGCGGCGGTGACGATCAGCACGATCGTCGCCATGGCGTTGATTTCCGGCGACATGCCGCCCTGCACCTTGGCGAAGATCAGCATGGGCAGGGTCGGCTGGTAGCCGCCGAGGAAGAAGGTGCGCACGAAGTCGTCAATGCTGCTCAGCACGCAGAAGATGGCGCTGCCGGCCAGCGCCGGGGCGAGATAGGGCACCGTCACCCGCAGGAAGGCGACGAAATTGTCGGCCCCGAGATCGCGCGCCGCATCCGTCAGGCTGTGCGGCATGGAGCGCAGGCGGGTGAGCACCATCACCACCACGAAGGGCACCGCGTGGACGGTGTGGCCGAGGATGATGGCGCCGGTGCCGGTGGGTATATCCAGCACGCGGATGAAGATGCGCATCGAGATCGCGTTGATGAGGCCCGGCACCACCGCCGGCAGGCAGGCCAGCGCGAAGATCATCGCCCGGCCCCAGATGCCGTCCGCCGCGACCAGCAGCGCGATCCACACGCCGATGACGAGCGCGATCACTGTCGTCGCCAGCGCGATGAAGATGGAGTAGCCGACCGCGCCGAGAAACTGCTGATCCTGCAGCACCTTGGCGTACCAGTCGAGCGTCCAGTTCTGGATCGGGAAGGCGATGAAGCTCGCCTCCTTGAAGCTCATCGCCATCATCAGGCTGAGCGGCAGCAGCAGGTAGATCACGAAGATCCAGTAGGAGGCCGACAGCGCCGTCTTCGGCAGGTCGGTGAAATAGCGGCTGGCGAAGCTGGTCATGTGCGCGCCCTCAGGACAGCCGCACCGACCGCCCGCCAACGACCTTCATGAACAGGCCGACGGTGGAGAGCGAGACGATGAGCATCAGGATGGAGAAGGCCGAGCCCGCCGGCCATTTGTCGTTCGAGGCGTGGAACAGCGCGGCGATGATCTCGGGGAAGATGACGGTGTTCGGGCCGCCCAGCAGCAGCGGCGCGGTGAAGACGCCGATGGAGATGAGATAGACGAGACTGCAGCCGGAGACGATGCCGTCCTTGGACAGCGGCAGGATCACCCTCTTGAAGCGCTCGAACGGCCCGGCGCCGAGATCGGCAGCAGCGTCAATGAGTTGCGGGGGGATCTTTTCGATGGCCGAGTAGAGCGGCAGCAGCATGTAGAGGGCGATGAGGTAGACCACGCCGAAGCTGAGCGAGAAATAGGTGTAGAGCATGGGGATGGGCCGGTCGATCATCCCCAGTTCGCGCAGCGCGTAGTTCAGCGCGCCGCGATTGGCGAGCAGCATGATGACCGAGAAGGTGCGGATAATCTCGCCCGCCCAGAACGGCACCAGCAGCAGCAGCAGCGCGCGCTTGCGGTTCTGCGGGCGGATGACCTTCGCCACGTAATAGGCGACCGGGTAGACCACGAGCAGCGTCACCGCCGTCACCACCGCCGCGAAGACCAGGCTGCGGATGAACGGCATGAAATAGAGCGGCTCGCGGAAGAAAAGCCTGTAATTGTCGAGCGTTAGGATCGCCCCGCTCTCCGGGGCCGGGTAGGTCTGCATCAGGCTGATGCGGCCCATCTGGTAGATCGGGCCGATGTTGAAGGTGACGATCCAGGCCAGCGGCACGACGATCAGCAGGATCAGCCGGGCCCGCGGGCTGGCCGCGAGCGCGCCGAGCGTGGCGCCATAGAGCGGCGAGCGGATGAGCCGGCCGATCCAGCCGCGGTAGCGCGGACCGGCCTCGCGGCGGTCGGTTCGTGTATCCGTCATGCTGCTCTCGACCATGGCGTCGTCATCGGCTCCAGTGTGCCGGATCGCCCGCCAAAGGGCGACCCGGCCTGTCTCGTGCGTGCAGTCTTGTGAGTGCAGTGAGGTGGACGATCAGGCCAATGGGACTGATCAGGCCGCCTTGATCTCGGCGGTGGCCTTGTCGATCATGTCGTTCTTCATCTTGCGGTTGACCGAGCTGAAGAACTGGATGCGCTCGACCTCTTCCTGCGGCAGGGCCAGAGCCGCGCGCTCGCGGTCGGTGAGCAGCTTGTCGACGCCGCCAAAGGCCGAATTGAAGCCCGACTGGCGGGTCATCGCCGCGCCGATCTCGGGCGAGGCGAGGATGGCGTTCAGGAAGGTGTAGGCGGCGTCCGCGTTCGGCGCGTTGTTGACGATGTTGAAGGAGTAGAGGAAGCCATAGGTGCCCTCCTTCGGGATCGACAGCGCGATCGGGTGGCCTTCCATGATCAGCTTGGCGGCGGGGCCCGACCAGGTCTGGGCAAGATAGATGTCCTCGTTGAGGAACATCTGCTGCACCTCGGAGCCCGCGTCGTAGTACTTGCGGACCTTGTCCTTGTTGGCGATCAGGAAGTCGCGCGCCTTGTCGGTCGCCGCCTGGGCGATCTCCGGCTTGCCCTCATAGGTGACGTAGTCACCGTCATTGCCCTGATACTTCATCACGATCGAGAGGAAGTCGGAGATGATGTAGGAGGTGAGCCCCTTGAACTCGCTCTCGAACATGTAGCCCCAGGTCTGGGTCGGCTTGGTGTACTGCGTGTTGCGCGCGAGGCCCTCGAAGCCGGCGAGCAGCGGCACGCCATAGACCTTACCGTCGATGGTCAGCTGCGGGGCGCCCTTATAGGCGCTCGCGAGGTTGCCGAAATTGCCGATGCGGCCGACATCGAGCGGCACGATCAGCTTGGACGACAGGAACTGCGACAGGCGGTGACCGGTGACGGTGACGATGTCGGTGGTCGGCGCGCTGCCCTCGGCGGTGAGCAGATTGTACTGCTTGCCCTGGTCGTCGGTCAGGCGGACGCGGACCTCGATGCCGGTGTCCTTCTGGAACTGGTCGATGAAGGACTGCGGCACGAACTTGTCATAGGTCGTGATGTTCACGACCTTGCTCTGGGCGCGGGCGGGGCGGATGACGTAGGGCGCGGCGACGAGGCCGGCGCCGGCTCCCAGAAGCTTCAGCGTCGAGCGGCGGGTCAGGTCAAATCGGTTCATGGCATCCTCTGGCGGTTGTCGGTGGACCTTTCGCGACCCGGAGCTCGCGCGGCGGCCGGGCGTCAATGCACGAGTGGGGCCAGATCGGCAGGCGCCATGGCCCCGCCCTCCCCCAGCGACAGCCGCACGGCGGCATCGGCGTGGATCAGGGTGGAATCGAAGGTGGGGAACGCGAAGTCGTCCGCGCTCACCAGAAGGCCGATCTCGGTGCAGCCGAGGATGACGCTGTCCGCCCCGGCCGCGCGCCCCTTCTCGACAATGTCGAGATAGCGCTGCTTGGAGTCCGGGCGAATGATGCCGCAGCACAATTCCGAGAAGATGACCTCATGCACCTGCCGGCGCTCCTCGGCCTCGGGCACCAGCACGTCGAGGCCGAAGCGCTCCTCCATGCGGTGGCGGTAGAAGTCCTTTTCCATCGTGTACTGCGTCGCCAGCAGGAGCGGGCGGCGGCACTCGGCGGCGCGCACCGCCGCGCCGGTGACATCGGCGATATGGATCAGCGGAATGCCGACGCTCGCCTGCACCTGGTCGGCGAGCAGATGCATCGTGTTGGTGCAGATCAACACCATCTCCGCCCCCGCCTGCTCCAGCTCGCGCGCCACCTGGCCGAGCGCCTGCGCAGCGGCGTCCCAGTCGCCGGCCTTCTGCAGCGCGACGATGTCGCTGAAATTCACCGAGCGCAGCACGATATCGGCCGAGCTCAGCCCGCCCAGCGCCTCGCGCACCTGCTCGTTGAGCCGCCGGTAATAGACGGCCGTGCTTTCCCAGCTCATGCCGCCGATCAGGCCAATCCGCTTCATCATCAGACCCATACTTCCACACATCGTGGGAGGGTATGATAAGGGTGCCGCGCGGGAATGCATTGCGTTGTTTTACGTTAGATAGTTGCAAATTAGGATGTTATCCTAATATTTAGCTGTGTTTTAGGATGATGTCACGCCCTTTGCGAAATGGCTACGCCGCGATCACCAAACGCCCATTTTTGCGCCAAGAATCCTCCGCGGGGGATGTAGAGCGGCGGCCGCGCGCGAATATCCTTCGCGTTCGCACTACGACCTTCACGTATATTGACGTTTTCGACGAACAACGCTCTGCTGAACTACAACGGAATAAAAGGGCGGCAGGGGGATAGACGTGTTCGACCAGATCGACCGCAAGATAATCGACATCCTGCAACAGGACGCCGGCAAGTCAGTGGTCGAGATCGCCGAGGCGGTGGGGCTGTCGCACACGCCGTGCTGGCGGCGGATCAAGCGGATGGAGGAGATGGGCCTCATCCGCAACCGGGTCGTGCTGATCGACCAGCGCAAGGCCAATGTGCCGATGACCATCTTCATCTCGGTCAAGGTGCCCCGTCACACCACGGCCTGGCTCGACGCCTTCCGCAAGGAGATTCGCGACATTCCCGAGATCATGGAAGCCTACCGCCTCACCGGCGAGACGGACTATCTGCTGCGCGTCGTCGTGCCGAACATCGACGTCTACGACCAGGTCTACAAGAACCTGATCAGCCGGGTGGAGTTCTCCGACCTCTCCTCCTCCATCGCCATGGAAGAGATGAAGTTCACCACGGCGCTGCCGACCAAATATATCTGAGCGCCCTATCTGCTCCCCTTGCCCGCCGGTTTCCCGGCGTCGCGCGTGCGCCCGCGCGCCTCGACCACTCCCGACGAAGGAAATTCCCATGCGTGTCTCGATCCTCGGCGCCGGCTCCATCGCCTTTGGCGTCGCCGGCTTCCTCGCCGCCGCCAGCCATGAGCCCGTGCTGTGGTCGCCCTCCGGCCGGGCGACGCAGGCGCTCGCCGCCGGGGCGCCGCTGAAGGCGTTCGGCGCGCTGGACTATGAGGGCCCGGTCGCGACCGCCGCCAGCGCCGGGGAGGCCGTCGCCACCAGCGACGTGCTGTTCCTCGCGCTCCCCGGTTACGGCCACCGCGCCGCGCTCGACGCGGTGATCCCGCACATCCGGCCGGGACAGCCCATCATCATCTCCTCGCACTCCTCCTTCGGCGCGCTGTACCTCGCGCGGGCGCTGGCGACGCGAGGGGTGAGCGCACCGATCATCGTCTGGGGCACCACGCTGCTCACCGCGCGGGTGCAGTCGCCCGACACCGTGAAAGTGAACACCGTCCGCCAGAAGATCGACGTCGCCACCCTGCCGAAGGAGGCGATCGAGGAGGGCCACGCGCTCTGCACCACCCTGTTCGGCGACCGCTTCGTGCGCCGCGACGGGCTGCTCGCCATCGCGCTCAGCAACCTCAACCCGCAGAACCATCTCGGCATCGCCCTGCTCAACCTCACCCGCATGGAAAAGGGCGAGGTCTGGGGCCAGGGCGAGCATGTGACGCCGGCCGTCGGGCGCGTCATCGAGGCGCTGGACGCCGAACGCCTCGCCATCGCCGAGAGCTTCGGCCTGTCGGTGCGCACGGTGCGCGAGCATTTCTCGCTCTCCTTCCACGTGCCCATGGCCAGCGTGTCGGAGATGAACCAGCAGATGCACGCGGAAGGGCGCGGCGGCTTCGGGCCGACCAGCTTCGATAGCCGCTATATTTTCGAGGACGTGCCCTTCGGCCTTGTGCCGACCGTGCTGCTCGGCCAGCTCACCGGCCGGCCGGCGACCTTGCACGCGGCGGGCGTGGCGCTGCTCTCGGCCGCCGCCGGGCGTGATCTCGCCGCCGACAACAATTTGCTGCCGGCACTCGGCCTCGACACGCTGTCGGTGGACGCGCTCGCCGCGCTCTGCGCGACCGGTTACCCGGTCGCGTGAGGCTGATCAGCCCCGCGCCGCCCGATAGGCGGCCTGGAACGCCTCGAACGCCGTGAAGCGCCGGTCATGCCAGGCGCGCAAGGCGGGATCGGGCTCATAGACCACCTCTATCTCCGACATGGCCGACATGGCGGCAGCGAAGCTCGCATAGCGGCCCGCCGCCACCGCACCGAGCACGGCGGAACCGAGCAGCACCGGCTCGGGCGAGGTGGTCGCGGCGATGCGGGTGCCGCCGGCATCGGCCAGCACTTGCCGCACCAGCGGGCTCTGCCCGGCGCCGCCGCTGATGACGATGAGATCGGTGCGCGCGCCCTTGGCGTGCTGCGCGTCGAGGATCTGACGCAGGCCATAGCCGATGCCGGCGAGGCCCGCCATGTAGAGGCCGACAAGGCTCTCCACGCTCTCATCCATGCCGAGGCCGGCGACAATGCCGCGCGCCAGATGGTCGGCGAAGGGCGCGCGGTTGCCGAGGAATTCCGGCACCACATGCAGCGTGCCCGCGAGCCTGGCGATCGCCGCCGCCCCGCCCGCCGCTTCCGCCTGCGCGGCCAGCCACATGCTGAGATTCTTGCCCTCGGCCCGCGCCAGCGTCTCCGCCTGCGGCGCCGCCGGGTGCATCCGCACGAGACGGTCAATGGCCGCGCCGGCGGCGGACTGGCCGCCCTCATTCAGCCAGAGGTCCGGCACCATGGCCGAGAAATAGGGCCCCCACACGCCCGGCACGAAGGCGGGGTCGGCGGTGGTGAGCAGGGTACAGGCGGAGGTGCCGAACACATAGGCCATGCGGTTCAGCGCATCCCCCGCGCCGCCGCGCGCGCCGACCGTGCCGATGCCGCCGGCATGGGCGTCGATGAGGCCCGCCGCCACCGCCGTGCCCGGCGCGAGGCCGAGTTCGTCGGCCGCCCGTGCGGTCAGCCCGGTGCCGAGCGGCGTGCCGGCGGCAACGATGTCGGTGCCGATGCGGGCGAAACCGTCATTGGCCAGCGCGCCGAGGCCCACTTTGCGGAAATAGTCGGCGTCCCAGCGGCGCTCATGCGCCAGATAGGTCCATTTGCAGGTGACGGTGCAGACCGAGCGGGCGAGGCTGTCGGTCGCCTTCCAGGTGAGGAAATCGGCCAGATCCAGGAACTGCCAGGCGGCGTTGAAGGTCGCGGGCAGTTCCTCGGCAAGCCAGAGGAGCTTGGGCGTCTCCATCTCCGGCGAGATGATGCCGCCGACATAATCCAGCACCGGGCTGCCGAGCTTGTTGATGCGGTCGGCCTGCCCGGTGGCGCGGTGGTCCATCCACACGATGATGTCGCGGGCCGCGTCGCCATGGCGCCCGACAGGCAGTGACGCCCCGCCTTCGCCCAGCACCACCAGCGAGCAGGTGGCGTCGAAGCCGATGCCCTTGATGTCGGCGGGCGCGATGCCGGCTTTCGCCACCGCCTCGCGCACGCTGGCGCAGACGCCCGCCCAAATGTCGGCGCTGGACTGCTCGACGATGTCGCCGGGCTCCTTCCACATGCGGATGTCGCGCTTGGCCGAGGCGATGAGCGTGCCCGCCGCATCGAAAATGCCGGCGCGGACGCTGCCCGTGCCGACATCGATCCCCGCGAAACATCCTTCCATGGTCACAGATCCGTTCCGTTCGGCAGAATCACCAGATCGCGAATGGTCACGTTACGCGGACGGGTCAGCATGAAGATGACCGAATCGGCCACTTCTTTCGGCTCCATCAGCGCGCCGGCGGCCAACGCCTCGTCGAGCTTGGCCTGCGGCCAGTCCTTGATGAGGGCGGTCACCACCGGGCCGGGCAGCACCGCCCCCACCCGCACGCCATGCTTGGCGACCTGCCGGCGCACAGTGTGGACGAAGGCCTGCACGGCGAATTTCGAGGCGGTATAGACCGGCTCCCACACCACGGGAACCACCCCGGCGATGGACGAGGTGAAGATGATGTCGCCGGTGCCGCGCTCCACCATGTGCGGCAGCACGGCGTGGACGGTGCGGAAGGCGGCGTTGACGTTGAGGTTGAGCACGCGGTCCCACACATCGGGATCGCCCTCCACCACCTCGCCGCCGATATAGGCGCCGGCATTGGCGTGGAAGATGTCGAGCGGGCCGCAACGGTCGAGGATCTGCGGCAGCATGGTCGCGACGCTCGCCGGGTCGAGCAGATCGACCACCACCGGCACGGCCCTGGGGCCGAGTTCGGCGCAGATCGATTCCAGCGCATCGGCGGCGCGGTCGACCAGGGCGACGGTCGCGCCTTCCTCGATCATGGCGTGGGCGCATTCCAGCCCGATGCCCGATGCCGCGCCGGTGATGGCGGCAACCTTGCCCTGAAGCCGTAAGGCCATGTGAAACTCCGGTGGTTCTGTTCTGTGGTGGTCTGATCTTGTCCTCTCCCCGTCGGGGAGAGGTGGCCGGCGCAGCCGGTCGGTGAGGGCCGGCACGGCTGCGGAGCGTTGGGCCGAGGGCCCCTCACCCCAACCCTCTCCCCGACGGGGAGAGGGAGCCACCGGCGCCGCACCCTTCACGGCATGCGGATCTGCAGCTTCACGTCGGTCGGCAGGCCCTTGGCGGCGCGGTCGAAGGCCTCGATGCTCGCGGCGAAGTCGAAGGTCTCGGAGATCAGCGGCTTCAGATCGACCTTGCCGGAGGCGATGAGGTTCACCGCGCGGTCGAAATTGTTGGCGTAGCGGAACACGGTTTCGAGCCGCGCTTCCTTGATGATGGCGGCGGCGACGTCGAACTTCACCGTCTCCACCGGCATGCCGATCAGCACCAGCGTGCCGCCCGGCCGCACCACGTCGAACAGCCCGTCATAGGCGCGGGGCGAGCCGCTGGCCTCGAACACCACATCGGCGCCCCAGCCCTCGGTCTCCTCAGCCACCACGTCCTTCAGCGCCCGCTCGGTGATATTGACCGGGTGGACGCCCGGATACTGGCCGGCAATGGCGAGCTTGGGGGCGGAGAGGTCGGAGATGTAGACGCGCGAGCAGCCGCCGGCGAGCGCGGCGAGCGCGGTCATGATGCCGATGGGACCACAGCCGATCACCACCGCGACATCGCCGGGGGTAATGCGCGCGCGCGTTGCCGCCTGCAGGCCGACCGCGAAGGGCTCGACCATCGCCCCTTCCGCGAAGGAGACGTTCTCCGGCAGCTTGTAGGTGAAGGCGGCGGGGTGGACGACTTCGGGGGTGAGCACGCCATGGATCGGCGGCGTCGCCCAGAAGCGCACATCCGGGTCGACATTGTAGATGCCGAGCTTGGTGGCGCGCGAGTTCATGTTCGGCACGCCCGGTTCCATGCAGACCCGGTCGCCGACCTTGAGGTTCTTCACATTGGCGCCGACCGCCGTGATGGTGCCGGCAGCCTCATGGCCGAGCACCATGGGCTCGCGCACCACGAAGGAGCCGATGGCGCCATGGGTGTAGTAGTGCACGTCGCTGCCGCAGACGCCGACGGTGTGGATGGCGATCTTCACGTCATCGGGGCCGACCTCGAGGGGGAGGTCGATGTCCCTCAGCGCGAGTTCGCCCTTCTTTTCCAGAACGAGTGCTTTCACGGGAATGGTCCTGTCAGGGGACGGGTCGGCTCAGAGCGCGAGGCCGGCGGCGTCGAAGAGATAGATGTGGCGGGGGTCGATGCCGAGCTTCAGCGCGTCGCCCGGCTGGAGGGCGGGGCGGCCGGCGGTGAGCACGATGATCGGCTCGCCCTCGCCACGGGCGTAGAGCTGCGTCGAGCCGCCAAGGCTCTCGGCGAAATCCAGGGTGAGGGCCAGCACCGGCTGAGCGGGCTCGACGGTGAGATGTTCGGGGCGCAGGCCGACGGTGAGGGTGTCGCCCACCTTCGCCTTGCCGGCCGAAGGCGTCTCCACCGTCAGCGTGCCGCCGACGAAGGCCGCGCCTTCCAGCACCAGCGAGGACGGGCCGGTTGCGCGGACCTTGGCGGTGATGAAGTTCATCTTGGGCGAGCCGATGAAGCCGGCGACAAAGGTGTTGGCCGGCTTGTCATAGAGCTCGGTCGGCGAGCCGATCTGCTCGACGAGGCCGGCGCGCAATACGACGATGCGGTCGGCGAGCGTCATCGCCTCGATCTGGTCGTGGGTGACATAGACCATGGTGGCGCCGAGGCTGCGGTGCAGCTTGGCGATCTCCACGCGCATCTGCGAGCGCAGCTCGGCGTCGAGGTTGGACAGCGGCTCGTCGAACAGGAAGAGCTTGGGGTGCCGCACGATGGAGCGGCCAATGGCGACGCGCTGGCGCTGGCCACCGGAGAGCGCGCGCGGCTTGCGGTCGAGCAGGTGTTCGAGCTGGAGGATACGGGCGGCCTCGGCCACCTGCGCCTTGATCTCGGCCTCCGGCTTCTTGGCCATGCGCAGGCCGAAGGCCATGTTCTCGAACACGCTCATATGCGGGTAGAGCGCGTAGGATTGGAACACCATGGAGACCTCGCGCTTGGCGGGCTCCTCATAGGTCACGTCGCGCCCGTCAATATGCAGCTGGCCCTCGCTGACATCCTCAAGGCCAGCGATCATGCGCAGCAGCGTGGACTTACCGCAGCCCGAGGGGCCGACGAACACCACGAACTCGCCCTTCGCCGCCGAGAAGCTGACGCCCTTGATGACGGAGACGTCGCCATAATTCTTCTTGATGTTGTCCAGTCGCAGGAAGGTCATCGGCTCAAAACTCCAGATCGGGGCGGGCGCGGGCGCGCGCCGCCCGTCGTCAGCTCTCCAGCAGCGCGGCGGCGCAGCGCTCGTCGGTCACCAGTCGTTTCACATAGCCGGCGCGCAGGATCGCCCGCACGATCGGCACCTTGTAGAGGCCGCCCGAGGCGAGGATCGAGTAGCGCGCCGAGGCCACTTCATGCGGCGCCAGCGACAGCACGCGCTCATTGAGCGGGTGGTCGACCGGGCGGCCATCGGCATCGAGGAACACGCCGAGCAGATCGCCCACCGCGCCAGCGGCGCGCAGGCCCTCGAGATTTTCCGAGACGGTCTGCGTCTGCACCAGCAGCGAGCGGGTCGTCATGTCGCCGCAGGACAGCAGCGCCACATCCACCGCGCGGGCGCGGCGCATGGTTTCGCTGATGCCGTGATGGGAGAGCAGCATGGTGCGGCTCTCCGGCGTGGGGAAATAGAGCGGGGCGGCGAGGTAGTAGCACTCGGCCGAGATGGTGCGGGCATAGCCGGTCGCCACCTCGAAAGTGCTCGATCCCGAGCCGCGGGTGAGCCCGCCCATGACGGAGGTGACATAGCATTGCGACAGCGGGCGAGCGGTGACGCGCTTCAGCCCGGCGGCCAGCGTCTTGCCCCAGCCGACGCCGAGGCCCATGCCGTTCTCCAGCAGACGGTCGAGCTCGGCGCCGGCGGCCTCGCCGATGACGCGCTGCTGCTCGCCCTCATCCGGCAGCGCCGGCACGACGCTCGCGGCCTCCAGCCCATAGCGCGCCATCAGCTTGCGCTCGGCGTCGATGCAGTCGGCCATGGGCAGACGGATTTCGATCTGCACCGAGCCGTCGGAGCGGACCTGGCCGAGAATCTTGTTGGTGCGCAGGCGCGTGAGGCCAAGCTGGTCGGCGATCTCCTGCTGGGTCAGGCCGCCGACGAAGTACAGCCAGGCGACGCGGGCGCGGATCTGCGCCGCCTCGATCTCCTGAGCTTCCACCAGCTTGCGTTCGCGCCCGACCATGTTCATGCCATCCCCCTAGGCGAAGGCCTGCCGCAACCGGGCGGAGGTGATCTCCAGCGCGGACAGGATCGACAGGTCGTCCTTCTCGAAGGGATAGAATACTTCGAGGAATACCGGCGCGGGGGCGATGCCGGTGCGACGCAGCAGCGCCGCCGCATCCACAGGATCGACGCGGCCGGGCTCGGTGAAATCCCAATGGCGGTCGAGCTGGAAGTCGGTCTGCTGGATATGGACGGCGGTGATGAAGGACTTCAGCTCGCGGAACCACGGCTCCATCGCGCCATGGTCTGGCCCATAGAGGGGCTCATGCGTGCCATGGCCCCAATCGACGCAGTAGCGCCACGGGACAGCGCTGCCAGCGACATCCACCATCATCTGCTTGGCCTGCGCGATGGTCCACGGCCATTCCCGGCGCATCGGGGTCGGCTCGACATAGAGCTCGCTCAGTCCCTCGCTGCGTGCGCGCTCGCCGAGGCGATGCATGCGGGCGATGAGGTCCGCATAGTCGGCCGCGTCCAGCGCGTCCGGCTCCACGCCATCGACGCGCGAGGCGATGGCGCCGAGCGGGCCGCCGACGCGGGTGATGCCGGCCATGGCCGCGACGCGGTAGGCGCGGGCGAACCATTCTTCCGCATAGTCGCGCACAGCCGGATCGGGGTGGAGCAGCTGGTTGTAGGTGTAGTGGGCAAGGCCGATGAAGGCGCTGTGAATGGTCACGCCCGCCTGCGCCGTGCGCGTGCGCAGCTCGGCGGCGTGGCGGTCGAGGATAGCGTCGGGCCACATCGGGTCGATCAGGTCGAAGGAGAGCTGGACGAGGTTCAGCCCCAGCCGCTCGCTGACGATCTGCGTCCACAATTCCGGCGTCACCCAGCGCTTCACGCAGAAGGACAGGTTGATACCGAACGGGATGGGGGTGTGGGCTGCGCTCATTTGGTCGCTCCCATGGTGAGGCCGCGCACCATGTGGCGGGAGACGATGAGGGCGAAGATGGTGACGGGCAGCACGATCACCGTGCCGGTCGCCATGATCTTGCCCCAGGGCAGCTCATAGCCGGACATGAAGGAGGTCGCGACGACCGGCGCGGTCTGCGCGGCGCGGCGGGTCAGCACCAGCGCGTAGAGCAGCTCGTTCCACGAGAAGATGAAGGAGAAGATGGCGGACACCGCGATGCCGGGCGCGCCGAGCGGCAAATAGATCTTGCGGAAGATGGTGAACTGGTCGGCGCCGTCGAGCCGCGCGGCCTGTTCGAGATCCGGCGGGATCGACTTGAACTGGTCGGTGACGATCCACACCACGATCGGGATGTTGAAGGTGAGATAGACCAGCACCAGCACCAGATGGGTGTCGAGCAGGTTCATGTACATGGCGAGCAGATAGACCGGCAGCGCCAGCACGATCGGGCTCGTCATGCGGTTGGAGATGAACCAGAACCACAAATCCGACTTGCCGCGGAAATCATAGCGCGCCAGCGCGAAGGCGGCGGGCGTGCCCAGCACCACCGAGAGCAGCGTGGCGAAAGCCGCGACGATCAGCGAATTGATGATCGCGCCGGACACTTTGGTGTCGGAAAAGATCTCTGCGTAATTGTCCAGCGTGGGCGTGAAGAACCACACCGGCGGCGAGGCGAGGATGTCCGCCTGGCTCTTGAAGCTCGCCGCCACCATCCAGAAGAACGGGAACAGCGAGAAGATGACGACAGCGGCGAGGCCGAGCGCGTGGAGAATCTTGCCGGTCGAGATGCGCATCAATTGACCTCCCGGTACAGCACGCGGATGTAGAGCCGGCTAATGATGATCGTGAGAATCAGCAGCAGGATCGCCTGCGCCGAGGCCGTGCCGAGATCGAAGATGCGGAAGCCGACGCGCTGGATGTAGATCGAGATCAGGTCGGTGGCCGAGCCCGGCCCGCCGCGCGTCATCACGAACACCATGTCGAACAGCTTCAGCACGTCGGCCGAGCGCAGGATCATCACGGCGGTGAGGCCGGGCAGCAGATAGGGAAGCTGCACATGGCGCAGCAAAGCGAGCTTTGAGGAGGTCTCGAGCCGCGCCGCCTCCTCGATCTCGCCGGGCACCATGGACAGGCCGGCGAGGAAGATCAGCGCGCAGAACGGCGTCCACTGCCACACATCCATGATGATGATGGCGGCGAAGGCCCCGTTCGGCGTCGACAGCCAGTCGACCGGACCGAAGCCGAGCACCGACAGGAACTGGTTGGCCACGCCGAAATCGCGGTTGAAGATCAGCCGGCCGATGAGGCCGACCACCGCATAGGTGGTGGCGAGCGGCACGACGAGGGTGACGCGGGCGAGCGACTTCAGGAGCCCCATGCCCGGCTTGTGCAGCAGCAGCGCGACGATGAGGCCGAGCACGACCTGGATCGGCAGCGCGGTCAGGTAGAATTGCGCGGTGAGGCCGAGCGAGGACCAGAAGGTGCTATCGGTCAGCACCGCCACGTAGTTCTCAAGCCCGACGAAGGGAAAGCCCTCGCGCGGGCGGGCGATGTTGTAGCGCCGGAACGAGGTGACCAGCGCGAACAGCGTCGGGTAGATGCCGATAGCGAAGAGGGTCAGGACGGCCGGGGCGAGGAACCACAGCGGCGTCCAGCGGCCGTAACCGCGATTGGGCTTGGTCTGGGTTGCGCTCATCTGTTCACTTCCCGTAAGCGTCGGCGGCGCGGGCCGCTGGCGTGTCGCGGTGACCGTTGCGGAGAATGAGGCCCGCCGGCCTCATTCCAGATTGGTGTGGTTCGCCCGCATGGCGGCCGGCGTGATGGCGAGCCGGTCGCGCAGCTTCAGGATCAGGATCTCGAACAGCACATAGAGCGCGCCCTCATAGAGCGAGCCCATGGGCAGCACCGAGGTGGCGGCCGCGCCCTGGTCGCGCGCCATGGTCTGGGCGGGCACCACGAGCACCGTGTCGGCGCGCGCGGCGGCCGCCCCGGTGGGCTCGGCGGTGACCAGCAGCGTGCGCGCGCCGGCGTCACGGGCGACGCCCATCAGCGCGGCAACGGTAGAGAAATCGCCCGGCCCGGCGGAGACGACGAGCAGGTCGCCCTCCCCCACCGGCGGCGTGGTCATGTCGCCGACCACCGCGGCTTTCAGGCCGAGATGGAACAGGCGCATGGCGAGGCCCTTGATCTGCAGCCCCTCGCGCCCGACGCCATAGAGCGCGATGCGATGAGCCCCGGCCAGCGCCGTGACTGCGGCATCGATGTCGGCGCCGCTCACCTGGTCGAGGCAGGCGCCGATCTCGTCCAGCGCGCGGGCGTGAAGCGTGGTCATGGGAGAATCCCCGGACAGTATCAGGAAAAAGGGAGCGGGCGCCGGATCGCGGGTTCCAGCGCCCGCCCGCAGGAGCCGAGCGCGGCCGGGGAGGAACCCGACAGCCGCACCGTGCTCAAGACCTCACTGGAGGAGCTTCTTCTTCCCGTCGTAGTAGCCTTCCTTCTGCAGGATGGCTTCCATGCGGGTGCCGATCTCCTTGGAGCCGGCCTCCACCGAGACTTCGCCCAGCTCCATCTTGGAGCCCCATTCGGCGACGATCTCGGAGATCGCCGGCCAGGCCGGGAAGCGCGGGCGATATTCCGGCACGCCGGCCTGCCAGGAGGCGACCATCGGCGCGACGAACTTGTACTTCGCCTTGATCGCCGGATCCTCATAGACCGCCATGCGGCCCGACACGCCACCGGCCTCGACATAGGCCTTGGCGATGGCTTCGGAGGTCGCCCACTGGATGAACAGCCAGGTCGCCTTCTGCTGCTCGGGGGTCGCCTGCGCGGCGACGGCGAGCGAGAAGCCGCCCAGCGCGGGCAGGCGGCCGGCGGGACCGGCGGGCTCCGGCGCCACGGCGAGGCAGTCGCCGAGCTTGGAGGTCGCGGGGTCGACGAGGGTCGAGTAGAAGGCCGACCATTCGGTGATCATCGCCACCTGGCCCTGCGCCAGCGCGTTGACCGCTTCCGCGTGATCGAAGCTGACGACGCCGGGCGGCTGGTACTTGAGCAGTTCCTGACGGAACTTCAGGCCGTCCTGGCTGCCCTGGCTGAGCAGGTTCGACTTGAACTCCTTGTTCAGCAGCGAGCCGCCGAAGGGCCAGAGGAAGCGCATGAAGGCGTCGGCCGACTGGGTCTCGCCGCGGCGGGACTGCAGGGCGTAGGCGTACTGGTTCTTCGAGGCGTCGGTGAGCTTGGGCCCATAGACATCCTTCAGCTCGGCCCAGGTCGCCGGCGGCTTGTCGAAGCCCGCTTCCTTGAGCTTGCAGGAATTGTAGAACAGCAGGCCGGAATAATTGTCGAAGGGCAGGCCGTAGACCGTGCCGCCCCAGCTGCCGAAGGCGTCGAGCAGCAGCGGGAAGAAGCCCTTGAGGTTCAGGTTCGGATCGGTGATCGCCTTGTCCTTGGCAAGGTCGTCGACCGGCACCAACCAGCCATTCTCGGCGAACTCGCCGATCCAGACGAGGTCGACCAGCGCCATGGTGAGATCACCGCGCGAGGTGAAGTTCAGCACTTCCTTCTCGCGGGCGTTCTCATAGGGAACGATCTCGTAATTGACCTTGATGCCGGTCTTCTTCTCGAACTCCGGCAGCAGCTTGATGATGGCGCGGTAACCGGGACGGTCGAGGAAGATGCCGTTGACCTCGGTTCCCTTGAGAGGCTTGGCGGCCTCTTCAAGCCAGTCGGCCATGGCCGCGACCGGCATCGCCGCCGTGGCGGCGGCGAGCGCCACCACACTGGCGCAGATTCTCAATGCACGCTTCATGTCTTTCCTCCTGAGATGGCGTGGCGCCGCCGGGCAGCGGGCCGCAGGGACGGCTGGGCCGTCTCGTCTTGTTGGCTCGGGTCGCTTCCCGCCCGGTTCCTCATGATCGCCGAACTCCCGGAACCGCCCGCGCGAGGCCGGGGAAAGCCGTTCGGCAAGGCTCGCGAGGCGAGCCGATCAGGAACCTGGATGGGACGCGTCCGTCGCGTCGTGCGAAATTCGATACATTTGTAATCTGGATTATGCAATAGCATGGCGTCAACATAGCCCGCGAATTGCAGGGCCAGACAAGACGCCAGGAAGGGGAGAGACGCATGGTGGCTGCCGAGGACAGGACGCAGAGCGCGGCGCAGGACGGGCAGCCGGCGGACGCCCTCGCCGCCCGCGTCGCACTGGCGCAGAAGCTCGCCCGCACCGCCGGCAGCAAGGCGCGGCGTTTCTTCCTGCGGCCCGAGGTGCTGCATCCCGAGCTGAAATCCTCGTCGCAGGATCTGGTCAGTGAGGCCGACCGAACGGTGGAGACCTGGCTGCGCGCCGCTATCGGCCGGCACTTCCCGCAGGACGGCATCGTCGGCGAGGAGGAGGCGGCGACGCAGGGCTCATCGGGCTATGTCTGGGTGGTCGATCCGATCGACGGCACCATGCCCTTCCTCGTCGGCCAGCCGAACTGGTGCGTCTCGATCGGCCTCGCCCATGAAGGCCGCCCGGTCGGCGGGGCGATCTACGCGCCGATGCTGCGGGAGCTGTACTGGGCGATGGAGGGCGCCGGCGCCTATCTCAACGGGCGGCGCCTCGTCATGAACCCGGACTGGACGCTCGCCTCCACCACCATCGGCTTCGGCGCCACGCAGAAGGCGACGCCGGAAGAGGTCGGGGAATTCGTCGAGGGGCTGTACCGCGAGGGCGGGGTGCTGTTCCGCATCGGTTCGGGCGCGCTGATGCTGGCCTATGTCGCGGCCAACCGCATCGCCGGCTATTACGACCCGATGCTCTATTGCTGGGATTGCTGGGCCGGCGCGGCGCTGATCCGCGAGGCGGGGGGCGAAGCGAGCTTCGCCGGCGATCTCGCCCATCCCGGCCCGATATGGGCCGGCAATCCCCGCGTCCACGCCGACCTGAAACGGCTCAGCGGCGCCTGAGGCGCGCGGATTATAGGGCTTTCAGCGCCGGCGCCATTCGGCGGCGGCCGGCAGGTCGCCGATGATATCGACATGGGCGGCAGCCTCGCCGCTGGGCAGGCGCTTCTCGGAAAAGCGCAGGCGCAGCAGGCGCCCGCCGGCGGTGCGCAGGCGCAGATCGGCGCGGCCGAACACCTGCCGCAGCGCGGCGGCGGCAAGACGGATCTCGCCGCAGCTCGTCACCTGACCGGAGTTGGAGAGATAGCCGTCGAAATCATAGGTCGCCGGCACCGCCGCTCCCGAACCGCACAGGAGCAGGCCGTCGCCGCGCATTCCACCGAGATAGTCCATGCGGATGTCCTCCTGGGGACGCGCCACGAGCTATTGCGGTGAAATCCGGTTCACCGCAATAGCTCTAAATTATTGTTCGGACGCATTTTCTTCACGCGAACCGGAATCCACTTCGCTCGAAAATGCTCTAGCGAATCTGGTCGGCGTCGAGCGCCTTGGCCAGTTCATCGGCGTTGACGGTGAAAACCTGGACGCTGCCGGAGCCTGCGACCGCCGGCGTGTGCAGCATCGTCGCCGCCCGGCGGAAGGCGAGGAACGTGATGTCGGGAATCTCTTCCTCGTCGATGACGACGCGGTAGGTTCCCGCCGGCTGGGGACGGTCAAAGGCGCTCAGCGTGAAGGGATGCCGGAAGGTGACCGTGGTTTCCCGTGTCCGGCTGAGCATGAGCGTGCCTCAGACCTTCTTCTTGGCGCCGAGGGTGACGGGCGCGCCCTTCAGCAGGGTCGGGGCCGCGACGGGCGGCTTCACCTTCTTCGGCTTCTTCGCTTCACGGGTGCCGCGTAGCTGTCCTTTAGCCATGGGATGGCCTCCACCTGATGATTGTCGCTGCCGCACAAGGCGCCGTCACACAAATCCCCGCGACCTCGGAGAGGCGCGGGGCTGAAGGCGCGACGCGCCCTGCGGAGGCCCTGTGGGCCCCGTATCCTGACGGATCGGCGACCGCCGAAGCGGGTCGCCGGGGTCCGTTCTCAGCTCAGCGATTCAAGCTTGTCGGCCGTCATCTTGCCGCTGCGCTGATCCGGCACGAGCACGAAGCCAACCTTCTGGCCCTCGCGAAGATCGCTGAGACCGGCACGCTCCAGGGCGCTGATGTGAACGAATGCATCACTGCCGCCGTCATCCGGCGCGATGAATCCGAAGCCCTTCTGGGCGTTAAACCATTTCACGGTTCCCGTGGCCATGGGAAGCTCTTTCATCTTGTATTCTGGCTTGCCCGCAGACATTGCGGGCCGTCGAAATCGCATTTTCAGGAAAATGAACATAGTGGCGCGAAACTATTTTCCGCGCGAAGTGACGTTCAGTTCGCCGTTTATCGACATGATTAATATGTGCGCGGCGGGGTATTATTTCAAGGGAAATGATTTTCTAAATTCCCTAGAGACGTTTTACTATGACAGAAACACGCCCTTTCGGACGATCAGTTAGACCGGGCCGGGCACCTCATAGGTCCACACCCGGAACGATTTCAGCAGATGCGGGCCGAAGGAATTGATCAGCGGAATGTCGGCGGCGTCGCGCCCGCGGGCGATCACGATGCGGCCGATGCGTCGCACATTGTTGCGCGGGTCGAAGGTGTGCCACTGGCCGTCCAGGAACACCTCGATCCAGGCGCTGAAGTCCATCGGATCGACCACCGGCACGCCGATATCGCCGAGATGGCCGTTCACATAGCGCGCGGGAATGTTGAGGCAGCGGCACAGCGCGACCGCGAGATGGGCGAAGTCGCGGCACACGCCGACGCGCTCATGAAAGGCCTCGAAGGCCGAGCGGGTGGAGCGCGCCTGCTGGTAGTCGAAGCGGATGTGGTTGTGGACGAAATCGCACACCGCCTGCACCCGGCCCCAGCCCGGCGCCACCGTGCCGAACATGTCCCAGGCGATCTGGCTCAGCCGGTCGGTCTCGCAATAGCGGCTGCCGAGCAGATAGACGAGGCAGGCATCCGGTAGCTCCGGCACCGCCATCTCGCGCGCGTCCGGCAGCAGCGGGTCGAGCCGGCCATCATCCTCGATGGTGGCGTCGCCCCAGATCATCAGATCGCCGGAGGGCGCCACCAGCCGCCGGCAGCGATTGCCGAACAGGTCGCGATAGGTCGTGCTGGGCACGTCGGGCGCGGTGAAGAAGGTCTCCGGCGCCCGGATGTCGTCGGCGCGGTCCTCATGGACGGAGAGCAGGCAGACCAGCGCCGTCGGCTGCTGGCAGGTCAGGGTGATCTCGTAGCCGTAGCGTATGTGCATGAAGGGTTCCCGGAGGCGTGGATCCGCCTACCGGACATCGGCGGCAGTCAGAACATAGGGGGAGCGGCGCCCGTCGGCATAGGCCTTGGAGGCGGCAGCGTAGACAGAACCGCGCAGCCGGTCGAAACCGGACAGGCAGGCCGCCTCGATGCGCTCGGGCACGCGGTCGGCGGTGGAACTCACCAGCGCGGCGATCTCCACGAGGAAAGACACCTCGAACATGCCGTCATAGCCGGTGAACCGGACGACGTTGCGCGACGCATCGAAGCTGCGGCTTGGATTGGGGAAGGCCAGCGTCATGGCGAGCGCCTTTCGGTTGGCGGCAACAGGGCATCATCAAAGGCAAGTTCATGCAGGGTGGCCCCGCCGGCATCGCGGATGACCAGCGCGTCCGGCCGTTGCGGCATGAGCGCGGGCGTCTCCGCGAAGGTGCGCGCCAGGTCGCCAGCCAGTGCGATCGCGGCGGCGAGATCGGTCACCTCCGCGCTCTCGCGGCCGAGCAGCGCATGGGCGTCGTCCTGCGCGCGGGTGCGATAGAACTCGATGACGATCCGCATCACGCCCTCACGCGCCGATGGCCGGCGCACGCTCAGCGCGCGAACGTCCGGTCGCGCAGCGCGGTCGCCTCGGTCGGCTCCTCGACGCGCACCATTTCCAGGCTGTTCTCGGTCGCGACACGCTCATAATGCTGGCGCTCATGGCGCAGGCGGTACTGCAGCGAGTTGCCGGTCGGCGGCAGCGTGCCGATGACGCGGTAGATCTCGTCGATGCGCGAGCTGGGGATGCCGTAGCCGCCCTTGAGCCGCACGGCCTGGCCGACGGTGAACATATGCGTCGTCGGCTCACTCTGCGTCGGGCGGGTGCCGGGCTGCGGGGTGGGTTGAATGCTCATAGTCAGGTGGTCCTTGAAGAAGAGGGCGGAGCGATCGACGCCGGCGCCCTGACACCGGCCGAAGGCCACCGTCAGGAGAGGGCGAAGGCGTCGCTCACCGGCCGAGATCGAGAATCCGCTCCGCGCGAACGGCAGGGATCGGGGAACGGGCCGCACCGTGCGCGGCCAGTCCAGGATCATGTCGAACTCAGGCAGGGCGGCATCGAACGCCGAACGGCGCGATGCATTCACATCGACAATCCTGCGGCACATGCGGAACCCAAGGATACCGCGCCAGCCAAATCGGTTCATCGACTTTATTGATGTAATCCCTGATGGTCATTACGGCAAGGCGAAAACAGGACAGCGGAAATATTTCTCGCCCAGATATTTGCCGAACGAAAATAAACCGGCCGTTCGGTGGCGCGTCCTCCGCCGATTTATCGGAACTTTTGCTTGCGACGACGGATTGACGGCGAGCCCCTCACGCCCCGTGTGAGACGCGACATCCTGCCCAGTGGTCGGCACGCCCTCCGCCCCCGGGCGCGCGCTTTTCCCAGGAGATCTTCCATGGCATCGACCTATCCGGCGACGGGCGTCGCCGTATCCGCTCCCACCGCATCTTCCGTCTCGGCCTCCGCCTCGGCCGTGAGCTGGGGGCCGATCGTCGCCGGCGCCCTTGCCGCTGCCGCCCTCACCTTCGTGCTGATGCTGCTCGGCTCGGGGCTCGGCCTCACCATGGTCTCGCCCTGGGCCAATGAAAGCGCCAGCGTCACCACCTTCGCGGTCTCCACCGCCATCTGGCTGGTGGTGGTGCAATGGCTGTCCTCCGGTGTCGGCGGCTATCTCGCCGGCCGGCTACGCTCCAAATGGACCGGCATCGCCACGCAGGAGAGCTTCTTCCGCGACACCGTGCATGGCTTCATGAGCTGGGCGCTGGCGACGCTGCTGGTGGTTACCCTGCTCGGCTCGGCGCTCACCGGGGCGATCGGCACCGGCATGCAGGCGGCCTCCACCGTCGCCTCCGGCGCGGCTCTCGGCGCCTCGGCCGGGGCAAGCGCCAATGCGGGCTCGGATGACGGCTCGCAGATGAGTTCCTATTTCGTCGACGCGCTGTTCCGCCCGAGCGATGCCGCCCAGCTCGCCACCAATGACGCGCAGGGCAATGGCGCCGCCGCCGCGCAGGCGACGCGCATTCTTGCCGCCGGCGCGGTCGCCGGCCAGGTCTCGCCCGAGGACAAGGCCTATCTCGGGCAACTCGTCGCCGCCCGCACCGGCCTTTCCCCGGCCGACGCGACGGCGCGGGTCGATTCCGTGCTCGCCCGCGTCAATGAGGCGAAAGCCCAGGCGCAGCAGGCGGCCGAGACCGCCCGCAAGGCCGGCGCGACCTTCGCCCTGCTCGGCACGCTGTCGCTGATGATCGGCGCCTTCATCGCCTGCGCCGCCGCCGCCATTGGCGGGCGCCAGCGCGACGATGAGGAGCTGAACCCACGCGGCCTCCGCACCTGAGCCCCCACGCTGCCGGCCCTCCCATAGGCCGGCAGCTCGACGACAGGCGATCGGATTAGACTATCGCTCGCCGTTCACCTCTTATTGTGCAGTGCAACAATTTGATTGCCCGCGCGTTGGCTTCGTGGCACTCGATCGTCAGGGGGCCGTAACAAGGATTTTTCCGTGCGGACCCTTTCCGATGCGTTCTCCCCCTTTGGCGGGCTTCGCGCCCTCCAGGGCTTTCCGTCCAGCGGGCAGGCTCCCGCCGGTCATCTCGCGACCCTCACCGATTTCGGCAGCAATCCCGGCCGTCTCGCGGGCCGCTTTCATGTGCCTGCCGCGCTTGCCGATCAGGCCCCGCTGGTGGTCGTGCTGCATGGCTGTACCCAGAATGCGGCGGGTTATGACCACCATGCCGGCTGGTCGCAGCTTGCCGACGAGGCGGGCTTCGCATTGCTCTTTCCCGAGCAGCACTCCGGCAACAACCCCAATCTGTGCTTCAACTGGTTCCGCCCCGGCGATACGCGGCGCGATGCCGGCGAGGCGCTGTCGATCCGGCAGATGATCGAGGCGATGGTCGTAGCCCATGGCATCGACCCCGCGCGCATCTTCATCACCGGACTGTCGGCCGGTGGCGCCATGGCCTCGGCCATGCTCGCCACCTATCCCGAGCTGTTCGCCGGCGGGGCGATCATCGCCGGGCTGGCCTATGGCCGGGCCAGCTCGGTTCCCGAAGCCTTCGACTGCATGCGCGGGCAGCGCCTCGCCTCCGACGAGGAGCTGTGGGCGCTGCTGCGCGCCGCCTCCGCCCATCATGGGCCGTGGCCGCGCATCACCATCTGGCAGGGCGCGGCCGACCACACGGTGGCGCCGTCCAATGCCGAGGACATCGCCGCGCAATGGCGCAGCGTCCATGGCCTCGACACGGCGCCGACGCAGAGCGAGACCCTCGGCCCGCGCGTGCGCCGCCGCTGGAGAAATGCCGAAGGCGACATCCTGATCGAGGTGAACACGCTGGCGAGCATGGGTCATGGCACGCCGGTCGGCGAGGATCTCGGCGTTGCCGGCCCCTATATGCTGGATGTCGGCGTCTCCTCGACCCGCGAGATCGCGAACTTCTGGGGGATCTGCCCGGCGCGTGACGCCGATGCGCGGACCACGCCCCCGCGCCGGACGACGAAGGCCATTTCTCCGGCGAGCGCCAATTCTCCAGCGACACGGCAGGCCGCGCCGCCGGCCGTCCGAGCCCCGGCCGCCCCGCGCGGGCGCCCCCAGCCCGAGCGGTCCAGCGTGCAGAAGACCATCGAGGACGCGCTGCGCGCTGCCGGCCTGATGCGCTGATCGCGCCCCGGCGCCGCCACGACCTGAGCGCGGCCTCCCTCATGAGATGACCGCCTGCGCCCGCTGCGCCGTCCCGCGCGGCGGGCGCAGGCGTTTGATGGCCTACGGCATCTTCGCGCAAGCCGGGCCCGCCAGTATCGGAACGGTGGCAGGCGCCGTGACCGGCGCGGCCGGACAGGCGCTGGACATGATCGCGGTGACGCGCCCTCGACGATCAGGCCGCGCCCGCGACGGGGCGCAGGGCGCGCCGCACCAGCTCCAGATGCGCCTCGATGAAGGCCGCCTCATCCAGCGGGCGCTGGTCCATGAACAGGGAGCGCCACAGGCTCAGATGCAGGATGGAGCTGCCGATCACGTCCGGCATCGTCGCCACGGCCGCCCCTTCCAGCTCGCCGGCGCGCACCCCGTCCTCGACCACGGTGCGGATGGCGGTGACCAGCGGTGCGATGAATTCGTCATGGTGGCGCAGCACCATCTCCGGGAAGCGGATGCCTTCGGCGAGGGAAAGCCGCAGCAGGTCGCGCACGCGCCGGTCATCGGCCAGCTTGCGGTAGCCGAGACGGAGCACGTTCTGCAGGCGGTCGGCATAGCCACCATCGAGCCGCTCGATCTCCCGGCGCAGATCGGCGAACACCGCCGCGACATGGCGGAAGGCCTCCTCGAACAGGATCTCCTTGGTCGGGAAGTAGACATAGACCGTGCCCTTGGTCACGCCGATGCGCGCGGCCACGTCCTCGACGCGGGTGGCCGCGAAGCCCTTCTCCGCGAACTCGTCGAACGCCGCCTCGAGAATTTCCCCCGGACGCCGCGCCTTCTGCTCCGCCCGCGAGAGCTTCGGCCGCTTCTGGATCGCCATCCCACGCCTCCTGCCTGCCATACCCGGAATCTTTTCATTGACTGACGTGAAAGTCAATGAAATAAGGCAACGCGTAATTACCTATGGAGCGTCCATGCGACCGTTTCCGCTCGTCCTGATCTGCGCCGCGCTCCTGCCCCCCGTCGGGGCGGCGCGCGCCGGCGATCCCGTGTCCGGCGCCGTGGTTGAGGCCCCACGGGACGTGCGCGCGGTGGCGGCCGCCGTCACCGACTACCAGCCCTCGATCGACATCACCGGGTCGATCGCGGCGCGGATCCAGTCGGACCTGTCCTTCCGCACCAGCGGCCGCGTCACCGAATTGCTGACGGATGTCGGCAACCATGTGCGCAAGGGCGACGTGCTCGCCCGCATCGACAACACCGAGCAGCGGGCGGAGGTGGAAATCTCCCGCGCCAAGCTGCAATCGGCGCAGGCCACCCGCGTCCAGAAGAAACTGGCCTTCGACCGCTACCAGACCCTGCTCCAGTCGAAGGCGATCTCGCAGGCCACCTTCGATCAGGCGAAGGAGGATCTGGTAACGGCGCAGGGCTCGGAGGAGACCGCCAAGGCCAACCTTGCCACCTCCGAGGACGAGCTCGCCTATACCGAACTGAAGGCGGATGCCGACGGCATCATCACCGCCCGCAACATCGAGGTCGGGCAGGTCGTCTCCGCCGCGCAGGCCGCGCTGACGCTCGCCCATGACGGGCCGCGCGACGCCGAGTTCAACGTGTTCGAGGCCATGTTCCTCGACGGCCCGCCGATCCCGGATGTCGATGTCGCGCCGATCGACTCCACCGAGCGGGTCCGCACCCGCGTGCGCGAGGTCTCGCCGGCGCTCGACACCAGCACCGGGACGATCCGGGTGAAGGTGACGCTGCCCGACAGCGCGCAATGGTCGCTCGGCACGCCGGTGAAGGGCGAGTTCCGCGCCGCGCCGCGCAGCGGCGTCGTCGTGCCATGGAGCGCCCTGACCTCCGAGCGCGGCCAGCCGGCGGTGTGGATCATCGATCCCCAGACCAAGCTGGTGGCGCTGCGGCGGGTCAAGGTCGCCCTTTACCGCACCGGCGAGGTGGTGATCGCAGACGGCGTGAAGCCGGCCGAACTCGTGGTCACGCAAGGTGGCCAGTTCCTGCGCGACGGCCAGCCGGTTACCTGGGAGAACGTGCCATGACCCTCACCCGCTGGATGCAGGGAGCCACGCTGATCGGCGCCCTCGCCGTGCTCGCCGGGTGCGATTCCCCGCCCCCCGCGCAGGAAACCGCGGTCCGCCCGGTGAAATCCATGGTGGTGAAGACCGAGGCCTTCACCGGCGCCGGCTCTGCCGGCACGGTGCAGCCGCGCGTCGAGACCGATCTGGCGTTCCGCACGCTGGGCCGCATCATCGCGCGCGACGTGGACACCGGCGATCTCGTCACCAAGGGCCAGCTGATCGGCGAGCTCGACCCGCTCGCGCTGAAGATGGCGGTGACCAGCGCCGAGGCCGACCTGCGCAACGCGCAGGCCACGCTCGAGAACGCGACCGTCAATGAGCAGCGCAAGAAGACGCTCGCCGCCACCAATGCCGGCAGTGCCGCCGATTTCGATCTCGCCGAGCAGGAGCTGAAGACGGCGCAGGCCAATCAGGCCCAGACGCAGGCGAGCCTCGACAAGGCCCGCGAGCAGCTCGGCTACGCCAAGCTGCTGGCCGAGTTCGACGGCATCGTCACCGCCACCTCGGCGGAAGTCGGCCAGGTGGTCACCGCCGGCCAGGCCGTGGTGCGTGTCGCCCGCCTCGCCGACCGCGACGTGGTGATCGACGTGTCGGAGGCCCGGCACGGCGCGCTCAAGCTTGGCCAGCCCTGGACCATTGCCCTGCAGCTCGACCCCTCGGTCAAGGCGCATGGCGTGCTGCGCGAAATCGCCCCGCAGGCGGACTCCAATACCCGCAGCTACCGGGTGAAGATCGCCCTCGACACACCGCCGGACGCCTTCCGCTTCGGCTCCGTCGTCACCGCCTGGCCCGACGAGGCAGCAAGCGCCGGCATCAGCGTGCCCGCGCGCGCCGTGCTGACGCAGGACGGCGCGACCTATGTCTGGGTGGTCGACAGAACCAGCCAGAGCGTCGCGCGGCGCCCCGTGCAGCTCCAGCCCGACGCGGCGACCGGACATTTCCGGGTGCTGACCGGCCTTACCGACGGTGACGAAGTGGTCCTGGCCGGCGTGCACCAGCTCGCCGACGGACAGAAGATCAGGCTCAGCCAGGAGACGACCCGGTGAAGACCTTCAACCTTTCGGACTGGGCGCTCGAACACCGTTCGCTCGTCTGGTACTTCATGATCGTCTTCGCCCTGGCGGGAACCTTCGCCTATCTCAGCCTCGGCCGGGAGGAAGATCCCGACTTCACCATCAAGACGATGATCATCCAGGCGAGCTGGCCGGGTGCCTCCGCGCAGGAGGTCACCGAGCAGGTGACCGACCGCATCGAGAAGAAGCTGCAGGAACTCGAATCGCTCGAGCACACCCGAAGCCTGACGACGGCCGGCCAGACGATCATCTTCGTCGATCTGCTGCCGACTACCAAGGCCAAGGATGTGCCGGCGATCTGGATGCGCGTGCGCAACATGGTGGCCGATGTCGAGGGCAATTTTCCCTCCGGCGTGGTCGGGCCGTTCTTCAACGACAGCTTCGGCGACGTCTATGGCAACATCTTCGCCTTCACCAGCGACGGGCTGAGCCAGCGCGAGCTGCGCGATCTCGTCGAGGACGCCCGCACCAAGGTGCTGACCGTGCCGAATGTCGGCAAGGTCGACATTGTCGGCGCGCAGGACGAGGCGATCTATCTCGAATTCTCCACCCGCAAGACCGCCGCGCTCGGCATCGACCAGTCGGCGATCCTGACGACGTTGCAGGAGCAGAACAACGTCACCCAGTCCGGCGTGATCCAGGCCGGGCCCGAGCGCATCGCCATCCGCGTCGGCGGCCGCTTCACCTCGGAGGAAAGCCTGCGGGCGATCAATCTGCGGGTGAATGACCGGTTCTTCCCGCTCACCGACGTCGCCACCATCACGCGCGGCTATGCCGACCCGCCGAGCACGCTGTTCCGCTTCAACGGCCAGCCGGCCATCGGCCTCGCCGTCGGCATGAAAACCGGCAGCAACCTGCTGGCCTTCGGCACCGCGCTCGATGAGACCATGGCGCGCGTCGTCAGCGACCTGCCGATCGGCGTCACCGTCGAGCGCGTCTCCGACCAGCCGGCCGTCGTCGACGAAGCGGTTTCCGGCTTCACGCGGGCACTGTTCGAGGCCATCGTCATCGTGCTGGCGATCTCCTTCATCAGCCTGGGCTTCCGGGCCGGTCTTGTTGTCGCCATCTCCATCCCGCTGGTGCTGGCCATCACCTTCCTCGTGATGGCCTATTCGGGCATCTCGCTCCAGCGCATCTCGCTCGGCGCGCTCATCATCGCCCTCGGCCTTCTGGTCGACGACGCGATGATCGCGGTGGAGATGATGGTGGCGCGGCTGGAGGTGGGCGACAGCCTGCGCAAGGCCGCCACCCATGTCTATACCTCCACCGCCTTCCCCATGCTCACCGGCACGCTGGTGACAGTGGCGAGTTTCATTCCCGTCGGCCTCAACAGCAGCGCCGCCGGTGAATTCACCTTCACGCTGTTCGTCGTCATCGCCGTCTCGCTCATCGTCTCCTGGGTCGTGGCCGTGCTGTTCACCCCGCTGCTCGGCGTGACCATCCTGCCGGCCACGATGAAGAAGCATGCCGAGCACAAGGGCTGGTTCACCCGGGGCTTCGCAAACCTGCTGCGGCTCTGCCTGAGATGGCGCTGGGTGACGATCATCCTCACCGTCCTCGCCTTCGTCGCCTCGGTCGCCGGCATGTCGCTGGTGCAGCAGCAGTTCTTCCCGAGCTCGGACCGCCCCGAGCTGATCGTCGACTGGAACCTGCCGCAGAACAGCTCGATCCAGGAGACCGACCGGCAGATGGCGCAGTTCGAGAAGGAGATGCTCGCGGGCAATCCTGCCATCGAGCACTGGTCGACCTATGTCGGCCGGGGCGCGCCGCGCTTCATCCTGTCTTTCGACGTCCAGCCCGACGACATCGCCTTCGGCGAAATGGTCATCCTGACCAAGAGCCTCGAAGCCCGCGACAAGCTCAAGGGCGAGCTGCAGGCCTATCTGCAGAAGACGTTTCCGGGCACCGACGCCTATGTGAAGCTGCTCGACATCGGCCCGCCCGTCGGCAAGCCGGTGCAGTACCGGATCTCAGGCCCGGACCTCCAGACAGTGCGCGACCTCGCGCAGAAGTTCAGCGCCGTCATGGGCAGCGATCCGCGGCTGCGGAACATGTCGATGAACTGGAACGAGCCCGCGCGGGTGGTGAAGGTGGAGGTGCTCCAGGACAAGGCACGCCAGCTCGGCGTGTCCTCGCAGGACATCGCCACCGCGCTCAACAGCATCGTGGAGGGCTCCTCCGCCACGCAGGTGCGCGACGACATCTATCTGATCGACGTGATCGGCCGCGCCCAGGCGACGGAACGCGGATCCATCGACACGCTGCTCAACCTCCAACTCCCCAGCACCAGCGGGGAAGCGGTGCCGCTGTCCTCGCTCGCCACCTTCCATTACGAGCTCGAACAGCCCACCATCTGGCGGCGCGACCGCATCCCGACCATCACCATCAAGGCGGGTATCACCGGCGCGACGCAGCCCGCCACCATCGTCGACGCCCTCGCCCCCCAGGTCGAGGCGTTCCGCAAGAGCCTGCCGGTCGGCTACCACGTGCAGGTGGGCGGCGCGGTGGAGGAAAGCGCCAAGTCGCAGGGCCCGATCGCCGCCGTGGCGCCGATCATGCTCTTCATCATGGCGACTCTGCTGATGATCCAGCTCCAGAGCTTCCACCGCCTGTTCCTGGTGTTCTCGGTGGCGCCGCTGGCGCTGATCGGCGTGGTCATCGCCCTGCTCGCCAGCAATGCCCCGCTCGGCTTCGTCGCCCTGCTCGGCGTGCTCGCCCTGATCGGCATCCTGATCCGGAACTCGGTCATCCTCGTCGTGCAGATCGAGGAGATGCGCAGTACCGGCGTGGCGCCCTGGGAGGCGGTGATCGAGGCGACGGAGCACCGGATGCGGCCCATCCTGCTCACCGCCGCCGCCGCAACGCTGGCGCTGATCCCGATCTCGCGCGAGGTGTTCTGGGGGCCGATGGCCTACGCCATGATGGGCGGCATCGTGGTCGGCACGGTTCTCACCCTGCTGTTCCTGCCGGCGCTCTATGTGACGTGGTTCCGCATCCGCCGGGATACGCCGCCCTCCACACCAACCGCCGCGCCGCTGGTGGCGGACGCCGCGCCGACCCACGCCGGCTGACGCGCAGAAGCCCCCGCCCCCTGCGGGCGGGGGCAGGGTCCATCTCGCGGTGCGGCAGCACCCTGACCATCAACGGCAAGCCGCGGCCGCCGCCCGTGCCGACCGCACAGACGCTGTGTGTCTCTCGGATCAGCGCGGCGGGAGTTCGGCGCGCAGCAGCGGACGTCACCGCACTCGAGCCGGCTTTGCGGCCGATGACCTTGACGTGAAGATGATAGATCGCCATTCGCGATCCGAACATCAGCATGGCGAAGCGCACATCGGAACGACGTATTAGCGCGCCCTCCCTCGAAAAACTCTCGGCAGTGACGAGGCCATCCCAGTCTGTCCCGGCAACATTACAGCCATCCGTAACCCGCTCAACTATCATCGCTCCATCGACTGCTGATGGAGAGGACCATGCGCAAGCCACGTGACGTCGATGCGGAACTGAAGGCGCTTGAGGACAGGGCACGACAGCTCAAGACCCGCAAGGTACAGCAGCTCGGCGATCTGGTGATTGCCACCGGCGCCGACGCGCTCACGGCGGAGGAACTGGCCGGCGCGCTGCTCTGGGCAGCTGACAAGCTCAGAGGTGGATAGTCCGAACGTAAGACCAATTATGGCGCCGGCTCAATGCGCCATCCTTCGTTTTCAAGCGTTCAATCGAAGGAGTTGCCGGGGCAGGGTCGATGGCGATCCGCTGCGGCGCGAATGGGAGCCGGACCCGTGCGGCATATCAAGCTCACCCTTTTCGGCATCATCGCTCTCATGTCCGTTCTGTGGATCGCAGCGGAGCCTGGAGTATTTCAGCCGAATGGCTTCTTCGCGCTGCGGTCGGCGGCCGTTCAATACACGGGCGTCCTCGCCATTGCGGCCATGAGCGTGGCGATGATGCTGGCGCTGCGCCCCCGCTGGCCCGAGCGCTGGATGGGCGGGCTCGACAAGATGTACCGCCTCCACAAATGGCTCGGTGTCACCGTCCTCGTGGTCGCCGTGATTCACTGGCTATGGGCGAAGGGACCGAAATGGGCCGGGAACTGGGGGCTTCTGGAGAGACCCGCCCGCGCCCCACGTGCGCCTATCTCGGACCCGACCGAGGCTTTTTTCGCCAGCCTGCGCGGCACCGCCGAGAGCGTCGGCGAATGGGCCTTCTACGCGGCCGTGGTGCTGATCGCGTTGGCACTGATTCGCGTCGTGCCCTATCGCTGGTTCTACAAAACCCACCGGCTGGTTGCGATCGCTTATCTGTTGCTCGTCTTCCACACGGTGATACTCCTGAACTTCGCCGATTGGCTCACGCCACTCGGCGCCGCAATGACCCTGCTGATGGCCGGCGGGACATTCGCCGCGGGCGTGGTGCTGCTGCGTCAGGTCGGCGCCGCACGGCAGGTCAGTGGGCGGATTGCGGAGCTTACCTATTATCCGGGCGTGAAGGCGCTCGAAACCATCATTGATATGTCCGCCGGATGGCCGGGGCATCGGGCGGGCCAGTTCGCCTTCGCCATGTCGGACGCCTCCGAAGGAGCGCATCCCTACACCATTGCATCGGACTGGCATCCAGACCACCCGCGGATCACCTTCATAACCAAGGAACTGGGTGACCACACCAACCGTCTCAAGGAAAGGCTCAAAATGGGTCAGGAGGTGCGAGTCGAGGGCCCCTATGGCTGCTTCACCTTCGACGACGATTGCCGCCACCAGATATGGATCGGCGGCGGCATCGGCATCACCCCGTTCATCGCGCGCATGAAGCACATGGCCATGCGCGACGGGACGCCTGACTGGCCGCCGGGCCAGAGCATCAACCTGTTCCACGCCACCGGCGACGTGGACGAGTTGGCACTCGCCAGGCTCAGTGAAGACGCGAGTTCCGCCAATGTGCGCCTGCACCTGCTGGTCAGCGCGCGTGACGGCCGGTTGACCGGCGCGCGCATTCGCGACGCCGTGGCAGACTGGCGCGAGGCGAGCCTCTGGTTCTGCGGCCCTGCCGACTTCGGGGCAGCCCTGAGGCGAGATTTCGCACGAGAAGGCTTCCCAGTGCAGAAGCGTTTTCACCAGGAGCTGTTCGACATGCGGTAGGTGTCCATTGGCTGAAGAACATCAGCTTCCCGACGGCGGGGCGCCGCCTGCTGCCCCACCATTCCCGTGGATGTCCTGCATCGGAGCGAACAGAGTGCGCCCGCGCGGAGAGGTGGCGTCCGCCGACAAGAGCTTCTTGATAAGATGCTCTTCGTCCTCCGAGGATTGAGACTCTTCCTGACGGGTCACGGCGTAGCCGATGGCCCTGTCCACAAACCTGCAGCATCTGATTGACCGCAATCTGTAGCACGCGTCTTCGGGGGTTCAGATCCTTGGCGGACATTCTCGCCGGCCATAAGGCGGTCGACCAGGCCCCTTGCCGCAGGTGATCATCGACGGCCCAGCCATCGCGCCCGGCCGCCTGGTTTCTCAGCGCTGCCTCGAACGGGCCGTCAGCTACGCTGGAGCTCGCCAAGGCTTTGCCTGACAAGCTGACCGAGCGCTTACCAGGCCGACCAAACTGGCCCCAGTAAGCAAAAAGCGCCCCGAAGGGCGCTTGCTAAGCATTTGATTTTCTTTGGGAAAATTTGGAGCGGGCGATGGGATTCGAACCCACGACCCCAACCTTGGCAAGGTTGTGCTCTACCCCTGAGCTACACCCGCTCGCTCCGTGTTCTGAAGCCCCGGTCTTGCCGGCGCCCCCGAACGGGCCGTCTCTATGCCCCAGCCTCGGGCGGATTGCAACGGGGTTTTTCAGCTTTTCTCACAGACCGATGACGGCCGGTGGAAAACTCCCCGCGGGCCGCTCACACCGCCCGCTCGGTGAAGGCGTCGGCCAGGCGCGCCCCGTCGCTCGCCCGTTCCAGCCGGCAGCGATGCAGCAGAACGCCCTCCCCACGCCGCGCCGCGAGCCAGCGCACGACGATCCGCTCGCCGGGATCGACATTGCCGTGAAAGAACACCTCGCGCCGGCGCGTGACGGCACGTGGCGCGCGACGGCCGTCGAAATGCCACTCCGCCCGGTCGAGAAAACCGACGAAGCTGGAGAAGTAGAGAAAGCCCGCGCCGTTGAAATCCTGCGCCGGGCAGGGGTCGATCTCGAATCGGCCTTCCCCTTCCGGGCTCGCGAGATCGAAGCCGAAATGCGTATCGAGCCGGGCCGCTCGCAGATCCGCCGCACGGGTGGCGAGCTCGCTCGGCGCGTCGATCACGGGCGGGAAGCCGTCCAGCGCCACGCGGGCGACGGCATGGTTGCTCCCGCCGCTGCTACGCCGGACGAAGACCGAGACCAGCTCGACCTCGCCGAGACAGACGCCCTGCCGCAGCAGGCGGTGTCGGCTGGCGCATTGGGTCCGGGAGATACGCCGCAGGCTGGAGCGGATGACCAGACGGTCATTCTCCCCCAGCGAATCGAAGGCGGCCTGGGTGACCGACAATGCGCAGAAGGCGGCATAGACCGGCGCCCCATCGCCGTCACGGAAGTCCGGCACGGCGCGCCCGGCCATCTCCGCCAGCAGCATCCAGTGGCGATGGCCGAGCTCCTTGAGCAGCCAGCTCTCCGAAAGGCCCGCGAGCGAGAGCTGCGGCATGCCGAGGATGAGCGAGACCTCGCCCGTCACCTGACGCGCGAGGCGTCCCGGCGCAGCGGCAGGGATGGCCTCGTCGAGCTCCAGCGGCCCCAGTGGTCGGTTCATGCCGCGCTGTCCTGCCCGGCGCGGGCGAGCCGCGCGGCGATGTGATCGACCAGGAACGCCGCGTCGCGCCCGACACTGCCGAAGCGGCCGGAACCCCAGGTGTGCAGCCAGGGCAGGCCAAGGAAGTACAGCCCCTCGCGCGCCGTCACCCCGCGCCGGTGCTGCGGGTGGCCGGCGCCGTTGAAGACGGGCGCGTCCAGCCAGCGGAAATCCGGGCGGAAGCCGATGCACCAGACAATGGCAGTGATCCCCGAGCCGGCGAGATCGAGCGTGCCGCGCTCGGCCGGCGGGTCCCACACCGGCGTATAGACACTGGGCGGCGGGGCGGTGATGGCGTTATCAGTGATGTGCTTGTCGATGGCGGCGTTGATGCCGTTATAGGTGCGGTCGGCATCATCCAGCGCCTGCCGGAGGTTTTCCTCGAACAGCAGCGAACCGCCGTCGAAATCGCGGAGGACGCCGTACAGCTCCATGCCCTCCAGCGCGAATTTGCGCAGGTCGATGTCGCGCCCGCCATCGCGGCCGGTGACATAATGGTTGGTGTTGTCGCGCACGCCCTCGCGCAGCGGGTGCTTCTCCACCGGCATGTCGTAATAGCCCATGTCGGCGAGCCAGGTGACGACGTCGCGGCCGCGGTAGACGCGGGCGCAGCGCGGGGCGTCCCCCACCGCCAGATGCACCTTGCGGCCGGCAAGGTGGAGATCCTCGGCGATCTGCGCGCCCGACTGGCCGGAGCCAACCACCAGCACCGCGCCGGGCGGCAGTTGGTCGGCGTTGCGGTACTCCGCCGAGTGGATCTGGGCGATGGAGGCGGGCAGGCGCTCGGCCATGCGCGGAATGATCGGCTCGTGATAGCCGCCCGAGGCGGCGATGACATGGTCGGCGCTGAAATCGCCGGCGCTGGTTGAGATGAGGAAGCCGCCCTCCGCGCGCGGCGCGACGCGGCGCACGCTCACCCCCTCGCGGATCGGCGGGTCGACCTTGGCGCGGAAGCCGGCGAGATAGGCGCGGATCTCGTCCTTCTTCATGAAGCCGTCCGGCTCCGGCCCGTCATAGGGGTGGCCAGGCAGGTCGCATTGCCAGTTCGGCGTCACCAGGCAGAAATTGTCCCAGCGCTGGCTCTCCCAGGCGTGCATCGCCCGGTTCTTCTCCAGCACCAGATGAACGATGCCGCGCTGGCGCAGATGGTAGGAGGCCGACAGCCCCGCCTGGCCGCCGCCGACGATGACGACCGGATGATGCTCGATGCGGTTCTCATTCATGCGGGTGTCTCCGCGAGGCGGCGCTCACGCGTCGAAGGATTCGACGGCGACGCGGGCCTCCGATTGCGTGGAAAAAGAGCGGCCGGCGCTTTCCAGCCGGGCGAGCTGCCCGAGGGCGCGTGAACAGGGGAAGCCGTATTTCGCCTCCACCCGCTCGCTGGCGATCATCAGCGCGGTGCGGGAGCGGGTTAGGAAATCGTCGAGCGCATAGGTCTCGCCCGGCGTCAGATAGTCCTTGATGATGAGCGAGGGCGAGTAGCACGGCTCGCGCGTGCCATCGGGCCAACGGATGGTGAAGGTCATCTCAGGCATGGTGCATCTCCGCAGGCGTCACCGCGGCAAGAGCGCGGTAGGCGGGAAGGTGAGCGCGGGCGACGGTGAGCCAGTCATGCCGCGCCGCCGCGCGCGGGCCCTGCGTGGCAAGGCGGGCGGCGAGTTCCGGCACCAGCGCGGCGGCGAGCGCATTGGCGATGGAGGCGGGATTGAGCGGGTCGCACCACACCGTCTCCTCCTCGCCGATATGCTCGGTGAAGGGCGCGAGGCGCGAGACGACGGTGGGGATGCCGCAGGCCATGGCCTCCAGGGCGACGAGGCCGAAGCCTTCATTGAGCGAGGCGAAGGCCAGCACATCGGCGAGGCGGTAGAGAGTGGGCATGTCAGCCTGCGCCAGCGCGCCGGTGCGGATCACCGCGTCGCCGGGCAGGCCGGAGGCGGCAAGGCGCGCGGCGAACGCCGCCTGATAGGCGTGGTGATCGAGCACGCTCGCCCCGCCGGCGATGACGAACTGCGCGCGTGGGTGCAGCGCGCGCAGCTGGATGAAGCCCTCCAGCATGGCGAGCGTGTTCTTGCGCTCCTCCACGCCGCCGACGCTGAGGATGATCGGGCCGGCGCCGAGGCCGAGCGTGCGGGCGAGCCCCGCCTCCCGGCCATCCGGCGCGGGGGTGAAGCGAGCGGTGTCAATGCCATTGCCGACGAGATCGGGCGCGAGGCCGAACAGGACGGCGAGCTTGCCCTGCCAGAGATGGCTCACCACGAAATGCCGGTCCGCCGCGACGATGGCGCGGCGTTGAAGCTCGGCCAGCGCCGGATCGCGGAAATCATCGACATGGTGGACGGTGCGGGCAAAACCGGGGATGAGGCCACGCTCGTGAAGCGTCGCCAGCGCATTGCCGGAAATGCCGTCCTGCGCGTGGAACACGTCGAAGCGCCGATGGGCGGGTGCCTCGAAATGGCGCACATAATCCGCCATGCGGATGCGCACCATCTCCGTCACATCCGTCCCGACGGGCGAGGCGGGCACGCTCACCGTGCCGCACAGCGTCGGGCGGAAGAAGCCGGCGCCCTTGGCATCGGGGGCATGGACCACCGCCTCATGGCCGAGCCGGGTCAGCGCATCGCCCAGCTCCAGCGCATGGACGACGCCGCCGCGCGGATTGGTGGAATGGGCGAGGATGGCGATGCGCAGCGGGCGGGAGGCACTCATGCCGCATCCTCCGCGCGGGGTGCGAGGGGACCGCAACCGATGAGCGGGCGAGCGGCGAAGTCCCAGATGGTCTCGCGCGCCGGGCCATTCACCACGGTCACCCGGCGATCCGCGGTGACCCGCCCGATCGCGGCGGCAGAAATGCCGCGGGCGTGGAAGGCTCGGATGATTGCCGGCAAATTATCGTCACTGGCGGTGAGCAGGTAACCGTAGCTCGGGAAACTCATCAGCCAGTGCGCGGGATCGACGCCGTCGGGCGCCGGCACGCGGGCAAGGTCGATCTCGATCCCCACGCCCGAGGCTTCCGCCAGCATGGCGCTGGTGCCGACGACGCCGCCTTGGCTGATGTCCTTGGCGGCGCGGGAGAGGCCCGCCTCGGCGATCATCGGCAGCAAAGCAAGGTCGCCGCGCAGCCGCTCGGCCGGGGCGTCGGTGGCGGCTTCCCAATTGGCGAAGGGTTCGCGGTAGCGCCCGCGCAAATCGATGGCGGCGATCAGCGTCTCGCCCGGCTGCGCATCGAAGGAGGTCAGCAGGCGCTTGGCCCGGCCGAGAATCGCAACGGAAAGCTGGCCGCGATCGGTCTTGAGATTGGTGTGACCACCGACCACCGGCACGCCGAAGCGCTCGGAAGCCGCGCGCAGGCCCGCCAGCACCGGCGCGGCCTCGTCCTCGCCCGCTGCCCACACCGCATCGACCACGGCAAGCGGGCGCCCACCCATGGCGGCGATGTCGGAGAGGTTGACCATCACCCCGCACCAGCCGGCGAACCACGGATCGCCGGCGACGAACTCATTCATGAAGCCTTCGATGGCGAGAAGCAGCCAGCCCTCGCCGTCGGGAATGGCGGCGCAATCGTCGCCCACGCGTATGTCACTCGTGCCGCCAATCCCCAGCCGCGCGGCGGCGAGCGCAATGTCGGCCTTGGCCGCCATGCCGGCCGACGCCCGCAACTTGGCGACGATGCCGGCAAAGGCGTCCGGGCCGAGCGGCAGGCCCGCGCACGCGCTCATGCCGCCCTCCGCACGCTGCCAGCCCGCGCCAGCGCATGGAAGCCGGTCTCGGCATCGAGGATTGGCGGGTAATGAGCGAGGTCCGCCTGCATGAGCAGATGCGGGCGGCCATGCAGCTCCTTCTCCTCGACGATGTTCCAGTGCAGGCGGCGGAACAGCAGGCCGTTCTGGCTCTGCACATGAGCGAGGAAGCGGGTGCAGCCGCGCGCATGGGCGGACGAGACGGCGAGCCGGATCAGCGCCGCGCCGAGCGGCCCGACCTTGCGATAGTCTTCCGCAACGGCAAGGCGCGAGCCCCACCACACACCGGGCTCGGCTTCATGGATGCGCACAGTGCCGACCACGTCATCAGCCACAAGGCCGAGCATGGAGACGGCGACGATGGGAATGGCGACGGCGTCGATCGCGTCGCGGTCATCGCCGCCGAACAGGCCCTGCTCGCCGCAGAACACCTCATGGCGCAGGCGCGCGGCGCCGCGCTTCTCCCAGGTGGCGGTGGCGAACTTCACCTGGAAGTCGGCGGCGCGGAAGGCGTCGAAGGGCCCATACATCATGCGCAGCCCCCCATCGCACCACCGAGGGCGCCCCGGCGCTCATAGGTGGAGAGCGCCGAGCACGCGCCGCATTTGGCGCAGCCGGCCTTGGCGTCGATGGATTTCAGCCCGGTTGCCAGCAGCATGCCCGAGAGCGGGCCGAGGATGGAATTCATGAAGGCGGGCGACGGGGTCGGGTGGCTTTCCAGCGGCGTGCCGGAAATCGGCACGAAGGGCACGACGAAGGGATAGACGCCGATCTTCGTCAGCCGGTCGCAGACAGCGAGGATCTCCTCGCGCGTGTCGCCGAGCCCGGCGAGGATGTAGGTCGAGACCTGCCCGTGCCCGAACACTGGCACGGCGGCGGCGAAAGCCTCGAAATAGCGCTCCACCGACACCTGCGCCTTGCCGGGCATGATCGTCTGCCGCACCGGCTCGCTCACCGCTTCCAGATGCATGCCAAGCGCATCCGCCCCGGCGGCGAACATCCGGCCGAACCAGGCGTCGTCATCAGGCGGCTCGCACTGCACCTGGATCGGCAGGTCCACCGCCGCCTTCACCGCCGCGACGCTCTCGGTAAGGATCGCCGCGCCGCGGTCCTTGCCCGGCGGGGTGCCGGTGGTCATCACCATATGCTTGACGCCATCGAGCTCCACCGCCGCCTTGGCGACTTCGGCGAGCTGGGCCGGGGTCTTGCGCTCGATGGTGCGGCCCGCTGCCAGCGACTGGCCGATGGCGCAGAACTGGCAGGTCTTGGTGCGGCTCTGATAGCGGATGCAGCTTTGCAGCACCGTGGTCGCCAGCACGTCGCGCCCATGCAGCACGGCGATCTTGGAATAGGGAATGCCGTCGGCGGTGGAGAGGCCGTAGAATTTCGGCTGGAGCGGGAACGACACCTCGCCCAGCACCAGCCCGTCGCGGCTGATGCGCGAGCGGCCATAGGCGTCCGGCCGTTCGACCAGATAAGGACTCTCGAAGGCCGGCGCGGTGTGGACGGGGACCATGACGGTCATCCCGTCAATGGTCATCGCCTTGTGGTCGGACGGCCCCGCCCCGCCCCGGCGCGACTCGGCGCCGGCGCGCGGATCAACCAGCCGCACCCCGTAGGACTGCAACTCGTTGATCAGATGCTCCGTCGGCATCGGCTGAAGATCGGTCGCGGGATCCATCGGCTTCATCGAACGCACTCCCGGTGCTGGCGAGGAAGGGCGCGGCCTGCCGGTGCAGCGGCACGGCGGGCCGGTCGTCGAGATTGAGGCTGAGCAGTTCGGGCCGGGCGTAATGGCCGACCGAATCCATCATCCGCTTGCGCTTGGTGATGAGGCTCATGTCGAGATCGGCGATGAGGATGCCCTCGCCGGAGGTGAGCGGCGGCACGACATGGCTGCCCTCGGGCGAGATGATCGCCGTCATGCAGCCACCGGTGAGCGCCTTGCGCAGCCGCTCATCCGGCGAGATGCGGGCGATCTGGTCTTCGGTGAGCCAACCCGTGGAATTGACCACGAAGCAGCCCGATTCCAGCGCGTGGTGGCGGATCGTCACCTCGATCTGATCGGCGAAGATCGGCCCGACCAGCGAGCCGGGGAACTGCGCGACGTGGATTTCCTCGTGCTGGGCCATCAGCGCGTAGCGGGCGAGCGGGTTGTAATGCTCCCAGCAGGCCAGCGCGCCGACGCGGCCCACCGCCGTGTCGACCACCTTGAGGCCGGCACCATCGCCCTGCCCCCAGATCATCCGCTCATGGAAAGTCGGCGTGATCTTACGGCGCTTGAGTTTCACGCCGCCATCGGCGTCGAAAATGAGCTGGGTGTTGTAGAGCGAGCCATGGTCGCGCTCATTCACCCCGAGCACGACCACGACGCCGAGGCGGCGGGCGGATGCCGCCACCGCCTCAGTCACCGGGCCGGGCACGACCACCGCCTGCTCATAGAGCCGCAGATGCTCCGCCCCGGTCAGCACCGGGGGCAGAACGAAGGAGAAATAGGGATACCAGGGCAGGAAGGTCTCGGGGAACACGACAAGCCGCGCTCCCTTGCCCGCCGCCTCCTCCAGCGCGGCGAGCACGCGGGTGAGCGTGCCCTCCAGGCTGTCGAGGTCCGGCGCGATCTGCACCGCGGCGGCGCGGACGATGCGCTTTGCCGGGGCTGTCATGTCTGCCATTGCGGCCTCCTCTGGCCTTGGCCGTCATCCCGGACGGCGGCGGGGCCGCCTATCCGGGATCGCACTGTCATCGGTATTCGATCCCGGCTCTCGGCCGGGATGACGGGTCAGAGCGTCCAGGTGTGGAGCATGAAGGCGTTGTCGCGCCGGTGGACGAGGATGATGTCGAGCACGTCGAGCGGGCTAATCGGGATGACGCCGGGGATCAGCGCGCCCTCGCCATGGCCGTAGAGCGCCTGCAGGGCGAAGCGGCAGGCATAGACCTTGCCGCCGTCATTCATGATCTTCTCGATGCGGCCATTGAAGTTGAGATGGCCGGGGAATGCCTCGTCGCCGAGCTTGGGGAAGCCGCGCTGCACGCCGAGCGTGACGCCCGGCCCATAGAGCAGCACCGAGGTCTCGAAACCCTTCTGGATCAGGCGCGAGGCCTGAAGCAGGTTGACGAGGCCGATCGAGCCCTCGAACGCCACGGTGTGGAAGGTGACGAGCGCCTTCTCGCCGGGGGCGGCTTTGACGTCCTCGAACTTCTTGTCCTCATAGTCGACCAGAACATCGCCCTTCTGGTGGGCCGGAACGGTAATGGTGGCCATGTCGCTCTCCTCAGGTGAACAGGGGACCGGCGCTCGCCGGCTCACAGCCGAAGAATTGCAATCAATGTGCCAATTGATGGTTTGAATAAAGAATCAGCAAAAGAATCAATTTACATACAAAAATACATACAATATGGCCGGGTGACACGGAGGCAGGGTGTCGAAAAACGAGGCGGACGCTTATTCAAAAGGCTGGATTCTGCTCGGTTCCTGCGCAGGCAGGGCGGCACGTTACGCACAACTACCTACGCAGCAAATCGCGGACCAGAGGTGACATACCCCGAATGCAACATTATACAGTCAATTCATAAACGCATGGATTCGGCGCCCGCAGGCGCCTGACGGATTGACCGATGGCCGACTGGATTCCCGACCTTTCCCGCTCCGACAAGCCGCGTTATCTGGCCATTGCCGACCTGATCGCCGACGACATCCGCGCCGGCCGCCTCGCCATTGGCGATCGGCTGCCGCCGCAGCGCAAGCTCGCGGCAAAGCTCGACATCGACTTCACCACGGTGGCGCGCGGCTATGTCGAGGCGCAGAAGCGCGGCCTCGTGGAGTCCCGTGTCGGCCAGGGCACCTTCGTCACCGGCCTGCCCCGCCCCAAGGCCCGCCCCGCCTCGCCCTCCCGGCCGTCCAGCGTCGACCTGTCGATGAACCTGCCGCCCGAACCGGACGATCCGGCGCTGATCGCGCGGATGCAGGAAGGTCTTGCCGAGGTCGGGCGCGATCTCGTGGCGCTGCTGCGTTATCAGGGGTTCGGCGGCACGCGGGCGGACAAGGATGCCGCCTCGGCCTGGCTGGGCCGGCGCGCGCTGGTGCCCTCGCAGGAGCGCATCTTCGTCACACCCGGCGCGCATCCGGCGCTGCTCGGCATTCTCGGTCTGCTGGCCAAGCCCGGCGACACGGTGCTGTGCGAAGCCGTCACCTATCCCGGCGCGCGGGCGATTTCCGCCCAGCTCGGGCTGCGCCTCGTCGGCCTGCCGATGGATGCCGACGGCATCGACCCCGATGCCTTCGCACAAGCCTGCCGCGAGCAGGCCCCGAAGGCGCTCTACCTCAACCCGACCCTGCAGAACCCGACCACCCTCACCATTCCCGAGGCGCGGCGCACCGCCATCGCGCAGGTTGCCCGGCGCTTCGGCGTGCCGATCGTCGAGGATGACGCCTATGGCTTCATCCCCGCTCATGGCCCCGCCCCGCTCGCCGCCATCGCACCCGACCTCACCTGGCATGTGGCGGGCCTTGCCAAATGCATCGGCGCCGGGCTGCGCACCGCCTATGTGGTGGTCCCGGAGGCGCGGGCCGGCTACCCCTTCGCGGCGGCGCTGCGCACGGCGAATGTCATGAGCTCCCCGCTCACCGCCGCGCTGGCGACGCGCTGGATCGAGGACGGCACCGCCGACACGCTGCTGCGCTTCATCCGCGCGGAAACGCAGGCCCGGCAGGCGCTGGCGAACGAGATACTGCCCGCCGGTTCGTTCCGCGCCGACCCGCTCGCCTTCAATCTCTGGATCGACCTTCCCGAACCCTGGAC
The DNA here is from genome assembly GCF_026625645.1 of Ancylobacter sp. SL191. Classification (NCBI taxonomy): domain Bacteria; kingdom Pseudomonadati; phylum Pseudomonadota; class Alphaproteobacteria; order Hyphomicrobiales; family Xanthobacteraceae; genus Ancylobacter; species Ancylobacter sp. SL191. Next base: position 1,138,111 of record NZ_CP113056.1, on the reverse strand, counting down.
CCGCTCGGCCTTTGTCGGCCACATGCGCACGACCGGCATCGGCGTGGTGGCGAGCGACGCCTTCACCGTCGGCGGCACCGTGTCCGAGGCGGTGCGCGTCTGCCTCGGTGGCCCGGCCAGCCGCGCGCAGATCCGCTCCGCGCTCGACTTCATGGCCCACGCGCTGGAGGAATCGCCGGAGGTGGTCTCGGCGGTGATGTGAGGCGGAGCCCTTAAAGGGCGCGAGAGACGTACGCTGAAGGTTCCACTGGCGTCATCCCGGAACGGCCGCAGGCCGTATCCGGGATCGCCATCCGTATTCTGGTGGACGATCCCGGCTCTGCGGCTTCGCCTGCGGCCGGGATGACGACACTCAGAAGGCAGGTCCAATCAGGCTCTCACACCGCCGCGCGAACACCGGCGACGAAGGCGTCCACCTCCTCGGCCTTGGTCGCGAAGGAGGCGACCAGGCGGATGACGCCGGAGCCCCAGCGGTCCGAGTAGAAGCGGAAGCCCTGCGCCAGCAGCGCGTCGATGGTCGCCTGCGGCAGGCGCACGAACAGCATGTTGGCTTCCGCCGGCTCGATGATCTCGATGCCGGCGATGGCGCGCAGCCCCGCCTCCAGCCGCCCGGCCATGGCGTTGGCGTGGCGGGCATTGGCGAGCCAGAGATCGTTGTCGAGATAAGCGGCCATCTGCGCCGCGAGGAAGCGCATCTTGGACATGAGGTGCCCCGCCCGCTTGCGGCGGAAGGCCATGTCCTGCGCCTTCGCCGGATCGAAAAGCACCACCGCCTCGACGCCCATCGCGCCGTTCTTGGTGGCGCCGAAGGAGAGCACGTCCACCCCGGCCTTCCAGGTCATCTCGGCCGGCGTGACGTCGAGCGCGACGAGCGCATTGGCGAAGCGCGCCCCGTCCATGTGCAGCGTCAGCCCGGCGGCACGGCTCACGCGGCCGATCTCGTTCAGATGATCGCGTGAATAAAGTGTGCCGAGCTCGCTCGCCTGGGTGATCGATACGCAGGCCGGCTGCACGCCATGCACATCGCCCTTGTTCATCTGCGCGGCAGTGGCGAGCGCCTGCGGGTCGATGAGCCCGCGCGCGCCGGCGACATGCACAAGGCGCGCGCCGGCGCCGAAGAATTCCACCGCGCCGCACTCATCCTTCTCGATATGCGCGTCGGCATGGCAGAGCACAGCGCCCCAGGGCGGGGTGAAGGTGGCGAGCGACAGCGCATTGGCTGCCGTGCCGGTGGAGACGAGGAACACCGCCACCTCGCGCTCAAAAACCTCGCTGAGTCGCCGCTCGACGCGCGCGGTGATCGCGTCGGCGCCATAGGAGTACATCGCGCCTTCATTGGCCGCGGCGAGCGCGGCGAGGATTTCAGGCGAGACGCCCACGCCATTGTCGCTGGCGAAATAGGGCGGGGAGGCGGAGGACGTATCGGACACGAGGCGAGACCTGAAGCTGACAGCGTTGGCGCATCCATAACCCCGCCACGACCCGCCGCCCACTCACTTTTGGCCGCAACCTTACCGATGGCGGGGCGGCAGGTGGGAGCTAGACTGGCGCCATGAGCACGCCCGCCGCTTCCCCCGACCATGTCGTCGCCGATCAGGAGCCGATTTTCGCCCTGCTGGCCGACCCGGCGACGCATGGGCTGACCGGCGCCGTGTCCCGGATCGACACCCATGGCGCGGCCGTCTTCCTCGCAGGCGATGACGTCTATAAAGTGAAGCGCGCCGTGCGTTTTCCCTTCATGGACCTCTCGACACTGGACAAGCGCCACGCCGCCTCTATGCGCGAGCTGGATGTGAACCGGGTGAACGCGCCCGGCCTCTATCTCGGCCTGGTGCCGATCCGCCGGTTGGGCGACCGGCTGCAACTCGGTGGCGAGGCGGGCACCGTCATCGAATGGGCGGTGCATATGCGCCGCTTCGACGAGCACGCGACGCTGGACCGGCTGCCGCCCGACGCCCTCACCCCGGCGCTGATCGACGCGCTGGCGCGGGCGGTTCATGCCGCGCATGAGCGGGCGCCCCGTCGCACCAAAGTCGATTCGGCGGCGGAACTGTCCAAGGTCGCGACCGGCATCGTCGCCGGACTGCGCGAGAGCCCGGACCTCTTCGCCCCGCCCCGCGTGGCGGCACTTGCGGCGGCGCTGACCGGCACGATCGCGCGCCTGTCCCCTCTGCTTAACGCGCGCGCCGCCGCCGGCGAGGTGCGGCGCGGCCATGGCGATCTGCATCTGCGCAACATCGCGCTGATCGACGGCGTGCCGGTGCTGTTCGATGCGCTGGAATTCGACGAGGCGCTGGCCACCACCGACCGGCTCTACGACCTCGCCTTCCTGCTGATGGATCTCGGCCAGCGCGGATGGACCAATGCGGCCAACCAGCTGCTCAACCGCTATCTCGCCGCCTGCGGCGATGCTCCGCCCTATGACGGGCTGGCCGCCCTGCCGCTGTTCCTCGCCTTGCGCGCCGGCATCCGCGCGCAGGTGACGGCGGCGGCGCTGGCGCTGCGCGACGGCCCGGCGAAGCAGGCGGCTGAGGCCGAGGCGCTCGCCTATCTCGGCTATGCCGAGACGGCGCTGGCGCCCCGCCCCGCCCGGCTGGTGGCGGTCGGCGGGCTGTCCGGCACGGGAAAGAGCACGCTCGCCGCCCGGCTGGCGCCGGAGATCGGCCCGCTGCCCGGCGCGGTGCATCTGCGCAGCGATGTCGAGCGCAAGCGCCTCGCCGGGGTGGGGGAACTCGACCGCCTGCCACCGGAAGCCTACACGCAGGCGACCACCGCCGCCGTCTATGCGGTGCTCCGTGAGCGCGCCCGTGCGGTGCTGGCCGCCGGCCATGGCGTCATCGTCGATGCGGTCCACCAGCGCGACGACGAACGCGCCGCCATCGAAGACATAGCGCGCGAGGCCGGCGCGGCCTTTACCGGCCTGTGGCTCGAGGCGTCGCTCGACACGCTGACCGCCCGCGTCGAGGCGCGACGGGGCGATGCCTCGGACGCCACCGCCGCCATCGTCACCCAGCAGGCGACGCGCGATTGCGGCAGCATCGGCTGGCACCGCCTCTCCACCGCCGGCGGCACGGATGCGACGTTGGCCGAGGCTCGGCGCCTCATGCCTTAACCGGCGCTATTCCCCTTCCAGCCCAGCAAGCGCAAGGCATTCGCGGTCACCAGCACGGTAGCGCCGGTATCGGCGAGGATGGCCGGCCACAGCCCGGTGACGCCGATGATGGTGGTCACCAGAAACACCGCCTTGAGCCCAAGCGCGAGGGTGATGTTCTCATGGATGTTGCGCATGGTTTGGCGCGACAGGGCGATCATCGCCGCGACATCACCGACGCGCCCGTGCAGCACCGCTGCTTCCGCCGTCTCCAGCGCCACATCCGTGCCGCCGCCCATGGCGATGCCGACATCGGCCGCCGCCAGCGCCGGCGCGTCATTGATGCCGTCGCCGACCTTGGCGACGGTGAAGCCCTCGCGTTTCAGCTCGCCGATGATGCGCTGCTTGTCCGCCGGCATCAGCCCGGCACGCACCTCGATGCCGAGGCTGGCGCCCACCGCCTGCGCGGTGCGCTCATTGTCGCCGGTCAGCATCACCGTGCGGATGCCCGCCGCCTTCAGCGCCGCGAGGCCTGCGGCGGCATCCGCGCGCGGCTCGTCGCGCAGAGCGAGAAGGCCCGCCACCGCGCCGTCCGCCACCAGCACGGCGACGGTCTTGCCGGCCTCGTTCAGGCGGGAAACGACCGCCTGCTGTTCCCCCGTCAGCGGGGCCCGCGCGGCGGCCGCCTTGGGCGAACCAAGGAACAGCGCCGCGCCCTCCACCGTGCCGCTCACGCCCTCGCCGCCCAGCGCCGCCGCCCCGCTTACCGGCGGGATCGACAGGCCGCGCGCGGCGGCCTCATTGAGGATGGCGTTCGCCAGCGGGTGGCTGGAGCCCGCCTCCAGCGCGGCGGCGCGGGCGATCAGCGCCGCCTCATCCCCGGCAAAGGCGATGACGTCCGTCACCTTCGGCTTGCCCTCGGTCAGCGTGCCGGTCTTGTCGAGCGCGACCGCATTGACGAGACGCAGCCGCTCCAGCACCGCGCCGCCCTTGATCAGCAGCCCGCGCCGCGCCCCGGCGGCGAGACCGGCGGCGATCGCCGCAGGGGTCGAGATCACCAGCGCGCAGGGGCAGCCGATGAGCAGGATAGCGAGGCCCTTATAGATCCACTCATCCCACGCCGCGCCGGCGAGCAGCGGCGGCAGCACGGCGACGAGCGCGGCGAGCAGCACCACGAAGGGCGTGTACCAGCGGGCGAAACGGTCGATGAAACGCTCGGTCGGCGCCTTGCTCTCCTGCGCCTCCTCCACCAGCCGGACCACGCGTGCAATGGTGTTGTCGGAGGGCTCGGTCGTGGCCCGGATGGTCAGCGCCGCCTCGCCATTCACCGTGCCGGCGAACACCGTGTCGCCCACGCCCTTGGACACCGGCACGCTCTCGCCGGTCACCGGCGCCTCGTTCACGGAGCCCACGCCTTCCGTCACCACCCCGTCGGCCGGGATGCGCTCGCCGGGCCGCACGAGGATGAGCGCACCGATGGTGAGGCTCTCGGCCGGCACCTCGCGGGTCGTGCCGTTCTCGATCAGCCGCGCCGTCTTCGGCACCAGCGCGGTCAGCGCGCGGATGCTGGCGCGGGCGCGACCGGCGGCGACGCCCTCCAGTAATTCGCCGATGAGGAACAGCACCACCACGGCGGCAGCCTCCTCGCTGGCACCGATGATCACCGCGCCGATGGCCGCGATGGTCATCAGCATCTCGATGGAGAAGGGCGTGCCGGCGAGCTCCGCCATCACCGCCCGGCGGGCGATGGGCAGGAGCCCGATCGCCAGAGCGGCGATGAAGAACAGGTGCGCGTAGGCCGGGATGAGATGGCCGAGTCCGTAAGCGAGGCCAAGCGCGCCGGCGCAAGCCAGCGTCAGCCGCGCCTTGCCGCTCTGCCACCACGGCCGGTCGGTCGGGAGATGGTTATGCGCATGGTCGGACGCTTCAGGGGCGGGCGCGGCGGGGGGGCGCGCGTGGCCGGCATGATCGTGACCGTCGCCATGAACGTGACCGTGGCCGTCGTGATCATGACTCGCGTGATCATGGCCATGATGTTCGTGGTCATGGTGGTCATGATCGTGCCCGGCGCAGCCGGGGCCGTGCTGGTGGGTGTCGCGCGTGCGGGCTTCGGCAGCGCCCACGAGCGGTACGATGCCATAGCCGAGGCCGGCGACGCGCTTTTCCAGCACGGCAAGGTCGGCGCCGTCATGCTCGACGGTCAGCGTACCGGCGGTCACCGAGACCGACACCTCCGCCACATCTGGCAGCCGGCGCACCGCCGTGTCGATCTTGGTGGCGCAGGACGCGCAGTCCATGCCCTCGATCCGGTAGCGGGTTTTCAGCGCGGCCATGGCATCACCTCTCGCCTCTTGTGCTGCGATGGACGGCACCCTAATTCCTCTAGCGACTAGAGGAGCAAGCGGGAAAATGAGCGCAGGCGAGGACGGCCCCTTCACCATTGGCGAGGCGGCGCGGGTGAGCGGGGTGAAGGTGCCGACCATCCGCTATTACGAATCCATCGGCCTGCTGCCCCGCCCGCCGCGCACCGAGGGCGGCCGCCGGGCTTATGACGGAGCGGATCTGCGTCGCCTCGCCTTCATCCGCCATTCACGCGAACTGGGCTTCGAGATCGAGGCGATCCGCACGCTGCTGCATCTGCAGGACGATCCCGACCAGTCCTGCGCCGCCGCCGACGCCATCGCCCGCCACCGGCTGGAGGAGGTGGAGCGGCGCATCGCCGGCCTCACCGCGCTGAAGGTGGAGCTGGAGCGGATGATCGCCGGCTGCGCCCATGGCCGGGTTGACCAGTGCCGGGTGATCGAGACGCTGGCGGATCACGATCTTTGCCGCCACGATCATCACGCCCCCGCAACGGCGGTGCCCACGCACTGACGGGCGCGGCATACTGGACGCCGAATCGCCCGGCCACCGCGAGCCGGGCCAGCACGGATGACAGGGATGGACGCTCAGATCACGCAGGTGGGCACGGGCCCGGATGGCGAGGCGATCGAGGAAGTCACGCTGCACGGGCCGGATGGCACGCGGGCGCGGGTGCTGAGCTGGGGCGCGACACTACGCGATCTGGAAATCCCCCTGATCGACGGCCGGCTGCGCCGGGTGGTGCTCGGCTTTGAGGACGCAGCGAGCTACATCGCCAACCCGCCCTATCTCGGCGCCACCTGCGGGCGCGTCGCCAACCGGATCCGCGACGGGCGCTTCACCCTCGACGGCACCACTTACGATGTCGGCCGCAACGAGGCGGGGCGCACCCATCTGCATGGCGGCGCGCGCGGCTTCTCGCACCGGAACTGGCGGATCGAGACGGCCAGTATCGACGCGGTGACGCTGATGCGCCGTTCGCCCGATGGCGAGGAAGGCTATCCGGGCACGCTGGATGTGCGCTGCACCTACCGGCTGGAGGCCCTCGCGACGCTCGCCATTACGATGACCGCGACCACCGACGCGCCGACGCCGGTGAACCTCGCCCACCATTCCTATTTCACCCTCGACCCGGCCGGCTCGGTGCGTGAGCTGGAGGTCGAGATCGCCGCGCGGCACTACACACCGGTCGATGCCGATCTCATCCCGACCGGCGACATCGCCCCCGTGGCGGGCACGCCCTTCGACTTCACCACGCCGCAGCGATTGGACGCGCGCGGCACCTGTTACGACATCAATTACGCGCTGGACGGCACCCCCAATGGCCCGCCGCGTTTCGCTGCCCGCGCGGCGAGCGCCCGGTCGGGCTTGCAGCTTGACGTGTTCACCGACGCGCCGGGGCTGCAACTCTATGACGGCTTCCACCTCAAGCCGACACGGCACGGGCTCGGCGGCCATCGCCACGGCCCCCATGCCGGGCTGTGCTTCGAGGCGCAGACCTTTCCCGATGCGGTGAACCAGCCGGGCTTCCCCTCCCCGTGGTTGAAGCCGGGCGAGACCTATAGCCAGGCGACGCAGTACCGCTTCGGCGGGAGGAACCTGCGGTGGAGCAACGGGGCCGAGGTAAATAAGTAGCGAGCGGTTCGTCTGACCTTCCACCACCTTGCGCGACACGCTATGCAAGTAGAGCGAGCAGCAGGGGCAAGCTGCTACCGGGCGGCATTTCATGAACCGACGCGGCTTTCTCGCCGGACTGACCGCCGGCCTGGCTGGTAGCACGATCACGACGGGCGCCGCGCGCGCGCAGGCAGCCGCCTCCCCGCCAATGCTCGAACGGCTGACGCTCTTCGTACCCACATCCCTCGGAGGCGGCGCGGCTCGCTGCGCTACCGCGATCGGGGAGGTGCTTCGCGCGGAAAGCCTCGTCGGTCAGCTCGATACCGTCTACGCCCCGGCGGAAACCAGCGCCGCGCTGGTACGCTTCCTCGAACTTGGACGCGGGCCGGATGATGTGATCATGGTGACGGGCGCGAGCCTCATCGGTGCCGGCATCCTGCAACGCGCGCCGCTGGAGCTGGTACTGGGCGCGCCGATCGCGCGCATCGCCTGCGAGCACCTCGTCCTTGCCGTGGCCTGGAACTCGGATATCGACACGCTGAAGGAACTGACCATCGGGCTCCAGCTGGAGCCAGCCACCATCCGCTTCGCTGGCGGTCCGCGCGGCGGCACGGAGCACCTGCTGGTGGCCGATCTTGCCCGGCAAGCCGGCATCGAGCCGCAGCGGCTCGCCTATGTGTCGCGACCGCCGGGCGAGACGACCGGCGCGCAGATTTTCAGCGGGCAGGCGAACTGCGCGGTGGGCGGGCTCAGCGAGCTGCAGCTCGATATCAGCCTCGGCCGGCTGCGCGGGCTCGCCATCTCCTCGTCGCAGCGCCTGCCGGGCGTGAACATTCCCACCTTCGGCGAGATGGGGGTGGACCTGCGCATGGATAACTGGCGGGGGATCTTCGCCCCGCCGGAGTCCTCACCGGAGCAGCGGGAGCGGCTGGCGGGGCTGATCGCCCGGCTGGTCCGGACGCCGAGCTGGCGGGCAAAGCTGTTCCAGCATAACTGGATGAGCGCCTATCTGCCGATGCCCGCCTTTGGCGACTTCGTCACCACGAACATCGCCCAGACCCGCCGGCAGCTCGCCGAATTCGGCCTGAGCTGAGCGCTGTCAAGGCGTTACGAGGTGGCCATGACCGGCGCGGGGCCGGTGACGAAGCTCGCCCGTGCCTCGCGCACCGCACCGGCGATGAAGTCCTCCACCTCGCGAATGCGCCGCAATTCGTGGATGTCGGCATGGGTGACGAGCCAGTAGGACCGGCGAAAACTCAGTTCCGGCAACAGCCTGACCAGTTCGGGATGGGCCCGCGCGGCATAGTCATGGAGGATGCCGACCCCCGCCCCGGCACGCACCGCCTCCATCTGCCCGACCACGCTGGCGCATTCCAGCCGGCGCGCCTCGATCTCGCGAAACGCCTCGAAATAGTCGAGCGCTGGCGAGTAGACGAGGTCCGGCACATAGGTCACCAAGAGGCGGCCAGTCAGTGCAGTGAGGTGGACGATCGGGCCAGTGCGATCAAGATAGTCGCGCGTGGCGTACACGCCCAGGCTGTAATCGGTGAGCTTGCGCGCCACCAGCCGCCCCTCGGTCGGGCGCTGCAGGGTGACGGCGACATCGACCTCGCGCTTGGGCAGCGAGAAGCTGCGCGGCAGGGGGGCGAGCTGGATGGTCATGCCGGGATGCTCGTCGGCCAGCTTGCCGAGGCGCGGGGCGAGGAAATAGGTGCCGAACCCGTCCGGCGCGCCGATGCGCACCGTGCCGGCGAGCGCGAGGTCGACATTGCCCAGCGCCGCCTGCGCCTGCAGCATCTCGGTCTCGATCCGCTCGGCATGGGCGAGCAGGCGCTCGCCGGCGGGGGTGAGCGCGCTTCCCGTGGTGCGCCGCTCGATCAGCTTGGAGCCGAGGCCGGCCTCCAGCGCGCCGAGCCGGCGCCCGACGGTCGCATGGTCGAGCCCGAGCTGGCGCGCCGCCGCCAGCATCTGCCCGGCGCGCGCGACCGCGAGGAAGATGCGCAGGTGATCCCAATCCAAACCCGCCCCCCTTGAGCCCTCTTGAGCCTATGCCCGCACAACGGATGATGAAACATCGTCGTTGAAGTGCGCCCGTTCCACAAGCACAACCATCGTCACAGTCAACGGACAAACCGAAGGGAAAACGCCATGGCGGTCATCGGCCATTACATCGGCGGCAAGGTCGTGAACACGGCGGGGCGCACCGGCCCGGTCTTTGATCCCTCGACCGGCGCGCAGTCCGGCGAGGTGCTGCTGGCCTCCACCGCCACGGTGGGCGAGGCGGTGGCGAACGCCGCCGCGGCCTTCCCGGCCTGGGCCGACACCCCGCCGCTGACCCGCGCGCGCATCATGTTCAAGTTCAAGGCGCTGCTGGAGCGCGACATCGATGCGCTCGCCACCGCCATCACCAAGGAACATGGCAAGACCTTCGAGGACGCCAAGGGCGAGGTCACCCGCGGCATCGAGGTGGTCGAGTTCGCCTGCGGCATCCCGCATCTGATGCGCGGCGACTTCACCGAGCAGGTGGCGCGCGGCGTCGACGTGTTCTCGGCCCGCCACCCGCTGGGCGTGGTCGCCGGCATCACCCCGTTCAACTTCCCGGCCATGGTGCCGATGTGGATGTTCCCGGTGGCGCTGGCCTGCGGCAATGCCTTCGTGCTGAAGCCTTCCGAGAAAGACCCGTCCACTTCGCTGCTGCTGGCCGAACTGCTCTCGGAAGCCGGCCTTCCGGCCGGCGTGTTCAACGTCGTGCAGGGCGACAAGGAAGCGGTCGACGCGCTGCTGGTTCACCCGGACATCGCCGCGGTGAGCTTCGTCGGCTCCACCGCCATCGGCGAATATGTCTACAAGACCGCCTGCGCGGCCGGCAAGCGGGCGCAGGCGCTGTGCGGCGCCAAGAACCACCTCGTGGTGATGCCCGACGCCGATCTCGACAAGACCGTCGACGCGCTGATGGGCGCGGGCTACGGCTCGGCCGGCGAGCGCTGCATGGCGGTCTCGGTCGCCGTGGCGGTGGGCGGCGTCGGCGACGCGCTGCTCGAAAAGCTCGTGCCGAAGGTGCGCGCCCTGAAGGTCGGCCCCGGCCTCGACCCGGACAGCGAGATGGGCCCGCTCGTCACCAAGGAGCACCTCGCCAAGGTGCGCGGCTATATCGATGACGGCGTCGCCGCCGGCGCCAAGCTCGTGGTCGATGGCCGCGATCTCAAGCTGCAGGGCTATGAGAACGGCTATTTCCTCGGCGGCACGCTGTTCGACGACGTGACCCCCGACATGAAGATCTACAAGGAAGAGATCTTCGGCCCGGTGCTCTCGGTGGTGCGCGTCGACCGCTATGACGAGGCGCTGAAGCTGGTCAACGACCATGAATATGGCAATGGCGCCGCCATCTTCACCCGCGACGGCGATAGCGCCCGCGCCTTCGACCGCGACGCCAAGGCCGGCATGATCGGCATCAACGTGCCGATCCCGGTGCCGGTGGCGTTCCACTCCTTCGGCGGCTGGAAGCGGTCGATCTTCGGCGATCGCAACGTCTATGGCATGGAGGGCGTGGGCTTCTACACCAAGATGAAGACCACCACCGCCCGCTGGCCCACCGGCATCCGCGAAGGCGCCCAGTTCGTCATCCCGACCACGGGCTGAGGGTCGCTTACCTCTCCCCATGGGGGAGAGCGAGTGTGCCATCCTGCACAACGTCATCCCCGGACTTGATCCGGGGATCCACGACGTCGACCGCGCGCCTGGCGGCAAGACGTGGATGGCCGGGTCAAGCCCGGCCATGACGGCGTTTTGGGAAGTTCGCTCCCCCGCACGGCGTCATCCCGGACGGCCGCAGGCCGATCCGGGATCGTCTCCTCGTCAGAGAACGGTCCGCGATCCCGGCTCTCCGCTTCGCTCCGGCCGGGATGACGATCTTTTATTGAGCCGTCCCGCCCATGACGGCGTTTCATCGGGAACGCGCGCGCCAATCGGGCTGCCGGCCTCCTACACCTCTCCCCGTCGGGGAGAGGGTGTTCGCCGCCCGCACCGACGCGCTACTCTGCGGGCCACTCGGTTTTTATAGAGGTCGGCAAGCAGGCAATGGATGACGCCGCTCGTATCTGCCGAGCCGTCTATGAGGAGACCGCCCAGCTCTACGCTCAAGTTGCGGGAGAGATGGGTCATCAGGCTTTGGGCTATCGCATCCTCTATGGGCCAGCTGTTTCGGACGCCGAGATCTTGTTCATCGGCTATCAACCCGGCGGCAGCGCCGAGGATGCGAAACGTGGATTGCGAGAGGGAGAACAGGCGGGATGGCCGAACCGCTGTGACTATAGTCACGCGGACTGGGCGCTTGCCCGCCGTTTGCAACGCATCTGGGATAAACCCTTCCTCGCCGCCTGCACCGGTATCAATGTCAATTTCTTCCGCGCGCCTTCAATGGCCGCCTGGCGGCGATTGCCACCCCCCGTGCGCCGAGACCTCGAGCACTTCAGCTTGCAGCGTTGCAAGCGCATCGTCCGCGCCCTGCGCCCCCGTCAGATTGTGGTGATCGGGCTCACAACGTTCAACGCCCTCGCCGAAGGCGAGCCTGTCCTGATGGGAGAGACACGGGTTCTCGCCAAGCGTGGCACTCTCTGGGACATCCCGGCCACGGGCGTTGTGCATTTGAGCGGCGCGCGCATCAACGGCATTGACGCGCAGCGCCTCGCCCAGCTTCTCAACCCCGAAGGCAAAAGCAACGCCTGAGGGGCACCCGCCCCAGTACGCGGTCATCCCGGACGGCCGCAGGCCGATCCGGGATCGTCTCCCAAGCATAGGGACGGACCGCGATCCCGGCTCTCCGCTTCGCTCCGGCCGGGATGACGATCTGTATTGAATTATCCCTGCCACGGGCTGAGAGGGGCGCCTTCCCCCCGACACGCCGTCATCCCCGGACTTGATCCGGGGATCCACGACTTCTTACGTTCAGCGCCAAAGACGTGGATGGCCGGGTCAAGCCCGGCCATGACGGTGTTCTGGGGAGTTCGTCCGCCCCTCGCACGACGTCATCCCGGACGGCCGCAGGCTGATCCGGGATCGGTTTCGTCAATCGGGCTCCACGCCCCCTTAACCTCTCCCCCTCGGGGAAAGGGAGCGTTCCCCTCACTCCGGCTCGCGGCCGAAGTTCGGGGCGGCGGTCTCCTGGCCGATCTCGATGATCGAGCGGCGGATGGCGCGGGTGCGGGTGAACAGGTTGAACAGCGTCTCGCCCTGCTCCCAGCGGATCGCCCGCTGCAGCGCGATCAGATCCTCGGTGAAGCGGCCGAGCACCTCGATCACCGCCTCGCGGTTGTTGAGAAACACGTCGCGCCACATGGTCGGGTCGGAGGCGGCGATGCGGGTGAAGTCGCGGAAGCCACCGGCGGAGAACTTGATCACCTCGGACTGTGTGATCTTCTCCAGATCCGCCGCCGTGCCGACGATGTTGTAGGCGATGAGATGCGGCACATGCGAGGTGATGGCGAGCACCAGATCATGGTGCTCGGGCGTCATCACCTCGACATTGGCGCCCATCGCCGCCCAGAACGCGGTAAGCCGCGCCACCGCGTCCTCATCCGCGCCCTCGGGCGGGGTGAGGATCGACCAGCGGTTCTTGAACAGCGTGGCAAAGCCGGCATCGGGGCCGGAATATTCCGTGCCCGCCACCGGGTGGCCGGGGATGATGTGCACCCCCTCCGGCAGATGCGCGCGCAGCGCGGTGAGCACCGCGCCCTTGACCGAGCCGACATCGGAGACGATGGCGCCCGGCTTCAGATGCGGGGCGATCGCCTGCGCCACCGCGCCCATGGCGCCGACCGGCACGCAGAGAATGACGAGATCGGCGTCCTTTACCGCCTCGGCGGGGGAGGCGGCGACCTCATCGGCAATGCCGAGCTCGGCGACGCGGGCGCGCACCTCGGGCGCCGCGTCATAGGCGACGCTGGTGCCGGCGAGCTGGCGCACATCGACCGCGCGCAGGATGGAGGAACCGATCAGCCCGAGGCCGATGACGGTGAGCCGGCCGATCAGCGGGCGCGGCAGCGGCGGATCAAGCACCATGGCTGGCGGCCCCCAAAAACTCCGTGAGCGTGGCGACCAGCAGCTCGTTGGCCTCCTGCGTGCCGATGGTCAGGCGCAGCGCGCCGGGCAGGCCGTAGGAATCCATGCGCCGCAGGATCAGCCCGCGCTCCATCAGGAAGGCGTCGGCGTCGCGGGCAGTCTTGCCGGGCGCGTCGGGGAAATGCACCAGCACGAAATTGGTCACGCTCGGCGTCACGGTGAGGCCGAGGTCGGTCAGCGCCGCCGTCATCCAGGGCAGCCACTGGTCATTATGGGCGACGGCGCGCTCGACATGCGACGCGTCCTCGATCGCCGCCACCGCCGCGGCGATGCCCGGCGCGGAGACGTTGAAGGCACCGCGAATGCGGTTGATGGCGTCGATCACCTCGGCCGGGCCGTACATCCAGCCGACGCGCAGCGCGGCAAGGCCGTGAATCTTCGAGAAGGTGCGCAGCATCACCACATTCGGTGAGGTCGCGACCAGTTCGATGCCGGCCTCGTAATCGTTGCGCCGGACATATTCGGCATAGGCCGCGTCGAGCGCCAGCAGCACATGCGGCGGCAGGCCCTTCTGCAGGCGCTTGATCTCATCGAAGGGCAGATAGGTGCCGGTCGGGTTGTTGGGGTTGGCGAGGAAAACCACGCGGGTCTTGTCCGTCACCGCCGCCAGCAGCGCATCGACATCGCTGGTGAGGTTGGTCTCGGGCGCGATGACCGGCGTGGCGCCGGCCGCCAAGGCGGCGATGCGGTAGACCAGGAATCCGTACTGCGAATAGAGCACCTCGTCGCCCGGCCCGGCAAAGGCCAGCGCGGTGAGCATGAGCAGCTCGTCCGAGCCGGTGCCGCAGACGATGCGCGCGGGATCGAGGCCGTAGGCCGCGCCGATGGCGGCGCGCAGCCGGGTGGAGGCGCCGTCGGGATAGAGCTCCAGCGCGGCCGCGTCGCGGAACGCCTCGATCGCCCTGGGGCTGGCGCCGAGCGGGTTCTCATTGGCGGAGAGCTTATGCACCTTCACGCCGGCCCCGGCCTGCGCCTTGCCGGGCACATAGGCCTCGATCGCCTGCACGCCGGGGCGCGGGACGGGACGGCTGGGGGAGGTGGCGGACATGACAGGCTCCGGGAGCGGCGGACGGGAGGGAGATCGGGAAGGCGGCAGATCAGCCTTGCGCGGGCTGCTGCGGCGAATGGGTATAGCGGCTCGCATGGGAGCCGACGAGGGCGGCGGCGCGCACCGAGGCGCCGGCGGCGCGCAGCGCGGCGAGCACCGTGTCGAGCCCGACCGCCCCGCCGAGCGGGATGGAGGCGAGCAGCGCCGCCCCGTCGAGCCCGCGATCCGGCACCGCGATCACCTCGGCGAGCGGGGCGAGCGCGCGGGCGGCATGGGCGGTCCAGCCGGCGACATGCAGGCTCCAGGTCTCCACCTCCGTCACCGCGCCATCCGTCACCGGATGGGCGATGCAGAACACCGGCAGGCCGGCGGGGTGGTCGGCACGCTCCACGAAAGGTAGCCGCGCGATGATCTTCGGCGCGTGCTCGCCCTCGAGCGCGGTCCACCACGCCCCGGCGCCGGGCGCGGCAAAGGCCGGCACGAGGCCGAGATCGCCCTTGGAGCCGGCGACCGCCGCGACGACGCCCGCCGCGCCCATATGGGCGACGAAGGGCACGGTGAAGCCGAAATGAAAGCGCGCGCTGTCGCGCATCGCCGCTTCGCCCGAGGCGAGGTCGGCATGCACGGCATAGGGCGCCTGGACATAGGTGAAGGTGGAGATGATGACGCGCCAGATGCCCTCGACCGTATCGAGCGGGAGAATGCCGCGATGCCGGTCGACGATCATCCGCATCATCGAGGCCTCGCGCGCCGGGCGGAAGGCCGAGCCGCCCTCGGCCGCGCGCGCGCGCTTCACCGCCACCAGCCGGTCGATGATCTCGCTGCGCTCGATCAAAAGCGCGTGCATCCCCGCGTCGATGCGGTCGATCTCCGCCCGCAGCACGGCGAGATCCACGCCGGGCACGGCCGGCGTCGCGTCCGGCGCGGGGTTCTGCGCAGGGCTCGGCGCAAGACTCGGCGATTGCGGCGCGGGGCTTTTGGGCATCTCGTTCATCGGCCGCACTCCTACCCCCGCGCGTGCGCGGTGCAAGACAAATTTTGCCGCCGGGCTTTATGGTGCGCCGGCCGGTCTCGACCATATTGACAAGCGGCTTCTGTGGCTTCATCGGATCGTCCGGTATAACGAACCATTCGTCCGGTTGGACGATTGCCTGAGGTGAGGACGGTTATGCTGGAGAGGTCGATCGTCGAAGCCGCCCGCGCCGAGGCGGACCAGCCGCACTCGCCGGTGGCGCGTTTCGGCCCGGACACGCCGCTCAAGCTCGATGCCGGTGGCGAGCTCAGCCCGTTCCAGATCGCCTACCAGACCTATGGCACGCTGAACGCGGCGCGCTCCAATGCCATTCTCATCTGCCACGCACTCTCCGGCGACCAGCACGCGGCGAACGTCCATCCCGTCACCGGCAAGCCCGGCTGGTGGGAGACGCTGATCGGGCCGGGCAAGCCGATCGACACCGACCGCTTCTTCGTCATCGCCTCGAACGTGCTGGGCGGCTGTCTCGGCACCACCGGCCCGTCCTCCACCAACCCGGCCACCGGCCAGCCCTATGGGCTTGATTTGCCGGTCGTCACCATTGGCGACATGGTGCGGGCGCAGGCCATGCTGATCGACCATCTCGGCATTGAGCGCCTGCTCGCCGTGGTCGGTGGCTCCATGGGCGGCATGCAGGTGCTGCAATGGGCGGCGAGCTACCCCGAGCGCGTCTTCGCCGCCATGCCCATCGCCACCGCCGCCCGCCATTCGGCGCAGAACATCGCCTTCCACGAGGTCGGCCGCCAGGCGGTCATGGCGGACCCGGACTGGCGCGGCGGGCGCTATCTCGCGGAAGGCACCAGCCCGCGCCGGGGTCTGTCGGTCGCGCGCATGGCCGCGCACATCACCTATATGTCCGACTCATCGCTGCACCGGAAGTTCGGCCGGCGCCTGCAGGACCGCGCCGGGCGCACCTTCTCCTTCGACGCGGACTTCCAGGTGGAATCCTATCTGCGCTACCAGGGCGAATCCTTCGTCGACCGCTTCGACGCCAATTCCTATCTCTATGTCACCCGCGCCATGGATTATTTCGACCTCGCGGCGGACTACGGCGGCGTGCTGGCCAATGCCTTCAAGGGCGCGAAGACCCGCTTCTGCCTCGTCTCCTTCACCTCCGACTGGCTGTTCACCACGGCGGATTCGCGCGCCATCGTCCACGCGCTCAACGCCTCGGGCGCGCAGGTCTCCTTTGCCGAGATCGACAGCGACAAGGGCCATGACGCCTTCCTGCTCGACGAGCCGGAATTCTTCGCCATCACCCGCGGCTTCATCGACGCCGCCGCCCGCGCCGTGGGGGTGAGCTGATGTCGCCGCGCGAGACCGCCCTGAAAGAACTGAAGAACCGCGACCTCACCATGCGCGAGGCCGCGCGCGCCGCTTCCGGCAAGCGCATCGACCTGCTGCTGATCGCCGACATGGTGAAGCCCGGCTCGCGCGTGCTCGATGTCGGCTCCGGCGACGGTGAGCTGCTCGAACTGCTCGCCACCACGCGCGGCTGCGACGCGCGCGGCATCGAATTGTCGCGCGAAGGGGTCAATGCCGGCGTGGCGCGCGGCCTGCCGATCATCCAGGGCGACGCCGATGTCGATCTCGCCGACTACCCGGACAACGCCTTCGACTATGTGATCCTGTCGCAGACCATCCAGGCGACGCGCCGGCCAAAATGGGTGCTGGAGCAGATGCTGCGCGTCGGCACGCGGGCCATCGTCTCCTTCCCGAATTTCGGCTTCTGGCGGATGCGGCTCGACCTCTTGATCAATGGCCGGATGCCGAGCACGGACAACCTGCCCTATAGCTGGCACGACACGCCCAACATCCATTTCTGCACCATCCGCGACTTCGTCGATCTGGTGGAGGAGGTGGGCGCGAAGATCGAGACCGCGACCGCGCTCGACGCCTCCGGCCACCCGGTGCGGGTGAACCTGCCCTGGGCGGTGTGGAACCTGCTCGGCGAGCAGGCGGTGTTCCTGCTGTCGCGGAAGGGGTGAGCGGGTTCCCCGTCAGGGAGTGAGCCGCCGCTGCAGGAAGGCCTGCATGTCGCGCCGGCCATCGGTAACGGCGACGACGAAAACCGTAGAGCCATGGACCGCATAGATCATGCGGTAGGCCTGATTCAGCGGTGCAGTTCGCGGAACTCGGTCGCGCCGAAGATCGCCAGTTCCTTGGGCGCGTTGCCGCGCAACGGCATCTCCGCGAGGGTGGCGAGCTTCTGCTGAAGCACGGTCAGTACCTCTTCCGCACGGGCGGCGGATTCACTCGCTGTGATGAACTGGCGGATCTCGTTGAGATCACGCGCCGCCGGACGGGTCAGTTCCACCTCATAGCGCATCGACGGCGCCTCGGCTCAGTCCAGCGAGCCGTCGCGAACGCGCCGCATCGCCTCCTCAAGGGGTATCGTGTTGCCCTCCCGGATATCCTTCTGACCCATCTGGACGATCCGCAGCATCGCGATCGCCTCCTGCATCTCCTCATAGGAATCAATGTCCTGCAGCACCGCCTTGGCCTCGCCGTTCACGGTGATGATCATCGGCTGCTGGTGCTCGGCGAGCTTGGCGATGACCTCGGCGGCGTTGGCCTTGAGGTAGCTGATCGGCTTGATGCGTTCGGACAGCTTCATGGCGGCCTCGCGGGAGATGAGGAAGATCGGACGGGATACGGACCGAATATAGTCCTTTTCCGGTCCGCTCTCCAGCGCCGTCAGAACCCTTCGGGCGTCACCCGTCCGGCCGGGCGGGGGAGAGCACCGGCTCCAGCACCGGCTGGAGCACCTGCAGCCGGCTCGCCCGGCGCTTCAGCGGCACCGGCTTGTAGACCTGCTTGGTCGCCTCGACGATATGAACGGCGGCGAAGGGCAGAGCGAGGCTCGCCCCGGCCCGCTCCCACGCCACGGCGCCGCGCAGGAACCAGTTGCGCTGGACGGGCGGGATATACAGCGCCTCGCTCCAGGCGACCGGGGTGAACAGCGCGCCGCGCAGCAAATCGGTGATCTGGGTGCGCGAGAACGGCCGCCCATGGCCGAACGGGTTGTTGTCGACCCGCGCCCAGATGCCGCGCCGGTTCGGCACCACGCAGAGCAGCCGCCCGCCCGGCGCAAGCACGCGCCAGACCTCGCGCAGCACGTCCTCGGCATCCGGCGTCATTTCCAGCAGATGCACGGCGATGACGCGGTCGATCATGCCGTCGCGCAGCGGCAGCTCGGTCTCATGCACCAGCGCGGCGAGCGTCGGCGCGGCGGAAGGCCAGCGGGTGACGCCCTGCGCCCCCGGCATGAAGGCGAGCGCCCGCTCGCATTCCTCGCGGAACACACCGAGATAGGGCGTGGCATAGCCGATACCGAGCACGGAGAGCCCGCGCACATTGTCGAAGCGCCCACGAATGGCGCGGCCGATCAGCCGGCGGGTGACCACGCCGAGGGGCTGGGCATAGAAACTGCGGAGGTCGACGACATCGGGAAACATGAGCCGATCACGAACGCCGATGCGCGAGAGCGTAGGCCTTCAAGACCTCCTGCATCGCGGTGAGGTGCCCCTTGCCGCGCGATTTATAAAACGCGAAGACCTCGGGATCGAGTTTCAGATGCACGGAACGCGGCGGGCGCTTCGGCTCGACGATCTTGGCCTCCAGCCAGAAATCGCGACCGAGCGTTTCGCCAGCCGGCGCGTTCGCGTCATGGAACAGCTCGCCCTCATCCGCCCGCTTGCGCAGCGTGTCGAGCGAGGCCTTCCGCATAGTATCGTCTTTCATCGGTTCCGCCTTTCCATGCGGAGATGATCCGCGTGCCGCCGCTTCGTTCCGTATGCACGACCACGAAACACTCATCCTCGACCATGCCGAGCGATATCAGCCGCTCCTCGCCATAATCGACGCGATGATCGTGGCGGGAGAGGACGGGCCCTTCAAAGATCAGCGCCGCATATTGGAAATCAACGCCATGCTTGGCGATATTGGCTTTCCTTTTTTCCTCGTCCCATTCGAACTCGACCGAAACGGCCTTTCGTGACGGCAGCGAAGACTAACAGTGTACATAAAAATGTACACTGAGCAAGACGGCAACCGGCCTGGCGCCGCTGTCCTGCGCGAGGGGATGGGTGGCTGGATAAGACCGCAGCTCGATGACGCCTTGAAATCACCACGCATTTGCGCCACATAGGCGTCGCATACGAATGATGTTCGTATCGGGGCCGCGTTGCTCGACGTCCGCCGGGGTTAAACCGCGGCAGTCTTCAGCCCCTCATCATCACATATCGCCGACGTCCCAGGCTGCGCGGGGTGTCTCACTGACCCCCCGTGATTCGTGCACCGCCGGCACCCCGCCGCGCGGGCGGGATCGTCCATGAAAGAATCCTACTTGACCACCTTTTCCGAGCTCGGCCTCGCCGAGCCTATTCTGAAGGCCCTCGCGGAAGCGAACCACTCCACCCCCACGCCGATCCAGGCCCAGGCCGTTCCGCTGGTTCTCGCCGGCCATGACCTGATCGGCATCGCCCAGACCGGCACCGGCAAGACCGCCGCCTTCGCGCTGCCGATCCTCAACCATCTCGTCACCGAGCGCCGCCGCCCCGAGCGCCGCGCCGCCCGCGCGCTGGTGCTGAGCCCGACCCGCGAGCTCTCCGGCCAGATCCTCGAAAGCTTCCGCCTGTACGGCAAGCATGTGCGCCCCTCGACCGCGCTCGCCATTGGCGGCGTGCCGCTCGGCCGGCAGGCCCGCTCGATCGCCGGTGGCGTCGACGTGCTGGTGGCCACCCCCGGCCGCCTCGTCGACCTGATGGAAAACGGCGCGGTGCGTCTCGACCAGGTCGAGGTGTTCGTGCTCGACGAAGCCGACCAGATGCTGGACATGGGCTTCATCCACGCCATCCGTTCCATCGTCGCCAAGCTGCCGGCCAAGCGCCGCAACCTGTTCTTCTCGGCCACCATGCCGCGCGAGATCGAGAAGCTGGCCGACGCGCTGCTGACCGATCCGGTCCGCGTCGCGGTGACCCCGGTCGCCAAGACCGCCGACAAGATCGCCCAGAAGGTGTTCCTCACCGACCGCGCCGGCAAGCCGGACCTGCTGGTCGAGGTGCTCGGCCATGAAGGTCTCGACCGCGCCCTGGTGTTCTCGCGCACCAAGCACGGCGCCGACCGCATCGTGAAGGGCCTGTCGGCCGCCGGCATCGAGTCCGAAGCCATTCACGGCAACAAGTCGCAGCCGCAGCGCGAGCGGGCGCTCGCCGCCTTCCGCGATGGCAAGGTCAAGGTGCTCGTGGCGACCGACATCGCCGCGCGCGGCATCGACGTGCCGGGCGTCAGCCATGTCATCAATTACGACCTGCCGAACGTGCCGGAGAGCTATGTCCACCGCATCGGCCGCACCGCGCGCGCCGGCGCCGAGGGCATCGCCATCTCCTTCTGCGACGGCGAGGAGCGCGCCTTCCTGCGCGACATCGAGCGTCTGATCCGCCTGACCATCCCGTCCGAGGATCGCCGGGGCGAGAGCCGCCGCAGCGAGCCGCGCGAGGGCTTCTCCGACCGTGGCCCGCGCGAGGCGCGCGGTGGCCGTCCGTCGAACAGCCCGCGCGCCCCGCGCGAGGGCGACCGTTCGGCGCGCCCCTTCGCCCGTGGCCCGCGTCCCGAATATCGGGGCGAGGCGTCCGGCGAAGCCCGTACGGCCGGCCCGCGTCCCGACGCGCAGCGCCATGACAGCCACCGTGTCGAGGGTCATCGTCAGGAAGGCGCCCGTCACGAGGGCGGCCGTGCGGATGGCGCCCGCCATGAGCGCCCGCGTCACGAGGGGCCCCGCCCCGAGCGCGCCCGCACCGAAGGGGCGCGCCCCGAGGGTGGCCGCGTGAACGAGCAGCGCGGCCCGCGCACCTCGTTCCGTCCGCGCTGACGCCCATCCCGGGAGCCTGATCCGCCGGTCCGATGCATTGAATCGGCCCGGATCGCGCTCAAAGCGAGACAAAGCGATGCCGTCGGGTTATGTGCCTGACGGCACGCTGTGCGTAAGCCTGTACGAGGAGAGCCAGGAATGGCGAAAGAGGAACTGCTCGAGTTCGACGGCACCGTCACCGAGGTGCTGCCCGACGGAAATTTCCGCGTCAAACTCGATAATGACCACGAAATTCTCGCCTATGCGGCGGGCAAGATGAAGAAGAACCGCATCCGCACCATCGTCGGTGACCGGGTCGTGGTGGAAATGTCGCCTTACGATCTCGAGCGCGGACGCATCAACTTCCGCCACAAGACCGGTGGCCCGACCCCGCCGATCGGTTCCGGCCAGCGCCGCCCCCCGCCGGGCCGTCGTCGCTGAGCGGTTTGCGGGTCACGCCACAGAGCGCGTGACACCGCCGGGCGCCGCCGCCTCACGCGGGACGCCGTCTCTGTTTCCCCTGATCGGGTTCTCGAACGTCAGCGCTCCTCGCCCGCCGGGGCGAGGCCGAGCGCGTGCGCGAGTCCCGCCGGCCGGCTCGCCGGCTCGCGCAGATCGAGATCCTCGGCGACATGGGCGATGTGCTCGCGCATGCGCCGCGCCGCCAGCTCCGCATCCCCCGCCGCGATCGCCGCGACGATGTCGGCATGTTCGCTCGGCGGGCAGGCGGAATGGTCGCCGCGCGCATAGAGCAGGATCGACAGCGAGCTCAGCGCCTGCAACTCCGTCAGCAGCCGCACGAAGACCGGGTTTCCCGCCTCCTCCGCCATCGCCACATGAAACTGCCCGGTGAGCCGCACCAGCGTCCCGGCGTCACCGGCCGCGCGCGCCGCGTCCTCGGTCGCCAGATGATGGCGCAGACGGGCAAGCCCCGCCGCCGAGCAGCCACAGGCAACGCTGCGCGCCACTTCCGGCTCGACCACGGCACGCGCCGCCAGCACATGGCGCGCCTCGTCGCGGGTGGGCGCGGTGACATAGGCGCCACGATTGGGCCGCTGCTCGATGATGCCGTCCTGCGCGAGCCGCGCCAACGCCTGCCGGACCACGGTGCGGCTCACCCCGAACAACGTCGCGAGGCGGTCCTCGGTCAGCTTCTCGCCGGGCGGCAGACGGCGCTCGAAGATCGCCTGGAGGATCCGGGCCCGGATCGGCGCTTCGGAGGAACCCCGGCTGCGGGCGGGGAGATCGGGCGTGACGTGGTTCATCGGGCTCCCGAGGGCTGCTGCGCGAGTTTAACCACGTCGCGGCGCCCGGCGCCATTCGCGGCGCGCAGGACAGACCGCGCGCCGGAGCGGGGCGCGCCCGTTCAGACCGGCCAGTCGGCCTCGCGCCAGGCCGAATCCCAGAACATCCATTCCAGCTGGCAGGCGCGCTTATACGCCTCGTGCATCCGGGCGAGCACGTCGGGCGAAGCCTTGGCGGCGGCACGGTCGGTCGTGGCGATCACCGCGCGCACCGCCTCGTGGAACTCCTCGCCGGCATAGGTGTCGATCCAGGCATCATAGGGGTTCGGGCGCACGGCGCGGCCGAGAATGTCGCGGCCGATCTCGGCATAGATCCAGAAGCAGGGCAGCAGCGCCGCCAGCACCACCGGATAGGGCTCGGCATGGGCGGTGCCGATCAGGAAGCTGGTGTAGTGGTGGCACACCGGCGACATTTCGGTCCTGGCGAACTCGTCCGGGCTGATGCCGAAGCTCTGGAAGAAGTCGGCATGCAGCGAGCGCTCGACCACCACGGCGACCTTGGCGCCTTCCGCGAACTGCACCAGCCCGTCCGGGTCGTCGGCCTTGGCGGCGGCGATGGCGAGGCCCCGGCCGAAGGCGATGAGGTAATGCGCGTCCTGCACCATGTAGTGGCGGAAGCGCTCCAGCGAGAGCGTGCCGTCGGCCAGCGCGTTGTTGAACGGCATGGTGCGGATGGCGTCATAGATCGGCTGGTTGCGGCCCCAGGCATGGGCGCTGAAGGTCGAACCGCTGAAATCACTCATGGGAGCCTCCGGGTGAGGGCCAAATGAAAAGGGCCGCTGTCGAGGCGGCCCGGTTCATCGTCATCTTATCGCTGGCGAGGCCTCAATGCGCGGTGCGCGCATCGGACTCGATGGCGGTGGCGGCGGACTTCAGCGCTTCCAGGAAGGCGAGGCGGCGCTGGCGGGTCGCCTCGTCGCGGGCGTCCTCGACGTCTTCCTGCGCGTCCTTGATCATCTGCGCCAGGCGGTCGGCCTTGATCTCCTCGAGCGGGATCGCGGTCTCGGCCAGCACGGTCAGCCCCTGCGGGTTGGCCTCGGCGAAGCCGCCACGGACGAAGAGCTTCTTCGTCCCGGCGTCGCCCTTGATGGTCAGGATGCCCGGCTTCAGCGTCGAGACGAAGGGCGAATGGCCGGCGAGGATGCCGAACTCGCCCTCGGTGCCCGGCACGATCACTTCGCTGACCGAGCCGGAATAGACGAGGCGCTCGGGGGAGACGAGCTCGAAGGGAAAGTTGGCCATGTGTCCTCCAGCGGGTGCGTCAGCTCAAAGGCGGGGCCCCGCGCCCCCGAGGGGGCGCCGGGCGGTCAGCCTCACGCGGCTTCGGCAGCCAGCTTCTTGCCCTTCTCGATCGCCTCTTCGATGGTGCCGACCATGTAGAAGGCCTGCTCCGGGAGGTGATCATACTTGCCTTCCACCAGGCCCTTGAAGCCCTTGATGGTGTCGGCGAGGTCGACGAGCTTACCCGGCGAACCGGTGAAGACTTCGGCGACATGGAAGGGCTGCGACAGGAAGCGCTCGATCTTGCGGGCGCGGGCGACGGTGAGCTTGTCCTCTTCCGAGAGCTCGTCCATGCCCAGGATCGCGATGATGTCCTGCAGGGCCTTGTAGCGCTGCAGCGTCTGCTGCACCTGGCGAGCGACGTTGTAGTGCTCCTCGCCGATGACCAGCGGCGACAGGATGCGCGAGGTCGAGTCGAGCGGGTCCACGGCCGGGTAGATGCCCTTTTCCGCGATCGAGCGCGAGAGCACGGTCGTGGCGTCGAGATGGGCGAAGGAGGCGGCCGGCGCCGGGTCGGTCAGATCGTCGGCCGGCACGTAAATGGCCTGCACCGAGGTGATCGAACCCTTGGTCGTGGTGGTGATGCGCTCCTGCAGCGCGCCCATGTCGGTGGCGAGCGTCGGCTG
This sequence comes from Ancylobacter sp. SL191, assembly GCF_026625645.1. Taxonomy (NCBI): domain Bacteria; kingdom Pseudomonadati; phylum Pseudomonadota; class Alphaproteobacteria; order Hyphomicrobiales; family Xanthobacteraceae; genus Ancylobacter; species Ancylobacter sp. SL191. The sequence continues at coordinate 1,113,782 of NZ_CP113056.1, read as the reverse complement.
ATAGCCCACCGCCGAGGGGATGCGGCCGAGCAGCGCCGACACTTCCGAACCCGCCTGGGTGAAGCGGAAGATGTTGTCGACGAAGAACAGCACGTCCTGGCCCTGGTCGCGGAAGTGCTCGGCGACGGTGAGGCCGGTCAGGGCGACGCGGGCGCGGGCGCCCGGGGGCTCGTTCATCTGGCCATAGACCAGGGCGCACTTGGAGCCGGCGGCCGAGCCATTATGCTCGTGCGGGTCCACGTTCACCTTGGACTCGATCATCTCGTGATAGAGATCGTTGCCCTCACGGGTGCGCTCGCCGACGCCGGCGAACACGGAGTAACCGCCGTGCGCCTTCGCGACGTTGTTGATCAGCTCCATGATGAGCACGGTCTTGCCGACGCCGGCGCCGCCGAACAGGCCGATCTTGCCGCCCTTGGAGTAGGGCGCCAGCAGGTCGACGACCTTGATGCCGGTGACCAGGATCTCAGATTCGGTCGACTGCTCGGCATAGGACGGGGCCGGCTGGTGGATGGCGCGGCGGGTCTCGCCGACCACCGGGCCGAGTTCGTCCACCGGCTCGCCGATGACGTTCATGATGCGGCCGAGCGTGGCGTCGCCCACCGGCACCAGGATCGGCGCGCCGGTATCGGTGACGACCGCGCCACGCACCAGACCCTCGGTGGAGTCCATCGCGATGGTGCGCACAGTGTTCTCGCCCAGGTGCTGGGCAACTTCGAGCACGAGGCGCGCGCCGTTATTGGTGGTTTCGAGCGCGTTCAGGATCTCCGGGAGATGATCCTCGAACTGCACGTCCACGACGGCGCCGATGACCTGCGTGATGCGTCCGACATTAGCCATGTTCGTCGTCCTTCCGGTGCCTGGTCCTTGCCTCACAGCGCCTCGGCACCGGAGATGATCTCGATAAGTTCCTTCGTGATCATCGCCTGGCGGGTGCGGTTGTAGGTCAAAGTCTGCTTCTTGATCATGTCACCCGCGTTGCGGGTCGCGTTGTCCATCGCGCTCATGCGGGCGCCCTGTTCGGACGCGCCGTTCTCGAGCAGCGCCTTGAAGATCTGCACCGCGAGATTGCGCGGCAGCAGGTCGGCAAGGATCTCCGCCCCGTCGGGCTCGTAATCATAGGTCGCGGCCGCCCCGCTCGCCGCCGGCGCGGCTTCGGGGAAGGTGGCCGGGATCAGCTGCTGGCCGGTCGGCACCTGCGAGATGACCGACTGGAACCGGCTGAAGAACTGGGTCGCGATGTCGAACTCGCCGGCGGCGAACATGTCCGAGATCTTCTCGGCAATGGCCTGCGCGTCGGCGAAGGTGACGCCCTTGTTGGCGCGCAGCTCGACAACTTCGACGATCTGCTTGCCGAACTGGCGGCGCAGCGCCTCGTTGCCCTTGCGGCCAACGCAGAAGATCTTGACCGTCTTGCCCTGGTTCATCAGCGCGACGGCGCGGTCGCGGGCGAGGCGGGTGATCGACGAGTTGAACGCGCCGCACAGGCCGCGCTCGGCGGTCAGCACGACGAGAAGATGCGTCTGCTCCTTGCCGGTGCCGCTCAGCAGCAGCGGCACGTCGGGGCCACTGGAGATCGAGCCGGCGATGTTGCCCAGCACGCTCTCCATGCGGACGGCGTAGGGGCGCGCAGCCTCGGCGGCGAGTTGGGCGCGCCGCAGCTTAGCGGCGGCGACCATCTGCATCGCCTTGGTGATCTTCTGCGTCGCCTTCACCGAAGCGATGCGATTGCGCAGCTCCTTGAGGCTGGCCATGTGCCCTGTTGCTCCGCTCTACCGGCTCAGGCGAAGGACTTGGCGTAGGCGTCGAGCGCCGCCGTCAGCTTCGCCGTGGTCTCCTTGGAAAGCTCCTTGGAGGTGCGGATGGTCTCGAGGATGTCGGCGTGCTTGGTGCGCAGGAGCAGCAGCAGCCCGTCCTCATAGGCGCGAACCTTCGCGACCGGGAGGTTGTCGAGATAGCCATTGGTGCCGGCAAAGATCACCACCACCTGCTCCTCGACCTTGAGCGGCGAGAACTGCGGCTGCTTGAGCAGCTCGGTCAGGCGCGCGCCGCGGTTGAGCAGCTTCTGGGTGGAGGCGTCGAGGTCGGAACCGAACTGGGCGAAGGCGGCCAGCTCGCGGTACTGGGCGAGCTCGCCCTTGATCTTGCCGGCGACCTGCTTCATCGCCTTGATCTGCGCCGAGGAGCCGACGCGGGAGACCGAGAGGCCGACGTTCACCGCCGGGCGGATGCCCTGGAAGAACAGGTCGGACTCGAGGAAGATCTGGCCATCGGTGATCGAGATGACGTTGGTCGGGATGTAGGCCGACACGTCGTTCGCCTGGGTCTCGATGACCGGAAGGGCGGTCAGCGAGCCGGCGCCGTTCTCGTCATTGAGCTTGGCGGCGCGCTCGAGCAGGCGCGAGTGGAGATAGAACACATCGCCCGGATAGGCTTCGCGGCCCGGCGGGCGGCGCAGCAGCAGCGACATCTGGCGGTAGGCCACGGCCTGCTTGGACAGGTCGTCATGGATGATGAGCGCGTGCATCGCGTTGTCGCGGAAATACTCGCCCATCGCGGTGCCGGCGAACGGCGCCAGGAACTGCATCGGCGCGGCGTCCGAGGCGGTCGCGGCGATGACGATGGAGTATTCCAGCGCGCCCTGCTCCTCGAGCACCTTCACGAACTGCGCGACGGTGGAGCGCTTCTGGCCGACGGCGACGTAGACGCAGTAGAGCTTCTGGCTCTCCGGGGCGCCCGCGACGTTCAGCGGCTTCTGGTTCAGGATGGTGTCGAGCGCGATGGCGGTCTTGCCGGTCTGGCGGTCGCCGATGATCAGCTCGCGCTGGCCACGGCCGACCGGGATCAGCGCGTCGATCGCCTTGAGGCCGGTCTGCATCGGCTCGTGCACGGACTTGCGCGGGATGATGCCCGGCGCCTTCACGTCGACGCGGCGGCGCTCGGTGGACTCGATCGGGCCCTTGCCGTCGATCGGGTTGCCGAGAGCGTCGACGACGCGGCCGAGCAGGCCACGGCCAACCGGCACGTCGACGATGGCGCCGGTGCGCTTGACGGTCTGGCCTTCCTTGATCTCGCGGTCGGAGCCGAAAATGACGACACCGACATTGTCGATTTCGAGGTTCAGCGCCATGCCGCGCGTGCCGTTCTCGAACTCGACCATCTCGCCCGCCTGGACGTTGTCGAGACCGTAGACGCGGGCGATGCCGTCACCGACGGAGAGAACCTGACCGACCTCGGAGACTTCGGCTTCCTGGCCGAAATTCTTGATCTGCTCCTTGAGGATCGCGGAAATTTCAGCGGCGCGGATATCCATCAGCGAACCTCTTTCATCGCAGTGCGGATCGAATTGAGCTTGGTCTTGAGCGAGGCGTCGATGAGCTTCGAGCCGAGCTTGACCTTGAGGCCACCGAGCAGCGCGGGGTCGACCACGACGGCGAGCTTGACGTGCTTGCCGGTCATCTGGTCGAGCGCCTGCTTGAGGGTGGCGGCGTGGGTTTCGGAAAGCGGCTGGGCGACCGTGACCTCGGCCACGACTTCGCCCTTCTCGGCGGCGACGAGCTGGTCGTAGCCGCGCATGATCGCCTCAACGGCGAACAGGCGGCGATTGGCCGCCACGGTCTTGAAGAAATTGCCGGCGAGACCACCGATCCCGGCCTTGGCCAGGATGGCGACGATCGCCTTTTCCTGTTCCTCGGCAGAGAAGACCGGGCTGCGCACGAGGCGCTTGAGGTCGTCGCTCTCGGCAATCAGCGCGCCGAACCTGTCGAGGTCGGCCTTCACCGCATCGATGACACCGGCGTCACGCGCGAGCTCGAACAGAGCCGTCGCGTAGCGTCCTGCCACTCCGGATACGTAGGTCTCGGCCACAGTGCCTCTCTCGGGACTTTCCGGAAGGGAGCACCTGCCGCCATGGCGCGGCCCCGGCCTCCGGACTGGAAGGGTTCCAACTCAAGGCCGGATATGGAATTTCCCCCACCCGCCCATGAAGTCGGCGGTTCCCTAACACGCCTCTTTGCGTGCTGCAACACGAGGACGTGAGGGATTGCGGGGGGCAAATGACGTAGCGGCCCCGAAACGGCGCAAAGCGGCGCCGATCCCGGCATCTCAAGGCTTTGTGAGGAGTGCGGCGCTTTGCTGCACCGCGCCTTTTGCCCCCTGACAGGCGGCTGCACCCCGCCTGCGGGCGGATGTCGCGCCCGCTCTGGCATTCAAAATACCTGACGAGTCGCGAAAAACGTGGCGCGCGACTGTTTCTCAGCCGCGCGTCACCCGCAGCGCGGCGGCCGCCGCGATGGGCCCGAGCACCAGGCAGGCGAGCGACAGCCCAGCGAGAATGCGGAACGGCGTGCCGAACGGCACCGTGCCGCCGATCGCCGTGCCGGTCGCCGCCACCGCGAAGATCAGCACCGGAATGGTCAGCGGCATCACCAGCACCGCGACCAGCAGGCCGCCGCGCCGGAAGGCGGCGGCGAAGGCGGCGCCGATCAGCCCGAGAAAGGTGATGGCCGGCGTGCCGACCAGCAGCGTCAGCGTCAGCGCGCCGATCGAGGCCGGGGAGAGGTTCAGCAGAAGCGAGAGGATCGGCGCGGCGATCACCAGCGGCAGGCCGGTGGCAATCCAGTGCGCCAGCCCCTTGGCGGCGGCGATGAGTTCGAGCGGCAGTTCCAGCATCGCCATCACGTCGAGCGAGCCGTCCTCGGCATCGGCGGCGAACAGCCGGTCGAGGCCGATCAGCGAGGCCAGCAGCGCGCCGATCCACAAAATGGCGGGACCGATTCGCGCCAGCAGCGCAAGGTCCGGGCCGATGGCGAAGGGCGTCACCACCACCACGGCGAGGAAGAACACGACGCCGAGACCGGCGCCGCCGCCGGCGCGCAGGGCGAGCTGGAGGTCGCGCCGCAGAAGGGCGAGAAAGGCGCGCGCCATCATTCCGGCTCCGAACCGATCTCGGCCGCCACCATGGCCCGCGTCGGGCGGTAGGCGCCAAGGTCGAGCCGCGCGGCGGGAAAATCCAGCGGCGCATGGGTGGCGGCGATCAGCAGCCCGCCGCCGGCGACATGGGCGCGGGCGATCTCGCCGAAGCGCGCCTGCGCCTCCACATCGAGCGCGGTCGTCGGCTCGTCGAGCAGCCAGAGCGGGCGATGCGCCACCAGAAGCCGGGCGAGCGCGAGGCGCCGCTTCTGCCCGGCCGAGAGCACCGCGACCGGCAGGCTCCCCAAGCCGCCGAGCCCCACCTCCTCCAGCGCCGCGCTCACCGAAAGGCCGGGCCGGCCGAGCATGGCGCGCCAGAAATCAAGGTTCTCCCGCGCGCTGAGCGAGGCCTTGTGAGCATCGAGATGGCCGAGATAATGCGCCTCCTCGGTGAAATGCTCGGGTTCGCGCGCGCCCTCCAGCCGGATGCGCCCGGCCTCGGGACGGGCGAGGCCCGCCAAAAGTCTAAGCAGCGAGGATTTGCCGGTGCCGTTCGGTCCGGTGACCACCAGCGCGCCGCCGGCCTCGACGGTAAAATCGAGGCGCTGGAACAGCTGGCGGGCGCCACGCCGGCAGCCGAGCCCTTCAACGACCAGTCGCATCGGCCCCCCTCCCGCCGCTGGGGAAGCTGACGCAACGCACAATTTTTCGATGCATCGCGTCGTGCCTCTAGGATCGGTGTTTGAAATGGCTCTATATAGAAAACTGAACGATGCGCCGTCGCCCTTGGCCTGGGCCGCGCGAGCTATAGCCCGCCAGGCCTCATCCCTCCAAGGCCCTCTCGCATCCGTGCCACAATCAGCGGGGATCAGTCTGCCGTGACGTCGCTCGACAGCTTCAAAAGCCGGAAAACTCTCACCGTCGGAAACCGGACTTACGTCTATTACAGCCTTCCGGACGCCGAAAAGAACGGACTGGATGGCGTTTCCGCCCTCCCCTTCTCGATGAAGGTCCTGCTGGAGAATCTGCTGCGCTTCGAGGACGGCCGCTCCGTCACGAAGAACGACATCATCTCCATCAAGGACTGGCTCATCAACCGCGGTAAGGACGAGCGCGAAATCGCCTATCGTCCCTCGCGCGTGCTGATGCAGGACTTCACCGGCGTTCCCGCCGTGGTCGACCTCGCCGCCATGCGTGACGCGATGGTCAATCTCGGGGGCGACCCCAAGCGCATCAACCCGCTGGTGCCGGTCGACCTCGTCATCGACCATTCGGTGATCGTCAACTTCTTCGGCAACGCCGCCGCCTTCGGCAAGAATGTCGAGGAAGAGTACAAGCAGAACCAGGAGCGCTACCGCTTCCTGAAATGGGGCCAGTCGGCCTTCGACAATTTCCGCGTGGTCCCGCCCGGCACCGGCATCTGCCACCAGGTGAACCTCGAATATCTCGCCCAGACCGTGTGGACCAAGGATGAGGACGGCGCGACCGTCGCCTATCCCGACACCTGCGTCGGCACCGATTCGCACACCACCATGGTCAACGGCCTCGGCGTGCTCGGCTGGGGCGTGGGCGGCATCGAGGCGGAGGCGGCCATGCTCGGCCAGCCGGTCTCCATGCTCATTCCCGAAGTGATCGGCTTCAAGCTCACCGGCGAGCTGACCGAGGGCATCACCGCCACCGACCTCGTGCTCACCGTCACGCAGATGCTGCGCAAGAAGGGCGTCGTCGGCAAGTTCGTCGAGTTCTTCGGCCCCGGCCTCGAGCACCTCTCGCTCGCCGACCGCGCCACCATCGGCAACATGGCGCCGGAATATGGCGCGACCTGCGGCTTCTTCCCGGTCGATTCCGAGACCATCGCCTATCTCGACGAGACCGGCCGCACCGATGACCGCATCGCGCTCGTCGAGGCCTATTCCAAGGCGCAGGGCATGTGGCGCGAGGCCGGCACCGCCGACCCGGTGTTCACCGATGTGCTGGAACTCGACCTCACCACCGTGCTGCCGTCGCTTGCCGGCCCGAAGCGCCCGCAGGACCGCGTGCTGCTCTCCGGCACCAAGCAGGGCTTCCTCGCCGCGCTCGAAGGCGAGTTCAAGAAGGCCGGCGAGACCGGCAAGCGCGTGCCGGTGGAAGGCACCGACTACACGCTCGGCCATGGCGACGTGACGATCGCCGCCATCACCTCCTGCACCAACACCTCGAACCCCTCGGTGCTGATCGCCGCCGGCCTGCTTGCCCGCAACGCGGCGGCGCGGGGCCTCACCTCCAAGCCCTGGGTGAAGACCTCGCTGGCGCCCGGTTCGCAGGTCGTCGAAGGCTATCTGAACGCCGCGGGTCTCCAGAAGGATCTCGACGCGCTCGGCTTCAACCTGGTCGGCTTCGGCTGCACCACCTGCATCGGCAATTCCGGCCCGCTGCCGGAGCCGATCTCGGAAGCGATCAACAAGAACGACCTCGTCGCCGGCGCCGTGATCTCCGGCAACCGCAATTTCGAGGGCCGCGTGAACCCGGACGTGAAGGCGAACTACCTCGCCTCCCCGCCGCTCGTGGTCGCCTACGCCATTGCGGGCTCGCTGCAGGTGGATCTCACCACCGAGCCGCTCGGCACGGGCTCCGACGGCCAGCCGGTCTATCTCAAGGACATCTGGCCCTCGAACCAGGAAATCGCCAAGTTCATCCGCGAGAACGTCACCAAGAAGATGTTCCAGGAGAAGTACGCGGACGTGTTCAAGGGTGACGAGAACTGGCAGAAGATCGCCATTCCCACCGGCGAGACCTATGCCTGGGACGACCGCTCCACCTATGTGCAGAACCCGCCCTATTTCGAGGGCATGAAGATGGAGCCGGAGCCGGTCACCGACATCCTGTCGGCGCGGGTGATGGGTCTGTTCCTCGACTCGATCACCACCGACCACATCTCCCCGGCCGGCTCGATCAAGGAAGCCAGCCCCGCCGGCGCCTATCTGCGCGACCATCAGGTCCGCCCGGCCGACTTCAACCAGTACGGCACGCGGCGCGGCAATCACCAGGTGATGATGCGCGGCACCTTCGCCAATATCCGCATCAAGAACCAGATGCTGGACGGCAAGGAAGGCGGCTTCACCAAGCACTGGCCGGACGGCACGGTCATGCCGATCTACGACGCCGCCATGCTCTACAAGAGCGAAGGCGTGCCCACCGTCGTCTTCGCCGGCAAGGAATACGGCACCGGCTCCTCGCGCGACTGGGCGGCCAAGGGCACCAAGCTGCTCGGCATCCGCGCCGTCGTCGCCCAGAGCTTCGAGCGCATCCACCGCTCGAACCTCGTCGGCATGGGCATCGTGCCGCTGGTGTTCCAGAATGACGAGAGCTGGCAGTCGCTCGGCATCAAGGGCGACGAGATCGTCACGCTGAAGGGCATCGAGGGCGACCTCAAGCCGCGCCAGACGCTGATCGCCGAGGTGATTTTCGCCGACGGCACGATCAAGAACGTCCCGCTCACCTGCCGCATCGATACGCTGGACGAGCTGGACTACTTCCGCAATGGCGGCATCCTGCCTTACGTGCTGCGCAATCTCGCGGCCTGAGCGGATCGCCTGATAACGAGCTGAAAAGGCCGGCCCGGAGCAATCCGGCGCCGGCCTTTTTGTTGCGGCGGCCCATCCGGCTGAGGCCCCCTGTCCATGGCAGGGGCGCCGCTTCGCAGGCATGCTATCGGCTCGGGCGCCTTCACCATTGCGTGCGGCGGCGACAAACGAATGTGACTGGTGCCGGCGCGCCCGCCGTCCTATTGCCTTGAACCGCTCCTGCCGGAGGAGCGCAGAAGGACAGCCCCCGCGACATGCCTGTTTTCGCTGCCCCGCCTCGCCTTTTTGCCGCCGCGCCCTCGCGCGCCGACGGCTACGGGCCGGAATGCCGGCAAGCGGGCGCGGCGCGCCTCAAGGCCCCTCTCGGCCGGGCGCTGGCCGGGATCGCCGCCACGTTTCTCGCCCCCACGCTTCTCGTCTCCGCCCTGCTGGTCGCCCCCGCGGGGGCGCAGGACGCGACGCCGTCGGCCGGCCCCGCCACCGGGACGGAGGCTCATCCTGCGACCACCCGCGCCATCCCCGCGCCCCGCGCGGTGATCGAGCTGTTCACCAGCCAGGGCTGCTCCTCCTGCCCGCCCGCTGACAAGCTGCTGGGCGAGCTCGCCGATAAGCAGCCGGACGTGCTGGTGCTCTCGCTGGCGGTCGATTACTGGGATTATCTCGGCTGGAAGGACACGCTGGCCAAACACGGCCATTCGCTGCGCCAGAAGGCCTATGCCAAGCAGCGCGGCGACGGCAAGATGTTCACCCCGCAGGTGGTGGTGAACGGCACCGCCATGGCGATCGGCTCCGACCATGCCGGCATCGAGCGCGCGCTGGCCAAGGCGCCCGGCCCGACCGTGCCGCTCACCGTGGAAAATCGTGGCGGCACGCTGCATGTCACCGTCGACAAGGCGCCGGGCGGCCTGACGCCGGAAGGCATGGGCCCGGCCGAAGTGTGGCTCTGCCCCGTGGCGAGCCGCATGGATGTCGAGATCGGCCGCGGCGAGAATGAGGGCAGCCACGTCACCTACCACAATGTGGTGCGCGGCTGGGTGAAGCTCGGCGACTGGGACGGCACGCGGATGAGCTATGAGGCGCCGCTGAAGATCCCGCCCGAATTCAAGGCCGACCAGGTGGCGGTGATCGTGCAGGCCGGCAGCTTCAACGAGCCCGGCGCCATCCTCGGCGCGGCGCTGGCCCCACTGAAATAGCGCGTCTGAGGCCCGGCACCACGCCTCCATCCCCACCCACGACAGAAAAAAGGGCCGGCGCGAGCCAGCCCTGAGAGCAATTCGGGGATTGAACCTAGAACATAACGTCGGGCCGGTCCGCATCACGCCGCGGGGGGCTGGGGGGCTGGGAAACCGATGCGCTCTGCGAACCGGCCCGACGCTATGATGTGAATATGGAGAGGCCGCTTGGCACCGCCACGGCCGAATTCGGGCAGCGCTGTGTTTTCGGTTAACGACCCCGTGATCGTTCATTGCCGCGTATTGCTGCGGGGTGACGGCCGCGACGCGCGACGTTTCACCCGTCATCCCGGCCCCCTCGGGTCTTGCCTTCGGCAAGCCCAAGGGCAGGCTCCGCGCTGCGAGAGCCGGGATCGTCGGCCGCTCATGAGCCGGAACGCGATCCCGGCTCGGCCTTCGGCCGTCCGGGATGACGGCGTGACGGCGGGCTGGCGTGATCGGCCAGAACAGCGCCGCGCCGCCCTCACCCCTCCGGCGTGCCGATGGTGAGGCAGCGGCGGCGGGCGGCCTCCAGCCCCTCGGCGATGGCGGCGCGCAGGGGCGAGGCCTCCATCGCGCTGAGCCCTGCGGCGGTGGTGCCGGCATAGTCCAGCATCTCCCGCACGAAGGTCGCCGGCGGCGCGGCGCTGTCCGCCAGCATCGCCCCGCCCGCGCGAAACAGCTGGGCGACGGCGCGACGGGCGACCTCGGGCGCGATGCCCTGCGCCTGCGCATAATCCTGCACGCAGGCGGCGAAATAGGCGACGAAGCCCGGCACCGGGCCGGTGATGGCCGTGAACACGTCGATCTGGCTCTCCTCCGGCAGCTCGTCGGTGAGCCCGCAAGCGCCGAACAGCGCGCGCACCGTCGCGATGTCCGCCGCACTGAGACCCGGCGCATAAAACGGCGAATAGGCCATGCCGATCTCGGCCGCCGGGTTGGACATGGCCCGCGCCAGCCTTTCCGTGCCGGTGAGGGCGCGCAGCTGCTCACGGGGGATGCCGGCCATGACGGAGACGACGAGACAGCGCTCCGCCCGCAGGCGCAGCGCGCGGCCGGCCTGCGGCGGCAAGGCAAGCAGCAGCGTGCCGCAGCGCCCGGCCGCCTCCTGCGGATCGGTGGTCCATTCAACGCCGGCGATCCCCGCCAGCGCGCCGGTGGGGCCGGAACGGTTGCAGACGATCAGCCGCTCCGGCGGCACCGTTCCCGCCCGCAGCAGCGCCCCGGCGATCGCCCCGCCAAGCTGGCCGCAGCCAATCAGCCCGAGCCGCCCCGGCCCCGTGTCGTCCGTCATCGTCCTGCCCTCCCAATGGCCGCGCCGCGTCTCAATCCATACAACGTCATGACCGGGCTTGGCCCTGCCATCCACGGCTTGGAAAGGGCGGGCGCGGAAAACGTGGATCCCCGGATCAAGTCCGGGGATGACGGCGTGAGGGCTGGAAGCCCCATCCCGAACGGCGGCCAACATTTCAGCCGTCATCCCGGCCGAGCGCAGCGAGAGCCGGGATCGCTGTCCGGCATAAGACGGGCACCCGATCCCGGCTCGGCCTTCGGCCGTCCGGGATGACGGCCTCCGCTCACGCGCCGTCATAGCCGGGCTTGGCCCGGCCATCCACGACTTCCCTCCGACGCACCCGGCCGAGCGCAGCGAGAGCCGGGATCGCGCACAAATCCGGCAGCCGATCCCGGCGCGCGCTTCGCTTGGCCGGGATGACGGGACGGGAAGGACATTGAGCCGGGATGACGGGGCGGGGATGGCGCGCCCGCTCTGGCGCCCGGCGCGGGGGTGCCTAGATAAGGCCCGATCCTTCCTCGCACCGGAGTCTCCGCGTGACCGATCTTTCCGCCTTCCCCGTCGCCGCCCGCTGGCCTGCGCAGCACCCGGACCGGCTCCAGCTCTATTCCTTCCCCACACCGAACGGGGTGAAGATCTCCATCCTGCTGGAGGAAACCGGCCTGCCCTATGAGGCGCACACCATCAATATCGGCAAGGACGAGACCTGGACGCCGGAATTCCTCGCGCTGAACCCTAATGGCAAGATTCCGGCGATCCTCGATCCGAACGGACCGGGCGGAAAGCCGCTCGCTCTGTTCGAGAGCGGGGCGATCCTCATCTATCTCGCCGAGAAGACCGGCCAGTTCCTGCCGACCGACCCGGCCGCGCGCTACGAGACCCTCCAGTGGGTCATGTGGCAGATGGCCGGGCTCGGGCCGATGTTCGGCCAGCTCGGCTTCTTCCACAAATTCGCCGGCGCGGCTTACGAGGACAAGCGCCCGCGCGAGCGCTACGCCAAGGAAAGCGCGCGCCTCATCCGCGTGCTGGAGGACCGGCTCGCGGGCCGCGACTGGATCATGGGCGCGGACTACACCATCGCCGACATGGCGTGCCTCGGCTGGGTGCGCAATCTCATCGGCTTCTACGGCGCGGCCGATCTCGTCGCCTATCAGGAGCTGAAGAACGTGCCGGCCTGGCTGGAGCGCGGCCTCGCCCGCCCCGCCGTACAGCGCGGGCTGGAAATCCCCCCGCGCCCCTGATCCGTAGAAGCACGGGGATGGCGTGCGCTCGCCGGGCCGTGATGGCCAGCCGGGCGTTTTCGCCTATAAGCTCGGGACACGCGGCCGGCGCGCGCCGGCCGCCGCGAGGAAGGGTATGCCGATGAACAAGATCGTTCCGGTGCCGGCTGGCACCGTCGCCTCCGGGACTGGCGCGGGCACGCATCTGCCGCCGGGCCATCCGCCGGTGAAGGTCGGCAAGATCGGCGTGCTCATCGTCAATCTCGGCACGCCCGACGGCACCGACTACTGGTCGATGCGCCGCTACCTCAAGGAGTTCCTCTCCGACCGGCGGGTGATCGAGGTCAACCGCGTGCTGTGGTGGTTCATCCTCAACGTCATCATCCTGTCCATCCGCCCGCAGGCCAAGGGCAAGGACTACGCGACGATCTGGAACAATGAGCGCAATGAGGGCCCGCTGCGCACCATCACCCGCTCGCAGGCCGAGCAGCTCGCGGCCCGCATCGGCCCGCTGGACGGGCGGCTCGTGGTCGACTGGGCGATGCGCTACGGCAATCCCTCCGTCGCCTCGCGCATCGAGGCGCTGCAGCAGCAGGGCTGCGACCGGCTGCTGCTGGTGCCGCTCTACCCGCAATATGCCGCCGCCACCTCCGCCACCGTGGCCGATGCCGCCTTCGACGCGTTGAAGAAGATGCGCTGGCAGCCGGTGCTGCGCGTCGCCGCGCCCTGGCCGGACGAGCCCGCCTATATCGAGGCGCTCGCCAATTCGATCACCACCGAACTCGCCGGGCTGGACTGGGAGCCGGAGCTGGTCATCGCCTCGTTCCACGGCATTCCGAAGGAGTATTTCGACAAGGGCGACCCCTATCACTGCTACTGCTACAAGACCGCGCGGCTGGTGCGCGAGAAGCTCGGCTGGCCCGAGGGCAAGCTGAAGGTCACCTTCCAGTCGCGCTTCGGCAAGGCGGAATGGCTGCAGCCCTACACCGACAAGACCATCGAGGCGCTGGCGAAATCCGGCGTGAAGAAGATCGCCGTCATCACCCCCGGCTTCGTCGCCGATTGTCTCGAGACGCTGGAAGAGATCGCCGGCGAGAATGCCGAGATCTTCCACCATGCCGGCGGCGAGCAGTTCCACTTCATCCCCTGCCTGAATGACTCGGACGGCGGCATGAACACGCTGGAAGCCGTGGTGAAGCGCGAACTGCGCGGCTGGGCCGAGATTGGTTGAGGGGCGGGGGCTAAGGCGCCCTGACGGCGCCCAACCTTTCCGCCGTCATCCCGGCCGCCTCCCACCCCACGCACCGTCATGGCCGGGCTTGACCCGGCCATCCACGACTTGCCACGGGCACACCCGGTCGACGTCGTGGATCCCCGGATCAAGTCCGGGGATGACGTCGTAAGAGCTGGAAGCCGCGATCCCGGCTCGGCCTATGGCCGTCCGGGATGACGACCTACCCCCCATGCGTCGTCCGGATGACACGGACCGTCATGGCCGGGCTTGGCCCGGCCATCCAGGACTTCCCACCGACGCGCCCGGCCAAGTCGTGGATCCCCGGATCAAGTCCGGGGATGACAACCTCCCGCCCCACGGACCGTCATGGCCGGGCTTGACCCGGCCATCCACGACTTGCCACGGGCACACCTGGTCGACGTCGTGGATCCCCGGATCAAGTCCGGGGATGACGTCGTAAGAGCTGGAAGCCGCGAACCCGGCTCGGGCCTTCGGCCGTCCGGGATGACGGCATAAGGGCGGGGATGACGCGGGAAGGTCCGAACGCTCCCCCCGCCGCAAAATCCCCATGGCCGGCTTGAACCGCGCCGCTGGCGGGGCGATCATGACGGCTGCATGACGCGCGGGGGCCGCTTCGCGCGCGAACCGGGAGGACGCCCGTGGCGGACACCGATCCCATAAGCCTGCCGGTCGGGCGTGATGTGCGCGTGACCTTCGACCGGCGCGAGCTCGACCGCATTCTCGACCTCTATGGCCGCATGGTCGCCATTGGCGAGTGGCGCGACTACGCCATCGACTTCGGCCGCGACCGGGCGGTGTTCTCCATCTTCCGCCGCGCCGCCGAGGTGCCGATCTACCGCATCGAGAAAGACCCGCGCCTCGCCCGCAAGCAGGGCGCCTACACGGTGGTGTCGCAGACCGGCCTCATCCTCAAGCGCGGGCACGAGCTTGCGCGCGTGCTGCAGGTGTTGGAAAAACCCCTGCGCGTGGTCAACTGAACCACGCCCGCCCCGCGTCGCTCCCCCGGAGAACAGAATGCGCAGCCTGACCGTCGCCGCCACCCAGATGCGTTGCAGCTGGGAGATCGAGGCCAATATCGCCCGCGCCGAGGCGCTGGTGCGCGAGGCCGCCGGACGCGGGGCGACGCTGATCTTGCTCCAGGAGCTGTTCGAGACCCCCTATTTCTGCCAGGACCAGCTGCACGAATTCCTCGCCCTCGCCCAGCCGCTGGAGGGCAACCGGCTGATCGGCCATTTCCAGGCGCTGGCGAAGGAACTCGGCGTCGTGCTGCCGGTGAGCTTCTTCGAGCGCGCCGGTCAGGCGCTGTTCAATTCCATCGCCATCGTCGACGCGGATGGCACGGTGCGCGGCGTCTACCGCAAGAGCCACATCCCGGACGGGCCGGGCTACACCGAGAAGTTCTATTTCTCGCCCGGCGATACCGGCTTCAAGGTGTGGGACACGGCGGCCGGGCGCATCGGCGTCGGCATTTGCTGGGACCAGTGGTTCCCCGAATGCGCCCGCTCCATGGCGCTGATGGGCGCCGAGGTGCTGCTCTATCCCACCGCCATCGGCTCCGAGCCGCAGGATCCGAGCCTTGATTCGGCCGCGCACTGGCAGCGGGTGATGCAGGGCCATGCCGGGGCGAACCTCATGCCGCTCATCGCCTCCAACCGCGTCGGCACCGAGCCCGGCCGGAACGGAACCGAGATCACCTTCTACGGCTCCTCCTTCATCGCCGACCCGACCGGGGCCAAGGTGGCCGAAGCCGGCCGCGCGGAAGAGGGCGTCATCACCGCCACCTTCGACCTCGACGCCATTGCCCAGCAGCGCCGCAGCTGGGGCGTGTTCCGCGACCGCCGGCCGGAGCTCTATGCACCGGTGCTGACCCTGGACGGGCGCACCACCGCGCGCGGGGTGGCCTGAGCCATGGCCGAGATCCTCACCAGCCTGCCCGCCGCCGACGGCTTCCGCATGCCGGCCGAATGGGAACCCCATGCCGGCACCTGGATGATCTGGCCCGAGCGGCCGGACAATTGGCGCCAGGGCGCCGCCCCGGCGCAGGCGGCCTTCGTCGCGGTCGCCAGCACCATTGCCCGCTTCGAGCCGGTGACCATGCTGACCTCCGCCGGTCAATGGGCCCGCGCCCGCGCCGCGCTCCCCGCCAATGTACGGGTGGTCGAGGCGTCCTCGGACGATTCCTGGTGCCGCGATTCCGGCGCCACTTTCGTCACCGACGCCGCTGGCGCCGTGCGCGCGGTGAACTGGCGGTTCAACGCCTGGGGCGGGCTCTACGCGCCCTGCGACCAGGACGCGCTGATCGCCGCCAAGATGGCGGAAATCGGGGGCACCCCGCGCTATGACGCGCCGCTGGTGCTGGAAGGCGGCTCGATCCATGTCGATGGCGAGGGCACGGTGCTTACCACCGAGGAATGCCTGCTTAACCCCAACCGCAACCCGTCGCTGACCCGCGAGGAGATCGAGCGGCATCTGTGCGACTATCTCGGCGCCTCCAAGGTGATCTGGCTCGGCGCCGGCCTCGTCGATGACGAGACCTCCGGCCATATCGACAACCTCGCCTGCTTCGTGCGGCCGGGCGTCGTCGCGCTGACCTGGTGCGACGACCCGGCGGACCCGCAGCACGCCATCTCGGTCGATGCCTTTGAGCGCCTGTCGGGCCGGACGGATGCGCGCGGGCGCGGCATCGAGATCGTCAAGCTGCCGCTGCCCGGCCCGCTCTACCGCGCGCCGGACGAGGCGATCGAGGACGCCCCGGCCGACAATGCCTATCAGCGCCACGCGCAGGAGCGGCTCGGCGCCTCCTACGCCAATTTCTACCTCGGCAATGGCTTCGTGCTGATGCCGCTGCTCGACCCGCGCACCGATGAGACGGCCCGCGCCATCCTCGCCGGCCTGTTCCCAGACCGCGAGGTGATCGGCCTGCCGACGCGCGAGATCGTGCTCGGCGGCGGCAACATCCACTGCATCACCCAGCAGCAGCCGGCGGGCAAAGCGGGCTAGTCGCGGGCGGACGTCCTAACGGGGCGTCACCAGCCCGAGTTCGATCAGGCTCTGCGCGGTGGCGAGGATGGCTTCCTCCGCCGGGCGCGGGGTCCAGCCGAGCACGCGGTGCGCCTTGGCATAGCTGCCCTCGCGCTTGCGCCCGAGCTGCGGCACGGCGGCGCGCGCCATGGGGAGCGCGAGCGCGGCGAGGCGCACCAGCACGTCCGGCAGTTCCACACGCGGCACGCGCGCCGCCGCCCCGCCGAACTCGCGCCGCAGCAGCCGGGCGATGGCGGCGATGGAGAGGCTGCCGCCCGCCGTGGCGAGAAAGCGCTCTCCCGCCGCCGCAGGGTCCAGCATCGCCTTGAGATGCAGGTCGGCGACATCGCGCACATCCACCACGCCGAAATGAATGCGCGGCATGGCGGGAATGCGCCCCGCCAGCAGCGCCTGGATCAGCGCGAGCGAGGTGGAAAGGTCCGGCCCCAGCGCCGGGCCGAACACGCCGACGGGATTGACCACCGCCAGTTCCATGGTCCCGCCCTCGCGCGCCATGAACTCCCACGCCGCGCGCTCGGCCAGCGTTTTTGACGCCATATAGGGCTGCACGTCCGGCGCGTCCGGCACGGTCCAGTCGCTCTCGTCATAGAGCGACCTGTCGGGGCCGCGCCCCTCATGGCCATAGCCGATGGCGGCGAAGGAGGAGGTGACGACCACCCGCTTCACCCCCGCCTCGCGCGCCGCGCGCAGCACCCGCCGCGTGCCCTCGCGGGCCGGGCGGATCAGCTCGTCCGGGTCATCGGGCACGCCGGCGGGAAAGGGCGAGGCGACGTGCAGCACATGGTCGATGCCCGCCATGGCGGAGGCCCAGCCGGCATCCTCGGTGAGATCGGCGACGGCAAAGGTGAGCGCATCGCCGGGACCGCCGCCGCCCTGGCGGATCATGGCCAGCACCTCGGCGGCGCGGCGCCGGTCGCGCAGGCTCGCGCGCACCTGATGCCCCTCGGCCAGCAGCCGCAGGATGACATGACCGGCGATGAAGCCGGAGCCGCCGGTAACCAGAACGCTCGCCATGCCGCCTCGGCCCTCCCGTGATTCGCCCGGCGCGGCGCCTGTCGGCACCGCATCGCGCTAGGCTACGGGCCAAATGGGGCGGCGAGGGAGCGGCGGACACCTCACAAGAGCGCGACGGGCCGGAAAAGCCGGCGGCCGGGAAGGCTGCCGCTTCAGAGCGTGCCGAGAATGGCGTTGGCGAGGCGGGCCACCGTCGCCACATGGGCGCGGCTCGCCGCATAGGCGGCCTCGCCGTCGCGGCGAAGAAGCGCCGCGTGCAGCGCCCGCATCTCGGCGATGGCGTCGGCATGGCGGCCTTCCGCCGCGATAGTCATGGAGCGCAGATGGTTGATGCGCGCATTGAGCGAGCGCACCACATCCCACGCCACTTCCTTGCCGGCGGCGACGAACAGCTTCTCGTAGAACTCGGTCGTGCGGCGCAGCACCTCGCGCGGGCTGCCGGTCTGGAAGGCGGTGTCGATCTCGTCGATCACCGCGCCGAGCGCGGCGATGTCGGCCTCGCTCGCGGTGAGGGCGCAGGCCCGCGCCGCCTCGCTCTCCAGCAGGCCGCGTATCTCGTAGATCTGCGCCGCCTGCTTCGGGTCGGGCCGCGTCACCGCCGGGCCCTGATGGGGAATGGTCTCGACCAGCCCCTCGGCCTCGAGATGCCGCAGCACCTCGCGCACCACGCTGCGGCTCACCCCCAGCCGCTCGCACAGCGTGCGCTCGACCAGCCGCTCGCCGGGCTTGAAGCGGAAGTCGAGAATGGCGTCGCGCATCTTCTCCAGCGTCAGGCTGCGCAGCGTGGTGACGCTGCGCTCGACCTTCATTTCCTCGCCCGCGCCGTTCGCGTCCACGATGCCCGCCATGGATGTCTCCGTTCCCACACCTCTTGTCGCCCGAGTGGCGCGGGATGACAATTGACTCGATAATCTTATGGTATACCATCATATGAAACGCAAGGCGCCAGCCCGCTCCGAGGCGCCGGCCGACCCCGCTTCTGACTGGGAACACCGATGCCGCTGCAGCTCCGCAAGGTCGTCACCTACACTGAGACCACGTTGATCGAGGGCGGCCGCGCCGCGCCGGTGCCGCTGCGCCTGTTCGCGGCGGCGGCCGTGCTGACCAACCCGTGGGCCGGGCGCGGCTTCGTCGAGGATCTCCGCCCGGAGATTCACGATGTCGCCCCCCAGCTCGGCGCGCTGCTGACCGAGGAAGTGCTGAAGCTCACCGGCGGCGGCGAGGTGGTCGAGGGCTATGGCAAGGCGGCGATCGTCGGCACGTCGGGCGAGGTCGAGCACGCCTCGGCGCTCATCCACACGCTGCGCTTCGGAAATCATTACCGCAAGGCGGTCGGCGCCAAGAGCTACCTCGCCTTCACCAATACGCGCGGCGGGCCGAACACCCCCGTCGTCATCCCGCTGATGGACAAGCTGGATGAGGGCCGCCGCTCGCATTACCTCACCATCCAGTTCTCCATTCTCGACGCCCCGGCGCCGGACGAGATCGTCGTCGCGCTCGGCGCCTCGATTGGCGGGCGCCCGCATCACCGCATCGGCAACCGTTATCTCGATCTGGAAGAGCTCGGCTCCACCCAGGGTGTGGAAGTGCGAAATGGCTGAGGTGCGCACCCTCGCCTATGCCGGCCGGGACGGGCGCCCGTCGCAGGTGCATGTCCGCCGCGAGGGCGTGGCCGGCGCCCTGCCGGTCGTGCTGATCCATGGCGTCGGCCTCTCGCTCGATGCCTGGGGCCCGCAGATCAAGGCGCTCGCTGCCCGCCATGACGTGATCGCCCTCGACATGCCCGGCCATGGCGGCTCCTCGCTGCCGCCGGAAGATGCGCGGCTCTCCGACTACGCGGCCCATGTCGTCGCCGTGCTGGACGCGCTAGGCCTTCCCGCCGCCGTGGTGATCGGCCATTCCATGGGCGCGCTGGTGGCGCTGGAGACGGCGCTGGCCCACCCCTCCCGCGTGCTCGGCGTCGCCGCGCTCAACGCCGTGTTCTGCCGCAGCGCGGAGCAGAGCGCCGCCGTGCTCGCCCGCGCGCAAAGCCTCAGCGACGGCGACACCAGCGCCTCGCATGAGGCGGCGGTCGCCCGCTGGTTCGGCACGCCGGTGCCGGTGGAGCTGGAAGCCTCGGCGCATCTGGTCTCCGCCCTGCTCGCCGGCTGCGATCCGGTTGGCTATGCCCGCACCTATGGGCTGTTCGCCGCCTCCGATGCCGCCCATCGCGAGCGCCTCGCCGGGCTCGCTCTGCCCGCTCTGTTCATGACCGCCGAGGGCGATCCGAACTCGACGCCGGACATGTCGCGCGCCATGGCCCGCCTCGCCCCGCAGGGCCGCGCCGAGGTGCTGCCCGGCGCCCGGCACATGATGAACCTCACCCATCCCGACACGGTGAATGCCCGGCTCCTCGCCTTCATCGACGAGGTGGAACGCGCCCGCGCCGGGACCGCGGCTCCGCCCGCCTTCGACGTGAAGGCGTTCCGGCAGGCGCTCGGCAGCTTCCTCACCGGCGTCACCGTGGTGACGACGCGCAACGCCGCCGGGGAGATGCGCGGCTTCACCGCCAATTCCTTCTCCTCCGTCTCGCTCGACCCGCCGCTGATCCTCGTCTGCATCGCCAGGACCGCGTCGAGCTACCCGGTGTTTTCCGCCGCCGACAACTTCGCCGTCTCGATCCTCGCGGCGGCGCAGAAGGATGTGTCGGCGCTGTTCGCCTCGAAGTCGCCCGACAAGTTCGCCGGCGCCGACTGGCATCTCGGCCCGGCCGGCAGCCCGGTGATCTCCGGCGCGGCGGCGTGGTTCGACTGCAGCCGCCATGAGGTGGTGGAAGCGGGCGACCATGTGATCCTGATCGGCCGCGTCGAGGGCTTCGGCAGCGATGATGCCGCCCCGCTCGGCTATTGCCGCGGCGCCTATGTCGATTTCGCGCTCGGTCCGCAGGCGCTCGCCAAGCGCGGCGAACCGGCCCGCGTCGGCGCCATACTGGAGACCGATGGCGCGCTGCTGCTGGTGGAGGATGCGCAGGGGCGCCTTACGCTGCCCACCGGCACCTGCCTCGAGCCCACCTCGAACCCGAAGAGCCTGCGCGGCGCGCTGGCCACGCTCGGCGTCGAGGGGCATCTGTCCTTCCTCTTCGCGGTGTTCGAGACCCCGGCGGCCACCGCCGACGCCCCGCCCACCGTGTCGATCTATTACCGGGGCGCCCTTGCCGGCACGCCCGCCACCGAGGCCGGCGCCCTTCTGGTGCCGCTCACCGCTATCGATTTCGCGCGCCTGCCGGACGAGGCGACCCGTGCCATGGTGGCGCGCTATGTGCGCGAGCGGCGCGAGGACGCGTTCGGCATCTATGTCGGCGATGCCGAGCGTGGCCAGATTCATCCGCTCGCGCGCCCTCTCCCTACGCCCTCTCTCGACCACGCCTGAACCAGCACCGGGATCCCCGCCATGAAGTTCTCCCTCTTCGTCCATATGGAGCGCCTCGATCCCGCCATCCCGCACCGCCAGCTCTTTGACGAGCTGGAGGAGCTGGCGCTGATCGCCGAGGCCGCCGGCTTCGAGACGGTGTGGATCGGCGAGCACCACGCGATGGAATTCACCATCGCGCCGAACCCGTTCATCCAGCTCGCCCATCTCGCGGCGAAGACCTCCACCATCCGCCTCGGCACCGGCAATGTGATCGCGCCGTTCTGGCACCCGGTGCGGCTGGCTGGCGAGGCAGCGATGATGGATGTCGCCTGCGAGGGCCGGCTCGATCTCGGCGTCGCCCGCGGCGCCTATATGTTCGAGTATGAGCGCCTGCTGCCCGGCCTCGACGCCATGGGCGCGGGCCTGCGCATGCGCGAGTTGGTGCCGGCGGTGCAGAAGCTCTGGGAAGGCGACTACGCCCATGAGGGCCAGTTCTGGAGCTTCCCGACCTCCACCGCCTCGCCCAAGCCGGTGCAGGCTGGAGGCCCGCCGATCTGGATCGCCGCGCGCGACCCCAACAGCCATGATTTCGCGGTGGCCAATGGCTGCAATGTGCAGGTGACGCCGCTCGCCTCCGGCGATGGCGAGGTGGCGAGCCTGATGGAGCGTTTTTCCACGGCCGTCGCCAACCACCCCGAGGTGCCGCGCCCGAAGATCATGCTGCTGCAGCACGCTTTTGTGGCCGACAGCGAGGCCGAGGCCGAGCAGCTCGCCGACGACCTCTCCGCCTGGTACGGCCTGTTCGCCGCCTGGTTCGCCAATAAGCGCCCGATCCATCAGGCGATCATGGCCCCGCTCACTCCCGAGGAGCGCGCCGCCTACCCGCAATACGCCCCCGATGTGGTGCGCAAGAACCTCGTCATCGGCCCGCCCGACGAGGTGATCAGCCGGCTCAAGGGTTACGAGGCGCTGGGCTTCGACCAGTTCTCCATCTGGATCGACGCCGGTATCAGCCATGCCCGCAAGAAGAAGTCGCTCGAACTGTTCATCCGCGAGGTGATGCCCGCCTTCGCGCAAGCCGCCTCCGTGGCGGCGTGAGGAAGCCCCGATGACCCCCGCCCTGCGCGACGATTTCCGGCTCTATATTGACGGCGCCTTCGTGCCGGGCGGGGCGAGTTTCGAGAGCCTTGACCCGGCGACCGGCCAGCCCTGGGCGGTGATGCCGGCCGCGACGAGCGCCGACGTGAACCGTGCCGTCGAGGCCGCCCACCGGGCGTTCGAGGCGCCGGCATGGGCGAACCTCACCGCCACACAGCGCGGCAAGCTGCTCATCAAGCTCGGCGACCTCGTGGCCGCCCATGCGCAGGAACTAGCCGAGCTTGAGACCCGCGACACCGGCAAGATCATCCGCGAGACGCGGGCGCAGATCGGCTATGTCGCGGAGTACTACCGCTATTTCGGCGGCCTCGCCGACAAGGTGGAAGGCGCGCATCTGCCCGTCGACAAGCCGGACATGGAAGCCTGGCTGCGCCGCGAGCCGATCGGCGTCGTCGCCGCCGTGGTGCCGTGGAACTCGCAGCTTTTCCTCTCCGCCGTGAAGCTCGGCCCGGCGCTGGCGGCGGGTTGCACCGTCGTGCTGAAGGCGTCCGAGGAAGGCCCCGCGCCGCTGCTCGCCTTCGCCCGGCTGGTGCATGAGGCGGGCTTCCCGCCCGGCGTCGTCAACATAATCACCGGCTTCGGCGAGGAATGCGGGCGAACGCTCACCGCCCATAAGCTCGTCTCGCGCGTCGCCTTCACCGGCGGGCCCTCCACCGCCCGCCATGTGGTGCGCAACACGGCGGAGAACCTCGCTTTTACGACGCTGGAACTCGGCGGCAAGTCGCCGGTGCTGGTGTTCGCCGATGCCGATCTGGAGAGCGCGGCCAATGCCGTGGTGGCCGGCATCTTCGCCGCCTCCGGCCAGAGCTGCGTCGCCGGCTCGCGGCTGTTCGTCGAGGAGAGCGTGCGCGACAAGCTCATCGCCATCCTTACCGAGAAAGCCCGCCGCATCCGCATCGGCGACCCGCAGGATCCCGCGACCGAAATGGGCCCGCTGGCCACCGCGCGCCAGCTCGCGCATATCGAGGAAGTCGTCGCCGCGAGCCTTGCGGCGGGGGCGACCCTCGTCACCGGCGGCACCCGCGCGGACGGGTTCTTAGCCGGCAATTATTACGCGCCCACCATCCTCGCCTGCGCCGGCAATGAAGTGCCCTGCGCGGCGCAGGAGCTGTTCGGCCCGGTGCTCAGCGTCATCGGCTTCACCGATGAGGCGGACGCCATCGCGAAAGCCAATGACAGCCCGTTCGGCCTCGCCTCCGGTGTCTTCACCCGCGATCTTACCCGCGCCCACCGGCTGATCCGCAAGCTGCGGGCCGGCATCGTCTGGGTGAACACCTACCGCGCCGTCTCCCCCATCGTGCCCTTTGGCGGCTATGGCCAGTCGGGCCTCGGGCGCGAGGGCGGGGCGGAATCGATCCGCGATTACACCCGCACCAAGTCGGTCTGGCTGCGCACCTCCGACGCGCCGATCGACGATCCCTTCGTCATGCGTTGAGGCTTCCATGCTCTATGAGATGCGCACCTACCGGCTGAAGACGGGCGCAGTGCCGGCCTATGTGAAGCTGGTCGCGGACGAAGGCATCGCCCTGCAGAAAAGCTATCTCGGCAACCTCGTCGGCTATTTCACCAGCGAGATCGGCCCGCTCAACGAGATCGTCCATATCTGGGCCTATGCGAGCCTGGATGACCGCGCGGCGCGCCGCGCGCGGCTGAATGCCGATCCCGCTTGGCAGGTCTTCCTGCCGAAGATCCAGGCGCTGATCGAAACCATGGAGAACAAGATTCTCCTGCCGACACCTTTCTCGCCGCTCGACTGAGCCGCGCGGCCCCCACGGCGCCGGGCCCAGATCCGCGATTGGAGCTCGACGATGACGTCAGGGAAAGATCCGGCGATGAATAGAAGGCAGTCGGGATGCCGTGCGGAAAGCGCAAGCTCACCTTCCGTCAGTTATAATTTTGATATTGATAAATATATTCGAGTGATATCAAATTTCGATGTCGACATTGCTGCGGCTTTACAGCCGCCTTCCTCCGCCCGGGGCACACCTCCGGACGGCAAAGTCTTTCGACGCCTTCCGACCAGAAAAATCATCGGTGACCGAGGACAGGCGGACGCTCACGAAAGCGCTGCGTGTTGCCGGCATCGGCCTGCAACCACAGGGGAACACCATGACGTCATCGCGTAAACCGCACAACCACGCGTCCCGCCGCCTGCTCGGCCTCGCCGCCACCGCGATCGCGGTCGGCCTGGGACTTGGCGTGGCCATGGCCGCCTCCGGCTCCATCGTCTTCACGAGTTGGGGCGGCACCACGCAGGACGCCCAGAAGAAGTTCTGGGCGGAACCCTTCACCAAGGCCAGCGGCATCGCCGTGAAGATGGACGGGCCCACCGACTACGGCAAGCTGAAGGCCATGGTCGACAGCGGCAATGTCTCCTGGGACGTGGTCGACGTCGAAGCCGATTTTGCCGCCGTGGCGGCGAAGGAGGGCCTGCTGGAGCCGATCGACTTCTCCATCGTCAAGCGCGCCGAGCTGGATCCCCGTTTCGTCACCGACCATGCGGTGGGCAGCTTCTACTATTCCTTCGTGCTCGGCTTCGCGCCCGATGCCTTCGGCGGCAAGACCCCGAAGAGCTGGGCAGACCTGTTCGACACCAAGACCTTCCCGGGCAAGCGCACCTTCTACAAATGGTCGGCGCCGGGTGTGCTCGAAATCGCCCTGCTGGCCGACGGCGTGCCGGCCGACAAGCTCTACCCGCTCGATCTCGACCGCGCCTTCAAGAAGCTCGACAGCATCAAGAAGGACATCGTGTGGTGGGGTTCGGGTGCCCAGTCGCAGCAGCTCCTCGCCTCCGGTGAGGCGCCGCTCGGCATGTTCTGGAACGGGCGCCTGTTCGCCCTCGAAAAGGGCGGCACCAAGGTCGGCGTCTCCTGGGAACAGAACCTGACCGCCGCCGACATGCTGGTGGTGCCGAAGGGCTCGAAGAACAAGGAGGCCGCGATGAAGTTCATCGCCGAGGCGAGCAGCGCCAAGGCGCAGGCCAACTTCGACGCCGATACCGGCTTCGCCCCGATCAACACCGGTGCTGCCGCGCTGATGCCGAAGGAGATCGCCGCTACCCTGCCGGACAAGCACACGGCGTCGCAGATCAATCTCGACATGGGCTACTGGGCCGCCCATCGCGACGAGATCGGCAAGCGCTGGTACGCGTGGCAGGCGCAGTGATCTGGCAGGCGCAGTGACCCGCCACACGCAGTGATCTGCCAGGCGCCGGAAGCGGCGCCCCCGAGAGACGTGATCGGCGACCGGCCCCGCCCAAGGCGGAGCCGGTCCTCATGCCCGGAACGGTCCTGTCGCGACTGGTCTCACACGCCACCGCGCTGGCCACACTGGCCTGATCGTCCACCTGACTGCACTCATCGAACCGCCCCTGAGCGAGCCTGATCGAGCCCTGATGACCGTGACCGACCTGACGGCGACTGAGCGGCCTCATATTACCTCCACGACGCCTCGACGGCGCGGCCGGGGGCTCGTGCCCGTGCTGCCGGCGCTGGTTCTGGTGGCCGTCGTCTTCGTCATTCCCGTGCTGGCGCTGCTGCTGCGCAGCGTGCTGGAGCCGACGCCGGGGCTGCAGAACTACGCCGCCTTCTTCGCCTCCACGACCTATCTGAAGGTGCTCGGCAACACGTTTCTGGTCGCCGGCACGGTCACGGTCGTGACGGTTCTGCTTGGTTTTCCCGTGGCTTGGTTCCTGGCCATCGCGCCGAGCGTCTGGTCGCGGCTGCTCTTCGCCATCGTCATCCTGTCGATGTGGACCAACCTTCTGGCCCGCACCTATGCCTGGATGGTGCTGCTTCAGCGCACCGGCATCATCAACCGCACGCTGATGAATCTCGGCCTCATCTCCGAGCCGCTGCCGCTGATCAACAACCTCGTCGGTGTCACCATCGGCATGACCTATATCATGTTACCGTTCATGATCCTGCCGCTGCACGCCACGATCCGCGCCATGGACCCCGCCATCTTCCAGGCCGCCGCCTTGTGCGGGGCGAGCCGGTGGCAGGCCTTCACCCGCGTGATGCTGCCGCTCACCGCCTCCGGCATCGCCGCCGGGGCGCTGATGGTGTTCGTCATGTCGCTTGGGTATTTTATTACCCCCGCGCTGCTCGGCGGCACCGCCAATATGATGCTGGCGGAGTTGATCGCCCAGCTCGTGCAGTCGCTGCTCGATTGGGGGCTGGCGGGGGCGGCGGCGCTGGTGCTGCTCGTCATCACGCTGGCCATCTATATGATCCAGCTACGCTTTTTCGGCTTCGGCGAGACGAGGAGCTAGGCCCATGCTGCTCGATTTCGCCCGTCTCGGCGCCTGGCGCGTCGCCCTCATCCTGATTGCGGGGCTGGTCGGCGCCTATCTGCTGCTACCGATCCTGCTCATCGTCGCCCTGTCCTTCGGCTCCTCGCAATGGCTGCAATTCCCCCCGCCGGGCTGGACGCTGCGCTGGTATGAGGCGCTGTTCGACGATCCCGATTGGCTCGCCTCCTTCCTCACCAGCTTCCAGATCGCCGCCGTGGTGACAGTGCTCTCGGTGCTGATCGGGCTGATGGCCTCCTTCGGCCTCACCCGCGGCACCTTCCGCGGCCGCGCGGCGCTGCGCGCGCTGTTCCTCACGCCGATGATCCTGCCGGTGGTAGTGCTGGCGGTAGCATTATACGCCTTCTTCCTGCGCCTGCACCTCAACGGCACGTTTCTGGGTTTCGTCCTCGCCCATCTGGTGATCGCCCTACCCTTCTCCATCATCGCGATTTCCAATGCGCTGGAACGGTTTGACCGCGATATCGAGACCGCCGCCATCGTCTGCGGCGCGAGCCCATTGGAGGCGAAGATCCGCGTCACCCTGCCGGGCATCCGCCTCGGACTGATCAGCGCGGCGATCTTCTCCTTCCTCGCTTCCTGGGACGAGGTGGTGATCGCCATCTTCATGGCGAGCCCGGACCTGCAGACCCTGCCGGTGCGCATTTTCGGCACGCTGCGCCAGGACTTGTCCCCGGTGATCGCCGCCGTCTCGACGCTGCTGATCGCGCTCACCGCTGGCCTCATGGCGCTTGCCGCCTTTTTCCGCAAGGACGCCCGCTCATGACCTTTCTGGAAATCAATAATATTTCCAAGACGTTCGGTAACGTCACCGCCGTCAATGACGTCTCATTGGAGATCGCGCGCGGCGAGTTCGTCACCTTTCTCGGCCCGTCCGGCTCGGGCAAGAGCACGACGCTCTACATGATCGCCGGCTTCTTCGAGCCGACGCGCGGCGATGTGCGGCTGGAGGGGCGCAGCATCCTCGCTGAACCCTCGAACAAGCGGAACATCGGCATGGTGTTCCAGCGCTACACCCTGTTCCCGCACCTCACCGTGGCCGAGAATGTCGCCTTTCCCTTACGCGTGCGGCGCCGGCCGGCGGCGGAGATCGCCCGCAAGGTCGAGGAGATGCTGGCTCTGGTGCGGCTGGAAAACTTCGCCGGGCGCCTGCCCGCGCAGATGTCCGGCGGCCAGCAGCAGCGTGTCGCGCTCGCCCGCGCGCTCGCCTATGATCCGCCGCTGCTGCTGATGGACGAGCCGCTCTCGGCGCTGGACAAGAAGCTGCGCGAGGAGATCCAGGGCGAGATCCGCCGCATCCACCGCGAGACCGGCGTCACCATCCTCTATGTGACGCACGACCAAGAGGAGGCGCTGAGCCTCTCCGACCGCATCGCCCTGTTCAACCACGGCCGCATCGAGCAGATCGGCAAGGGCCGCGAGCTCTATGAGCAGCCGGAAAGCCGCTTCGTGGCTGGATTTGTCGGCCATTCCAATTTTCTGGAGGGCAAGCTCGCCGCCCGAGACGGCGGCCGAGCGGAGATCGTCTTCCCCGATGGCAGCCGCGTCGCCGGCCAGCCCCTGCACGGCACCCCGGCGCCCGGCCATGACGCGGCGCTGATGATCCGGCCGGACCGGCTGCGCTTCGCCGAGGCCGGCGCGCCGGGCATTGACGGCGTGCTGGCGGACGCCACCTTCATCGGCGAGACCTTCCATTTCACGGTGGCAACCGGCTGGGGCGCGAGCGTCAATCTGCGCCTGCCGGCCGCCAGCGCCGCACTGCCGCAGACGCCGGAAATCGGCGCGAGGGTGCGCCTCGCCTGGGACGCCACGGATGCGCGCCTGTTCGTCGATTGAGGAGAGAACAGGCCGCAGCCTGAGGGGGCGGCCATCCCTGATGTCGAAGGGATGGTGCGGGTGGTCGGACTCGAACCGACACTCTGTCACCAGAAACGGATTTTGAGTCCGCCGCGTCTACCGGTTCCGCCACACCCGCCAAAACCGGCGCGGACTATAGTCACCCGCGCCGCCGGAGCAAGCACCTTGCGCGACGGTATTTTAGAACCGTCAGGGCGCCGGCTTGCAGGTGCCGAAGGACGTCATGACCTTGTCGTTGGACACAATGGTCAGCGAAGCCCCCGCCTCCGACCGCGACAGCTGCATCACCCAGCCGACAAGCCCGTCCGTGCCCTGAAGCGTGATGTTGTCGCCCGCGCTGGAGGCGGTGATGATCTCGCTGATATGGGGCAAGCCGCTGTCGGAGACGCTGGCGATGATGCGCTTGGGGTAGTGCACCAGAAGCCGCGCCGGCAGGTCGACGGTGCCGAGTTCCTTGTCCGGCCCGCAGCCGGCCTGATCGCAGACGTAGACCTTGGTGAAGGTGCAGTCCGCCGGCGGCGGCAGGTCCGGCACGACCGGTTCGGTTGTCTCCGCCGGCGCGGCGGAGGTAGCCGGGGCGGCCGGTGCCTGCGCGAACGCGGCACCGGGCGCGAGCAGCGCCAGGGCGGCGAGTGCAGCGAGAGTGGGATGTCTCATGATGGGGCCCGTCGCATCAGCAGGAAAAGAACAGGTGGCGCTCAATAGACCGGCGTGCGGCAGGGCGGATAAGGCGGCGCGCCGCAATAGCCGGGACCATAGACCGGGGCGGGCCGATAAACCGGCGGCGGCGGCGGATAATAGGCCGGCGGCGGGGGCGGCGGCGCGTAATAGCGCGGCTGGGTCGCGGCTGTCACGGCGGAGCCAAGTATGGCGCCACCGACCAGCCCACCGATGAAGGCGCCGGTATTGTTGGCGCGGGCCGGCGGTGACGCGACCACCAGCGCAGGGGCCAGAACAGCCAGCGCCAAAGTGACTTTCACGAGCGAAACAATCCTGACCATGCCGACCTCTCACAGAGTTGGCGGACTATCGCGCACCGCCTGATTCGGCACAAGCGTTCGCAACGGTAACCCGCCATGGCCGGTCAAGCCTCGCTGGCCTATGATCGCGTGGGGCGGAACGCAATAGCAGTAGGGCAGGACGGCAATGATCGACAGGGTAAACCGGCCGACGATCGGGGTGCATGAGGACCTCCACCTCATCCTCGACGCGGTGCCGACCCCGCTTTCCTGGGCGACGATGCCGGATGGACGGATCCGCTTCGTCAACCGCGCCTTCACGAAGACCTTCGGCTATCACGAGGACGCCTTCGCCACCGTGGATGACTGGATCGAGGCCGCCTACCCGCAGGAAGATAAACGCGACCGGGCACGGATGCGCTGGCGCGAGATCTGGAATCCGGCCCAGCACGGCACCACCGAGGTTCCGCCAGAGGAGATCGAGGTCCGTTGCGCCAACGGCAAGACACTCACCGTGCAGCATCGCGGCATCCTGCTGCACGAAGCGGGCGTCGCCATCGCCACCTTCGAGGACATCTCGGCCCGCAAGCTGGCGGAGGATGCGTTGCGGCGCATCGCCTTTGAGGATCCTCTCACCGGCTTGCCAAACCGGCGCGCGCTTCAGGCGCGCTGGACCGAGGCAACGGCGCGGCAGCCCACGGACCTCACGCTGATGATACTCGATCTCGATCACTTCAAGCCGGTGAACGACCGGTTCGGCCATGAGACCGGCGACATGGTGCTCTCGCTGGTCGCGCGGCGGCTGGAAGGCGCAGCCGCGCCGGCTTTCGTGTGTCGGCTGGGCGGCGACGAATTCGCCATTCTCGTCGAGCACGAGGACGCGGCGGGCGACACCGAGCGGATCTGCGCGGCGATCGCGACCGCCTTTGCAGGCCCGTTCACCGTGGGTGAGGATACCACCCGGCTTGGCGCCGCCATTGGCATCAGCCGCTACCGGGCGGACGCCGACAACCTGTCCGACCTGCTCCGCCACGCCGACGAGGCACTGTACAGGCTCAAGCGCGCCGGCCGCTCCGGCCATGAATGGTACGCACCGCAGCTCGTCTGATATACCGGTGCGGTCCCGTCATTGCGGTGAGAGGGAACCGCTCGCCCACCTTCGACGTTGAGTATCCGGTCGGCAGAACCGTCTCTTGGGGACGGTATGTTGGGAGCATGATGTGAACAGACGTGGTTTCATGATGGGTCTGGCGGGCCTTGTCGGCACCGGCGCGACCCTTGGCTTCGCCTTGGCGCCCGCGCGGGCGACGCCACTGAGCCAGCTCAAGGATCTCGAGGCGCGGGCCCCGCTGCCCGACGCGGACATTCTGGATGTCGTCGCCGAGGCGCCTGACGGCACCCCGATCGATCAGGCCCAATGGGGTCCGCCCGGTCCGCCGCCGGGCCGTCGTCCGCCGGGCCCCCCGCCGGTCTACCGGCGCCCGCGGCGGCGGCGCCGGGTCTGCGGCTGGCGTCGTGACCGCTGGGGTCGCCGCTACCGCGACTGCTGGTATGTCCGGCGCTGATCGCTAGGCTGACGGCCTGTTCAGAAGGCGCGGATCGCTTCGGTCCGCGCCTTTTTCGCGCGCGGACGCAGCATCTCGCAGGCGTGGCCGTCGGATTGTCAGGGGGAGGTGGTGCCGCTTGTCAGACTCGAACTGACGACCTCCGCATTACGAATGCGATGCTCTACCAACTGAGCTAAAGCGGCGCGCGGCTTCTGATAGCCGCGAAGCCCCGCTTTTTCAAGCGCCGTGGCGACGAGCGGCCAGCTTCGCTCCAGCCTTGTCGCCCGCAGCGGCGCCGTTATGGGGAAAACCCCGCCGCCGGAAGCATCGCGGGAAGCCTCAACCCCAGGGCCGGCGTGGCGCGGAGCCCGACGAACGGCGCCCCCACGGTCCGCGCGCGGGGGTGCTGGGCTGCGCCCCGCCCCACGGGCCGCCGGGCGCCGCAGGGGAGGACGCCCCGGCGGCAGCGGCCGGCGCGAAACCACCGCCGCCCATCTGCTGCGCCAGCGCCTGCAAGGCGGCGATCCGGTTCTCGGTCGCCGGATGGGTGGAGAACAGATTGTCCATCCGCTCGCCCGACAGCGGGTTGATGATGAACATGTGCGCCGTCGCCGGGTTGTGCTCGGCCGGCATGTTCGGCACGCGGTGGGCGGCGTTGGCGATCTTGGCGAGCGCCGAAGCGAGCCAGAGCGGCTGGCCGCAGATCTCTGCGCCGATCCGGTCCGCCTCATATTCGCGCGAGCGCGACACCGCCATCTGCACCACCATCGCAGCGAGCGGGGCGAGGATCATCATGGCGATGGTGCCGATCACGCCGAACGGGCTGTTGTTGTTCTCGCGGTTACCCCCGAAGAACATGGCGAAGTTGGCGAGCATGGAGACGGCGCCGGCCAGCGTCGCGGTGATGGTCATGGTCAGCGTGTCGTAATGCTTGATGTGCGCCAGCTCATGCGCCATCACGCCCGCCACTTCCTCCCTCGATAGCGCGTCCAGCAGGCCGGTCGTCGCCGCCACCGCGGCGTTTTGCGGGTTGCGGCCGGTGGCGAAGGCATTGGGCTGCGGGTTGTCGATGATGTAGACGCGCGGCATGGGCAGCTGCGCGCGCGCCGCCAGCTCCTCCACCATGCCGTAGAACTCCGGCGCGCTGGTCCGGTCGACCTCGCGCGCGCCATACATGGAGAGCACCATGCGGTCGGAGTTCCAGTAGCTGAAAATGTTCATGCCGGCGGCGACCACCAGCGCGATCATCATGCCGCCACGCCCGCCGATCATGAAGCCGACGGCCATGAAGAGCGCGGTCATGCCGGCCAGCAGGATGGCGGTGCGGAAATAGTTCATCGGTTCCTCTCATGCGCCGCGCGCAAGCGGGTCCACCCCGCGCGACTTTCCCTATGAGGATGGGTAGCGATCATGGCGGGCGCAAGATCGCGTGAGGGCGCGGATGCCGCAGCGACAGGCGAGCGCCGGCGCTTGACGCCTCCCGCCTCGCGATGGTTCCAATGGGCCATGCCCGAGGACACAACCCCATCCCCGTCGCCGACCCTGTCGCCCACTGAAGCCGCGCCGCGCCGCGCGCTCTCGCCGGCCGCCGAGCGCGCGCTGGCGGAGGCCGCCGCCCGCCGCGCCGCGCAGGCGCCGCTGGAACTGCCGCGCGAGATCGACGGGCGCGAGGGCCCCGAGCCGGTGCGCTATGGCGATTGGGAGAACAAGGGCATCGCTTCGGATTTCTGAGGCGGCCTCAAACCGGGGTTCAGTCGTCCCCGCCCATGCTGGGCTTGTCGCGCCGCCCGGCCTTGATGCCGGAGCGCTTGGCCTTGCCTTCCAGCCGGCGCAGCTTCGAGCCGAGCGTGGGGCGGGTCGGCCGGCGGGTGATCGGCACCACCGCCGCCTCGCGGATCATCTCCACCAGGCGGGCGACGGCGTCCTCGCGGTTGCGCTCCTGCGTGCGGAAGCGCTGCGCCACGATCACGATCACCCCGTCATTGGTGAGCCGCCGCCCGGCGATGCGGGCGAGCCGCTCCTTCACCGCCTCCGGCAGCGAGCCGGAACTACGCATGTCGAAGCGGAGCTGGACGGCGGTCGACACCTTGTTGACGTTCTGCCCACCCGGCCCGGAGGCGCGGATGAAGCTCTCCTCCAGCTCGGACTCGTCGAGCGAAATGCGGGGCGTGACGAGGATCATCGACGGGCAGCGCTCATCGCTCAGCGCGGCCGGCGGGGCGCCGGCTCCAGCGCGTCGAGCCGCCGGCGCACGGCGTCGAGCTCGGCCAGCGTGCCCTGCACCCGGTCGGTCAGCGCCTGGGTGAGCCGCACCGCGACATCGGGATAGCCCTCGATGGTGCGCATGAAGATGACGCGGGGAATGCGCAGCACGGTCGAGGGCTCCACCGCGATTGCCGTCGCCGGGCGCTTGGTCTCGGTCAGCAGCGCCATTTCGCCGAGCAGCGCGCCGCGCCCGACCTGGATGGTCTGGCCGGGCCGCCGCGCGAGACTGGCGTCTTCCCGCGCCACACTCAACGTGCCGCTCGCCACCACGAAGGCGGCTTCGGCGAACTGGCCCTCGCGAAACAGGATTTCGCCCCGGTTCAGCGGCCGATTATCGGCGCTGATGGCAATCGCCCGCAAGGCATCGCGACCGAGCATGTTCAGCATCGGGACGGTCTCAAGCAGGGCGATGTCGTCCTCGATGGACATGCGGGCGCGTTCGACTCCGGCCAGACGATGAACTCGGTCCGGCGCGGCGAATCGCTCCGCCGCCCCGGCTCACGGCAGCAATTTGTAGCCGCCCGCCTCCGTGGCGAGCAGGTTGGGGTGGGACGGATCCTTCTCGATCTTCTGCCGCAGGCGGTAGATGTGGGTTTCCAGCGTGTGCGTGGTCACGCCGGAATTGTAGCCCCACACTTCCTGCAGCAGGATCTCGCGCGCCACCGGCTTCTTCCCCGCGCGGTAGAGATAGCGCAGGATCGCCGTCTCCTTTTCCGTGAGGCGGATCTTGGAGTTGCGCTCCGTCACCAGCATCTTCGCGCCCGGGCGGAAGGTGTACGGCCCGATGGTGAAGACCGCGTCCTCGCTCGCCTCATGCGAGCGCATCTGAGCGCGGATGCGGGCGAGCAGCACGGCGAAGCGGAAGGGCTTGGTGACGTAGTCGTTCGCCCCGGCTTCCAGCCCCATGATGGTGTCGCTGTCGGTATCGTGGCCGGTGAGCATGATGACCGGGGCCTTGAAGCCGCCCTGGCGCATCTTGCGCACCGCTTCGCGCCCGTCCATGTCCGGCAGGCCGACATCCATCAGCACCAGATCGATGCGGTTGGCCTCGACGGCATTGATCGCGCCCTGCGCGGTTTCCTCGGCAACGATCTCGAATTCGTCGTAGAGCGAGAGCTGTTCTACCAGCGCGTCCCGCAGATCCTTGTCGTCCTCGACCACCAGGACTCGATGCGCATTCGCCATGTCCGCTTCCCCGAACCTCTTGTTCGCGCCGCGCCGGCCGGCCAAGCTGGACCATACGGGCGGCGTCGGATGGATTGCCGTTCAGTCCCCGAGTAGGCAGGCCGGAGGCATTCGGCAAGAGTCGGTGGACCCCTGCCCCAGAGGGCAGCGGGCACGTGACGTGATCGTGAACGGAAATGGCGTGAATAAGAAGGCCCTTCGCCGCGAAAACCTGTCGAAATCCACCTCGAAGACGCGGGCGATACGCGTGGTGCCGCGTCCGGGAGCCCCGACGCGCGGCTGGCTGCTCGTCGGCGCCATCCGGATACCGGTCGCCCTCGGACGTAGCGGAATCCACGCGTTGAAGCGCGAGGGCGACGGCGTGACGCCCGCCGGCATTTGGCACGCGCGCGAGGTGCGCTACCGCGCCGATCACGGGATGCGCCCCTCGACCGCCCTGCCGGTGCGGCGGACCCGGCCGGAGGACGGCTGGTGCGACGACCCGGCCGACGGGCGCTATAATCGCCCCGTGCGCCTTCCCTTCGCCGCCTCGCATGAGGAGATGTGGCGCACCGACGGGCTCTATGACCTCGTAGTGGTGCTCGACCACAATGAGCGCCCACGCAAGACGCGCGGCGGTTCGGCGGTGTTCCTGCATCTCGCCCGGCCGGGATTCGAGCCCACCGCCGGCTGCGTCGCCTTCCGACGGAGGGATCTGCGCTGGCTGCTGGCGCGGATCACCCCGCGCACCGCGATCAAGGTCGGCTGAGGCTCAGCGCCCGCCGAAAATCGCGCTGCCCACCCGCACATGAGTCGCGCCCAGCATGATGGCGGTCTCGAAATCCCCGCTCATCCCCATGGAGAGCATATCGAGCCCGTTGCGCGCTGCGATCTTGGCGAGCAGGGCGAAATGCGGCGCAGCCGGCTCGTCGGCGGGCGGGATGCACATCAGCCCGCTGACCGTGAGCCCATGCTCCTCCCGGCAGGCGCCGATGAAGGCATCCGCCTCCTGCGGGGGGATGCCGGCCTTTTGCGGCTCCTCGCCAGTGTTCACCTGCACCAGCAGGCGCGGGGCGGGACGCTCCAGACGCGGCAGTTCCTTGGCCAATGCCTGCGCCAGCGAGGGCCGGTCCAGCGTATGGATCACGTCGAACAGGCCGAGCGCCTCGCGCACCTTGTTGGTCTGCAGTGGGCCGATCAGATGCAGCTCGATATCGGGCGTCGCCGCGCGCAGCGCCGGCCACTTCCCCTTCGCCTCCTGCACGCGGTTCTCGCCGAACAGGCGCTGGCCAGCTTCCAGCGCGGGAGCCATGTGCTCGGCGCCGAAGGTCTTGGAGACGGCGATCAGCTTCACGCTCTGCGGCGCACGCCCGGCATCGACGCAGGCCTGCGCGATCCGCGCCCGGACCTCGGCGAGCCGCGCCGTCACACCCGATGCCTGCCCGCTATCCATGCTGTCCTCCACGGCTGTCCGCCCGGAATGGGCAGCCGCGTCGCCCGTGTCAATACATACCCGCCCGACAACTCCCGCACGGCTTCCTTGTCCCGGCGCGGCAGTCGCCCTAGATTCCGTTATCCTCGGGACCGACTGCCGGACGTGACCTCATCGTGGACCAGCCACAGGACCGCGCCGCCTCTCCGGCGGAGCCGGCCCCTCTCTCCCCACCTGCCACGACGGCTGCACCGGCGCGCCGCCGCACGCGCTCGGTAAGCCTGCGGCTGCGCCTCGCCGCCATCGCGCTGGGCGCCATGCTGCTGGTGATTGCCGAGCGCACGGTCAGCATCGTCCAGCTCCACGCCGACAATCTCGCCGCCGCCGAGGGGCGCGTGCTCGACATGCTGGACCGCGGCATGGCCCGGTACGACCAGACGCTCACCTCGGCGCGGGCGGTGCTCGCCACCCTCTCCGCCGATCCCTGGCTGCTGCCGATCGACCTGCGGCGCTCGACCGATGACGACGAGCCGCCCGAGGGTTCGAGCTTTGGTGGCCAGAAGGACTGCGCGTTGCTGGAACGCGTCGTCCAGGTGGCGCCAATGCTGGAGGCGGTGGCCATCATCAATGCGAGCGGCATCGTCCGTTGCAGCAGCACCCAAGGCGGCGTCGGGCTCGACCTGTCCAGCCGCAGCTATTACCAGCTCGCGAGCCACGGGCTCTATTCGGTCGAGGCGGTGGAGCGCAACTATGTGATCGGCGCCCCGAGCGTGCTCGCCGCCCAGCCTGTCCAGGCAGCGGACGGTACGATGGCCGGCATGTTTCTCGGCCGCGTCGGCATGAGCGAGCTTTTTCCGCACAGCGTGCTCACCGATCTCGGCGTCGGCTCGCAGGCGATCGTGGTGAACCCGTCGGGCCGGGCGATGCTCACCTATCCCGAGGACGCGGCGCAGATCGGCGCGAACCTGATCGGCATGCCGGCGGTGGCGCGTGCTTTGTCCTCCACGCGCGGCACGCTGGTCGCCGACGGGCCGGACGGCGTGCGCCGCGTCTATGCCTATGCGCGGCTCGCCGAGACCAACATGCATCTCATCGTCGGCATGGATCAGGCGACCATCATGGGCCCGGTCGAGCAGGCGACCTGGCGCGCCGGCCTCGCCATGCTGGCCGTCAGCATGCTCATGCTCATCAGCCTGTGGCTCGCCGGCTCGCATCTCATCGTCCGCCCGGTGCAGGTGCTGGCCGAGCGGCTGATCCGCTTCGGCCGGGGCGAGCAGGACGAGACACGCAGCGACACCCGCATCGTCGAGCTCCAGCCGCTGGTCACCGCTTTCGAGGCGATGAGCGGCGAACTCACCCGCCGCGAGGGCGCGCTGCGCAACGCCAACCGCCGGCTCAACTCGCTGGCGAGCCTCGATCCGCTGACCGGCATCGCCAACCGGCGCAGCTTCGACACGGTGTTCGCGCTGCAATGGAACGCCCAGCAGCCGCTGGCGATCCTGCTCATCGATATCGACAGCTTCAAATCCTTCAACGACCGTTACGGCCACCGCGAGGGCGATGGCTGCATCCGCGCCGTCGCGCAATTGCTGGCGGGCGGGGTGCGCGCCACCGATGTCGCCGCCCGCATTGGCGGCGAGGAATTCGCGGTGCTGATGCCCGGCAGCGGGCTGGCGGCGGCCAGCGATCTCGCCGAGCGGCTGCGCGGCGCGGTGGAGAGCCTCGCCATCCCCCATGCCGGCCTGCCCGGCGGCTGGGTGACGGTCAGCGTCGGCGCGGCGGCCTGCACACCGGGGGCCGACCTCGCCCGCGCCGACCTGTTCGTCGCGGCGGACATGGCGCTCTACGAGGCCAAACATGGCGGCCGCAACCGGGTGCGGCTGGCGGAGAAGGTCGAGCCCGGCCTGGCGGCGCGCGCGCCGGGCAGCGCGCGGCGCGGCGGCGGACTTCGGCCGGGTAGCTGACGCGCCGGGCGGTTGACCCGGCGGCCCAGTTCGTGCCTAGTCCCCGGCCATCGGTTTCGCGCCGATCCGCCCCTTTCCCGAGCCTGCGCCCCTAAAGCCTGCCCCATAGAAGCCGATCATGAGCACCGAGCGTTACAATGCCCGCGAGGCCGAGCCCCGCTGGCAGAAGATCTGGGACGAACGCGGCATCTACCGCACCCGCAATGACGACCCGCGCCCCAAATATTACGTGCTCGAGATGTTCCCCTACCCGTCGGGGCGCATCCATATCGGCCATGGCCGCAACTATGTGATGGGCGACGTGGTGGCCCGCTTCAAGCGGATGAAGGGCTTCAACGTCCTGCATCCCATGGGGTGGGACGCTTTCGGCCTGCCGGCGGAGAACGCCGCGATCGAGCGCAACACTCATCCGGGCAAATGGACCTACGAGAACATCGCCACCATGCGCGAGCAGCTGAAGCTGCTCGGCCTGTCGCTCGACTGGTCGCGCGAGATCGCCACCTGCGATCCCGACTATTATGGCGAGCAGCAGCGCATCTTCCTGGAGTTCCTCGCGGGCG
The DNA here is from genome assembly GCF_026625645.1 of Ancylobacter sp. SL191. Lineage (NCBI taxonomy): Bacteria > Pseudomonadati > Pseudomonadota > Alphaproteobacteria > Hyphomicrobiales > Xanthobacteraceae > Ancylobacter > Ancylobacter sp. SL191. The sequence continues at coordinate 1,075,664 of NZ_CP113056.1, read as the reverse complement.
GCCATGTCTACCGCCGCGAAAGCGAGGTGAACTGGGATCCGGTCGACAACACCGTGCTGGCCAATGAGCAGGTGATCGACGGGCGCGGCTGGCGCTCGGGCGCGCTGGTCGAACGGCGCAAGCTCGCCCAGTGGTTCTTCCGCATCTCCGATGCCGCCGAGGAACTGCTCGCCGGGCTCGACACGCTGGAGCGCTGGCCCGACAAGGTGCGCCTCATGCAGCGCAACTGGATCGGCCGCTCGGAAGGCCTCCATGTCCGCTTCGTCATCGAAAACGCGCCGGAGGCTCTCTCGAAGGAGATCAAGGTCTACACGACCCGCCCGGACACGCTGTTCGGCGCCTCCTTCCTCGCCCTCTCGCCCGGCCATCCGCTGACCGAGCAGCTCGCCGCCGGCAATCCGGCGCTCGCTTCCTTCGTCGAGGAATGCCGGCGCGGCGGCACCTCGACCGCCGAGATCGAGACGCAGGAGAAGATGGGCTTCGACACCGGCCTCACCGTCGCTCACCCGCTGGGCGGGGCGCCGGTGCCGGTCTATGTCGCCAATTTCGTGCTGATGGAATACGGCACCGGCGCCATTTTCGGCTGCCCGGCGCATGACCAGCGCGACCATGACTTCGCCTCCAAATATGGCCTGCCGATCACCCCCGTCGTGCTGCCGCCGGGCACCGACCCGGCGCTGTTCTCGGTGGCGGACGCGCCCTATGACGGCGACGGCACGCTGTTCAATTCCGGCTTCCTCGACGGCCTCTCCGTGCCCGAGGCGAAGGAGAAGGTGGCGCTGAAGCTGGAGAACCGGATTCTTGGCAATGCGCCGGTGGGCGAGCGCGCGGTGAATTACCGCCTGCGCGACTGGGGCATTTCGCGCCAGCGCTACTGGGGCTGCCCGATCCCGATCATCCATTGCGACAGCTGCGGCCCGGTGCCGATGCCTGCCGACCAACTGCCCGTGCGCCTGCCGGAGGATGTGACCTTCGACCAGCCGGGCAACCCGCTCGACCGGCACCCGACCTGGAAGCACGTCGCCTGCCCGCATTGTGGTGAGCCGGCGCGGCGCGAGACGGACACGATGGACACCTTCGTGGATTCGTCCTGGTACTTCGCCCGCTTCGCGGCCGAGCCCGGCACGGCGCCCCTTCAGAAGGGCGCGGCCGACCACTGGCTGCCGGTCGACCAGTATATTGGCGGCATCGAGCACGCGATCCTGCACCTGCTCTATTCGCGCTTCTTCGTGCGCACGCTGAAGAAGATCGGCCGGGTCTCCATCGAAGAGCCCTTCGCCGGCCTGTTCACGCAGGGCATGATCGTCCACGAGACTTACAAGGACAGCGCCGGCAAGTGGCTGTTCCCCGAGGAAGTCGAGAAGCGGGCGGACGGCACGGCGGTGAAGGTCGGGACCGACGAGCCGGTCACGGTCGGCGCGCCCGAGAAGATGTCGAAGTCGAAGAAAAACGTGGTGCCGCCGGAGATCGTCGCCGACACCTATGGCGTCGACTGCGCCCGCTGGTTCATGCTCTCCGACACCCCGCCCGAGCGCGACAGCGAATGGACCAGCGCCGGCATCGAGGGCGCCTGGCGCTTCGTGCAGCGCATCTGGCGGCTCGTCGGCGACGCGGTCGAGCTCGCTGAGGGCGTCCGCGAGGCCACGCCGGAAAGTTTCGGCACCGAATCGGTGGCCCTGCGCCGCGCGTCGCACCGTCTGGCGGCGCTGGTCGCGGAGGATGTGGAGCGCCTGCGCTTCAACGTCGCCGTGGCCCGCGTGCACAGCTTCGCCAATGTGTTCGGCGATGGGATCGTCAGCGCCCGCAAGGGCGGCGTCACCCCGGATCTCGCTTTCGCCCTGCGCGAAGCCGCGGAATTCCTCGTGGCGGTGGTCGCCCCGATGGTGCCGCACCTGGCCGAGGAATGCTGGACGGTGCTCGGCCGCGACGGCCTCGCGGCGAGCGCCGGCTGGCCGGCGGTGGAGCCGGCCTTGCTGGTCGACGATACCGTTACGCTACCGATTCAAATCAACGGCAAGCGCCGGGGCGAGATCACCGTGCCCAAGGACGCCGCGCCGGCCGATGTCGAGAAGGCCGTTCTGGCGCTCGACCTCATCGCTCAAGCTCTCGACGGGCGCCCGCCGAAGCGTATCATCGTGGTTCCGCAGAGGATCGTGAATGTCGTCGCTTGACCGGACCCGCCTGCCCTCCCGCCGCCGCCTGCTGGGCCTTGCCTGTGCCGGTCTGCTCGCGCTCTCCACGGCCGGGTGCTTCCGGCCGATGTATGCCGAGGACACCGGCGACGGCAGCAAATTGGCCGACAAGTTCGGGCAGATCGAGATCGTGTTCGCGCCGGGCCGCGTGGGCAATGAGGTGCGCAACGACCTGATCTTCGACCTGACCGGCGGCGCCGGCAACCCGGCCGGGGCACCCTATCAGCTCATCCTCCAGGTCAATGACAGCTCGGTGGCGGCGGTGGTCGATCCCTATACCGGCCTGCCGGAAGTCGAGCTGATCTCGGTCGACGTCAACTGGCAGCTCATCGACACCACCAAGCCGGTGAAGGCGGGCGCCAAGCCCACGCCGGTCACCACGGGCACCGCCTTCGGCAAGGCCTCGATCGATTCCGGCTACCAGCGCTTCGCCCGCGAGCGGGCCCTGCGCGACGCGCAGAACCGCGCCTCCCGCGTCGCCGCCGAAATGATCCGCGGCCAGCTCGCTTCCTACTTCATCGCTCCGCCGCCGAAGAGCTGACCGGATGGTTGCCGTCCGCCCGGCCGACGTCGAGGCGACGCTCTCGCGCATCGACACGGTGCGCCCCGTCCTGCTGCTGTTCGGGCCCGATAGCGGTCTGGTGCGCGAGCGCGCCCGCGCCTATCTCGCCAAGGCGATGGACGGCTCCACCGATCCGTTCGGCCTGATCCGGCTCGATGGCGACGAAATTTCCGGTGATCCCGGCCGGCTGGTGGATGAGGCCGGCACCGTGGCGCTGTTCGGCGGGCGGCGGGTCATCTCGCTGCGCGCCGGCAGCCGCAACATCGTCCCGGCGGTCGAGGCGCTGCTCGCGGCGCCGATTTCCGACGCGGTGGTGGTGATCGAGGCCGGCGATCTCAAGCGCGGGGCGGGCCTGCGGGCGCTGTGCGAGGGTTCACCGCGCGCCAATGCCATCGTCTGCTACGCCGACAGCGACCGCGACCTCTCGCGCCTCATCGACACCATGACGGCCGAGGCGAACATTCCCATCGACCGCGACGCCCGCGCCGAGCTGATGGGCCTGCTCGGCGGCGACCGGATGGCCTCGCGCGGCGAGATTTCCAAGCTGCTGCTCTACGCCGCCGGCGAGCCGCGCATCACCACCGAGCATGTGCGCGCCATTGTCGGCGACGCCTCAAGCCTCGCGCTGGACGAAATCGCCGACAGCGCCTTTGCCGGCCAGCCGGCGGAGATGAGCACGGCTTTCGCCAAGGCGACGCATGAGGGGATGCGGGCCGACATCATTCTTGGCTCGGTCTGCCGTGCCGGCCAGTCGCTGCACCAGATGCGGCTGTCCATCGAGCAGGGTGGAAGCCCTGAGCGCGCGGTCGAATCCGCCCGTCCCGCCATCCATTTCCGCCGCAAGCCGCTGGTCGAGAAGGCGCTGCGCAGCTGGACCGTGCCGCGGCTGCTGACCGCGCTGCTCACGCTGGATGATGCGCTGCTGGCCGCCCGCCGCCATGCCGGGCTCGGCCCGTCCATCGCCGAACGCGCGCTGCTGCAGCTCGCGACGCAGGCGCGGCGGGGCTAGGCCCGGCCCCCAGCCCTAGTCGATCAGCCATTCGCGAGACGGCGGCAGACTTCGTCGAGCTGGTCGAGCGAGGCGTAGCGGATGCGGATCTCGCCCGCCTCGCCATCATGGCGCAGCGTGACCTGGAGGCCGAGCTCGTCGGAGAGCCGGCGCTGCAGCGCCGCCGTGTCGGCATCGAGCGCCGGAGGCGTGCGCGGCTTGCGCGCCGGCTTGCCGGCGGCTTCCGCCTTGGCCTCGTTGAGCTCCTGCGCCAGCGCCTCGATGGCCCGCACATTCATGCCGCGCTCGACGATCTCGCGCGCCAGCGTCTCCGGGTCGTCCTGCGTCAGCAGCGCGCGGGCGTGGCCGGCGGAGAGGCGGCCATCGGCGAGATAGGCCTTCACGCTCTCCGGCAGGCGCAGGAGGCGCATCGTGTTGGCCACATGCGAGCGGCTCTTGCCGATCACCTTGGCGAGATCGTTCTGCGAATAGCCGAACTGGTCGGCGAGCGACTGATAGCCCGCCGCCTCTTCCAGCGGGTTGAGATCGGCGCGCTGGACGTTCTCGATGATGGCGATTTCCAGCGCCTGCCGGTCATCCACCTCGATGACGACGATCGGCACCTCGTGCAGCCCGGCGCGCTGCGAGGCGCGCCAGCGCCGCTCGCCGGCGACGATCTCGTAATGCTCGCGGTTCGCCGGATCGGCCCGCACCACGATGGGCTGAATGATGCCGCGCTCGCGGATCGAGGCGGCGAGATCCTCCAGATCCTCCTCGGCGAAGGTGCGGCGCGGGTTGTGCGGGTTCGGCTTGATGAAGGCGACCGGCACGCGCCGAGCGCCCCCCGCCGGCGCGGAACGGGCCCGCTCGCCGCCGAGATCGCTCATATCGGCCATGTCGCCGATCAGGGCCGCGAGACCCCGCCCGAGCCGGTTGCGCCCGCCATCCTCGGCCATCGCCATCGCCGCCTCCCCTTACGCCGCCGTCGCGCGCAGAGCGCGCTCGCGCTGAATTATTTCGGATGCGAGACGAAGATAGGCCTGCGACCCGACACATTTGAGATCATAGAGCAGCACCGGCTTGCCATAGGACGGCGCCTCGGAGACCCGCACATTGCGCGGGATGATCGTCTCATAGACCTTGTCGCCCATGAACTGGCGCACATCCTCCACCACCTGGTTGGAGAGGTTGTTGCGCGCATCGAACATGGTCAGCACGATGCCGTGGATGGAAAGCCCCGGATTCAGCGTGGTCCGCACCTGCTCCACCGTCTTCAGCAGCTGCGACAGGCCCTCTAGCGCGAAGAACTCGCATTGCAGCGGGACCAGGATCGCGTTCGCCGCCGCCATGGCGTTGACGGTGATGAGGTTCAGCGAGGGCGGGCAGTCGATCAGCACATAGCTGTAGGTGGGTTCGTTCCGCTCACGAATCGAGTCGTCGTCGTTGAGTGTGCGAATGGCATCACGCAGCCGGAAGGCGCGGTCACGCCGGTCCGCCAGTTCCAACTCGAGGCCGGAGAGATCCATGGTCGAGGGCGCGATATGTAGGCGCGGCACCGCGGTCGGTAGCACCGCCTCGCGCAGGGAAGCGTCGCCGGTCAGCACGTCATAGGTCGAAACGCGGCGGCTGCGCCGGTCGATGCCGAGACCGGTCGAGGCGTTGCCCTGCGGGTCGAGATCGACCACCAGCACGCTCTCGCCAATGGCGGCCAGCGCCGTGCCGAGATTGATGGCGGTCGTGGTCTTGCCCACCCCGCCCTTCTGGTTCGCGAGCGCGAGCACGCGCGGGACGGCGGGAACAAGCGGAATCTCGTCGGTCATGTCTGCGATCCCGGTGACGCGGCTTGAAAGGTCAATGCGTCGGCTTCAGCGGCTCGGCCGCCTCGACGATCACGATGCGCCCGCTTTTGTCCGTCAGGCTTTTTGTGATCCTGGCGTCGATTCTCCAAGATTTAGCTGACTCGGTCAATTCGTTATCAACATCTTGTCCCTTCAGGAACAGGCCGCGCGCGCCCTGTGCAAGGAAAGGGTGCGCCAGCTCCAGCAAACGCGGCAATGGCGCAAGCGCGCGGGCCGAGACGACCTCCACACCGGCGGCGATCTGCGGCGCGATCTGCTCGATGCGCGCCGGCAGCACGGTCGCCGGCAGCTCGGCGATGCGTGCCGCCTCGCGCAGGAAGGCCGCTTTGCGCGTGTCGCTCTCCACCAGCGTCACATCCACCCCGTCGCGCTCGGCCAGAACGGCGGCAACGACGAGGCCGGGAAAGCCGCCACCCGAGCCGAGATCGACCCAGCGCCGCACCCCCTCGCCCGCCAGCGGCACGAGCTGGAGCGAGTCGGCCACATGCCGAGTCCAGATCGTCGGCAGCGTCGCCGGGGCGATGAGGTTGATGGTGCGCTGCCACTTCTCCAGCAGCGCGACGATGGCGACGAGGCGGTCCTCTGTTTCACGTGAAACAGGGGTCAGGCGCAGCGCGCGGGCGCGGTCCGAATCGGTCGAGTTCATGGCCCCAACCCTAGCAGATGCCGCCAAGATACGCTTGGACCCGTGCCTTAGCGGGCGCGGCGCGCATGGGCCGCAAGCAGCGCCAGCGCCGCCGGTGTCATGCCGTCAATGCGGCTCGCATGGCCAATGGTACGGGGCCGAATCGATTGCAGCTTGGCCTTGATCTCGTTGGAGAGCCCGCCCAACGCCGCATAGTCCAGCTCCGGCAGCTCGGCCTGTTCCTCGCGGCGGAAAGCGGCAATGTCCGCCTCCTGCCGATGCAGATAGACCGCGTATTTCGCGTCGATCTCCACCTGCTCGCCAATCGCCGCCGCCTCACCCGAGGCCTCCGGCCAGATGCGGCAAATGTCGGCCCAAGCGATGGTCGGGTAGGACAGAAGATCGAAGGCACTGCGCCGCTGGCCGTCGCGGTTGAGGGTGAGACCGTGCTTGTCCCCCTCCCCCGGCGTGATCGACACCGAGCGCGCCCAATCGCGCACCCGCGCCAGAGCCGCCTGCTTGTCGGTGAAATGGGCCCGGCGCTCCGTGCCCACCAGCCCGAGCGTATCGCCCCGCCCGGTGAGCCGCTGGTCGGCATTGTCGGCCCGCAGCGACAGGCGGTACTCGGCGCGCGAGGTGAACATGCGGTAGGGCTCGCTCACGCCGCGCGTCACCAGGTCGTCGATCATCACGCCGATATAGGCCTCGGCCCGGTCGAAGGTCACGCCGTCGAGACCCGAGGCGCGCCGCGCCGCGTTGAGACCGGCGACCAGCCCCTGCGCGGCGGCTTCCTCATAGCCGGTGGTGCCGTTGATCTGCCCGGCGAGGAAAAGCCCCTGCGCCTTGCGGGTCTCCAGTGTCGGCTCCAGCTCGCGCGGGTCGACATGGTCGTACTCGATCGCGTAGCCCGGCCGGACCATCACCACCTGTTCGAGGCCGGGAATGGTGGCGAGGATAGCGCGCTGCACCTCGGCCGGGAGCGAGGTGGAAATGCCGTTCGGGTAGACGGTCGGGTCGTCCAGCCCCTCCGGCTCCAGGAAGATCTGGTGCCCTTCCCGCTCGCCAAAGCGGACGATCTTGTCCTCGATGGACGGGCAGTAGCGCGGCCCGACGCTCTGGATGTTGCCGGAGTACATGGCCGAGCGGGCAATGTTGTCGCGGATCACCTGGTGCGTCGCCGCCGTGGTGCGGGTGATGCCGCAGGCCACTTGCGGGTTGGTGATCGCGGCAGTGAGCATGGAGAAGGGTTCAGCCGGGTCGTCGCCCGCCTGCATCTCCAGCGACGCCCAGTCGATGGTGCGCCCATCAAGACGCGGCGGCGTGCCGGTCTTCAGCCGGCCGAGCGTCAGGCCGATCCGCGCCAGCGAGCCGGAGAGACCGCGCGCCGGCGCCTCGCCCATGCGCCCGGCCGGGGTCTGCTCGTCGCCAATATGGATGAGGCCATTGAGAAAGGTGCCGGTGGTGATGACCACGGCGCCGGCCGCGATGGCCCGGCCATCGGCCAAAACGAGGCCGGTGACGCGCGTGCCGTTGAGCGTCAGACGGTCGGCTTCACCTTCCACCACGAATAGGTTCGGCTGCGAATCGATCGCCCGCTGCATGGCCTGGGCGTAGAGCTTGCGGTCGGCCTGGGCGCGCGGGCCGCGCACCGCCGGGCCCTTGCGGCGGTTCAGCACGCGGAACTGGATGCCGCCCCGATCGGCCACCCGGCCCATCAGCCCGTCCAGCGCATCGACCTCGCGCACCAGATGGCCCTTGCCGAGTCCGCCAATCGCTGGGTTGCAGGACATGGCCCCGATGGTGGCACGGTGGTGCGTGATGAGCGCCGTACGGGCGCCCGCCCGCGCCGCGGCGGCAGCGGCTTCAGTACCGGCATGGCCGCCACCGACGACCACCACATCAAAGGAAAGATCAGCCTCGCTCATCGGGCATGGCTCACGCGGCAGGAGAATGGGATGGCCGCTAGAAGCCCTGCTTCGGCGCCCCCGTCAAGCGAGCGCCCGCGCGGGGCGGCCCCGCAAAAGCTGGGGAGGCTGATTCACGTGAAACATTTCGCTAACGAATCGTCTGGGCGGGAGCGCCTGTTTCACGTGAAACGGGGTCGACAATCCGCCTCCGACGAGCCCCTCATTTGCCGATGCAGAACTCGCGGAACACCACGTCGAGCAAATCTTCCGTGCCGATGGCGCCGGTGATGCGGCCGAGCGCACGGGCGGCAAGGCGCAGTTCCTCCGCCAGCAATTCCTCGCTGAGCTGATCCCAGCCCGCGAGCGCCAGATCGAGATGACCGAGCGCCTCCTGCGCGCCGGCGCGGTGGCGCTCGCGCACCAGCATGGGATGCTCGGCTCCCTCCGCCCGCGCGGCAACGAAGGCGCCCAGCGCAGCGATGAGATCGGGTAGCCCCTCCCCCGTCGTCGCCGCCACAGTGAAGGCGTGCGCCGCCCAGCCGGTCGCGGCGAACGGGGCTGGCGCGAGGTCCGCCTTGTTGGCGAGCAGCCAGCGCGCCGCGCCGTCGCCAGCCGGGACGTCGGGGATCGCCTCAGGCGCCGGGCCGTCCGTCGCATCATGCACCCAGAGCACAAGATCCGCCTCACCGATGCGGGCGCGGGCGCGGCGGATGCCTTCCGCTTCCACCTTGCCGGTCGCCTCGCGCAGACCCGCCGTGTCGAGCAGGGTAACCTTGTGCCCGGCGAGATCGAGCGCGACCTCCAGCACGTCACGCGTCGTGCCGGGCTCGTCGGAGACGATGGCGACATCGCGCGCCGCGAGCGCGTTCATCAGCGAGGACTTGCCGGCATTGGGCCGCCCGGCGAGGGCGATCACCGCCCCCTCGCGCAGCAGCGCCCCGCGTCGGTCGGCCAAGGCCGCGCGCAATTCCCCGGCCAGCGCGACGATGGGCGGGTGGGCCATGGCGCGGGTCTCGGCGGGAACATCGGCCTCGTCGGAGAAGTCGATGCCGGCCTCGACCAGCGCCATGGCCTGGATGAGCTGGCGCCGCCAGGCGTCGACCCGCGCGCCGAGATGGCCGAAGGCGTGGGCCAGCGCGAGCCGCCGCTGGCTTTCGGTCTCGGCCGCGATCAGGTCGGCGAGGCCCTCGGCGCTGGCGAGGTCCATCCGCCCATTGAGGAAGGCGCGCCGGGTGAACTCGCCCGCCTCCGCCGGCCGCACACCGGGCAAGGCGAAGAGCGCGCCCAGCACGGCGGCGATCACCGCGCGCCCGCCATGGATCTGCAGCTCGGCCATATCCTCGCCGGTGGCGCTGCGCGGGCCGGGGAACCACAGCGCCAGCCCCTCATCCAGCCGCTCGCCGCTGACGGGACCGCGCAGGATGGCGAGGCTCGCCCGGCGCGGCTCCGGCAGGCGACCGCAGAGCGCGCGTACCGCCTCCCCCGCCGCCGGGCCTGAGAGGCGGATCACCGCCACCGCGCCGCCGGTCCCGGAGGACACCGCGGCAATGGTGTCGCGCGCGACACTGTCGCCACCGATTCCGCTTTTCACCTTCTCGCTCCCACGCTACGCCCTATCTCTCTCTCACAAACGCGAACCGACAAGCTGCCGCCGGAGACCGCCCGTGAACCGCCTCAAGGACGCCGCCAGCCCCTATCTCATCCAGCACAAGGACAACCCGGTCGACTGGTGGCAATGGGAGCCGGCCGCCTTCGAAGAGGCGCGGGTGACCAACCGGCCGATCCTGCTCTCCATCGGCTATGCCGCCTGCCACTGGTGCCATGTCATGGCGCATGAGAGTTTTGAGGATGCGGCGACGGCGGCCGTGATGAACGAGCTTTTCGTGAACATCAAGGTCGACCGCGAGGAACGCCCCGAGGTCGACCAGATCTATATGTCGGCGCTGCAGCAGCTCGGCGTCCAGGGCGGCTGGCCGATGACGATGTTTCTCGACCCCGAGGGAGCGCCCTTCTGGGGCGGCACCTATTTCCCCAACGAGGCGAAATACGGCCAGCCGGCCTTCACCGACGTGCTGAAGACCATGGCCAACGCTTATAAGTCCGGCGATCCGCGCATCGCGCAGAACCGCGAGGCGCTGCTGCACCGGCTGCGCGAGAAGGCGCGGCCCGCCGGCGCGGTGACCATCGGTCTTAATGAGCTGGACGACGTCGCCGGCCGCATCCTCGGCATCATGGACCCCGTGCATGGCGGCCTCCAAGGCTCGCCGAAATTCCCCAACACGCCCTTCCTCGAGCTGCTCTGGCGCGGCTATGAGCGCACCGGCCGGCAGAAGCTGCGCGACGCGGCGCTGCACGCGCTGGACGGCATGAGCGAAGGCGGCATCTACGACCATATTGGCGGCGGCTATTCGCGCTACTCGGTCGATGACCACTGGCTGGTGCCGCATTTCGAAAAGATGCTCTACGACAACGCGCAGATCCTCGACCTGCTCGGTCTTGCCTATTCGGAGACGCTGGCCGACCTGTTCCGCGCCCGCGCCGAGGAGACAGTGGGGTGGCTGGAGCGTGAGATGCTCACCGAGGGCGGCGCCTTCGCCGCCAGCCTCGACGCGGATTCGGAGGGGCATGAGGGCAAATATTACGTCTGGACCCTCAAGCAGGTGCTCGACGCGCTCGGCGCGGCGGATGCCGAGTTCTTCGCCAAGCATTACGACATCGTCCCCTTCGGCAATTGGGAAGGCGTTTCGATCCCGAATCGTCTGAAGGAAGTCGAGCGCTCCGCGGCCGACGAGATCCGCCTCGCCATGCTGCGCGACAAGCTGCTCACGGTGCGCGAGACCCGGATCCCGCCGGGGCGCGACGACAAGGTGCTGGCCGACTGGAACGGGTTGATGATCGCCGCGCTCGCCAACACCGCGCCGCGCTTTGGTCGGCCGGAATGGGTGGAGCTGGCCGCCCGTGCCTTCCGTTTCATTGCCGAATCGATGGTGCGTGATGGACGCCTCGGCCATAGCTGGCGCACCGGCAAGCTGGTCTTTCCCGGCCTCTCCTCCGACTATGCGGCGATGATCGGGGCGGCACTGGCGCTGCATCAGGCGACCGGCGAGGCCGCCTATCTCAACCAGGCGGTCGCCTGGCAGGGGGCGCTGGAGGCCCACCACGCGGCGGAGGATGGCGGCTATTATCTCACGGCCGATGATGCCGAGGGGCTGCTGGTGCGCCCGCAGGCGACGGCGGACGATGCCGTCACCAACCCGCAGGCGCTGATCGCCCGCAATCTCGTGCAGCTCGCGACGCTCACCGGCGACGCGGGTTATCTCGCCCGGGCCGACCAGCTCTTCGCCGGCCTGCTGCCGCGTGCGGCGCCGCAGCTCTATGGCCATGCCGGCCTGCTCAACGCGCTCGACACCCGCCTGCGCGGGCCGCAGATCGTCATCGTCGGCGACGGGCCGCAGGCCGAGGCGCTGTTCGAGGCCGCCCGCTGCCTGCCGCGCACCGACATGGTGATCCAGCGCATCACCGACGCCGGCGCCCTCCCCGCCACTCATCCGGCTCAGGCCAAGGCGGCGGCGGTGAGCGAGCCGGCCGCCTTCATCTGCGTCGGCACGGTCTGCTCGCTGCCGGTGACGGAGCCGAATCAATTGGCCGAGGTCATCACCGTCCGCGACACAGCCTCGGCCTGAGGGCCGAACATCGAACACGGGCGGCGTGCGTGTTGGTCGTGCGCCGCCAATTCTTCCGCTGAAGGACTGGACGCGGCGCACCGACGCGATCAGGGCGTGCGCGCGGAGCCTGTGGGCGACCTTGTGAGCATCCTGTGGGTAGGCCTGTGGATAAGTTGGGGAGAAATCGACCCCACCCTGCTCAACGGCTCAGAATTGACCGCTGGCGGGCATCTCGCCTTTTGCGAAGGATGTATCGGACGAACCCGCGAATGGGCGTCCTGAGTCAATTCTGAAGGCCATCATTTCGGTTCCGAAACGCCTATCTGGAGGCGTAACGGGTCACCTTTTTCAACCAAAGCGCGAACCGGGACGGCGCGGGCGCTCTTCCTTCCGCGTGAAGCGGATATTGGCGAACATCAGCGGCACCACCAGCAGCAGCGCGCCGGCAAGGTCGGCTTCGAGAATATAGAGGACGCCCAGCTCCTCGCGCACCGCCTGGCCGATCACCGGATCGGCGAAGTCAGCGATGAGGCTGGAGATGAACAGCGCCGAGGGCACCCAGATCGCCAGCGGCAGCCACCAGCGCCGGCACGCCATCACCCAGCTCAGCGCGGCAGCGCCGATCACTAAGAGCCACAGCACGGGCACCGGAGGCTCGCGCTCGGCCATGCCGGCAAGCGCGATGGATGGTGCCGCGAGCCAGAACGTCGCGGCCAGAGCGAGGCTCGCCGCGACAGAAACCGTAGACAGGGTGGGACAAAGCCGAGAGGGCAGCCGGTGCTGCCGAAGCCGCATGCCGCGAAGCCCGCTCATATGTGTCCCCTCCATCCTTCCGGCCGCTGCCGGGCCGGAAGACGGGGCCCGCGCCCCGTCAGGTGTTCATGGAATCGAAGAAGTCGCCATTGGTCTTGGTCTGGCGCAGCTTGTCCAGGAGGAACTCGATGGCATCGACCGTGCCCATCGGGTTCAGGATACGCCGCAGGACGTACATTTTCTTCAGAACGTCCGCTGGCACAAGCAGTTCTTCCTTGCGGGTGCCCGAACGGGTGATGTCGATCGCCGGGAAGACGCGCTTGTCCGACACCTTGCGGTCGAGAATGACCTCGGAATTGCCGGTGCCCTTGAACTCCTCGAAGATCACCTCGTCCATGCGCGAGCCGGTATCGACCAGCGCCGTGGCGATGATGGTGAGCGAGCCACCTTCCTCGATGTTGCGCGCCGCGCCGAAGAAGCGCTTGGGGCGCTGCAGGGCGTTGGCGTCGACACCGCCGGTCAGCACCTTGCCGGAGGACGGCACGACGGTGTTGTAGGCGCGGCCGAGACGGGTGATCGAATCGAGCAGGATCACGACGTCGCGCTTGTGCTCGACGAGGCGCTTGGCCTTCTCGATGACCATTTCCGCGACCTGGACGTGGCGGGCGGCCGGTTCGTCGAAGGTGGAGGAGACCACCTCGCCCTTCACCGAGCGCTGCATGTCGGTCACTTCCTCCGGCCGCTCGTCGATGAGCAGCACGATGAGGTAGCAATCGGGATGGTTGGTGGTGATCGACTGGGCGATGTTCTGCAGGAGAACCGTCTTACCCGTGCGCGGCGGCGCGACGATGAGCGCGCGCTGGCCTTTGCCGATCGGCGCCACGACATCGATGATGCGGGCGGAGAAATCCTTGCGCGTCGGATCCTCGATTTCGAGCTTGAAGCGCTCGTCGGGATAGAGCGGCGTCAGATTGTCGAAATTGATCTTGTGGCGGATATTCTCAGGGTCTTCGAAATTGATCGTGTTGACCTTGAGCAGCGCGAAATAGCGCTCGCCATCCTTGGGGCCGCGGATCTGGCCCTCGACCGTGTCACCGGTGCGCAGGCCGAAGCGGCGGATCTGGCTCGGCGAGACATAGATGTCATCGGGACCGGGAAGATAATTGGCGTCCGGCGAGCGCAGGAAGGCGAAGCCGTCGGAGAGGATCTCGACGACGCCCTCGCCGATAATGTCGGTCTCGCGGGCGGCGAGCTGCTTGAGGATGGCGAACATCAGCTCCTGCTTGCGCAGCGTGCTGGCGTTCTCGACCTCGAGCTCCTCCGCAAAAGCGAGAAGTTCGGCCGGATTTTTGGACTTGAGGTCCTGGAGCTTCATTTCCCCCATGGGAAAAGGCCTCGGAAGTTGGATTGACCCCGGCGAAGGCGGAAGACACTGGCCGGGATAAAGCAGGAAAGGAAGGCGCTGGTCCGTGGACGCGGCCGGCAATGAGCCGGCCTCTCATCCGATACCCCGTCCGGCATCGGGGAGATACCGGTCAGTAATGGAGCATCAGCCAGCTTAGCGGAAGCGAGGGGCACCATAGGCAAAGCGGCGATTCGGTGCAACCCCCGCACGAGGACGGCAGAAGCGCGCTCAAAAAGGCTTAACGATGACCAGAATGACGATGCCGATCATCAGAAGCGTCGGCACTTCATTGGCGATGCGGAAATAGCGCCCCGCCTTCGTGTTGCGATCCTCGGCGAAATCGCGGACCCAGCCCACGCAACGCCCGTGAAAGGCGCTCATCGCCAGCACCAGCGCGAATTTCGCGTGCATCCACGGCGCGACATACCAGCCGCCCGCCCAGACCAGGTAAAGCCCGGCCAGCCAGGTCACGATCATGGCCGGGTTCATGATCGCTTTCAGCAGGCGCCGTTCCATGATCTTGAAGGTCTCGGATTGCACCGAGCCGGGCGCGGCCTCGCAGTGATAGACCATGAGGCGCGGCAGGTAGAACAGGCCGGCCATCCAGGAGATGACCGCCATCACATGCAGCGCCTTGATCCAGTCATAGGCCATGGCGCCACCCCCCTCAGCCGCGCATACGTCGGATCATCTGCTCGACATGGGCAATCGGCGTTTCCGGCCGGATGCCGTGCCCCAGATTGAAAATATGCGCCGCGCCGCGAAAATCCGCCATCAGCGTGTCGATGGCGCGGTCGAGCGCGGGACCGCCCGCGATCAGCGCGAGCGGATCGAGATTGCCCTGGAGGGCGAAGCGCCCGCCCAGCGCGGAGCGCACCGCCCGGCGGTCCGCCGTCCAGTCGAGGCCGACACCGTTCACCCCGCTCGCCAGCGCCATCGAGGTGAGCCCGGCCTGCGTCGCGCCCTTCGGGAAGGCGATGATGCGGGCATCGGGAACTTCTGCTCTCACTGCACTGACAATCCGCCTGATCGGCCTGACTGACCACTGCTCGAACGCCTCCGGATCGAGCACCCCGGCCCAGGAATCGAAGATCTGGACCGCGTCCACACCGGCCCGGAACTGGCCGATCAGATAGCTCGCGGAAGCCTCCACCAGCTTATCGATCAGCGCCGTGAAGAAGGCGGGATCGCGCATGGAAGCGAGCCGCGCCGGGGCCTGATCGGGCGTTCCACGGCCGGCGATCATGTAGGTAGCGAGCGTCCAGGGCGCGCCGCAGAAGCCGAGCAGCGTCGTCTCATCCGGCAGTCTGGCGCGGATTCCCGCCACCGCCTCATAGACCCGGTCGATCTTCGAGGCGTCGAGCTCGGTGCTCAAAGCATTGAGTTCATTGAGGTTCGTCACGGTGCTCAGCCGCGGCCCCTCGCCCTGCTCGAAGGTGAGGTCGCAGCCCAGCGCGTGCGGGACGACGAGAATATCGGAAAACAGGATCGCCGCATCGAAGCCGAAGCGGCGGATCGGCTGGAGCGTCACCTCGATCGCGTGTGCGGGCGTGTAGCAGAGGGTGAGGAAATCACCGGCGCTCGCCCGCACCGCGCGATACTCCGGCAGATAGCGCCCCGCCTGGCGCATCATCCAGATTGGCGTGCGGCTGGCGACATGGCCGTCCAGCACCGCTTTCACCACCCGCTCAGCCATTCTGTCCCCTGCCCTTCTTACTTAAGGAATCTCATTTTAATGAGAGTCGTAGGTGTTTAGGCGTGGGCATTAGACGCGTTCCGGGCTCGCCACAACAAGCCCCCAGCCAACCCACCGGACAGGCCGCCGCAAGCCTGAGTAAACGCTTTTCGATTCAAGAGCTTGTGTGGCTGCGGCAGATTATCCCCATAACTCAGGGAGCCTGCCTTGATTTGACTCACAGGCAGGGCACCTGTGGATGGAAAGCAGGGCCATCAACAGGCCAGGGCTTGCTAACGTCGGCAACCCATGGCTTGTTCCCAGCCTATGCACAGCCCTGTGGATGAATGGTGTGACTGATCCGGGCCGTCAGGCGGAAAGCTATTACCACCTGCACCTCGTCTCGGATTCCACCGGCGAGACGCTGATCAGCGTCGGCCGTGCGGCGGCGGCGCAGTACAGCGTGAAGCCGATCGAGCACATCTACCCGCTCGTGCGCACCCACCGGCAGCTCGACAAGGCCATTCAGGCCATCGAGGAATTTCCCGGCATCGTGCTCTACACCCTGACCGACCCGGAACTGCGCAACCGGCTGAAAATCTACTGCCAGAACAATGGCGTGCCGGTTCTCTCGGTCCTCGCCCCGGTGGTCCGGCTGTTCCAGGCGTATCTCGGCGGTGTGCCCGAGCCGCGCGTCGGCGGCCAGCACCAGCTCGATGGCGAATATTTCCGCCGCATCGACGCGATGAATTTCACCGTCATGCATGATGACGGCCAGCACACGGACGGGCTGGAAGCCGCCGATGTCGTGCTTCTCGGCATTTCCCGCTCATCCAAGACGCCGACCAGCATCTATCTCGCCAATCGCGGCATCAAGACCGCCAATATTCCGCTGGTGCCGAACCTTCCCATCCCGCCGGGCCTGTCGGCGCTCAAGCGCCCGCTGGTGGTGGGTCTCGTCGCCAGCGCCGAGCGGGTGGTGGAGATCCGCCGCAACCGGCTGTTGGGCCTCAATGCCACCAGCGCCTCGCCGGATGCCTATGTCGACCGCGATGCGGTTGCCGAGGAGATCGCCTTTTCCCGGCGCCTATGCGCGCGCCATGGCTGGCCTGTAATCGACGTGACTCGCCGTTCCATCGAAGAGACGGCGGCGGCCATTATCGGCCTGCTGCAGGAACATCGCCGCAAAGCGTCCGAGGCCACGGGTGCCTGACCAAAGGACGAAAAACCCATGACGGACAATGCCTTATGGCGCAGCGGCGACTCGCTGGTGCTGGCCTCGAAGAGTGCCGCGCGCCGCGCGCTGCTCGCCGCCGCCGGCCTGCCGCATGAAGCGTTCACCGTCGCGGTGGATGAGCGCGCGCTGGAGGATGAGGCGGTACGCGCGGGTGCCGGCCCGGCCCAGGTTGCCGGCCATCTAGCCGGCGCCAAGGCGTTGGCCGGTAGTGCTTTCCTGCCCGGACGGCTGGTGATCGGCGCCGATCAGACGCTGGCGTTGGGGGATGAGGCGTTTCACAAGGCGCCCGACAGGGCCGCCGCCCGCCGCCAACTGGCCCGGCTGGCGGGCCATACCCATTCTCTGCATTCCGCCGTCGCCGTGGCGCGGGACGGTGAGGTGCTGTTCGAGACGGTCCAGTCGGCTCATCTCACCATGCGCGTGTTGGACGATGTCGCGCTCGATGCCTATCTCGCGGCCGCAGGTGACGCGGTACTCTCGAGCGTGGGCGGCTATCAGCTCGAGGGTCTCGGAATCCATCTGTTCGAGCGTATCGAGGGCGATCATTCGGTCATTCTCGGCCTGCCGCTGCTACCGCTTCTTGCCTTTCTGCGTTCCCGTGGAGACCTGCTGTGACCCGCCGCGCGGCCATTATCGGCCATCCCGTCGCCCATTCCCGCTCGCCGCTGATCCATGGCTATTGGCTGGCGCAGCACGGGATTGATGGCGAGTATGGGCGTTGTGACGTCGCGCCTGATGCCATCGACGGGTTTTTCGCGGATTTCGCCGCGAGCGGGCTCATCGGTGCCAATGTCACCGTGCCGCACAAGGAAGCCGCCTTCCGTGCCGCCGCCGAACTCGATTCCGTGGCCGCCGCGCTCGGCGCGGTCAATACGCTCTGGCTCGAGAATGGCCGCCTGCACGGCGCCAACACCGACGTGCCGGGCTTTCTCGCCAATCTCGATGCCGCCGAGCCGGACTGGGCGCGCGCGCTCGGGGAGGCGGTGGTTCTCGGCGCCGGCGGCGCGTCACGTGCTGTCGTCTATGGCTTGCTGGAACGCGGCGTTGATCGCGTCGTGGTGGCCAACCGCACGCTGGCGCGGGCGGAAGCTCTGCGCGACCAGTTCGGTCCGCGCGTGCTCCCAATCGAATGGCGCGACCTTGCCGGCCGGCTCAATGGCTGCCGCTTGCTCGTCAACACCACCTCGCTCGGCATGAAGGGGCAGCCGCCGCTCGACATCGACCTCTCGGCGCTGTCGCCCGATGCCGTGGTCACCGATATCGTCTATGTGCCTCTGGAGACACCCCTTCTCGCCGCCGCCAAGGCGCGCGGACTGAAGACGGTGGACGGGCTCGGCATGCTGCTGCACCAGGCCGTGCCGGGCTTCGAGCGCTGGTTCGGTGTGCGCCCGGAGGTCACGGCCGAGCTGCGCGCACTCGCCATCGCCGACCTTGCCGCCAAGGGCCAGTTGCGATGAGTGCCAAGGGTCCGTTCCGGCTGGGTCTCACCGGCTCCATCGGCATGGGCAAGACGACGACGGCCGCGTTTTTCCGCGAATTGGGCATTCCCGTGCATGACGCGGATGCGGCGGTTCACGCGCTCTATGGCGCGGAGGGCGTCGCTCCCGTCGAGGCGGCCTTTCCGGGCGTGACGGTGGAGGGGCGGATCGACCGGGCCCTGCTTGGCGCGCGCGTTCTGGGTAACGACGCGGCCATGCACCGGCTGGAAACCATCGTTCACCCGCTGGTGCGGGCCCGCGAGGCGGCTTTTCTCAGCGAGGCGGCGCAAGCCGGCGCCCGTCTCGCTGTGCTCGACATTCCCCTGCTGTTTGAAACCGGTGCGCGGGAGCGGACCGACGCGGTTCTCGTCGTCACGGCGCCGGAAGCTGTGCAGCGCGCCCGCGTGATGGCACGCCCGGACATGACAGAAGAGAAATTTGCGTCGATCCTGAAGCGGCAGATGCCGGATGCGGAGAAGCGGCGCCGGGCCGATTATCTGCTCGACACCGGCCCGGGCCTCGACCATGCCCGTGCCGAAGTCGCGGCGCTGGTCGCGCGCCTGACCGAAGGAGACCACCTTGCGTGAGATCGTTCTCGATACCGAGACCACCGGCCTCAACCCGCTGACGGGCGACCGTCTGGTCGAAATCGGCTGCGTCGAGATCTATAACCGCATCCCGACGGGACAGGTCTACCATGTCTATCTGAACCCGCAGCGGGACATGCCGATCGAGGCATTCAACGTCCACGGGCTGTCGGCCGAATTCCTGTCGGACAAGCCGCTCTTTGCGCAAGTGGTGGAGGAGTTCCTCGCCTTCATCGAGGATTCGCCGCTGGTCATCCACAACGCGGCCTTCGATATCGGCTTCATCAATGCGGAGCTGGCGAAGATCGGCCGACCGCCGATCACCTTCGACCGGGTTATCGACACGCTGAGCCTCGCGCGTCGGCGCCATCCCGGCGCCTCGAACCGCCTCGACGACCTGATGTCGCGCTATGGCATCGACGGCTCACGCCGCACCAAGCATGGCGCTTTGCTCGATTCCGAGCTTCTGGCGGATGTTTATGCGGAGCTGTGCGGTGGCCGGCAAACGGCGCTCGGCCTTACCGTGGCGGAGACCCGCGAGGAGACCACGGACTTCGTCATCGGCGCCCCGCGGGAGCGCCCGCGCCCTCTGCCTGCCCGTCTCGATCCGGCAGAAGCGGCGGCCCATGCGGCCTTCGTGGCCAGCCTGGGCGATGGGGCGATCTGGAAGGATTACGCGGCCGGCAGCGATTCCGCCCCGGCCGCGTGAAGCTGCGTCAGGCGTCAGGAAGCGAGCACGCCACTCGGCTGCTGCTTGGCCATGCGCTGGCGGTACAGCGTGACGAAGTCGACCGGGTCGATCATCAGCGGGGGGAAGCCGCCATTGCGCACCGTGTCGGCGACGATCTGCCGCGCGAACGGGAACAGCATGCGCGGGCATTCGATCATGATGAAGGGGTGGATGGTCTCCTGCGCCACGTTCTGGGCGCGGAAGATACCGGCATAGGCGAGTTCGAGCGCGAACAGCGTCTTGCCCTTCAGCTCGGCCTTGGCCTCGATCTTCAGTTCGACCTCGAACTCCGAACCCTCGCGCACGGGCTTGGCGTCCACCTTGATCTGGATGCCGATCTGCGGCTGGCCGCCCACCGCCAGCGATTCCGGCGCGCCCGGGTTCTCGAAGGAGAGATCCTTCGTATATTGGGTCAGCACCTGCAGGGTCGGCATCGATACGGCGTTTTCGGTCTCGGCCATCAGGAATCTCCGTGTCGCCGGCGGGAGGCGCATCGCCGGCCAATGTGCCGCGCGGCCGGTCGTGCCGCCGCATCGGTCTTCGGTAAAGGGCGCGTGTCGCTAACACGGTTGCCGCGTGCTCACAAGGCGAGCGAAGGCCGGGGAGCGGCAGGGTTGGCGCGTTGCCCGCGCTTCGACTAGTCTAGGCGCGCATGTCGACAAAAGACCGTGTTCGCGGTGGAATGGATGACCTTGCGGCATCCGCTACACTGGCGAAATCGGTTGGACGTCGTACATAGACGGGAACGGGCAAGGCGCTGATGCGCTGAGCCAACTTCACTCCGGAGCCCGCCGGCCTCCCGCCGGTGCAGCGAAATCAACGGCGGCGTGTAACGTGTTCGACATCTATACGATCATCTTCCTGGCCCTCGCCGTGTTCATTTTCATACGGCTGCGCAGCGTGCTGGGACAGAGGACCGGGCGCGAACGGCCGCCCTACGACCCCTATTCGCGCCGCGATCCCGCCAAGGCGCCCGCGGGCGCCTCCGACAAGGTTGTCAATTTTCCCGGCACCGCCGAGCCCGCCAATGTGCCGGAACCGGTCGAGCCCGAGGAAGCGCCGAGCTCTCCGCGCCGCTGGGCTGGGGTGGCCGAGCTTGGCTCAGCGGTGGCCAATGGTCTTGACGCGATCGCCGCGCAGGAACGCGGCTTCGATGTGCAGCACTTCCTGACCGGCGCTCGCGCGGCCTATGAGATGATCGTGGTCTCCTTCGCCCAGGGCGATCGCGGCACGCTCAAGGAACTGCTGGCGCGCGAGGTCTATGACGGCTTCGCCGCGGCCATCCAGGAGCGCGAGCAGCGCGGTGAGAAGATGGAGACGCAGTTCGTCGGCATCGAAAGGGCCGAGATCATCGAGGCGAGCGTGAAGGGCCGTACCGCCCAGATCACCGTGCGCTTCCTCTCCCAGCTCATCTCGGCGACGCGCGATCGCGCCGGCACGGTGATCGACGGCGATGCCGAGCAGGTGGCGGATGTCACCGATGTGTGGACCTTTGCCCGCGATCTCGGCGCGCGCGATCCCAACTGGAAGCTGGTCGCCACCGAAGCCGCTTCGTGAGAAGATGGTCGCGTGCGTGCGACCCTTCCGGCCTTAACCCTCCTTCTGGCGCTGACAGCCGCCCTGCTGCCCTTTCCCGGAAAGGCTCAGGCGGCGTCTAGCGTTGACGCGCCGCCGGTGCTCTTCCCACAGGCCGTGCTGGAGCCCGTCAGCTTCGCCGCGATTCCTGGCTGGGATACCGATCCCGTCGCGCCGGCCTTCACCGCCTTCCGCCTGAGCTGCGGAATGATCCGCAAGACGACGGAGGGCGCGCCGCCGCCCCGGCCGGTGTTTCTAGCTCTGCGGGCGACCTGCGCCCGCGCGCTGCGGCTCCCGGCGCATCCGCGCGAGCACACGGCCCGCGCCTTCTTCCGCCGGGAATTCGTGCCCTTCCGCATCGCCCCGCTGGAGCAGCCGCAGGGCTTCCTCACCGGCTATTACGAGCCCGAGGTCGAGGGCTCGCGCACGCCGACGGCCGAATATGCGACGCCGCTCTACCGTCGCCCGCCCGATCTCATCGTGGAAGCTCCCCCCAAGGACGGCGCCCCCGCCAACAAGGGCAAGGCCTTTCGCCGGGATGCGGACGGCACGCTCGTGCCCTATCACGACCGCGGCGCGATCGAGGACGGGGCGCTGGCGGGAAAAGGGCTGGAAGTCGCCTGGATCAAAGACCCCGCCGACGCCTTCTTCGCTCATATACAGGGCTCGGTGCGGGTGAAGCTGCCGGATGGAGCGGTGCTCCGGCTGAACTATGACGGCCATAACGGCCAGCCCTACACTCCGGTCGGCCGGCTGCTCATTGAGCGCAATCTCGTGCCGCGCGAGAAGATGTCCATGGACGCCATCCGCGCCTATATAGCCGCGCACCCGGAGGAGGGGCGCGAGCTGATGCGGCAGAACCGGTCCTATGTCTTCTTCCGCGAGGCGACCGAGCTGAAGCCGGGAGATGGAGCGGTCGGCGCCCAGGGTCTACCGCTCACGGCGGGACGTTCCATCGCGGTCGACCGCAACATTCATGTCTATGGCACGCCCTTCTTCATCGCTGCCGACCTTCCCACGGGCCCCGATGGGCAGATCGCGCCGTTCCGCCACCTGATGGTGGCGCAGGACACCGGCTCCGCCATCATCGGGCCAGCGCGGGCGGACATCTTCTTCGGCGCCGGCAAGGAGGCCGGCAGGGTCGCCGGGCGCATCCAGCATCCCGGACAGTTCGTCATCCTGCTGCCGCGCGCGCTCGATCCCACACTGGTGAAGGTGCCGCGCCCCAAGCCGCGCCCGGTCATCCCGCAGACCGCGACGGCCGCGCCATGAGCCGCAAGAAGACCGGAAGCCCGCCATCCGGCGGTGCCACTGCCGAACCTGACGCGGCACCGCCGCCGCGCCCGCGCCGCCGGCGTGGGCTACGCCCGGACGAGCAGGCGCTGTGGGAGCATGTGGCGCGTTCGGTCAATCCGCTGCGCCCGAAAATGCCGATTGTCGTGCCCGAGGCGCTTCCAGCGCCGGTGATGCCGGAGCCGGAGCCCGCGCCGCCACCGGCTCGGAAACCCGCTTCCGCGCCGGCCTACCGCTCGACCCCACCCGCCCCTCCGCCCATCACCCCTTTGGCGCCGCTCGAGCCCAAGCTGCGCCGCAGGCTGGGGCGAGGCGCGGAGGTCGATGCGCGGCTCGATTTGCATGGACTGACCCAGGCGGCCGCCCATGGGCGGCTCATCGGCTTTCTGCGCGGGGCGCAGCAGTCGGGCCACGCGCTGGTGCTGGTCATCACCGGCAAGGGCGACGGCATGCATGTGCTGGCCGGCGAGGGTGGGCGCGGCGTGCTGCGCCGGCTGGTGCCGCAATGGCTGGCAGCGCCGGAGCTGCGCGGCGTGGTGCTCGGCTTCGAGACGGCGGCCCGCGGCCATGGCGGGGAGGGCGCGCTTTATGTGCGCGTGCGCCGGGCGCGGGAGGGGCTGCGATGACCCCTTTCGGCCGCCGGATGCGGGAAATGCGCGCCGAGCGCGGCGTGACGCTGTCACAGATGGCGCAGGCGATCGGCGTCTCGGCCGCCTATCTCTCCGCGCTGGAGCATGGCAAGCGCGGCCAGCCGACCTTCATGATGCTCCAGCGCATCATGGCCTATTTCAACGTGATCTGGGACGAGGCGGAGGCCTTGCGCCTGCTGGCGGAGATCTCCGATCCCCGCGTCGTCGTCGATACGTCCGGCCTCTCGCCGGAAGCGACCGAACTCGCCAATCTGCTGGCCCGCGAGATCGCCACCTTGCCGCCCGAGGCGGTGGCGGAACTGCTCGGCCGCCTGAAGATTCTCAGCCGGCCAGGCTGATGGGCTCGCCCCGTTTCACGTGAAACGGGGTGCAGGGTTAACCGCCGTTCCGCTTCCGAATCGTCCTTCCAATCACAGGATGTAGCGGCTGAGATCGGCGTTGCCGGCGAGGTCCGCGACCCGCTCGCGCACATAGGCGCCGTCAACCGTCACGGACTCACCGGATTTGTCCGAGGCGTTGAAGGACAGTTCGTCCAGCACCCGCTCGATCACCGTCTGAAGCCGCCGGGCACCGATATTCTCCACCGTCGAGTTCACCTGCACCGCGACATCGGCGATGGCCTCGACCGCATCCTCGGTGATGGTCAGCGTCACCCCTTCCGTGCCCATCAGCGCCACCGACTGCTTGACCAGGCTCGCCTCGGTCTCGGTCAGGATGCGCTTGAAGTCTTCGCGGCTCAGCGCTTCCAGCTCGACCCGGATCGGCAGGCGGCCCTGAAGCTCGGGGAGCAGGTCCGAGGGCTTCGACACATGGAACGCGCCCGAGGCGATGAACAGGATATGGTCGGTCTTCACCGGGCCGTGCTTGGTCGAGACGGTCGTACCCTCAATGAGCGGCAGCAGGTCGCGCTGCACGCCCTCGCGCGAGACATCCGCCCCGCCGCGCCGCTCGGAGCCAGCGATCTTGTCGATCTCGTCGAGGAAGACGATGCCGTTCTCCTCCACGGTGCGGATCGCTTCCTGCACGATGGCGTCCTGGTCGATCAGCTTGTCGGCCTCTTCCGACAGCAGCAGAGGGTGGGCGTCGCGCACGGTGACGCGGCGCGGCTTGGAGCGCCCGCCAAAGGCCTTGCCGAGCATGTCGCCGATGGAGATGGCGCCCATCTGCGCGCCGGGCATGCCGGGGATTTCGAACATCGGCATGCCCTGGCCACCGCCGGAGGCGATCTCGACCTCGATTTCCTTGTCGTCCATCAGCCCGTCGCGCAGCTTCTTGCGGAAGCTCTCGCGCGTGCCGGGCGAGGCGGTGGCGCCGACCAGCGCGTCGAGCACTCGCTCCTCGGCAGCCAGATGCGCCTTGGCCTCGACGCCCTTGCGCCGGACCTCGCGCACCAAGCCGATGCCGATCTCGACGAGATCGCGCACGATCTGTTCGACATCGCGGCCGACATAGCCGACCTCGGTGAACTTGGTCGCCTCGACCTTGAGGAAGGGCGCCCCCGCGAGCTTGGCGAGGCGGCGGGAGATTTCCGTCTTGCCGACGCCGGTGGGGCCGATCATCAGGATGTTCTTCGGCATCACCTCCTCGCGCAGATGGCCTTCCAGCTGCTGGCGGCGCCAGCGGTTGCGCAGGGCGATGGCGACGGCGCGCTTCGCCTTGTGCTGGCCGACGATGTAGCGATCGAGCTCGGAGACGATTTCACGGGGGGAGAAATTGGTCATGACGTCCGGTCTTTTCCGTTGGCGCCGACATCCCGGTTGCCCCCGAAGGGCGTGGAGCCGGGATCGCATTCCGATCCTGGTGCAGGGCGGGATAACGATCCCGGATTGCCTTCGGCGTCCGGGATGACGCATCCCATGGCCTAGCCGATGGTTTCGACCACCAGATTGCCGTTGGTGTAGATGCAGATCTCGGCGGCGATGCCGAGGCTCTTGCGCACGATGGCCTCCGGCTCCTGCCCGCTGTCAGCGAGCGCCCGCGCGGCGGCAAGCGCGAAACCCCCGCCCGAGCCGATGGCGGCGATGCCGTTCTCCGGCTCCAGCACGTCGCCGGTTCCGGTGAGTACCAGCGTGATGTTGGCATCCGCGACGATCATCATCGCTTCCAGGCGGCGCAGATAGCGGTCGGTGCGCCAGTCCTTGGCGAGTTCGACGGCGGCGCGCTGGAGCTGGCCGGGATACTGCTCCAGCTTGGCTTCGAGGCGCTCGAACAGGGTAAAGGCGTCGGCGGTCGCGCCGGCAAAGCCGCCGATCACGTCGCCCTTGCCGAGCCGGCGGACCTTGCGCGCATTCGACTTCATCACGGTGTTGCCGAGCGTCACCTGCCCATCGCCACCAATGGCGACGCGCCCGCCGGAGCGGACGGAAACGATGGTGGTGCCGTAGATCGTGTCGGGAGAATGGGTCGTCATGCGGGGCTCCGGTCGAGAACCCTTACTTAAGGCCTCGCCACGCCAGCGCAACGTCCGCCGGCCTATGGACCACGCATATGGCGCCGCTACGCCTTAGCTGCTAAGACGCCGGCTCTTTCGGAGCCCCATCATGCGTCAGGCCAGCATCACCCGCGCCACCAAGGAAACGCAGATCCGCCTCGCCGTCGATCTCGACGGCACCGGCAAGGCATCTGTCGCCACCGGCGTTGGCTTCTTCGACCACATGCTGGATCTGCTCGCGCGCCATTCGCGCATCGACATGCAGATCGAGGCGACGGGGGATCTGCACATCGATTTCCACCACACGGTGGAGGATGTCGGCATCGCCCTCGGTCAGGCGGTACGGCAGGCGCTGGGCGATATGCGTGGCATCACCCGCTATGCCAGCCTGCATCTGCCAATGGACGAAACGCTGACCCGCGTCGCCCTCGACATTTCCGGCCGGCCCTTCCTCGTGTTCCGCACCGAATTCGCGGTGGCCAAGATCGGTGAGTTCGACACGGAGCTGGTGCGCGAGTTCTTCCAGGCCTTTGCCATCAATGCGGGTCTGACCCTGCATGTCGAGACGCTCTATGGCGCCAATGCGCACCACATCGCCGAGAGCTGCTTCAAGGGGCTGGCGCGCGCGCTGCGCATGGCCGTGGCCATCGATCCGGCAGCGGCGGGGGAAATCCCCTCGACCAAGGGCAGCCTCGGAGGCTGAGCATGGCAGTCTGGACGGTTTTCGAGCCGGAAGAGCTTGAGGAAGCCCGCACCGGCGACTGGGCGGAGGCGGTGGTCTTCGTGCCGGAACGCTTCGCCTGGAGCGCGCTGCTGCTCGCCCCGCTCGTGCTGCTGCGGCACGGTCTCTGGCTGGCGCTGATCGGCTATCTCGCCCTTCAGGCCGGCTTTGCCGCCGGTCTGCACGCGCTGGATGTCGATGACGGGCTGGTGCTTCTTCTCGTCGCCAATCTCGCCGTCGCGGTGCTGCTGCCGGGTTTGCGCCGGGCCAAGCTGCTCCGCACCGGCCATGAGGAGATAGGTGCCGTGGTCGCGCCGAATTTTGAGGCGGCCGAGCAGCGCTATTTCGCGGCCCGCATGGGCAGCGCCTCCACCCTCTCTGGCACATCCCTGCCGCGCCGGATGGACCCGCCGTCCCGCGCCGACCGGGCGCCTATTCTTGGACTCTTCCCGGAGGCAAGCCGTTGATGCCGCCCGCCCCCGTCGCCCTTATCGATTATGGATCGGGCAATCTCCACTCCGCCGCCAAGGCGCTGGAGCGCGCCGCCCGCGAGGGTGGCAGCAACGCGACGGTGCTCGTCACCGCAGACCCGGACGTGATCCGCACCGCCGACCGCATCGTGCTGCCCGGCGTCGGGGCCTATGCCGATTGCCGGCGTGGGCTCGATAATGTGCCGGGACTCGTCGAGGCGCTGAGCGAGGCGGTGATCGACAAGGGGCGTCCGTTCCTCGGCATCTGCGTCGGCCTCCAGCTCATGGCCTCGCGCGGGCATGAGCATGGGGTGACGGAGGGGCTCGGCTGGATCGAGGGCGATGTGGTGAAGATCACCCCCGCCGATCCCACCCTGAAGATCCCGCATATGGGCTGGAACTCGCTCGAGCTCGCGCGGCCCCATCCCATCCTGACGGGCATCCCGACCGGGCCGCAGGGCCTCGACGCCTATTTCGTCCATTCCTACCACCTCACCGTGGCACGACCGGACGACCTCATCGCCACCAGCGACTATGCCGGCAAGATCACCGCGGTGGTCGGCCGCGACAACATCGCCGGCACGCAGTTCCATCCCGAGAAGAGCCAGCGCCTCGGCCTTGCCCTTCTCGCCAATTTCCTGAAGTGGGCGCCGTGATCCTCTTTCCCGCCATCGATCTCAAGGACGGCAAGTGCGTGCGCCTGCAGCAGGGCGACATGGCGCGCGCCACCATCTTCAACCATGACCCCGCCCAGCAGGCGGCGCAGTTCGAGGAGCAGGGCTTCCGCTATCTGCACATCGTCGATCTCGACGGCGCCTTCGCCGGCAAGGCGGTGAACGCGCAGGCGGTGGAGCGCATCCTCGAGACCATCGCCATGCCGGTGCAGCTCGGCGGTGGTATCCGCGATCTCGCGGCGGTGGAAGGCTGGCTGTCCAAGGGCATCACCCGCGTGATTCTCGGCACCGCCGCCGTGCGTGACCCCGCTTTCGTGAAGGAAGCCGCGCGCCTCCATCCCGGCCGCGTCGCGGTGGGCCTTGATGCCAAGGACGGGCGCGTCGCGGTGGAAGGCTGGGCCGAGACCTCCGACCTTACCGCGCTGGAGCTGGCCCAGCGTTTCGAGGATGCCGGCGTCTCTGCCATCATCTACACCGACATCGCCCGCGACGGCCTGCTCAAGGGCCTGAATCTCGACGCCACCATAGCGCTCGCCGAGGCGATCTCGATTCCCGTCATCGCCTCCGGTGGCCTCGCCTCGCTGGACGATGTGAAGGCGCTGCTGGAGCCGCGCGCGCGCAAGCTCGAAGGCGCCATTACCGGCCGCGCGCTCTATGATGGCCGGCTCGACCCGCGCGCCGCGCTGGCGCTGGTGGCGGGGCTTCCGGCATGAGCGACGCAAGGTCCAGCGGGGATTCCATGCTCAAGGTTCGCGTCATCCCCTGCCTCGACGTGAAGGACGGGCGCGTCGTCAAGGGCGTGAAGTTCGTCGATCTGCGCGACGCGGGCGATCCCGTGGAAGCCGCCAAGGCCTATGACGCGGCGGGCGCGGACGAGCTGTGCTTCCTCGACATCACCGCCAGCGTCGAGGCGCGCAGCACGCTGATCGATGTGGTGAGCCGCACCGCCGAGCAGTGCTTCATGCCCCTCACGGTTGGCGGCGGCGTGCGCACGGTGGAGGACATCCGGGCGCTCCTCAACGCCGGCGCCGACAAGGTGTCGATCAACACCGCTGCCGTGAACCGGCGCGAATTCGTGCGCGAGGCGGCGGAAAAATTCGGCGAGCAGTGCATTGTCGTCGCCATCGACGCCAAGAAGGTGTCGGCCGAGGGCGAGCCCGACCGCTGGGAGATCTTCACCCATGGCGGGCGCAACCGCACCGGCATCGACGCGGTGGAGTACGCGAAGGAAGTCGTGGCGCTCGGCGCCGGCGAAATCCTCCTCACCTCCATGGACCGCGACGGCACGGGCGAGGGCTTCGACCTGAAGCTGACCCGCGCCATCTCCGATGCCGTGCCGGTCCCGGTGATCGCCTCCGGCGGTGTCGGCACGCTCGACCATCTCGTTGACGGCATCCGCGAGGGCGGGGCGTCCGCCGTGCTCGCGGCCTCCATCTTCCATTTCGGCACCTTCACCATCGGTGCCGCCAAGCAGCGCCTGGCGCAGGCCGGTCTGCCGGTCCGCGATGCCGCGGGTTCCGAGGGTGAGCTATGACCGAGACGAGCCCGCGCGTGAGCCTCGAGGACCTCGCCGCCATTGTCGCGCAGCGCGCGGCGGCATCGACGGAAACGTCCTACACGCGCTCCCTTCTCGCCAAGGGCGTCGCCAAATGCGCGCAGAAGCTTGGCGAGGAAGCGGTCGAGACCGCGTTGGCGGCGGTATCGGGCGATACCAAAGCCGTCGTTTCCGAAGCGGCGGATCTTCTCTATCATCTCGCGGTTCTCTTGCAGGCGCGCGGCGTGCCACTGGACGACGTTTATGCGGAATTGGGTCGTCGGACCGGCCAGTCCGGGCTGGAAGAGAAGGCCTCCCGCCCGAAGGGCTGACGGCATGACGCCGGCGGCAGCCGGCGTTTCGTCCGCCTGCCGGCGCGGTATCACCGGGCGCTCCTTTCTGGTATACGGTCTACCAACGCCCGGCGGCAAAAATGTCCGGGTGAATGACCGGGAAACGCGCCAATGGACATGAAGCTCGACGAGGGGGGCCTGTCCCCCTTCCGCAATTTTTCGCGTGCCGAATGGGCAGCGCTGCGCGCCGACACGCCGCAGCCGCTGAAGCCCGAGGAAATCGTCCGGCTTCAGGGCCTCAATGACCGGCTGTCGATCGCCGAGATCGAGGAAATCTACCTGCCGCTCTCGCGCCTGCTGTCCATGTATGTGGGCGCCGCGCAGAAGCTGTTCCGCGCCATGCAGAAATTCCTCGGCCCGGAAGAGAACGGCAAGATGCCCTATATCATCGGTGTCGCCGGCTCGGTGGCGGTGGGCAAGTCCACCACCTCCCGCGTGCTGCAGGCGCTGCTGGCGCGTTGGCCGAACACGCCGAAGGTGGCCCTCGTCACCACCGATGGCTTCCTTCTGCCCAATGCCGTCCTCCAGGAAGAGGGGCTGATGGGCCGCAAGGGTTTCCCCGAAAGCTACGACCTGCCGGCGCTGCTGCACTTCCTGTCGGACATCAAGGCCGGCCGGCGCCCGGTGCGCGCGCCGCTCTACAGCCACTTCCATTATGACGTGAAGCCCAATGAGATGGTCGAGGTCGACCAGCCGGACATCCTGATCGTCGAGGGGCTGAACGTGCTGCAGACCAGTCGCCCGCCGAAGGATGGCAAGGGCATCCCCTTCGTCTCCGATTTCTTCGACTTCAAGATCTATATCGACGCCGACGAGGCGATCCTCGAGCGCTGGTATGTCCGGCGCTTCATGCGGCTGCGCGAGACCGCCTTCCGCGACCCGGCGGCCTATTTCCACCGTTATGCCGGTATTTCCGACGCCGAGGCCGATGCGACGGCGCGCGGCATCTGGCGCACCATCAACCTCGTAAATCTGCGCGACAACATCCTGCCGACCCGCCAGCGCGCCGACCTCATCCTGCGCAAGGGCGGCGACCACGAGGTCGAGGCGGTCGCGCTGAGGAAGCTCTAGCGTGGCGGCGCCGGTCGAGATCGCGCCCGGTTGCCTGTGGTGGGCCGGGTGGCTGGACCGGGGAGGGCAGGAGTCGCTGGCGGAGGAATTGCGGGAGATTCTCATCCGCGCGCCGCTGTTCACCCCCCGTATGCCGCGCACCGGGACGCCTTTTTCGGTGCGCATGTCCAATTGCGGACCGCTCGGCTGGGTCTCGGACGAGACCGGCTATCGCTACCAGCCGACGCATCCCGAGACCTTTGAGCCCTGGCCGGCCATGCCGGATGTACTCACCCGCACCTGGGCGGAACTCGCGCAAACGGCGCTCGCGCCCGAGGCCTGCCTGATCAACTGGTACGCCCCCGGCGCCCGCATGGGGCTGCATCAGGACCGCGACGAGCGCGAGTTTACCGCTCCGGTGCTGTCGCTTTCGCTAGGGGATACCGCGGTGTTCCGCATTGGTGGCACGTCGCGCAAGGATGCCACGCGCTCCATCCGCCTCGAATCGGGCGATGCGCTGGTGCTCTCTGGGCCGAGCCGCCTCGCCTTTCACGGTATTGATCGCGTTATCGCCGGCAGTTCGACCCTGCTGAAGCAGCCCGGCCGGATCAATCTGACGTTACGGCGCGTGAATCCGGGCGATGCCGGCGAGATTCCGCCGCCTTGACGCTCGAACAGGGATAAAAGCAACGTCATCCTCCCCAACCTCGCCTGCCCCGCCAAGACCGGGGCCGCGATCGGGCGGTCCGAGCCGCCATCAGCCGAAGGATACCGAATGCGCCGTCAGCTCTGCGCCCTTGCCGGAAGCCTGTTGCTTCTTCTCGCCCCCGTCGCGGCCATGGCTCAGGTCGTGTTTCCCAATCAGGGTCTGATCGGCATCGCCCCACCCCCCGGCATGAGCGAGATTCCCGGTGTCGCCGGCCTTGAGGACCGCGAGGCCAAGGCAGCGATCCTGATGCTGGAAATGCCTCCGGCCGCCTATGCCGACATCATCCGCACCTTCGAGCCCGAGGCCTTGCAGAGCAAGGGCGTGACCATCGAGCAGCGTCGCGATGTGGCGTTGCCCGGTGGCGAGAAGGGTCTGCTGCTCGTCGGTTTCCAGAGTGTCGGGCCGGTGGCGCTGAAGAAGTGGATCCTGCTGGTCGGTGGCAAGGATCTTACCGCCATGGTGACGGTCCAGTTCCCCGAGACGGCCTCCGCCAAATATCCCGACGCGGTGATCGAGGCGGCGCTGAAGACCGTGACCCTGCGCGTCCCGCCCAGCCAGGAGGAGCTTCTGGCCCGCCTGCCTTTCACCATCGGCAATCTTGAGGGCTATCGTGTGCTCAAGGTGCTGGGCGGCACCGCCGTGCTGCTCGCCAAGGTCAAGGGCGGCGAGGGCGCCGACAGCAAGGCCGTGGACGTCGCCGGCCAGCCCTTCTTCATCATTTCGGCCGCGCGCGGCGAGATACGCGAGGATGACCGCGAGAGCCTCGCCAAGCGGGCAATCTCGTCGGTGCCGGGCGTGAAGGAATTGCGGGTCGAGCGCGGTGGGCCGCTGCGTATCGGCGGACAGCCCGGCTTCGAGCTCGTGGGCAAGGCGTTCGACCAGCAGTCGGGCAAGCCGGTGAAGGTGGCACAATGGCTGCGTTTCGGCCGCACCGGCTATCTGCGCATGGTGGGCGTGGCGCCGGAAGCGATGTTCGGCACCGAGTTCGATGCCATGCGCGCCTTGCGCGACGGCATCGAACTGCGCTGATCGGGTATCAGCCCTCGCCGGCGGGGGCGGCCTTCGGGCCGCCCTTGGCAACGCCGACCATGGCCGGGCGCAACACGCGCCCGCCGATCGTGTAGCCGGGCTGCACCACCTGCACGACCGTGCCCGAGGGCACGTCCGGGTTCGGCACCTCGAACATGGCCTGATGCAGGTTCGGGTCGAACTTCGTGCCTTCCGCCTCGATGCGGGCGACGCCATGCTTGGTGAGGGCATGGTTCAGGGCGCGGGAGGTCAACTCGATGCCGTCGAGCAGGGTCTTCAGTGTGCCATCCGCCTGCTCGCGCGCCTGCGGATCGATGGTGCCGAGCGCGCGCTCGAAATCATCCGCCACGTTCAGCAGGTCGCGGGCAAAGCCGGTAATGCCATAGACCTTGGCGTCGGCGACCTCGCGCTCGGCGCGGCGGCGCACATTGTCGGCCTCGGCGAAGGCGCGCAGGAACTTGTCCTTCAAGCTCGCGACCTCGCCTTGAAGGCGCTCATTGTCGGCTGCGAGTTGGGCGGCGATATCTTCCGGCGCACCCGGCGCGTCGCTCGCCTCGGGAGGAACGCTCGCCAGGGTCTCGGGCTGTTCCGCCGGATTGCGGGTGTCTTCGCTCATCGGTACCTCGTCGGAAATGTCGGGCGGGCGCAGACAGGCGCCATCGTCGCCCGCCATATCGGGTTCCGGGCCGCAAAAATCAAGCCGCGTCAAACCCCGAACGGCTCAGCACGCGTCCCACAACCCGTGCCGTGAAATCGACCATCGGGACGATGCGGGCATAGTTGAGCCGTGTCGGGCCGATGACGCCGAGCACGCCGAGCACGCGGCCCTGCCCGTCGCGATAGGGCGCGACGATGGTCGAGGAGCCGGAGAGCGAGAACAGCTTGTTCTCCGAGCCGATGAAGATGCGCAGGCCCTGCGCCTCCTCGGCCCGGCCGAGCAAATCGACCACCTCCTGCTTGGATTCGAGGTCGTCGAACAGCAGGCGGATGCGCTCCAGATCCTCGATCGCCCGGAGATCGTGCAGCAGACGGGTCTGGCCGCGCACGATGAGCTGCCGGTCGGCCCGGTCGCCGCCGGACCAGCTCGCGAGCCCCGTTTCCACCAGGCGCGCGGTGAGTTCGTCGAGCTCGGCGCGCCGGGCGGCGAGGGTGCGCTCCACCTCGCTGCGCAGCTCGGCGAGGGTTCGCCCGCGCGTGCGGGCATTGAGGAAGTTCGTCGCCTCGACCAGCGCCGAGGAAGGCAGCCCGGCGGGCAGGGGCACGAGGCGGTTCTCGACCTCGCCGTCTTCCGACACCAGGATCAGCAGCGCCCGCGTCGGATCGAGCGGCACGAACTCGATATGCTTCAGCCGCCCGTCGCTCTTGGTGCTGGTCACCACGCCCGCGCCGCGGGTGAGGCCGGAGAGCAGGTTCGAGGCTTCCGCCAGCACCCCGTCCACCGTCTGCCCCTGCGCCGCCGCGCGCACCTGCGTCTCGATCGAGTTGCGCTCCTCCTCGGAGACGTCGCCGATCTCGAGCAGCGCATCGACGAAGAAGCGCAGCCCCAGCTCCGTCGGCAGGCGCCCGGCGCTGGTGTGGGGGGCGTAGATGAGCCCGGCCGCTTCCAGATCCGCCATGACATTGCGCACCGAGGCCGGCGACAGCGTCATCGGGATGAGGCGCGAAATATTGCGCGAGCCCGCCGGCTCGCCGGTGGCGAGATAGGTCTCGACGATCTGGCGGAAAATCTCCCGCGAGCGCTCGTCGAGACGGGCGAGCTGCGGGGCGGAAGCGGAGAGCAGGGAATCGAGGGCCATCGCGCTGCCTGTTGAGAGATGCGGACACCATATTTCGGCAATCGGCGCCGCCATTCAAGGCGCTGGGCCGAGATGGTGAGAGGGCCGGTCATTGCGCGGCCTGTCCCGCCCCCGTAAAAGGGCGCCACAACGCCAAGGAGAGTTTCCCATGCGCCCTTCCCGCCGCTCGTCCGACGAGATGCGTGCCGTCAGCTTCGAGCGCGGCGTGCTGCGTCACGCGGAAGGCTCCTGCCTCGTGAAGTTCGGCGAGACCCATGTGCTGGTCGCCGCCACGCTGGAAGAGCGCCTGCCGCCCTGGCTGAAGGGGCAGGGCCGGGGCTGGGTGACGGCCGAATACGGCATGCTGCCGCGCGCCACCCATGACCGCACCCGCCGCGAAGCCTCGACCGGAAAGCAGTCCGGCCGCACGCAGGAAATCCAGCGCCTGATCGGCCGCTCGCTGCGCGCCGTGGTGGACCTCGAAAAGCTCGGCGAGCGCCAGATAACCATCGACTGCGACGTGATCCAGGCCGATGGCGGCACGCGCACCGCCTCCATCACCGGCGCCTGGATCGCGCTGCATGACTGCCTGAGCTGGATGAAGTCGCGCAGCATGATCCCGACCATTCCGCTGCGCGATCATGTGGCGGCGGTGTCCTGCGGCATCGTCGATGGCGATCCGCGCCTCGATCTCGACTATGCGGAGGATTCGCAGGCCGATACGGACGTGAATTTCGTGATGACCGGCACCGGCGGCTTCGTCGAGGTGCAGGGCACGGCCGAGAAGACCCCCTTCACGGAAGATGAGTTCACCGCGATGCTCGGCCTCGCCCGCAAGGGCATCGGCAAGCTCGTCGATCTGCAGAAATTGGCGGTCGCCTGACCATGGAACCCCGTCCCCGTCGCCTCACCGGCCGCGTCGTCATCGCCACGCATAATTCCGGCAAGCTGGAAGAAATGCGCGGCCTGCTCGCGCCCTATGGCATTGAGTGTGTCTCGGCCGGCGATCTCAACCTGCCGGAGCCGGACGAGACGGGGCTCACTTTCAAGGAAAACGCCCGCATCAAGGCGATTTCCGCCGCCAATGCCACGGGATTGCCAGCCTTCGCCGACGATTCCGGCCTGTGCGTCGATGCGCTCGGCGGCGCGCCGGGTCTCTACACCGCCCGCTGGGCCGGGCCAGAAAAGGACTTCTACGCCGCGATGAGCCGGGTCGAGGACGAGCTGCGCGACGCCGGCGCCAATCTACCGGACATGCGCCGCGCCTATTTCATCTCGGCCCTTTGCCTCGCCTGGCCCGACGGGCATGTCGAGGATTTCGAGGGCGTGGTCGAGGGCACGCTGGTCTGGCCGCCGCGCGGACCCGCCGGCTTTGGCTATGACCCGATGTTCCAGCCGGACGGCCATGACCGCACCTTCGGCGAGATGAGCGGCGCCGAGAAGCATGGCCTGCCGCCGCTCGGCCGTGGCCTGTCGCACCGCGCCCGTGCCTTCATCTCGCTCGCGAAGGCCTGCCTCGGGGCGACGTTTGACTGAGACCGGGCAATCGCCGCCGCCGGTCGATCCCGGCTTCGGCGTCTATGTGCATTGGCCGTTCTGCAAGGCCAAATGCCCGTATTGCGACTTCAATTCGCATGTGCGCCATGCTCCGCCCGATCAGGCGCGCTTCGTCGCCGCTTTTCGCGCCGAGATCGCCCATATGCGCGCGGCGACCGGCCAGCGCCGCACGCAGAGTGTGTTCTTCGGCGGTGGGACGCCCTCGCTCATGGAGCCGTCGACCGTCGCGGCGATCCTTTCCGCCATCGATGCCGCCTGGCCGCTCGATGCGCGAGCCGAGGTAACGCTGGAGGCGAACCCCACCAGCGTCGAGGCCGGGCGTTTCCAGGGCTACCGGGCGGCGGGCGTCAACCGCGTCTCGCTTGGCGTGCAGGCGCTGGAGGATACGTCGCTCAAGGCGCTCGGCCGGATGCACACGGCGGATGAGGCGCTCAAGGCGGTGGCGGTGGCCCGCGCTGCCTTTGAGCGCGTGTCCTTCGATCTCATCTATGCCCGCCCGAACCAGACGCCGGAAGCCTGGAGCGCGGAACTCCGCCGGGCCATCAATGAGGGCTGCGAGCATCTCTCGCTCTATCAGCTCACCATCGAGGAAGGCACGCCCTTCGCCGCGCTCCATGCGGCCGGCAAGCTGACCATTCCCGACGGCGATCTCGCCCGCGCCTTGTGGGACGCGACGCAGGAGACCACCACGGCGGCCGGGCTGCCGGCCTATGAGATTTCCAACCACGCCCGGCTTGGCGCGGAGAGCCGGCACAATCTGCTCTATTGGCGCTATGGCGAATATGCCGGCGTCGGCCCCGGCGCGCATGGGCGGATCGACACGCCGGAGGGGCGGCTCGCCACCTCCACCCTGCGCGGCCCCGAGGACTGGGCGGCCCGCGTCGAGGCGCAGGGCCATGCCATCGTCAGCGAAGAAGCACTGTCCTTGCCCGAGCAGGCGGACGAATTGTTGCTGATGGGGCTGCGCCTTAAGGAAGGCATCGACCGCCAGCGCTATGCGCGCCTTGCCGGGCGCGATCTCGATCCCGCCCGCGTTGCGGCGCTGGTCGAGGAGGGCATGGTCGAGGACATGCCGGGCGACCGGCTGCGCGTGACGCCGCTCGGCTTTCCCGTGCTCGACGCCATCGTCGCCGATCTCGCGGCGTGACTAGCTCGCCTGCGCGAAGCTGCGCGGGGCCGGGCTGACGATCTGGGTGGTGCCGCCGCCGATCTGCATCACCGCGAGGCCGCGCTGATTGGTGCCATCGGCGCGGAAGCGGAAAATGCCGTCCACGCCGGTGAAGCCCGAGGGGTTCTGGATCGCCGTATCGGTGATGCCCGCCTCGCCCTGCGCCGCGACCAGCGCCGCCATGAGCGAGACCGCGTCATGCGCCAGCGTCGCCGTGCGCACCGGCTCGCGGCCATAGCGCGCCTGATAGCGCTGGGAAAAGGCGCGGAAACCGGCCGGGTCCGGCGCGGCGAAGATACCCCCGGTGAGCGACGGCGCGGCGAAGAGCTTGCGGTCGTCCCACAAGCCGGTGCCGATGAGCTGCTTGCCGGAGAGGTTCACCCCGGCGGCGTCGAGCGCCTGGATGATCTGCGGCACGGCGTCCGCCGCATCGGGGAGGAACAGCGCATCGGCCTGCGCCGCCGAGCCGGCGAGCCGCCGGGCGGCTTCCGCATAGCCATTGCCGCCCGTGGCGTAACGCTCGAGCCCGATCACCCGCCCGCCGACGACCGGAACGGTCTCGCGGAAGGCGGCCTCGACCACCGACCCATAGGCGTTGTCCGGCACCAGCCCGGCGAAGCTGCGCCGGCCGGTGGAGGCGGCGTAGCGCACGGCGCGGTCAACATCGGTCTGCGGCAGGAAGCTCAGCAGATAGACGCCCTGCGTCGCCACATTGGTGTCGGTGGAGAAGCCGACCAGCGGCACACCGCGCTGGCGCGCCACCTGCCCGGCGGCGGCGACGGTGTGGGCGAAGACCGGGCCGATGATGGCCCGCGCCCCCTCGTCGATCGCCTGCTGCGCCGCGGCCTGTGCGCCCGGCCCCGTGCCGCCATCATCCTTGACGATGAGCTGGATATTGGCGCCGGTGAATTCCGCAATCGCCATTTCCGCCGCGTTGCGCAGCGACTGCGCGGCCACCGCCGCATTGCCGCTGGCGCCGAGCGGCAGGATGAGACCGATCTTGGTGGTGCCGGTGCCCAGCACGTTGGCCGGAAGCTGCGGCGTGGCCGGCTCGACCGGAGCCAGGCTTGCCTGCGGCGGCGCCGTATCGCGCATCGAGCCGCAACCGGCGAGGATGGCGCTCGCCGCGCCGAGAAGGACGGCGCGCCGGCTGGTGCCCCGGGTGAAAAGGCCGCCGCGGCGCCCTGTGCTCTCGTCCTGCATGCCTGTGCTGTGCCCGGCCCTGCTCATGGCCCGCCTGATGCGGCCCGTGCGCTGTTGTAAGGCGAGGGGCGCTTGCCTGTCACCTCATGCGGCGCGGCGCGGGAATCAAATGGCGACATATCCACCCTCCGCACCGGCGAAAAACCGCCATGCCCTTGCTTTTCCGCCGGGAAGGCCGGCTCTACACTCCCCGCATGGATACTCCCGCTCCCGTCGAACGTTCGCGCGTCTTCCGCCTTGCCGGCCAGAGCCTTCCCGCGCCGCGCCCGCAGCCCGGCCTGCATATCGTGGCGACGCCGATCGGCAATCTCGGCGACATCACCCTGCGCGGGCTGGAGACGCTCGCCGGCGCCGATCTCATCGCCTGCGAGGACACGCGGGTGACGCGGCGCCTGCTGGATCGTTACGGCATCGAAACGCCCTTGGTCGCCTATCACGATCACAATGCCGAGCAGATGCGCCCGCGCATTCTCGCCCGGCTCGAGGCGGGCGGCATGGTGGCGCTGGTGTCGGATGCCGGCACGCCGCTGGTCTCCGATCCCGGCTACAAGCTGGTCGCCGCCGCCATTGCCGGCAACCACCGCGTGGTGCCGCTGCCGGGAGCCTCGGCGAGCCTGGCCGCACTGGTGGCGGCGGGGCTGCCGACCGACCGTTTCTTCTTCGAGGGATTCCTGCCGCCCAAGAGCGGGGCGCGGCAGACCCGCATCGCCGAGCTCAAGACGCTGCCGGCGACGCTGGTAATCTATGAGAGCGGCCCGCGCCTGCCGGAAAGCCTCGCCGATCTTGCCGCCGGGCTTGGGCCGCGCCCGGCCGCCGTCTGCCGGGAGTTGACCAAGACCTTCGAGGAGGTGCGGCGCGCCCCGCTCGACGCGCTCGCCGGCCATTACGCCGAGGTCGGGGCGCCGAAGGGCGAGATCGTGCTGGTCATCGGCCCGCCGCTGGCCGAGGAGGCCTCCGAGGCCGATGTCGATGCCGCGCTGCGCCGGGCGCTGGC
Organism: Ancylobacter sp. SL191; assembly: GCF_026625645.1. Taxonomy (NCBI): domain Bacteria; kingdom Pseudomonadati; phylum Pseudomonadota; class Alphaproteobacteria; order Hyphomicrobiales; family Xanthobacteraceae; genus Ancylobacter; species Ancylobacter sp. SL191. Next base: position 1,036,815 of record NZ_CP113056.1, on the reverse strand, counting down.
GACGCTCTCCGTTAAGGACGCGGCGGCCTCCGTGGCGGTGGCGACCGGCCTGCCGCGCCGCGCCGTCTATGCCCGCGCGCTCGCTCTCCAGCAGGACGACTAGGGTGGCCACACCGGCCCGACAGGCGGCTTTCGCGCGCGGCCTTGCAGCCGAAGTCGCGGCCGCTAATCTATTTGAATCTCAGGGCTTTTCGGTCCTCGCCCGCCGCGTGAAGACCGCCCGCGGCGAAATCGACCTGATCGTCCGCCGCCAGGATCTCCTCGTCTTCGTCGAAGTGAAAGCCCGCCGCACGCTGGCGGGCGCGGCAGAGTCGCTCCTCGTGCGCCAGCGCCGGCGTATCGCCGGTGCGGCGGAGATCTTCCTCGCCGACCATCCCGAATTCGCCGGGTTCGACATGCGGCTGGACGTCGTGCTGGTCGCGCCCGGCCGGCCGCCGGAACATATCGCGGGCGCCTTCGAGGCGGAGTGATCCCGGCCCTCCCGTGCCTGCAATGCCGTGGCGCATCGCCCCGCGAGGGGCTACATCAGGAGCCGACCCGGCGCCTCGCGCCCTTGATCCTGAAGCGGATTTTCCATGAGCTTGAACGTCGCCATCCAGACGGACCCGATCGACCGCCTCAACATCGCCGGCGATTCCGGCTTCGCGCTGATGCTGGAAGCGCAGGCGCGCGGCCATCGCCTCGCCTATTACACGACGGACCGCCTCGCCATGCGCGACGGCGTGCCCTTCGCGACGGTGAACCCGGTCGAGGTGCGCGATGTGAAGGGCGATCATTTCACCCTCGGCGAGGCCGAGCGGGTGCCGCTCGCCAGCTTCGACGTGATCCTGATGCGGCAGGATCCGCCCTTCGACCTCAACTACATCACTGCCACCCATATGCTGGAGCGGGTGCATCCGCGCACGCTGGTGGTCAACGACCCCGCCCATGTGCGCAACGCTCCGGAAAAGATCTTCGTCACCGAATTCCCGGACCTGATGCCGCCGACGCTGATCACGCGGGATCTCAATGAAATCAAGGCCTTCCGCGAGGAGTTCGGCGATATCGTCGCCAAGCCGCTCTATGGCCATGGCGGTTCCTCGGTGTTCCGCCTCACCCGCGACGACCTGAATTTCGGCTCGCTCTACGACATGTTTGCGCAGGTCTTCCGCGAGCCTTGGGTGATTCAGCAGTTTCTTCCGGCGGTTAGCGCCGGGGACAAGCGCATCATCCTGATCGACGGCGTCTTCGCCGGGGCGGTGAACCGGGTGCCGAGCGCGGGCGACCTGCGCTCCAATATGGTGCGGGGCGGCGCCGCCAAGGAGACCGATCTCACCCCGCGCGAGCGCGAGATCTGCGAGCGGCTCGGCCCCTCGCTGCGGGAAAAAGGCTTGCTGCTCACGGGGATAGACGTGATCGGCGGCTATCTCACCGAGATCAACGTCACCGCCCCGACCGGCCTGCGCGCTATCGAGCGGCTGGGTGGCGGCAACCTCGCGGCCAAGGTGTGGGACGCGATCGAAGCCCGCCGCGGGTGACAAACAGAACGGCCGGTCGCGGGTTTTTTCCCTCGGCCGGCCGTGGATTGTCAGTGCAGTGAGGTGGACGATCAGGCCGATGAGGCCGATCCGTCCAGCTCAACTGACCGATCAGTGCAGGCTCAGCGTCACCAGCTCGTTCTGCTGCGCGGAGGCGATCGCCGCCTCGCGGCTGTCGGTCAGCATGATCGGCGTGCCGTCGGCTGCATTCAGCGTGTAGAGCTGCAGCCCCGGCGCGAGGCGCGCCTGCGGGAACATCTCGGCCGCCTGTTCCGACCGGATCGGCTTCACATAGGCAATATGCCCGTCGCCGAGATTGGCGAAGGCTTCCGGCGACAGCGCTCCGGCCAGGGCTTCGCCGGCTGACGATGCGTCGATCTGGAATTCGTTGGTCATGGTCCGCGACTCCTTTCGTAGCTGTCGAGACCGGCTTCGGGCTCCCTCACTCGTCGGTCGCTATGGTGATACGTCGGACAACGCGTTCCGGTTCCGGTCGGACGAGATCGACCGACAGAAGACCGTTCTTCAGCTCGGCGCCGAGAACCCGCATGCCATCGGCGAGCACGAAGGTGCGCTGGAACTGGCGGGCGGCGATGCCGCGATGAAGATAGACGCGCTCGGTCTCGTCGACCTGGCGGCCGCGGATCACGAGTTCCTTCTCCTCGACGGTGACGTCGAGCTGCTCGCGGGTGAAACCGGCGACGGCCAGCGTGATGCGCAGGCGGTCCGGCTCCCCGGTGAGGCAGACCCGCTCCACATTATAGGGCGGATAGCCGTCCGAGCCTTTCATGACGCGGTCGAGCGCCCGCTCGACCTCATCAAAGCCGAGCAGGAAGGGGCTCGACAGCGAGGGAATACGCGACATGCTCCCAAAGTCCTTGTCTGAAGCGACTTTGCGTGATGGGACCCGGTGACGGCGTCCCGTTGCGCTCAGATATGGGAGAGGGCGGCGTGGCGCGCAAGATCACCGGCGCCGGACCTTGCGCGAAAAGGGCCCTGCACGAAAAGGCCGCGCGCGATGCATCGCCGTCGGGATCGCCGGCCGCATCACCAACCGGCCGGCCGGTCAGGCGGCGTGGCGCTCGCCATTGACGCCGAAATGATCGAGATAGCGCGGGCTGATGCGCTCGACCGGCAGCACGATCAGCACATCCGTCGTGCCGAACTGGTGATCGACCACGGCGCCGCGGCCGATCTGCGCGCCGAGCCGCAGATAGCCCTTGATGAGCGGCGGCAGCTCGTTCAGCGCGGCCTTGGCGTCGAGCCCTTCGACCGGCACGAGGTCCATGCGGGCGGCGTGGCGGGGCAGGGCGTCGGCCGACCATTCCGGGTCGACCGGGGCGAAGTGATGCAGGAAGGCGAGCGGGCGGGCGAGCGCCGCCGGATCGGTGCCTTCCAGGCTCGCGCAGCCGAACATCACGTCGATGCCGTGCTGGCGGACATAGGCCCAGATGCCGTGCCAGAGCAGCTCCACCGTGCGCTTGGTGCGGTAGGGGCGCAGCACGCAGGAGCGGCCGAGCTCCAGGAAGCGCCGGCCAGGATGGCGGGCGAGCAGCGGGGCGATGTCGAACTCGCCCGCCGTGTAGAAGCCGCGATGGCGCTGGGCGATCTCCTGCCGCAGCAGCCGGTAGGTGCCGACGACGCGCGGCACGGCGCGGCCGCGCACCATCCGGCAATTCTCATGGTCGAGCACCAGAAGGTGGTCGCAAATGGCGTCGAACGCGTCGACATCGCGCCGGGCGAGGCGGGCGGCGGCGGCGGGGATCGCCGACATCTCCTCGTAGAACACCTCGTAGCGCAGGCGCTGGGCGCGGCGCACATCGGCCGCCGTCACCGCGAGGCGCACTTCCAGCGCGCCGATGCGCCCGAGCACCACCGGCCCGCCGGGCGAACGGCTCTCGCGGTGGCGCAGGCCCGAATAGGAGCGCAGCGCCGGCATGAAGCGGGAGGGGTCGAGCGCCGCCGGCACGAGGCGCAACGGGGCGGGGGTCGACGGGGTGGGGACGGACGCGGCGCGGGCGGGGCGCAGCGGGCGGAGCAGCGCCGGGGCGAGCACGGAAGGGCGGAGGAAAGCCGGCTTCAGCAGCGCCCGCAGGACCGAGGCGGCGGTAGCGGGCGCCGTTTCGACAGTCGCGTCGGCCAGCATCTCGGTCATCACAATCCCCCGGCTCCGGTCGATTATATCGATCCCCCGAGAAGAATCACATCTCTAGGACGCGCATGTGACAGGCGGCGGGAGTGGCGGGGCCGCTATCCCGGCCGGCATCAAGCGGAGCTCAGGGATCGTTCGGGCCTAGGCGGGACACGATCCCGGCTCGGCCGTTGGCCGTTCGGGATGACGCCTTTGCCCCTCGCGCGTCCCTCTCACTTTCGCGCCGTCATCCCCGGGCTTGACCCGGGGATCCACGTCTTTGGCCGCGTGCGGCGGCGGGGAGTCGTGGAAGGCCGGGCTGATCCCTGGGTGAGTCCGGGGACGGCCATGACGTCGCCACCGTGGTGCGCGCCGCTTGGCTTGTCCGTGAAACGGAGGCCGGCCAAGTGCCGCGGCCACCCCCGGCACGACGCTGGCCGCTGACCCCCTCCATACCGCAGGTCGTCATCCCGGCCGCAGCGAAGCGGAGAGCCGGGATCGTTGGGGGACTTTCGCAGCACGCGATCCCGGCTCGGCCTTTGGCCGTCCGGGATGACGCCTTTGCCCCTCGCGCGTCCCTCTCACTTTCGCGCCGTCATCCCCGGGCTTGACCCGGGGATCCACGTCTTTGGCCGTGTGCGGCGGCGGGGAGTCGTGGATGGCCGGCTGATCCCTGGGTGAGTCCGGGGACGGCCATGACGTCGCCACCATGGAGCGCACCGCTTGGCTTGTCCGTGAAACGGAGGCCGGCCATGTGCCGCGGCCACCCCCGGCACGACGCTGGCCGCTGACCCCCTCCATACCGTAGGCCGTCATCCCGGCCGCAGCGAAGCGGAGAGCCGGGATCGTTGGGGGACTTTCGCAGCACGCGATCCCGGCTCGGCCTTTGGCCGTCCGGGATGACGCCTTTGCCCCTCGCGCGTCCCTCTCACTTTCGCGCCGTCATCCCCGGGCTTGACCCGGGGATCCACGTCTTTGGCCGCGTGCGGCGGCGGGGAGTCGTGGATGGGCGTGACGGCGTAGAGGTGGGCCGCTCTCGGCTGGACTTTCCTGCCGCGTCACCCGGCCTGTCGACCCCATCACAGTCGCCACAGGCGACGCTCCCCGCTCCCGCGGACAAGCCTTCGGCCGACATTCTGTTGGCGCGCGGCGGCGTGACGGCCTTGGCGGTTGAAGGGGTACGGCCAAAGAGTCTCCCCTGGATCCCGGATCGGCGCCACGCCGGGCGTGGCTTGTCCGGGACAAGGGGCCGCCCTGTCCCACGGTCGTTCCCGGCACGGTGCCGGCCATCATCCTCCAACCCGCCGTGTCATTCCCGCCAGACGCCGGCCATCACAGCGCTATCCCGCAGGCGTCATCCCGGCTCGGCCTTTGGCCGTCCGGGATGACGCCTGTCGATTTGCTCCCCCTTATGCCTCCTCAAGCCCCACACCACCCCTTACGCCGCCGCGGCGGCGCGGTCGGCGGCGGAGCGGTAGGCGAGGGCTTCGGCGATCTGGGTGCGCCCGACGCTCTCGGCGCCGGCGAGGTCGGCCAGCGTGCGGGCGACGCGCAGCACGCGGTGATAGCCGCGCGCCGAAAGCCGCATCAGCCGGGCGGCGTCCGCCAGCAAAGCGGCGCCCGCCTCGTCCGGGGCGGCGATCTCCTCGAGGATCGGCCCGCTCGCCTCGGCATTGGTCGACAGGTCCGGGCGGCCGAGCGCGCGGAAGCGGGCGCGCTGGGCCTGGCGCGCCTCGCTCACGCGGGCGGCGACCGCCGCGCTCGGTTCGGAAGGGCCCGGCCGCACCAGATCGATGGCGGCGACGGCCGGCACGTCGAGATGCAGGTCGATGCGATCGAGGAAGGGGCCGGAGAGCCGGTCCTGATACTCGCTGGCGCAGCGGGGCCCGCGCCGGCAGGTGTGGCCGGGCTCGCCGGCGCGCCCGCAGCGGCAGGGATTCATCGCCGCAATGAGCTGGAAGCGGGCGGGATAGGCGATGCGGTGATTGGCGCGGGCGATCACCGCCTCGCCGGTCTCCAGCGGCTGGCGCAGCGAATCCAGCACCACGGGGGCGAATTCCGGAAGCTCGTCGAGGAACAACACGCCATTATGGGCGAGCGAAACTTCGCCCGGCCGCGCCCGCATGCCGCCGCCGACCATGGCGGCCATGCTGGCGGAATGGTGCGGGGCGCGGAACGGGCGGCGATTGGTGAGCGCGCCGCCCTGCAGCGCGCCGGCCACCGAGGCGATCATCGAGACCTCCAGCAGCTCGGCCGGGCCGAGCGGGGGCAGGATGGAGGGCAGGCGCTGCGCCAGCATCGACTTGCCGGCGCCCGGCGGGCCGCAGAGCAGGAGATTGTGCCGGCCGGCGGCGGCGATCTCGAGCGCCCGCTTGGCGGTTTCCTGCCCCTTCACCTCGGCGAGGTCCGGCAGCGCGGCGTTGCCGCCGTCGAGCCGGGGCTCGGGCCGGCCGAGCAGCTGGCGGCCGCTGAAATGATTGACCAGCTGCATGAGCGAGGCCGGCGCCAGCACAGGCATGTCCGGGCTCGCCCAGGCGGCTTCCGCCCCGCAGGCCTCCGGGCAGATGAGGCCGTGGCCGCGTGCATTGGCCCCCATGGCGGCGGGCAGCACGCCGGCGACCGGGGCGATGCGGCCATCGAGCGCGAGTTCGCCGACCACGGTGAAGCCGCCCAGCGCGTCGGTGCCGAGGGCGCCGATGGCGGCCATGAGGCCGAGCGCGATGGGCAGGTCGTAATGGCTGCCTTCCTTGGGCAGGTCGGCCGGGGCGAGGTTCACGGTGATGCGCCGGGCGGGCAAAGCGAGGCCCGAGGCGATGAGCGCGGCGCGCACCCGTTCCTTGGCCTCGGTCACCGCCTTGTCGGCCAGACCGACCAGATTGAAGGCCGGCAGGCCCGGGCTCACCTGAACTTGAACATCGACCGGGCGCGCCTCGACGCCTTCGAACGCCACCGTCGCCACGCGCTGGACCATGCCGCGCCCCCGTCGCCCTTGCGCCGTTTTGAGGCGCCCCAAGGGAAATCTAGCGGTTTTACCCTACCGGTCAAGAACATTTAGGGAACGCCGTATGGCGCCCGCGAGGCGGGTGCGGCGTGGGGCCGTGCCTTAGTGATAGAAAAATTCTATCAAGGCACGGAACACCCGAATTGATTTCGTTTCAACGACATAGGAATGTCTGTTTGGAAAATTCTAAAAGAAGGCCCGGGAGAAGATGCCGCATTACGAACCCTGGAGCGAGGAGCGCGCCCGCACGGTGATCGAGGAGTTCTCGCACCTCGAAGGGCCCCTCATGCCCATGCTTCATGCGGTGCAGGAGACGTTCGGCCATGTGCCGGACGCCATCGTGCCCATGCTCGCCGAGAAGCTCAACGTCTCGCGCGCCGAAGTGCATGGCGTCGTGACGTTCTACCATGATTTCCGCCATGAGCCGGCCGGTCGCCACGTGCTGAAGATCTGCCGCGCCGAGGCGTGCCAGGCCGCCGGCGGCGACGCGCTCACCGCCCATGCCGAGCACAAGCTCGGCTGCAAGCTCGGCGAGACCACGGCCGATGGCCGCGTCACCGTCGAGCCCATCTATTGCCTCGGCCTGTGCGCCACGGCTCCCTCGGCCATGCTGGACGGCAAGATCGTCGCGCGGCTGAACGAGCGCCGGCTCGATGCCCTGATCCTGGAGGCGCAGTCGTGACCCTTCGCATCTACGTTCCCAAGGACGCCTGCGCCATCGCCTGCGGCGCCGATGAGGTGGTCGCGGCGATCGAGGCCGCGGCGCTCGCCCGCCGCCAGCCGGTCGAGATCATCCGCAATGGCTCGCGCGGCATGCTGTGGCTGGAGCCGCTGGTCGAGGTGGTGACCCCGGAAGGCCGTATCGGTTACGGCCCGGTCGGCGCCGACGATGTCGAGGGCCTGTTCGCCGCCGGCTTCCAGGAAGGCGGCGCGCATGATCTGCGCATCGGCAAGCCGGAAGAGCACCCCTTCATGGCCAAGCAGACGCGCCTCACCTTCGCGCGCTGCGGTGTCATCGACCCGGCCTCCTACAGCGATTACCGCGCCCATGGCGGCTATAAGGGCCTCGAGCGGGCGCTGGCCCTCGGCCCGGTGGAGATCATCGAGGAAGTCAAGAAGTCGGGCCTGCGCGGGCGCGGCGGCGCGGGCTTCCCGACCGCCATCAAGTGGAAGACCGTGGCGGACGCCAAGGCCGACCGTAAGTACATCGTCTGCAACGCCGACGAGGGCGACTCGGGCACCTTCGCCGACCGTATGATCATGGAAGGCGATCCCTTCGAGCTGATCGAGGGCATGACCATCGCCGGCATCGCGGTGGGCGCCACCAAGGGCTATGTCTACACCCGCTCGGAATATCCCCACGCCATCTGGGCGATGGAGAAGGCGATCGCCGCCGCCCGCGCCCATGGCATGCTCGGCGTGAACATCGCCGGCTCGCAGTACAGCTTCGACATGGAAGTGCGCATGGGCGCCGGCGCCTATGTGTGCGGCGAGGAGACGGCGCTGCTCGACAGCCTGGAAGGCAAGCGCGGCACGGTGCGCGCCAAGCCCCCGCTGCCTGCGCATAAGGGCCTGTTCCAGAAGCCGACCGTCATCAACAACGTGCTCTCGCTGACCGCCGTGCCGCATATCCTGGCCGATGGCGGCGAGTTCTACGCCAATTTCGGCATGGGCCGCTCGCGCGGCACGATGCCGATCCAGATCGCCGGCAATGTCCGTTATGGCGGCCTGTTCGAGACCGCCTTCGGCATTCCGCTCGGCGAGCTGATCAACGACATCGGCGGCGGCACCGCGACCGGCAAGCCGGTCAAGGCGGCGCAGGTCGGTGGCCCGCTCGGCGCCTATGTGCCGACCTGGCAGTTCGACCTGCCCTTCGACTACGAGGCCTTCGCCGCGAAGGACGCGCTGATCGGTCATGGCGGCATCGTCGTGTTCGACGAGAATGCCGACATGAAGAAGATGGCGCGCTTCGCCATGGAGTTCTGCTCCGTGGAGAGCTGCGGCAAGTGCACGCCGTGCCGCATCGGCTCGACGCGCGGCGTCGAACTGATGGACCGCATCATCGCCGGCGAGCGCGTCGAGGCCAACCTCGCGACGCTCACCGACCTCTGCCAGACCATGAAGCTTGGATCGCTTTGCGCCCTTGGCGGGTTTACCCCGTATCCGGTGCTGAGCGCGATGACCCATTTCCCCGAGGAATTTGGCGCCCCGCGCCGCCTCGAAGCCGCTGAATGAGGACGCTGCACATGTCACTCGTCCATGAGATCGACTACGGTACGCCCGCCCCCAAGACCGACAAGATGGTCACGCTGACCATTGACGGCATGGAAGTGACGGTGCCGGAAGGCACCTCCATCATGCGCGCGGCGATGGAAATGGGGACGCAGATCCCCAAGCTCTGCGCCACCGACTCGCTGGAGGCCTTCGGCTCCTGCCGCCTGTGCCTGATCGAGATCGAGGGCCGCAACGGCACGCCGGCCTCCTGCACCACGCCGGTGGCGCCGGGGATCAAGGTCCACACCCAGACCCCGCGCCTCGCGCAGCTGCGCAAGGGCGTGATGGAGCTGTACATCTCCGACCACCCGCTGGACTGCCTGACCTGCGCCGCCAATGGCGACTGCGAGCTGCAGGACATGGCCGGCGCGGTCGGCCTGCGCGAGGTGCGCTACGGCATGGAGGGCAAGAACCACTTCGCCCCCACCTCCGAGCTCGTCATGCCGAAGGACGAGTCGAACCCGTATTTCACCTATGACCCGGCCAAGTGCATCGTCTGCAATCGCTGCGTGCGCGCCTGCGAGGAAGTGCAGGGCACCTTCGCGCTGACCATTTCCGGCCGTGGCTTCGACAGCCGCGTCTCGCCCGGCCAGTCGGAAGCGTTCCTGACCTCCGAATGCGTGTCCTGCGGCGCCTGCGTGCAGGCCTGCCCGACCGCCACGCTCTCCGAGAAGCGCCTGATCGACATCGGCACGCCCGAGCATTCGGTGGTGACGACCTGCGCCTATTGCGGCGTCGGCTGCACCTTCAAGGCGGAAATGCGCGGCCAGGAAGTGGTCCGCATGGTCCCGTGGAAGGACGGCAAGGCCAATCGCGGCCATAGCTGCGTCAAGGGCCGCTTCGCCTGGGGCTACGCCACCCATCAGGACCGCATCCTCAAGCCGATGATCCGCGCCAAGGTCACCGACCCGTGGCGTGAGGTTTCGTGGGAAGAGGCGATCTCCCACACGGCCTCCGAGCTGAAGCGCATCCAGGACGCCTATGGCCGCAAGTCGGTCGGCGGCATCACCTCCTCGCGCTGCACCAATGAGGAAGCCTATCTCGTCCAGAAGATCATCCGCGCCGGCTTCGGCACCAACAATGTCGATACCTGCGCCCGCGTCTGCCACTCGCCGACCGGCTATGGCCTGAATCAGGCGTTCGGCACCTCGGCGGGCACGCAGGACTTCGACTCGGTCGAGGATTCCGACGTCATCCTCGTCATCGGCGCCAACCCGACCGACGGCCACCCGGTGTTCGGCTCGCGCATGAAGAAGCGCCTGCGCCAGGGTGCCAAGCTGATCGTCGTCGATCCGCGCCGCATCGACCTGGTGCGCTCGCCCCACATCACCGCCGACTTCCACCTGCCGCTGCAGCCGGGCACCAACGTCGCCGTCGTCACCTCGCTCGCCCATGTCGTGGTGACCGAGGGTCTGGTGAACGAGGAATATGTCCGCCAGTTCTGCGACTGGGAGGAATTCCAGGACTGGGCCGAGTTCGTCGCCGACAAGCGCCACTCGCCCGAGGAAGTCGAGAAGGTCTCCGGCGTCCCGGCCGAGCTGATCCGCGGCGCGGCCCGGCTCTACGCCACCGGCGGCAATGCGGCGATCTATTACGGCCTCGGCGTCACCGAGCACTCGCAGGGCTCGACCACCGTCATGGCCATCGCCAACCTCGCCATGGCGACCGGCAATATCGGCCGTCGCGGCGTCGGCGTGAACCCGCTGCGCGGCCAGAACAACGTGCAGGGCTCGTGCGACATGGGCTCGTTCCCGCATGAGCTGCCGGGCTACCGGCACATCTCCGACGACGCGACCCGCGCCACCTTCGAGGCGATGTGGGGCCGTCCGCTCGACGCCGAGCCGGGCCTGCGCATCCCGAACATGCTGGACGCCGCCGTCGACGGCACCTTCAAGGCGATCTACATCCAGGGCGAGGACATCCTCCAGTCCGACCCGGACACCCACCACGTCGCCTCAGGCCTCGCTGCCATGGAGCTGGTGATCGTGCAGGATCTGTTCCTGAACGAGACCGCCACCTACGCCCATGTCTTCCTGCCGGGCTGCACCTTCCTTGAGAAGGACGGCACCTTCACCAATGCCGAGCGCCGCATCCAGCTCGTGCGCAAGGTGATGGCGCCGAAGAATGGCTATGGCGACTGGGAAGTGACGCAGATGCTGGCCAAGGCCATCGGCCTTGACTGGAACTACACCCACCCGTCGCAGATCATGGACGAGATCGCCGCGCTGACCCCGACCTTCGCCGGTGTCTCCTTCAAGCGCCTCGACGAGATGGGCTCGGTCCAGTGGCCGTGCAACGACGCCAACCCCGAGGGCATGCCGATCATGCACATCAACGGGTTTGCGCGCGGCAAGGGCAAGTTCGTCGTCACCGAATATGTGCCGACCGACGAGCGCACCGGCGCCCGCTTCCCGCTGCTGCTCACCACGGGCCGCATCCTCAGCCACTACAATGTCGGCGCGCAGACCCGCCGCACGGAGAATGTGGCGTGGCACCCGGAAGACGTGCTGGAAATCCACCCGCACGATGCCGAGCAGCGCGGCGTGCGCCAGGGCGACTGGGTCCGCATCGACAGCCGCGCCGGTGGCACCACGCTGCGCGCGGAGATCACCGACCGCGTGGCGCCGGGCGTTGTCTACACCACCTTCCACCACCCGACGACGCAGGCCAACGTCGTGACCACGGACTTCTCGGACTGGGCGACCAACTGTCCGGAGTTCAAGGTCACCGCCGTGCAGATCTCGCGCTCGAACGGGCCGTCCGAGTGGCAGGAGGATTACGACGCCTTCGCCCGCCAGAGCCGCCGCATCGCTGTCGCGGCGGAGTGAGCGGGATCCGGTCATGATCCCGCCGGTCCTGCGCGTGTCCCGCCTCGCCTGCGGCCCTCAGGGGGCGCAGGCTGGCGAGCGCGCGATACCGGAGGAGACCCCGGTCGCCATCGTCCATAACGGCTCCACCTATGCCGTGATGATGGCGACGCCGGCCGACATCGAAGATTTCGGCTATGGCTTCAGCCTCACCGAGGGCGTCATCGACGACCTCGGTGATGTCGATTCCATCGAGACGCTGGAATTTGACGAGGCGGATGGCGCGGTTGGCATCGAAGTGCGCCTCTGGCTCAAGGATGAGCGGGCGCGCCAGATGGTGGCGCGCCGCCGGCAGATCGCCGGTCCCACCGGCTGCGGCCTGTGCGGCGTCGAAAGCCTTGAACTGGCGGTGAAGCCGGCGCGTCTGGTGACCGCCACGCGCCACTTCACGGTGGACGAGATTTCCCGCGCCATCGCGGCGCTGCCGCCGGCGCAGGTGCTGAACCGGCAGACGCGGGCGGTTCATGCGGCGGCCTTCTGGCAGCCGGAGGACGGGCTGGTCGCGGTGCGCGAGGATGTCGGGCGCCACAACGCGCTGGACAAGCTGGTCGGCCATCTGGTCCGGCAGGGTCGTGACGCCAGCGCCGGCATCGTGCTGCTCACCAGCCGCGTGTCGATCGAGATGGTGCAGAAGACCGCCAGGCTCGGGGCGGGCGTGCTGGTGGCGGTCTCCGCCCCGACCGCGCTCGCCGTGCGCACGGCGGAGAAGGCCGGCATCACGCTCGCGGCGATCGCCCGCGACGACGGATTTGAAGTGTTTACCCACCCCCATCGCATCGCGGTCGGCGGGGCAGAACAGGAGCGTATCGCCCATGTCGGCTAATACGATGGAACGTCTCGTCTACATGGCGAACCAGATCGGCAAGTTCTTCGAGGTGCAGAAGCACGACCGGGCGGTGCCCGGCATCGCCAAGCACATCAAGGATTTCTGGGATCCGCGCATGCGCGCCCGGATGGAAGACCATCTGGCGGCAGGCGGCGAGGGGCTCTCCCCGCTGGTGTTCGAGGCGCTGAAGACGTTGCCGCCGGTCAGCCGCGACACGATTCCCGCCGCGCACCCGACGCAGGACATCCCCGGCCCGACCGCGCACGCCCATCACTGAGCCGCGTCGCCCTCATAGCGCGATCCTCGATTTCCAGCGCCCGGCCCCGTGCCGGGCGTTGTCGTGTGGGTAACCGGAGACCGTCCCGGCGCCGGCCGCTATCGGCTTCGCCCGCTGGTGGCGCCGGGATGTTCGCGCCGGGATTTCCCTGCCGCGCGAAAGATGCTCCCATAAAGCGCGCGCGAATGAGGTGAAGCCTTCCGAAAGCACCATGCTTCTGCCATCCGGCGGCGGCATGGCTGGTCCGTTGGGTGGGGCGGCGCGGCGGGAGCGGCTTGGATGCACGGTGAAGGCCAGGGTTTTCTGATCGGGGCGCTGATCTTTCTCGCCACCGCCGTCATCGCCGTGCCGATCGCCAAGCGCCTCGGCCTGTCGCCGATCGTCGGCTACCTCATCGCCGGCGTCGCCATCGGCCCCTCGGGCCTCGGTGCCTTTCACGACCCCGAGCGGATCATCACCGTGGCCGAGGTCGGCGTGGTGCTGCTGCTCTTCGTGATCGGTCTCGAACTGCAGGTGAGCCGGCTGCTCGCCATGCGCAAGGCGATCTTTGGCGTCGGCGCGGCGCAGCTCGTCTTCACTGGCATCGCCATCGCCTTCCTCACGCGCTTTGCCGGCGACGGCTTCGACTGGCGGGCGGCAGTGGTCGCGGGCCTGTCGCTCGCGCTCTCGGCGACGACGATCGCGCTGCAATTGCTTGAGGACAAGGGCGGCCTCGCCCAGCCCTATGGCCAGCGCACCTTCGCCGTGCTGCTGTTCCAGGACATGGCGGTGGTGCCGCTCATCGCCTTCATGCCGCTGCTGGCGCCGGGCGACCATGAGGCGCAGAGCTTCAGCCAGTCGGTCGGCCATGTGCTGGTGGTGATCGCGGCCATCGCCATCGTCATCGGCACCGGGCGCTATCTTTTGACCCCGTTCTTTCGCATCCTCGCCCGCTCCGGCGCGCGCGAGGTGATGACGGCGGCGGCGCTGCTGGTCGTGCTCGGCGCCGGCGCGCTGATGGCGGCGGTCGGCATGTCGATGGCGATGGGCGCCTTCCTCGCCGGCGTCATGCTCTCCGAATCGAGCTTCCGCCACGAGCTGGAGGCCAATGTCGACGCCTTTCGCGGCCTGCTGGTCGCGCTGTTCTTCATGGGCGTGGGCATGTCGATGAATCTCGACGTGGTGCTCGCCAATGCCCCGCTGCTCATCATCGGCACGCTGCTGGTCACGCTGGTGAAGGCGGTGTCGGTCTGGACGGTGTTCCGCGTCTCCGAGGGATCGGAGGCTGACGCGGTGCGCTCGGCGACGCTGCTGACCCCGGCGGGCGAATTCTCCTTCGTGCTGTTCCCGCTGGCGCTCGGGCTCGGGCTCATCACCGCCCGGCAGGGCGACATGCTGGCCGCCTGCGCCGCCATGACCATGCTGCTCGGCCCGCCCGTGGCGATGATCGGCGAGCGCCTCGCCCAGCGCATCGAATCCCGCCAGCGCCATGACGAGCCGCCGGAGGCGGATTTCAGCGAGGCGCATGGCGCGGTACTGGTGGTCGGCTTCGGCCGCTTCGGCCAGATCGCCTCGCAATGCCTGCTGGCGCAGGGGCTTGAGGTCACCATCATCGACAATGATGTCGAGATGATCCAGAGCGCCGGCCGCTTCGGCTTCCGCATCTATTATGGCGACGGCACGCGGCTCGACGTGCTACGCGCCGCCGGCGTCGAGCGGGCGCAAGTGGTGGCGATCTGCGTCGACCGGCGCGAGACCGCCGACCGCATCGTCGACATCCTGCAGGCCAATGTGCCGACGGTGCGCCTGCATGTGCGCGCCTATGACCGCACCCACGCCATTTCCCTGCGCGACAAGGGCGTGGACTTCGAGATGCGCGAGACCTTCGAATCGGCGCTCGCCTTTGGCGAGGCGACGCTGAAGGCCACCGGCATCGACGCCGAGACCGCGCAGGCGACGGTGGTGGATGTGCGCCAGCGCGACATGGAGCGTCTGCTGCGCCAGCGTCTGCTGGTCACCGCCGACGGCCATGTCGGGGTCGAGCCGGAGCCGCTGGTCGCCCCCGAGCGCACCGCCCAGCCGCTCAACCCCGAGGCCGAGGACGTGCTCAAGCACGAGACCGAGTTTTCCGGCTGACGGGCACGCAAACGACGCGCGGGCGCGCCGTAAGCGTCCGCCTGCGCACTCTCAGCCCGGCGCGCGGGGCAGCACGAAGTGCTCGATGGCGTGGGCGACGCCGTCTTCCTCATTGGTCACGGTCACGAGGTCGGCCTTCGCCTTCACCTCCGGCGCGCCATTGCCCATGGCGATGGCAAGGCCGGCGGTGCCGAACATCGGCAGGTCATTGGCCATGTCGCCGATCACCGCGACCTCCTCCACCGCCACCCCGTAATGCCGGGCGAAGGCACGCACCGCATAGCCCTTGTCGGTGCCGGGCGGGGTGAGGTCGAGATATTTCGCCTGCGAGCGGCGGGCCGTGGCGCCGGCGCCGACCCGCGCCTGCAGCTCGGGCTCGCTCGCCGCCAGCATGTCGAAATCGGTCGAGGAGAACACGATCTTGCCGGCCCGCGTGACATGGTCGCCGAAATCGCTCACCAGCGTCGGCGGGAAGGCGACGGTGCGGGTCTCGCCGGCGACGTAAGGATTGTCGGGGTCGGTGAGATACCACTCATTGTCAGCGAACACCCAGACCGAGGCGCCGCGCGGCACCATCATGTCGAGGCCCTGGCGCACGGCGACCGGGTCGATCAGCGTCTCCTCGACCAGGCTGTAGTCGCCGCGCAGGATGGTGCCGCCATTGAAGCCGCCGAAAATGTCGAGGCCGAGGGCCTCGTTCAAGAGCCGCATGCCGCGCGGCGGCCGGGCGGAGACGGCGGCGAAGGCGACGCCGGCCGCGCGCAGGCGGCGCACCGCCTCCACCGTGGCGGGCGTGACCTCCTTGGCGCGGTTCACCAGCGTGCCGTCGACATCCGACACCATGAGGCGGATGCGCGAGGGCAAAGGCCGCTTGTCGGCACGTAAGTCGGTCATCGCGCGCGGTCCCTTTCGAGCGGCAGCCACTGGAAGCCATCCTGCGCCAGCATCACGTCCGACATGGCCGGGCCGTCGCTGCCGGCGGCATAAAACTGCACGTCGTTCTCGCCGCCCGCTACCGCTTCGAGGATCGGCTCCACAGCTTCCCAGCCCGCCTCGATGGTGTCGGCGCGCTGGAACAGCGTGGGATCGCCGCACAGGCAGTCATAGATCAGCGTCTCATAGCCGGTGCTGGGTGCCGCCTTGAAGTAGTCGGTGTATTTGAAATCCATCTGCACGTCGGAGAGCCGCACCTTGCGGCCGGGCACCTTGGCGGCGAAGCGCAGCGACACGCCCTCATCCGGCTGGACGTGAATCACCATCATGTTCGGCTTCAGCGCGGTCGGCAGATGGCTGAACAGCACGCCCGGCGCGCGCTTGAACTGGATGGCGATCTCGGTGCGGCGCTTGGCCAGCGCCTTGCCGGTGCGCACATAGAACGGCACGCCGTTCCAGCGCCAGGAATCGACGAAGCATTTCAGCGCCAGATAGGTCTCGGTGCGGCTGTCCGGGTCGACATCCTTCTCGGCGCGATAATCCTTCACCGGCTGGCCGTTGACGAAGCCGGCGCGGTACTGGCCGCGCACCGCCGCGCCGATCGCCTCGCTCGGGCGCATATGGCGGATGGCCTCGATCACCTTGGTCTTCTCGGTGCGTACCGCGTCGGCGTCGAACGAGTTCGGCGGCTCCATGGCGGTCATGGCGAGGAGCTGGAACATGTGATTCGGCACCATGTCGCGCAGCGCGCCGGTGGTGTCGTAGAAGCCGCCGCGCTGCTCCACCGTCACCGTCTCGGCGGCGGTGATCTGCACGTGGTCGATATATTCCTTGGTCCAGATCGGCTCGAAAATGCCGTTGCCGAAGCGCAGCGCCATCATGTTCTGGACCGTTTCCTTGCCGAGGAAATGGTCGATCCGGTAGATCTGCCGCTCATTGGCGATGGACAGCAGGCGCCGGTTGAGCGCGCGGGCCGAGGGCAGGTCGGTGCCGAAGGGCTTCTCCACCACGATATGGCGGAAGCCGCGTTCCTCCTTCAAGAGGCCGGCCGCGCCGAGCTGCTCGGCGATGGTGGCGAAGAAGCGCGGGGCGACCGCCAGATAGAACACCGCGTTGCAGGTGAGCTGGGCGCGCCCGTCCAGCCGCTCGCGGATGCGCCCATAGGTGGCGGGATCCTCGAAATCGCCGGCCATGTAGCCGATGCGGTTCATCAGCCAGCGCCAGGTCTCGCCGCTGGTGTCGCAGGAGCCCGGCAGCTTGGCGATCTCCTCGGTGAGGAAGGCGCGGTACTCCTCCTCGCTGCGCTCGACATGATCGACGCCGATAATGGCGAAGTCGTCGGCCAGCACGCCCTCATTGGCGAGGTTGTAGAGCGAGGGCAGCAGCAGGCGCTTGGTGAGGTCGCCCGAGGCGCCGAAGATGAAGAAGGTGGAGGCCGGTGCCGGCGCCGCATCGGGCGCGAGAACCTTCTGGCCGAGAACGACGGTCTCGCTTCCCATGGCTGTCACGCGGTCACTTGGACTTGAATTCGGAGTGGCCGCCGAACTGGAAGCGCATCGCCGACAGCAGCTTCTCGCCGAAGGTGTGGTCCTGGCGCGAGCGGAAACGGGCGAACAGCGCGGCGGTGAGCACCTCGGCCGAGACCGCTTCCTCGACGGCGGCTTCCACCGTCCAGCGGCCCTCGCCGGAATCGGCGACCGCGCCGGAATAATCCGTCAGCTTCTCGTCGCTGGTCAGTGCGATGGCGGTGAGGTCGAGCAGCCAGGAGGAGACGACCGAGCCGCGGCGCCACACCTCGGCGATATCCGCCATGTCCAGCGTGAAGCGCTCGTGCTCGGGCAGCTCGGTCGAGGCCTTGTTCTTGAGGATGTCGAAGCCTTCGGCATAGGCCTGCATCAGCCCGTACTCGATGCCGTTATGGATCATCTTGACGAAATGGCCGGAGCCGGCCGGGCCGGTGTGGATGTAGCCCTGCTCGACCCGGGGGTCGCGGGCCTCGCGGCCGGGGGTGCGGGGAATGTCGCCAAGGCCGGGGGCGAGGGCGGCGAAGATCGGGTCGAGCCGGTCGACGGCTTCCTTTTCGCCGCCGATCATCATGCAATAGCCGCGTTCGAGGCCCCAGACGCCGCCGGAGGTGCCGACGTCGATATAGACGATGCCGGTCTCGCGCAGGCTGGCGGCGCGGCGGATGTCGTCCTTGTAGAAGCTGTTGCCGCCATCGATGATGACGTCGCCCGGCGCCAGCATCCCGGCGAGTTCGTTGATGGTGCTCTCCGTCGGCCCGCCGGCCGGGAGCATGACCCACACCGCGCGCGGCGCGTCGAGCTGGGCGACGAGGCCGGCGAGATCGCCCGCCGGCATGCTGCCATCCGCCGCCAGCGCCTCGACGGCGGCGGCGTTGCGGTCCCACACCACGCAGGAATGGCCGGCCTTGATGAGGCGGCGTGCGATGTTTCCACCCATGCGGCCAAGACCGACGATACCGAGCTGCATAGACCTGCCTCCGAATGTTGACACCGCCGGCTGTGCCGGCACGGCTGCTGACGCCGGCGGAACCGGCCGAGCGCACCCTAAGCCGGCCGTGCGACAATTGAAATGTCGCCTCCGCGCGCTTGGCTGAACATATCGTGGACGATGAAGGGCACGGGGCTTGAGAAACGGGGCCCCACTGTCGAGTAGTGGACGTTCGCGCCGCGGCGTCTGCGGTATTGAGCGACATGCACAAGACCGAAGAAACCGCCCGTGCCATCTGTGCCCTCGATCTGCGCGCCCGCGGCGTCAGCGACGCGGAGGTGCCGGCGCTGGTCGACCGGTTCTGGCCGGTGCTCGCCAACGAGATCCGCCAGGGCATCGTGGAGGGCAGCTGGCCCTTCAGCGCGCAGGATATCGAGGCGCTGACGCAGGACTATCGCCGCCTGCTGAAGGCGCGGCGCTAGGCCTCCGCGCCCCCCGCGCGGCGATTCGCGCGAGATAGGCTTTAGCAATGCCGAGTGATCTTAAGTCACATTTTACCTTTCCCGCCTGCTGAACGCTCGGTAAGGTTGCGTCGAGCGCTACGATGCCCACCAAAGGGCCGGCGCGGGTGCAACGGGGCAGGACATGACGGTCAAGGCGGGGAATGGCGCGCGCACGGAGATGCGGCGTGGGGATATTTTTGCGCGCGCGGCATCGGCGCACCGGCGGGGGCGCCTGCTGGCGGGTGCGGCGCTGATCCCGATGCTGATGGCCGGCGGCCTGCTGGCGAGCGCCCCGGCGCTGGCCACCACCGCCTGCACGGTGACGGGCACCACGACGCTCACCAATTGCGACGCCACCTCCGTCACCGTGAGCATGGTGCCGGGCACAGGATCGCTGACCGTCGACAGTCTTTCGACGGTCTCCGTCACCTATGCCTCGCCGCTGACGCCCGGCGACTATGACCAGACCGTCACGCTGACCGGCACGACGGTACTGAATAATACGACCTACAGCGCGCTGGTCATGCAGTTCGGCACCGATCAGAGCACGCCGCCGCAGTCGATCGCCGTCACGGTCAACGCCACCGTGACCATCGGCAGCGACGTCGTGGCGACCTCCACCGGTGGCTTCGGCACCATCTGGGTGAGGAACGATTACGGCGGCTCGATCAGCATCGATAATGCCGGCAACATCACCCAGACGTCAGACACGACGGGGCAGGGCAATGCCGGCCTTAGCGGGACCACAAATTTCGGCCCGGTCACCATCACCAATAGCGGCACGGTCACTTCCACCAATGACCGCGGCATCTATGCCGACGGCAATTACCGGGGGCCGACGGACGGCCCGCGCGAGACGGTGTCCGTCACCAACACCGCCACCGGCGTCGTGAACGCCTACTCGGCCGGCATACGGGTGATCGACTATTACGGGCTGGCGGAGCTGATCAATGAGGGTCAGGTCACCGCGACCCTGCGCCAGGCGCTGGTGGCCTGGTCGAACAATGGCGACACCACCATCACCAATTCCGGGACGGCGATCTCCGGCAACGACAACGCCGTCTACGCCATGACCGAGGCTGGCAAGGTCACCGTCACTAATAGCGGCACGGTAACGGCGACGGGCGACCCCGCGCTCGATGCGGCGCACATCCTGATGACCGGCTCCCTCGACGGCTTCAACGGCCTGCGCGGCACGGCCTACACGTCGGGCGATGTCGAGATCACCAACGAGGCGGCCGGCATCGTCACCGCCAGCCGCGACGCCGGCATTCTCGCCGAAACCCCGCTCGGCGACATCACCGTGGTCAATGCCGGCTCGCTCACCGGCACATACGGCATCGTCGCCAATAGCGGCTTCGCCTCCGGCGGCAGCTCGGCCACGGTCGCCACCGCGCAGGGCGACATCGACGTCACCAACAGCGGCACCATCAGCGCGACCGACCTCGCTGTCGCCCTCGACGGCACCACCAACCGGCTGGACAATAGCGGGACTGTTGAGACCACCGGCACGACGGCCGTGCTGACCGGTAACGGCAACAGCACCGTCATCAACAGCGGCACCATCGCCGCCGCGACCGCCAGCGACATCGCGGTCAGCATGGGCACGGGCAGCAACCGCTTCGTGCTCGCCGACACCGCGACGGTGACCGGCATCGTCACCAATGCCAGCAGCGGCAACACGCTGGAGCTGACCGGCAGCGCCTCCGGCACTTTCAACCTCGACAGCGTCAATGACACCGGCGCCTATCGCGGCTTCGGCAATCTCGCCAAATCCGGCACCGGCACCTGGGTGCTCACCGGCGAGAGCCCGACGCTCACCGGCTCCGTCACCGTCTCGGCCGGGACGCTGCAGGTCGGCAATGGCGGCACGTCAGGAACCATCGCCGCCGATGTGTCGATCGCCAGCGGCGCCACGTTCACCATCAACCGGTCGGACGATCTCGTCTTCGCCAATGTCATTTCCGGCACGGGCTCGCTGGTGAAGGACGGGGCGAACACGCTGACCCTGACCGGCGACAACACCTTCTCCGGTGTCGTCACCATCAATGCCGGCACGCTGCAGATCGGCAATGGCGGCGCGACCGGCGCGATTGCCGGCGACATCGTCAACAATGCCGCGCTGGTGTTCAACCGCACCGGCACTTACGACTTCCCCGGCACCATTACCGGCAGCGGCTCCGTCACCATTCTCGCTGGCACGGTGAACTTCATCGGCGCCTCCGGCTATACCGGGCCGATCGACGTGGCCGGCGCCGACCTCGTGCTGACGGAAGGCTCGACCTCCAGCTCCACCTTCACCGTCACCGGCGGTGGCGTGCTGAGCGGCGAGGGCACCATTGCCGGCCTCTCGGTGGGCAATGGCGGCAGCGTCGCGCCGGGCTATTCGCCGGGCACGCTCACCGTCGCCGGCAATGTCGATTTCGGCGGCGGCTCGACCTATGTCGTCGACATCGCCGCCGACGGCACGCACGATCTGATCCTGGCGACCGGCACCGCGATTCTCACGGGCGGCACGGTGCAGGTGGTGGCGGAGGCCGGCTATGTCACGCCGCTCGCGACCTACACCATCCTCACGGCGGGCGGCGGCCTCACCGGCACCTTCGATACGGTGAGCAGCAACTTCGCCTTCCTCACCCCGATCCTCGGCTATGACGCCAGCAACGTCTATCTGACGCTGGCGCGCAACGACATCAGCTTCGCCAGCGTCGGCCAGACGCCGAACCAGCAGGCGACCGGCGCGGGCGTGGAAACCCTCGGCCTTGGCAACCCGGTTTATGACGCGGTGCTGTCGATCTCGACCACCAACGCTCCCATCGCCTTCGACGCTTTGTCGGGCGAGGCCTATGCCACGGTGACGACCATCTTCGCCCAGCAGTCGAGCTATCTGCGCGAGGCGGTGGGCGGGCGCGTGCGCCAGGGCTTCGCCGAGGACGCGGCGGCGAGCGGCCCGCAGACCGCGGCGCTGACGCCCGGCTCGGGCGCGGTGCTGTGGGCGCAGGGCTATGGCGCCTGGGGCAACAATTCCAGCAATGGCAACGCCGCCAGCGCCGACAGCAATGTGGGCGGCTTCTTCGCCGGCGCCGACATCCCGCTCGGCGACACCTGGCGGTTCGGCGTGCTGACCGGCTACAGCCGCTCGACCATCGATGTGGATGATCGCGGCTCCTCGGCCGACAGCGACAATTACGATCTCGGCCTGTATGGCGGCGCGCGCTATGGCGCGCTCGGCGTGCTGGTCGGCGCTTCCTACACCTGGCACGACGTGTCGATGAGCCGGAGCATCGTGTTCCCTGGCTATGCCGGGGCGGCGTCCTCCAGCTACGACGCCGCCACCGCCCAGCTCTTCGGCGAGCTGAGCTGGCGCGTGCCGGTGGCGCAGGCGCTGCCCGGCCTGCCGAGCACGGGCGCGGGCGCCTATGTCGAGCCCTTTGCCGGCCTAGCCTATGTGAGCCTCACCTCGGACGACTTCACCGAGACCGGCTCCACGGCGGCGCTGACCGGCTCGGCCGCCGATGAGAACGTCTTCTACTCGACGCTGGGTATCCGCGCCGCGACCGAGGTGGAACTGAAGGGCGGGGCCAAGGCGCGGCCCTATCTGAGCCTTGGCTGGCAATATGCCTTCGGCGATGTCGACCCGACCGCGAGCCTCGCCTTCGCCTCGGGCAGCGCCGCCTTCCAGGTGTCGGGCCTGCCGATCGCCCAGAACACCGCGCTGGTCGGCCTCGGGCTCGATATCGCGCTGTCGGACACGGTGCGGGCGGGCGTGAGCTATGGCGGCCAGTTCGCCTCGGATGCCAGCGACAACACCTTCAAGGGCTCGCTGAACATCCGCTTCTGACCCTTGCGCCGCCCGGTCCCATCGGGGCCGGGCGGGCGGTCAACGCGGGAGGCTGACGCGGGCGGGCGTCAGCCGCGCAGCTTGTAGAGGCCGACGTCGATGACGCCGGCCCGGAAGCCGCCCTCGCAATAGGCGAGGTAATAGTCCCACAGCCGGCGGAACGGCTCGCTGAAGCCGAGGCGCTGCACCTCCGGCCAGGCCGCGTGGAAGCGCCGGCGCCATTCCGCCAGCGTCAGCGCGTAGCCCATGCCGAAATGGTCGGCCCGCTCCAGCGTCAGCCCGGCATCCGCCGCCAGTCCATCAATGGCGCTCTTGGTCGGCAGCATCCCGCCGGGGAAGATGTGGCGCTGGATAAAGTCCGGGTCGCGGCGGTAGGACTCGAACTTGTCCTCGGCAATGGTGATGACCTGAAGAACGGCGACGCCACCTTCCTTCAACCGCTCGCGCAGCGCGCCGAAATAGACCGGCCAGTAGGTCTCGCCCACCGCTTCCATCATCTCGATGGAGACGATGCGGTCATAGCGACCCTCCGCGTCGCGGTAGTCCTGCAGGCGCAGATCCACCTGATCGGACAGGCCACGCTCGATCATGAGCTGCTCGGCATGGGCGAGCTGCTCGCGCGACAGAGTGAGGCCGGTCACCTGCGCGCCGGCGTCGCCCAGGGCGCCCGCAAGGCCGCCCCAGCCACAGCCGATCTCCAGCACGCTATCGCCCGCATCAAGCTCCAGCAGATCGAGGATGCGGGCGATCTTGGCCTGCTGCGCGGCCTCCAGCGACTGGGTGCGGTCCTCGAACAGCGCCGAGGAATAGGTCATGGAGGGGTCGAGCCAGAGCCGGTAGAAATCATTGCCGAGGTCGTAATGGAACGCGATGTTGCGGCGGCTGCCGCGCTTGGAATTGGCGTTCAGCGCGTGGCTCAGCCGGTTCCACAGCCGCAGCGGCAGCATGGCGGCGATGGTGCGGGTCATCTGCGCCTGGTTGAGCGCGGCGAGCTCGATCAGGGCGGCGAGGTCCGGGCTGGTCCAGTCGCCGTCGATGTAGGCGTCGGAGAAGCCGATATCGCCGCCGGCGAGCAGGCGGCGTATGGCCCGCCAGCGGTGCAGCACCAGCGTCGCCTCGGGCCCCGCCTCGGCGCCGCGCCCGCTCAGGCGCTGGCCACCGGGAAGCACCACATGCAACCGGCCCAGCGTCACGGTGGCGAGCAGGCGCGCGACCACCAGACGGCCGATGAACGAATCGCTGCGCGCCGGTTCGGCGGTGGCCGTGACGTGGTCGCTTTCAGTCAGCATGCACGATCCTCGGGGTCTGCGGAGTGGACGGGAGGGGGGCGGCGGCAAGCGGGGCTGGGAGCGGGGCGGCCGGAAGCGAGACCGCGTCCGCCGGTGGCGGCGGGCGTCGCCGCAAGCCTATCCCCTTGGCCCAGATGAACAACGCCTCCCAGTGGATACCGGCCATCACTTTGAGCGTAAGCAGCGGATAGGAAAAGAGTGCCCGCGCCAGCGTGCCGTCGGTGAGCGGGCGGCGATGCGCGCGGTGGGCGGCGACCAGGACCGGGCCCTCGCGGTCATGGGCGGTGATGGCGACCGTGAAGGCCTCGCCCGGCGGCTCGACGCGGAAGGCGTAGTCGAGCCCCATATCCATGAAGGGCGAGACATAGAAGCACTTCGCCGCGCTCTGCCGGATGGTGCCGCCGGCGCCCTCGCCGGGCGCCACCGGGATGAAATAGCTGTGGCGTTGGCCGAAGGTGTTGTTCACCTCATAGAGCAGGGCCGCGAGCGTGCCGTCCGCCCGATGGCAGAAATAGACGCTGAGCGGGTTGAAGGCATAGCCGAACAGGCGGGGCATGGTCAGCAGGCGGATCGCCCCGCCATCGGGAGTGAGGCCGGCCTGGCGCATCACCTCTTCGGCATAGGTCTTGAGCGGCGTGCCGTCGCCGCGCCCGTAATCGGCGTCGTGCAGGCTGAACAGGTTGAAGCGGTTATGCGCGAACAGACGCAGCCGCCCGTCGAGCGCCGGCAGCTCGTCGAGATCGACCAGCAGCGAGAACAGCCGGTAGCGCAGCCGGTGCTTGCGCGGGCGCAGGCGGGCATGGATCACCGCGCCGGCATAAAGCGCGGAGCCGTGTGACGGACCTTCGGGCGCGGCCGTCTCGCGGGCCGCGCCGGCTTGGTCGCCGCAGCTCATGCCGCCACCCCGCCGCCGAACTGGCGGAAGGGCGCGGGGCCGACATGGATGCGCCCGCTCTCCTGCGCGACATTCCACGGCCGGCGCACGCCGCCCAGCGCCTCGGCGACGGCAAGGCCGGCCTGCAACCCGTCCTCATGGAAGCCCGCGCCGAAATAGGCGCCGCAGAACCACACGCCGCCC
This sequence comes from Ancylobacter sp. SL191, assembly GCF_026625645.1. Classification (NCBI taxonomy): domain Bacteria; kingdom Pseudomonadati; phylum Pseudomonadota; class Alphaproteobacteria; order Hyphomicrobiales; family Xanthobacteraceae; genus Ancylobacter; species Ancylobacter sp. SL191. Next base: position 1,011,709 of record NZ_CP113056.1, on the reverse strand, counting down.
TCGCCCTGCAGCGACCAGAGCCGCTTCTGCGCCGCCATGGCGCGGCCATCGAACACCGGGTGGCGGTAGCTCTGGGTGTAGTGGATGGTCTCGGGATGCGGTTCCGTCAGCGGGTTGAGGGTGACGAAGAGCGGCGTCGAACCGGGCAGATTCTGCAGCTTGTTCATCCAGTAGGTGACGGAGAGCGCCCCCGGCCGCTCCTGCTGCGCCAGATAGTTCCACGCCGCCCAGGCGCGGCGGCGCACCGGCATGAGGCGCGGGTCGGAATGCAGCACGGTCTCGTTCACCGAATAGCTGAAGGCGCCCAGCACGTCCCGCTCGCGCGCGGTCGGCACCTCGATGAGGCGCAGTGCCTGATCGGCGTGGCAGGCCAGCACCACCTCGTCGAAGCGGCGGTGATGGCCGTCCCCGTCGATCACCTCGACCCCGCGGGCGTCGCGGCGCACCGCCACGACGGGGGTGCGGGTGACCGCCTCGCCGCGCATGGCGCCATGCAGCCGCTTCACATATTCCCGGCTGCCGCCGCGCACCGTGCGCCAGATCGGCCGGCCGGTGAGCTTCAACAATCCGTGATTCGCGCAGAAGCGGGTGAAGGCGGTGAAGGGATAGCGCCCGACCTCGCCGGCCGGCGTCGACCAGATGGCGGCGGCCATCGGGTAGAGATGGTCCTCGCGGAAGGCGAGGCTGTAGCCATTGGCGTCGAGATAGTCGGCAAGGCTGCCCTCGAAGCTCTCCGCGTCGCGCGGCGCCTCGCGGTAGAAGCGCAGCAGGTCGCGCAGCATCGCCCAGTGGCGCGGGCGAACCAGATTGCGCCGCTGCGCGAACAGGCCCGGCAGGTTGGCGCCGGAATATTCCAGCCGTCCGCCATCAAGCGAGACGGCGAAGGACATGTCGGTCGCCTGCGTGCCGACGCCCAGATGCTCGAACAGCGCGGTGAGGTTGGGATAGGTCGGGGTGTTGTAGACGATGAAGCCGGTATCGACCGCGAGCCCCGCGGCATCGCGAGTATGGGCGTGGCCACCCAGCCGCGGTTCGGCCTCATAGAGCGTCACATTATGGGCCTGCGACAGCAGCCAGGCGGCGGAGAGCCCGGAGACGCCGCTACCCACCACCGCCACGTCCAGTCGACGCGGCCGCGCGGGAGAAAGCGATGCAGGCTCGATACGCAAAGTCACCGGCGATCTCCCAGACAAGGCAAGCGATAGGATCGAAGTTGTTTCCGCTATACGCTACCGTGTTGACGATAGATCACCGAGGTAAAAGGTGATCCGCCACCGAACCGGCGGCGTAAGAGGGGCATGAATGCAGAGCCAGCCATCCATCGGTCGAAACTGTCGGGAAGCCGCACTGGGTTGCGGAGCCCTATCGTGACGGATGTTGCCTTGAGCGGCGCCATGCCGAATAGGGAAGAATTCGACCGGCTGATCGTCCTGATTGCGTCTGACCGCGACAAACAGGCGTTCGCCTTGCTCTACAAGCATTTCGCGCCGCGGCTGAAAGCGTTTCTGCTGCGCTCGGGCCTCCCCAATGCCGTGGCGGAGGAACTGGCGCAGGAGGCCATGCTCTCGGTCTGGCGCAAGGCCACCTATTTCGATCCGCAACGCGCCGGGGCGGCGACGTGGATCTTCACCATCGCCCGTAACCTGCGGATCGACTATCTGCGGCGCGACCGGACCACCTCCGCTCCCGATGTGGAGCCGGAAGAGACGGTCGACGACGTCCAGAATGGCGAAACCTTCCTGATACGGGCCGAGCGCGAGGAACGCCTGCGCATTGCCATGAAGAGCCTCTCTCCCGAACAGGCGACGATTGTCCGCCTCTCCTTCTTCAACGAAAAACCCCACTCGGAAATCGCCAGCGAACTCGGCCTGCCGCTCGGCACGGTCAAGTCGCGCGTGCGCCTTGCCCTCGGCAAGCTGCGCGCCATGCTGGAGGGTCAGCTTTGAGCATCCAGCATCATCCCAGCGACGAAACCCTGCTGCGCTACGCCGCCGGCCGCCTGCCGGCCGCACCTGGCCTCGTGATCGCCACCCATCTCGCCAGCTGCCCGGCCTGCCAGGCGCGCGTCGGCACCTTCGAGGCCATGGGCGGCGCCCTGCTGGAGCAGGTGACGCCTGAGCCGATGGAGCCGGAGGCGCTCGCCCGCCTTCTCGCGCAGATCGATGCGCCGCAGGCCCCGCGCCGCCCGGCCCCGCCGCGCAAGCCGGCGCCGACCCTGCCCGGCGGCATCCCGCTGCCCGCCCCTCTGCGCGGCTGCGAGATGGGCCGATGGCGATGGCTCGGTCCGGGGGTGCGGGCAAGTTCCCTCACCTTGCCTCATGACCGCTCCGCGCGGCTCACTTTGCTGCGCGTCGGGCCGGGCCGGAAGCTACCCGAGCACGGCCATACCGGGCTGGAATTCACCCAGATCCTCACCGGCTCCTTCTCGGACGGTTTCGGCCAGTACCGGCCGGGCGACCTCAGCGAGATGGATTCGGAGATCGACCACCAGCCCGTGGTCGATCCCGATGGCGAATGCATCTGCCTCACCGCAATGGAAGGCGAGATGCGCATCGGCGGCATGTTTGGCCGGCTGCTGACTTCCATCGCGCGCATCTGACCGGGAGCCGACCCTGATGGCCGGCACCCTCCTCCTCATTCTGATTGCCGCCCTCGGCGTCATGGCGCTGGCCATGACGCTCGCCTGGGTGCTCGCGCGGCGCACCGGCAGCCATGGCTGGGTCGATACCGTCTGGTCCTTCGCGGTCGGGCTGACCGCCGTGACGCTGGCGCTTCTGCCGCTCACCCCCGAATCACCCACGCTCCGGCAGATCGTGGTGGCCGCCGCCGCCGGCCTGTGGTCGCTGCGGCTCGGCTCGCACATCCTCGCCCGCACGCTCAAGGGCGGCGACGATCCGCGCTATGCGGAACTGGTGCGCGAATGGGGGCCGTCGGCGCCGAGCCGACTTTTCCTTTTTCTGCAGATTCAGGCGGTTTGCGGCCTCGTCCTCGCCGGCGCGGTGATGGCGGCGGCGCACGCGCCCATGCCCTTCGGCAGCGTGTGGGATGTTCTGGGGCTGCTGGTCATCGTTGTCGCGGTGGCCGGCGAGGGGCTGGCCGACCGCCAGCTCGCGGCCTTCCGCGCCGACCCCGCCAATCGCGGCAAGGTGTGCGACGCCGGCCTGTGGGGCGTGAGCCGGCACCCGAACTATTTTTTTGAATGGATGGCGTGGGTCGCCTACCCGCTCTTCGCCATCGACACCGGCGGCGATTATCTCGTCGGCTATGCGGCATTGGCCGGGCCGGCGCTGATGTATTGGTTGCTGGTCCATGCCTCCGGCATTCCGCCGACCGAGGCGCATATGCTGCGCTCGCGCGGCGACGCTTTCCGCGCCTATATGGCCCGCGTCAACAGCTTCTGGCCCGGTCCGCCGAAGAAGCCGGGTCGGGCCCGCTAGAGCCTCAAAGGCCCATCCAGCGGCCGAGGCCACGGGCCGCGAGAAAGCCGAGCGTCGCGGAGACGCCGGTGGCGAAGGTGCCCCAGCTCATGTCGATGACGGTGAGGGCGGTCGGCCAGTTCTTCAGCGTCGCCTGGTTGGTCAGGTCATAGGTGCCATAGGCCATCAGCCCGAACAGCAGGCCATAGACCAGCGCCGTGGTCCATTTGCCCGACACGATGGCGGGATGGATGGCGAAGATCACGATGCCGACAATGTACATCAGGTAGAAGATGGCGGCCGGGGCGAGGCTGAAGCCGTCCTGCGCCAGATCGCCCATCAGCGGCCGGTAGATCCGCGTCGCCATGGTGCCGAGCCAGACCGAATCAAGCGCGAGAAACGCGAGCCCGGTGGCGAGATAGGAAAGGACGTAGATCGCCATGGCGTTTCCCCGCGGGTGACAGACCGGGGATACGGACCGCCCGGCGCGACGGATCAACGCGGGCCCGTGGCGTCGGTTGCAAGCACGTCAGAAACGGAGGGGTGTTGAGAGCGATCGCGCGCGATCGGGGAGATTTGGTGGAGCCAGGCGGAATCGAACCGCCGACCTCTTGAATGCCATTCAAGCGCTCTCCCAACTGAGCTATGGCCCCACCGGGGGTTGCCGGGCTGCGCGCTGCCTAAACAGGCGCTTGGGTCTTCTACCCGGCGGCCGCTCCGGCAAGTGGCCGGGGCGGGATGGTCGTAAACCACATGGAGGATGAGACTGCAAGACCCTTGTCGGAGAGTTTTGCACCATCCCCAGGGTTTCAGCTTTCCTCGTCGTCCTCGATGCCGTCGCCGATCAGATCGGTCACGTCATCATCGCCGTCCTCGTCTTCTTCGAGGAAGGTGTCGTCGTCATCGGTCTCGACCTCGTCGTCGATATCGATGTCGTCCTCCGTCGCCGCCACTTTGGCGGTGCCGGTGGCTTCCTCGTCGGCGTCCTCGAGCGACACGAGTTCGACCTCGGCCGTATCCTCGACCTCGGCTTCCTCGGTGGCGCGCACGGGTTCGGCCCGGCTCCCGCCACGGGTGACAGGGGCCGTGATCGGAACGATCTGCCCGGTATAGGGCGAGATCACCGGATCCTTGTTCAGGTCGTAGAACTTCCGCCCGGTGACCGGACAGATGCGCTTGGTGCCAAGTTCAGCTTTCACCACGGTTCAGAACCTCGGAAGGTGGTGATTGAAGGGGTGCTCCCATTGAACCGCGGAACTTGTGGAGTCAAGCACGCATTTGCCGCCCGTGACGCCGATGACCCCCGCGTGCTAGGAGGGGCGCGCATTCGACAGGGGGACGCCGCGGTGCCGGCCGCCCGCCCGCCGCGCCGCCAGAAAGGCCCTTCCATGAGCAGCCACGCCTCCGCGCCCGTCCCCGCCCTTGCCCGCCGCTCGCCCGCTTTGTCGGGCCGCGTGCGCGTGCCCGGCGACAAGTCCGTCTCGCACCGGGCGCTGATCTTCGGGACGCTGGCGGTGGGCGAGACCCGCATCTCCGGCCTGCTGGAAGGCGAGGACGTGCTGAACACCGGCCGCGCCTGCGCCGCGCTCGGCGCCACGGTCGAGCGGCTCGGCGAGGGCGAGTGGCGGGTCAACGGCGTCGGCGTCGGCGGCCTCACCCAGCCCGCCGGCGTGCTCGATTTCGGCAATGCCGGCACCGGCTCGCGGCTGATGATGGGCGTGGTTGCCGGCAACCCGATCACCGCCACCTTCGACGGCGATGCGAGCCTGCGCCGCCGGCCGATGCGCCGCATCCTCGATCCCCTTGAAAAGATGGGCGTTCAGGTGGTCGATGCCGCCGAGGGCGGGCGCCTGCCGCTCACCCTCAAGGGCCCGCGCGAGCTGGTGCCGATCACCTATGAGAGCCCGGTCGCGTCGGCGCAGATCAAGTCCGCCGTGCTGCTGGCGGGGCTCGGCGCGCCCGGCGAGACGGTGCTGATCGAGGCCGAGGCGAGCCGCGACCATACCGAGCGCATGCTCACCCATTTCGGCGCCGAGGTGACGGTCGAGCCCTATGGCATGCATGGCCGCAAGGTGACGCTGAAGGGCCGCCCGGAGCTGAAGCCGGCGCCGATCCATGTGCCGTCCGACCCGTCCTCCGCCGCCTTCCCGGTGGTCGCGGCGCTGCTCGTGCCGGGCTCGGAGATCGTCGTCGAGGGCGTCATGACCAACAAGCTGCGTACCGGATTATTCATCACGCTCAAGGAGATGGGCGCCGACATCGCTTATGAGAACGAACGGGTCGAGGGCGGCGAGAGCGTCGCCGACATCCGCGTGAAGGCCTCCCGCCTCACCGGCGTCGATGTACCGGCCGAGCGCGCGCCCTCCATGATCGACGAGTACCCGGTGCTCGCCGTCGCCGCCGCCTTTGCCGCCGGCGAGACGCGGATGAACGGGCTGTCGGAGCTCCGGGTGAAGGAATCCGACCGGCTGGCCGCCGTCGCGGCGGGGCTGGAGCAGGCGGGCGCGACCTGGCGCATCGAGGGCGACGACCTCATCGTCACCGGCCGCGACAGCGTTCCCGGCGGCGGGACGGTGGAAACCCATATGGACCACCGCATCGCCATGAGCTTCCTGGTGATGGGGCTCGCCACCGCTAACCCCATGAATGTGGACGATATTTCCTTCATCGCCACCTCGTTCCCGAGCTTCCTGCCGCTGATGCGCGGCATGGGGGCGGTGATCGAGGCGGCGCTGTGATCATCGCGATCGACGGGCCGGCCGCGTCCGGCAAGGGCACCATCGCCCGGCGCCTTGCCGCGCATTACGGCCTGCCGCATCTCGACACCGGCCTGCTCTACCGCGCGGTCGGTGCCGGGGCGTTGGAAAAAGCCGTTGATTTTGAAGATGTTGACACCCTCGCCGCGCTGGCGGGGGCGCTGGATCTCTCGGCGCTCGACCCCGAATCGCTGCGCGCCGGGCCGATCGGCGAGGCCGCCTCGCGCGTCGCGGCGATCCCGGAAGTTCGCGCCAAGCTGTTGATGCTACAGCAGGAATTCGCCCACCAGCCGGGCGGGGCGGTGCTGGACGGGCGCGACATCGGCACGGTGATCGCCCCCGATGCGCCGGTGAAGATCTTCGTCACCGCCACCCCGGAAGCGCGCGCCGCGCGGCGCCACAAAGAGCTCGTCGGGCGCGGGGAAGACGTGACGCCGGAGAGCGTGCTGGATGATATTCGCAAGCGCGATCAACGCGATAGCTCGCGCTCCAGCGCCCCGCTGATCGCCGCCGCGGATGCCGAGATCATCGACAACACCGCGCTCGATGTCGCGGCGAGCGTCGCGGCGGCGCTCGCCATCGCGGAGCGGCGCCGGCCGCGCTGAGGGGGTTTTGGCGATGGCCGATGAGGGTGAAAAGCGGTTCGATGAGGTGACCAGTCAGGCCAATGAGGCCAATCCGGCCGATGCGTCCACCGCGCCGCGCCCGGCCTCGCTCCCCCTGCCCGAGGTGCTGCCGGACGACCGCCGGGCGCGCGGCGAAATCCTGCTCGCCGCCATCACCGGGCGCTCGGGCGCGCAGGTGATGGCGAGCCTCGCCGACATCGCGCCCGACTTTGCCGGTTACATTTTCGAGTTCGGCTATGGCGACATCTATGCCCGGCCGGGGCTCGATCTGCGCACCCGGCTCATCGCCACCGTCGCCGGCCTCGTCTGCCTCGGCCATGCCGAGCGCGAGCTCGAGGTGCATATCGGCTCGGCGCTGACTTGCGGCGCGAGCCGCGAGGAGGTGGTGGAGGCGATCATGCAGATGGCGCTCTATGCCGGCTTCCCGGCGGCGCTCAACGCGCTGATGGTCGCCAAGCGGGTCTTCGCCGCCCGCGATGCCGACGCTTCCGACACCCCGCCCGCGCCCTGACCCATGCGCAGCTTGCTCGTCATCGGCATCGGCATGGGGGAGGCGGGCCATCTCACCTTCCGCGCCGCCGAGGCGATCGCCCGCGCCGACCTGTTCCTGCTGCTCGACAAGGGCGAGGCGGCGCAGCCTCTGGTGGCCCGCCGGGCGGCGCTGATCGCCCGCTTCGGCAAGCCCGGCCATCGCCTCGTCGAGCTGGCGAGCCCGCGCCGTGTGCGCCCCGCCTTGCCGGGTGACGGTGAGAAGGAAGCCGGGGAAAGCGAGGTTGGCCGCGCCGCCTACCGCGCCAGCGTCGCCGCCTGGCATGGCGAGCGCGCCGCGCTGTTCGCGCGGGTGATCCGCGACATGCAGCCTGACGAGACGGCGGCGCTGCTCGTCTGGGGCGACCCGATGCTCTACGATTCGACGCTGCGCGTCACGGAAGCCGCCGCTGACGTGCTGGCGGCGCAGGGGCATGAGGGCTTTGCGCTGGAGGTCGAGCCGGGCCTCACCGCCCTGCAGCTGCTCTGCGCCGCGCACCGCATCCCTCTCAACGGCGTCGGCGCGCCGGTGCTGCTCACCACCGGCCGGCGCGTGGCGGAAGAAACGCCGGACGCCCCCGCCTTCGCCGTGCTGCTCGACGACGGCACGGGCCTTGCCGCGCTCCATGCGCGCGGCTGGGCAGGCGAGGTGTTCTGGGCGGCCAATCTCGGCACGCAAGACGAACGCCTCCTCGCCGGCCCGCTGCCGGCGGTGGCGGCGACGATCCGCGCGGCCCGCGCGGCGGTGAAGGTCCGCGCCGGCTGGGTGATGGATGTCTGGCTCGCGCGGGCGGGCTAGACATTGGCCACCAGTTCTTCCTACGATATTCGAACAGCTGTTTATTTAAGATGAGGCGGCGATGAGTGTCGATGTTGACGTAAGCAAGATTGGACGCGGTAATTCAATTTTGTTCCTTGGTGCGGGATTCTCGAAGTCGTCAATTTCGACATCAGGACGTCCCATGAATGACGCCACGGAACTTATGAATTTAATGCTCGAAGAATGCAAAATATCAGATCGACGTGACTATGACATAGATTCAGCGTCCGAAGAATATCTTCGTCATTTTGACGAATATTCATTGATTAATTTAATACACGATAATTTTCATTGTAGAACGATAACCGACGCGCAGAAGATAATCATAGGACAGCCTTGGTATAGGATATACACCACTAATTACGATAATGTAATTGAGATTTGTTGTAATAATATAGGAAAAAAATATACAAATAAGGTTATTTCGGAAAAAGTTGAACCACCATCTCTTGAAGTTACTCAAATTGTGCACGTGTATGGTCATGTAACATCGTTGTCTCCTGAAGCATTTAAAAGCCAATTCCTATTGACTGAAAGCCAGCGCGATGCATCACCGTTTTTGCGCGGCGGTCATTGGTTTAATCGTTTCAATGACGATATACTTTCTGCGGATAACGTATATTTTATCGGTTTTTCATTGCGCGATGTTGATATCAGAAGGTTGCTTGGAAGCCTTCCACCTCTTTGTTTTAAGAAAATATTTTTTATCGAATCTGATAATATGACCGGCCCAGTTCAGAACAGATTAGCGAGATTTGGGAATATTTCGAAAATTGGAACTGACGGTTTCGCTAAATTACTTGGCCAAATACAGCTGAAACGATCTTATGACGGCAGCATTGAATGCCCATCTGACTTGAAGGAGCTTCGTTTTGACGTAAAAGATAAAGCGGAAATTAGTGCGGTGGATATTGATCGTCTTTTAGTTGGAGGGCTCTTAAAAGCCGACAAACTTTCCAGAAACGATATAGATGGAGGTGTAGGGTCTTATACAATCGCTCGAGCGAAAGAAAAACTCTCAAGAGCATGTAATTTTTCAGATACTGCCCCAGTAGTAATTCATAGCAGTGTAGGGAATGGGAAGACAATATTTATTTGGCAAATCGCTTTTGCGCACGCATTGGGCGGTTTTAGAATATTTGAGCTTTTAGGTGAACCCGAAGATGTTAGTAATATTATTTCGTTTATAAATAACTCAACGGATAATTATTTAATAATAGCAGAAGACATTAGTCGATATAATAGGATTATAAGTCAAATCTTAGATCTCAGTAAGAAAAATATAAGACTTATAACGTCGGCCAGGTCATCCCTGTTTGAGACGTCGCGCCATGTTATTGATGAGCGCCTCGGTAAACGTCGATTTGTTGAAATTGATCTTAACTTGGTGTCAAATTCGGAAATAATTAACATCGTTAAGTATCTAGAAGTAAATGGACTTTTGGGCTCTAAAGCGGAGCTTACGAGCGATGGTAAGAAGAAATTTATCGAGAATGAGTGTAAAGGACAAATGAGAGACGTTGTCCTTAGTCTTTACGAGGGCGGCGCACTTCATGATCGAGTAGAAAATTATCTTAATGGTCTACGAAATATCCCCAAAGATATATTTGATCTAACCGTGCTGGGGGCTCTTTTAACTGTGGCTGGATTCAGTAGATTCAGTAAACTTCATGTAGCTACCGAATTGTCCAATTTTAGCGGTTCGTATGAGCGTATCAGAGACGCCTATGCAGTTGGAAATCTACAAGATATTATTAGGATAGAAGCTGGAGAAATACTATTCGGCTCGCCGGCGCTAGCTCAATTCGTGCTGTCAAATTCTGTTGGCATAGAAACGACGCTCGATGTAGCCAAGAGGGCATTGCGTTACATCAGTGATTATCTTTATGACGATACAGATTTTGACGCGTTGACGCGTGGTCTACTCAAATTTTCAGTATATTCAAAGATTTTTGGTAATAACCGATACATCGAAAATCATATGGACAAGTTTTATGACGAATGTCGTGAACTTAAGGTGGCCACCAAGGATCCATTATTCCTAGTTCAACGTTCCATCGCCAACATGACGGGGAAACGTTTCGACATTGCGTCTAAATTTGTTGAAACGGCTTATGGTATGGCGAAGAGAAGGCCAAACTATAACACGTATCAGATAGAAACGCATGAAGCAAAATTGCTTTTGAGTATATCGCTCGAATTTGGGTTTTCCGATAACTTGAGTCGAGAGAAACGAGCCATGTCACTACTGACGTCGGTCCTGCGTCGACGGAATGATGATCTATATCACCCGCTATCTACAATGAGGCTATTTGCGGAGATATCAAACAAATGGGGCGGAGGCGCTGCTAGAGATCAAAGGGTAGCGTTTCGTTCGATATTGATGGATGCCGTAGGGGTACTGGCGTCAGTGCCAAGCCATATAAAGCAAAGATTCTCCAATCTGCGCTACGTCGAGGCAACCCTGAATCGAGCGGCCAAACAATAGCCCCTCACTCCGCCGCGAAAGGTATCACCTTGCACGGCTCGCCGAACTGGGCGCGGTTGGCGCGGCAGAAGGCGCGGAAGTCGGGGGCGGGCATGGCGCGGGCGAACAGCCAGCCTTGCGCCATCTCGACGCCGCGCTCGCGCAGGAAGGCGGCCTGCTCGGGCCGCTCCACCCCTTCGGCGACCACGGTGAGGTGCAGCTCGCGCGCCATGGCGAGGATGTGCTCGGTGACATGGCAGGTCGGCGCCTGGGTGCCGAGCGAGTCGACGAAGCTCTTGTCGATCTTGAGCGCGTCGACCGGCAGGCGCTGGAGATATTTGAGGCCGGAATAGCCGGTGCCGAAATCGTCGATAGCGACGAGATGGCCGCGCCGGCGCGCCTCCACCAGCGTCGCATGGGTGCCGTCAATGTCGACGAAGCCGCGTTCGGTCGCCTCCAGCCAGATCTGCCGGGGCGCGATGCCGGTGCCCGAGAGCTGGCGCGCCAGCACGCCGAGCACCCGGCCGGAGGACAGGTCGTCGGCGCAGATGTTGATGGCGACATGCAGGAACGGGTCGGCGCGCAGCACGGGGCCGAGATCGGTGATGATGGCGGCGATCATCTGGTCGGTGATCGGCAGGATCAGCCCGGTCTCCTCGGCGAGCGGGATGAACAGGTCCGGCCGCTCCAGCTCGCCATCCGGCCGGCGCCAGCGCACCAGCGCCTCCGCCCCGAGGCAGCGCCCCGTCGAAAGCTCCATGATCGGCTGGTAATGGGCGATGAACTCGCGGTGCCGCACCGCCGCCGCCAGTTCCCCGCGCGGCGAGAGCCGCTGGCGCAGCACCCAGACCGAGGCGGCGCCGAACAGCAGCGCCAGCACCAAAGCGAGCGGCAGCAGCAGCGCGCGCTGCGCCTCGAGATGAGCAAGGAAGCCGAGCGGCGGAGTGTGGGCGATGACGATCCAGTGCGGCGAGAGGACGGTGGCGCGCAGCCCGTCCGTGTCGAGCGGCGCGGGCGGGTCCATCTGCCGGCCGGGGGAGCCCATGCCGGCCGTGCCGTGCGCCGTGACGAGGCGCAGGCCCGAGGCGGTGCTCAGCTCGATCACGTCGCCATTGTCCACCGGCCCGACGAAGCGCCGCTGGTCGACCAGCGCGTGATGCCCGTCCAGCCGCATGATGAGCGTCGGTCGTCCGCCGGATTCGCCGAGCACCCAGTTGACGGAGAGGCCGATGCCGTCCGGCGCCGTGGTGTCGATCGCGGCGAGCGGCTGCCGCTGCATGACGAGGCCGAAGGCGTTGCATTCGACGATCTCGCCCGCGCCATAGGCGAGGTTGTCGACCGCCAGCGACATCCGGGTGATCTCGCGCAGACGCTGGATATGGGCGGGCGAGCAGGGGCTGAAATCGGTGCGGTCGATCGCCCGCAGCGCCGTCGCCGCCTCGGCATAGACCGCCTCGGCATGGGCGATGGCATGGGCCGCGCGCCCTTCCAGCGCCGCCTGCCGGCTCTCCACCGCAAGGCGCCACGACGCCATTAGCGTCGCGGCCAGCGGCACCGCCGTGCCGATGCCGACAACGGCGACCGCGAGCATCAGGCTGCGCCAGCGCTTCACCCGTTTTCTCCACACGGCCTTTCGCCACCGGGACAGAGACCGGCGTCGCTGAAGGTCGTTCTCTCGGCCCTCTGCGAAACGTGTCACCTCAGCAATCCAACCCTAGCCTACCACATTGCGCGCCCAACGGGCGGCCGGGCCTGTCACGGTTTCCGGCGCGGCGACCTTAAGGGGCGCAAGCTGGCGTCAGGCTGGTGCCGCGCCCCGCGTCGGCCTCGGCCGGGCCACCCTTATCGCATCGCGCGCGCTTAGGTCGTGTGACAGGGCCCCGGAGCTGGTACGCAGGTCGGGCGCGGCGGCCAAGCGGACAAGTACGCATGACCTTGCGCCAGGTTGAGCGCGAACCGCAGCGCCGACCCGGTCGCGTCGCGATAGGCCGGGGCCGGCCCGATCACCGCGCTGTGCCTTGCGCCGGGCCGGTTCCTGCGCTATTGCAACGCCCGTCCGGGCGCCCCAACTATGGGCGATCGCGGGCGGGCCGGGAGCGCGGGATGCGCGTCTCCCGCAAGCTGGAGGCGAGCCCGCTCCCGACGCGCATCGCGCCCGCCGCCGATCGGACGATCCCATGTCGCCGCGGCCGGCCCGAGATAACGATGTTTCACGGTCCCGGCGGCCCGCTCCTCCCGAGCGATGCCGGGCCGTTGTCACCGCCTACGTTCCGACCACCACGGCCATTGCGCCGGGCCCCTCGCGGGGCTGCTCCGGGAACTGCCAGGTCCCGAAGCCCGCGGTGAGCGGAATGATCCCAACCCCGTCCGGCGCATTGGCAACAGGAGTATTGATGTCCGCTACTCAAACCCTCAGCGCCGCGCGCGATGATTTCGCCGCGATGCTCGAAGAGAGCTTCAACCAGACCGAGCCGGCCGAAGGCGCGGTGGTCAAGGGCATTGTCGTCGCGATCGAGAAGGATCTCGCGATCATCGACATCGGCCTGAAGACCGAAGGCCGCGTGGCGCTGCGCGAATTCGCCGGCCCGGGCCGTGACCAGCAGATCAAGGTCGGCGACGAGGTCGAGGTCTATCTCGAGCGCGTCGAGAACGCGCTGGGCGAAGCCGTCCTGTCGCGCGACAAGGCCCGCCGCGAAGAGAGCTGGGTCCGCCTCGAAAAGGCGTTCAACGCCACCGAGAAGGTCACCGGCGTGATCTTCAACCAGGTGAAGGGCGGCTTCACCGTCGATCTCGACGGCGCCGTGGCCTTCCTGCCGCGCTCGCAGGTGGACATCCGTCCGATCCGCGACGTCGGCCCGCTGATGCACAACCCGCAGCCCTTCCAGATCCTCAAGATGGATCGCCGCCGCGGCAACATCGTCGTCTCGCGCCGCACGGTTCTCGAAGAGACCCGCGCCGAGCAGCGTCACGAGCTGGTGCAGAACCTCGAAGAGGGTCAGGTCATCGACGGCGTGGTCAAGAACATCACCGATTACGGTGCGTTCGTGGATCTCGGCGGCATTGACGGCCTGCTGCATGTCACCGACATCGCCTGGCGCCGCGTGAACCACCCGACCGAAGTGCTGAACATCGGCCAGACGGTCAAGGTGAAGATCATCAAGATCAACCACGAGACGCACCGCATCTCGCTGGGCATGAAGCAGCTCCTCGGCGATCCGTGGGAGGGCATCGAGGCCAAGTACCCGGTGCAGGCCCGCTTCAAGGGTCGCGTCACCAACATCACCGACTACGGCGCGTTCGTCGAGCTGGAGCCGGGGATCGAGGGCCTCATCCACGTTTCCGAGATGAGCTGGACCAAGAAGAACGTCCACCCCGGCAAGATCGTCGCCACCTCGCAGGAAGTGGAAGTCGCGATCCTCGAGGTCGATCCGGTCAAGCGCCGCATCTCGCTCGGTCTCAAGCAGACCTTGCAGAACCCGTGGGACGCCTTCGCCGAGAAGTATCCGGCGGGCGCCACCGTCGAGGGCGAGGTCAAGAACAAGACCGAGTTCGGCCTGTTCCTGGGTCTCGACGGCGACGTGGACGGCATGGTCCACCTCTCCGACCTCGACTGGAACCGTCCGGGCGAGCAGGTCATCGACGAGTTCAAGAAGGGCGACGTGATCAAGGCGGTCGTTCTCGACGTGGATGTCGAGAAGGAGCGCATCTCGCTCGGCGTGAAGCAGCTCGCCGGCGACCCCTTCCAGGACGCGGGCGAACTCCGCAAGGGCGCCATCGTCACCTGCGAAGTCATCGATGTGAAGGATGGCGGCGTCGACGTGAAGATCGCCGGCTCCGACATGACCACCTTCGTGAAGCGCTCGGAACTGGCCCGCGACCGCGGCGACCAGCGTCCGGACCGTTTCGCCGTGGGCGAGAAGTTCGACGCCCGCGTCATCCTGTTCGACCGCAAGGCGCGCAAGGTGCAGGTCTCCATCAAGGCGCTGGAAATCGCCGAGGAGAAGGAAGCCGTGGCGCAGTTCGGCTCGCAGGACTCGGGCGCTTCGCTCGGCGACATCCTCGGCGCCGCGCTCAAGAAGGCCTCCGAGAAGGCTGACTGATCGAGCCCTCACGCTCTGACGACGGAAACGGCCGGTGCCTCGCACCGGCCGTTTTCATTTTGGGCCTGCGGGATGCGGGGAACGGTGCCGCCTCACGCCGTCATCCCCGGACTTGATCCGGGGATCCACGACGTCGACCGGGCGCGCCCGTGGCAAGACGTGGATGGCCGGGCCAAGCCCGGCCATGACGGTGTGATGGGGGGCTGTGCGTGGCTACCATCCCCGTCATCCCGGACGGCCAAAGGCCGAGCCGGGATCGCGTCCCGACTCATGATCGGTCGACGATCCCGGCTCTGCGCTGCGCTCCGGCCGGGATGACGACTGTTACTGCGCTCGGGATGACGGCGGAAAGGTTAGGCGTCGTCCGGGCGGGCGCTTCCAGCCTTCACAACGTCATCCCCGGGCTTGGCCCGGGGATCCACGACGTCGACCAGGTGCGCCTGCGGGAAGACGTGGATGGCCGGGCCAAGCCCGGCCATGACGGTGTGATGGGGGTGGTTCGTAGGGACAGGCGGCGCGGCGGCCCGCTTGCCGCTCGAATTGTCGTGCCGCGCCCGTCATCCCGGACGGCCAAAGGCCGAGCCGGGATCGCGTCCCGGTTCATGATCGGTCGACGATCCCGGCTCTGCGCTGCGCTCCGGCCGGGATGACGGCTGTTACTGTGCTCGGGACGACCGGCTGAAAGGTTGGGCGTCGTCTGGGCGGGCGCTTCCAGCCTTCGCGCCGCCATCCCGTCTCCCGCACCCCCGCCCCCTTGCCCCGGCGCGGCGGGGGAGGCATCGTGCGCGCCCGTAACGGAGCCCTCCATGCCCGAGCATGACCCGCTGGAAGCCGGCGACCACGTCGTCCTGATCGACGGTTCCGCCTATATCTTCCGCGCCTATCACGCGCTGCCCCCGCTCACCCGCTCGTCCGACAAGCTGCCGGTCGGCGCGGTGGCGGGCTTCTGCAACATGCTGTGGAAGCTGGTGCGGGCCCAAGGGTTCTCGCCGAAGCCGACGCATCTGGCTGTTGTGTTCGACAAGTCCGAGCAGACCTTCCGCAAGGACATCTACCCGCTCTACAAGGCGCAGCGCCCGGACCTGCCGGAGGATCTGCGCCCGCAATTCCCGCTGATCCGCGAGGCGACGCGCGCCTTCGACCTCGCCTGCGTCGAGCAGTCCGGCTTTGAGGCGGACGATTTGATGGCGACCTATGCCGAGCAGGCCAAGGCCAAGGGCGCGCTGGTCACCATCATTTCCTCCGACAAGGATCTGATGCAGCTCGTCGATGCGCGGGTGCGCATGTACGACCCGATGAAGGACAAGGCCATCGGCCCCGACGAGGTGATGGAGAAGTTCGGCGTCGTCCCGGAGAAGGTGGTCGACGTGCAGTCGCTGGCCGGCGATTCGGTCGACAACGTGCCGGGCGTGCCGGGCATCGGCATCAAGACCGCCGCGCAGCTCCTCGCCGAATTCGGCGATCTCGACACGCTGCTGGCCCGCGCTAGCGAGATCAAGCAGACCAAGCGCCGCGAGAACCTGATCGAATTCGCCGATCAGGCCCGCCTCTCGCGCGAGCTGGTGACGTTGAAGCGCGATGTGGCGCTCGACGTGCCGCTCGACGACATCGCCGTGGTCGAGCCCGAGGGCAAGAAGCTGATCGCCTTCCTCAAGGCGATGGAATTCACCACGCTGACCCGCCGCGTCGGCGAGGCCTATGAGATCGACATCGCCGCCATCGAGCCCGATTCCGGCCTGATGGCGGGCGGGCATGAGGGCGGGCTGGTGACCGCCGGCCTCGACCCGGACACCGGCGTCTCCGCCGCGCCGGCGGATGTCGACGCGACGCCCGCGGGCGAGGCCGCGCTCACCCCCGCCGCGCTCTCCGCCCAACGGCAGGCGCAGGCCACCGCCACCCCGGTCGACCGCTCCCGCTACGAGACGGTGCGCACGCTGGAGCGGTTGCAGGACTGGATCATCCGCGCCTTTGAGGCCGGCGTGGTCGCGGTGGATACCGAGACGACCGGCCTCGACCCACTGACCGCCGATCTCGTCGGCATCTCGCTGGCCATTGGCCCGAACGCGGCCTGCTACATCCCGCTCACCCATAAGGGCGGCGATGACGGGCTGTTCAGCGAGGGGCTGCTGCCCGACCAGATCCCGATCGGTCCGGCCATCGACGCGCTGAAGCCGCTGTTGGAGCATCCCGGCGTGCTCAAGGTCGGCCAGAACCTGAAATATGACTGGCTGGTGCTGAAGCGCTGGGGCATCGAGGTCGGGCCTTACGACGACACGATGCTGATCTCCTATGTGCTCGATGCCGGCGCCTCGCCCCATGGCATGGACCCGCTGTCGATGCGCTGGCTCGGCCACACGCCGATCAAGTATGAAGAGGTCTGCGGCAAGGGGAAGGCGCAGATCACCTTCGACCGGGCACCCATCGACCGGGCGAGCGAATACGCCGCCGAGGATGCGGATGTGACGCTGCGGCTCTGGCAGGTGCTCAAGCCCCGCCTGCCGGCCGAGGGCAAGACCACCGTCTATGAGACGCTGGAGCGCCCGCTCGTCACTGTGCTCGCCCGCATGGAGGCGCGCGGCATCATCATCGACCGGCAGATGCTCTCGCGCCTCTCCGGCGAGTTCGCGCAGGGCATGGCGCGGCTGGAGGCGGAAATCTCCGCCATGGCCGGGGAGAGCTTCAACCCCGGCTCGCCCAAGCAGCTCGGCGACATCCTGTTCGGCAAGATGCAGATTCCCGGCGGGCGCAAGACCCCGACGGGGGCCTGGTCCACCGGCGCCGATGTGCTGGAGGAGCTGGCCGAGCAGGGCCATGAGCTGCCCCGCCGCATCCTCGACTGGCGCCAGCTGCAGAAGCTGAAATCCACCTATGCCGACGCGCTGCCCGGCTATGCCGACGCCAATAACCGCGTCCACACCTCCTTCGCGCTGGCGGCCACCACCACGGGCCGGCTCTCCTCCTCCGAGCCGAACCTGCAGAACATCCCGGTGCGCACCGAGGAAGGCCGCCGGATCCGCAAGGCCTTCATCGCCGCGCCCGGCCACAAGCTGATCTCGGCCGACTATTCGCAGATCGAACTGCGGCTCCTTGCCGAGATCGCCGAGGTGCCGGCGCTGCGCCAGGCCTTCCAGGACGGGCTGGACATCCACGCCATGACGGCGTCGGAAATGTTCGGCGTGCCGATCGAGGGGATGCCCTCCGAGGTGCGCCGGCGCGCCAAGGCGATCAATTTCGGCATCATCTACGGCATTTCGGCGTTCGGGCTGGCCAACCAGCTCTCCATCCCGCGCGAGGAGGCGGGCGCCTATATCAAGCGCTATTTCGAGCGCTTCCCCGGCATCCGCGCCTATATGGACGAGACGCGCCTGTTCGCCCGCGACCATGGCTATGTGGAAACGCTGTTCGGCCGGCGCTGCCACTATCCCGATATCAACGCCAAGAACCCGTCGATCCGCGCCTTCAACGAGCGCGCGGCGATCAACGCCCGGCTGCAGGGCTCGGCCGCCGACATCATCCGCCGCGCCATGGTGGGCATGGAAGCCGCGCTGGAGGCGGCCAACCTCTCCGCCCGCATGCTGCTGCAGGTGCATGACGAACTGATCTTCGAGGTGCCCGACGCGGAGATCGAGGCCACCATCCCCGTGGTGCGCGCCGTGATGGAACGCGCCCCGCTCCCCGCCGTGGCGCTCAAGGTGCCGCTCAAGGTCGACGCCCGCGACGCCGAGAACTGGGACGAGGCGCATTGAGGGGGGATTCCCGCCTATGCGCCGTCATGGCCGGGCTTGTCCCGGCCATCCACGTCTTTGCCGGGAGCGTCGGGACCAACGTCGTGGATCCCCGGGCCAAGCCCGGGGATGACGGGTTAAGGGGATTTCGGCCGTCCGGGATGACGCCGCCGCCGTCCGGCGCTAGAGAGCGGGCAGGAAAGCATCATGCCGCGCTACAAGCTCACCATCGAATATGACGGCACGCCCTTTGTCGGCTGGCAGATCCAGGCGGCGGGGGAGAGCGTGCAGGGCGCCCTCGCCCGCGCGGTGGAGCGGTTCTGCGGCGAGGTGGTGACCGTGCATGGCGCGGGGCGCACCGATGCCGGGGTCCATGCCACCGGGCAGGTGGCCCATGTGGAACTCACCAAGGACTGGAAGCCGGACACGGTGCGCGACGCGATCAACGCGCATCTGCGCCCGCACCCGGTCGCGGTGCTCGCGGCCGAGCGGGCGGCGGAGGATTTCCACGCCCGCTTCTCGGCCACCGGGCGGCGCTATGTCTACCGCATCATCGCCCGCCGGCCCGCTCTCGTGCTTCAGCGCGACCGGGCCTGGCGGGTGCTGCGCCCGCTCGACGCGGCCGCCATGGCCGAAGGCGCGGCGCGGCTGATCGGCCGGCATGATTTCACGACGTTCCGCGCCATTGGCTGCCAGGCCGCCTCGCCGGTGAAGACGCTGGACCGGCTGGAAGTCGAGACCGTGCCGATCGAAGGGCCGGGCATGGAGATCCGCGTCCACGCGCAGGCGCGCTCCTTCCTGCACCATCAGGTGCGCTCCCTCGTGGGCACGCTGGTGAAGGTGGGTGAGGGCGCGTGGACGGCCGATGATGTGAGCGCGGCGCTGGAGGCGCGGGACCGCACGCGCTGCGGCCCGATGGCGCCCTCCGCCGGGCTTTATCTGGCGGAAGTGACCTACTGACCGTCGTTCGCTATTCCGCGGCGAGGCGGAAACGCGGCACAGAGGACGGGCGCCCGGCACGGTAGCGGCACCAGTCGGCGTAGGGTGTGGCGAGGTCGATGTGGAAGCGCTCGCGGGCGATGATGTCGGCGGCTTCGCCCGGCGAGACGCGCACGCAGATGGCGCGGTCGCGGACCTCAAGGACTTCAGCCTCGCTCAGCGGCCCGCCCTTGGCGGCTTCCAGCGCTTCGAGCACGTCCACCAGGGCCGGCACCGCGACGATGACGAGCCGCGGGGACGCAGGCGATGACGCTTCCCGGCGG
The DNA here is from genome assembly GCF_026625645.1 of Ancylobacter sp. SL191. Classification (NCBI taxonomy): domain Bacteria; kingdom Pseudomonadati; phylum Pseudomonadota; class Alphaproteobacteria; order Hyphomicrobiales; family Xanthobacteraceae; genus Ancylobacter; species Ancylobacter sp. SL191. The sequence continues at coordinate 992,009 of NZ_CP113056.1, read as the reverse complement.
CGGAATAGATCAAGGATCAACAGGCAGTCCTCCTCCCCCAGCCTCGGCCAACGAGGCGAGGGGGAAAAGGTTCCCGATCCGGCGGACTATGCCTCAGCCGAGCCGTTCGAGCAGGCTCGGCGTGCGGCTGGCGGTGGAGGCCCCGAGCGCCTCGACGAAGCGGATCGGCGCGCCGGAAGCGGGGGTGACGAGCTCGCCCTCCCACATCACGCGATTGCCGCGAATGAAGGTGCCGACCGGCCAGCCGGTGACCTCAACCCCGTCATAGGGCGTCCAGCCGGGCTTGGAGGCGATCCAGCCATTGCGGATGGTCTCGCGGCGCTTCAGGTCGACAATGGTGAAGTCCGCGTCATAGCCCACCGCGATGCGGCCCTTGGTGGCGATGCCGAAGATGCGGGCCGGGCCGGCGCTGGACAGGTCGACGAAGCGCTCCAGCGACAGGCGGCCGGCATTCACATGATCGAGCATCATCGGCACGAAGGTCTGCACGCCGGTCATGCCCGAGGGGCTGTCCGGGTAGGGCTTGGCCTTTTCCTCAAGGGTGTGCGGGGCGTGGTCGGAGCCGAGCACATCGACGACGCCTTCCGCCAGCCCCCGCCACAGCGCCGCCTTGTGGCGGGCCTCGCGGACGGGCGGGTTCATCTGCACCAGCGAGCCGAGGCGGGCGTACCAGTCCGCATCCATGGTAAGATGGTGCGGGGTGACCTCGACGGTGGCGACATCCTTGTGGCCGCGCAGGAACTCGATTTCCTCGGCCGAGGTGATGTGCAGCACATGGACGCGCTTGCCCTCCTCGCGGGCGAGGTTCACGAGGCGCGTCGTGGCGGTGAGCGCGGCGATCTCGTCGCGCCAGACCGGGTGGGACGAGGCATCGCCCGGCACGCGCAGATCGCGGCGCTCGGCAAGGCGCGGCTCGTCCTCGCAATGGAAGGCGGCGCGGCGGCGGATCACCTTGAGGATCGCCCGCACGCCCGGATCATCCGCCACCAGCAGCGAGCCGGTGGAGGAGCCGATGAACACCTTCACGCCGGCGGCGCCCGGCAGCATTTCCAGCTCCGGCAGATCCTTCACATTGTCATGCGTGCCGCCGACGAAGAAGGCGAACTCGCAATGCATGCGCCCGGTGGCGCGGCGGATCTTGTCGGTGAGCGCGTCGCCCGAGGTGGTGAGCGGGTTGGTGTTGGGCATCTCGAACACGCCGGTGACGCCGCCCATCACCGCCGCGCGCGAGCCGCTCTCCAGGTCTTCCTTGTGCTCCATGCCGGGCTCGCGGAAGTGGACCTGCGTGTCGATCACGCCGGGCAGGATGGTGAGGCCGGTGCAGTCGATCGTCTCGCCCGCCTGCGACGGGTTGAACGAACCGATGCCGGCGATGCGGCCGGCGCGCACGCCGACGTCACGCAGGGCGATGCCGTCCTGGTTCACCACCGTGCCGCCCTTGAGCAGAAGATCGAACGTCTCGGTCATGATGTTCCCTCGCCGGTGATGATGGATGGCCCGCGCAAGCCTCGCCCTGCGGCCAAAGTCACGCGCTCTTACGCCATTCCGCGCCGGAGGTGAACGGCAGGCATGGGCGCAATGTCGTGTCCGGCGCGTCGCGGCGCGCGGGCGTCAGGGCGTGAGCGCGAACAGCACGCGCACCACCGTGCCGCGCTCCGGCGCCGGGCGGGGGCTGAACTGCGCCTCGCCGCCGAGCTGGGTGGCGAGCCCCTGAATGATGCGCAGGCCGAGGCCGCGGTTGCGCACGCTCTCCACCGCCTCCGGCATGCCGCGCCCGTCATCGGCGATGGCGATCTCGTAGCGCCCGGCCTCCTGTGGCGTGACGCGGATGACGATCTCGCCCGGCCGGCCCTTCTCGAAGGCGTGTTTGAGCGAATTGGTGACGATCTCCGCCACCAGCATGGAGAGCGTCGTGAGCTGGGTGACGTTGAGCGGCAGGTCGGGCGCGACCACCTCGCAGGTGATCGCCTCGGCGCCGGAGGCGGTGACGAGATCGCAGCACAGCTCGCGCAGGAACTGGCCGGTGGGCATGTCGAGCCGCTCGGGCGCGTAGAGCTGGCGGTGGATGCGGGCGATGGTGTCGAGCCGGGCGCGCGCCTCGTCGAGCGCGGTCACGGCCTGGCTGGCATCCTCCTTCACCTTGCGCTTCTGCAGCGTCAGCAGCGCGGCGACGAACTGCATGTTGTTGGCGACGCGGTGCTGCAGCTCCTGGAACATGGTGCGCTGGTTTTCATAGAGCCGCGCGGTGACCGCCTGTTCCGCCCGCAGCTTGTCCGCCGCGCCGAAGGTGAAGTGGATCAGCGTGATGTCGATCGATGCGATGATGACGAAGAAGCCGAGCGCCAGCAGAGCCTGGCCGTTCATCTGCATGTCGGTCATCGGGCCGATGAAGAACACCCAGGCCGCCAGCGTCGACAGCACCGCGCAGAGGATGCCGGGCCGCAGGCCGCAGAAGAAGGTGGTGAGGATCACCGCCGGGAAGAAGGTGAGGAAGGGAAAGCCCGGCGGCAGCACGTCGTCCACCGCGAAGCGCAGGGCAACCGCGAAGGCGAACATGGCGAGGCCGCAGGCATCCGCCAGCCAGCGCCGTTCGCGCAGCGGCCGGGCGAACCGCACCAGCCGCCAGAACAGGGACTCCGCCGGCAGCCCCGGCGGCGTGTCAGCCATTCAGCGCCCGCGCCGCGGCCCCGCAGCCACGGCTTTGCGACGGGTGGCGGAGGGCGGTTGCCCCGAGGTGGTCACGTCGGCACATCTGCATATCCCCACGAGTCGGCTTCCCCGGGCGCGTAATCTGCCGAGTTTTACCGTGCCCGTCACCGCTCATCTGCATCCTAGTGAACAAAGCGGGCCTGTCGGGCGTTAATCGCGCGCACCGAGGAACAGGGCCCCGCCATGAAGCGCGATACCACCGCCGACGACACCCAGCACGGCACGTTCAGCGAACCGTCCTCCGGCGGCAACAACCTGCTCGGCGCGCTGCGTCCGGCCGACTTCACGCTTCTGCGCAACGCGTTGCGCCGGCTCGACCGACCGGCGGGGGCGGTGCTCTACGAGCCGGGCGACGATGTGCGCCATGTCTATTTTCCCTGCGGGCCGACGCTGGTCTCCTTCATGGTCCTGCTGGCCGACGGGCGTCCCGTCGAGGTGACCACGATCGGGCGCGAGGGGGCGGTGGGCGGCATCGTCAGCCAAGGGCGCCTGCCGGCCTATGCGCGGGCCGTCGTCCAGCTTGGCGGGCCGCTGCTGCGGCTCGACACAGCCGAGCTGGACCGCGCCAAGGAGGCCTCGCCGGCGCTGCACCACCTGTTCGCCCGCTATGCCGACTGCTTGCTGGGGCAGGTGTTCCAGTCGGTCGCCTGCAACGCCGCCCATTCCATCGAGCAGCGCACCGCCAAATGGCTGATCGCCGCGCTCGACCGGACGGGCGAGGACAGCGTGCGCCTCACCCAGGAACAGCTCGCCGCCATGCTGGCGGTCGGGCGCTCCTATATCAGCCGCGTCATCCAGCACTTGCGCGCCAGCGGCGCGGTGGAGCCCAAGCGCGGGCGGCTGCACATCCGCGATGCCCAGCGTCTGCGCTCCATGAGCTGCGGCTGCCATGGCGTGGTGCGCCGGCATTTCGACGACGTGCTCGGCGGCGTCTACCCGACCGGCAACGAGGTCGCCGGCGGCGGGTCGATCATCACCAACGGCCCGTCCTTCCGGCCCTGAGCGCGGCGAACGCGCTCGCGCGCGGCCCCGCCGGCCTCGCTCCGCATGCCTCTTGTGTCCCGCCGGGCCTTGTCTACCCGGCCGGAGCATGGCACGACGCGCGCCATGGAATCGCACGCCGCCCCGCCGATCGTCACCGCCTTCGCCGATCTCGCCCCGCGCTACGATGTCGTGCTCTGCGACATCTGGGGCGTGCTGCATAACGGCGTCGCCGCCTTCCCTCCGGCGGGCGACGCTCTGGCGCGCGCCCGCGCGTTGGGCACGACGGTGATCCTCGTCTCCAACGCCCCGCGCCCCGCCGATGCGGTGGCGCAGATCCTCGACGGGCTGGGCGTGCCGCGTGACGCCTATGACGCCATCGTCACCTCCGGCATGGTCACCATGTCGCTGCTGGGCGACCGGCCGGGCACGAAGATGTGGCATCTCGGCCCCGAGCGTGACCTCGGCATCTATGACGGGCTGAACCTCACCCAGACCGGGCTCGAGGACGCCGAGCTGATCGTCTGCACCGGCCTGTTCGACGACACTACCGAGACGCCGGCCGACTATGCCGCCACGCTGAAAAGCGCGAAGGCGCGCAACCTGCCCTTTATCTGCGCCAATCCCGACATCGTGGTCGAGCGCGGCGGCGATCTGATCTGGTGCGCCGGGGCCATTGCCGAGGCCTATGCGGAGCTGGGCGGCGAGGTGGTGTTCTGCGGCAAGCCGCACCGGCCGATCTACGAGACCGCCTTAGCGACCGCCACGCGCCTGCGCGGCGCCCCGCCCGACAAGGCGCGGATGATCGCCATTGGCGACGCGCTGCGCACCGATCTCGCCGGCGCGCTCGGCTTCGGCATTGACTGCCTGTTCGTCGCCGCCGGCATTCATGCCGGCGAGCTCGGGCTGGAGCATGGCGCTGAGGTCGACCCCGCCGCCCTCGCTCGGCTGATGGCCGACGGGCCCGGCCAGCCGGCGGCGGTGACGACGCGGCTTTCGTGGTGATTGACGCCCCGGCCGCGCGGGACCACTAAAGGGGCACCTGTTCTTTCGTGCCGGGCGACATGACCCACGCTCCCGCCTCTGCCCATGCCTTCCCCGTGCTGCGCACCGCCGGCCCGCTGCCGGAGGCGCTCGCCCGTCCCGTCATCGCCATCGGCAATTTCGACGGGGTGCATCGCGGCCACCGCGCGGTGATCGGCACCGCCATCGACCAGGCCCGCTCGCTCGGCCGGCCGGCGCTGGCCATGAGTTTCGAGCCGCACCCGCGCGCCTTCTTCCGCCCGGACGAGCCGATGTTCCGGCTGACGCCGGAGCCGATGAAGCTGCGGCGCCTCGCTGAGACCGGGCTCGACGGCGCCATCGTGCTGCCCTTCGACGCCGCCATGGCCGGGCTGGAGGCGGAAGCCTTCGTCGCCGACCTGCTGGTGGGCCGGCTCGGCGTCTCCATGGTGGTGGCGGGCTACGATTTCCATTTCGGCAAGGGCCGCGGCGGCTCGCCGGCCTTTCTGCGCGAGGCCGGCCAGCGCCACGGCTTCCCGGTCGAGATCGTGCCGCCGCTGCTGGATGAGGGCGCGCAGATTTCCTCCAGCGTCATCCGCGCCGCGCTGGCGCAGGGCCGCGTCGAGCAGGCCGCCCATATGCTCGGCGCGCCCTGGGCGGTCGAGGCCGAGGTGATCCATGGCGACAAGCGCGGGCGCGAGCTGGGCTACCCCACCGCCAATATGCGGCTCGATCCGGCCACCACGCTGGCCCACGGCATCTATGCGGTGACGGTGACGATCGACGGGGTGACGCATAAGGGCGTGGCAAGCCATGGCCGCCGCCCGACCTTCGACGACGGCGCGCCGCGGCTGGAAACCTTCATCTTCGACTTTTCCGGCGACCTCTATGGCCAGGTGCTGACCGTCGCCTTCCACGCCTATCTGCGCCCCGAGCTGAAATTCGACAGCATCGACGCGCTGATCGCCCAGATGGACATCGACAGCGCGCGGGCCAAGGCGGCGCTGGCCTAGAGTTCGGCGCTGCCGGGAAGCCCGGCGGCCAGCGCATCGAGCGCGACGCGCAGCTTCAACGGCATGTGCGGGCCCGTCGGCCAGAGCGCCTGTGTGGAGAAGATGCGAGCGGGCATCCCCTTGAGCAGCGGCACCAGCGCGCCGGCCGCCACCCGGTCCCGGATCAGCCAGCAGGGCAGCCAGGCGAGACCATGCCCGGCGGTCGCGGCATCGGCGATGGCTTCCAGATCGTCAAAGCGCAGGCGGCTCGGTGGCGTGGCCGTCAGCGGCGGGCCGTCCACCTGCGGGAACTCCCAGGGCTTCACCCCGCCGTCCCGCGCATAGACGATGGCGGCATGGTGCTTGAGGTCATCGAGGCCGGCCGGTGCGCCATGGGTGGCGAGATAGGCCGGCGCGGCGCAGACCACCATGCGCTGCTGCCCGAGGGTGCGGGTGGTCAGCCCGGTGCCGTGGAACGCGCCCGGCGCGCCGTTGCGGATGGCGAGGTCGTAGCCATCCGCCAGCACATCGACCACCGCATCGGAAAAATGCACGTCGATGGTGAGGCGGGGGTGGCGCGCCACGAGCTCGGCGAGGATCGGCGCGACGCAGCGGCGGCCGAACAGCAGCGGGGCGGTGACGCGCAGCCGCCCGACCGCCGCGTGCCGGCCGGAATCGAGCGCGGTTCGCGCCACCCGCAGCTCGTCCAGCGCCCGCAGGCAGTGCTGGTAATAGAGCTGGCCATCCTCGGTCAGCGTTTGGCTGCGCGTCGTGCGGTGGAACAGCCGGAGCTGGAGCCGCGCCTCCAGCCGCGCCACGGTCTTGGCCACCGCCGAGCGGGTGAGGCCGCGCCGCCCGGCCGCCGCCGAGAAGCTGCCGGATTCGACGACCGCGACGAAGACGTCGATGCCCGCCAGCACCTCGCTCATGAAAGACCTCCCATTGGCGCCAGATGATCGCCAAAGCCGGGAAATTCTATCGCAACTGGATCGCAAATCTCAACGCTAGGCTCGTCGTTGGTTCAAGCTTTGGGAAGACCGACGATGGTGGACGAGATGGACGCGGGCGGGGCAGCGGCAGGGGCGGGTCTAATGCGCCGCTGGGAGATGGACGGCTTCGGCCGCGAGGCGCTGACGCTCCGCCGGGTGCCGGTGCCGCAGCCCGGCCCCGGCGAGGTTCTGGTGAAGATGGCCGCCGTGTCGCTTAACTACCGCGACCAGTTGATCATCGCTGACGGCATGGGCGCGCCGCTCGATTTCCCCTTCACGCCGGCCTCGGACCTTGCCGGGACGGTGACGGCGCTCGGCACCGGCGCCCGCCGCTTCGCGCCCGGTGACCGGGTCATCACCACCTTCTTCCCGGGCTGGATCGACGGCTTGCCGGAGGGGGATTCGGCCCATCCGCCCTATCAGTCACTGGGCGGCGCTTATCCCGGCGTGCTGGCGGATTATGTGGCGCTTTCCGAGGACTGGCTGGTGCGGGCACCCGACACGCTGGCGCCGGACGAGGCGAGCACGCTGTCCTGCGCCGGCCTTACCGCGTGGTTCGGTCTGGTCGAGCGCGGCGCGCTGAAGGCGGGCGAGACGGTGCTGGTGGAAGGCACGGGCGGCGTCGCGCTGGCCGGGCTCGCCATCGCCCGCGCGCATGGCGCCCGCACCATCGTGGTCTCCGGCAGCGCCGCCAAGCTGGAACGCGCGCGGGCGCTCGGCGCCGACATCGGCATCGACCGCACCCAGGGCGATTGGGTGGAGGCGGTACGCGCCGCGACGGGCGGGCGCGGTGCCGACCATATCCTCGCGCTTGCCGGCGGCGCGACGCTCGGGCGCGCGGTGGAGGTGGCGGCGATTGGCGGGCGCATCGCGCAGATCGGCATCATCGAGGGCTTCGAGGCCAGCCTGCCGCTCGGCCCGTTGATGCTGAAGCAGATCACCCTCAACGGCATCGGCGTCGGTCATCGCCGGGCATTGGAGGATCTGGTGCGGGCGGTGGACACATCCGGGATCAAGCCGGTGATCGACGCCCGCTATCCCCTCGCCGCGCTGCCGGCCGCGCTCGACCATCTCGACCGCGGCGCCTTTGGCAAGATCGTGGTGACGCCGGATTAGCGGTAGACCCCACAGGCGGGGGCGGGCGGGCGCGTCGCCCGAGCCAAGGTGGCGCCGGCGTAGGGCGTTGGGCCGCGGCATCGTGGGTCAAAAGCTTACAACGGGCCGGAAATTACGCGGGCGGGGCCACCGATCAATACCTCAACCATGCCGTCCGGCTCTTTTGTCCAGTAATCTCTAGCCCAATCAGACGTGTATTCAATATAGGGCGTAGGCCCAACAGGCGTCGAAATTGCTGTAGAATTTCCTCGAAAAGTAGATATGTTGTTATTTTCAGGTTCAATTCCGAATATATATCCGTTATTTTCTCTATATTTGTTTTTGAAAATACGCACCTCATCAATGGTCTCGCAGCTAAATATACTGTGCAAGCGCGAAGGTGCGTCAGGCCGAGCAGCCTTTCGCGCACTCTCCAAGGCAATCTCGATTAAAAGGTTAGTGAACCACGGCTCCGGCGGATATGGCCCACCGGGCCGGAACTGAAGATATGGTTCAGCAAAATTGCCCGGGTAAAGTATGTCGCCAATCTGATGCAGATCCAATGTCACACGAAAGAGCATCTGTATCTCCGAATCAATACGATCACCTTATATGAAACGACACCCGATAAGCTGAGCGCCCTACCGCGCCCCATCCCGCCCTTGCACCGCTTCGGCGCTGCGCTTAAACCGGGCGCGAGTGAAGGAGCGCGTCATGACGAGCCGCAACAGCGATGGGCGCACCCCGAAGGGTGCCACCGAGAGTGCCGCGACCGAGGCCGGCGAGAGCGGGGCGCAGGGCCACGATTATTCGTCCACCCTGTTCCTGCCGCAGACCGAATTTCCGATGCGCGCGGGCCTGCCACAGCGCGAGCCGGAACTGCTGGCGCGCTGGGAGCGGATCGACCTCTATGGCCAGCAGCGCAAGGCCGGCGCCGGCAAGCCGCGCTTCGTGCTGCATGACGGCCCGCCCTACGCCAATGGCAACATCCATATCGGCCACGCGCTGAACAAGATCCTCAAGGACGTGGTGGTGCGCTCGCAGGGCGCGCTCGGCCATGACTCCAACTATGTGCCGGGCTGGGACTGCCACGGCCTGCCGATCGAGTGGAAGATCGAGGAACAGTACCGCGCCAAGGGCAAGAACAAGGACGAGGTGCCGGTCGTCGAGTTCCGCCAGGAATGCCGCGCCTTCGCGCAGGGCTGGATCGACATCCAGCGCGCCGAGTTCAAGCGGCTCGGCGTCGAGGGCGACTGGTCGCACCCCTATGTGACCATGAGCTATGACGCGGAAGCGCAGATCGCCCGCGAGATCATCAAGTTCGCCGAGAACGGCCTGCTCTATCGCGGCTCCAAGCCCGTCATGTGGTCGGTGGTCGAGCGCACCGCGCTGGCCGAGGCCGAGGTCGAGTATCACGACCACCAGTCGACCACGATCTTCGTGAAATTCCCCGTCACCGGCTATCGCGAGCGCGTGGCGGCGAGCGGCGGGCTGCAGGCGCCGGACCAGGCGGACGATATCCACCTGTTCCCCTCCTATGAGGGCGCCTCCATCGTCATCTGGACGACGACGCCCTGGACCATCCCCGGCAACCGCGCCATCGCCTTCTCGGAGAACGTGACCTACGCGGTCTATGAGGTGACCGAGGCCGCGCCGGACAATTGGGCGAAGGTCGGCGAGCATTTCATCCTCGCCGACAAGCTGGCCGAGGACGTGTTCAAGGCCGCCCGCGTCACCGCCTATGAGCGCCGCAAGGAGGTGGACCCGACCCATCTCGTCTGCGCCCATCCGCTGCGCGGCGTCGAGGGCACGACGGGCTATTTTGACTTCCCCGTGCCGGTCGTTCCGGGCGATTTCGTCACCGACGACACCGGCACCGGCTTCGTCCATATCGCGCCGGGCCATGGCGCGGACGACTTCAACCTCTACATCGCCGAGCGGCTTGGCGACGTGCCGCACACGGTTGGGCCGGACGGGCGCTATTACGAGCACGTCCCGCTGTTCGCCGGCGCCCGCGTCATGGACGACAAGGGCAAGGACGGTGACGCCAATGACGCCGTCATCAAGGCCCTGCTCGCCGCCGACAAACTGATCGCGCGCGGCCGGCTGAAGCATCAGTACCCGCATAGCTGGCGCTCCAAGGCGCCGATCATCTTCCGCAACACGCCGCAATGGTTCATCGCGATGGACAAGGACATCACGGCGGTGGATGGCTCGACGACAGACGGCGACACGCTGCGCGCCCGCGCGCTGGGCGGCATCGCCGGCGTGCAGTGGGTGCCGGCGAGCGGGCAGAACCGCATCACCGGCATGATCGAGAACCGGCCGGACTGGGTGGTCTCGCGCCAGCGCGCCTGGGGCGTGCCGATCGCCGTCTTCGTGCGCGAGACCGGCGACGGCAATGTCGAGATCCTGCGCGACGACACGGTGAACGCCCGCATCGCCGCGGCCTTCGCCAGCGAGGGCGCGGATGCCTGGTACAAGGAAGGCGCCACCCAGCGCTTCCTCGGCACCGACTACAGCGCCAATGAATGGCACAAGGTCGACGACATCCTCGACGTGTGGTTCGATTCCGGCTCCACCCACGCCTTCACGCTGGAAGTGCGCGACGACCTGAAGGTCAACCGCGCCTTCGAAGGCGGGCCGGACCGGGTGATGTATCTGGAAGGCTCGGACCAGCATCGCGGCTGGTTCCATTCCTCCCTGCTGGAGAGCTGCGGCACGCGGGCGCGCCCGCCCTATGACGTGGTGCTGACCCATGGCTTCGTGCTCGACGAGCAGGGCCGCAAGATGTCGAAGTCGGTCGGCAATGTCGTTGCCCCGCAGGAGGTCATCAAGTCCTCCGGCGCCGATATTCTGCGGCTGTGGGTCTGCGCCTCCGACTATTCGGACGATCTGCGCATCGGCCCGGAGATCCTGAAGACCACGGTCGAGACCTACCGCAAGCTGCGCAACACGCTGCGCTGGCTGCTCGGCTCGCTGCACCATTACCGCGAGGCCGAGCGCATCGCGCTCTCCGAGATGCCGGCGCTGGAGCGCATGGTGCTGCACCGCCTCGCCGAGCTCGACAAGACCGTGCGCGAGGCCTATGCGGCGTTCGACTTCAAGCGGGTTCACGCGGCGCTGTCGGCCTTCATGACGACGGAACTGTCGGCCTTCTATTTCGACGTGCGCAAGGACGCGCTCTATTGCGACCCGATCTCCTCGGTGACGCGCCGGGCGTGCCTGACCGTGCTCGACGAGGTGTTCAACCGCCTCGTCGTCTGGCTGGCGCCGATCCTGCCCTTCACGGCGGAAGAGACCTGGCTGGCGCGCTTCCCCTCCGAGACCGGCTCGGTCCATCTTGTCACCTTCCCGGACACGCCGGCCAAGTGGCGTGACGAGACGCTGGCCGATGAATGGCGGAAGATCCGCCAGGTGCGGCGCGTCGTGCTCGGGGCGCTCGAAGTGGAGCGCGCGGCCAAGCGCATCGGCTCCTCGCTGGAGGCGGCGCCGGTCATCCATGTCTCCGACCCGAACCTGTTCGCGGCGGTGAGCGCGGTGGAGCTGGCGGAAGTGTGCATCACCTCCGACGCCCATCTGATGCCCGACGAAGGCCCGGCGGACGCGTTCCGGCTCGACGACGTGCCGGGCGTGGCGGTGGTGCCGGCGCGTGCGCAGGGCCATAAATGCGCCCGCTCCTGGAAGATCTCGCCGCTGGTCGGCAGCGACCCGGAATACCCGGACGTGACCCCGCGCGACGCCCTGGCGCTGCGCGAGCTCGCGGCGGCGCGGCGGGCGGCCGAGTGATGGCGGGGTGGCGGGTTCCGCGATGAAGCTGCGCTTTTCCGGCCCGCTCACGCTCTATGGCGGGCTGTTCGCCCTCGCCGCGCTGGTGATCGACCAGGGCTCGAAGCTTGCCGTGCTGCATGGCGTCGATTTCGGACCGAACGGCATCGTCACCGTCACGCCGTTCTTCGACCTCGTGCGGGCGTGGAACACCGGCATCAGCTACGGCCTGTTCTCGCAGGGGCTGGATGGCTGGTGGGTGCTGGGCGGGCTGAAGGTGGTGGCCGCCGTGCTGTTCTGGTTCTGGCTGGCGCGGGTCGACCGGCGGATCGAGGCCGCCGCGCTCGGGCTGCTGATCGGCGGGGCGCTCGGCAACGCCATCGACCGCGCGGCCTATGGCGCGGTGTTCGACTTCGTGTCGCTGCACGCGTTCGGCTTCTACTGGTACGTGTTCAACCTGTCCGACGTGGCCATTGTTGCCGGCGTGGGCCTGCTTCTGTATGACTCCTTCCGCGGCGGCGCCGTAAAATAGCCGTCCTGACGTGAGATCAGACCCGCCGACGCTGTGCAGGCCTGCCCCAGGGGCAGGGCATGGGCTGCCTCCGATGCCGCAGGAGACGATGATGAACCGACCCCTTCCGATGCGCGCCCGCCTGATGGCCGGCGCTTTTGGCGCGGCCGTTCTGTTCGCCGCCGCGCCGGCCTCGGCGCAGGAAGACAATTTCACCGAGCAGCTGCTGACCAGCTTCGGCCTCGTCGCCCCGACCCCGCCGGACATCAAGTACCGCGAGCGCGCGCCGCTGGTGGTGCCGCCGAGTGGCGACGTGCTGCCGCCCCCGCGCGCGGGCGACGACGTCACGCAGAATCCCGCCTGGCCAAAGGACGAGGACGTCGTCCGCCGCCAGGCCGCCGAGAAGGCCGCCAAGACCCCGACCATCTTCAGCGACAAGCAGGCCACGCGTGCCCTGACGCCGAAGGAAGTCGCCGCCGGTACCAACCCGAACGCCGTCTATAACGGCCCGGCGATGGCCCGTAACAACGCCTCCCGCGAGGACTGGCTGCAGCCCAAGCAGATGGGCTTCCTCGGCTGGGGCAACAAGCAGGCCGAGAAGCCGCTGACCTTCAACGGCGAGCCGCCACGCGAGAGGCTGTACGAGCCGCCGCCGGGCCTGCAGACCCCCGCGCCGAACGCGCCCTATGGCGTGGTCGCCGAGCGGCCGGAGGACAAGGGCTGGAACCTGCCCAACTGGTTCGACCGCACGCAGAAGAACAACGACCGCAATTGAGTGCCCGCGCCCTCTTTCTTTGCTGAACACGCCCCGCCGCGCCCCGGCGGGGCGTTTTCGTTTGGCCCGCCGCTCGCGGCCCCCTGCGCCGCTCACGGGCGCGCGGCTCACAGGGGATTGAACCGCCGGCGCATTCTCGCCACGCGATCTGTGGCAGAGTTGCAACCCTGAAGCGGCGGCCGGGCCTTCCGGTTTCGCTGGCAACGCTTAAATCGGATACCGTGACCGCACATGCTGTCTGGAACTTCGCCGTCTGGAACCCTGTCGACTGGAAAGCTGATGTCCGCCGTGATGCTGATTGCCGCCTCGCTCGCCTCGACCACGGCCGCCCGCGCGGGCGATGTCGCCGAGTTCACGCTCGACAATGGCATGCAGGTCGTGGTCGTGCCCGATCACCGCGCGCCGGTGGTCACCCATATGGTCTGGTATCGTGTCGGCTCGGCCGATGAGGTCGGCGGCAAGTCCGGCATCGCCCATTTCCTTGAGCATCTGATGTTCAAGGGCACCGCCAAGCACCCGGCGGGCGAGTTCTCGCAGGTGGTGGCGACGCTGGGCGGCCAGGAGAACGCCTTCACCTCGCAGGACTACACCGCCTATTTCCAGCGCGTCGCCAAGGATCATCTCGGCCGCGTCATGGAATTCGAGGCCGACCGCATGACCGGGCTCGTGCTCACCGACGAGGTGGTGCTGCCCGAGCGCGACGTGGTGCTGGAAGAGCGCCGCATGCGCACCGACAACGACCCGGCCGCGCAGCTCTCGGAAGCCGCGCAGGCGGCGATGTTCGTCAACCATCCCTATGGCCACCCGATCATCGGCTGGGAAGACGAAATCCGCGAGCTGAACCGCACGGATGCGCTGGCCTTCTATGAGCGTTTCTACACGCCGAACAACGCGATCCTCGTCGTCGCCGGCGATGTCGAACCGGCCGAGGTGAAGGCCCTCGCCGAGGCCACCTATGGCAAGGTCGCGCGCCGCGCCGACACCGCGCTGCGCGAGCGACCGCAGGAGCCGACGCCGCGCGCCGAGCGCCGCCTCGTGCTGGCGGACCCGCGTGTCGGCCAGCCGAGCCTCGGGCGCACCTATCTCGTGCCGTCCTACCGCATGGACAAGAAGGAGAGCGTCGCCCTCGACGTGCTCTCGCAGGTGCTGGGCGGCGGCGCCACCGGGCGCCTCTACCGCGCGCTGGTAGTCGACAAGGCGATCGCCGCGAATGCGGGCGCCTGGTATCAGTCCACCGCGCTCGATGCCACGCGCTTCGGCGTGTCGGTAAGCCCGCGCCCGGAAGTCACCATGGAGGCGCTGGAGACCGCGCTTGACGAGGTGATCGGCACACTGGCCAAGGACGGGCCGGACGCCGCCGAGCTGGAGCGCGCCAAGACCCGTCTCGTCGCCGAAGCCATCTATGCGCAGGACAATCAGGCGACGCTTGCCCGCATCTACGGCGCCGCGCTTACCACCGGTTCCACCGCCGAGGACGTGAAGCTGTGGCCCGACATGGTGAAGCAGGTCACCGCCGAGGAGGTGCGCGACGTCGCCCGGCGCTACCTGATCCCCGCCCGCGCCGTGACCAGCGAGCTGCGCCAGGTCGCCCCGCAGCCGACCAACCCGCCGCCCGCCGCCCCCCAGCCGGAGAAGCGTTCATGAGCGGGCTCGCGCGCCTGTCCCCCACCGCGCCCGTTGCTGCCCGTTTCTCCAAGGCCGTCAAGGCCCTTGCCCCGGTTGTTGCCGCCATGACCATTGCCCTCGCCCCCGTCACCCCCGCCCAGTCGGAGACCACCCGTATCCAGCGCGTGGTGAGCCCCGGCGGCATCGAGGCCTGGCTGGTGCATGACACCACCCTGCCGCTGGTCGCCATGGAGGTCGCCTTCATCGGCGGCGCGGCGCAGGATCCGGCGCAGAAGCCCGGCACCGCCAATCTCATGGCCTCGCTGCTCGACGAGGGCGCCGGCGATCTCGACGCCCGCGCCTTCCAGGACCGCATGGCGGAGAAGGCGATCGAGCTGCGCTTCGACGCCTCGCGCGATTCCGTCGGCGGTTCGCTGCGCACCCTGTCGGAGAATATCGGCCCGGCCTTCGAGCTGATGCGCCTTGCGGTCAGCGCCCCGCGCTTCGACGACGAGGCAGTGGAGCGCATCCGCCAGGGGCAGCTCGCGGGCCTGCGCCGGCGGCTGAACGACCCGTCGACGCTGGCGAGCCTCGGCTGGTCGGCGACGGCCTTCCCCAACCATCCCTATGGCCGCCCGGTCGCCGGCACGCTGGAGAGCGTGCCGGCCATCAGCCGTGCCGATCTCGCCGGCTTTGCCACGCGCACGCTGGCGCGCGACAATCTCAAGATCGCCGTGGTCGGCGACA
Organism: Ancylobacter sp. SL191; assembly: GCF_026625645.1. Classification (NCBI taxonomy): domain Bacteria; kingdom Pseudomonadati; phylum Pseudomonadota; class Alphaproteobacteria; order Hyphomicrobiales; family Xanthobacteraceae; genus Ancylobacter; species Ancylobacter sp. SL191. The sequence continues at coordinate 976,835 of NZ_CP113056.1, read as the reverse complement.
TCGACGCGGCGACGCTCGCCCCGGCGCTCGACCAGATGTTCGGCGCGCTCCCGGCCAAAGCCCAGCTCACCCCCGTGCCCGACATCGTGCCGCAGGGCCTCGGCACCACCGTGGTGAAGGAGCTCGACGTCCCGCAGACCTCGGTGATTTTCGGCGGCATCGGGCTGATGCGCGACGACCCGGACTTCATCCCGGCCTTCGTGCTCAACCACATGCTCGGCGGTTCGGCCTTCTCCTCGCGCCTGTTCAAGGAAGTGCGCGAGAAGCGCGGCCTCGCCTATTCGGTGTACAGCCACCTCGCCCCGCTCGACCATGCCGCCCTCATCCTCGGCGGCACCGCCACCAAGAACGACCGCGCGGCGGAATCCATCGAGCTGATCCGGGCGGAATATCTCAAGCTGCTGACCGACGGGCCGAGCCCGGCCGAACTGGAGGACGCCAAGAGCTACCTCATCGGCTCCTTCGCGCTGCGCTTCGACAGCTCGGCCAAAGTCGCCTCCCAGCTGCTGCAGATGCAGATCGACAATCTCGGCATCGACTATATCGACCGGCGCAACGCGCTGGTCGCCGCCGTGACGCTGGACGACATCAAGCGCGTCGCCGCCAAGCTGCGCGAGAACCCGGCGCTGCTGTTCTCGCTGGTCGGCAAGCCCACGGGTATTGCGCCCACACCCGCGCAGGGCGGCTGAGCCCTCTCATCTCCGGCAATGCCGGCCTCACGGCCGGCGTTTTCCTGCCACGCAAACTCCTTCCGGCGCATGTTCCCCCCGCGCGTGATCGCCTGCTATAAGAGCCGCCGGTCGAATGTGTCGAAGGGGCCGGGCTCCGCTGTGCCGGGGCCGTGGCGGTCTTACCAGCCTCGGCGGGGAGTATGTGTATGCGTGGAGCTGAACTGCTGAACCTAAGCCGCCCGAGGGGCGAGGGTCGGGGCCTTCGGAGCGCCCTGATGCTTCTCCCTCTTGGCCTGTTGCTGGCCGGCTGTGCCGGTGCCGGCATTGGCGGCGGCGGCGGTAATGAAGGCCCGATGGGGACCGGCGATGCCGGTAATCAGGGCCTGTTCGGCTCGCAGATCCAGACCACCACGGTCGAAGCCACGGCCAATGCGACCGGGCCGGCCGGCGATACTTCCGACTTTTCCTGCCCCTCTGTCGAGGTGCGCGGCGGAGCGGCCGCCTATCAGGTGACAGAGCCGGGCGATGGCGGCGTGCGTTATCAGGCGACGCTCGGCCAGTTCTCGCGCGAATGCCGCTACAGCTCGCCCGACATGACCATGCGCGTGGGCATTCAGGGCCGCGTGCTGCTCGGTGCCAAGGGCGGGCCCGGCCGGGTGACCGTGCCGATCCGCGTCGCGGTGGTGCATGAGGGCCCCTCGCCGCAGTCGATCTGGACGAAGTTCTATTCCGTGCCGGTGGAGATCGGGCCGAGCGTGCTGCAGGTCGATTTCGCCCTGGTGGCTGACGACATCAGCTTCCCGCGCCCGAGCGCCGACGTGCTCGACAAATACGTGGTCTATGTCGGCTTCGATCCGCAGGGCGCCAATGAGAAGCCGGCGGCGCGCCCGCGCCCGGCGCAGCAGCAGACCCGGCCGCGTCCGGTAACCCCGGCGCCTGCCACCAGCGCGGCGCCCGCCGCGACCCGCCCGGCAGCGGCGACCACGCCGCCCCGTACCGCGCCCGCCGCGCAGACCACCCCGGTTCAGGCGGCTCCGGCCACCGCCGCGCCGGCCGCGACCGCCCCGGTCCGCGCCGTGCCGACGACACCGGCGGCAAGTGCTCCCGCCACCGCCGCTCCGGCTGCCGCCGCTCCTGCCACCACCGCGCCCGCCGCGGCGGCGCCTGCTACGGCCGCCCCTGCCGCGAGCAGCGGCGATACCCAATGGATCGGCGCCCCCGCGCCCTCCACCGGCACCTTCGCGCAGTAACACGGCCGGTCCGCGCCGCCCGCCTCGTGAACCGTCATCCCGGCCGGCCGAAGGCCGAGCCGGGAGCGCGTCCCGCCTCGTCCCTCTGGGGCGCTCAACCTACCCATCGTCATGGCCGGGCTTGACCCGGCCATCCACGTGCTGGATGCCGTCGGATGAACGGCAACGTCATGGATCCCCGGATCAAGTCCGGGGGATGACGGAGATCCGCCTGCGGGCGAGCCCCTTGTCCGCGCCTCATTCTTCGTCGAAGTGGCCCTTGCGGATACGGCGCACGCCGCTCCAGATGGTGAGCGCCACCAGCGGCACGGCGATGGCGGTCACCAGCCCGATATCGACATGCAGCCCCCACGCCTCGAAGCGCGCGTGAAGACCTTCGAGGGCGTAATGCAGCAGGCTGATGACGTAATAGGAGATGGCCGCGACCGAGAGGCCCTCGACCGTCTGCTGCAGGCGCAGCTGCATGCGCGCGCGCCGGTTCATCGAGCGCAGCAGGTCGCGATTCTGCTGCTCGAGCTCGACATCGACGCGGGTGCGCAGCAGGTTGGCGGCGCTTGACAGCTTGACCGACAGCCCCGCCTGCCGCTGCTCGATGGCCTGGCAGGTGCGCATGGCCGGTTGCAGCCGGCGCGAGAGGAATTGCTGCCAGGTCGGGTGGCCCGAAATCGGCTGCTCGCCGATCGCCTGCAGCCGGTCGTCGACGATCTCGTCATAGGCCCGCGTCGCGCCGAAGCGGAACAGCGAGGCGGCGGCGTCCGCCTCCAGCTCGGAGGCCAGCGTGGTGAGCGCGTCCAGCAGCTTGTTGTTGGCCGCCAGACCCTCGGTGTCGCGCATCTCGCGGGTGAGCGTGCTCAGCTCGTTCTCGATCCGCGCCACGGTGGGGGCGAGGCGCTGCGCTTCCGGCAGGCCGAGCAAGGCGAGGGTGCGGTAGGTCTCGACCTCCAGCACACGCTGGATCAGCGCGCCGGCGGCATCATCCGTCATGCCCCGGTCGCGCACGAGGATGCGCACGAAGCCGGACGGGTCCGGCTGGAAATCGGTGGCGATCTCGGCAAGGCCGTCCTCGACATCCGAGCGCGCGAGGCTGGAGCGGTCGAACAGCCGGTCGAGCGGCAGCGCGTCGGCGGTGTCGGTCACCAATTGCAGGTCGACCGCGACCAGCAGCGGGCCGGGCTGCGGCACTTGCAGCAGCGTGCGGGCGAGGCTCCCGGAGGAGGGGTGGAAAGGCAGGCCACCCTCGGTCAGATCCTCCGCCGGCAGTTCCCACGTATAGGTGGTGAACTCGGCATGGCGTTCCCAGCGCAGCACGGCGCCGCCAAAGGCCACGCGGTGCTGCTTGGCGTCGCGGTGCGGGCCCGACTGGCCGCGCGCGACGCAAAGCGCGGCGAAGGCGGCACGGTCGGCCTTGGCCTGCGCGCGGTCGACGAGAAAGGCGACATGGAGGATGCGCGCCGGCGTGCTCACCGGCACGAAGGGCCGCGCATGCAGCTCGGCGAGCACCGGCGCGCGCAGCGGATGATCGTAGAAAGCGCCGGCATTGGGCAGGCTCGGCCCGGCATCGCCGCGCCCGGCGGCGCGCCCGGAAGTGGCGGAGGGACTGGTCGTCACGGTCTCTGGCTCCCTGTTCGCCCGCTGTCCCGGCTCTCCGCCGCCGCGCGTGGAACTTTGGACGGTACCAGTCGGTTGCATGCGCACGCCGCTCTGGCAAGGGGCTGGGACGTGCGGCATCGGCGCGGGTTTACCCGTCACCGCCTGTTGCCCGCCGGCATCAGCCGCGTTGGTAAGTCAGAACGGAACAAAATTCGTTTGATTTGCCGCGTTCGCGGGAGTCATGAACAATGTTGGTCAATTCGGGAATCGGGACATGAAGTTCGCGCGGTCTTGGGCTCTTGCCGTCGTCGCTCTCGTGGCGGCGCTGATGACGTTTCTTCCGGCCGCCGCGAACGCCCAGAGCCAGAACCGCAACGCCCCGCAGGTGCGGGTCTATCTGATGCGCGGGCTGGCCAACATCTTCTCCTTCGGCATGGACGACCTGACCGCCAAGCTCAACGCGCGCGGCATCAAGGCGAGCGTGCATTCCTATGTCGACTGGCAGACGCTGGCCAATGTCGCGATCGAGGATGCGCGGGCCGGCAAGCGCCGCCCGACCCCGGTCATCATCATCGGCCATTCGCTGGGCGCCGACGCGGCGGTCGACATGGCCAACAAGGTGAGCGCCGCCGGTGTGCCCGTGCCGCTGGTCGTCACCTTCGATCCCGTGTCGCTGAAGACCGCCTCGGCCAAGATCGGCAAGGTGGTGAACTATTATCAGTCTGGCGGCGCCGGCAAGGCGGTGTCCGGCCCGCGCGTCGACAATGTCGACCTCACCGGCGCCGGGCAGCTCACCCATTTCAACATCGAAAAGGCGGCCGAGCTGCACCTGCGGGTGATCGCCATGATCGAGAAGCCGGCCCGCCCCCGCGCCCCGCGCCCGGCCCCGCAGGTCGCCGCCCCCGCGCCGGCGACCCCGGCAGCCGCCGCCCCCTCCGCGGCGGTGACGGCGCCGTCCGCGACCGAGACTGCCGCCGCTCCCGCCACGCCGGCGGCCGAGCCGGCGGTGATCCGCGCGCCGAACTGAGGCGCGCGTCCCGCCCTTTTCAGGCGGCGACCACCGAGAACACCACGAAAGTGTGCATGTCGCCGTCCTCCTCGCGCACCGACACATACTCGCCCGGCACGAAGGCATGATCGCCGAAGCGGTAGCCCGCCTCGTCATCCTCGCTCGCCCCCGGCTCATAATCGAACACCCAGGTCGCTCCCTGCGTCCCGCCCGCGCGGTGGACGAGATGGCCGTGCTCGGGCGCGTCATGGCCCCAGAAGCGGGTGACGGTGCAGCGCTCGCGTAGCCCCTTCCACGCCGCGAGGTCGATATGGCCGGCGGCGTCGAGCGGCGCGAGGAACTCATAGCCATGGCGGGCGCTGCCGGCGGGGAACTCCGGCGAGCGGGCGAGATGCAGGCGGATGCGCTGCAGCGTGGCGGTGTCGACCTCGGACATGGGATGTTTCCTCTTTTATCGGGGCGCGTGCCCCCTCGCGCTTGGCTTTGTCTGCCTAGAATGAAGCACATGGCGCCGCCTTGATCCGGCGCAAGGGCGGGCGCGCCACCGGATCGGTCGGGGCGACGAAGGTGTGATGGCATGCGTGGTCATTTTTTTTGACCATGGTGTACCGAGCCGCTATTCCCTAGAATGGGTCGAAACCGCAAGCACGTCCGTTCAACGGCACGTGGTCAGGGGAGAAGCGCCATGTCCGGTCTCGTCATGCCCGCACCGAAGGCTGATGTGCTGGCCCGCCGGGCCGAGATCATCGCCGATCTGCGCGCCATCGTGCCGGGCGAGGGGGTGATCGATTCCCTCAACGAGATGCGCCCCTATGAGAGCGACGGCGTCACCGCCTATCGCCAGCTGCCGCTCGCCGTGGTGCTGCCCTCGACCACCGAGCAGGTCTCGCAGGTTCTGGCCTATGCCAACGCCAATGGCATTCCCGTCGTGCCGCGCGGGGCGGGAACCTCGCTCTCCGGCGGGGCGCTGCCGCTGGCCGACGGCATTCTGCTCGGCATGGGCAAGTTCAACCGCATACTCGACATCGACTTCGCCAACCGCACCGTGACGGCGCAGCCGGGCGTGACCAATCTCGGCATCACCACCGCCGTGGCGCATGAGGGCTTCTATTACGCGCCCGACCCCTCCTCGCAGATCGCCTGCACCATTGGCGGCAATGTCGGCGAGAATTCCGGCGGCGTGCATTGCCTGAAATACGGCCTCACCACCAACAATGTGCTGGGCGTCGAGATGGTGCTGATCACCGGCGAGGTGGTGCGCCTCGGCGGCCAGCACCTCGATTCCGGCGGGCTGGACCTGCTCGGCCTCATCGTCGGCTCGGAGGGTCTGCTCGGCGTCGTCACCGAGGTGACGGTGCGCATCCTCAAGAAGCCTGAGACAGCGCGCGCCGTGCTGGTGGGCTTCCCCCTCCTCCGAGGCAGCGGGGGCCTGCGTCGCCGCCATCATCGCCGCCGGCATCATTCCCGGTGGCATGGAGATGATGGACCGCATGATGGTCCACGCCGCCGAGGCCTTTCTCGGCGCTGGCTACCCGCTCGATGTCGAGGCGCTGCTGATCGTCGAGCTGGACGGGCCGGAAGCGGAGGTGAACCACCTCATCGAGCGCGTCGCGCAGATCGCCGGCACGCTCGGCTGCCAGACGCTGCGCGCCTCGACCAGCGAGGAGGAGCGCGTCGCCTTCTGGGCCGGGCGCAAGGCGGCCTTCCCGGCGGTCGGCCGCATCTCGCCGGATTATCTCTGCATGGACGGCACCATTCCGCGCAAGGCGCTGCCCGAGGTGCTCCGCCGCATGGAGGCGATGTCGGAGAAATACGGCCTCAAATGCGGCAATGTCTTCCATGCCGGCGACGGCAATCTGCACCCGCTGATCTGCTACGACGCCAACACGCCCGGCGAGCTCGACAAGGCGGAGGCCTTCGGCGCCGACATCCTGCTGCTTTGCGTCGAGGTGGGTGGTGTGCTCACCGGCGAGCATGGGGTGGGCGTCGAGAAGCGCGACCTCATGCCCTCCATGTTCAACGAGATCGACCTCGCCCATCAACAGCGGCTGAAATGCGCCTTCGATCCCGATGCGCTCTTGAACCCCGGCAAGGTGTTCCCGGTGCTGCACCGCTGCGCCGAACTCGGCCGCATGCACGTCTCCGGCGGCAAGCTGCCCTTCCCCGACATTCCGAGGTTCTGATGCGCGGGCCGTCGGCTCCACATTCGTCATCCCGGCCGGAGCGCGTCAGCGCGCAGAGCCGGGATCGCCAACCGGCTCGCGATCCCGGATCGACGCGGTGCGTCGTCCGGGATGACGGCGGGTGGAAGGAGTTCGGTCCGTGACCACCCTTCTCGTCCGCAATGCCACCGTTCTCGTCACCATGGACGGCACCCGGCGCGAGATCGCCGGCGGCGGGATTTTCGCCCGCGACGGCATGATCGTTGAGGTCGGCCCGAGCGAGACCCTGCCGGCCACCGCCGACATGGTGATGGACCTTGCTGGCCATGTGGTGCTGCCCGGCCTGGTCAATTGCCACCACCACCTCGACCAGACGCTGACGCGCAATCTGCCCGCCGCGCAGAACGTCAATCTGTTCCGCTGGCTCAAGGCGCATTACCGGCTCTGGGCGGCGCGCACGCCGGAGGCCTCGCGCACGGCGACGCTGGTCGGCCTCGCCGAACTCGCGCTCAGCGGCTGCACCACCGCCTTCGACCACGCCTATGTGTTCCGCAATGGCTGCAAGGTCGACGACCAGATCGGCGCCGCCCGCGAGATCGGCATGCGCTTCATGGTCTCGCGCGGCTCCATGTCGCTCGGCCAGTCCAAGGGCGGCCTGCCGCCGGATGAGTGCGTGGAGCGGGAAGAGGACATCCTTGCCGACTCTGAGCGCGTTATCGCCCGCTATCACGACCCTGCGCCCGGCGCGCTCCTGCAGATCGCGCTGGCCCCCTGCTCGCCCTTCTCGGTGACGCCCGGCCTGATGCGCGACAGCGCAGCTCTCGCCCGCGCCAAGGGCGTGCGGCTGCACACCCATCTGGCCGAGACCATCGACGAGGAACGCTACACGCTGGAGCGCTTCGGCAAGCGGCCGGTCGCTTACATGGAAGAACTCGGCTGGCTGGGCGACGATGTCTGGTTCGCCCATGCGGTGCATGTGAACGATCACGAGATCGGCTGCTTTGCCGGCGCCGGGGTCGGCGTGTGCCATTGCCCGTCCTCGAATATGCGCCTCGCCTCCGGTATCGCCCCGGTGAAAGCCTATCGGCGCGCCGGCGTGAAGGTCGGGCTCGGGGTGGACGGCTCGGCGTCGAATGATGGCAACAACCTGCTGACCGAGGCGCGCCAGGCCATGCTGTTGGCGCGGCTGCAGATCTCCCTGCGCCCGCCCGAGGGGCCGGACACCACGCTCTCGACCTCCGATCCCTCCCGCGATGCGGAGTGGATGAGCGCGCGCGAGGCGCTGGAACTCGCCACGCTGGGCGGCGCCTCGGTGCTCGGGCGTTCAGATATCGGTTCGCTGGAGCCGGGCAAATGCGCGGATTTCTTCGCGCTGCGGCTCGACGATGTCGCCTTTGCCGGTGGCCTGTCCGATCCCGTCGCCGCCGCCTTGTTCTGCACGCCCGGCCCTGCCGCCTTCACCGTGGTCCACGGCCGCCCGGTGGTGGCGCAGGGGCGGATCGTCACCATCGACCTGCCGGCTGTGGTCGCCGAGCATAACCGACATGCCGCGCGGCTCGCCGCGCTCGCGGAGTAAGCCATGAGTGCCCTGCTTGAGGAGCCGACCGCCACTGAACGGCTCTGCCCGCGCGACGAGGCCGAGGTGGTGGAGGCCGTCGCCTGGGCGGTGTCGAACGGGCGCACGCTCGATGTCGCCGGCGCCGGCTCCAAGGCCGGGCTCGGGCGCCACATCCAGACCGACGCGACGCTGGAGCTGAAGGCGCTCACCGGCGTCACGCTCTATGAGCCGGAAGAACTGGTGCTGAGCGCCAAGGCGGGCACGCCGATCGCCGAGATCGAGGCGCTGGTGGCGGCCTCCCACCAGATGATGGCCTTCGAGCCGATGGATTATGGCCCGCTGCTCGGCCAGCCGGCGGGCGGCGGCACGCTGGGTGGGGTGATGGCCTGCAACCTCGCCGGACCGCGACGGCCGAGCGCGGGCGCCGCGCGCGACCATGCGCTGGGCGTGCGTGCCGTCTCCGGCCGCGCCGAGGCGTTCAAGGCCGGCGGGCGGGTGGTGAAGAACGTCACCGGCTATGACCTGCCGCGTGGCCTTTCCGGCTCGCACGGCACGCTTGCCGCGTTCATCGACCTCACCATCAAGGTGCTGCCGCGCCCGGAGACGGTGGAGACGCTGCTCATCCTCGGGCTGGATGACGCAGCTGCCGCCAGCGCCATGAGCGCGGCGATGGGCTCCTATTACGACGTGTCCGGTGCCGCGCATCTGCCCGCCGACATCGCCGGCCTTGTGCCGGCGGTGGCCGGGGCGGGCCGGGCGGTGACGGCGCTGCGGCTGGAGGGGGTGAAGCCCTCCATCCTGCACCGGCGCGGCAAGCTGGAGGCGCTGCTCGGCGGACGTGGCGAACTCTCCTTCCTCGACGCCGACGCCTCCCGCGCCTTCTGGCGGACGGTGCGCGATGTGGAGCCGTTCGCGCTCGCTCCGGGCGAGACGCTGGACGTTGGCCCCGCCATCTGGCGGGTCTCGGTCGCGCCCATGGCCGGCGCGAGCGTGGTGGCGGCGCTGCGACCGCTCGGCGCGCGGGCGCTTTATGACTGGGCCGGCGGCCTTGTCTGGATCGCCCTGCCCGATGGCACGCCGCGCACCGCCGAGGTTCGTGCCGCCGTTGCGGCAATGGGCGGCGGACACGCGACGCTGATCCGCGCCAGCGCCGGCGCACGGGCGGGCGAGGAGGTGTTCCAGCCGCTCGATCCGGTCACCAAGGCGCTGGTGACGCGGATGAAGCACGGCTTCGATCCGGCGCGGGTGCTCAGCCCCGGCCGCATGTATGCGGGAGTCTAGGCCATGCAGACCAGCTTCTCTCTCGCCCAGCTCGCCGATCCGCAGACGGCACGGTCTGAACAGGTTCTCCGCGCGTGCGTCCATTGCGGCTTCTGCACCGCGACCTGCCCGACCTATGTGCTCTTGGGCGACGAGCTCGATTCGCCGCGCGGAAGAATCTACCTCATCAAGGACATGCTGGAGAATGACCGGCCGGCGACGCCCGAGGTCGCCAAGCATATTGACCGCTGCCTGTCCTGCCTGTCCTGCATGACCACCTGCCCCTCGGGCGTGCATTACATGCACCTCGTCGATCACGCGCGCGATCATATTGAGAAGACCTATGAGCGGCCCTTTGCCGACCGGATGATCCGCGCCCTGCTCGCCCGCGTGCTGCCGAGCCGCCGGCTGTTCCGCCTCGCCATTGGCGGGGCGATGGTGGCGAAACCCTTCGCCGGCCTGTTCGACGCCATCCCCGCTTTGCGCCCGCTTGCCGCTATGCTGCGCCTCGCGCCGTCGCGCCCCGCCACGCGGTCGGCGAGCGAGGGCGAGCGGCGCTTCCCGGCGAAGGGTCCGCGCCGCGCCCGCGTCGCGCTGCTCGATGGCTGCGCCCAGCCGGTGCTGCGCCCGGAGATCGACGAGGCCGCGATCCGCCTGATGACGCGCATGGGTGTCGAGATCGTCCGCCCGGTCGGCGGGGGCTGCTGCGGCTCGCTCACCCATCACATGGGCAAGGAAGAGCCCGCGCTCGCCAATGCCCGCGCCAATGTCGATGCCTGGTGGCGCGAGATTCAGGGCGAGGGGCTCGACGCGATCCTTGTGACCACCTCGGGTTGCGGCACGACGATCAAGGATTACGGCCATATGCTGCGCACCGATCCGGCCTATGCCGAGAAGGCGGCGAAGGTCTCGGCGCTGGCGAAGGATGTGAGCGAGTTCCTCGTGGAGCGCGAGCTTCCCGTGCCGGTGATCCCGGCCGGGCTGCGCGTCGCCTATCATGCCGCCTGCTCGCTGCAGCACGGGCAGAAGGTGCGCACCGCCCCCAAGGCGCTGCTGGCGAAGGCCGGCTTCACCGTGCTGGAGCCCGCCGAGGGGCATCTGTGCTGTGGCTCGGCCGGCACCTACAACATTCTCCAGCCGGAAATCGCCGGGAAGCTGCGCGACCGCAAGGTGGCCAATATCGAGCGCACCCAGCCGCAGATCATCGCCGCCGGCAATATTGGCTGCATGACGCAGATCGGCGGCGGCACCTCGATCCCTGTCGTGCATACGGTGGAACTGCTGGATTGGGCGACGGGCGGGCCCTCGCCCTTCCCGGTCCCCCTTCTTCCGGCTGTGGCGGCGGAGTGAACCGATGATCGCGGTGATCTTCGAGGTCTGGCCGGCTGAGGGCGAGCGGGCGCATTATCTGGAGCTGGCCGCCGCCCTGCGCGCGGACCTCATTGGCCGCGACGGCTTCATCTCGGTGGAGCGCTTCGAGAGCCTGACCGAGCCCGGCAAGCTGCTCTCGCTCTCCTTCTGGCGCGACGAGGAGGCGGTACGCGCCTGGCGCTGCCTGCCGTCGCACCGCAGCGCGCAGACGCAAGGACGCGGCGGCGTCTTCGCCAATTACCGGCTCCGTGTCGCCGGTGTGCTGCGCGATTACGGGATGGAGGCGCGGGAGGATGCGCCGGCCGACAGCCGCGCCGTTCATCCGCCGGCGCCCTGATGGGCGGGACAAGCGGGCGTCGCGGGGCTATAGGAACGCCGACGCTCACGCACCCGCCGGAACGACCATGGCCACCCTTTCCCGCCTGCCGCGCCTCCTCGTCCTGTCGCTGGGCGGCACGATCACCATGACCGGCTCGGGCACTGGCGGCATCGCGCCGACGCTGGGCGCCGCCGAGCTGGTGGCCGCCGTGCCGGGCCTTGCAGAGGTGGCGCAGATCGAGGCGCGCTCCCCTTTCAAGGTCGGCAGTTCCTCGCTGACGGTGGAGAACATCCTTTCCGTCGCCGCCACCATTGAAGCGGGCTTCGATGGCGACATCGACGGCGCCGTGGTCATTCAGGGCACGGACACGATCGAGGAGACCGCTTTCCTCCTCGACCTGCTGCTGCGCGGGCCGAAACCCGTGGTGGTGGTCGGCGCCATGCGCGGACCCCAGCAGCCCGGTGCCGATGGCCCCGCCAATCTGCTCGCCGCCGCCCTCGTCGCCGCGAGCCCGGCGGCGCGCGGGCTCGGCACGCTGGTGGTGCTGAATGACGAGATCCACGCCGCGCGCTTCGTGCGCAAAGGTCATACCAGCCTCACCTCGGCCTTCGCCTCGGATAATGGCGGTCCGCTCGGGCTGGTGGCGGAAGGGCGCGTGCGCCTGTTCACCCGCGTTGCCCCGCTCGACCTGCCACCCTTGGCCATCGCGGGTGGGAACGCGCCGGCGGTGGCGCTCATCAAGATCGGCATGGGCGATGACGGCCGGCTGATCGCCGCGACGCCCGGTCTCGGCTTTGCCGGCCTCGTCATTGAGGGCGCCGGCGCCGGCCATGTGCCCGGCCCGGTGGCGGAGATCGTCGGCGAGGTTGCCGCGCGCCTTCCCGTCGTGCTGGCGAGCCGGACGCTGTCCGGCCCCGCCTTCGAGCGCACCTATGGCTATCCCGGCTCGGAAATCGACCTGATCGGGCGCGGCGCCCTCGCCGCCGGCTTCCTGCCCGGCCCGAAGGCGCGGCTCTTGCTCATGCTCGCGCTGCGCGCCGGTTGGGACCGGCCGACGCTGCAGAAGGCGCTCGCCGCCTTTGCCTGAGCGAGGTCAGGACGAGCCGATGAAGATGCCGGCGAGCAGGACGAGGATGCCGCCCAGCACCACCTGCACGATGGCCGAGGTGAACGGCGTCTCCATGTAGCGCATGCGCACATAGGCGATAGCGGCGAGCTCGATGGCGACGACGACCCCGGCGACGGCGGTGGCGGTCCAGAAATCCGGGATCAGATAGGGCAGGGTATGGCCGAGCCCGCCCAGCATGGTCATCACCCCGCAGGCGATGCCACGCGGCCAGGGGCTGCCGCGCCCGGTAATGGCGCCGTCATCCGACAGTCCTTCGGTGAGGCCCATGGAGATGCCCGCGCCGATGGAGGCGGCAAGGCCGACAAGGAAGGCGGCCCAGCTATCCTGCGTGGCGAAAGCGGCGGCGAAGATTGGCGCCAGCGTCGAGATCGAGCCGTCGATCAGCCCGGCGAGCCCCGGCTGGACGATCTGCAGCACGAAGATGCGGTGCGCCGCCGCGTCCTCGGTTTCCTTGGCGCCGCTGGTCTCGATCTGCCCGCCGAGCTCCTGCGCCAGCGTCTCATGCCTCCCCTCGGCCTCGGCGAGGTCGGCCAGAAGCTGGTGCGTATCGGCATCGCGGGTGCGGGCGGCGGCCTTGATGTAGAATTGCTGCGCCTCGTACTCCATCACTTCAGCCTGCCGGCGCACCGTGTCGATGCGCAGCGTCTCCAGCAGCCAGATCGGGTCGCGCTTCAGAAAGCCCTTCACGTCCTGCCGGGTGATATAGGGAAGTTCGCCGCCGAACTTGCGGGTGAACATCTCATGCAAGGCGTGGCGGTGGCCGTGTTCCTCCTGCGCCATGCGCTCAAACAGGGCGGCCGTGGCCGGGTAATCGGCCTTCAGCCGGTTGGCGAACTGGAGATAGATGCGCGCATCCTCCTCCTCGCTGGAGATGGCGAGCGCCAGAATCTCGGCTTCGGACAGGTCGTGGAAACGCTTCATGGGCCCCTCATATTAGAATGATTCTAATATGAGTCGCGCTTCCTGTCCAATGCCTGTCGATGGGCATCAGCCCGGCCTACGGGCAACGGGATACCCGACAATCCGCAAGTCTCAAGCAAGCCAGTTGGGGTCTTCTCCGGGCAACACCATTTTAGGAGTCCCCCGATGTTGGGAATGCGCCTTGGGATCGCGTGGAAGCTGGGCATCATGTCCGGCCTGCTGATCCTTCTCTCCGCCAGCGTAATCCTGAGCCGCCATATCGCCATCAGCGGGATTGAGGCGGCGGATGAGGTCGCTCTCCGCCAGAGCCAGATTCTGAAGGAGGCCGAGCAGGTCTCCATCGCGCTCGCCAATATCCGCCAGAACGAGACGCGCCTGCAGCTCTCTTTCGCCAACCCGCGCAATGACGAGTTTCTGCGCAAGGTGAAGGTCGACATTGCCGGCGCGCAGTCCCGGCTCGACCGGCTGATGGAACTCGAGACCCATGACGATGATCGCGAGGTGTTCCGCAAGCTGAAGGAGAAGCTGCGCGACGTCGGCGCCGTTTCGGCGGAAATCCGCAAGTCGCAGGCGGTCCAGCTCAATGCGGTGGACAGCCGCGGCGCCCTCGCCATGCGCGTGCGCACCGGCTTCTCGACACTCTATGGCCAGCTTCTGGAGGCCGAGCAGCCCGACATGGCGAGCAATGTGCAGCCGCTCGACCAGCTCGTCGACGCCATCAACCTCGCCGCCGCGCTGTTCATTCTGGAAGGCGACACCACCAAGCTCCCGCTGATCGTCTCGATGCAGGCGCGGGCCGAGCAGGTGATGAAGGATGTCGGCGAGCAGTTCGGCAGCAATGCGATGATCGCCGCCACGATGGAGACGATCCGCAAGGATTTCGCGGAATATGTCACGACGATCAATGAAGGCATCGAGGAAATCCAGAGCCGGGCCAAGCTCGTCGCCGAGCGCAGCGAGCCGGCGCTGGAGGAGGCGACGCGCCTGTTGAGCGACGTGACCAAGGAGAGCACCGACCAGGCCATTGAGGCGCAGATCGCTTCGGACGAAGCGCTGGCCACGGGCATGGCGCAGATCCTCATCTTCTCCGTTATCGCCATTCTCGCCGCCATTGCCGCCGCCATCTATTCCTTCCTCGGCATTGCCCGCCCGGTGCGCGACGTCAGCGAGGCGATGGAGCATGTGTCGGGTGGCGATCTCACCGCCGAGATCCCCCATGCCGAACGCCGCGACGAGATCGGCGACCAGGCCCGCTGCCTCACCCTGTTCCGCGATAGCCTGGCCGAGGCCGAGCGCGAGCGGGCGGAGAACGAGGCGGCCGAGCATATGGCGGCGATGCGTCGGCGCGAGGAGATGCACCAACTCGCCAACCAGTTCGAGGCGGCGGTCGGCGCCGTCGTCGACACCGTCGCGACGGCGGCGAGCGAGCTGCAGACCGCCTCGGAAAGCCTCAACGCCACCGCCGACGAGACCACCGCCCAGGCGGCCTCGGTCAGCGCGGCGGCCCAGCTCGCCACCTCCAACGTGCAGGCCGTCGCGGCCGCCATTGAGGAGCTGTCGGCCTCGGCGCATGAGATCGGCGAGCGGCTGCACCAGTCCACCACCATGACCGAACGCGCCGTCACCGAGGTCGATTCGACGAGTGGCCAGATGACGCATCTGCGCTCGGCGGCGGAGCAGATCGGCACCATCATCAGCCTGATCGACACCATTGCCGGCCAGACCAACATGCTCGCGCTCAACGCCACCATCGAGTCGGCCCGCGCCGGCGAGGCGGGTCGCGGCTTCGCCGTGGTGGCGCAGGAGGTGAAGACGCTGGCCGGCCAGACGGCCACCGCCACCGCCGGCATATCCGAGCGCGTCTCTGGCATCCAGGCCTCGACCGGGGATGTGCTGGGATCGATCACCGGCTTCAGCCGGACCATCGCGGAGCTGCGCGCCTCGGCCTCCGCCATCGCCGCCGCCATGGCGGAGCAGCAGGCCACCACCTCGGAGGTCGCCCGCTCGATCCAGCAGGCGGCGAACGGGACCAAGGAAGTGACGAGCAGCATGGGTGCGGTGGAGAAGGCCGCGCAAGCCTCCTCGGTCGCCGCCCATCAGGTGCTGTCCTTCGCCCGCGACCTGTCCCAGCAGGCGGTCGCCCTGCGCCAGGAAGTTCACAGCTTCGTCGAGACGGTGCGCGCCGCCTGAGGCACGCACCGGGCGACATGCCCCAGACAGCAAAAAGGGCGGCCGCGCGGCCGCCCTTTTCGATTCCGTCAGGAGGAAGAAGCCGGGCGGAAGCCCGGCGCCCCCAAAGGCCTCAGTCGGCGGCCGGCTCGTCGGCCTTGCCCTTCGCCTCGAGGTCTTCGCCGGTCTCCTGGTCGACGACCTTCATGGACAGGCGGGTCTTGCCGCGCTCGTCGAAGCCGAGCAGCTTGACCTTGACCTTCTCGCCTTCCTTGACGACGTCGGAGGGCTTCGCCACCCGCTCCTTGGCGAGCTGCGAGACGTGCACGAGGCCGTCCTTGGCGCCGAAGAAGTTCACGAAAGCGCCGAAATCGACCACCTTCACCACCGTACCCTCGTAGATCTGGCCGATCTCGGGCTCGGAGGCGATGGACTTGATCCAGTTCAGCGCGGCCTTGATCGACTCGCCCGAGGCGGAGGCGACCTTCACGGTGCCGTCGTCCTCGATGTTGATCTTGGCGCCGGTCTTCTCGACGATCTCGCGGATCACCTTGCCGCCCGAGCCGATCACTTCACGGATCTTGTCGACCGGGATCTGGATCACCTCGATGCGCGGGGCATGCTCGCCGAGTTCGGCGCGGGCGCCGGTCAGCGCCTTGCTCATCTCGCCGAGAATGTGCGCGCGGCCATCCTTCGCCTGGCCGAGGGCGACCTTCATGATCTCCTCGGTGATGCCGGCGATCTTGATGTCCATCTGAAGGGCGGTGACGCCCTTCTCGGTGCCGGCCACCTTGAAGTCCATGTCGCCGAGATGATCCTCGTCGCCGAGGATGTCGGTCAGCACCGCAAAGCGCTCACCCTCGAGGATGAGGCCCATGGCGATGCCGGCCACCGGACGGCGCAGCGGCACGCCGGCATCCATCAGCGCCAGGGAGGTGCCGCAGACGGTCGCCATCGAGGAGGAGCCGTTCGATTCCAGGATCTCGGACACCGCCCGCAGCGTGTAGGGGAACTCATGCGCGGGCGGCAGGATCGGGCGGATGGCGCGCCAGGCGAGCTTGCCATGACCGATCTCGCGACGGCCGGGCGAACCCATGCGGCCGGTCTCGCCGACCGAGAAGGGGGGAAGTTGTAGTGCAGCAGGAAGCGCTCCTTGTAGGTGCCTTCCAGGCTGTCAATGTACTGCTCGTCCTCGCCGGTGCCGAGCGTGGCGACGACCAGGGCCTGCGTCTCGCCGCGGGTGAACAGCGAGGAGCCGTGGGCGCGCGGCAGCACGCCGACTTCGGAGACGATCGGGCGCACGGTCTTGGTGTCGCGGCCGTCGATGCGGATCCCCTCGTCGAGGATGGTCCAGCGGACGATCTTAGCCTCGAGCTCCTTGAGCACTTCGCCAAGGGTCTGGGCGTCCGGCACGTCCTTGCCCTCGGCGGCGAGCGCGGCGTAATGCGCCTTCGCCTTGGACTTGGCGGCGCCGACAGCCTCGTAGCGGTCCTGCTTGCGGGCGATCTTGTAGGCGTCGCGCAGGTCCGCCTCGATCAGGCCGCGCAGCTCGGTCTCGAGCGCGGAATGGTCGGGAGCGCTGAACTCGCGCGGCTCCTTGGCGGCCTTCTCGGCGAGACGGATGATCGCGTCGATCACCGGCTGGAAGTGACGGTGGCCGAACATGACCGCGCCGAGCATGACTTCCTCGGACAGCTCCTTGGCTTCCGATTCGACCATCAGCACGGCGTCGGCGGTGCCGGCGACCACGAGGTCGAGCGCCGATTCCTTGACCTCGTCGACGGTCGGGTTCAGCACATACTCATTGTCGATGAAGCCGACGCGGGCGCCGCCGATCGGGCCCATGAAGGGCACGCCGGACAAGGTGAGCGCGGCGGAGGCGGCGACCATGGCGACCACGTCCGGGTCGTTTTCGAGATCGTGCGAGAGCACGGTCACGACGACCTGGGTGTCGTTCTTGTAGCCTTCGGCGAAGAGCGGGCGGATCGGGCGGTCGATGAGGCGGGAGACCAGCGTCTCCTTCTCGCTCGGACGGCCTTCACGCTTGAAATAGCCGCCGGGAATGCGGCCGGCCGCGTAGGCCTTTTCCTGGTAGTTCACGGTCAGCGGGAAGAAGTCCTGGCCGGGCTTGGGCGCCTTGGCGGAAACGGCGGTGGCGAGCACGGTGGTGTCGCCATAGGTCGCGAGCACGGCGCCATCGGCCTGGCGCGCCATGCGGCCGGTCTCGAGGGCGAGCGTGCGCCCACCCCAATCGAGTTCCTCGCGGTGAATATCGAACATGTTTGTCTCTGGCTTTCCGAAACGGGGCCAGGGCAAGACGGCGAGAGGCTCGGTGCAGGATCCGGTACGCGGACCTGCCTGCGAGCCCCCGGCGATCCTGCCATGGCGCGCCGCTTCTCGTCGGACGCGGCGAGCCCCATGCCCGCCGCCTTTACGGTCGTCGGCGTGGCGGACCATCCGCGCGCGCCGTCTTCAAAGGCACGAGGCCCGCGCCGTTACAGCGCGAGCCTCGCGTCGTGCATCAGCGGCGAATGCCCAGCCGCTCGATCAGGGCCTTGTAGCGGCCTTCCTCGGTCTTCTTGAGATAGTCGAGGAGGCCACGGCGCTGGGACACCAGCTTCAGCAGGCCACGCCGGGAATGGTTGTCCTTGGCGTGGGTCTTGAAGTGGCCGGTGAGGTTGGCGATGCGCTCGGTGAGTATCGCGACCTGCACTTCGGCGGAGCCGGTGTCGCCCGGCTTGGTGGCGTATTCGGTGATGAGCGCCTGCTTGCGCTCGGCAGTGATCGACATCGGGTGGTCCTTTCAGTGTCTAGAAGAAAGAGCGGGCGCGGCACGGGCCTCAAGGCCCTGTCCGGGGTCGCCTGCCGGGTCCGTCGTTCGGCCGGGCCGGGATGTCGTCCAGCGCGGTCAAAGCAGACGGGTCGCGCGGACGCCTGTCCGCAACGCGTCGGCACCATACACGAAATCGCGCCGTTGGCTAGCCGATGCCGGCGGGCGGCACGGGCCGGAAAGCGGCGCCGCCGCTCAGAGATAGGGCTGTTCGGCGAGCGCCGAGGTGACGAAGCGCTGGCGCAGCTCGGCCTGCTTGTCGCGGATCATGCCGGGGATGAGAAAGCCGTCGACGATCCACCAGATGAAGCCGATCACCAGGAAGTAGCTGAGGATCTGCAGCACCGCCGTGCCCGGCCGCCCGAGATAGAAACGGTGCGCCGAGACGAAGCCGAGGAAGAACCACAGGAGGTAGGCCGCGGTCGCCGACGGGCTCTCATTGGCGATGCGCGTCTCGATCAGAATCTTGTCCTGCGTCGTCAGTCCCATGGTCGCCTCATGTGTCATGGACGGTAGAGTGATCCGCCACAGGCGGGGCGTCAACGCGGGCCGCCCGCTCGGGCCGCTGCAGATGCAGATCGGCCCGGCGCGGGGCCGGGCCGATGAGGGGTCTTCTAGGAGCGCGGCCTACTTGCCGGCGTGGAAGATGCGCTTGGGGTAGATCTCGCCGGCCTCGGCCTCGCCGAGCGCGATGAGGCGCCCGCCGGCGGTGATCGCTACCGGCCCTTCGAGGATCGGCGCGTCGCGCCCGCGCAGGATGATCGGCTGGCCATGGGCGAGCCGCGCCGCATCGGTGGAAGAGACCCGCAGGCTGGGAAGCGTGTCGAGGCCGACCGAGACCGGGCGCAGCACATGCAGCGGCGCGGCGTCGTCGCGCTCCTCGGACCAGGCGCGCAGCGCGGCGAGCGGAACGAGTTCCTCCTCGGCGAAGGTGCCGACGCGGGTGCGGCGCAGCGCCGAGATATGACCATGCGTGCCGAGGCGTCGGCCCATGTCGCGGGCGAGCGAGCGCACATAGGTGCCCTTGCCGCATTCGGTCTCGAACACCGCATGGTCGGCGTCGGGCATCTCGACGAGTTCCAGCGAATGCACCACCACGGTGCGAGCGGCAAGCTCGACCTGGATGCCGTCGCGGGCGAGATCATAGGCGCGCTCGCCATTGATCTTCAGCGCCGAGAAGGCGGGCGGCACCTGCTCGATCTGGCCGCGGAACTCGTCGAGGATGCCGAGAATGGCGTCGCGGTCCGGGCGCACGGTGGAGTCCGCGACGGCCTTGCCCTCGCTGTCATCCGTATCGGTCTCGACACCCCAGCGCACGGTGAAGCGATAGACCTTGCGCCCGTCCATGACGAAGGGAACGGTCTTGGTCGCCTCGCCCAGCGCGATCGGCAGGCAGCCGGAGGCGAGTGGGTCGAGCGTGCCGGCATGGCCGGCCTTCTTGGCCTGGAACAGCCATTTCACCGCGCCGACCGCCTGGGTCGAGGTCATGCCGACCGGCTTGTCGAGCAGCACCCAGCCATCGACATCGCGCTTGGGGCGGCGCTTGCGCGGGGGCAACTCGGCGGGGGCCTCGGTCGGGAGGGCGACGGCCGTTTCGGGCACGGCGTGCGGCGCGGTGAGGGCCGCGTCCAGAACGGCGTCCTCGCCGAGAGCTTCGTCGCGGAGGGCCTTGGGGGCAAGCGGGGCGTTCATTCGTCGGTCTCGCTGTCGGTCGTGTCGGTCTCGAGGTCGCGCTGCACCACGGGCAGGCGCAGCAGGGCGTCGATCCGCGAGCCCTCCTCGAAGGAGGTGTCGATGCGGAAACGCAGTTCCGGCACGAATTTGAGTTCGACGCGGCGGCCGATGGCGCCGCGCAGCGGCTTGGCGTTGGTCGCCAGCGCGTCGATCGCCGCCTTGGTGTCCTTGCCGCCGAGCGGCATGACAAAGCAGGTGGCAATCTTCAGGTCCGGGCTCATCCGCACCTCGGGCACGGTGATCAGAACCTTGGTGAGCGCGGGATCGGGCAGGTCGCCGCGCGCGAGAATGTCCGAGAGGGCGTGGCGTACCAGTTCGCCCACGCGCAACTGGCGCTGGCTCGGGCCGGAACCCGAGCTCGCTCTGTTCTTCATGATGCACAAACCTTCAGGGCTCCCGCCCGGCGCACCGGGCCGGCGGAGCCGGCTTCGACCGGAAGGCGCGGGCTTGGACCGCACCTTCCCGTGGAGTGTCGCGTCCCCTCAGGAGACGCGCCGACGCCCCGCGAACGGGGCGTCGTGGATCACAGCGTGCGCTGCACGACCTCGACGCGGTAGCACTCGATGACGTCGCCGGCGCGCATGTCCTGGTAGTTCTCGAAGGACATGCCGCATTCCTGGCCGGACTGCACCGTGTTCACCGCATCCTTGAAGCGGTTCAGCGTCGCAAGCTTGCCCTCGTGGATCACGACGTTGTCGCGGATCAGGCGGACATGCTGGCCGCGCTCGACGATGCCGTCGGTGACGAGGCAGCCCGCCACCTTGCCGACCTTGGAGACGCCGAAGATCTCCTTGATCAGGGCGTTGCCGAGCATGGTCTCGCGGTTCACCGGGGCGAGCAGGCCACCCATCGCCGCCTTCACGTCATCCACAAGGTCGTAGATGATGTTGTACTGGCGGATCTCGATGCCGGCACGGTCCGCGGCGTCGCGGGCTTCCTTGTTGGCGCGCACGTTGAACGCGATGATCGCCGCGCCGGCCGTCTCGGCCAGCGTCACGTCGCTCTCGTTCACGCCGCCCGCGCCGGAGTGGATGATGCGGGCCTGCACCTCGTCGGTGCCGAGCTTCTCCAGCGAGGAGATGATCGCTTCCACCGAACCGGACACGTCGCCCTTGATGATGAGCGGGAATTCCTTCCGGCCCGTCGTCTTGGCCTGGCTCATCATCTGCTCCAGCGAGCCGCGGACGGTGGCGGAACGGGCCGCCGCCTTCTCGCGCTTCTGGCGCTGGCGATAGTCGGTGATCTCGCGGGCACGGGCTTCGTTTTCCACCACGGCGATGCGGTCACCCGCCTCCGGCGTGCCGTTGAAGCCGAGCACCTCGACCGGGAAGGACGGGCCGGCACCGGCGACATTGGCGCCCTTGTCGTCGATCAGGGCGCGCACGCGGCCCATCTCGGCGCCGGCCACGACGATGTCGCCGACATGCAGCGTGCCGCGCTGGACCAGAACGGTGGCAACCGGGCCACGGCCACGGTCGAGCTTGGCCTCGATGACGGTGCCTTCCGCGTCGCGGTTCGGGTTCGCCTTGAGGTCGAGCACTTCCGCCTGGAGGGTGATCAGCTCCAGCAGCTTGTCGAGATTGGTCTGGGCCTTGGCCGAGACCTCGACTTCCAGCGTGTCGCCGCCGAGGCTTTCCACCTGAACCTCGTACTGCAGCAGTTCGCTGCGCACGCGCTCGGGCTTGGCACCGGGCTTGTCGATCTTGTTGATCGCCACGATCATC
This sequence comes from Ancylobacter sp. SL191, assembly GCF_026625645.1. Taxonomy (NCBI): domain Bacteria; kingdom Pseudomonadati; phylum Pseudomonadota; class Alphaproteobacteria; order Hyphomicrobiales; family Xanthobacteraceae; genus Ancylobacter; species Ancylobacter sp. SL191. Next base: position 955,138 of record NZ_CP113056.1, on the reverse strand, counting down.
GGAACCTTGGCGGCGCGGGCGTGGCTGATGGCCTCGACCGTCTGCGGCATGACGCCGTCATCGGCCGCCACCACCAGCACCACGATGTCCGTCACCTTCGCGCCACGGGCACGCATCGCCGTGAAGGCGGCGTGGCCGGGGGTGTCGATGAAGGTCACCTTGCCGCCGAGCGGGGAGGTCACCTGATAGGCGCCGATATGCTGCGTGATGCCGCCAGCCTCGCCCGAGACGACATTGGCCTTGCGGATGGCATCGAGCAGCGAGGTCTTGCCGTGGTCGACATGGCCCATGATGGTCACGACCGGCGGACGCGACACCAGCTCGTCGTCGGTGTCGGCCGTATCGAACAGGCCTTCCTCGACGTCGGATTCGGCGACGCGGCGCACGCTGTGACCGAGTTCCTCGGCGATGAGCTGGGCCGTGTCGGCGTCGATCACATCGGTGATCTTCACCATCTGGCCCTGCTTCATCAGCAGGCGGATGACGTCGACGGCGCGCTCGGCCATGCGGTTGGCGAGCTCCTGGATGGAGATCGTCTCCGGGACCGTCACTTCACGCGCGATCTTCTCCTTCGCCTCGACATGGCGATGACCGCTCATGCGCTGGGTGCGGCGGCGGAAGGAGGCGACCGAACGCTGGCGCTCGTCCTCGGAGGACTGGGCGGTGACGACGGTCAGGCGGCCACGGCTCTTCTCGGGGCCGGCCGGACGGGTCGGCTTGGGCGGGGTGACCGGACGCGCGGGGGCGCCACCGGGGCCACGACGGACCGGACGGCGATCGTCTTCCTCGGAATCCATCGCGTTCGGGCTGCGCGGGGTCGCCACGCGCGGCGCGCCGGGAGTGGCGGCCGTGGAGGGGGCGGGCGCGGCCGGCTGGGCGGCGCGCGGCGCCGCCGGGGCGGAGGGCGCGGCGGCCGGCTGGTTCTCGCCGAAACGCTTGCGGGCCTCTTCCTCGGACTTGCGCTTGGCCTCGTCGTCGGCGGCGCGGCGGGCCTCTTCCTCGCGCTTGCGCGCTTCGGCGGCCTCACGCTCGATCTTCTCGCGCGCCTCGCGCTCGGCGCGGCGGCGGGCTTCTTCCTCGGCGCGCTTGCGCTCCTCGACCTCGCGGACGCGGGCGTCCTGCAGGGCCGCGGTGCGGGCGCGGGCCTCTTCCTCGGTCAGCGAACGCAGCACGACGCCGCCGGGGCGCGGGCCCTGCGGGGCCGGACGCGGCGCCGAGAGATTGGCGTTCGGCGAGGGCTGGGTGCTGCGCAGCGGCGGGCGCGCGGTCTGCGCCGCCGGAGCGGGGCGGGCCGGCGATGCGGCGGGAGCCGGAGCGGGACGGGACGGCTGGGCCGACGCCGGGGCCGGAGAAGGGGCAGCCGCGACCGGCGCCTCGGGCTTGTCGCCCGGGCCAAGTACACGACGCTTCACCTTCTCGACCACGACGGACTTGGACCGTCCATGGCTGAAGCTCTGGCGGACGACGCCCTGCTCGACAGGTCGCTTGAGCGTGAGGGTCTTGCCCCCCTGGCCAGCACCCTGGCCAACGCCCACCGTCTTCTCGCCCGGGTTCTTCGTATCGGTCATTCGGTATCCGTTCCTGTGCACTCCCGCCCCGTGCGTGAATGCGTCACTTATCGTTCGGCGACTGGCTTAGTCGGCGCGCCAGTCTTCGAGCCTTTTTACACGCGCGAGGAAGCCCGCGCTCGTCGGATGCGCAAGCAGCGCAGCATGTACCACATTTGCCCGCCCGAGTGCCAAGTCCAATTGCGCGCCCGGAAAGGCCATGACGCGGGCGATTTCCCGTCCCGCCGCCTCGCCGATCCGGCGGGCCAGCGCATCGAGTTTCGCCATCCCGTCCTCGGCCGCGTCCGCCGCGTGCATCAGCCCCGCGACGGGCACCTGCTTCATGCCCGGCCGCGGCGCCGCAGCCTGCAGCGCCTCGACCACCTTGGCATTGCCCGTCACCACCCGCCCGGCCTTGTTGGCGAGGGCGAGGGCGGCGAGCGCGTCCTTTTCGAGCAGCGCCCCCACCAGATCGGGGAGGCTCTCCTCGGCACGGCCACGGCCGCGAAAGGCGCGGCCGAAAGCCTTCTTCTTCATCGCCTGGCGCAGCGCCGCGCGATTGGCGGCGACCCAGGCACCGCGACCCGGCAGGCGGGCGGCGATATCGGGAACCACCACGCCGTCGGGACCGACGACGAAGCGGATCATCCGGTCGACCGGCATCACCTCGCGGGTGGCGAGGCACTGCCGGGTGGTCTCGCGACGCGCGGCCGCGGGGCCGGCATCGGTTTCCGGCAGCTCCGGCTCCGGCACCTCGGTGCCGGCGGCAGCCGCATCTGCGTTGGGCACGTTCGTCTCAGGCACGTCAATCTTGGGCACGCCAATCTCGGGCACGTCCGTGCCGGGCGCCGTGTTCTCGTCAGGCATTCCCGCCTCCGTCCCCGGCGCCCCAGACCCAGCCAGAGCCGATCAGGCCCGGGCCTCGTCCTCGGCGTCCGCCGCGCCGTCCGCCGCGTCCTCACCAGCCACCGCCAGTTCCGACTCGTCGATCCAGCCGGCCTTGACGCGGGCCTGCATCACCATCGCCTCGGCCTCCTCGCGGGAGATCTCGAAGCCTTCCAGCGCGCCCGGCGTGCGGACGGTTTCGCCATCCTTGCGCTCGGTCCAGCCGACGAGATCGTCGGTGGCGCAGCCGGCGAGATCCTCGACCGACTTGATGTCGTTCTCACCGAACGCCACCAGCATGGCCGAGGTCACGCCCGGCACCTCGCGCAGGTCGTCGGCGACGCCCAGCTCGCGGCGGCGCGCGTCGAGATCGGCCTCGACCTGCGCCAGATAGTTCTGGGCGCGGCTCTGCAGTTCCTGCGCCGTGTCCTCGTCGAAGCCTTCGATGCCGGCGAGCTCGTTGAGCGGCACATACGCCAGCTCTTCCAGCGTCGCGAAGCCCTCGGAGGCCAGAAGCTGGCCCATCATCTCGTCGAGATCGAGCGCCTCGGCGAAGATCTTCGAGCGCTCGGCGAATTCCTTCTGGCGCCGCTCGCTCTCTTCCGCCTCGGTCATGATGTCGATGTCCCAGCCGGTAAGCTGGGAAGCGAGGCGGACATTCTGGCCGCGACGGCCAATCGCCAGGCTTAGTTGGGCATCGGGCACCACGACTTCAATACGCTCGCTATCCTCGTCGAGCACCACCTTGACCACTTCGGCCGGGGCGAGCGCGTTGACGATGAAGGTCGCGACGTCCTGCGACCACGGGATGATGTCGATCTTCTCGCCCTGCAGTTCGTTCACCACGGCCTGCACGCGCGAGCCGCGCATGCCGACGCAGGCGCCGACCGGGTCCACCGAGGAATCGCGCGAGGTGACGGCGATCTTGGCGCGCGAGCCGGGGTCGCGGGCGACCGCCTTGATCTCGACGATGCCGTCATAGATTTCCGGGACTTCCTGCGCGAACAGCTTCGCCATGAACTGCGGATGGGTGCGCGACAGGAAGATCTGCGGGCCGCGCGGCTCGCGGCGCACATCATAGACATAGGCGCGGATGCGGTCGCTGACCTTGAAGACTTCGCGCGGCAGCAACTCGTCGCGGCGCAGCGAGGCTTCGCCCTTGCCGAGATCGACGACCACATTGCCATATTCGACGCGCTTGACCGCGCCGTTGACGATCTCGCCGATGCGATCCTTGAACTCGTCATACTGCCGGTCGCGCTCGGCCTCGCGCACCTTCTGCACGATGACCTGCTTGGCGCTCTGCGCGGCAATCCGGCCGAAATCGAAGGGCGGCAGCGTGTCGGCGATGGAATCGCCGACCTGCGCGGCCGGGTTCAGCCGGTTGGCGCTGGCGAGGTCGATCTCGATGGCAGGATTGTCGACCTGATCGACCACGAGGAGATGGCGCGCCAGGCGCAGTTCGCCGGTGCGCGGGTTGATCTCGGCGTGGATGTCGGTCTCCGCGCCGTAGCGCGAGCGGGCCGCCTTGGCGATCGCATCTTCCATGGCGGCGATGACGATGCCCCGGTCGATGGATTTCTCGCGCGCGACCGCATCGGCGATCTGCAGGAGTTCGAGCCGGTTTGCGCTGACCACTGCCATCAGTGGATCTCCTTCGCGGTAGATTTGCGTTTGGCGTTGGACTTCTTGCCGGGCTTGGCGGCGCCCTTCGGCTTGAAGGCGGGCTTCGCCTTCACCTTGCCGCGCACCGGCATCTTCTTCGGCGGGATGAGGCGAGGGGTGGGGCCCTCCGCCGAGTCCTCGCCCGCATCCTCGTCGCCCTCGGTCTCGTCGGCGAGCGCATCGCCGATATCGGCGGTGTCGATGTCGTCCTCGTCGATGCCGGCGCCCTCGCGCAGCGCCTTGTCGCGCCGCAGGGCCTCGCGGATCAGCGCCTCGGTCATGACGAGGCGGGCCTCGCCAATGTCGGCGATCGGCAGGGCGAACAGGTCCGGCGTGTCGGCGGGGGCGTCGGGCAGGCGCACCAGCGCCTCGGCGTTCTGCGCGCCCGTCAGCGTGCCGCGAAAGCGCTTGCGGCCCTCCAGCGGCACGGCCATCTCGACCTTTACCTCATGACCTGCCCAGCGCTCGAAATCGCTGAGGCGCACCAGCGGGCGGTCGATGCCGGGCGAGGACATTTCCAGCGTGTAGGCGCCGGAGATCGGATCCTCGACATCGAGCACCGGCGAGATGGCACGGCTCGCCGCCTCGCATTCCTCGATACCGAAACTGCCATCGGGCCGCTCGGCCATGATCTGCAGCGTTATGCCCTCGCGGCCCGAGAGCCTGACCCGCACAAGGCGGAAGCCGAGGCCCTGGAGCACCGGGCCGACAATCCCGGCGACTCGCGCGGCCGGGCCGGTCTCGGTCACGAGCCGCGGCTCGTCGAGGCGCGATTCCGGCGCGGTAGCCGCTTCGTTTGCCTGTTCGGCAGTGATGTCCTGTTCGCTCATCCGTCCCGTCCGAACCTATCAGGTCCGCAATGCAAAAAGAGCGGGTTCCGGCGGCGGAACCCACTCTCAACCGACCAGAAGTCGTTGTGAGATATTTGGATTGGCGGTCTTATACATCCAAACGCCGGTCGCTGGCAAGCACGGGCCGGAAGCGCCGCCTTGCGAGGTCCGGCCCGCCGTCGCATAAGCGGACCATGCTGCGCCCGCCTGCATCCACGCCATCCGCCGTGCCCACCGAACGCGCTCCCGCGAAGGTGAACCTGTCGCTGCGCGTGCTCGGGCGCCGCGCCGACGGCTATCACGAACTGGCGAGCCTCGTTGCCTTTGCCGGCGTCGCCGATCGATTGAGCCTCGCGCCGGGAGACGAGCTGTCGCTGAGCCTCACCGGTCCGGGCGCGGCGGGGCTGGAGGCGGGGGCCGACAATCTGGTGCTGCGCGCCGCGCGCGACCTCGCCACCCGCGTGCCCGGCCTTGGGCTCGGTTCTTTCACTCTCGACAAGCGCCTGCCGGTCGCAGCCGGCATTGGCGGCGGTTCGGCCGACGCAGCGGCGGCGCTGCGGCTGCTGGCCCGTGCCAATGGGTTGGCGCTGGGCGATCCGCGCCTCATGGCGGCGGCGCTCGCCACCGGTTCGGATGTGCCGGCCTGCCTTTTGGGGCGGGCCTGCCTCATGGGCGGGCGCGGTGAGAGCCTGACCCCCGTCGCCCTGCCGCGCTTCGGCGCCGTGCTGGTCAATCCGCGCGTGCCGGTCGAGACTTCCGGCGTGTTCCGCGCGCTGGCGCTTGAGCCGGGCACGACACGGGCACGCGCGACGCCGCTGCCCGCCTTCACCAGCCGCGCGGCGGCGCTGGGCTGGCTCGCCAACGAACCGAACGACTTGGAGGCGCCCGCCCGCGCCCTCGCGCCGGTGCTTGATGAGGTGGAAGCGGCGTTGGCCGGGACGCCGGATGTGAGGCTGGTGCGCATGTCCGGCTCCGGCGCGACAATGTTCGCGCTCTATGACGATTGCCGCGCCGCCGCCCGCGCGGCCAAGCAGGTCGCCGCCGCCCGGCCGGGCTGGTGGGTGAAATCCACCGTAATCGGCTGAGGCGGGGAGAGCCCATGACCACCGCGCTTGTGCCCACCCCCCTCCTTTTCGGTCTTGCCGCCTTTCTGGAAATCGCCGGCTGCTTCGCCTTCTGGGCGGTGCTGCGCAGCGGGGCGAACCCGCTCTGGCTGGTGCCGGGCATACTCAGCCTCATCGCCTTCGGCACGGCGCTGACGCAGGTCGAGGCGAGCGCCGCCGGGCGGGCCTTCGCCGCCTATGGCGGGGTCTATGTCGCGGCCTCCCTCCTCTGGCTATGGGCGGTCGAAGGATTCCGGCCGGATTGGTGGGATCTGCTCGGCGGCGCCGTGTGCCTTTTTGGCGCGGCCATCGTGGTGTTCGGCCCGCGCGGCTGACGCCTCAGCCCAGCACGGCCTCAAGCCGGCGCTTCACCTCATCCTTGGCCGGCTCGGCGGCCTTGAGGATGGCCATCACGCGGAAGAAGTCGAGCACGCGGAAGTCATGCACATTCGGGCGAATGAGGATGTCCGGCGCGCCGGATTTCAGCTTCTCGCCGACAATGGCGCTGGCCATGATCTGCAGCGTGGCGAACATCGATTCCAGCGCCTGCGGCACGCCGCGCGTGTCCGCGCCATGGCCGCCGGTGATGTCGACGGCCAGCACGATGTCGGCCTTGGAGCGCAGGAGGTCGAAGGGCAGCGGGTTGACCGCGCCGCCATCAACCAGCGTGTGGCCGCCGAGTTCCACCGGACGCATCAGGCCGGGAATGGCCAGCGAGGCGGCAATGGCCGGGCGGATCGGGCCGTGCTCGAACATCTTCTCGCAGCGACCCCAATAATCCGTCGCCACCACCTGGAAGGGAATGGCGAGATCCTCGAAGCGCTCCGGCACCATATCGGGGAGGAAGCCGGCGACCACGCGCTCGGCATCGACCAGCACGGGATTGCCGAGGCCGCCGAACAGGTCGGCGATGCGCCCGACGCGGGCGGCGAGCAGGCGGCGCATCACCTCGCCGCGGTTGCGCAGCGTGTGCGACACGAGCTGGCGCAGATCCTTGGCCGGCATGCCGGCGGCGTAGATGCAGCCGAAGAAGCCGCCGATCGAGGCGCCGGCGATGGCGCAGGGGCGGATGCCGAGTTCGTCCAGCGCCTCCAGCACGACGATATGCGAGAGGCCGCGCGCCCCGCCCGAGCCCAACGCCACGGCGATGCGCGGCCCGGCCGGTTCCGACGTTGCGCTGCTCTCGCCGGAGACGATGACGCCCTGATGGGGCGCCTCGCCGGGCGGATGGTGACGTTCGGGGGCCGGGCGGGGATGGCGCCGGCCGCGGGAAGAGGCGGGATGTTCGTCCATGGCCTCACCTCATGCCGCTGTCACGCGGCGATTCTGTGAACGGTGCCGCGCCGCGCCTATGTGGGGTCGCTGCCCAGCGCGCGCCAGGCGATGTCGCTGCGGCAGAAGCCGTCCGGCCAGTCGATGCGGGCGACCGCGTCATAGGCCCGCTCGCGCGCCTCCGCCACATTGGCGCCGATGGCGGTGACGTTGAGCACCCGCCCGCCATTGGCGACGAGATCGCTGCCCGCCTGCTTCGTGCCGGCATGGAACACCTTCACGCCGGGAATCTGCTCGGCGGCATTGATGCCGGCGATGCGCGTGCCCTTCTGGTAGCTGCCGGGATAGCCGCGCGCCGCCATGACGACGGTGATCGCCGCCTCGGGCTTCAGCGGCACCGGCTGGTCTTCCAGCCGGCCGGTGGCGACCGCGTGCAGGATCGGCAGCAGGTCGCCTTCCATGCGCAGCATCAGCACCTGGCATTCCGGGTCGCCGAAGCGGACATTATATTCGATGAGCTTGGGCCCCTCGCGGGTGATCATCAGCCCGGCGAACAGCACGCCGCGATAGGCGCTCGCCGCATCGGCCAGCGCACGGGCGGTCGGCTTGATGATGTCGTGCAGCGCGTGGCGTTCCATCTCGGCGGTGAAGACCGGGGCGGGCGAATAGGCGCCCATGCCGCCGGTGTTGGGGCCGCGATCGCCATCATAGGCGCGCTTGTGGTCCTGCGCCGAGCCGAAGGGCAGCACGGTCTCGCCATCCACGAGGCAGAAGAACGAGACTTCCTCGCCCTCCAGAAATTCCTCGATCAGTATCTCGGTGCCGGCCCCGCCCATGGCGAACACCTCGTCGACGCCGTCCAGCGCCTCGTCGATGGTCATGGCGACGATCACGCCCTTGCCGGCCATCAGCCCGTCGGCCTTCAGCACGATGGGGGCGCCCTGGGCGCGGATGAAGGCGCGGGCATCCTCCACCTCGGTGAAGCGGCCGAAGGCCGCGGTCGGGATGTTGTGCGCCTTGCACAGTTCCTTGGTGAAGAGCTTCGAGCCCTCAAGCTGCGCGGCGACCCGGCGCGGGCCGAAGACCGGAAGCCCTTCCGCGATCAGCCGGTCGGCGATGCCGTCCACCAGCGGCGCCTCGGGGCCGACCACCACAAGGTCGATCTTCTCCGCGCCGCACAGGGTGACGAGGGCGTCATGGTCGTCGAGCGGAAGGTCGATGCAGGTCGCATGCCCGGCAATGCCCGGATTGCCCGGCACCGCAAAGAGCCGGCCGAGCAGCGGGCTCTGCGCCAGCTTCCAGGCGAGCGCGTGTTCGCGGCCACCCGAACCGAGCAGTAGAACATTCATGCGGCAAGCCTCCAGCACCCCGACCTTGCGCTTCGCCTAAACGTTCAGGCGGCGGGGGGCAAGGGTTCGTGTGGCGGGCATTGGCCAAACGCCGTCATGGCCGGGCTTGGCCCGGCCATCCACGTCTCATGGCCCCGCGCGCTAAAAGTCGTGTATCCCCGGGCCGAGCCCGGGGATGACGCGGCAGGTTCGCCGTTCACTCGTAGGCGAGTGCCACCACCGGGTCCATGCCCGCCGCCTTGCGGGCGGGGAGGTAGCCGAAGATCAGCCCGGTGAGGAAGGCGCAGCCAAAGGCCAGCACCGGCGGCAGCAGCGACAGCACGATGGTGACGCCGAGATATTCCAGCAGCAGCGCCACGCCGATGCCGAGCCCGACGCCCACCGCCCCACCGACGCCGCACACCACCAGCGCCTCGGTGTTGAACTGCAGCATGATGTTGCTCATGCGCGCGCCGGTCGCCATGCGGATGCCGATCTCGCGGGTGCGCTCGGTCACGCTCACCAGCATGATGTTCATCACGCCGATGCCCGCCACCAGCAGCGAGATGGCGGCGACGCAGCCGAGCACGAGGGTGAGGGTGTTCTGCGTCTCCAGCGCCGTCTCGAGGAACTGCGCCGTGTTGCGCACCTGGAAATCCTCGACCTGATGGCGATCGGTGATGAGGCGGGTGATGGCCTGTTCGACCTGCGGGATCTCCTCGGCCTTCTCCACCTTCACCGTGATGGAGTTGACGAAGCGCCGGCCGAACACCCGCACGAAGCCGGTGGAGATCGGCACCAGCGCCACATCGTCCTGATCCTGGCCAAAGGCATTGGCGCCGCGCGGGGCGAGCACGCCGATCACCTCATAGGGCACGTTCTTCACCAGCACATAGCGCCCGAGCGGATCATCCTCGCCGAACAGGTTGGTAACGACGGTCTGGCCGAGCACGATCACCGGCGCATAGGCGCGCACATCGGCGGCGGTGAACATCACCCCGCGCGCCAGCGCCCAGTCGCGGGCGTCGAGATAGTCGGCGCTGGTGGCGGTGACCGAGGTGTAATAATCGGCCGATCCGAAGCGCATCGTGTAGCGGCCGGTGCGCTCGGGCGCGACGGCGCTGATGCCGGGAATGACCCGCAACGCGTCCGCATCCTCCGGCAGAAGCGTCGCGTTGTCGCCGCTGGTGCGGATGCCCGCCGCCCCCGGCCGCACGATCAGCAGATTGGTGCCGATCTGCGAAATGCGCTCCAGCACGCTCTGCTTGCCGCCATCGCCCACCGCCAGCATGGTGATGACCGAGGCAACGCCGATGACGATGCCGAGCAGCGTCAGCGCCGTGCGGAACACGTTGGCCGCCATGGAGGCGAAGGCCATGCGCACGGCTTCCGCCAGATCCGGCACGAAGCGGGCAAAACCGCCGCCGCTGCTGGCGCGCGTTCCCGGCAGCGGCGTGCGGGCGGGTTCCGGCTCGCGCCGCTCGTCGGAGACGATGTGGCCGTCTTGAAAGCGCACGACGCGCCGGGCGTGCGCGGCGACATCGGGATCGTGGGTGATGAGGATGACCGTGTGGCCTTCCGCGTTCAGCTCGGTGAGCAGGGCCAGCACATCCTCGCCGCTGCGCGAATCGAGCGCGCCGGTCGGCTCGTCGGCGAGGATGACCGGCGCGGCGTTCATCAGCGCGCGGGCGATGGAGACCCGCTGCTGCTGGCCGCCGGAGAGCTGGTTCGGGCGGTGCTCGGCGCGATCGCCAAGGCCGAGGCGGTCGAGCAGTTCATGCGCCCGCGAGGTCCGCCGCTCCTGTGGCGTGCCGGCATAGATGGCAGGAATTTCGACATTTTCCGCCGCCGTCAGCGTCGGCAGCAGATTGTAGCGCTGGAACACGAAGCCGAAGGTCGAGCAGCGCAGCGCCGCGAGCTGGTCGGGATCGAGCTCCGCGACATCGACGCCGTCCACCCGGTAGGCGCCGGCGGAGGGGCGGTCGAGGCAGCCGACAATGTTCATCAGCGTCGATTTGCCCGAGCCGGACTGACCCATGATGGCGACGAACTCGCCGGGATGGATGGCGAGCGACACGCGGTCGAGCGCGCGCACGACTGTCTCGCCATTCGGGTAGATGCGGCTGACATCGGTCAGTTCGATGATCGGGCGCAGCGGCACTGCCTGCCCGGCCTCCGGGGCCGGCAGCGCGTCGAGCCGCAGCGCCAGATCCTCGGTCCCGCCGCTCATCTCTCCCGGCACATCCTCGCTCATGCCGCCCTCCTCAGCCGAGGCGCGGCGGCATGGCGGGCGGGCGCTGGCCGCCCGGTCCGCCCGGACGCGCGCCGGGGGCGCCGGCGCCGGTGACGACCGTATCGCCGGGCGACAGCCCCTCGATCACCTGCGTCATGGCGCGGTTGGCGATGCCGATCTTGATGTTGCGCTCCTGCGGCCCCTGCGGGGTCATCACGCGCACCGTCGCGGTGCCGTCGCGGCGGGTGCGCACGGCGGCGGTCGGCACCAGCGGCACGCCCTTGGCCTCGCCGAGACGGAAGAAGACCTGCGCGGTCATGTTGGTCATCAGCGTCAGGTCGGGGTTGGGCACGTCGATCAGCACATTGTAGAGCACGACGTCGTTGACGATGGTCGGCGTCGGCTCGATCTGCCGCACCGCCCCCTCCCAGCGCCGGTCCGGCAGGCCGAGCGTCGAGAAATAGGCGGGGGTGCCGACCGTGATCTTCGGAATGTCGCCCTCGGCCACCTGCGCCGTCACCGTCATGGTCTGCAGGTCGGCGATGCGCAGCACGATGGGCGCGCTCTGGTTGGCGTTGAGCGTCGAGCCCTCGCGGGCGGTGATCGAGACCACCGTGCCGTCCATCGGCGCGTAGATCTTGGTGTAGCCGAGATTGGCCAGGTCGCCGTCGAGCGTCGCCTGCGTCTGGGCGATCTGCGCCTTCAGCGCGTCGATCTTGGCGATGGAGATGCGCATCGTGGCCTCGGCCGCCTCGGCCGCGTCACGGCTGCCGGCCTGCTTCGACCAGAGCTCCTGGGCGCGATCGTTGCGCAGCCGGTCGAGCGTGAGCTGCGCCTCGGCCTGGGCGAGCTGGGCGCGCAGATTGTCGAGGCTGGCGCGGTCGCCATTCACGCGGGTCTGGTAGACGGTGGGGTCGATCTCGGCGAGCAGGTCGCCCTTCTTCACGATCGCCCCGACATCGGGATGGATCACCCGGAGCTGGCCGGAGACCTGCGTGCCGACATCGACATAGGTCTTGGGCTGCATATTGGCGATGGCAGTGACATTGGTCTGGATGTCGCCGATCTCGACCTTGGCGGTCTGGAACTCGGGCGCGGCGGGCGCCTGGGCGCGGGTGCCATAATAGTAGCCGCCCGCGCACGCCGCCACGAGAACGGCCAGGCCAACCCAGCGCCACCGCCCGCGTCGCCGCACCGTCGTTCCCGCCTTCCAGCCGCTTTCAGACCTTTGAAGCATCGCGCATCCACCCGCCTTTCCCACCGTTTCGGGATAAGGCCGAAGCGGAGGCGTACCAAGTGAATTCGCGGTAATGATAGGCAGAGCCTATCGAATTGGAAAAGCTCCAAATTTCGGCATTTTCCGGCCGGCGGGCGGCGGCTTCAGGAATCGTGCGGGCGGTAGTCGCCGGTGGATGGGTCGCGGCGCAGCGTGCCGCGGCCGGCCTCGCGCGCCGCATCCGCCGCGCGCTGCGCGTCGAGCTCGGCATTGACGCGGCGCGATTCACCGGCGAGCCGCTTCACCAGCGCGGCGGCGCCAAGGGCGCCGAGGGCGAGCACGAACAAGGGGGGCATGCGTTTGTCTCCCTCAGCCGGGCGTCACAGGCCGAAGCGGCCCCACAGGGCGCGCTCCTCGGCCTGGGCGGCCAGCGACTGGGCGAAGCCCGCCCCGGCGGCGCCGGCGGCATCCCCGCCAAGCGCGGAGAGGCCCGCCAGGCGGCGGCTGAAGAAGCCAGCGCGCGGCTCGATCACCGGGGTGAGCACCTTCTCGCCATAGCGCGCCCGCAGGAAGGAGCGCACCTCGCCGATGGAATCGACCAGTCCCAGTTCCTGCGCCTGCGGCGCGGCCCAGAATTCGCCGGAGAACAGCGTGTCGTCGTCGCCGGTGAGCACGTCGCCCCGGCGCTGCTTCACCAGCCCGCTGAAGGCGGCGTGGATGTCCTGCTGGATCGCCTTGAGCCGCTCGATATCCTCGGCCTTTTCCGGCTGGAACGGGTCGAGCATCACCTTGCGCGTGCCGGCGGTGTAGACGCGTCGGTCGATGCCGAGCTTGTCGATCACCCGGTCGAAGCCGAAGCCGGCGCTGACCACGCCGATCGAGCCGACAATGGAAAAGGGATCGGCGACGATTTCGTCGGCGGCGCAGGCCAGCATGTAGCCGCCGGAGGCCGCGACATCCTCGACGAAGGCGATGACCGGGATCTTCTTTTCGTCCGCCAGCAGGCGGATGCGCCGGTAGATCAGATGCGACTGTACCGGCGCGCCGCCCGGCGAGTTGATCACCAGCGCCACCGCCTTGGCCCCCTTCACCGCGAAGGCGCGGTCGAGCGTGCGGGAAATGCCGGCGAAGGTCAGGCCGGGATTGAACGGGCGCGCCATGCCGATGGCGCCGGAGAGCCGGACCACCGGAACGATGGCGGCACCCGCGCGCATCCGCGCGGGCAGGATGGGATCGAGGCGGCGGCGGAGGTCGGCGAGAAATGAGCTGGCCATGATGTCCCTGATGATCACCACCCGTCGTGATCTGCCTCTGACATAGGGTGCGAGGGGCCAAGCCTCAAGCGGGGGGCCTCACGCGGTGCGCCTCAAGCGCCGCCGCTGTCACAACCCGCCCGCGTCCCGCAGCAGGCGCTCGGCGTTGAGGCTCGGGCGCCCGTCATCACCGGCCAGCACCAGCGGCGGCAGAAAGGCCGGCGGGGTGCGCCGTCCCTTGATCGCCCCGATCAGCAGGCGGATCGCCGGCGCGTCGGGGCGCGGATGCACGGGGCGGATCGTCACGGCTCCGAAACGGCCTTTCATCCCCGCCAGCAGCGCCTCGATGGCCTCCGGCCGGTGGATCAGCGCCAGCCGCCCGGCCGGGGCGAGCAGCCGGGCGGCGGCCTTGAGCCACATCTCCATCCCCGCATCCGGTACGCTGTGGGCGAGCGCGCGACGCTCATGCGGGGAGGCGCGGTGGCGGGTGGGGTCGTTGAAGGGCGGGTTCATCAGCACGAGGTCGGCCGCGCCGGCTGCCGGGAGCGGCGGGCCCGCGGGCCGTCCCAGCGCCGCCACATCAGCCTCGACGACGCCCACGCGCCCGGCAAGATCCGGCGCCTGCCGGGCGGCGTTGCAGCGGGCAAGCGCGGCGGTGGCGGGGTCGAGCTCGACCAAGGTCAACGCTACCTCGGGCACGCGGACCGCCAAGGCGAGCCCCGCCGTGCCGACACCGGCGCCGAGATCGACCGCAATGCGGGCATCGCCCGGCGCGCTGGCGGCGAGCAGCAGCGCATCATGGCCGGCGCGGTGGCCTCGCGCGGGTTGCAACAGCCGCAGCCGCCCGTCGAGAAAGACATCGTCGGTCAGTTCCGCCCGCAGATCGGCGGGCATATCGGCAAAGGGCGCCGCGTCGGTGTCCATCACGCCGCCATCTCTCATTCGGCCCGCAGCTTGGCGCCGAGGCCGGCCTCGCGCAGCAAGGTGCGGGCGCGCGGCATCTCGTCCTCCCCGACCAGAAGCCGGCGCGGCAGCAGGCCGATCGAGCCTTCCATCACGCTCATATGCTGGTCGAGCACGAAATGGACGATGCCGGCCCCGTCAAGCAGCGCCTCGACGGCGGAAAGCAGCACGATGTCGTTGGTCCGAAGCAGTTCACGCATGGCGCCATAGTGGCACGAAAGCGTGTCCGGCGCCTGACGCTGCGTCAGTCGCGCCGGACGGAGTATTTCCGTCCGCCCGCCAATTGCGCTATGCCGGGGCCGGCAGAGCGTGCGCGCCTTCCCGGTCGCCGGGGCGGGCTTGCCGAATGTGCCGCCGGCGCCCACTTGTCGGCATCTACTTGCCGGAACACCTGCCCGCCCTTCATATGGGCGTCCATAACCGACCAACCGGAAAGTCCGCCGTGGCCGTCGTCCTGCCTTTCAATCCCGCCGCCGAGGTCTCCGCCGCCCCGTCCATCGAGGGCATCGTCAACCTGGTGCGGGCCGATATGGACAGGGTGAACACCCTGATCCTCTCGCGCACCGGCTCGGACGTGACGATGATCCCGGAGGTCGCGCAGCACCTCATCTCCTCCGGCGGCAAGCGTCTGCGCCCGATGCTGACGCTCGCGACCGCCGATCTCTCCGGCTATCAGGGCGAGGGCGATGTGAAGCTCGCCGCCTCGGTCGAGTTCATGCACACGGCGACGCTGCTGCATGACGACGTGGTCGACGACAGCGAGATGCGGCGCGGCAAGCTCGCCGCCCGGATGCTCTGGGGCAATGAGGCGAGCGTGCTGGTGGGCGATTTCCTGCTCGGCCAGGCCTTCCGCATGATGATCGAGGTCGGCAACCTCTCCGCGCTCGACATCCTCTCGACCGCCGCCGTGGTGATCGCCGAGGGCGAGGTGGCCCAGCTCGCCGCCGCCAAGAACACCGCGACCAGCGAGGACGAATATCTCGCCGTCATTCGCGGCAAGACCGCCGAGCTGTTCGCCGCCGCCTGCGAAGTCGGCCCGGTGCTCGCCGGCCGGCCGAAGCTGGAACAGGCCGCCTGCCGCAGCTATGGCATGAATCTCGGCATCGCCTTCCAGCTTGTCGATGACGCGCTGGATTATGGCGGCTCGGGCGCCGCGCTCGGCAAGAATGTCGGCGACGATTTCCGCGAGGGCAAGATCACCCTGCCCATCGTGCTGGCCTTCCGGCGCGGCAGCGAGACCGAGCGGGACTTCTGGCGCCGCTGCCTGGAGCGCGGCGAGATCGCCGATGGCGACCTCGACCACGCCATCGAACTGCTCGCCCGCCACCGCGCCATTGCCGACACGGTGGAGCGCGCCCGCCATTACGGCGCCATGGCCAAGGACGCGCTCGGCATCTTCCCGGCCGGTCCTGCCCGCAGCGCGCTGGTCGACGTGGTGGATTTCTGCGTCTCGCGGGTGAACTGACCCCGACTTCGCCGGAAGCCGGGGTCAGCGCCGGCTGGCAAAAAAATCCTTCAGCAGGGCCGCCGCCTCGCTCTCGCCGAGGCCGCCATAGACATCCGGCCGGTGATGGCAGCTCGGCTGGGCGAAGAAGCGCACGCCGCTCTCCACCGCCCCGCCCTTGGGGTCCGCTGCGCCGTAATAGACCCGGCGCAGCCGCGCCCAGGCGATGACGCCCGCGCACATGGTGCAGGGCTCCAGCGTCACATAGAGATCGCAATCGGTGAGCCGGTCCGAGCCCAGCGCCGCCGCCGCCGTGCGGATCGCCAGCATCTCGGCATGGGCGGAGGGGTCGTTCAGCTCGCGCGTGCGGTTGCCGTCGGCGGCGATCACCACACCCTCGCGCACCACCACCGCGCCGACCGGCACCTCGCCGCGCGCGGCCGCCGCCCGCGCCTCGTCCAGCGCTCGTGTCATGAAGCTCGAGCGTCCCGTCACCGCGCGCGTCCTCCCGTAAAAGCTCGCCTCGCGGCCCCGGACGTGCTAGCACCCGCGACCCATTACAGATATCGCTTGAGACGCCCGGCGCCTTTTCGCCCGGCGCGTAGCCCCGGACGGCCGCATCCCATGCCCAAGAATACCCCGCCCCGCAAGGAACAGAATCGCGTGCCGCGCGCCCCCCGCGCGCTGGCGCCGGCCGAACCGCGCGAGGCTGAGCGCATCGCCAAGGTCGTCGCCCGCGCCGGCCTCGGCTCGCGCCGCGAGATCGAGGAATGGATCCTCGCCGGTCGTGTCGCGGTCAATGGCGAGGTGCTGGAGAGCCCGGCCCGCACGGTGACGGCGGAAGACACCATCACGGTGGACGGCGTGAAGCTGCCGGAGAAGGAGCGCACGCGGCTCTATCTTTACCACAAGCCCAAGGGCGTGGTGACGACCAATTACGACCCCGAGGGGCGCCCGACCCTGTTCGAGATCCTGCCCGGCGGCCTGCCGCGGCTGGTCTCGGTCGGCCGGCTCGACCTCAACACCGAGGGTCTGATCCTGCTCACCAATGATGGCGGCCTCGCCCGCGTGCTGGAGCTGCCGGAGACCGGCTGGCTGCGCCGCTACCGGGTGCGCGCCAAGGGCGACATCACCCAGGACAAGCTCGACGCGCTGATCGCCGGCATCACGGTGGACGGCGTGCATTACGGGCCGATCGAGGCGGTGCTTGACCGCGTGCAGGGCGCCAATGTGTGGCTGACGCTGGCGCTGCGCGAGGGCAAGAACCGCGAGGTGCGTAACGTTCTCGGCAGCCTCGGCCTCGACGTGAACCGGCTGATCCGCCTTTCCTATGGCCCGTTCCAGCTCGGCGAGATTGTGCAGGGCGCGGTGGAGGAAGTGCGCACGCGCATCCTCATGGACCAGCTCGGCCCGGAGCTTGCCGCCGCCGCCGGCGCTGATTTCGAGGGCCCGGTGTTCGACCACGCGGTCGAGGACGAGGCGCCGCGCAAGCCCTCCAAGGCGCGCTACGCCAAGGTGGAAGGCGCCGAGGATCGCCCGCGCCGCCGCCCGATCGACACCGAGGCCGGCCCGGACAAGACCGTGAGTTCCGGCCTCGTCGCCGACCGCAAGGGCCGCAAGGTGCTGGTGCAGCGCGTGCGCTCCACCGAGCCGGCGCCCACCGAGGAGGAGCGCCCGTTCCGCGATGAGCGCCGCCCCGAGCGCCCCGGCCGTGGCCCGAGCCGCGACCGCAAGGCCGCCGGCCCGCGTCCCTCCCGCCCGCGTGACGCCGAGGACCGCGCCCCGCGCGCCGACTACGAGGAACGCGGCGGCGAGCGCACCTTCCGCGGCCGCAGCGAGCGCCCTGCCCGCAGCACGGAGGACCGCCCTATTCGCAGTGAGGGTGACCGTCCGTTCCGCGAGCGCGCTCCCCGCGCCGAGGGCGACCGTCCGTTCCGTGAGCGGGCTCCCCGCGCCGAGGGCGACCGTCCGTTCCGTGAGCGCGCCCCCCGTCCTGAGGGCGACCGCCCGTTCCGTGAGCGCACCCCGCGTGCCGAGGGTGACCGTCCGTTCCGTGAGCGTGCGCCCCGCGCCGAGGGTGACCGTCCGTTCCGCGAGCGTGCGCCCCGTCCCGAGGGTGACCGTCCCTTCCGCGAGCGGGCGCCCCGCGCCGAGGGCGACCGTCCTTTCCGCGAGCGGGCGCCGCGTGCCGAGGGCGACCGTCCGTTCCGCGAGCGCGCGCCGCGTCCCGAGGGCGACCGTCCGTTCCGTGAGCGTGCGCCCCGTCCTGAAGGTGACCGCCCGTTCCGTGAGCGCGCGCCCCGTGCCGAGGGTGACCGTCCCTTCCGCGAGCGGGCGCCCCGCGCCGAGGGTGACCGTCCGTTCCGCGAGCGCGCGCCGCGTCCTGAAGGTGGGCGTCCCTATCGCGGGGCCGACAGCGACCGTCCGTTCAGCGGGCGAGTGAAGTCGGAAGAGAACCGCACCCGCCGTCCGCGCTTCGCCAAGCTGGCCGGCAGCGGTGACACCGAGCGCGCGCCGCGCGAGGAGCGCCCGCGCCGCGAGGAGGGTGACCGTCCCGCGCGCAATTACGGCGCCAAGAACTTCGCCGACCGGCCCGCTCGTTCCTTCGGCGACAAGCCGCGCGGCGAGCGCCCCGCCGGGGATCGTCCGCGTGGCGACCGCCCGGCCGGCAAATCGTTCGGTGACCGGCCGTTCGGTGACAAGCCGCGTGGAAAGTCCTTCGGCGACAAGCCGGGCGGGCGTCCGGCGGGTGGCAAATCCTTCGGTGACAAGCCTTCTGGCGGCAAATCCTTCGGCGGCAAGCCGTCGGGTGGCCGCCCCTCCGGTGGCAAGCCCTCGGGTGGCAGGCCTTCGGGTGGCAAGCCGGGCGGGCGTCCCGGCCGTCCCCCGCGCGCCTGAGCGTCGAGGCTGAGCCGTGCGCATCGTCGGCGGGCGCTTCAAGGGTCGCACGCTTAGCGGCCCCTCCTCCAACGCCACGCGGCCGACCTCGGATCGGCTGCGCGAGGCGCTGTTCAACGTGCTCGCCCATGCCTATGGCGACCCGGCGGACGGCGCGCGCGTGCTCGACCTGTTCGCCGGCACGGGCGCGCTGGGGCTGGAAGCGATCTCGCGCGGGGCGAAATTCGCCGTCTTCGTCGATGAGGCGACCGAGCCGCGCGGGTTGATCCGGGCCAATGTCGAGGCGCTCGGCCTCGGCGGCGTCACCCGCATCTTCCGGCGCGACGCCACCAAGCTCGGCACCGCCTTCGCCAGTGACGCCTTCGATCTCGTCTTCTGCGACCCGCCCTATGGGCGCGGCCTCGCGGTGGCGGCGCTCACCAGCGCGCGCGACGGCGGCTGGCTGGCGCCCGAGGCGCTGATCGTCGTCGAGGAATCGGTCGAGGCCGCCTTCGCCGCGCCCGATGGCTTCGAGGAGCTGGAGCGCCGACGCTACGACACCAGCGAACTCATCTTCCTGCGCGCCGCGCCCTGAGGCGCGGACGCAGGCCGCTACGCCACCGTCTCCACCGCCTCGATGATGCGGGCAATGTCCTCTTCGCGGGAGAGGCGGTGATCGCCGTCCTTCACCAGCGTGATGACCACATCGTCCTCGGCGAGGCAGGTGACGAGCTTCATCGCGTGCTGCCAGGGCACCACATCATCGGCCACGCCCTGCAGGATGCGCACCGGGCACCCGACGGCGAAGGGGCTGCCCAGCACGAGGTTGCGGCGGCCGTCCTCGATGAAGGCGCGGGTGATCGGGGTCGGCTCGCCATAGTCGGATTTCCGATACCACACGCCCGTCTGCTCGATCTCGGCGCGGATCTCCGGCGTCATCGCGTTCCACATCAGCTCTTCGGAAAAATCCGGCGCCGGGGCGATGAGCACGAGACCGGCGAGGCGCTGGCTCTCCCCGCGCGCGGCGAGCGCGCGCGCGAGCAGCAGCGCGATCCAGCCGCCCATGGAGGAGCCGACGACGATCTGCGGGCCGGTGGTCGCGCGGTCGAACACGGCAAGCGCCTCCTCCGCCCAGCGCGAGATCGTGCCGTCGATGAAGGCGCCCTCCGACTCGCCATGGCCGGAATAGTCGAAGCGCATCACCGCGCGGCCGACGCCCGCGCCCCACTGCGCGAGGCGCTCGGCCTTGGTGCCGCGCATGTCCGAGAGATAGCCGCCGCACCAGAGCACGCCGGGGCCGGCATCTGGCGTGCCGGGCGTGTGGCGCAGGGCGATGCGGCGGGCATCCGCGCCAACGTCGAGGAAGTCGGGCGGCGTGTCGGTGGCGGTCATCACGGTCCTCGTCCTTCGGACGGCGCGCCGTCGCGGGGCTCTTGGCCGGCACAGCTTCTTGCGATTCGTGCCGGCGACGCCACATTCCCCTACAGGCGCCGGGCGGCGGCGCAAGAGCTTCGGCACGCGCGCGGCCCCGCCGGGCCCCAACTTTGCCCTCAAGGCGCAACTTTGGGTATTTTCCGTTTCGTCATGCCGTTGACTTCTGCCGGGTTTGTCACGATCTTCTGCGACCGTTTTACGCGCGCAGAAACGAGCCGGCCGGCAAGAATTCGCGGCGCGATGAGACGCACTTTCTGAAATGGCAGAGGAGAAGACGCCATTCGTCGCCCCATGAGACCCGTCGCGCCGGAAAAGGACGGTCCGCGCGTCAACGAAGACATCCGGATCCGCGAAGTGCAGCTCATCGACCAGGATGGGCAGAATCTCGGCGTCATCCAGACCCGGGACGCCATTCTGCGTGCGCAGGAAGCCGGCCTCGATCTGGTCGAGATCGCGCCGAATTCCGTGCCGCCGGTCTGCAAGATCCTCGATTACGGCCGCTTCAAGTACCAGAACCAGAAGAAGGCCAACGAGGCGCGCAAGAAGCAGCACATCGTCGAGATCAAGGAAATCAAGCTGCGTCCCGGCATCGACACCCACGACTATGAGGTGAAGATGAAGGCGATCCACCGCTTCTTCGAGGAAGGCGACAAGGTGAAGATCACCCTGCGCTTCCGCGGTCGCGAGATGGCGCACCAGGAACTCGGCTACAAGCTGCTGAACCGCGTGAAGGAAGAACTCGCCACGATCGCCAAGGTCGAGGCGGAGCCTTCGCTCGAAGGTCGGCAGATGATCATGGTGCTGGCCCCGCGCTGAGCGGAGCCGGCCTGTCGACGGGCGCCGGCTCCGCGCGAGACCGGCGGCCCCTGGCGATTGCCGATGGCGTCATCCCGGCCGGTCCGCGGGGCCGGTCCGGGATCACTACGCCTGCGCGCCTGCGCTTCCCATCCAGAACGCCGCGGCTTGCCTAATCCGGCAGGCTGCCATTCTCGGCCAGCACCGCCCCGGCGAGATAGAGCGAGCCGGCGATCAGCACGCGCGGCGCCGGGCCGGCGGACACCGTCCCCGATATACCCAGACTTTCCAGCGCCGCCGCGACGCTCACCGCCGTCGAGGCGCTGATGCCATGCGCGCTTGCCGCCGCCGCGACGGCGTCCGGCGGCTGGCCCTTGTGCTCGCCCGGCACCGGCACGGCGATGAGCTCGCGCGCCAGCCCGGCGAAGGGCGCGAGAAAGGTGCCGGAATCCTTCGAGCCGAGCATGCCGACGATCATCACCAGCGGGCGCGACACGCGGTCTTCCAGATCCGCCAGCGCGGCGGCCAGCGCCTGCCCGCCGGCGGCATTGTGCCCGCCATCGAGCCAGACATCGACACCCTCGGGCGCGCGCTGGGTGAGCGGGCCCGGCCCGAGCCGCTGCAATCGCGCCGGCCAGTTCGCCTGGCGCATGCCATCCTCGAAGGCGGCGAAGGGCAGGCGCAGCGCCGGATCGCGCTGCCCGGCGATGCGCAGCGTCTCCACCGCCAGCCCGGCATTGCCGATCTGGTGCGGGCCGACGAGGCGCGGGCGCGGCAGGTCGATCAACCCGTCCTCATCCTGCACCACCAGGCGGCCACCTTCCTCATGGGCCTGGAAGCCCTCCCCCATGACGGTGAGCGGCACGCCGAGCCGGCCCGCCTGCCGCTCAATGACGGCCAGCGCCTCGCGCGGCTGCTGGGCGATCACCGCCGGCACGCCGCGCTTGAGGATGCCCGCCTTCTCGCCGGCAATGGCGGCGACCGTTTCGCCGAGGAAATCGACATGGTCGATGGAGACCGGCGTGATGACGCAGACCAGCGGGGCGTCGATCACATTGGTGGCGTCGAGCCGGCCACCGAGGCCGACCTCGAGCAGCAGCACATCCGCCGGCACTTCGGAAAACAGCAGGAAGGCCGCCGCCGTGGTGATCTCGAAGAAGGTGATCGGCGCGCCCTCATTGGCCACCTCGGCGCGGGCCAGCGCGTCGGTCAGCGTCGCGTCGTCGACGAGGCGGCCGGCGAGGCGGATGCGCTCGTTGAAGCGCACCAGATGGGGCGAGGTGTAGACATGCACGCGCTTGCCGGCGGCCTCCAGCACGGCGCGCATGAAGGCGACGGTCGAGCCCTTGCCATTGGTGCCGGCGACATGGATCACCGGCGGCAGGCGACGCTGGGGATGGCCGAGCCGCTCCAGCACCCGCCACATGCGGTCAAGGGAGAGGTCGATCAGCTTGGGATGCAACGCCAGCAGCCGCTCGAAAATGTCCTCGACCGGAGGCCGCTCCGATGGGCCGGCAAGTGGCGCGGCGGACATGGCGGGCCTCAGGCGCTCGCGGGCGCGGGCAAAGCCGGGGCCTCGCCGGAACGGGCGGCGTCGGCGGGGGCTTCCGCCGGGCGGGCGACCTCGACAGCGGGGGCGCGCATCAAGAGCCGGCAGAGCCGGCCGAGCGTCGCGCGCATCTCATGGCGGTGCACGACGAGATCGATCATGCCGTGGTCGCGCAGATATTCGGCGCGCTGGAAGCCCTCGGGCAGTTTCTCGCGGATCGTCTGCTCGATGACGCGCGGGCCGGCGAAGCCGATCAGCGCGCCCGGCTCGGCGATCTGGATGTCGCCCAGCATGGCGTAGGAGGCGGTGACGCCACCGGTGGTCGGGTTGGTGAGCACCACGATGTAGGGGAGCTTGGCCTCGCGCAGTTCCTGGATGGCGCAGGTGGTGCGCGGCATCTGCATCAGCGAGAGGATGCCTTCCTGCATGCGCGCCCCGCCGGAGGAGGCGAACATGATGAAGGGCGTGCCGCGCGAGGCGGCGGTCTCGAGCCCGGTCACGATAGCCTCGCCCGCGGCCATGCCGAGCGAGCCGCCCATGAAGCCGAAATCCTGCACGGCGATGGTGACCGGCAGGCCTTCCAGCTTGCCATAGCCGACCTTAACCGCGTCCTGCGCGCCGGTTTTGGCGCGGGCGTCCTTGAGGCGGTCGGCGTAGCGCTTCTCGTCGCGGAACTTCAGCGGGTCGGCCACCACCTGCGGCAGGGCGATGTCGTACCATTTGCCGCCGTCGAACATCGAGCTCAACCGCGCCTTCGGGTCCATCCGCATATGGTAGTTGGAGCCCGGGATGACGAAGAGGTTCGCCTCCAGATCCTTGTGGAACACCATCTGCCCGGTCTCGGGGCACTTCACCCAGAGATTCTCCGGCACCTCGCGGCGATTGAGGAAGCTGTTCAGCTTCGGGCGGACGACGTTCGAGATCCAGTTCAACGGCGTGGCTCCGGACGGGAAGGGATGGCGGCTGCCCGATGGACAGCCGCGCCCTCATCTAATCGCCGACAAGGGCGATGAAAAGGCAGGTAAGCGCGCGAAGGGGCCGGCGCGGCCGCAAAAAGGGGCGGTGGGGGCCTATTCGGCCGCCGCGCGCCCGGTGCCGCGCACCGCATCGGCGAGGCGGCCGACGAGGGAGGTGACCGCCCCCACCGTGCCGGCAGTGGCGTGGTCGTCCGCGTCGAGCGTGCCGCGCAGCGCGTCGATCAGCGCCGAGCCGACCACCACGCCATCGGCGCCCGCCGCGATCGCCGCCGCCTGCTCGGGCGTGCGCACGCCGAAGCCGACCGCGACTGGCAGCTCGGTGTGGCGCTTGATGCGCGCCACCGCCTGGCCGACGACATTCGCGTCGGGCGTCGCCGCGCCGGTAATGCCATTGATCGAGACGTAGTAGACGAAGCCCGCCGTATGGGCGAGCACGGCCGGCAGGCGCTTGTCGTCGGTGGTCGGCGTGGCCAAGCGGATGAAGGCAAGGCCCGCCTTCAGCGCCGGCAGGCAGAGCTCATTGTCCTCTTCCGGCGGCAGGTCGACGACGACGAGCCCGTCCACCCCGGCAGCCTTGGCGTCCGCCAGGAAGCGGTCGACGCCATAGATATAGACCGGGTTGTAATAGCCCATCAGCACCAGCGGCGTGGTGTCGTCGGTCTTGCGGAACTCGCGGACCATGGCGATGGTCTTGGCGAGCGTCTGCCCGGCTTTCAGCGCGCGCAGACCCGCCGCCTGGATGGCGGGGCCGTCGGCCATCGGGTCGGTGAACGGCACGCCGAGCTCGATGATGTCGGCGCCGGCGCCCGGCAGCGCCTTCAGCAGGCTCAGCGAGGTGTCATAATCCGGGTCGCCGGCGGTGATGAAGGTCACCAGCGCCGCACGGCCCTCGGCGGCGCAGGCCTTGAAACGATGATCGAGCCGGGTGATCGGGCGCGTGGTCATAGGCGAGTCCCCAGAATTTCCGCCACCTGCGGAATGTCCTTGTCGCCGCGGCCGGACATGTTGACCACCATCAGGTGATCGTCGGGCAGGGTCGGCGCGAGTTCGATAACCTTGGCCAGCGCATGGGCCGGCTCCAGCGCGGGGATGATGCCCTCGAGCTTGGAGACCAGCTGGAAGGCGCTCAGCGCCTCGTCGTCGGTGGCCGAGATGTAGGTGGCGCGGCCGGTGTCATGCAACCAGCTGTGCTCCGGGCCGATGCCGGGATAGTCGAGGCCGGCCGAGATCGAGTGCGCCTCGGTGATCTGCCCGTCATCGTCCATCAGGAGATAGGTGCGGTTGCCATGCAGCACGCCCGGGCGCCCGCCGGTGAGCGAGGCGGCGTGCTGGCCGGACGGGATGCCGTGGCCGGCCGCCTCGACGCCGAAGATCTGCACGGTCGGATCGTCGAGGAAGGGATGGAACAGGCCCATCGCGTTGGAGCCGCCGCCGATGCAGGCGATCAGGCTGTCCGGCAGACGGCCTTCCTGCTCCAGCATCTGGGCGCGGGTCTCGACGCCGATGATCGACTGGAAGTCGCGCACCATGCCCGGATAAGGGTGCGGGCCGGCGACCGTGCCGATGCAGTAGAAGGTGTCGTGCACGTTGGTCACCCAGTCGCGCAGCGCCTCGTTCATGGCGTCCTTGAGCGTGCTGGAGCCGGAGGTTACCGGCACCACCTCGGCGCCGAGCATCTTCATGCGGAACACGTTGGGCGCCTGCCGGGCGACGTCGACGGCGCCCATATAGACCACGCATGTCAGCCCGTAGCGCGCGCAGAGCGTGGCGGTGGCGACGCCGTGCTGGCCCGCGCCGGTCTCGGCGATGATCCGCTCCTTGCCCATGCGGCGGGCGAGCAGGATCTGGCCGAGCACGTTGTTCACCTTGTGCGAGCCGGTGTGGTTCAGCTCCTCACGCTTGAAATAGATCTTGGCGCCCTTGCCGGCCGGGGCGCCCTTGCGCAGGTGCTCGGTGAAGCGCTCGGCGAAATAGAGCGGGCTCGGGCGGCCGACATAATGTTTGAGCCCGGAATCCATCTCCGCCTTGTAGGCCGGGTCGGCCTTCGCCGCCTCATAGGCCTTTTCCAGGTCGAGGATGAGCGGCATGAGCGTTTCGGCCACGAAACGACCGCCGAAAATGCCGAAATGCCCGTTCTCGTCGGGGCCGGTGCGGAAGGAGTTCAGGACGTTCACGGCGGGCTCGTCTCTCTGGCGGGTGGGGTGGGCGTCGCACTGGCCGGGCCCGGCGTGAGGGCAGCCTCTCGCGCCGCGCGCACGAAAGCGGCGATGCGGGCGGAGTCCTTTATGCCGGGGGCCTGCTCGACACCGGAGGATACGTCCACGCCGCCCGGCTGGATGAGCCGCACGGCGGTGCCGACATTCGCCGGGTCCAGACCTCCTGACAGCATGAAGGAGCGGGCGCGGTCAAGATTGGCAAGGTCAAGATTGGCGAGGTCGAGGTCGGCGATCAGGTTCCAGTCGAAGGCAACGCCATTGCCGCCCGGCAGCGCCGCGCCCTTGGGCGGCTTGGCGTCGAGCAGCAGCCGGTCGGCGACGCGGGCATAGGCGGTGAGAGCGGGAAGATCCTCCGGCCCGCCAATACCCAGCGCCTTCATCACCGGCCGGCCGAAGCGGGCGCGGATCGCGCTGACGCGCTCCGGCGTCTCATGGCCATGCAGCTGGAGAATGTCCGGGGCGGCGGCGTCGATGATGGCGGCGAGGGCGTCGTCGTCGGCATCGACGGTGAGGGCGACGATCTGGGCGCGTCCGCGTGCCTGCGCCGCGAGGCGGGCGGCGCGCGCAACATCGACATGACGCGGGCTGCGAGCGAAGAACACCAGGCCGATCATGTCGGCGCCCGCCGCCAGCGCGGCATCCAGCGTCTCGGGCGTGCTCAACCCGCAGATTTTGATCTCAAGCGACACGGCCGCCTCCTCAAGCGCCTGCAAGTAGCATGGAACGCGCCGGGCTGGCGAGAGACGGGGCCGTCACAGCCCGGCCGCTGCGGTACATGCGCGTCGCCCGCCTTGCACGTTTCCGACATCGGCGACGAATTACCCCTTCCGCGCCGGCAATTCACATGCTACTCAGACTTATCTGTGAAATAGATAATTTCACGCACTAAGTTTGCATTATCCGGCCCGCGGGCCGGCATTGGGAGATCCGCCATGCGCCTGTCGCGCCGCCTTGTCCTCGCCGCCGCCCTGGCGCCGCTCGCCCTCGGCACCCTCGCGCCGGGCGCCGCCCGCGCCCAGCAGGCGCCGACCACCCTGCTCAACGCCTCCTACGACATCGCCCGCGAAGTGTTCGAGGCGATCAACAAGGAGTTCGTGCCGGCCTATAAGGCCAAGACCGGCACCGAGGTGAAGATCGACCAGAGCCATGCCGGCACCTCCAAGCAGGCCCGCTCGATCGTCGAGGGTCTGGAGGCCGACGTCGTGACCTTCAACCAGATCACCGACATCCAGTTCCTGGTCGACAAGGGCTTCGTCGCCAAGGACTGGCAGACCCGCCTGCCCAACGCCTCCTCGCCCTGGTACTCCTTCCCCGCCTTTCTGGTGCGCGCCGGAAACCCGAAGAACATCAAGAGCTGGGACGACCTCGTCCGCGACGATGTGAAGCTGGTCTTCCCCAACCCGAAGACCTCGGGCAATGGCCGCTACACCTATCTGGCCGCCTATGCCTATGCGCTGGAGAAGTTCAACGGCGACACCGCCAAGACCGACGCCTTCGTGAAGAAGTTCCTCTCCAACGTCGTGGTGTTCGACACGGGCGGGCGCGGCGCCACCACCTCCTTCGTCGAGCGCGAGCAGGGCGACGTGCTGCTGACCTTCGAGGCCGAGGTGATCAGCGCCAGGGACGCCTACAAGGACAAGAACTTCGTCGTCGTCGTGCCGCCGGTCAGCCTGCTCGCCGAGTTCCCGGTGTCGGTCGTCGACAAGGTGGTGGACAAGCGCGGCTCGCGCGCCCTCGCCACCGACTACCTGACCTTCCTCTATTCGCCCGAGGGCCAGACGGTCGCCGCCAAGGCCAATAACCGCGTGGTCGATGCCAAGGTCGCCGAGGCCTTCAAGGACAAGTTCGCCCCGGTCCGCCTCGTCAAGGTCGAGGACGTGTTCGGCGGCTGGGCCAATGTGCAGAAGACCCAGTTCGCCTCGGGCGGCAAGCTGGACGAGCTGTTCGTCGGCCAGTGACACGGCACGGGTGGGGCGTAAATACGCTCCTCCGCGCTGGACATGTCGCGCCTAATGCGGCAATGGCCGGGCTTGTCCCGGCCATAAGCCGTTCGGAAGACCGCCGTTCAGGAGACCGCCGTTGAACCGCGTCATACCGGGCTTCCCGCTCGCGCTCGGCATCACCCTGTTCTATCTCAGCCTGATCGTGCTGCTGCCGCTCGGCGCGCTGGTCTGGCAGGCGAGCGACGTGGGGTTCGACCGCTACCTCGCCATCATGAGCGGGGCGCGCACCTCGGCGGCCTTCCAGCTCACCCTTTACACCGCCGCGCTCGCCACCGTGTTCAACGCGATCTATGGCCTGGCGCTCGCCTGGGTGCTGGTGCGCTACGAGTTTCCCGGCCGGCGCCTGCTCGACGCGCTGGTCGATGTGCCCTTCGCCCTGCCGACCGCCGTGGCGGGCCTCGCGCTCTCGGCGCTGTTCGTCAGCAATGGCTGGTTCGGCGCGCCGCTCGCCGCGCTCGGCATCAAGGTCGCCTACACCCCGCTCGGCATCGCCGCCGCCATGGCCTTCACCTCCATCCCCTTCGTGGTGCGCACCGTCCAGCCGGTGCTGGAGGATCTCGCCGCCGATGTCGAGGAAGCCGCCGCGACGCTCGGCGCCTCGGATTGGCGCATCTTCGTGCGCATCATCTTCCCGGCGATCTTCCCCGCCTTCCTCACCGGCGCCTCGCTCGGCTTTGCCCGCTCGCTCGGCGAGTTCGGCGCCATCATCTTCATCGCCGGCAATCTGCCGCTGAAGACCGAGGTTGTCTCGCTGCTGACCTTCATCCGCATCGAGGAATATGACTACCCGGCCGCCGCCGCCATCGCCGCCACGCTGCTGGCGCTCGCCTTCACCCTGCTGTTCCTCGTCAACATGATCCAGCTCTGGCAGCAGCGCCGCATCGGGACGGGAGACTGAGCATGAGCACGTCGCGCCCCAAGGCCTCCCGCCCTTCCGGTCGCATCCGCGTCGGCGACGGCCCGCTCACCCGCCGCCTGCTCATCGGCGCGGTGCTGGCGGTGACCGCGCTGGTTCTGGTCGCCCCGCTCATCGCCATTTTCGCCGAGGCGTTCCGCCAGGGCGTTGGCGCCTATGCCGCCTCCTTCGCCGACCCGAGCACGCGCTACGCCATCTGGCTCACCGTGCTCACCGCGCTGATCGTGGTGCCGATCAATGTCGGCTTCGGCATCGCCGCCGCCTGGGCCATCGCCAAGTTCCATTTCCCCGGCCGCAACCTCCTGGTGGCGCTGGTGGAACTGCCCTTCTCCATCTCGCCGATCATCGCCGGCGTCGCCTATCTCTTCGTCTATGGCGCGCAGGGCCTCCTGGGCCCGTGGTTGGAGGCGCATGACATCAAGATCATGTTCGCCATTCCCGCCATCATCCTCGCCAGCCTTTTCGTCACCGCGCCCTTCGTGGCGCGCGAGCTAATCCCGCTGATGATTGCGCAGGGCTCGGAAGAGGAGGAGGCAGCGGTGACGCTCGGCGCCGGCGGCTGGCGCATCCTGCGGCAGGTGACGCTGCCCAATGTGCGCTTCGCCCTGCTCTATGGCGCGGCGCTGTGCAACGCGCGGGTGATGGGCGAGTTCGGCGCGGTCTCGGTGGTCTCCGGCAACATCCGTGGCCAGACCAACACGCTGCCGCTGCAGATCGAGCTGCTCTATCAGGACAACAGCGCCATCGCCGCCTTCGCCATCGCGACGATCCTCACCGCCGTGGCGCTGGTGACGCTGGTGGCCAAGGCGATCATCGAGCGTCTCGACGCCCGCCGCGCCGCGCTCACCGGCGCGCCCACGCCCAAGGTGGCGGCGAAGGCGGGGCATTAAGGGCGGGGCATCAAGGCCGCGCGGGCGCCTGCCATCCGCAGGCGCGCTCCCCGCAGACGTGATCCCGTCACACCGTCATGGCCGGGCTTGACCCGGCCATCCACGTCTTTCCGCGAACGCACCCGGTCAAAGTCATGGATCCCCGGATCAAGTCCGGGGATGACGTGGTTCTGGCGGAACCGCCGCCCCCGTTTCCCGGCCCAGCGGAGGCGTAGCCGAAGCGCCGAGCCGGGACCCAGCGCAGGACCCCGCCGAAGGCGTCTTTCGCCCTGCTTGGAAACGCTCCTATGCCGAATCGAAGACCGTGTTGCCGCTGCGCGGAGTTTCCCCTGGGTCCCGGCTCTGCGCCACGCTGCGCGTGGCTTGTCCGGGACACGGGTAAGGCGAGCGCGCCCTCACCCCTTCAGCGCCTTCCAGACCAGCTCGGCGGCGGCGAGATCCTCGATGGCGGTGCCGACCGATTTGAACAGGGTGATCTCCTCCGCCCCACCACGACGCGGCGCGGTGCCGGCGGCGAGCTCGAACAGGTCGCCCTGGATCCCCTCTGGCGTCAGCACGCCGCTCGCCAGCGGGATGACGATGTCGCCGGCTTCCTTGCCGGCCCCGGCGCGGGTGTCGACATAGACCCGCGCCCGGCGGATCGCCTCGTCATCGGCCTCGCGCATGGTCGGCGTGAAGCCGCCGACGAGATCGACATGCTGGCCGGGCCGGAGATAGCGCCCCTCGACCAGCGGCGCGGCGGAGAGCGTGGCCGAACTCACAATGTCGGCGTCCGCGATGGCCGTGCCGCGATCGGCCTCGGCGCGCGCGTCGAACCCCTCAGTGCGCAGCGTCTGCGCCAGCGCTTCGGCCCGCTCCAGCGTGCGGTTCCAGATCGTCACGGTGCGGATCGGCCGGACGCTCGC
The DNA here is from genome assembly GCF_026625645.1 of Ancylobacter sp. SL191. Lineage (NCBI taxonomy): Bacteria > Pseudomonadati > Pseudomonadota > Alphaproteobacteria > Hyphomicrobiales > Xanthobacteraceae > Ancylobacter > Ancylobacter sp. SL191. The sequence goes on along the minus strand of NZ_CP113056.1, from coordinate 924,837 downwards.
ATGGGCGCGGGCGAGATAGGGCGCCAGCGCGCCGGCGCCGATGATGGTGAGCCGTGAGGCATCCTCCCGCGCGAGATAACGCGCGGCGAGCGCCGAGGCGGCGGCGGTGCGCCAGACGGTGAGCGTGCGCCCGTCCATCACCGCGCGCGGCTCGCCGGTGGCGGCGGAGTTCAGCACATAGAGCCCGATCACGCTGTCGAGCCCGCGCGCATTATTGCCGGGGAAGACCGAGACGAGCTTGGTGCCCATCACGTCGTCTTCCGTGCCGTCGGCGCTCCAGGCGGGCATCAGCAGCAGCGTGCCGTCGCCGCCGGGACGCTCGACATGGTGATGATGGCGCACCGGCGTGACGATGCGGCGCCGGAAGGCGGCGTCGAGCGCGTCGATCAGCGCAGGAAAGGTGAGGAGCCGGCCGATCTCCTCGGCCGACACAAGGCGCAGCCCCTCCATCGCGGCGCGCTCAGGCGGCGCTGCGGCGGTCGGTCAGCGCCGGGCTGGCGGAACCGGAGGCGAGAGCAAGGCCGGCCGGACGCGCGGGCGCGGCGTTGCGGGCGGCAAGGCTGGCGCGCAGATCCTCCGCCTGCTGGGTGGCGCGGCGCGCCTCGCGCCCGTTGCGGCGGGCGGCACGGCGGTAGCGGCCCTGGTTGAGCCACACGCTGACCCCGCCGATCACCACGCCGAGGATCAGCGCGGCGAAGACGACGAGAAAGAGCGGCGCTTCCACCGTCCAGGCGCCGCCGAACGGATCCACCACCAGCCCGATCTTCTGCCGGTTGGCCACGGCGAGCATGACCAGCGCCACGGAGAGCGGCAGGAGGATGACGACCATCAGGATACGGCGCAGCACGGGGGCACTCCGGGAAGGTTGCGACAGGGCGTGTTACTCGAGATCGACGCCATCATTGAGGCGTTCGCGCATCTCCTTGCCCGTCTTGAAATAGGGCACCGCCTTGCCGTCGACAGCCACATGCGCGCCGGTGCGCGGGTTGCGGCCGGTGCGCGCCGGGCGCGCCTTGACGGAAAAGGCGCCGAAACCGCGCAGCTCGACACGGTCGCCCCGCGCCAGCGCCGCGACGATCTCGTCGAGAATCGCGTTCACAATGTTCTCGACGTCACGCTGATAGAGATGCGGATTGGCTTCAGCAATCCGCTGTACGAGTTCGGACTTGATCATCGACGCCCCGGCCCCTTGTTGTTTTCGGCTCGTCGGAAATCCAAAAACATCATATTTTGGAAAATCTTGGCCCCGTCTAGCCGCCGTGAGGGTGCCAGAGGGCCAACAGACCGTCAAGGCGGGCCTGCGCGGCCGCCTCGCTTGCCGTGCGCAGCACCGTGGTCGCCAGTTCCTCAAGCCCGATCAGGGACATGGCGCCAACCACCATGCCCTTGAGCCAGCCGAACTCGTCGCCCGCGCGCTGGGTGCGCCAGGCGCGCACCGGCAGCTCCTTGGAGACGCCGCGCTCGCGGGCCAGCCAGTCGCGCGCGGTGCGCTCGTCGCCTACCTCGTCGATCAGCCGCAGCGGCAACGCCTGATGGCCGGTGAACACCCGTCCGTCGGAAGCCTGCGCCAGCCTGTCACCGGTGATGAGCCGGCGCTCGGCCACCAACTCCTTGAACCAGCTATACGAATCCTCGACCAGCGAGCGCACGGCGGCGCGCGCATCCTCGCTCGGCGGGTCGAACATGTTGGGCGCGGCCTTGAGCGGGCTCGACTTGATCTCCTCATAGGAGATGCCGACCGTCTTCATCAGCTCGGCGAAATTCGGGAACTGGAAAATGACGCCGATCGAGCCGACCAGCGCATTGCGCGGCGCGACGATGTGGTCGGCGCCCATGGCGGCGATATAGGCGCCGGAGGCCGCCATGCCATCCACCACCGCCACCACCGGCTTCTTCGCGGCAAGCCGCCGCAGCCCGTCATAGAGCGCGGCCGAGCCCACCACCGTGCCACCGGGGCTGTCGATGGAGAGGATCACCGCCCGCGCGCCGGACTTGCCGATCTCTTCGAGAATCTCCAGCCGCTCGCGCTCATTGCGAATGATGCCGCCAATGGTCACCCGCGCGATATGCGGCTGCGCGCGCGGCAGGAAATCGCCATCGCTCCACCAGGCGAACAGCGCCACGCCGCCGCCGAGCAGCAGCAGGAAGGCGAAGATGCGCCAGGTCAGCAGCTTGCGGCGCAGCCGGCGCCGGGCGAGCAGCTCGTCCACCTCGATCGCGCCATAAGCCATAGTGCCCGTCTCCGCCGGTCGATCCTCGGAAGCGACAGGGGTAAAGGCCGGCTTGCCCCCGCGCAAGGCGGCAAAAGTCGCGGGGGGTGACGCAGCGCGGGCGCGGCTCAGCCGGCGTGCTTGTCCAGAAACGCTTCGATCGGCAGCGCGCGGAAATCGTCCAGTGCCGCCCGCAGGCGGGCATGGTCCCAGTCCCACCAGCCGAGCGCCTGAAGTCGCGCGCCGATGGCGGGGGCAAAGCGCGCCCGCACGGGCTTTGCCGGCACGCCGGCAACGATGGTGTAGGGCGCGACATCCTTGGTCACCACCGCGCCCGCCGCCACCACCGCGCCATCGCCAATGCTACGGCCGGGCAGAATGATCGCGCCATGGCCGATCCACACATCATGGCCGATGGTGACGCCCTGCGCGCGGCGCCAGGCGAAGAACTCCGGCTCGTCGGCGGCGTCCTCGAAATAGGCCGAGGCTCGGTAGGTGAAATGCGACTGGCTCGCGCGCTCCATCGGGTGGTTGCCCGGATTGATCCGGGTCATGGCGGCGATGGAGGTGAACTTGCCGATGCGCGCATAGGCGATGTCGGCATCGTTCACGACATAGGAATAGTCGCCGAGCGCCACTTCCAGCAGCTTGGTGCGCGGGCCGACCTCGGTGTAGCGCCCGAGCGTCGAGCGGGTGACTTCCGCGGTGGGGTCGATGGACGGCGTGAGGCCGAGGCTCGCCATGGGTCAGCTCCCGAGCGGATAGCGGGCGATGAGGCGGAAGGCTCCGGTCTCCTGCCGGTACAGCGCGATTTCCGGGACGATCAGCGGCCCGTCGCTCCCCGAGGCGGCGAACACCTCCTCCAGCTCGGCCAGCGCCAGCGCCCGCTCGTCATCCTCCAGCGGGCCGGTGAGGGTCATGTGGAAGCGGAAATCTTCGAGCACATAGGGGTAGCCCCAGCGATCCAGATGGTCGCGCTGGCGCGGGGTGAGCGGGGCACGCAGCCGCTTTTCCCGCTCGGCCTCGTTCATCGGCGCGCGGAACGCGTCGAAGGCGGCAACCGCGCCGGCGGCCAGCCGGTCGAGCGCCGCGCAGTTCGAGGCGAGCTTGAGCGCGATGAAGCGGCTGATGGCGGAAACGCTCACCCCGGCGCAGGCAAAGCGCGTGCGCTCCCCCGCAAAGCGCGCGCAGGCCGCGCGAAGCTCGTCTTCGGTGCGGCCTTGCGCGAGGCGGAACGGCGCCTTCAGCGTGCCGTGGAAGCCATAGCGACGCGGCTCGCTGGTGATGTTGCGCCAGCGCGCGGCCTCAAAACGGCGCAGCGGCGGGGCAGGCACATCCTGCCCGCTCTCCGCGTCATAGCCGATCACGGCGGAGCCAAAGCGCCAGAGCGGCGAGGCCGCCGGCGGGGCGAAATAGACGGCGTAGCGGGCGGTGCTCATGCGCGTCAGAACACCCGCCGCCCGGCGCTGAACACCTCGCCGACCACCGGCGTCTCCTCGGCCATGCGGAAGCGCACGAGATCGGCGCGCAGGCCAGGGGCCAGACGGCCGCGATCCTCCAGCCGGGCGAGGCGGGCGGGTGCGGCGGTCACCAGCGCGAGCGCCGCCGGAACGGTGAGGCCGACCGTGCGGGTCAGCGCCATCGCCGCCTGCAACAGGCTCGCCGGCACATAATCGGAGGCGAGCGCGTCGAGCAGCCCTTCCGCGGCGAGGTCGCGCATCGACACGCCGCCGGAATGCGAGCCGCCGCGCACCACATTCGGCGCCCCGCCAATGGTGGCGAGACCGCCCGCATGCGCCGCGCGGGCAGCTTCCAGCGTGGTCGGGAATTCGGAGATGGTGCAGCCCGCCGCCAGCGCCTCGTCGACATGGGCCGGGGTGGTGTCGTCATGGCTGGAGAGCACGATGCCGGAGGCGGAAAACAGCGCGACCATGCGGTCATAATTGCCGGCCACCGCGCCGCGCGCCCGCTCGATCCGATCCGCCACCTCGCGGTCGAGATCGGCGCCGCCCTTGCCGATGCCGGAGAGATAGACCTTGAGATGCTCGACATTGCGCCATTGCCGCGTGCCGGGCGTGTGGTCCATCAGCGAGGCCAGCGCCAGCGTCGGGCGCCCGAGCGCGGCGTCGACCAGTTCCGGCAGGCCGTGATCGGTCAGCTCGCAGCGCAGATGGATGCGGTGATCGACGCGGAACAGGCCGCGCGCGGTCCCCTCATCCACGGCGTCCAGCATCACCTCATAAAGCGCGCGCCGGTCGGCCTTGGCTTGGTCGAAGCCACCGGCGCAGATCGCGTCGAACACGGTGGTGACGCCGGAGCCGGCCATCTGCGCGTCATGCGCCAGCGCCGCGGCGCGCTGATCCGGCCAGAACACCTTGGGGCGCGGCACGAAATGGCCTTCCAGCGCGTCGGTGTGCAGGTCAATGAGGCCGGGCGCGAGATAGTCGCCGCCGCAATCCACCGCGCCGGGAAGGCGCGAGGGGCCGTCGTCGATGGCGCGGATCATGCCGTCGGCGATCACCAGCGTGCCGTCGACCAGCCGGTCTTCCAGCACGAGCCGGGCATGGGTCAGGACGGTCTCAGCCATGACAGGTGCTCGCCGGTGCCGTGGATGCGGGCCGTCCCGGAAAGGGGGCCCGGCAGGGAGGAGATCGAAAGGCGCGTTCCATCGCCCGCCTCTCGCATGTTGGTGTGACGGTTCCATGAAGAGCGGGGCGGGGCAAGGGCGGTCGCGTTGGGTAAGGGATGCGCCGCCTCCCCGCCCGCCGTCATGGCCGGGCTTGACCCGGCCATCCACGACTTGCGCCGGGTGCGCCGATGACAAGTCGTGGATCCCCGGGCCAAGCCCGGGGATGACGGTACAAGGGAGGGGTGGCGTCATCCCGGACGGCCGGAGGCCGATCGGCTCAGCCGTCGCGGGGCCGGGGAGCGTCGCCCCCTCAGCCGACGCTGAGTTCCACCGGGATGTTGCCGCGCGTGGCCTTGGAGTAGGGGCACATCTGGTGCGCGGCTTCCAGCACCTCGCGGGTCTCCTCGGGCGAGAGCGCGGGGGCCTTGAGCGAGAGCTTGGCGGCGAGGCTGTAGCCGTCATCGCCCTTCACCAGCGACACCGCGACGGTGACGGCGGCGCCGGTCACGTCGAGCTTCTTCTGGTGGCCGACCGCCTCGACCGCCGAGCCGAAGCAGGCGGCGTAGCCGGTGGCGAAGAGGTGCTCGGGCGTCGTCTTGCCGGCTTCCAGCGTGCCGCCCTTGGGCATGCCGAGATCGACCGAGACAGAGCCGTCGCTGGTCTGCGAGTGGCCGTTGCGCCCGCCAATGGCGGTGGCGGTGCCGGTGAACAGGACGGTGCCGGACATGGTGTTCCTCCTCGAATGCCGTTGCTGCGCCCAGCCTAGGACGCCCGTGTTGAAATGGTGCGACAGCGCCAGGTGGCAAGCCGTGGGCAAGCTTGGCGGGCACGCTCGTTGCGCCGACGCACGGCGCCGGATTGTTCGTCCTTTGTTCCTTTTCGCTTGCCCGCGGGCGGCACAGGGCTTACCTGTCGAGGCGACCCCTCGCGTGAGCCGCCACCGGAACGCCCGCCATGCCGATCGCCATCTTGAAGGAGCGCGCCGTCGCCCGCATCGCCGGGGCCGACGCCGCGCATTTCCTCGACAACCTGCTGACCTCCCGCACGCCCGAGGCGCCGGGCGCGGCGCGCTATGCGGCGCTGTTGACGCCGCAGGGCAAGATCGTCGCCGACATGATCGTGCTGGCGACCGAGGGTGGTTTCCGGCTCGACGTGCCCCGCGCGGTTCTGCCGGACCTGCTGAAGCGGCTCCAGCTCTACCGGCTGCGCGCCAAGGTGGAGATCGGCGCGCTGGACGATTTGGCCGTCGCGGTGGCGTGGGGCGGGGCGACGCCGCTGGTCGACGCGCTCGCCTATGACGATCCGCGCCTGCCCGCGCTCGGCCGGCGCTTCCTGTTGCCGGCCGCCGAGGCGGCGCAGATCCAGATGGTGCCGGAGGAAAACTGGCAGGCCCACCGCATCGGCCTCGGCGTGCCGGAGGGCGGGCGCGATTTCCTCTATGGCGACGCCTTTCCGCATGAGGCGGACATGGACCAGCTCGGCGGCATCGACTTCGACAAGGGCTGCTATGTCGGGCAGGAGATCGTCAGCCGCATGCAGCATCGCGGCACGGCGCGCACCCGCATCATCCCCGTCGCCTTGTGTGGCGCACCCCCCGCCGAGGGCACGCCGATCCTCGCCGGGGGCAAGACCATCGGCCGGCTCGGCTCCGGGGTCGAGGGGCGCGCGCTCGCCCTTGTCCGGCTCGACCGGCTGGAGGAAGCCCGCGCCGCCGGGCAGGTGGTGGAGGCCGATGGTGCCGCGCTGGTGCCGGAGCGGCCGGGCTGGGTGCGCTTCGCCATTCCCGGCACGGAGGATGCGGCGTGAGGGTGCATCACCATCCCGACGGCGTGACACGCTGCGCCTGGTGCGGCACCGATCCGCTCTACATGGCCTATCACGACACCGAATGGGGCGTGCCGGAATATGACGACCGCGCTTTGTTCGAGAAGCTGATCCTCGACGGCTTCCAGGCCGGCCTCGCCTGGATCACCATTCTGCGCAAGCGCGAGGGGTTCCGCGCGGCGTTTGACGGGTTCAATCCCGAGATTATAGCCGGCTACGGACCCGACAAGGTCGAGGCGCTGATGCAGGATGCCGGCATCGTGCGCAACCGCTCCAAGATCGTCTCCACCATCCGCTCGGCGCAGGTCTGGCTGGACATTCAGGAACGCGGGCCGGGTTTTTCCGCCCTGCTCTGGGGCATTAACGGCCCCGTCCTCGACAATGCGCGCCAGCCGGACGACCCGCCGCTCGTGACCTCGCCGGTGGCGCAGGCGATGTCGAAGGAGCTGAAAGCGCGCGGCTTCAATTTCGTCGGGCCGACCATCGTCTACGCCTTCATGCAGGCGGTCGGCATGGTCGATGACCACACGGTGACCTGCCACCGCCATGGCGCGCGGTCCTGAGGGGCATTGATGACGTCCCCCGGTACACCCGCCAAACCACCGCGCTCAAAGCCCCCCCGCGTCTGGCAGCGCATGCTGTCCGGCCGCCGGCTCGATCTGCTCGATCCCTCGCCGCTCGACATCGAGATCGCCGACATCGCCCATGGCCTTGCCCGCGTCGCCCGCTGGAACGGGCAGACCTCGGGCGCGCACATCTTCTCCGTGGCGCAGCATTCCGTGCTGGTCGAGCTGATCGCCCGCCGGCAGGCCAGCGCGCGCGGGGTGAGCCTCGCCCCGCGCTGGCGGCTCGCGACGCTTTTGCACGACGCGCCGGAATATGTGGTCGGCGACATGATCAGCCCGTTCAAGGCGGTGCTGGGCGGCGACTACAAGGAAGTGGAGGCGCGCCTGCTCGCCGCCGTCAGCCTGCGCTTCGGCCTGCCCGCGCGCTGGCCGGCGGCGCTGGTCAAGCGGGTGAAGGATGCCGACCGCGCCAGCGCCTTTCTCGAAGCCACCCGCCTCGCCGGCTTCGCGGTGAGCGAAGCGCGCAGCTTCTTCGGCGCGCCCTGCCCGCTCGACCCGGCGACGGAGAGGGATTATCTCACCCCCTGGAGCGCCGGCGAGGCGAGCGCGCGCTTCCTCGCCCGCTTCCATGAGCTGGAGGGCGAGGCCGGCGCCTGTCCGCCCACCCTCGCCGCGCCTGACCTTCGGAGCCCGCTATGATTCATGTCTGCCCGCTCTCGCGCCTCAGTGAGACCGTCGAGCGCACCGGCGCCGAGCATGTGCTGAGCGTCATCAATGTCGCCACGCCCGTCGCCCTTCCGGCGCGCGTGCTGGCCGACAATCATCTTTTCATCGGCTTCAACGACATCCTCGCCCCCCAGGAGGGGCTGATCCACCCCTCCGAGGCGCATGTCGACGCCATTCTCGGCTTCGCCCGCCGCTGGCCGCGCCGCGCGCCGCTGGTGGTGCATTGCTATCTCGGTGTCAGCCGCTCGACCGCCTCGGCCTATATCGCCGCCTGCGCGCTGGCGCCCGAGCGCGACGAGGTGGAGATCGCCCGCGAACTGCGCGCCGCCTCGCCCATCGCCACGCCGAACGCGCTGCTGGTGTCGCTCGCCGACGCCGCGCTCGGAAGGCAGGGCCGCATGAGCGCTGCCATCGCCGCCATCGGTCGCGGCCGGGAGGCGATGGAGAACGAGCCGTTTGAGCTGCGGCTGGGGTAGGCACGCCTCTGCGGCGCACGATCCCGGATCGGCCTTCGGCCGTCCGGGATGACGTTCTCGCCTATCGCCGCCGTCATCCCGGCCGAGCGAAGCGAGAGCCGGGATCGCTCCCCGCGCTGTATGGCGCCATGCCGTTGCTTGCTGTCATCCCCGAGCTTGACCCGGGGATCCACGTCTTTGACCGGGCACGATCCCGGATCGGCCTGCGGCCGTCCGGGATGACGTGTATGCCGGCGCTTGTCCCTCAGCTCATCGCCCCGCCGGTCGCCGGCAGTACCACCACGCGCGAGCCGGTGGGCACGCGGCGGTACAGGTCGATGATGTCCTGGTTGATGAAGCGGATGCAGCCGGAGGACACCATGGTGCCGATGGTCAGCGGCTCGGTCGTGCCGTGCAGGCGGTAATAGGTGTCGCGCCCGTTCTTGTAGAGATAGAGCGCGCGCGGCCCCAGCGGGTTGTCCGGTCCGCCCGCCAGGCCGCCGGCATAGGGGCCGTAGCGCTCCGGCTCGCGGGCGATCATGTCGGGGGTGGGCGTCCAGCGCGGCCATTCGGCCTTGCGGGCGATAATGCCCTCGCCGCGGAAATTGAAGCCTTCCTGCCGGCCGACACCGACGCCGTAGCGCAGCGCCCGGCCATTGGCCATGACGAGATAGGCGAAGCGCTCATTGGGATCGACCACAATCGTGCCTGGCTGGTAGGGCGAGCTGTAGGCCACTTCCTGGCGCAGGAAGCGCGGGTCGATCTGGCTGATGTCGACCGCCGGGATCGGGAACGGCTCGTCGGTGACCGCCCCGTACATCCGCACATATTGCGGGTCGAGCGCGGGCGGCAGCATCTGGCTGACACGCGGGCTTCCCGTCGTGGTGCAGCCGGCGAGGGCGACAGGGGCGGCAAGCAGAAACAGACGACGATCGATGAGCATGGGGGAACGCAACCGGGAATGGGACAGCAGGTCTCCCCTATACTCCCGGCCCGTTGCTTTGCTCCTAATCCGGGCTTCACGGTGGCGTTATGCGCCGGATTCCCCGCCCCCCTGTGGCGGCAACGCCGCACTTGGCGGGCCATTCTGGCGGGTGTCGGACCAGGGACGGTAGGCTGATCCCGTCGCGGCCCGTGCGACCCTCGCCCCGGCGAACCGGTTGCGCGTCCGCCGGGCCGTGAGGCCCCTATATCCCCGCCGCGCCGCCATCGGCGCGCGGGTCATGCGTGCCCTCTACGCCGCCCTTGGTCGGGTGGATGACCACGGCGCCGGCATGGCCAAAGCTGTCGACCTCGGCGGCGCCGAGCATCTCCACCTCGTGGCCGGCACGTTCCAGCCGTTCGGCGAGGGCGCCGTCGAAGCCATCTTCGAGCTTCAGCGTGGTGGAGGGCGAACCCCAGGTACGCCCGAGCAGCCAGCGCGGGCGGGCCACCGCGTCGCCGAGCGGCACGCCGTGGAGGGCGTAGCGGCTCATCACCGCCGCATTGGTCTGCGGCTGGCCTTCCCCACCCATGCAGCCAAAGGCGACGAGCCGGCCATCGGCCAGCTCGGCCATGCCGGGGTTGAGCGTGTGGAAGGGGCGCCGGCCCGGCTCCAGCGGGTTCAACGCCTTGGGGTCGAGCGAGAAGCTGGTGCCGCGATTCTGCATGAGCACGCCGGTGCCCGGCAGAACGAGGCCGGAGCCGAACTCCCAGTAGATCGACTGGATGTAGGAGACGAGCGTGCCGTGCCGGTCGGCGGCGCCGAGCCAGATCGTGTCGCCGGGCGCCGCCTTGTGCGGCCAGGGCAGAGCGCGGCCCATGTCGATGGCGGCGACCTCGCGCTCCAGAGCGAGAGTGGTGAGGAACTCCGCCGGCTCCTCCTTCACCCGGTTGAAATCCGTCACCACGCGGTCGCGGATGAGGAAGGCGCGCTTGGTCGCCTCGATCAGCCCGTGGATATGGGCGAAGCTCTCCGGCTCGGTCACGCCGAGCTTGGCGAACAAAGCGAGGATCATCAGCGTCGCCAGCCCCTGCGTCGGCGGCGGCGAGCCCCAGAGCCGCAGCGTGGGCAGGGTGACGGTGAGCGGCGGGCGGCGCACCGCCTCATAGCCATCGAGATCCGCGCGCGTCACCGGGCTGCCGGCGTGGTCGAGATCGGCCGCCAGCTCGCGGGCGACGTCGCCGCGGTAGAAATCGCCGAGCCCCGCCCGGCCGAGCTGCTCCAGCGTGTCGGCGAGGCGCGTCTGGCGCAGCAGGGCGCCGATGGCGGGCGCCTCGCCCTTCTCATCGAGGAAGGTGGCGGCAAAGCCCGGCACGGGAGCGAGCTCGGCCTTTTTCTGCGCGGTGTGCCGGTGCTGCGAGGCGGAGACCGGCGCGCCGGCGCGGGCATGGGCGATGGCGGCTTCCAGCAGGCGGCGCACCGGCATCTTGCCGCCCAGCGCGGTGGCGATCTCGCCGGCGAGCTTCCAGCCGCCGACCTGGCCGGGCACGGTGAGGGCGGCCAGCGCCCCGCGCGTCGGCAGCTCGTCATAGCCGCGCTCGCGGTAGAAGGCCGGGGTCGCCTTCGCCCCCGCCGGGCCGGCCGCCTCGATATAGGCGACGCGGCCCTTGGCGTCGCGGATCAGCCAGAAGCCGTCGCCGCCGAGATGGTTCATATGCGGGTAGACCACCGCGATGGCGGCGGCGGCAGCGAGCGCGGCCTCGATGGCGTTGCCGCCCTCTTCCAGCACCGCGCGGCCGGCCTCGGTGGCCAGATGATGCGGGCTTGCCACCATGCCGGCGCCCGCGCGCACGCTCTCATGAACGGAACCGTGACCCATGGCGTCGTCCCCCGCGGCAGGCCCCGCTTGACCCGCGCGCCGTGGCATAGCAGTTTGCCGACCGCCGAATAAGACGGAACATGATGATGAGCACGGGCCGACGCATCCGCTGGGACAATGTGAGCACGGTGCTGAGCGCCGCGATCCTTCTCGGCGCCGAACTCATCGGCGCGGGCCTCGCCGCCGGCTGGGCCATCGCCGCCCTGTTCAATGCGAGCTGGATGGTGGAGCTGGCCTTCGAGGGCGCCTTCGCGCTGCTGGCGCTGTACGGCATCTATCGCTTCGTGGTGAAGGCCAAGTCGGTCGAGCCCTTCGTCGAGGGCTGACGGCAGTCTGGCCGACCGCCCCTAAAAGAATGGCCGGGTTTCCCCGGCCATTTGTTTCTTCGATCAGCGCACCAGCACGTTGCGGAACTGCCAGGGATCGCTCTCGTCGATATCCTCCGGGAACAGGCCGGGGCGGCCGACCAGCGGGTTCCAGTCGGTGTAATAGCCCTTCACTGTGCCGAGATAGGGCTTCTGGATTTCCAGGCAGCGCCGGTAGTCCATCTCGTCGGTCTCGACGATGCCGGCCTCCGGGTTCTCCAGCGCCCACACCATCCCCGCCAGCACCGACGAGGTCACCTGAAGCCCGGTCGCGGTCTGGTAGGGCGCCAGCGCGCGGGCTTCCTCGATGGTGAGCTGCGAGCCGTACCAATAGGCGTTCCTGGCGTGGCCATAGAGCAGCACGCCGAGCTCGTCGCGCCCGTCGACGATCTCGTGCTCGGTCAGGATCGACCACTCGCCGGAGAACTTGCCCTCATTGCCGAACATCTCGTGCCAGGACAGCAGGGCGTCGTTGCAGGGGTGGTAGGCGTAGTGGCAGGTCGGCCGGTAGGCGACCTGCGCGCCGTTGCGCACGGTGAAGTAGTCGGCGATCGAGATCGACTCGTTATGCGTGACGAGGAAGCCGTGCTGCGCCCCGAGGCTCGGGCACCAGGTGCGCACCTTGGTCGCCGCGCCCGGCTGCATCAGATAGATCGCCGCGCCGGAGCCGAAATTATGGGTGAAGCCGTTCGGCGGCATCCAGCCTTCATGGGTGCCCCAGCCGAGTTCGGCCGGCTGCAGCCCTTCGGAGATGAATCCCTCGACCGACCAGGTGTTGACGAAGGTGCCGAAATCGCGCGGATCGCGCGCGCGCTGGGTGTCGCGCTCGGCGATGTGGATGCCCTTGACGCCGGCGCGGTGCATCAGCGCCGCCCAGCCCTCGCGCGTGGTCGGCTCCTCGAAATCGAGCCCGGTCTCGGTGGCGACGTCGACCAGCGCCTGCTTGACGAACCAGGACACCATGCCGGGATTGGCGCCGCAGCAGGAAACCGCGGTCGGCCCGCCCGGATTGGCGCGCTTGGCCTTGAGCATGGATTCGCGCAGCGCATAGTTCGAGCGGCTGGCGGGGGTGGCGTCCTTGTCGAAATAGAAGCCGAGCCAGGGCTCGACCACCGTGTCGAGATAGAGCGCGCCACATTCGCGGGCGAAATTCATCAGGTCGACCGAGCCGGTATCGACCGACAGGTTGATGACGAAGCCGCGCCCGCCGGCGGTCAGCAGGGGACCGAGCACCTCGCGGTAGTTTTCACGGGTGATGGCGAGCTGCAGGAAGCGGATGCCGCGCTCATCGAGCAGGTTGCGATGATCGTCCACCGGGTCGATGACGGTGAGGCATTCCTTGTCGAAATCGAAATGCCGCTCCAGCAGCGGCAGCGTGCCTCGGCCGATCGAGCCGAAGCCGATCATCACGATGGGACCATCGATTTTTCCATAGACCGGCCATACCGACATTCTCGGGGGGACTCCTTTGGTTTCAACGGGTCAAAAGTGCGGGCGCACCATGGGGACCGCAGCCTGCCGCGTCAATGGTGACGCCCGCGTGACGGGGCGGTTGGGAGGGGAGACTCCCTCTCCCCGTCGGGGAGAGGGCTGGGGTGAGGGGGCGCGACCCGTCGGGCCAAGAAGCCCCTCACCCGCCGCTGCGCGGCGACCTCTCCCATCGGGGAGAGGTAAGAAGGGCCCCCTCACGCATCCGCGGCCAGAATGTGGTTGCGCACGAGCGGGTAGACTTGGCCCTTCCAGCGGCGGCCGGAGAAGACGCCGTAATGGCCGACGCCGGCTTGCAGATGGTGGCGGCGCAGATGCGGGCGCAGGCTGGTGCAGATGTCCTGCGCGGCCACCGTCTGGCCCACCGCGCAGATGTCGTCGCGCTCGCCTTCCACGGTCAGCAGCGCGGTGCGGCGGATGGCGCGGAAGTCGATCGGGTCGCCGCGATAGGTCAGCACGCCGCGCGGCAGATCGTGCTCCTGGAAGACGATGCGGATGGTTTCAAGATAGAATTCGGCGGAGAGGTCGAGCACGGCGAAATACTCGTCATAGAACGCCTTGGCGGTGCGCGCCTTGTCGTGCTCGCCCATGGCGAGGTTCTCGAACAGCTCCACATGCGCCTTCACATGGCGCTCCATGTTCATCGACATGAAGGCGCCGACCTGGATGAAGCCGGGATAGACCCGCCGCCCGGCGCCGGCAAAGCCTGGCGGCACGGTGGCGATGAGGTTCTTCTCGAACCAGTCGAGGGGCTTGGAGGTGGCGAGCTCGTTCACCTTGGTCGGGTTGACGCGCGTATCCACCGGCCCGGCCATCAGCGTGATGGACAGCGGCTGGGCCGGGTTGTCCTCCTGCGCCATGACGGCGGCGGCGGTGAGCACCTGCACGCAGGGCTGGCACACGGCGAGCGCGTGCGCCCCCGGCCCGATGGTCTCCAGGAAGCGGATGACATGGGCGACATATTCGTCGAAGCCGAAGGAGCCGACCTTCAGCGGCACGTCGCGCGCATTGGTCCAGTCGGTGATGTAGACGTCGTTCTCCGGCAGCAGGGTCTTCACCGTGTCCTGCAGCAGCGTGGCGAAATGGCCGGAGAGCGGGGCCACCACCAGAAGGCGCGGCTGCGGCTGGTCGATGTCCTTGGCGAAATGGATCAGCCGGCCGAAGGGCAGGTCGAGCGCCACCTCCTCGCGCACCTCGACCTCGCGGTTGCCGACGCTCACCGTGTCGATGCCGAAGGACGGGCGGGCATGGCTGAGGCCGGTGCGCTCCACCATTTCCAGCGCGGCGGTGAGGTTGCGCAGCAGTGCCGTGTCGGCGAGGCCGACGCCGCCCAGCGTGGTGTCGAGAAAGCGGCGCGACATCCGGGCGGCCAGCCGCACCGGATCCAGCAGATCGGACTGGGCCTGATAGGCGGCGTAGATCATGCGGGTGCGCCCGGACACTGCGTGGGGATGCGGGACGAGACCGAGTAACGAGAGACAGGGCAGGCGAGCTTCACGGCAAGTCCTCACAGACGGCGGGACGTGTGAACGGCGACAGGCGAGCGGGTACGGGCAGCCAGCCGGCAAGGCTCGCGCGCCGGCGCGCGGCCGGCAAGCGGAAAGATGACCGGCCGGTGACAGGTGAGGGGCAAACACCGTGCCGCGCCCTCACGCGCTGCCGGCCCGCCCAATGAGGGCCGCTATCGGGGATGGCACGAATAGTGTTTGCCGTTCCGTTACCGATCATCCGGCGGGGTCGGCGCCCTGCCCTCCGCCGAGCTGGAACAATTTCATGCCGCCCGCCTCCAAAGCCGCCGCCACCAAGACCACCGGAAGCAAGACCACCGGCGCCAGAAGCGCCGCGAAAGCCCGGCCGGCCAAGGCTGCGGCGGCGTCGGCGCCGGTCGCCGCGCCGGCGGCGGTGCTCACCATTTCCAGCAAGAACTACTCGTCATGGTCGCTGCGCGGCTACCTGCTCTGCCGCATGGCGGGACTGGAGATATCCGAGGCCCGCGTCTCGGCGGATGATCCCAGCATCCGCGCCGAGCTGCTGCTGCAATCCTCGTCCTTCCTCGTGCCCCGGCTCGATCATGAGGGGCTGCGCATCTGGGACACGCTGGCCATCGCCGAATATCTCAACGAGCTCACCCCCGAGGCCGGGCTTCTGCCTAGGGATCGCGCAGCGCGGGCCCATTGCCGCGCCATTTCCGGCGAAATGCATTCGGGCTTCGCCAATCTGCGCTCGGCCCTGCCGATGAATCTCAAAGCGCGCCACCCCGGCTTCAAGGTCTGGGCGGGGGTGCAGGGCGACATTGCGCGCATCCTCGCCATCTGGAGCGAGTGCCTCTCAACCTATGGCGGGCCGTACCTCTTCGGCGCCGCCCCGACGGTTGCGGATGCGATGTACGCCCCGGTCTGCACGCGCTTTCACACCTATGACGTGGCGCTGCCGCCGGACGCCGCGGCCTATTGCCGGACCATGCTCGATTTCGCCCCGCTGCGGGACTGGACCGCCGAGGCGCTGGTGGAACCGGACGAGATGGAGGAGCTCGACGTCGAGTTCTGAACCCGGCGGGAGCGGCCGGGGAACAGGCGTGGCTCGACCCCATCCCGTCCGATGGGGAAAAGGGCAGGGAAAGGGGACGGAGGGGCGGGCGCCGCGCCGTCAATCCCGGCCGCGGGTGCGGCGGCGGGGAGACAGCGAGGCTCGACAGCGCCCCTCCGATGGGAATGGGGGTGGTAACCGGTTCGACCCCGTCACCGTGAATCCTCAGGCTTGCCCGAGGATGGTGCCGGCGATGGGCTCCCGGACGATCATGGGACCGTCCGGGGAAAAGCCTCAGGCGCTGCGCTTCAGCGCCGGGGCGGTGGCGCGGGCGATGAGGTCGGTCAGGCTCGGCGCCTCAACAAAGTCGCCGGTCGGGCTGACGAGGCCGCGCGCGCCGGTGAGGGCGCCGGGCTGGAGTTCCAGCCCGAGAAAGCGGGCGCGGTCGAACGAGCCCGGCAGCCACAGGCCGTCGGTCAGCGCCACGTCGAAGCCGAAGCGCGCATAATAGGGCGCGTCGCCGACCAGCAGGATCGCGCCATGGCCGCGCCGCGCCGCCTCGTTGATGGCGGTGGTCATCAGCGCCTTGCCGAGGCCCCGGTCGCGGAACCACGGATGCACGGCGAGCGGGCCGAGCAGCAGCGCCGGGCGCGACGGGCCGGCCGTCACATGCCACAGGCGCAGCGTGCCGATCAGCCGTCCATCGGCGCCATGGGCGGCGAAGGCGAGGCCGTCGGCGGGCTTACGGCCTTCGCGCAGACGCTCGGAGGTCTTGGCGAGGCGCGCGGCGCGGCCGAAAGCGAGATCCAGCAGCGCCTCGCGCGGGGCGACATCGGCCGCGGTCTCGAGCGAGATCACGGGGGCGGCGGTGGTGGCGACGTAGGTCATGGCAGCCTCCAACGCCCGGGATCGGCCGGGCAAAGAGGTGAAGGGAATTGCGAGAGGCACGGCGTCATCCCGGAAAAACGCGCGGCGGCGTCCGGGATGACGGCAGGCGGCGTGAAAGCCCGCCTCAGATCACGTAGGAGCGCAGCGGTTCGAAGCCGTTGAACGCCACCGCCGAATAGGTGGTGGTGTAGGCGCCGGTGGCCTCGATCAGCACCTTGTCGCCGATGGCGAGCGACACCGGCAGCATCACCGGGGTCTTCTCATAGAGCACGTCGGCCGAATCGCAGGTCGGGCCGGCGAGCACGCAGGGCTCCACCGCATCGCCATCGCGCGGGGTGCGGATGGGGTAGCGGATCGCCTCGTCCATCGTCTCGGCGAGGCCGCCGAACTTGCCGATGTCGAGATAGACCCAGCGCACGGAATCGGTGTCCGCCTTCTTCGAGATCAGCACCACCTCGGCCTCGATCAGGCCGGCGGCGCCGACCATGCCGCGGCCCGGCTCGATGATGGTCTGCGGGATGGCGTTGCCGAAGTGACGCGACAGCGCGCGGAAGATCGCCTCGCCATAGGCTTCCGCCGCCGGCACGTCCTGCAGGTACTTGGCCGGGAAGCCGCCGCCGAGATTGACCAGGCTCAGCGAGAAGCCGCGCTCGGCGCAGGCCGCGAAGATCGCCGCGGCCGAGGCCAGCGCCGAATCCCAGGCGTCGACATTCTTCTGCTGCGAGCCGACATGGAAGGAGACGCCATGCGCCTCCAGCCCCAGCCGGTGCGCGTGCTCGAGCACGTCGACCGCCATCTCCGGCTCGCAGCCAAACTTGCGCGAGAGCGGCCATTCGGCGCCGGCGCCGTCGCACAGGATGCGGCAGAACACACGGGCCCCGGCGGCGACGCGCGCGACCTTCTCCACCTCTTCCACGCTGTCGACGGCGAACAGCCGCACGCCCAGCTCGAAGGCGCGCGCGACATCGCGCTCCTTCTTGATGGTGTTGCCGAAGGAGATGCGCTCGGCGCCCGCGCCGGTGGCGAGCACCATGGTGATCTCGTTCACCGAGGCGCAGTCGAAGCACGAGCCCATCTCGGCCAGCGCGTTCAGCACCGCCGGGTCCGGGTTGGCCTTCACCGCGTAGAACACGCGGGTGTCGGGCAGGGCGCGGGCGAAGGCGGCATAATTGGCGCGCACGACCTCGAGGTCGACGACGACGCAGGGACCATCCTCGCGTCGGTTGCGCAGGAATTCGCGAATACGGTCGGTCATGGCGCTCTCCACAGACCCGAAGCAAAGACCCAGAGATGCGAACACCCGCCCGCGGCGCCATTGGGCCGCAGGAGTGGCAGGAATGCGCATCCGTTCGCCGGCCGCACGGTTTTTGCCGCAAGGCCGGATGGAAGGGAGCCGTGGCACGAAAGCGAGCCGGCGCGTGTGGAGAGCGCCAGCGCGTGTCCGATGCCTTCGCTTGGTACGGGAGACCCGACCGCACGCCCGGCAAGAAGTAGTGCCTCTTCAGTTTCCCGACCTTTGGAGGGCCGACAGAGACCAAAAAAGCCCGCTACGTCGTTGCTTCAAGTCACGTTCCCCGCTGAGAGCGAGGTGCGCCGGTTTCGCCTCCGGCTACCGATCTGACTGGCGACTTTCCGGCCTCTTGTCCGGACTTCCGCCGATCGGCACGCGACCACAGGCACGTGCGAATATTGGGCGAGGAGGGATTTAGGGAGGAACGCTGTCACATGCAAGCGGGTGGGGGAGATTTTTTTGGGGGGAGGGCGACCGTAAATCAGGATTGAGGGAACCGCCGCTTAGGCGGGGCAGGTAAAGTGGACCGCGACGGCTTCGGACCACTGACCTCATAGTTTTTGTCGCGGATGCCCGTTGAACCGCGATGTGCGTGGGGAAAGGAACAAACTTAACACGGCTGCATGATGTTTGTGGGAATTTAGCAACAAAACTCGGTTGCTTTTCGCCCGTTACACAACCGATATTGCCTTAGTGGCCGCGATTCTGCGGGAGGGGTACTTGAGTCAGACTCTGCGCAAAATGAAGTTTCGCGATGTGGATCTGGAGGATCCATTTTTTGACAGCTTGAAGGCGCAGTACCAGGATTTTTCTGACTGGTTTCAACGGAAAGCTGATGAGCCAACTTACGTCATATTTGACGACTCGGACGGCCGCGTTCGAGGATTTTTGTACTTAAAAATTGAGAACGGGCCAATAAACGACGTTGAGCCTCCGCTTCCTGCAAAAAAACGACTTAAGGTTGGCACGCTAAAAGTTCAGGCGCGTGGAACTAAGCTCGGGGAACGACTTCTCAAGAGAATATTTGACCATGCAATTCTTGAAGGGGCCCAAGAAGTATACGTTACGATATTTGACACACATGAAGCTCTTATAAAGCTTTTTGAGCGCTATGGTTTTGTTAATTCTGCAGTTAAGCACACACCGAATGGAGACGAGAACGTTCTTGTCCGTAATCTAGACAATGATTTCATTGATATAATTTCATCGTATCCGCGCTTTGAAACTCATCATAAGAATAATTGGCTTTTGGCTATTTATCCTGAATACCATACCAAGCTATTCCCGGACTCTATACTTAGAGGAGAGAATCCCGCTGAAGAGCAGGACGTTGCTCACACCAACACAATTCATAAAGTATATATAGGAAAAATATCACTAAAAAGAATGAAACGAGGCGATATAGTCGCGATATATCGCACAACAGATCGCCCTGGACTAGCTAGATACAGGTCCGTAATATCGTCAATATGTATTGTCGAAGAGACTAAATCGCGAAGTGACTTCCCAACGATTGAGTCATTTGTCGAATTTGCATTGAATCATAGCGTTTTCTCGGAGGAGGAGCTTCGCACTATGTACCTCTCCGGCGAGAGGCTATATGCCGTGCGAATGACGTACAATGTGGCGCTACCCCGGCGTCCAAATCGAGAGCGCCTTCTCAATGAGGTTGGAATAAGCGAATATCCTCGCTGGGACTTTCGCCCACTCAGTGACGGCCAGCTCCTTCGAATACTCGAACTTGGTGAATTAAATGAAGGTTTTGTTATCAATTAAGCCGGAGTATGCAGACAAAATATTTGACCGTTCGAAGAAATTTGAATTTCGAAAAAGCATGTTTAGACATGCCGACGTTCGCACTATCGTCGTGTATGCGACCAAACCTGTGGGCCGTATCGTTGGCGAGTTCGAGGTAGAGGGCGTGCTTTGCGAATCGCCTGAGCGACTATGGACGCTCACCCAAACGTCAGCAGGGATTTCGAAGCAGTTTTTTGACGAATATTTTTCCGGCCGCTCGAAGGCATTCGCTATTAAGGTCGGGCAGATTCACAAATTTAGTGAGCCTCTTAACCCGAGCGATCTGATCGAAAATTTCACTCCGCCTCAGTCTTTCATGTACGTGGACGATTCCTTCGAAAGGCCGCAAGTAAGTCAAATGGTATTGGCGTTGTGAACGCTTGCTGCTTTTTTAATTTAAGATCGTCTGACGATCAGCACCGTTCCTCGGCTAGCTGGTCACGCCAGCATCAATCTACAGGCACATCGCCCATTGACTGGAAGCCGCTTGTTGATCTTAGCGCGATTTTTTATTGCCTGATCCTGCATTGAACTTATGATTATACTGGAAAGCTCATCCAGTGACGGGGTTTTAAAGCACGGATTTATGCGCTTGCCCTCGCGTCCCCCACCCCTTCCCCTTCTCCCCGCGACCGCCTATCTAAAAAGCGATCCATCCCCGTCGCCGCGGCCTTGAACCGTGGTTGGCAAGGAGCGCCAAAAAAATGTTCATCCAGACCGAAGCCACCCCCAATCCCGCCACGCTGAAGTTTCTGCCGGGCCGT
This sequence comes from Ancylobacter sp. SL191, assembly GCF_026625645.1. Classification (NCBI taxonomy): domain Bacteria; kingdom Pseudomonadati; phylum Pseudomonadota; class Alphaproteobacteria; order Hyphomicrobiales; family Xanthobacteraceae; genus Ancylobacter; species Ancylobacter sp. SL191. Next base: position 904,507 of record NZ_CP113056.1, on the reverse strand, counting down.
TCCGTGCTCGGGGCCGGCACCTTCGAGGCGCGCAACGCGGAGGAGGCGGCGCGTTCGCCGCTCGCCGCGAGCCTGTTCGAGGTGCCGGGCGTCACCGGCGTGTTCTTCGGGTCGGATTTCGTCACCGTCACCAAGGAAGGTGGCGAGTGGGCGCATCTCAAGCCCGCCATTCTCGGCGCCATCATGGAGCATTTCGTCTCCGGCAAGGCGATCCTGCCCGAGGATCATTCCCATGCGGCGGACGATGCCTTCTATGAGGAGAAGGATGCCGGGGTGGTCGATACCATCCGCGAGCTGATCGACACGCGCGTGCGCCCGGCCGTGGCCAATGATGGCGGCGACATCACCTTCCGCGGCTATAAGGACGGCATCGTCTTCCTGGCGATGAAGGGCTCCTGCGCCGGCTGCCCCTCCTCCACCGCGACGCTGAAGAACGGCATCGAGAATCTGCTGCGCCATTTCGTGCCGGATGTGGTCGAAGTCCGTCCGGTGTGAGGTGCGCCCCGTGTGAGCTGCGCCCGGTCTGACCGGGCCAGCCGAGGGGTCGGACCGGGGGGTCTGATCGGGGACGGGCGGCGGCGGGACGGTGGGTCTCGCACAGACTGGCCTGACCGGCCATCCGCCCCCGGTTTTTCCGCACAGACTGGCCTGATCGTCCACCTGACTGCACTCACTGGTCACCGGTTTCGCCCACCGGTTCCCGCGCTCTTTTCTTCCCGCGCGCGACCTGCGCATGGTGGGGCCGGTGAAGGATTTTCGATGCTGATTCTGGCTCTGGATACCGCCCTCGAGGCATGTTCGGTCGCGCTGCACGACATGGCGCGCGACATGACGCTGGCCCGCGCCGGCCGGGTGATGGAGCGCGGCCATGCCGAGGCGCTCATCCCGATGGTCGAGGGGGTGATCGCCGATTCCGGGCTAAATATCTCAGATATCGGGATTTTTGCCGTGACCGTGGGGCCGGGCAGCTTCACCGGGCTGCGGGTCGGGCTCGCCGCCGCGCGCGGCTTCGGCCTCGCCACGGGCCGCCCGGTGCTCGGCATCTCCACGCTGTCGACGCTCGCCGCGCCCCTGCTGGCGCAGGACGACACCATCCCCGTCGCCGCCGCCATCGATGCAAGGCACGGCAACGTCTATCTGCAAATGATCGGCCCCTCCGGGCGCATTCTTGTGGGCGCCCGTGCAATGGCGGCGAAGGACGCCGCCCGCGCCGTCGCCATCGGCCCGGTGCGTCTGGTCGGCTCCGGCGCGGCGCTGCTCATGGACGCCTGGCCCCCCGGCGAGCGCCCGCCAGTCGAGGTTTATCAAGAGGTTACGCCCGATCCGGTGTGGCTCGCCCGGCTCGCCAGCGTGGCCGATCCCGCCCGTTCCGAGCCCCGCCCGCTCTATTTGCGCGAGGCCGACGCCAAGCCGCAGACGGCGGGGCGCATCGCACGGCGATGAGCGGGGGCTTCCTCGATTTCCTCGGGCTTGGCCGTCCCGACGCCAGCCTGCGCACGGCCGTGCCCGGCGATGCCGAGGCGCTGGCGGGCCTGCATGCGGGTGCCTTCCGCATCGGCTGGGACGCGGCGGAGTTCGAGCGCCTGCTGGCCAACCGGCTGACCCGCGCGCTGGTCGCCACCGAGGGCGAAAAGCTCATTGGTTTCATACTGTTGAGCGGCGTGGCGCCGGAGATCGAGATCCTCTCCGTTGCGGTATCAAAACACCGGCAGGGGCGCGGCATCGGCGGCAGGCTGATCGCGAGCGCCTTCGGCACGCTGGCGGCGGAGGGCTTCACCACGGTGTTCCTCGAGGTGGAGGAGGGCAACGCCGCCGCCCGCCAACTCTATATGCGATCAGGATTTTTCGAGATCGGCCGTCGGGCGGGCTATTACCGCGACGCCGCCGGCAACCCCGTCGCCGCCCTCATCATGCGCCGGGACATCGCCTGAATCCTGCGGACGAATCGGTTGCCCTGCCAACCTTTCCTGCGCGATAACGCAGCACAGACGGAGTGCAGGCGTAGATGAACGAGAAGCTGACCGCCATTGAGGAAGCCTGCGTGACCCGGGGGTTGCGCATGACGGACCAGAGGCGCGTCATCGCCCGCATCATCGCCGACGCGCAGGACCATCCCGATGTGGAGGAACTGCACCGCCGGGCGGCGGCGGTGGATGACCGCATCTCCATCTCCACCGTCTACCGCACGGTGAAGCTGTTCGAGGATTCCGGCATCATCGAGCGCCATGATTTCCGCGATGGCCGCTCGCGCTACGAGCCGGTGCCGGACGAGCACCACGACCATCTGATCGACCTGCGCTCCGGCCATGTGGTGGAGTTCCGCTCGGAGGAAATCGAGCTTCTGCAGGAAGAGATCGCCCGCAAGCTCGGCTTCCGGCTGGTCGGCCACCGGCTGGAGCTCTACGGCGTGCCGCTCGACACCAAGAAAAGCTGAGCGACCTTCATGCGCGCCTGGCTGGTGCTGGTGCCGGTGGCGCTCGTAACCCTGATCGGCCTGCCGCTGCAATGGCTGTCGATCGCCCTGAACCTGCCGACGCGCCGCGTCATCCCCTTGATCTATCACCGGATTCTGCTCGCATTGATCGGCGTGCGGGTCACCCTTCATGGCGCGCCGGCCGCCACCCGGCCGCTGCTGATCGTGTCCAACCACGTCTCCTGGCTGGATATCCCCGTGCTCGGCGCGCAGCTGCCGCTGTGCTTCGTCGCCAAGAGCGAGGTGGCGCGCTGGCCGGGCATCGGGTTGCTGGCGAAGCTCCAGCGCACGGTCTTTGTCGACCGCAGCTCGCGCACCGCCACGGCCAAGGTCGCCGGCGAGATGGCGGCGCGGATGAAGGATGGCGATCCCGTCGTGCTGTTCGCCGAGGGCACATCCAGCGATGGTAATAAAATACTCCCTTTCCGCTCGGCGTTGATCGGCGCTGCCCGCCACGCCATGGCGGAAGGCGAGGGCCGGGACGCGCCGGCGGCGACGATCCAGCCGCTCGCCATCGCCTATATCGGGCAGGCCGGCATCCCGCTGGGGCGAGCCCGCCGCCCGCTGGTGGCGTGGTATGGGGATATGGATCTGGTGCCCCATCTGATGGCGCTGCTGCGGCAGGGCGCCATCGATGTCGAACTGCATTTCGGCCCAGCCCTTGATGGCGCGAACCGCAAGAGCGCCAGTGCCGAGGCCGAGGCGAGCGTCCGGCGGATGCTGGCGGGCGCGCTCACCGGCCGCCCGCGCTGAGGGCGCGCCAAAGCGTTGACCAGCCTGCCGCGCGCATTCCCTTTTGGCGGGAATCCCGTTACACAGGACGCAGGGCGTTCTTTGTGGAGACGTGGACGATCTCGACCTCGGTGCGAGCGGCGATGTGCGAGAGCGCCCTTTCAGGGGCGCGATTGGCGCGTGCCCGCAGCTTCAACGGAAATGACCGCCGGCGCCTTGGCGTCGCGTGGCAGGTCGAACGAACCGCATGAGTGAGCCGCGCAAACTTTACGTCCGCTCCTTCGGCTGCCAGATGAACGTCTATGACGCCCAGCGCATGACGGACACGCTGGCGAAGGAAGGCTATGTCGAAACCGACACGCCCGACGACGCCGATCTCGTCATCCTCAACACCTGCCATATCCGTGAAAAGGCGGCCGAAAAGGTCTATTCCGAGCTCGGCCGGCTGCGGAAGGGCCAGGAGGAATCCGGCCATCGCGCGATGATCGCCGTGACCGGCTGTGTCGCGCAGGCCGAGGGCGCCGAAATCGTCAAGCGCGCCCGCGCGGTCGATCTCGTGGTCGGGCCGCAGAGCTATCACAAGCTGCCGGAGCTGATCGCGCAGGCCGAGGCGCGCGGCGGCAACCGGCGCGCCGGCATCGTCGAGACCGAGTTCCCGGTCGAGGACAAGTTCGATTTCCTGGCGCCGCCGAGCCGCGCCGCCATCGCCAAGCGTGGCCCCACGGCGTTCGTCACCGTGCAGGAAGGCTGCGACAAGTTCTGCACCTTCTGCGTCGTGCCCTATACGCGCGGCGCCGAGGTCTCCCGTCCGCTGTCCAAGATCCTGGACGAAGTGATCCGCCTCGCTGATGGCGGGGTGCGCGAGATCACCCTGATCGGCCAGAACGTCAACGCCTATCACGGCCCCGACGCCGCCGGCCGGCCGGTGGGGCTTGCCGAGCTGGTGCGCAAGGTGGCCGAGGTGCCCGGCATTGCCCGCGTGCGCTACACCACCAGCCACCCGCGCGACATGGATGACGAGCTGATCGCCGCCCATCGCGAGATGCCGGCGCTGATGCCCTATCTGCACCTGCCGGTGCAGTCCGGCTCCAACCGCATCCTCGCGGCGATGAACCGCAAGCATGACCGCGAGCTGTTCTTCGAGATCGTCGCCAAGGTGCGCGCCGCCCGGCCGGACATCGCCTTTTCCTCGGATTTCATCGTCGGCTTCCCCGGCGAGACGGACGAGGATTTCGCCGACACGATGGACCTGGTGGAGAAGGTCGGCTTCGCCAGCGCCTTCTCGTTCAAATATTCCTCGCGGCCGGGCACGCCGGCGGCGGGGCTCGGCGATCAATTGCCCGAAGAGGTAAAATCGAACCGCATTTACGCCCTGCAGGCGCTGCTTGACCGCCAGAAGGCCGCCTTTGATGAGGCGTGCCGCGGCCGGCGCTTCGACATCCTGCTGGAAAAACCTGGCCGCTTCCCCGGTCAACTCATTGGCCGTTCGCCCTATCTGCAGTCCGTGGTGGTCGAGGCGCCCGTGGAGGCGATCGGCACGCTGGCGAGCGTGGTGGTGCGCGAGGTCAGCACCAAGAGTCTTTCCGGCGACATCGTCGGCGGCGAATTCTTCACGGCCGGCAGCGGCGTGGAATCCCAGTTCCGAAGGCAGAGCGAGAAGGTGGAGGCGTGAGCGTGCGTCGACCTGGTTCTTATCCTGACCGTGCCTTGGTAGCCCCCCGCAGCAACGCCGGCGGAACGCCGACGCCGAAACCGAGCCGTCCCGAGGCCCGCTGGACAGAGACCCAGGACAACGCCACCGGACAGATCGTGCTGGCATTCGACGACAACCGCCTCGCCAGCCTGCTGTTCGGCCATTACGGCCAGAACCTCGCCATCATCGAGCGGCGGCTGGAGATCGTCGCCGAGCAGCGCGGCAACCATGTCACGTTGGAAGGCCCGCGCGATGCCTGCGATCAGGCGCGCCATGTGCTGGAAACGCTCTATGCCCGCCTGAAGAAGGGCGGCGAGATCGCCCCCGGCGATGTCGAGGGCGTGCTGCGGGAAGCCGCGAGCCAGGGCATCCTGTTTGAATTCGACCCGGCCACCAAGCGCCAGAGCTTCGACGAGATCCAGCTCCGCCGCCGCCCGGTGCGCGCCCGCACCGCCGCGCAGGACGCCTATATTCGCGCCCTCAAGCGCCACACGCTGGTGTTCGGCGTCGGCCCGGCCGGCACCGGCAAGACCTGGCTGGCGGTCGCCTATGCCGTCCATCTGCTGGAACGGCGGGTTGTCGACAAGCTCATTCTCTCCCGCCCGGCGGTGGAGGCGGGCGAGCGGCTGGGCTTCCTGCCCGGCGACATGAAGGAGAAGGTAGATCCCTACCTTCGCCCGATCTATGACGCGCTGCATGACCTGATGGACCGCGCCTATGTCGAGCGCGCCCTCACCTCCGGCGAGATCGAGATCGCCCCGCTCGCCTTCATGCGCGGACGCACGCTGGCCAATGCCTGCGTCATCCTCGACGAGGCGCAGAACACCACCTCGATGCAGATGAAGATGTTCCTCACCCGCTTGGGCGAGAACTCGCACATGATCGTCACCGGCGATCCCAGCCAGATCGACCTGCCGCCGGGCCAGACCTCCGGCCTTGGCGAGGCGGTGGCGCTGCTGAAGAATGTCGAGGGTGTCGAGGTCTGCCATTTCGAGGCCGCCGACGTGGTGCGCCATGAGCTGGTCGGGCGCATCGTCGCCGCCTATGACGGCAAGCTCGCCGGCGCCCGGGCCCGCGCCGAGGCGCAGGCGGCCGCGCTCGCCCGCACTGACGCACCGGCCGAGACGGTGCTGGACCCGCCGCGTGCCGCCGTCGAGACGCCGCCGCAATGACGCAGGCCCTCACCATCGAGGTTGAAGTCCTCGTGGAAGCACCCGCCTGGGAGGCTCACCCCCAGGCGGCCGACCTCGTTCTTAACGCCGTCCGTGCCGCCTGTGCGGGCGCGCTCGACGCCTTCGAGCTCGACATTGACGGCGCCGAGATCGCGGTGAAGCTCACCGATGATGCGGCGATCCGTGCCCTGAACCGGGACTGGCGGGGCAAGGATTACCCGACCAATGTGCTCTCCTTTCCCACGCCCGAAATGGCACGGGCGGGCGGTGATCCCCATCTCGGTGACATCGCCATCGCCTATGAGACGCTGACGCGCGAGGCGGAGGAGGAAGGCAAACCCTTCGCCGACCACCTCCAGCACCTGGCGGTCCATGGTACGCTGCATCTTCTGGGTTTCGACCATGAGGTCGCCGAGGATGCCGAGGAGATGGAGGCCATGGAGCGCGACGTGCTTGCCGGCCTCGGTGTGCCCGATCCTTATGCCGATACCGACCCCGTTCAACAGCTGAACTGAAAGACCAATGTCCGATCCAGTTTCGAGCGCCGCCTCCAGCACGGGCAGCGAAGGCTCCTCCAGCGGCCCAAGTACCGGTTCCAGCACCGGTTCCAGTACCGGGGCCTCCCAGAGTAGGGGCGCCCCCGCGACCGGATCGGGCGATCTTCGCCCGGCCGATAGCCGCGGCGGCCTGTTCGACCGGCTGCGCCAGCTCATCGGCGGCCGGCGCTTTTCCGGTTCCCTGCGCACCGACCTCGCCGAGGCGCTCGCGGCCAATATCGACACGGCGGCCGACCTGACCCCGACCGAACGCTCCATGCTCAAGAGCGTGCTCGGCCTGCGGGAACTGCGCATCGGCGATCTGATGGTGCCGCGCGCCGACATCGTCGCGGTGCAGAAGGACATTTCGCTCGGCGAACTGCTCACTGTCTTCGCCAATGCCGGCCATTCGCGCCTCGTGGTCTATGACGACACGCTGGATGACCCGGTCGGCATGGTCCACATCCGCGATCTCGTGGCCCATCTCACCCAGCGCGCCATGACGCCGCGCCGGGAGGCCGCCACCAAGGCGCCGGGGGGCGAGCGTGAGCCTGCCGCGCCCACCTCCAAGACCGTGCCGAGCTTCAATCTCAAGGCCATCGACCTCACTACCTCGCTCAGCGCCGCCAAGCTGATCCGCCGCCTGCTCTTCGTGCCGCCCTCCATGCCTTCGATCGAGCTGCTGGCCAGCATGCAGGCGAGCCGCATCCACCTTGCTCTGGTGATCGATGAGTATGGTGGTACCGACGGCATCGTCTCGATGGAGGATCTTGTCGAGGTCATCGTCGGCGACATCGAGGACGAGCATGACGACGACGATGGCCCGCTGATCGCCCGGCAGGCCGATGGCAGCTTCATCGCCGATGCGCGCGCCGGCCTCGAGGAAGTGGCCGAATTGGTCGATCCCGCCTTCGCGCTCGGCGAGGAGGCCGAGGAAGTCGATACGCTCGGCGGCCTGCTGGTCACGCTCGCCGGCCGGGTGCCGGTGCGCGGCGAGATCGTGCCGGGCCCCGGCGGCTTTGAGATCGAGGTGCTCGACGCCGATCCTCGCCGCGTGAAGCGCTTGCGGCTCAGCCCCAGCGGCACGGGCACCAACCGGAACGCTGCCGCCCGCGCCGAGCGGGATGAGCGCGCGTCGGCCGGCAGCCTGCCGCCGCCGGCCGAGCAGGGCGCGGCGCGGGGAGGTGCGAGCCGCCAGGATCCGGATGCGGCCGCCTAAGTGTCTCCCGCCATGCTGATGCCGGAGCGGCTGCGGGCCGCGCCCGCTCGCCTCCGCGCGCTTGCCGCGTTGTTCGCCGGCGCCTTTTCGGCGCTGGCCATGCCGCCTTTCGGCCTGTGGCCAATACTGGCGGCGACGCTGCCGGTCCTTGTCTGGCTGGTCGATGACGCCGCCCGGCTGGAGCGGCGCGGGCGCCGCTTCCGCGCCGGCTTCATCGCCGGTTGGTTGTTCGGGCTCGGCTACTTCATCGCCGGCCTGTGGTGGATCGGCATGGCCTTTCTGGTCCAGGCGGACATGTTCGTCTGGCTGATGCCCTTTGCCGTGGTCGGGCTGCCGGCCTATCTCGCTCTGTTTACCGGCCTCGGCTGCGGCCTCGCCAGTCTCGTCTGGAGCCGGGGTGCCGAGCGCGTGCTGGTGTTGGCGATCGCCTTGACCCTGACCGAATGGCTGCGTGGCCATGTGCTGACGGGCTTTCCGTGGAACAATTTCGGCTACGCACTGGCCGATGATCTGCGCTTCGCGCAGGCGAGTGCCGTCATCGGCCTGCCCGGCCTGTGCTTCCTGACACTGGCGACCCTCGCCACCCCCGCGCTGCTGTTCGACCGGGACGGCTCGAACGTCGCGCGCCGTGCGCCGCTTGGCCTCGCCGTGCTGCTCCTCGCCGTTCTCTGGGGCGCCGGGCAATGGCGTCTGGCCACGACGGAAATCGGCACCGTGCCGGGCGCGCGGCTGCGCATCATGCAGCCGGACCTGCCGCAGGATCAGAAGTTCCGCTACGACGCGCGGCGCAGCGTGATGGATCGTTACATCGCGACCAGCGAGAGCCAGGGCGGGCTAGCGGGCGTTACGCATCTGTTCTGGCCGGAATCGGCCTTCCCCTTTTTCCTGGAGCGCGACAGCGAGGCGCGCGAACGCATCGCCGCGCTGCTGCCGCCCGGCGCGGTGCTGATCACCGGCGCGGTGCGGCTCGGCGCGATGCTGCCAAGCGGACGGCCCGAAGCCTTCAACAGCCTGCGGATCATTGATAGCGACGGGGGCTTCGCCGGCGACGCCGACAAGGTCCACCTCGTTCCGTTCGGCGAATATCTGCCGTTTCAGGAAACGCTGGAGAGCTTCGGCCTGGAGCAGTTGACGCGCCTGCGCGGCGGCTTCACCGCCGGCGAGGCCCGCCACCTCTTCACAATTCCCGGCCTGCCGCCCGCCGTGCCGCTGATCTGCTACGAGGCGATTTTCCCGGACGACCTGCTGCCTCCCGCGGCGGAGGGCACGCCACCCGTTCGCCCCGGCTTCCTGCTCAACGTGTCGAATGATGCCTGGTTCGGCCTCACGCCGGGGCCCTATCAGCACTTCGAACAGGCCCGCCTGCGGGCGGTCGAGCAGGGCCTGCCGCTTGTGCGTGCCACCAATAACGGCATTTCCGCTATCGTCGACCCGCTGGGCCGGACGACCGGACTACTACCTCTGGGTGTGCGCGGCGTGCTTGATGGCACGCTACCGACCCCAATTCCTGCGACGATTTATGCCCGACACGGCAATTTGATACCGCTCGGTGTCCTGATATGTGCTGCTCTGCTAGCACTTGGTATGCGGCGGCGCACTATACACGCTTAGATTGATCGACGGTGTGGCGAGCTTTGCCTAGACTGGCCTTGCCAAGGTTCGCTTCCCCCGGTTCCGCCCCCGGGAGAGGTGCTTTTTGCTTGTCGTCGAGGACGCTCATGACCAAGAAATCTCCGAACCCTATCGATAAGCATGTGGGCAGCCGTGTTCGGATGCGCCGCATGATGGTCGGCATGAGCCAGGAGAAATTGGGCGAGAATCTCGGTATCACCTTCCAGCAGATTCAGAAATACGAGAAGGGCACAAACCGCATAGGAGCCAGCCGGCTTCAGCATATTTCCTCGGTTCTGGGCGTACCGATCTCGTTTTTCTTCGATGGCGCGCCGAGCGCCCAGCCGGCCGCGCAGGGCTTCGCCGACGACGCCTCCCCGGCCTATGTTTCCGACTTCCTCGCGACCGCCGAAGGCATTTCGCTGACCCGCGCCTTCCTCAAAATCACTGACGCTAAGGTGCGTCGCCGCATTGTCGATCTCGTCGAGGCTCTGGCCGGCGAGAGCGCAACCTGAGGTGAGGCTTGCATCGCGTTCGTTCTTCCGAACGATTTTCGACCTTAAATCTTGACCGCCGCGTGGCCTCTTGCGAATAAGTTGGGGCCGGATGCGAGCGCGCCGGTCTGATTGAGGAGCGACGCGTGTCCCGCCAAGCCTATCTTTTCACGAGTGAATCGGTCTCCGAAGGGCATCCCGACAAGGTGTGCGACCGCATCTCGGACGAGATCGTGGACGCCTATTTCCGCGCTGCCGTCGATAATGGCTTCGATCCGACGCAGGTGCGCGTGGCCGCTGAAACGCTCGCCACCACCAACCGTGTCGTCATCGCCGGCGAAACCCGCGGCCCCTCCTCCGTGACGCCCGAACTCATCGACAGCCTCGCCCGCAAGGCGATCAAGGAGATCGGCTACGAGCAGGACGGCTTCCACTGGGAGAACGCGAATATCGAGATTCTGCTGCACGCCCAGTCCGCGGACATCGCGCAGGGTGTCGACATCGCCGGCAACAAGGATGAGGGCGCGGGCGACCAGGGCATCATGTTCGGTTATGCGGTCAACGAGACCCCCGAGCTGATGCCGGCCCCCATCTTCTACGCCCACAAGATCCTCAAGGTGCTGGCCGATGCGCGCCATTCCGGCGCCGCCAAGCAGCTCGGCCCGGATGCCAAGAGCCAGGTCACCGTGCGCTATGAGAACGGCAAGCCGGTCGGCGTGACGCAGATCGTGCTCTCGACCCAGCATCTGGACGAGAGCATGACCTCGCAGGACGTGCGCGCGCTGGTCGAGCCCTACATCCTCACGGCGCTGCCGGATGGCTGGGTCGATGCCGACACCGTCTGGCACGTGAACCCCACCGGCAAGTTCGTCATCGGCGGCCCGGACGGCGATTGCGGCCTCACCGGCCGCAAGATCATCGTCGACACCTATGGTGGCGCGGCCCCGCATGGCGGTGGCGCTTTCTCGGGTAAGGATCCGACCAAGGTCGACCGCTCGGCCGCCTACGCGGCGCGCTACCTCGCCAAGAACGTGGTCGCCGCCGGCCTCGCGGATCGCGCGACCATCCAGCTCGCCTACGCCATCGGCGTGTCCGATCCGCTGGCCATCTATGTCGACCTTCACGGCTCCGGCAACGTCGCCGAGGACAAGCTGGAGAAGGTGCTGCGCGAGGTGGTCAATCTGCGCCCCCGCGGCATCCGCGAGCATCTCGGCCTCAACAAGCCGATCTATGCGCGCACCGCCGCCTATGGTCATTTCGGCCGGGCGCCGGAAGCCGATGGCGGCTTCTCCTGGGAACGCACCGATCTCGTCGCGGCGCTGAAGTCGGCTCTTGCTTGAGCCGGTTGCACGCGTCCCCTCGGGACGATAAGGGGGCGGGCGGCAACGTCCGCCCCTTTCGTTTGAACGCCATGTGTCCCGCGCCGATGACCCCGACCGATGATCCCGCCCCGCCGGGCGACCTGAGCGACGACGGCGCCCTCGCGCCGCGCGAGCTGGCCTTTTATGGCCGGCGCAAGGGCAAGCCGCTACGGGCACAGCAGGCGGCGCATCTGGCGCAGGAGCTGCCCTCGCTCGCCATCGGGCCGGCGGATCTGGACGGTCGCCCGCTGGCGAGCCTGTTCCGCATACCGGTGCGGGCGGTGCGGCTCGAGATCGGCTTCGGCGGCGGCGAGCATCTGCTGGCACGAGCGCGCGCCAATCCCGACATCGGCTATATCGGTGCCGAGGCGTTTCTCAACGGCATCGCCAAGGTGACGGCGGCGGTGGCCGAGACCGGGCTGGACAATCTGCGCCTGCATGGCGATGACGTGGTTCCCCTGCTCGACCGTCTGCCCGCCGGCTCGCTCGACCAGATCGATCTGCTCTATCCCGATCCCTGGCCGAAGCGCCGCCACTGGAAGCGCCGTTTCGTGCGGGGCGACAATATTGCGCGCTTCGCCCGTCTGCTTGCCCCCGGCGGGCGTTTCCGCTTCGCGACCGATATCGAGCACTACGCCGCCTGGACGCTGTCGCGCCTTGCGGGTGACCCGCGCTTTGCCTGGACCGCCGAGCGCGCCGACGACTGGCGCCAGCCCTGGGCCGGCTGGCCCGGCACGCGCTATGAGGCCAAGGCGAAGCGCGAGGGGCGGACCCCGGGCTATTACGAGTTCCGGCGCATCTGATTACCGCGTAAGGTGGAACCTCACCGGCGTGTCGGCGTTGTCAGGCGCATTCCCCGGGGACGTGGCGAAGGAGACCATCATGGCCGAACCGAACGCGCAGGAAGATTTCTCCAAGCTCACCAACGATCTGGCCGTTCTGCGCGCCGACGTGGCGAAGCTGGCCGACACTCTCACCACGCTCGCCCGCAGTCAGAGCGGCGCCGCCGCCGATGCGGTGACGAGCCGCGTCCGTGAAGGCAAGGCTAAGGCCGAGGCCACCGCCGCCGAGCTGCTCGACGAGGGCCGCGCGGCCTATGACGAAGCCCGCGATCGCGCCAGCCAGCTTGGCGGCGATGTCACCTCCGCCATTGAGCGCAACCCTCTCGGCGCCGTCGCTGCCGCCTTGGGCGTCGGGTTCCTGCTCGGCCTGCTGACGCGGGGTCGCTGATGCTCCGCTTCCTGCTTGGCATGGTCGGCGTCGAGCTGCGCCACACGGCGCGGCGGGCGGCCATCACCGGCCTGCTCTTCGCGCTCGGTGCGCTCATGCTGGGTGGGGCGGCCATCGCCTTCCTGACCGCCTGCTACATCCTGCTGGCGGTCCGTTATGATCCGATCGTCGCCGGCTTCATCATTGCCGGCATCTGTCTGATCCTGGCGCTGATCTTCTTCTTCATCGCCTATGTGCGCCTGCGCTCGCCGCGCCGCACGGCGAGCTATGGCCGTGTCGCCGGCTTTGCCGCCCGCGCCCCGGCTCCACCACCAATCGGCGCGGTGGATCCCGCCGCCGTGCCGCCGCGTCCCGTTGGTTCCACAACTGTGATCGCGGTTGCCGCGGGAGCAGCACTCCTCGGCCTTATTCTTGGCCGACGCATCTGAAAGCGTCGGGCGGAGTCGGCAACTGACCCGCTGAGACGGTCCTGGATTGTTGCAGGGGACGTCAAAAAGGACCAATCTGCCGGCACTTCGTGAGCGGGGCGAGTCAGCCTCGCCCGCTCTGTTTGCGCGCCGCAGGAGGCTTCCAACTTGACGTTCCGCCGTTTGTCGCTGCGGCCCGGTGCGGCCCTTCTCGCGACCCTTGCCGCGCTTGGCGCGACACCGGTTCTGGCGGAGGCGCCCCCGGACGCCTTCATTGCCCACTCCGCACCCGCCGGTAATTATCTCGCCGCCCGCCTTGCCACCGCCGAGCGTGACACGCCCGCGGCCGCCGCCTATTACCGCGCTCTGGCCCGCACTTTCCCGCGCAGCGGCGAGATTCTGGAGCGGGCCTTCCTTGCGGTGTTGTCGCAGGGCAATATTGACGAGGCGGTAGATTACGCTCAGCGCATCGTGCGTATCGATCCCGACCACTCCCTGGCGCGGCTGGTGCTCGGCGTGCGCGCCATCAAGTCCAAGCAGTTCGTCACCGCCCGCAGCAATCTGCGCCGGGCGGGCGGCCAGGGCGCCATTGCCGAGTTGAACGCCACATTGCTCGGGGCCTGGACGCAATATGGCTCGGGCAACCCGCGCGCCGGCGTCACCGCGATCGACGAGCTGAAGGGGCCGGAATGGTATGCCGGCTTCAAGGACTTCCATGCCGGTCTGCTGCTCGATGCAGCCGGCGCCAAGCGCGAGGCTGGCCCCCGGCTCGAGGCGGCGTTGAAGCTCGATCCGCGGACGTTGCGGGTGGTCGATGCCTATGGCCGCTGGGCGTCGCGCTCGGGCAATAAAAAGCTCGCCATCGACACCTATGAGGCGTTCGACAAGCTGGTGCCGAACGACCCGCTGGTCGCGCAGGAACTGGCCGATCTGAACGCCGGCAAGACGCTGTCCCCGCTCATCACCACGGCGAGCGGCGGCGCGGCCGAGGTGCTGTACGGGCTGGGCGCGGCGCTGGGGCGGCAGGGCGGCGAGGATCTCGCCCTCATCTACCTGCAACTCGGCCACTGGCTCGATCCCTCGCACCCGCTGATCGAGATCACGCTGGCCGATCTGTTCGAGAGCCTGAAGCGCTATGACGAGGCGATCGCGCTCTATCGGGAGGTCGACAAGGACTCGCCCTTCAAGGTCAATGCCGAGGTGCAGCTGGGGCTCAACCTCGAGCAGACCGGCAATTTCGACGAGGCCCGCAAGATCCTGACCGGCGTCGTCGCGGCCAACCCGAAAGATCTGCGCGCCATGATGGCGCTCGGCGACGTGCTGCGTTCCAACGAGAAATATGCCGAGGCCGCCGAGGTTTACTCGCAGGCCATCGCCCAGCTTCAGGCGCCCACCGGCAATAACTGGATGCTCTTCTACTTCCGTGGCACCTGTTACGAGCGCACCAAGCAGTGGGACAAGTCGGAAGCGGACCTGAAGAAGGCGCTGGAGCTGAAGCCCGACCAGCCGCATGTGCTGAACTATCTGGGCTATAGCTGGGTCGACCAGGGCATCAATCTGGAGCCGGGGCTCGACATGATCCGCAAGGCTGTCGAGCTGCGCCCCGATGACGGCTTCTTCATCGACAGCCTCGGCTGGGCCTATTACCGCCTTGGCCGTTATGATGATGCGGTGCGTGAACTTGAGCGCGCCGTTGAGTTGAAGCCGAATGAAACGGTGATCAACGATCATCTTGGCGACGCTTACTGGAAGGTAGGCCGTAAACTTGAGGCCCGCTTCAAGTGGAGCCACGCCAAAGACCTGAAGCCGGACGCGGAAGAGCTTGCGCAAATCGACCGAAAGCTGGCGGTCGGGCTCGATGAGGCGGAAAAGCTGAAGGATCAGAAGCCGGAATTGCAGAAGACCGAGGCGCCGGCGGAGCCGACGCAGAAGGCCGAAGCTGCGACGCCGGCCCCCGCGGCCGCGCCGGCGCCGACCGAGGTGAAGCCCGACGGCGGCGGCTAACCATTTGATCACAATGAAAAAAGGGCGGGCGCCGGAAGGCGGCCCGCCCTTTTCTTTTGGGAGCGTCAGGCGGTGGCGGGACGGCCGACGAAGAGCAGCGGGCGCGAGCGCAGGGCGAAGGCGCCGTCGCCAATAAGCCAGAGTGCAAAAGAGGTTACGATCAGGAAGCCGGGATATTCCCAGCCGCCGCCGGTGGAGGAGAACAGCCAGCCATTGGGGATGTGCACGCTCATCGCGCCGGCCATCACCGGGATCAGCAGCAGGGCGACGTGGCGGGCGTAAACCCCTGAAATGATGAGCAAACCGCCGGTCAGCTCGGCGAGGAACACCGGCCAGGCGAGGCCGGCCGGCAGGCCGAGGCTGCCGAGATAGCCGGCGAAACCCGGAATGGTGAAAACCGCATATTTCAGAAGGGCATGGGAGACCCACATGGCGCCGAGCGCGACGCGGAGCAGGAACACGCCATAGGGCGCGGAGCGGGTGTCGATCATGGTCAGAATCCCGTGGCTGGTCAGTGCAGTGAGGTGGACGATCAGGCCGGTCAGGCCGGTGTGTCCAAAGTGCTAGCTGACGGTGCCGCGCAAGGCGATAGCCGCAATTACCGTTCCGTCATTGCACGGTTGCAATGAGATCTGCCGGCGTATCGCGGGTCACGGGGCAACAGGGAGAGGGGCGTTCGGGCCCGAAGCCCGGCGCCCACCCGCTCAGTGGCGGTCGTCGGGCAGTGCCGGCAGCGGCTCGCTGGCAACGGTGACCTCGACGGTCGGGGCGCGGTCGGCGACCGGGGCGGGCTCGCTCACCTTCGGCGCGCTGCGCTCGGCGAGGCGCGTGCGCCCGCTGCCGCCGCGTTTGAACTCGCACCACATGCGCTCCGCCCCGGCGAGGTTGCCGCGGAAGCTCTGCTCGCTGGTCTTCTCCAGTTCGAAACAGGGCTGGAAGGCGAGGCCCTTCATCTTGGCGCAGACCTTCTCGCCCTTCACCAGCACGGTGCCGGCCGGCAGCGTCACATAGCGGACATTGCCCTTGCCGCGGATCTGCACCGTGCCCTCGACCGAACCGTCGGGCAGGATGCGCCCGGCACCGGCCGTGCCCTCGAAGCAGCTATAGGAGAAGGTGCGCCCCACCACGAAGCGCTGGGCCGCGACCGCCGTCAGCGTCTCCCCGGCCTGCGCGGGCGCGAGCGGCGCCAAAGCGGGCGTGAGGAGCGACGCGGCGGCCAGAAGGGCGGAGGAAGCGCGCATGAAGGGTTCCACGGATCATTGACAGGCTTACGATGCGCCGCGGAAGCCCTGTCTTGTCAAGGCGCGGCACCCCTGCGCGGCCCGGATCGGGGCCATGCGGCAGGCGCCTGTGGCCACCGCGCAACGCTGTCGGCACCACCGCACCGCAGAATGGCGCAAGACGGTTAATGTCCGGCAAATGCCGCCGCACGGGATCGCCCGCGCCTCAGGCGGGTTGCGTCTCGCGGGCGACCGGACGCTCGACGATGGGCAGGTTGATGATGGCCGAGGCGAAGCTCAGCGCCACGGAGAGCCACCAGACAAGGTTGTAGGAGCCGAGCTGCTCATAAAGCAGGCCGCCAAGCCACACGCCGAGGAAGCCGCCGACCTGATGGCTGAAAAAGGCGAAGCCATAGAGCATGGCGAGGTAGCGCGTGCCGAACATCAGCATCACCAGCCCCGAGGTCGGCGGCACGGTGGAGAGCCAGAGCAGGCCGATGACGATGCCGAAGCCGATGGAGGTGACGGGGCTCGCCGGCAGCAGCACGAAGACGGCGATGGCGATGCCACGGGCGAAATAGATCGCCGCCAGCAGATAGCGCCGCGACATGCGGCTCGACAGCCAGCCGGAAGAGAGCGAGCCCACCATATTGGCGAGGCCGATCACCGCCAGGGTCCAGCCGCCAATGGTCAGCGACAGGCCGCGGTCAGTGAGATAGGCCGGCAGATGGGTGGTCACGAAAGCGAGCTGGAAGCCGCAGGTGAAGAAGCCGAGCACCAGGAAGATGTAGCTCGGGTGGCGGAACGCCTCGCCCAGCGCCGCCCCGATGGATTGCGGGCGCGCCTCGCCGGCGCGGGGGGCGGCGCTCGGCGTCGCCAGCGCCGTGGCGAAGGGCATGACCAGCAGCATGGTGACGCCGAACACGATCAGCGTCTCATGCCAGCCAATGCTCGCATTCAGCCCGGCCGCCAGCGGGGGAAACAGGAACTGGCCGAAGGAGCCGGCCGCCGTGCCCGCGCCGAACGCCATGGGGCGCCACTTCTCCGGCAGCGTCTTGCCGAAGGCGGCGAGCACGATGTTGAAGGAGCAGCCCGACAGGCCGAAGCCGATCATCATGCCGGCGGAGAGGTGCAGCGAGCCGGGCGTCGCCGCATAGGCCATGGCGATCAGCCCGAGCGCATAGAGCGCCGCGCCCGCCCACAGCACGCGCACCACGCCGAACCGGTCCGCCACCGCGCCGGCAAAGGGCGTGCCGACGCCCCAGAGCAGGTTCTGGATGGCGATGGCGAGGCCGAACGTGTCGCGCCCCCAGCCATATTCGCTGGTCATCGGCAGCAGGAAGATGCCCGAGGAGGCGCGCGGCCCGAAGGTCAGCATGGCGATCATGCAGCCGCACAGCACCACCAGGAGCGGCGCGCGGGCGGCAAGCGGGGCGGTCGGCGCGGGGGGCTGGCTCATCGGGCGGAACTCACCGGGAGGGGGACGGATCGGGCGGAGGGCACGTCAGTGAAGCGAGCGGGCTGTGACGAGGCACGATGATCGCGGCGCGGATGGGGGCACGCTCGGGGCGCGCCATCGGGGGCACCTTGCCGCCCGGTCCGATCACCGTCACGGCGGCCCGGCTCACACCACGCCATGCTGTGGAATAGGCCCGCCCGTGCCGCGAGGGAAACAAATAGTTTTGCGGATAGTCATCAGCAATGGTGATGGAGGGGGCGCTTAGTGAGCCGTTCGCCTCATCGCGGACGCTCTCACACCCCATACGTCAACGTCATCCCGGCCGGCCAAAGGCCGGGCCGGGATCGCGCCCCGCATTCTTCCAGCGATCCCGGCTCTCCGCTTCGCTTCGGCCGGGATGACGCTGACGGCCGCCGGCCGAGCCGGGATCGCGTCCCGCATTCTGTCCAACGATCCCGGCGTCACGCTTCCCGGACAAGCCACGCGAAGCGACACACTCGCAGGCCGTCATGGCCGGGCTTGACCCGGCCATCCACGACTTCCTTCCGGCGCGCCCGGCCAAGACGTGGATCCCCGGGCCAAGCCCGGGGATGACGGTGGAAGGGAGGGGTGGGTCATCCCGGACGGCCACCGGCCGCGCCGGGATCGCGTCCCGCCTTCTGTCCGACGATCCCGGCGCCACGCTTCCCGGACAAGCCACGCGCCGCGACACACTCGCATGCCGTCATGGCCGCGCTTGACCCGGCCATCCACGACTTCCTTCCGGCGCGCCCGGCCAAGACGTGGATCCCCGGGCCAAGCCCGGGGATGACGGTGGAAGGGAGGGGTGGGTCATCCCGGACGGCCACCGGCCGCGCCGGGATCGCGTCCCGCCTTCTGTCCAACGATCCCGGCGTCACGCTTCCCGGACAAGCCACGCGAAGCGACACACTCGCAGGCCGTCATGGCCGGGCTTGACCCGGCCATCCACGACTTCCTTCCGGCGCGCCCGGCCAAGACGTGGATCCCCGGGCCAAGCCCGGGGATGACGGTGGAAGGGAGGGGTGGGTCATCCCGGACGGCCACCGGCCGCGCCGGGATCGCGTCCCGCCTTCTGTCCGACGATCCCGGCGCCACGCTTCCCGGACAAGCCACGCGCCGCGACACACTCGCATGCCGTCATGGCCGCGCTTGACCCGGCCATCCACGACTTCCTTCCGGCGCGCCCGGCCAAGACGTGGATCCCCGGGCCAAGCCCGGGGATGACGGTGGAAGGGAGGGGTGGGTCATCCCGGACGGCCACCGGCCGCGCCGGGATCGCCCCGCCTCTACGCCAGTGCCTCGATGTCGGCGTCGGTCAGGGTGCCCGGCACGATGGTGATGGGGATGGGCAGCGCCCAGTGGCCGGAGACGAGCGCGGTGAGGAGGGGGCCGGGGCCGTCGGGGCCGGCGGCGCTCGCGAGGGCGAGGATGGCGATGTCTTCATCGGCCTCGACCACCGCATGCAGCGCCTCGGCGGCGCTTCCCTCGCGGATCGCCGTCTCAGGCTCGACGCCGGCAACGGTGCGGGCGCGGGCGACATAGTGGGCGAGCCGCATCTCTGCCTTGTCGGTCTCTTCCGCCCGCATCAGATTGGCGACGCCGAGCCATTGCGCCGGCGCATCAGTGAGTTCCAGCACCGCCAGCAGCACCAGTCCGCCCTGCGTGCGGGCAGCGCGGCGCGCGGCATAAGTCACGGCGCGGTCGCATTCCGGCGTGCCGTCGACCATGACCAGGAACTTGCGGCGGTGGCCGGGCGCGAAACTCTGGCGGGTGCGCGGCATGGGGGCTCCTGCGGGCGGATCGGGCGGGACGGCGTCCGCCCGACCGGCGCCGCCTCTCGCCGCCTTGGTCTTACCACAGCTGCGGCGTGCCCGCAGGAGGCACGCGCCGTCGGTCGGCGCGTTGCCGTGCCGCGCGCTCGACGCGGCCCGTGCGCTCAGTGCACGAAGCCGACAATGTCCTTCACCTGGCCGAGGGTCTCGTCGGCGATGACGCGGGCGCGCGCGGCGCCGTCACGCAGGATGGCGTCGATATGCGCCGGATCGTCCATCAGCCGCTTCATCTCGCCGCCGATCGGCCCGAGCTTGGCCACCGCGAGATCGACCAGCGCCGCCTTGAAGGTGGAGAACTGGCCGCCGCCGAATTCGGCGAGCACCGCCGCCTTCTCCGAGCCGGCGAGCGCGGCATAGATGCCGACGAGGTTCTCCGCCTCCGGCCGGCCCTTCAGCCCGTCCGCCTCGGAGGGCAGCGGCTCGGGATCGGTCTTGGCCTTGCGGATCTTCGAGGCGACGGCGTCGGCATCGTCCGTGAGGTTGATGCGCGAGAGGTCGGAGGGGTCGGACTTCGACATCTTCTTGGCGCCGTCGCGCAGGCTCATGACGCGCGCCGCCGGCCCGCCGATCAGCGGCTCGGTGAGCGGGAAGAAGCTCTCTCCAAGGCCATGGGCGGCGATGGAGGGGCCAAAATCATTGTTGAACTTCTGCGCGATGTCGCGCGTCAGCTCCAGATGCTGCTTCTGGTCCTCGCCGACCGGCACATGGGTGGCGCGGTAGATCAGGATGTCGGCGGCCATCAGGTTCGGGTAGGCGTAGAGCCCGACCGAGGCGTTCTCGCGATCCTTGCCGGCCTTGTCCTTGAACTGGGTCATGCGGTTGAGCCAGCCCAGGCGCGCGACGCAGTTGAACACCCAGGCGAGTTCGGCATGGGCCGAGACCTGGCTCTGGTTGAAGACGATGTGGCGCGTCGGGTCGATGCCGGCGGCGATGAAGGCAGCGGTGACCTCGCGGATCTGCTTCTTCAGCTCGGCCGGATCCTGCCAGACGGTGATGGCATGCATGTCCACGACGCAATAGATGCAGTCATAGCTGTCCTGCAGCTCGACGAAGCGCTTGATGGCGCCGAGATAATTGCCGAGATGCAGGTTTCCGGTGGGCTGGACGCCGGAAAAGACGCGCTGCTTGAATTCCATGTCGGGCCGTCCTGTCGTGCGCTCGCGTGATCGTCGCGCGCGAGGCGCTATCGCATACGGGCACCAGTCGGGCAAGCGAAGCGTGCCCGCTCCAGCACTTGCCGGGCCAGCGAAGCGTGGCGGCTCTAGCGCTTGCGCAGCGCCGCCTTCAGCGCCGCCGGTGACAGGCCACCGAAAAGCACCGCTCCCGCGCCATAGGCGAGCATGCCGGCGAGCACGAGGGCGGCCAGCGCCGCGATGGCGTAAAGCCCCCCGCCCCCAAGCATTCCCTCCAGCGGCAGGCGGGCCGTTCCCACCGCGCCCGCCATGAGGAGGCCGGCGGCGAGCAGCCCGATCAGCCGGCGCCGGTTCGTCCCCGGCAGGCGCAGCAGGCCGCGCCGGATCAGCGTCCCGGCGAGGGCCGCCAGACTCACCGCGCTCGCCGCCAGCACGCCGAGCGCCGGGCCGGCAAGGCCGAGCGGACCGGCGGCGAGGAAGCCCGTCAGCGCCCCGACCGGCAGGCCGATCAGCGCGGCGCGGGTTACGTCCCGCCCGAAGCCGGCGGCGAAGGCGATGGCGGCGAGCACCTTCTCCACCGCCTGAAGCGGCAAGGTGAGGGCGAGCAGCGCCAGCGCCTGCGCGGTCAGTTCGGCGGCGGCGGGATCGAAGGCGCCGCGCTGGAACAGCACGATGACGATGGGATGGGCGAGCACGGCGAGGCCGAGCGCCGCCGGCAGCGAGAGCGCCAGCGCCGCCTCGACGCCGAGGGCGCCGGTCTGCGCCCCCGTCTGGGTGCCCGTCTCCTCGCCGTCCCCGCCTCGCGCGGCGAGCGCCGGCAGCAGCACCGCCCCGGCGCTGGCGCCGATCAGCCCGAGCGGCAGCTCGACGAGGCGCGTGGCGTAGAACAGCGCGGCGATGCCGCCGGGAATGCCGGAGGCCGCCGCCGCCGCGATGAGGAAGCGCAGCTGCGGCAGGCCGGCGGCGAGCAGGCTGGGCCCGGCGGCGGCGAGCATGGGCAGCGCCGCCCGAAGCGCCGCGCGCGAGGGCAGCGCCAGCGTGCCGGTGGGCACGGCGAAGAAGATCAGAACGAGCTGCGTCACCGCCCCGGCCATGACCCCGGCGGAGAGCCAGACCAGCGCGGTCTCCATCGCCATGGCATGGGCGCCGGAGAGCCAGAGCAGGCCGAGCAAAGCGAGCACCGCGACATTGCCGGCGGCCGGCGCCATGGCCGGGCGGGCCAGCGCCCCGCCGGCATTGGCGAGCGCGGCCAGCGTGCCGGCGGTCAGCGCCAGCGGCACGCCGAGCACGGTCAGCCGGCCGGCGAGCACCGCACCGGCCTCGCGCGCGCCGTCGTCCGGGAAGCCCGGCGCCAGAACGGCGATCACCTGCGGCATGAACACCGCCAGCGCGCTCGCGAGGGCGAGGCCGGTTACCGCGAAGATCAGCACCGCCGCCCCCGCGCGCTGGCGGCGAGCCGCGCCATCCACCGGGGTCAGCGCCGGCAGCACGGCGGCGTTGAGCGCGCCCTCGCCGAGCAGGCGCCGGGCGAGCTGCGCCAGCGACAGGCCGGCCACTGAGGCATCCGCCACCACGCCGGTGCCGAACAGCGCCGCCACCCCGGCGTCGCGGGCAAAGCCGAGCAGCCGCGAGGCGAGGGTGAGGGAGGCGACGGTGGAGGCGCGACGCAGGAGGGCCATGGCGCTAGCAATAGACGGCCCGCCGTGGCGCGCAAAGCGCCGCAATGGCCCGGCCCAATCGCCCGGCCCTTGCGGCAGCAACGTTGCGGCGGGGCGCCCGCTCTGCTACCGCGAGAGCCCGGCTTTCCCGCTCCCGCGGGAGCTTGTTTTCCCCTGCGCAGGAAAAGGGCGTCCATGACCACCCAGCAGCTCGACGTCATCGGTTTCGGCAATGCCATCGTCGACGTGATCGCCCGCTCCGAGGAGGCCTTCCTCGACCGCCACGGCATGCGCAAGGGCGGCATGACGCTGATCGACGAGCCGCGCGCCGAGGCGGTCTATGGCGATATGGGACCGGGCGTGGAGATTTCCGGTGGTTCGGCCGCCAACACCATGGTCGGCATCGCTTCGCTGGGCGGGCGCGCCGGCTTCATCGGCAAGGTGCGCGACGACGAGCTGGGCGGCATCTTCGCCCATGACATCCGCGCCGCCGGCGTCGCCTATGCCACGCCCGCCGCGACCAGCGGCCCGACCACGGCGCGCTGCCTCATTCTGGTGACGCCCGATGGCGAGCGCACCATGAACACCTTTCTCGGCGCGGCGCAGGATCTGACGCCGGGCGATGTCGACGCGCCCAGCGTGGCGGGCGCCGCCGTCACCTATCTCGAAGGCTATCTGTGGGATCCGCCGGCGGCGAAGGAGGCCTTCCTCACGGCCGCGCGCATCGCCCATGAAGCGGGCCGCACCGTGGCTCTGACGCTGTCCGACGCTTTCTGCGTCGGGCGCTACCGGGCCGAGTTCCTGGAGCTGATCCGCTCCGGCACGGTCGATCTGGTGTTCGCCAATGAGGCGGAGCTGATGTCGCTCTACGAGACTGAGTTCGACGCCGCGCTCGCCGCCCTGCGCAAAGATGCCAAGCGCGCCGTGGTGACGCGCAGCGCCAAGGGCGCGCTGTCGGTCGCGGGCGACGATCTCGTCACCGTGCCGGCCTTCCCGGTGGCGCAGGTGGTGGACACGACCGGCGCCGGCGATCTCTTCGCCGCCGGCTATCTGCACGGCTTCGCCCGTGGCTTCACCCCCGAGG
Organism: Ancylobacter sp. SL191; assembly: GCF_026625645.1. Lineage (NCBI taxonomy): Bacteria > Pseudomonadati > Pseudomonadota > Alphaproteobacteria > Hyphomicrobiales > Xanthobacteraceae > Ancylobacter > Ancylobacter sp. SL191. The sequence goes on along the minus strand of NZ_CP113056.1, from coordinate 881,168 downwards.
AATCGCTGAAGCTCGGCGCCCTCGCCGCCGCCGAGATCATCAGCCATATCGGCGCCCGCCCGGAGAAGAACCTGCGCGACCTCGCGCTGGAGCACGGCCTGCGGGTGTGAGCGGGCGGCCGGCGGGCCTGTCGAACGAGCGACATGATTGGGGCGGATGCTAGGGGTTCTCTGTGCTGACGCAGGAGCCCAGTGATGGATGCCGCTCTTTCGCCTGTCGCCGCGCCGACCGTGCCCGCCCCGATCATGCCGTTCGACGCCGCGCGGTTCCAGTCGACCGTCGCCTTCTATGAGCGCTACCGCACGCCCTACCCGGCCGAGCTGATCGCGTCCGTCGCCCGCCATCTCGGCCTGCGCTACGCCGACCGCGTGCTCGATCTCGGCTGTGGTCCCGGCCCGCTCGCCCTCGCCTTTGCCCGGCTGGGGCTGGAGGTGACCGCGATGGACCCCGAGCCGACCATGCTTGAGGCGGTGCGCGCGGGCGCTGCGGCGGCGGGCGTGGTCATCACCACGGTGGAGGGCTCGTCCTACGACCTGCCGGGCGCGTTGCCGCGCTTTCGGATGGTGACGATGGGCCGCTCGTTCCACTGGATGGACCGCCCGGCCACGCTGGCCGGTCTCGACCGCATGATCGAGCCCGATGGCGCGGTGGTGCTGATGGGCGACCGCGCCCTCTGGGCGGCGCCGGACTACCGGCCCATGCTGGAAGAATTGGGCGAGCGCTATGCGGCCGAGCGGGCGGCCGAGCGCCGGCTGCGCCGCTCATCCGCCTGGGCGCCGCATGAGGCGGTGCTCCTCGCCTCGCCCTTCGCCGATGTCGAGCGCCTCGCCCGGATCGTGCGGACCGAGCGGTCGGCGGAGGATATTGTCGGGCTTGCCCTGTCGCGCTCGGGCACCTCGCCGGCGGTGCTGGGCGATCAGCTGGACGCCTTCACGGACGAATTGCGGGCGCGGCTCGAATCTCTCGCGCCCGATGGGCGCTTCGAGGAGGTGACGGAGATCAGCGCCGTGGTGGCGCGCCGCCCGGGCGGCTGAACCTAAGGTGCGCCGCCCGGCCTCGTGAGCGGACGGCGCGGGATCAGCCTCAGCGCGGGGCGCGTTTGGCGAGGATGCGCTGGAGCGTGCGGCGGTGCATGGAGAGGCGGCGCGCGGTCTCCGAGACATTGCGCCCGCACAGCTCATAGACCCGCTGGATGTGCTCCCAGCGCACCCGGTCTGCCGACATCGGGTTTTCCGGCAGCTGGGGCTTGTAGTCGCCCTGCGCGTTCAGCGCGGCGCAAATGTCGTCGGCATCCGCGGGCTTGGCCAGATAATCCACCGCGCCCACCTTCACGGCGGTGACGGCGGTGGCGATGTTGCCATAGCCGGTGAGGATGATGCCGCGCGCTTCCGGCCGGCGGCGCTTCAGCGCCGAGATGACGTCGAGGCCATTGCCGTCGCCGAGGCGCATATCCACCACGGCATAGGCCGGGGCGGCGCCTTCGACGCTGGCGAGGCCGTCGGCGACGGTCTCGGCGGTGGTGACGTTGAAGCCGCGCGATTCCATCGCACGGGCGAGACGTTGCAGGAACGGGCGATCGTCGTCGACGATCAGCAGCGAGCGGTCCTGCGCATCCGAGGTGATATCAAGCATCTGGGCCTTCCCATGCGCCACGGCGGGCGCCACATCTTTTTCTGGTCTTTCTACGAACGTACACGACCAGGCTCGGCAGCGCAAAATTGTCGCACATTGCGCAAGGTCAAGGCAGTGTCACAAACCGGTGCGCGGAACCGGATCCTCCACGACATCCTCGTCCAAGGCTGGGTCGTCCCCTTCCTCCGAAATGTCGATCTTGGCGCGCGGCCAGCGCACGGTGACCGAGGCGCCATGGGCGGGCGCGGCCCGGTTGACGAAGCTCAGCTCGGCGCCGGAGCGCTCCAGCAGCGTCTTGGCGATGAACACGCCGAGGCCGAGCCCCTGGCGCGTCTCTTCCTCGGCCTCGGGAGCGTCGCGCCGCCAGCGGTTGCGCCCGCGGCTGGTCACATAGGGCGCGCCGATGGAATCGATCAGCTCGGGCGGGAAGCCCGGCCCATCATCGGTGAAGGTGACGGCGACCTCGGTCTCGCTCCAGGTCGCGACGACGTTGACCGCGCTCTCGGCGAAATCGACGGCGTTCTCGACGATGTTGCCGAGGCCGTAGAGCAGGCCGGGATTGCGCGCGATCACCGGCTCGTCGCCGGCGGGGGCGGGCACGGCGATGGTGATGGCGATGCCGAAATTGCGGTGCGGGGCGACGACATCCTCGAGGATGTGCGACAGCGGCATGCGGTCGAAGGGCGCGTCGCCCGCCTCCAGCGAGGTGAGGCGGCGCAGGATGGTGCGGCAGCGCTCGGACTGCTCGCGCAGCAGGCGGATATCGTCGGCGAGCGGGCTGTCGGCGGGCACGGCGCGGGCGAGTTCCTTGGCCACCACGGTGATGGTGGCGAGCGGCGTGCCCAGCTCATGCGCGGCGGCGGCGGCGAGCCCGTCCAGCGCCGAAATGTGCTGCTCGCGGGCCAGCACCAGCTCGGTCGCGGCGAGCGCCTCGGAGAGTTCGCGCGTTTCCTCCGCCACCCGCCAGGCATGCACGCCGATGAAGCCAATGGCGATGGCGAGCGCCAGCCAGATCGCGGCGAGGTAGAGCGGCGGCAGCACCGGCGCCATTGGCGTGCCATCGGTCGCCCAGGGCAGCGGCATCTGCCACAGCCCGACCAGCGCCGCGCAGATCGCCGCCAGGATGCCAAGCAGGATCGTCGTGCGCGGCGAGAGCGCGGTGGCCGAGATCAGCACCGGGGCGAGGAACAGCAGCGCGAACGGGTTGGCGAGGCCGCCGGTGAGGAACAGAAGGGCGGCGAGCTGGAGGATGTCATAGGCCAGCAGCCAGGCCGCCTCGACATCGGAGAGCCGGCGCGCGCCCGGGTTGCGCAGCCGCAATGCAAGGTTCAGCCAAGCCGAGAGCGCGACAACCGCGAGGCACGCGCCGAGCGGCAGGGTGAAGCCGAGCAGCCATTGCACCACCACGATCGCCAGCGTCTGGCCGGAAATCGCCAGCCAGCGCAGGCGGATGAGGGTGTCCAGCCGGAGGCCGAAAAACCGTTCGCCAATGGGATGATCGAGCGAAAGCGTCATGTGTTCCCCGTCGCGGCTTCCTCTATACAGGCAGATACGACGAAAGGGCGAGGGCGGCCCCGATTTGACGGCGCGGCGAAAGAGCCTATTTATGCTGCAACGCACAACTCATCGCGTCACCGGCGGACAGTCCCGCCGGCACGGAGATGGAGGATATCCATGGCCATCGGCGTCTTCGGCGATCTGACGGATCTCGACGAGGCGGCCCCGCCGCCGGAGGCCACGCTGGAAGCGGCATCGGCCTTCTCGCGCCCGCTCTACTGGATGTATGAGATGGGTCATGCGGCGCTCGACCCGCTGCGCATGCTGGTGGATGCCAACCGGCTCTACTACCGCAACCCGGCCAACCCGCTGACCCATACCGGCTTCGGCAAGTCGATCTCCGCCGCCTGCGAGATGTTCGAGCGTACGACGCGGCGCTATGGCAAGCCGGACTGGGGCATCACCGAGACGGTGGTCGGCGCCACCCGCGTGCCCGTGCATATCGAGACGGTGTGGGAGCGGCCCTTCTGCCGCCTGCTGCATTTCCAGCGCGACTTCCCGGTCCATCCGCGCCGGCCGCAGCCGCGCATGCTGATCGTCGCCCCGCTCTCCGGCCATTACGCGACGCTGTTGCGCGGCACGGTGCAGACGCTGCTGCCGAACCACGACATCTACATCACCGACTGGATGGACGCCCGTAACGTGCCGATGAGCGGCGGGCGCTTCGATCTCGACGACTATATCGACTATGTCATCGACATCTTCCGCCATCTCGGCGGCGGCGTTCACGCGCTCGCCGTCTGCCAGCCGGCGGTGCCGGTGCTCGCCGCCGTGGCGCGCATGGAGGAGATGGGCGACCCGGACGTGCCGGCCTCGATGGTGCTGATGGGCGGGCCGATCGACACGCGCGAGAGCCCGACCGCGGTGAACGACTTCGCCAAGGAACGCGGCATCGACTGGTTCCGCCGCAACGTCATCACCACCGTGCCCTGGCCCAATGGCGGCTTCATGCGGCAGGTCTATCCCGGCTTCCTGCAGCTGCACGGCTTCATGGCGATGAATTTCGAGCGCCATCTGCAGGCCCATGCCGACATGTTCAGCCATCTGGTGAAGGGCGACGGCGATTCCGCCGCCAAGCATCGCGAGTTCTATGACGAGTATCTCTCGGTCATGGACCTGCCGGCGGAGTATTACCTCCAGACGCTGCAGACCGTGTTCATCGACCATGCGCTGCCGACCGGCCAGATGACCCATCGCGGCGCGAGGGTGGACACGTCGAAGATCCGCAATGTCGCGCTGCTCACCATCGAGGGCGAGAACGACGACATTTCCGGCGTCGGCCAGACGCGGGCGGCGCAGACGCTGTGCTCGAGCCTTCCCGACGACAAGCGCGCGCATTACCTCCAGCCGACCGTCGGCCATTACGGTGTGTTCAACGGCTCGCGCTTCCGCGCCGAGATCGCCCCGCGCATCTCCGACTTCGTGCTCTCGCACAACTGGCCCCGCAAGGGCCACAACGCGCCGGCAGACGCGCCCGCCTCGTGAGGTGAGCGCGCCCTGCCGGTCTGGCTATGTGCCCGGCTCGGCATCTATCCCGGCTTCCCAATAGGGCGGATCGCCGAAGGCCGCGCGAAGCCACTCGGCCATCGCCCGCAGCTTGGCCGTGGGATTGCGGCCTTCGGGATGCGCGACATAGATGAATTCCGCTTCCGGCTCGGCGCCGACCTCGATCACGCGCAGCGTGCCGGCGTGGATGGCGGGCCCGGCGATGAACAGCGGCAGCATGGTGATGCCGAGCCCGGCCATCGCCGCGTCGCGCATGATCATGCCGTTATTCACCTGCAGCCCGACCCTGGCGCGCACCTGCACGCGGCCGGCTTCGGACACGAACTGCCAGTCGGCAAGGCCGCGATGGGTGTAGAAAATCCCGCGATGGTCATTGAGCTGCGCCAGATCGCGCGGCGCGCCGTGCTGTTCCAGATAATCGGGTGAAGCCACCAGCACGCGCCGGCTGCGGGCGAGGCGCCAGGCGGTGAGCGGGCTGTCGCGCATCGGCCCGTGGCGGATCACGCCGTCATAGCCCTCCGCCTGCGCGTCGACCACCCGGTCATCAAGCTCGATGCTCAGCTCGATCTGCGGATGGCGGCGCAGGAAGGGGTAGAGCGCCGGGCCGATATGCAGGGCGGTCAGCGTCACCGGGGCGGAGATCCTCAGCGGGCCGGCCAGCGTGCCGCGCCGCTCCGCCAGCGTGGCGACCGCCGCGTCGAGCCCGCGCAGCGATTGCGAGGCCATCTCCAGAAAGGCCGCGCCATCCTCCGTCAGCGACAGCCGGCGGGTCGAGCGATGCACAAGGCGCGCGCCCAGACGCTGCTCGAGCTGGGCGAGGCGGTCACTGACCACCGATTTCGACAGGCGCAGCCGGCGCGCCGCCTCGCTGATCGAGCCGGCCTCGGCGATGGCGACGAAGGCGGCGATGCCGTCCAGTTTCATCGTTCGGCTTTCCCGGACATGAATTCCATTGTCGGCAGTCTAATCCGAACGCCGGGCGCGGGCCATACTCTCCAGCGAAACGGGCCGGCCGGGATCGTCCGGCGGCGGTCATCGTGAAATCACGGAGAAATCTCATGTCTCGTCTCACCGGCAAGGTAGCCATCGTCACTGGGGCCAGCTCCGGCATCGGCCGCGCCACGGCGCGGCTGTTCGCCGCCGAGGGCGCGAAGGTCGTGGTCGGCGCCCGCCGCCAGGCCGAGCTCGACACGCTGGTCGCCGACATCGCCGCCGGTGGCGGCGAGGCCGTGGCGCTGGCGGGCGACGTGCGCTCGGAAGACTACGCCAAGGCACTGGTCGCGCTGGCGGCCGAGCGTTTCGGCCGGCTCGACATCGCCTTCAACAATGCCGGCACGTTGGGCGAGAAGGGGCCGAGCACCGGCGTCTCGGCCGGGGGGTGGGAGGACACGCTGGCGACCAACCTCACCAGCGGCTTTTTCGGTGCCAAGCACCAGATCGCGCAGATGCTGACGACCGGCGGCGGCTCGGTGATCTTCACCTCGACCTTTGTCGGCTACACAACGGCCTTCCCCGGCCTTGCCGCCTATGCCGCCTCGAAATCGGGGCTGATCGGCCTCACCCAGGCGCTGGCTTCCGAATTCGGCCCGCAGGGGGTGAGGGTCAATGCCGTGCTGCCCGGCGCGGTGGAGACGGAGATGTACCGCGAGGCCAATGACACGCCCGAGGCGCAAGCCTTCGTCACCGGTCTGCATGCGCTGAAGCGCGTCGCGCGCCCCGAGGAACTGGCCCACTCGGTGCTCTATCTCGCCTCGGACGATTCGTCTTTTGTGTCCGGCACCGCGCATCTGGTCGATGGCGGCCTGTCGATCACGCGGACCTGAGAGCCCGCCAGGGAGGACGGACGGGAGGACGGGCGGAAATAACCGCCCGTTTTCCGGCGGCGCCGGTACAAGCGCGGTGCTAGCGTCCGATCATGGCGACCGACACGCTGCATGATTTGTTCGACCTGACGCTGCCGGACCCGGCAACGCTGTACCGGGCGTTGTTGGCGCGCGAGGCGACTTATGAGGGGCGCGTCTATGTCTGCGTCGCCACCACCGGTATTTTCTGCCGGCTGACCTGCCCGGCACGCAAGCCACTCGCCGAGAACTGCACCTTCCGCCCGACCATCGGCGCCTGCATCGAGGCGGGGTTCCGCCCCTGCAAGAGGTGCCACCCGCTCCAGCCGGCGGCGGAGGCCGACCCGATGATCGCCGCCCTGCTCGCGGCGCTCGATGCCCGCCCGGCCTACCGCTTCGGCGAGGAGGACATTGCCCGCATGGGCTATGACCTCTCCACCGTGCGGCGCGCCTTCAAGCGGCATTTCGGCATGACCTTTCTCGACATGGCCCGCCACCGGCGGCTGCGCGAGGGTTTTGAGACGCTGGCGCTCGGCGGCTCGGTCATCGCCGCGCAGCAGGAGGCGGGGTTTCAGTCGGCGAGCGCCTTCCGCGCCGCCTTCGCCCGGCTGCTCGGCTGCGCCCCCGGCGACATCGCCGGCGAGGGCCGGCTGCTGGCGGACTGGATCGGCACGCCGCTCGGCGACATGATCGCGATTTCCAGCCCCACCCATCTGCACCTGCTGGAATTCATCGAGCGGCGCGGCCTGCCGGCGGAAATCGCCCGGCTGCGCCAGGGCGTGAAGGGCGCGCTCGGCATTGGCAGTACGGCGCCGACCGAGCAGATCCGCGCCGAGCTGGGCGCCTATTTCGCGGGCCGCTCGGCCGATTTCGCGACGCCCGTGGCGCTCGACGGCAGCGCCTTCACCCGCGCCGTCTGGGCCGAGCTGCGCCGCATCCCGGCGGGGGAGAGCGTGAGCTATGCCGAGATCGCCCGGCGCATCGGCGCGCCCGCGGCGATCCGCGCCGTGGCGCGGGCGAACGGCGCCAACCAGCTGGCCCTCATCATCCCCTGCCATCGCGTCATCGGCGCGGATGGCGCGCTCACCGGCTATGGCGGCGGCCTCTGGCGCAAGCAGCGGCTGCTGGAGATCGAGGCGCAGTACCGCACCCGGCCGCAGCAAGTGGGGTGAGGCGTCCGCCAGAGGCGGCAGCTAGGGCGCGGCGGCGGTCCGCTTGTCCCGTGCGCGGGCGATGCAGGCCAGCGAGGTGACGATGACCAGCGCCGCGAACACGCCGGGCGGGAAGATATAGCGTGCATCCCCGGCCGGCGCGGCGACGAAGAGCAGCCCCAGAAAACCGAGCGTGCCGGCATAGAGCACCAGCGGCAGCAGAGCGCCCCGCCGGTCGATCCACAGCGCCGGAAGCAGGAAGAAGGCGGCAAGGCCGACCAGGACATAGCCGCGCCGCCAGGGTGCGTTGGCGCCTTCGACGATCATCTGGATCAGGCGGGCCGCTCGTTCGGGAAAGGCGAGGGTGAAGCCGTAGGGGTTGTCGTCGATGCCGCCATGAGTCGGGTAATAGGTGGCAGGGGTGTTCAGGCCCATTTGCTGCTCGAACACCGCAAGGCGGGTGGCGAGATAGCAGCCGGGATGCGCGACCAGAATTTCCCGCCAGCGCTGCTCGATAGCGGGTACGCGGCGCCACATATAGCGGGGCCCGAGGCGCTCATTCCACAGCGGCGTGTCGAAGGTCAGGTTGATATGGCGGGGATTGTGCAGCGCCCGCAGCTCCTCCACCGTGAACGGGTCGCCGGGGGTGATGACATCGGTCAGCAGGGACTGCCCGGCGCAGATCGAGGTGCCGGCGATGTCCCACAGCTGGATGTTCGTCATCATCGGCCCGACCGACGGTAGCCGCTGCAGGTCCGGCAGGCGCCAGAGCGTGCTCGCATAGGCAAGAGCCAGCGTCACCACGATGCCAAGACCGGCCGCCACGCGTTGCCGCCCGGTCGAGGCGGCACCGGCGGGCTTCCACACGACCAGCAGCATGAAGGGCAGCACCAGCGGCAGCGCGTTGTAGCGCAGCGCGATGGAGGCGGTGAGGCAGGCGAACAGAGCGACGAATTTCGCCCAGGAGAAGCGGCGCGTGCCGGACAGCCACAGGGCGACCGCCATCACCGCGAAGGTGCCGACGGTCACGTCCTTCCACAGCACGATCAGGGCGCCGATCAGCGTGGGAAACACGACGAACAGGCCGAGGAACACCGCCATGAGCGGGACCGACACCCTGGCCGATGGGGCGAGATGGCGGATGATGAGGTTGGCCGAGAGGAACAGGGCAAAGGACTGGAAGAGCAGCAGACCGCCGGGATTGCCCGGCAGGTGCCGGAAGAGGAAGAACAGATAGTCATGCACGGGCGGCCAGAGCGCCGTCTCCACCCCCTCGATGGACTGGCGGTAGGCATAGAGGCTGTCGAACGACATCAGCCCCGGCCAGACGGTGAAGGCGATAAAGGCGGTGGCGAGGCCGGCCATCAGGAAGGCGGCGAGGAGGTCGGCGCGCCGGGCGTCGCCTGCGTCTGCCTGCGGCAGATGCGCGTTCTCGGGCGCTGACATTGACGTAACCATCCGCTCTCCATCGGGAGGGCCGCGCCGGCAGGGAGCGAATGAAACGCGCACCGTCGCGGAAGGCGGATGATGTTCCATATCCGGCGACGGGAGGCAACGCGGCAGGAGCGCGGTAGGGGGGCCGGCACGCGGGCTTCGCGCGCCCACGAAAAAGCCGCCGGCCCTCGCGGGGCGGCGGCTTGTCATTTAGGTTCCCGCCCTAATGGGCGCGGGCGAACATTTCGTTGCGCCGCCTCGCGCTAATGGGCGCGGGCGAACATCTCGTTGAACGAGTAGCCCGAGCCGCGCACGGTGCGGATGGGGTCCGGCTGGCGCGGGCGGTTGAGCGCTTTGCGCAGGCGGCCGACATGCACGTCGACGGTGCGCTCGTCGATATAGACGTCCTGGCCCCACACGCCGTCGAGCAGCTGCTCGCGCGAATAGACCCGGCCGGGCGACTGCATGAGGAATTCGAGCAGCCGGAATTCAGTCGGGCCGAGATGCAGCTCGCGCCCGGCGCGGTGGACGCGCTTTGTCTCGCGGTCGAGTTCGATGTCGCCGGCGCGCAAGAGCGTCGAGACATGCTCGGGCTTGGCCCGGCGCAGCAGCGCCCGCACGCGGGCGACGAGCTCCGGCACCGAGAAGGGCTTGACCACATAGTCGTCGGCGCCGGTGGCGAGGCCGCGCACGCGCTCAGTCTCCTCGCCACGGGCCGTGAGCATGAGAACGGGCATGCGCTCGGTCTCCGGCCGGGCCCGCAGGCGCCGGCACAGCTCGATGCCGGAGAGGCCGGGCAGCATCCAGTCGAGGATCAGGAGGTCCGGCACGCTCTCGCGCAGCCGGGTCTCCGCCTCGTCGCCGCGCCCGACGCTGTCGACGGCATAGCCTTCGGATTCGAGATTGTAGCGCAGCAGGAGGGTGAGGGGCTCCTCATCCTCCACGATCAGAATATTGGTGGCCATGGCGTCATCCCCGGTCGTCGGTCACGCCGGCTCAGGCCGGGAAGGGCAGCGAGGTGAGGCTGCTGGTATCCTGCTTCGGCCGCTCGTCGGTGAGCTGCTGACCGGTGGCGAGATAGTTCACGGTCTCGGCGATGTTGGTGGCGTGGTCGCCGATGCGCTCGATGTTCTTGGCGCAGAACAGCAGATGCGTGCACAGCGAGATGTTGCGCGGATCCTCCATCATATAGGTCAGGAGTTCGCGGAACAGCGAGGTGTAGAGGACGTCGATGTCGCCATCGCGGCGCCAGACTTCCAGCGCGCGGTCATTGTCGCGGCTGGCATAGGAGTCCAGCACCATCTTGAGCTGCTCCAGCACCATGCCGGACATGTGCTCGACGCCGCGCACCAGCTTCTGCGGGTGGAACTCGCCGGTCAGCGCCAGCACGCGCTTGGCGGTGTTCTTGGCGAGGTCGCCGATGCGCTCGAGGTCGTTGGCGATGCGCATGGCGGCCACGATCTCGCGCAGATCGCCGGCCAGAGGCTGGCGGCGGGCGATGGTGAGGATGGCCTTTTCCTCGATCTCGCGCTGGAGCAGGTCGACCGGGCCGTCGAGCACGATCACCTTCTGGGCGAGCTCGGTGTCGCGCTTGACCAGCGCCTCGACCGAATCCGCGACGAGGCGCTCGGCCTGACCGCCCATCTCCACCACGCGGCGGCTGAGCTCCTTGAGGTCGGCGTCGAAGGACGAAACGATATGTTCGGTCATGGGAGGCTCCTCTGCCGGCTCAGCCGAAGCGGCCGGTGATGTAGTCGCGGGTGCGGGCCTCGCGCGGATTGGTGAAGATCTCGTTCGACGCGGCGACCTCGATCAGTTCGCCGAGATAGAAGAAGGAGGTGATGTCGGCGCAGCGCGCCGCCTGCTGCATGTTGTGCGTCACGATGACGATGGTGAATTCCTGCTTCAGCTCGTCGATCAGATCCTCGATCTTCGAGGTCGAGATCGGGTCGAGCGCCGAGGTGGGCTCGTCGAGCAGGATCACTTCCGGGCGCACGGCGATGGTGCGGGCGATGCACAGGCGCTGCTGCTGGCCGCCGGACATGCCGAGCGCCGAGGTGTGGAGACGGTCCTTGGTCTCCTCCCAGATCGCCGCCTTGCGCAGGCACCACTCCACGCGCTCGTCCATCTGCGCCTTGGAGAGCTTCTCGTGCAGCTTCACGCCGAAGGCGATGTTGTCATAGATCGACATCGGGAAGGGCGTCGGCTTCTGGAACACCATGCCGATGCGCGAGCGCACCACGGTGGAGTCCAGATCCTTGGAGAGCAGGTCGACGCCGTCGAACAGGATCTTCCCTTCCGCGCGCTGGCCCGGATAGAGCTGGTACATGCGGTTGAAGATGCGCAGCAGCGTGGACTTACCGCAGCCCGAGGGTCCGATCATCGCGGTAACGCGCTTCTCGGGGATCTCGAAATTGATGTTCTTCAGGGCGTGGTTGTCGCCATAGAAGAAGTTCAGCCCCTCGACCTTGAGCTTGGGCTCGGCGGACGGCGCGGTGGCGCGGTTCACGGCGGAGGCGATGTCGATCGACGTTTCAGCAGCGAAATTCATGGTCCGTCTCACTTCATCTTCGCCAGGACGAGGCGGGAAAGAATGTTCAGGGTCAGCACCCCGACGGTGATGATGAGCGCGCCGGCCCAGGCCAGGGCGACCCAGTCCTCGAAGGGGCTGGCGGCGTATTGATAAATGGCGATCGGCAGAGACGCCATGGGCACGCTGAGGTCCAGCGACCAGCCATTATTGCCGAGCGAGGTGAACAGCAGAGGCGCGGTCTCGCCGGCGGCGCGGGCCACGGCCAGCAGGATGCCGGTAACGATGCCGGCGCGGGCCGCCCGCCAGGTGACCAGGGTGACCACCTTCCACGCCGGCGCGCCGAGCGCGAAGGCCGCCTCGCGCAGGCCGATCGGCACCAGGTTCAGCATGTCTTCGGTGGTGCGCACGACCACCGGGATGATGATGATCGCCAGCGCGAAGGAGCCTGCCCAGCCGGAGAAGCCGCCGATCGGCACGACCATGAGCTGGTAGACGAACAGGCCGATCAGGATCGAGGGCGCCGAGAGCAGCACGTCGTTCACGAAGCGCACGGCATTGCCGATCTGCGTGTTCTTGCCGTGCTCGGCGAGGAAGGTGCCGCACATCAGGCCGATCGGCGTGCCGATGACAAGGGCGACACCGATCTGGATCAGCGAGCCGACAATGGCGTTGAGCAGGCCGCCGCCCGCGCCCGGAGGCGCGGTGATCTTGGTAAACACATGCGGGCCGAGGGCCGGCAGGCCCCGCGCCACCAGGGTCCAGAGGATCCAGGCGAGGAGGACAAGCGAGAGCGCGGCGAAGCCGGTGGAAATGACCTTGACGGTGTAGTCGGTGGCGCGGCGACGGGCGAGCGATGACATGTACTTTCCTCAGCCCTTGAGCTTCGAGCGGACCAGCAGCCGCGAGAGCGCCAGCACGATGAAGGAGATGACGAAGAGGATGAAGCCGAGTTCCAGCAGCGACTGCAGCTTGAGCGAGCCGTTGGAGGCTTCGGGGAATTCGTTGGCGATGGTCGAGGCGATGGTGGCGCCCGGCGCGAACAGCGAGACCGACATGCGCGTCGCATTGCCGATGACGAAGGTCACGGCCATTGTCTCGCCCAGCGCGCGGCCGAGGCCGAGCATCACCGCGCCGACCATGGCGGTGCGGCCATAGGGCACGGAGACATTGCGATACACTTCATAGGTGGTCGCGCCGACGCCATAGGCCGATTCCTTGATCATCGGCGGCACCGATTCCAGCACCTCGACGAACATGGCGGTGATGAAGGGCAGGATCATGATCGCCATGATGAGGCCGGCGGTCAGCATGCCCGCGCCAAGCGGCGGGCCCTGGAACAGCGCGCCGAGCACGGGGATCGGGCCAAGCCATTCGATCAGCGGCGGCTGCACATAGGCGGCCATCAGCGGCACGATGACGAAGAAGCCCCACATGCCGTAGATGATCGAGGGGATGGCGGCGAGGAGCTGGATGGCGACGCCGATCGGCCGGCGAAGCTGCTGCGGCGCGATTTCGGTCAGGAAGAAGGCGATGCCGAAGGACAGCGGGAGCGCGATGATGACCGCGATGACGGCGCTGAAGATGGTGCCGAACACCATCACACCGGCGCCGAACTTCTCCGTCACCGGGTTCCAGATCGTCGACCACAGGAAGCTGATGCCAAATTCGCGCAGCGCCGGCAGACCACCCTCGAACAGCATGGCGATGATCAGGCCGAGAAGGATCAGCACGAAGATGCCGCTGGTCCACAGCAGCCCGACGAAGATGGGGTCGCTGAGGCGGCCGGTCGGCTTGCGCGCGGCGACCATGGCCGCTTGGTTTCCGGTAAGCGTGGCGTCCATGTTCCTGTGATCCTGTCAGCGCCATCGGGCGTGGACCCCTGAGGGGACCGGTGGTGCGCGCGGGGGCTCGCTAAGGCGTCTCGTGCGTCATGTCGGGGGCGTGGCGGCGTCGCCGTGCCGGACCGCGAGGTGTCGGTCGGGCAACGGCGGCGAAGTTCGCCGCGGGTACTATCAGGCGGCGCTCACGAGAAGGGGCGGCCGCCGCGACGGCCGCCCCTCTTTCGGTTGATCTATTAAGATCAGTTGGTCCAGACAGCCTTGCCGTCAGCCTTCACTTCGTCGGCCCAGGCCTTCTTGATGTCGGTGACGACCGAGTCCGGGAGCGGGATGTAGTGAAGCTTCTCGGCGATGGCGTCGCCTTCGGCGGTGTAGGCCCAGTTGAAGAACTTGATGGCCTCGGCCGACTGCGTGGCGTTGGTCGGGTTCTTCGGGAGCAGGATGTAGGTGGCCGAGGTGATCGGCCAGGCGCCCGGGCCGGCGGTGTCGATCATCGAGGCGGCGAAGTTCTTCGCGCCCTTCCAGTCGGCGGCGGCGGCGGCTTCCATGAACGCCTTGGTCTCGGGCTTCACGACCTTGCCGGCCTTGTTGACGAGATCGGCAGCGGTCAGCTTGTTGGCGGCGGCGTAGATGAACTCGACGTAGCCGATGGCGCCCTTGGTGTTCTTCACGGTGCCGGCAACGCCTTCATTGCCCTTGGCGCCCGCGCCGACCGGCCACTGAACGGAGGTGGCCGCGCCGACGGCGGACTTCCAGTCGCCATTGGCCGAAGCGAGATAGGACGTGAACACGAACGAGGTGCCCGAGCTGTCCGAGCGATAGACCGGGACGATCGCGGTGTCAGGCAGCTTGGAGCCCTTGTTCAGCGCGGCGATCTTGGCGTCGTTCCACTTGGTGATTTTGCCCTGGTAGATCTCGGCGAGGACCGGACCGTCGAGCACCAGCGAGGAAACGCCGTCGAGGTTGAAGATCGCGACGACCGAACCGATTACGGTCGGGAACTGCAGCAGGTTGGCGGATTCGAGCTTGTCGTCCTTCATCGGCGCGTCGGAAGCGCCGAAGTCGACGGTGCGGTTGACGATCTGGTTCTGACCGCCGCCGGAGCCGATGGACTGATAGTTCAGGCCCGTGCCGGTCTTCTCCTTATAGGCCGCAGCCCAGGCCTGATAGACCGGGGCCGGGAAGGACGCGCCAGCGCCGTTGATGTCGGCCGCGAAGGCGGCGCCCGGCAGCGTGAGGCTGAGCGACAGCGCAGCGCCGAGGATGTGGGTGAGCTTCAAGGGTCTTCTCCTGATCTGGGAGACCAGCAGCACACGGGCCCTTGCCCGGTGCTCCGTTGGCCGGAGGCGGCGGAAATGGGTGACACGGGCTTATCTAACGTCCCGGCGCCACGGTTGTATGACGGGTGGGTGACGCCTTGATGACAGCCTAAGCCGCTGAATTATCGCGCGCTTTCACGTCGCTCGCGGCGAGTGCGGCAAGCCGTACGGAAAAGGTCGATCCCTCGCCCGGCGTGCTCTCGATGCCGAGCCGTCCGCGGTGGCGTGCGACGATGTGCTTGACGATGGCGAGGCCCAGCCCCGTGCCGCCCTGCTCGCGCGAATGGGCGGTGTCCACGCGGTAGAACCGCTCGGTGAGCCGGGGCACATGCTCGGGCGCGATGCCCGGCCCGAAATCGCGCACCGCCACAAGGGCATCGCCCCCCTCGCGGGTAATGGCGACCTCCACCTTGCCGCCGGTGGCGCCATATTTCAGCGCGTTCTCGACGAGATTCTCGAACACCCGGAACAGCTCGTCGCGGTCCCCCTTCACCGTCACCGGCCCGGCGGGATGGACGAAGGCGACCTCGACGCCGCGTTCGCGTCCGAGCGGGGCCAGCGTGTCGCGCACATGGCCGACAATGGCGACGAGGTCGATCTCGGTCTCCGGCCGCAAATGGGCGTTCAGCTCGATGCGCGAGAGCGAGAGCAGGTCGTCGATAAGGCGCGACATGCGGCGCGCCTGTTCGCCCATGATCTTGAGGAAGCGCTCGCGGGCGTTGGTGTCGTTGCGGGCCGGGCCTTGCAGCGTCTCGATGAAGCCGGAGAGCGAGGCGAGCGGGGTGCGCAGCTCGTGGCTGGCATTGGCGATGAAGTCGACGCGCATCTGCTCGACGCGCCGCTGCTGGGTGAGGTCGATGAAGCTCACCAGCACCGCGTCGGTGGCGCGCCGGTCGGCCCGCTCGCGGCCCTCGCCGGAGCGGATCGGCACGATGTCGGCGCGCAGCCAGCGGTCGATCGGCACGCGCTCGGCGAATTCGATGCGGCGCGGCTGGCCGTCGGCGGCGGCGGCGCGGATCGCCTCCAGCACTTCCGGCACGCGCACGGCGAAGGAGACGGGATCGCCGACCCTGACGCTCGCGACGATGCCGGTGGCGCGGGCATTGGCGACCAGCACCGTGCCGCGCGGGTCGAGCAGCAGCGCGGCCTCGGGCAGCGCGCGCACCAGTGCGGTCAGGCGCTCCTCGCCGGCGCCGAGGCGCAGCGGGCGGGGTTCCCCAGGCGCCCCCAGCCGCGCCAGGGCGGCAGACACGGGCCGGCGGGGGCCAGGCAGCAGGGCGCCGGCGAGCACCAGCGCGCCGATCACAAAAGCGGGCGTCGGCGCGAGCGTGCCCAGCCACACCGCACCGGCGAGCCCCAGCGCGGCCGCACCCAGCGTGCCACGCGCGCCGGCGAGGCGCCCGCCGAGCGTATCCTCGGCGGTGGACGCGGGTGCTTGAGATGCGGGTTCGCGGGCCATGCTGACCGTTTCCTGAGACCGGGGGAATTCGCTATGCTCGCCGCCCGATACTGAATCGGTCCCCGCGCGAGCATGAACGAGACCGCGCCTTATTGTACAGTTGCGAGGCTTCCATATGACGAAGAAGCCGGAAACGGCCGCCAAGGCGTCCCGGCGGGAGGCGGACCCTGCCCGCGTCTCCCGCAAGGGGGAGAAGAAGGCCGCCAAGAGCGCGGCCAAGGCTAACGGGACCGCAGCGTCGGGCATCGACGGCGAGGAGAGCCGGCTCGCCCGCGCGCTGGCGACGTTCTCCGTCGATGCGCCGGAGCTGCCGGAGATCATCGACAGCCGCGCCTATGGCAGCGGCAACTACCCCTACACCGACCGCCCCAAGCGCGGCGCGTATGAGGAGGAGTTGCGCGCGCTGCAGATCGAACTGCTCAAGGTGCAGGAGTGGGTGAAGACGTCCCGCGAGCGCATCGTCATCGTCTTTGAGGGGCGTGACGCCGCTGGCAAGGGCGGCACGATCCATCGCTTCGTGCAGCATCTCAACCCGCGCTATGTGCGGGTGGTCGCCCTCGACAAGCCGACCGAGATCGAGAGCGCGCAGTGGTACTTTCAACGTTACGTCGCGCACATGCCCTATAAGGGCGAGATCGTGATGTTCGACCGCTCCTGGTACAACCGCGCCGTGGTCGAGCCGGTGATGGGGTATTGCACCCCGGCGCAGACGGCACAGTTCCTCGATCAGGTGCCGATTTTCGAGAAGATGCTGGTGGATGACGGCATACGCCTGTTCAAGATCTGGCTCGATATCGGCCGGGAGATGCAGCTCAAGCGCCTGCATGCGCGTCATAAGGATCCGCTCAAGCAGTGGAAGCTGTCGCCGGTGGATCTTTCCGCTCCCGCGCGCTGGGATGCCATCTCGGCGGCGCGCAACGCCATGATCGAGGCGAGCCACAGCGCGGCGGCGCCCTGGACCGCCGTGCTCTCCAACGACAAGATGCGCGCCCGCCTTGGCGCCATCCGGCAGATCCTGTCGCATCTTCCCTATGAGGGGCGCGACGACCGCGTGGTCGGCGTCCCCGATCCGGCCATCGTGATGGATGGGCGGACCTTTCTGGAACGCCAGGCGTTCTGAGGTATCAAGGCCGGAATGACAGGCGGATTCGAAGACATGATGCGGGCGCACGGCCAGCACCGGCAGCAAAGGGCCCCGCGTGGCGCGGCGCGCGATCAGGTCAAGGCGTCGGTGCGACGGGCGGCCTTGCCGCTCTGCGCCGCCTTCGCTTTCCTGCCGCTTATGCCGAACGAGGGGGCCCGTGCGGGCGAACCTCTGCCACGCCCGCAGGTCGATTATCGCCTCGTCGCCAAGGGCCCGCAGGACGCCCGCATGACGATCGCCCATAGCGGCGAGCGCATGCGTCTGGAGGTCACGCAGGCCGACATGCCCGGCGACATGACCGGCATCGTCGATCTCGCCCGCAACCGGATGCTGATGCTGGTCGCCATCCCCGGCATGGGCAACCGGGCCTTCGATGTCGAGCTGCCGGCCGACTTCGCCGCCTTCGATCCGGGCGGGGAAGGCACGCGGGGCGGCACCGAGAAGGTGGCGGGCGAAACCTGCCATGTCTGGCGCACGCGCGAGGACCGCAGCGGCACGCCGGTCGAGGCCTGCATCACCGAGGACGGCATCGCGCTACGGGCGAAGGCCGAGGTCAGCGGCAAGCCGCGCGTGCTGTTCGAAGCAACGGAGGTGGTGCGCGAGCCGCTGGGCGCCGCCCTGTTCGAGCTGCCGGCGGGCGTGAAGGTCACGCGCCTGCCCTCCGGCATGCAGGGCATGATGCCCGGTCTTCCCGGTTTGCCCGGCCTGCTGCGCTAGTTTTCAGTATCAGCCGTTCAGCACGCGGCGCGGCGCGGGCTCGGCCGCCTCGGGTTCCAGCACCGGCGGCTCGGCCAGCGGATCGACCGATACGGCGGGTGGGGGAATGCGGCGCTTGCGCCGGCTCATCAGCAGCTCGCGAATACCGAGAATGACCAGGGCGAGCGCGAAGGGCGTCACATAATAGAGCAGGCGCAGCAGCAGCAGCGCGCCGAGCAGCGCCTCGGTCTCGAACTGCGACAGCGCCACCAGCATCGCCGCGTCGAACACGCCGAGCCCGCCCGGCGCGTGGCTGGCGAAGCCGAGCAGGGTCGCCGAGATGAAGACGACGCCGAGCGCGATCGGGTCGATATAGGGCGTCTGCGGCATCAGCACATACATCGCCGCCGCGCAGAAGGCCAAGTCGATGATGCCGATGCAGATCTGCAGCAGCGTCAGCTTCCAGCCGGGCAGGGTGACCGTCCAGTGGCCCTGCCCGACACCGATGCGGCGCGGCTTCAGCCCGACCCAGACGACATAGGCGGCAAGGCCGGCCAGCAGGCCGATGCCGATCAGACGGTTGATCCAGGCCGGAAGCTGGTCGACCGCGCTCGCCGCCCAGGGCTCGACGGTGATGCCGAGCCCGAGCATGGCGATATTGCCGAGCCAGAAGGTGAGGCCGGTGACGAAGCAGAGCTTGGCCACATCCACCGCGCCGAGACCGTGCGCCGAATAGATGCGGTAGCGCACCGTGCCACCGGTGAAGGCGGAGAAGCCGATATTATGGCCGATGGAATAGGAGGTGAAGGACGCGAGCGCCGCCGTGCGGTAGGGCACATGCGGCTTGCCGATGGTGCGCAGGGCGAACCAGTCATAGAAGGTCAGGGTGAAATAGGCCGCCGCCACGAACAGCGCAGCCAGCGCCACCCGCCACGGATCGGTGTCCGTGAGCGCGTCCAGCACCTCGGCCGGACGGATGTTGCGGAGCATCTCGTAGAGCACCACGGCAGCGATACCGATGATGACGAGACTGGCGACCACGCCGAGCGTGTGCCAACCCAAATGCCCGCGCAGCCATCCGAGTATGGCCTTAAGCCCCTTCATCGCTCGCTCACCATCATCTTTGCCGCGTTCGTGGTGGTTGGCCGCAGCCCTATCAGACCCGAGGGCCGGGCGAAACCGCTTAGGCGCCCGGGCGGCGCATTACCGCATGTCGGCATGGGCGGGGGTATGACGGCCACGCGGCGTGCGGCTTGTGCGGACAGATGGGGGCGACGGCGTGGCGGCGCGCCCCTGCTCGCGCCAGCGTGATCGCCCAAGCCCGATGCCTTCGCGCCGGATTGCCCGGGCCTGATGGCTCCGCGCGTCACAACCGAACAGGGTAGCCGATTTCGATGGTACGCGGGCGCGGCAGCCCGAAGCGGTCCACCGAGCGTTCGGCGTTGCGCGCCAGGAAGGCGAAGACATGGGCCAGCACGTCGCGTACGCCGCGTATGTCCTCCGGCGGGATGATGCGCTCATGGCCGATGACATAGACCGCCTCGTCGGGGTCGATGCCCTGCGCGTAGAGCGCCGGGCCGAGCACCGCCGGCACGTCGATCTGCTGCATATAGCCGAAGCGCACATCCACCCGCACATGGAACGGGTCGAGCGGCAGCACCCGCACGCGCTCGTCCACCGGCACGCGCGGGCGCGAGGCGATCCAGACCGAGACGATGACGGATCGCTCGAACTGAACGTTCAGCAGGTCCGACACCCGGCCGAGCGCGACCGGCGTCACCGCCCCGCCGCGCGACAGGAAGATGGCGGTGCGCGGGCTGATCGCGCAGGCCGGCGGGCGGCCGCGGGCGATGAAGGCGTCAAGTGGCTCGGTGAAGCGGCGCTGCTGAATGCCCAGCCCCTCCAGCCCACGCCGCCACGACACCATGATGATGAGCACGATGGCGGCGATGGTCACCGGCAGCCAGCCGCCATCATGCAGCTTGGTGAGATTGGCAGCGGCGAAGGACAGGTCGATGGCCAGAAGGCCGCCGGCGAGCACGATGAGCACCGGCAGCGGCCAGTGCCAGCTGCGCCGCACATAGGCGACGAACAGGATGGTGGTCGAGACCATCGCCATGGCGACCGCGATGCCATAGGCCGAGGCCAGCCGGTCCGACGAGCCGAAAGAGATGACGATCAGCGCGCAGGCGACCATCATGATCCAGTTCAGCCGGCCGACATAGATGTGCTGGTCGTTGTGTTCGCTGGTGTAGCGGATGCGCATCGGCGGCAGGTAGCCCAGTTCGATGGCCTGCTTGGCCAGCGAAAACACGCCGGTGATGATGGCCTGCGAGGCGATCACCGTCGCCGCCGTGGCGAGGATCAGCAGCGGCACGTCGAACAGGTCGGGCGACAGGTCGTAGAACGGGTTGCGCACCGCGTCGCGGTTCACCAGCACGATGGCGCCCTGGCCGTAATAATTGAGCAGCAGCGCCGGCATGGCGACCAGCAGCCAGGCACGGGTGATGACCTTGCGCCCGAAATGACCGAGATCGGCATAGAGCGCCTCGCCGCCGGTGATGGCGAGGAAGGTGGCGCCCAGCACGGCGCCGGCGAACCAGATGTGATCGTTGATCAGGGCGATGCCGTGGCGCGGATCGAGCGCCCACAGCACCTGCGGCGCCTGCAGGATGCCGTACACGCCGAGCGCCGCGAGCGAGCCGAACCAGAGCAGCATGACCGGCCCGTAGAAGGTGCCGATGCGTTCGGTGCCGGCCCGCTGGGAGAAGAACACCAGCAGGATCACCAGCACGGTGACGGCGACGATCCAGTGGTCGAGCGCGGGGGCGATGACCTCGAGCCCCTCGATGGCGGAGAGCACCGACATGGCCGGGGTCAGCACGCCGTCGCCGATCAGCATGGCGGCGCCGATGAGGCCGGCGATCAGCAGGAAGAGCCGCTTGCCGGTCGCGCTGCGATGGAGATCGAGCAGCGTCACCAGAGCGAGAATGCCGCCTTCCCCGTCATTGTCCGCGCGCAGCACCAGCGAGACATATTTGATGGTGATCGACAGGATGATCGCCCAGGTCACCAGCGAGAGCAGGCCGAGCACCTCGGCATCCGTCACCGCCGCGCCGCCGACGGCGATCAGGCCCTGCTTGAAGGCGTAGAGCGGGCTGGTGCCGATATCGCCGAACACCACGCCCAGCGCGGCCAGCTCGGCAGCGAGCGGCAAGGTTCGCCCGGTCGTTGCGGCGGGGCTAGCCATGACGGGGATGAGCCGCCTGCGCGCGGACGCACGCATCCAATGCCGGGCGCGCAGCGCGGCCATGCCGTCGGCGAACAGGGAATATAAACGTCATGAGGCTCCGCAATCGCGCAGACCGGCCGGGGCACGGCAGCGCAGCATTACCCCGCTCTGGTCCGCGCGCCAAGGGGGAGCCTCGATACGACGGCCACCCGATCGCTCGATCCCGGCGGAATGTGCGGCGCAACTTGCGCCCGCACAGGGGCCATTGGACCGCAGGCCGGTGCGGGGGCACCGGCGGAGAGGCTGAGGGAGGAGGATTGGGGGGCGGAATTAACCCTCCTCCCTCGACCATCGGTGCCGGCTTTGATGAAGGCTTGCGGGGACCTTCAGCCAGCGCCGCGGCTGAGCAACGTTCTACCCACAGCGCGGGATGTCGGCAAGCAAAACTGAACGGTTCGGTCAAAAACTTTCGGCCAAGCGATCTGGCGCTTGGGAGGAGGGGCGCTTCGTGGCATGGTGTCGCAATCGCACTTTGAACCTTTTTCCGGTTGTTTTGCGCTTAGTCAGGTCTGCCTCGTGAACGTGTTTCCCACCCTTTCGCCGATCATCGCCTGTGACCCGCCGCGCTGCGCCGCGCCGGTTCCGCAGGGGCGCGACAAGTCGCGGCAGATCCTGAACGGCGCCCGCGAGGTTTTCCTGGCGCAGGGGTTCGACGGCGCCAGCATGGGTGAGATTGCCCGCGCGGCGGGTGTCTCCAAGGGCACGCTCTACGTCTATTTCCCCTCCAAGGAAGAGCTGTTCGCGGCTCTGGTGCGCGAGCAGTCCGAGCAGACGGCCGAACACTGCTTCGTGCTCGACCCCAACGAGGACGTGCAGGCGGCGCTGGTGGCGCTGAGCCATCGCTACATCCGCGCCATGATCCAGCCGGCCAATGTCGCCACGGTGCGCATGGTGATCGGCGTGGCGGAAAAGCTGCCGCAGATCGGCCGGCTCTACTACGCCTCGGCGCAGGAGCGGGCGGTGGCGCTGCTCTCCGAGTGGCTGCGGGCCAAGATCGCCGCCGGCGAACTGGCGATCGACGATGTGGACCTCGCCTCCTGGCAGTTCGTCATCGGCTGCCATGCGCGCATCGTGCTGCCGGCCTTCTTCTGCGGCATTTCCGCCTCGGATGAGGAGATCGAACGGGTGGTGAACTTCACGGTCGGGGCCTTCCTGCGCGCCTATGCGCCGCGGCGCTGCCCGAGCGATCAGCCGGGCTGACGGGGCGCGGCGCGACCTTCGCCCTCGGCCAGCAGGGCGGTGAGCCCCTCGCGATAGGTCGGGTAAGTGAGAGCCCCGCCGATCAGCGCGTGCAGCCGGTCGTTGCGCACCCGTCGGTTATCCGCCCAGAACGACAGCGCCATGGGCGACATGGTGGCCGCCGCAATCTCGAAGGGGACGGCGGGCGGCGGTTCCACCCCCAGCAGCCCGGCGGCGAAGCGCACCGGGGCGCAGGAAGGCGAGGGCTCGTCGTCCACCACATTCACCACGCCGTCAAAACCCTGCGTCGCCACCGCATGGATGGCCCCGGCGATATCGGCGACATGAATGCGGTTGAACACCTGGCCCGGCCGCTCGATGCAGCGGGCAGTGCCGGCCCGGATGTCGAGCAGCGCGTTGCGCCCGGGTCCGTAAATGCCGCCGAGACGCAGAATGGCGACCGGACGACCAGCCGCCTGCCCCGTCTCCCGCCACGCCGCCTCCGCCGCCACGCGCCGCCGCGCGCGCGGGGCTTCCGCGTCGAGCGGGGCGTCCTCGTCGATCCAGGCGCCGCCGCTGTCGCCATGCACGCCGATGGTTGAGAGATAGATCAGCGGGCCTTTTCGGCGCGCGGCGGCGAGGCCGGGGCCGAGCGGGCCGAGAAAGGGGTCGCCTGCCTCGCCCGGCGCGGCGGAGGCGAGCACGATATCGGCTGTCTCCAGCGCCGCGCGCAGCTCATCGCTCGGCACACCGTCGAAGGCGAGCATGTCCACGCCCGGCTCAAACCGGGGCGCGCGGGCGGTGCCGAGGATCCGGGCGAAGGACGCCCCGTGCCGGGCGACGAGATGCCGGGCGCAATAGCCATAGCCGAGGCAGAGAAGCGTGGTCATGCGAGCGTCCGTTAGGCGGCGGGCGGCAGGGAGGCGGTGTGCCATTCGGCCCGCACCTCGGCGTCGGGCTCCCCGGCATGGCGTGCGGCATGACGGGCGAAGGCGTCGGCGTCAAGCAGCCGCGCCAGCGCCCACACCGCCGCGCCGCGAATGAGCGGGGCGGGATCGTCGAGCAGTCGTTCCGCTGCCGGAACAAGCGTCGCGTCCCCGGAATTGCCGATGGCGATCAGCACATTGCGCAGGAAGCGGGTGCGCCCGGTGCGCTTGATCGGGCTCTTGGTGAAGCGCGCGCGAAAGGCGGCATCGTCCAGCCCCGCCAGTTCGGCGAGCGGCGGCGCGCGGTTCTCGTCGCGGGCGGCGAGGCGCGCCTCGTGGCCGGCCTGCGCGAACTTGTTCCACGGGCAGGCGGCGAGGCAGTCGTCGCAGCCATAGATGCGGTTGCCGATGCCCGCGCGCAGCTCCTGCGGGATCGGTCCGCGATGCTCGATGGTGAGGTAGGAGACGCAGCGCCGGGCGTCGATCTGGTAGGGCGCGGGAAACGCGCCCGTCGGGCAGGCGTCGAGACAGGCGCGGCAGGAGCCGCAATGGTCGATCTCGGGCGTGTCCGGCGGCAGCGGCAGCGTGGTGGCGATGGCGGCAAGGAACAGCCAGGAGCCTTTCGCCCGCGAGACAAGATTGGTGTGCTTGCCCTGCCAGCCGAGCCCGGCGGCCTGCGCCAGCGGCTTTTCCATCAAGGGGGCGGTATCGACGAACACTTTCACCGCGACGGCCTCCGGCCCGCCGGCGCGCGGCACGAAGCGCGAGCAGATGCGCTTGAGCTTGCCCTTGATCAGCTCGTGATAATCGTCGCCGCGCGCATAGACCGAGATCGCACCGGTCGAGCGGTCGGCCAGCACGGCACGGGGATCCTCGTCCGGCCCGTAATTGAGGCCGAGCATGACCACGGCGCGCACCTCCGGCCACAGATGGGCGGGGGAGGCGCGGCGCTCCGCCGTCTCCGGCATCCAGTCCATATCGCCATGACGGCCCTGCGCGATCCAATGCTGGAGGCGGGGGGCGGCCTCGGGGATCGAATCGGGCGCGGCGACACCGATGGCGTCGAAGCCTTCCTCGCGGGCGAGGGCAGCGATGAGCGCCTTGGCGGCGGCCGGGTCTAGAAGTCGAGATCCGCGTAGCACAGCGCCGGCGGCATCCCCGCCATGGTCACGGCGAGCAGCGGCCGGAAGGCCGGACGCGACTTGATGCGCGCGTACCAGATCTTCGCTCCCTCATCCTCGTCCCACGGCACGTCGCCCAGATAGTCGACGCAGGAGATATGCGCGGCGGCGGCAAGGTCGGCATAGCTCATGCGCTCGCCCGCCAGCCAGTTCCGCGATTTCAGCAGCCAGCCGATATATTGCAGATGATAGCGGATATTGGCCCGCGCCGCGCGGATCACCGCCATGTCCGGCGGCCCGCCACCGAGCTCGCGCGGCATGTAGCGCTTGTACACCTTCTCGCGCACCAGCGGCTCGGACACCTCGGTGTAGAATTTGTGGTTGAACCAGGAGGCGAGGCGGCGCACCTCGACGCGGGCATAGATGTCCGGCGGCAGCAGCCGGCGGTCGCCCATGGCGTGGCCGCGCGTCTCGTCGATATATTCGCTGATGGCGTCGACGCCCGGCACGACGAGGCCGTCATCCTCCACCAGCACCGGCGTGGCGCCGGCCGGGTCGAGCATCAGGAACTCGGGGCGGCGCTCCCAGGCCCGCTCTTCGATCAGCACAGGCGCGATCCCCATCTCCCCGAGAGCGAGGCGGACGAGGCGCGAATGCGCGCAGAAGGGATGATGATAAAGCTGCATTGTCCGGGAAAAGCCTCGGCGCGCCCCGACGACGGCGCCGCCTGAAGGACCGATCTAGAAGGGTTGACGCCTCATCGCAAGTTATCGCGGCGTCAACATGGCACCCCGCCCCGCCCGTGCGCAGGGTAAGGTTCATGCATTTTTCGTGGCACGGTGTAAGGATCGTTAACGCGCCGGCGGTGTTTTCACCGGCGCACCCCGAGCGCGCGGCGGTAAGAGCCTTGCTTGTGAGGCTCTCAGGAGGCTCCAATGGCGAACCAACCCGAACATGGCAGCTTCATCTGGAATGAGCTGAACACGCACGACCCGGAAAAGGCCAAGGCGTTCTATGCGGAAACCCTCGGCTGGACCTTCGAGGCGATGCCGATGGAAGGCGGCGCCGACTACACCATCATCACCCAGGGTGAGCGCCGCATCGGCGGCATCTTCACGCTGGCGGCGGCCGAGTTCGCCGGCATTCCCGATCACTGGATGACCTATGTGGCGGTGGATGATGTCGATGCGCGGCTCGCCAAGGTGGAGGCGGCCGGCGGCAGCATCATCCGGCCGGGCTTCGACGTGGCGGGTGTCGGGCGAATCGGCATTGTGCGTGATTCGGGCGGGGCGTTTCTCGCCTGGATGACGCCGCGCATGTGAGCCGTGATGCCGGCTAAGCTACTGGCGACACGCCGGATTCGGCACAGTGTAATGCGTGTGCCATAAAACGGGCGCAAGCGTGAACGGGCGCGGCCCCTCAGGGTTGCTTCCGTCGTTACCGCCCCACGGCCCTTGCGGGCCCCCGTCGAAGGAACAGCGACGCATGCAGATGCATATGCCGGCCTCCCCCATCCGCGCCAGCGGCTATTCGATCCTCGAAGGCAGCCCCGAGTTCGACGATCTCGGTGCGCATCTCGACGAGGCCGAGGCCCTCGGCGTCGATCTGGTGGAACTCCCGGCCTATGCCTGGCACCTCATCGTCGGCGGCCGCCTGCTGACCAACCGGCTGGACGACCTGGTGCGCGCCCTCGCCGGCCGCAGGCTCGCTTATTCCATGCATGGCACGCTCGCCATCAACCTGATGGACATTCCCGAGCGCCTGCCGCGCCATGAGGCGGTGCTGGCCGCCAATATCGAGATCGCCGCCGCCATCGGCGCGCATCATCTCGTGATGCACACCGGCCATGTCTCGGACCCGGCCGACGATGTCGAGGTTGCCTATTCCCGCCAGCGCGAGGCGCTGGTGCGGGCGGGTGACCACGCGGCGCGCCTTGGCGTGCTGCTCTGCGTGGAGAACATCTTCCGCTTTCGCGGCGTGCGCGAGACGGCGACGCCGGCCAAGCTCGCCGGGGAATTGTCGGCCATCGAGCATCCGGCGGTGCGGGCGACGCTCGACGTCAGCCACGGCTATATTCGCTGCACCGATGCGCGGCTCGATCCGATCGCCGAGATGGCGCAGCTCGCGCCCTATGTGGCGCATTTCCACCTGCACGATTCCTTCGGCCGGCCGACCGAGATGTGGACCTACCACCCGGCGGAAGCGGTGGCGCTCGGCGAGGGCGACCTGCACCTTCCCATCGGCTGGGGTTCCATCGACTGGGACGCGGTGATCGAGGCGGTGCAGCCGCCCGCCGGCGCCGTCGCGGTTATGGAGCTGGAACCGCGCCACTGGCGCGAGCTGAAGGACCAGGTCGGTGTGCTGCAGGCCCTCGCCGCCCGCTTCCGCAGCCCGGCGGCGATCGTCGCCTGAAGACCCTGTGGGCAGTCTGGACAGGCCGGTATTCAGGTGGCACTGATCGTCGTCAAACCCACGTCGGCCGCTCTCATGGGGACATGCCGTGTCATCGCCGCTTCCGGTCACGCCTGACCACCTTCCCTTCTTCATCACTGCGCCGGGCGAGACCGACATCCTGCTCGGCGTGGCGACCGTGACGCTGATCGGCGCGGTTCTGGTCGGCGGCGTCCTGTTCCTGGCGCTGCACTCGCTGCCCGAGCGCATGGCGCACAAGGCGCAGAAGCTGCAGATGGAAATCGTCGCGGTGCTGTGCCTCTTGGCGCTGTTCACCCACATCCATCTGTTCTGGGTGGCCGCGCTGCTGCTCGCCTTCATCGATCTGCCCGATTTCGGCACACCGCTGACCCGCATCGCCCGCGGGGTGGAGCGGCTGGCGGGCACCTCGCCGCCGGCGGACGCCCCGGCGCCCGGCCTGCATGGAGAGCGCCACAGCGCCGAGAGCCGCAACCATGCTTGAGCTGCTGCTGTGCTCGCTGGTCACGGTGTTCCCGGATTATCTCATCCGCCGCTACGCGCAGGGAAAGCGCTTCGGCCATGAGATCACGCTCTATTCGGTCTGGTATGAGCTGCGCTGGGGCATCACTGCCTGCCTGATGCTCACCGTTGGGCTGATCGCGGTGATCTTCTACAACCATCCCTCCTCGAGCAATGTCACCGCCTATTTCCGCGCCGTGCCGATCGTGCCGGAGATCGGCGGTCGCGTGAGCGAGGTTCTGGTGGGGCAGAGCGCCCGCGTCGAGGCCGGCCAGCCACTGTTCCGGCTCGACGATTCCCTCCAGAAGGCGCAGGCCGAGACCGCACGCCGGCGCATCGTCGAGACGGAGGCCGCGCTTGTCGCCGCCCGCGCCGACATCGCCGCCGCCGAGGGGCAGCTGCGCCAGGCCGAGGAAGCGCTGCAACAGGCGCGCGATGAGCTGGAGACGCGGCGCGAGCTTCAGCAGCGCAATGCCGGCGTGGTGAGTGTCCGCGAGATCGAGCGGCTGCAGAATGTCGTCGATGGCCGCGAGGGCGGTGTCGCCGCCGCGCTGGCCGCGCGCGAGGCGGCGCAGGCCCGCGCCACCCTGCTTCTGCCCGCGCAGAAGGCGAGCGCCGAGGCGGCGCTGGCCGAGGCGCTGGTCGCCCTCGACAAGACGGTGATCCGCGCCGGCACGGCCGGTCAGGTCGAGCAGTTCGCCCTGCGGGTCGGCGATCTCGTCAGCCCGATGCTGCGCCCGGCCGGCGTGCTGATCCCGGAAGGCGCCGGTCGCCAGCGCCTCGTCGCCGGCTTCGGCCAGATCGAGGCGCAGGTGCTCCGGCCGGGCATGGTGGCCGAGGCGGTGTGCCTGTCGAAGCCGCTCACGGTCATCCCCATGGTGGTGACGGATGTGCAGGACGCCATCGCCGCCGGGCAGCTGCGCGCCGCCGAGCAGCTGCAGGACGCCCGGCAGGTCGCCGCGCCGGGCACGCTGACGGTGGTGCTGGAGCCGCTCTATGAGGGCGGCCTTGCCGGCGTGACACCCGGCTCGAGCTGCATCGCCAATGCCTATTCGAGCAATCACGCACGGCTCGCCTCCGGCGAGGTCGGCGGGCTTACGGCGGTCTATCTTCACGTCGTTGACACGGTTGCGGCGGTCCATGCGCTGCTTCTGCGGCTGCAGGCGGTGATCGTGCCGCTGCGTATCCTGGTGTTTAGCGGGCACTGAAACCGGGCCGGATGGCGCGCCGGCTTCACGAGCGCGCGATTTTCGCCGCCGGCACCTTCTTGCGGCGGAAACGGGCGCCCCCTATATCGGCCACGAACGGCGCGCATGGCGCCGTACCCAATTGCTATGGGGGCCGGTCCCGGGGGACGGCGGCGGTTCGCCGCTGCGCTGTTCCTCTCCGGGTGCTTCAATAAGGTCCGGCCGGCCTGCCGGAAGGAGAAACATTATGTCTAAAGTCATCGGCATCGACCTCGGCACGACCAATAGCTGCGTCGCCGTCATGGAAGGCAGCACGCCCAAGGTGATCGAGAACGCGGAAGGTGCCCGCACCACGCCGTCCATCGTCGCCTTTACCGAGGATGGCGAGCGTCTCGTCGGCCAGCCGGCCAAGCGCCAGGCAGTGACCAACCCCGAGCGCACCTTCTTCGCGGTGAAGCGCCTGATCGGCCGCCGGTATGACGACCCGACCGTGGCGAAGGACAAGGGCCTGGTGCCCTATCAGATCGTGCGTGCCGACAATGGCGACGCCTGGGTCGAGTCCGACGGCAAGAAGTATTCGCCCTCGCAGATCTCCGCCTTCACCCTGCAGAAGATGAAGGAGACCGCGGAGGCCTATCTCGGCGCCAAGGTCACGCAGGCGGTCATCACCGTCCCGGCCTATTTCAACGACGCCCAGCGCCAGGCCACCAAGGACGCCGGCAAGATCGCCGGCCTCGACGTGCTGCGCATCATCAACGAGCCGACGGCGGCCGCGCTGGCCTATGGCCTCGACAAGAAGTCGGCCGGCACCATCGCGGTCTATGACCTCGGCGGCGGCACCTTCGACGTGTCGGTGCTGGAAATCGGCGACGGCGTGTTCGAGGTGAAGTCCACCAATGGCGACACCTTCCTCGGTGGCGAGGACTTCGACATGCGCCTCGTCAGCTACCTCGCCGACGAGTTCAAGAAGGAGCAGGGCATCGACCTGCGCAACGACAAGCTCGCCCTTCAGCGCCTGAAGGAAGCCGCCGAGAAGGCCAAGATCGAGCTGTCGTCCGCCACCCAGACCGAGATCAACCTGCCCTTCATCACGGCGGATGCCTCGGGCCCGAAGCACCTGACCATGAAGCTCACCCGCGCCAAGTTCGAGGCGCTGGTGGACGACCTGATCCAGCGCACCGTCGAGCCCTGCCGCAAGGCGCTCAAGGATGCGGGTCTTTCGGCCGGGCAGATCGACGAGGTCGTGCTCGTCGGCGGCATGACCCGCATGCCCAAGGTTCAGGAAGTGGTGAAGCAGTTCTTCGGCAAGGAGCCCCACAAGGGCGTCAACCCGGATGAAGTGGTCGCCATCGGCGCCGCCATCCAGGCCGGCGTGCTCGCGGGCGACGTGAAGGACGTGCTGCTGCTCGACGTGACCCCGCTCTCGCTCGGCATCGAGACGCTGGGCGGCGTGTTCACGCGCCTCATCGACCGCAATACCACCATCCCGACCAAGAAGAGCCAGACCTTCTCGACCGCCGAGGACGGGCAGACCGCGGTGACCATCCGCGTCTTCCAGGGCGAGCGCGAAATGGCGGCGGACAACAAGATCCTCGGCCAGTTCGACCTCGTCGGCATCCCGCCGGCGCCGCGCGGCGTGCCGCAGATCGAAGTCGCCTTCGACATCGACGCCAACGGTCTCGTCAATGTGTCGGCCAAGGACAAGGGCACCGGCAAGGAGCAGCAGATCCGCATCCAGGCCTCCGGTGGTCTGTCCGACAGCGACATCGACAAGATGGTGAAGGACGCCGAGGCGCACGCCGAGGAAGACAAGAAGCGCCGTGCCGTCGTCGAGGCGAAGAACCACGCCGAGGCGCTCGTCCACTCGACCGAGAAGGCGCTGGCCGAGCATGGCGACAAGGTCGGCGCGCCGGAGAAGGCGGCCATCGAGACCGCCATCACCGAGCTCAAGACCGCGCTGGAAGGTGACGACGCCGAGGCGATCGCCGCCAAGACCAACACGCTGGCGCAGGCCTCCCTCAAGCTCGGCGAAGCGATGTACGCTTCCCAGCAGGGCGGCGGCGATGCCGGCGAGGCGCCGAAGGACGATGTGGTGGACGCCGAGTTCACCGAGGTCGACGACGACAAGAAGAAGTCGGCCTGACGGCTCCAAGGTTCGTGCCGCCCCCGGGAGCGATTCCGGGGGCGGAACTCTGTTTGGCAGTGCCGGATGATGTGGGCGCCCGCCGGGGCTTCAGGCTCGGACGCGGCAGGATTCCTGCATGAAGCGGCTGCTTTGACCGGAACGGGGTGGCGAGCGCGCTGCCTCATCCGGTCCAAACCGTGCGACGGCTCAACCATCCATGTCCAAGACCGATTATTACGAGCTGCTTGAAGTCACCCGTACCTGCAATGACGGGGAGCTGAAGAGCGCCTATCGCAAGCTCGCCATGAAGTGGCATCCGGACAAGAATCCCGGCAATGCCGAGGCCGAAATCCGCTTCAAGGAAATCAGCGAGGCCTATGACTGCCTGAAGGATCCGCAGAAGCGCGCGGCCTATGACCGCTTCGGCCATGCCGCCTTCGAGAATGGCGGCGGTGGCGGGCCCGGCTTCGGGGCGGACTTCGCCTCGACCTTCTCCGACATTTTCGACGACCTGTTCGGCATGGCCGGCGGGCGACGCGGCGGCGGCGGTGGCCAGCGCGGTGGGCGCGAGCGCGGGGCGGACCTGCGCTACAACATGGAAATCACCCTCGAGGAGGCCTTCTCCGGCAAGAACGCCACGGTGCGGCTGCCGACCTCCATCGTCTGCGAGACCTGCTCCGGCTCGGGCGCCAAGCCCGGCACGCAGCCCACCACCTGCCGCACCTGCGGCGGCGCCGGCCGCGTGCGCCAGGCGCAGGGCTTCTTCACGCTGGAGCGCACCTGCCCGAGCTGCCAGGGCCGTGGCCAGGTGATCGAGGATCCCTGCCCGTCTTGCGCGGGCGCGGGGCGCACCACCAAGGAGCGCACGCTCGAAGTCGCCATTCCCGCCGGCGTCGAGGATGGCACGCGTATTCGCCTCGCCAATGAGGGCGAGGCCGGGATGCGCGGCGGGCCGCCGGGCGATCTCTACATCTTCCTGTCGCTCGCCCCGCACGAGTTCTTTCAGCGCGACGGCGCGGACCTGTTCTGCCGCGCGCCGATCTCCATGGTCACGGCGGCGCTCGGCGGCACCTTCGAGGTGCCGACCATCGAGGGCGACACCCACAAGGTGAAGGTTCCCGAGGGCACCCAGTCCGGCAAGCGCTTCCGCCTCGGCGGGCGCGGCATGCCGGTGCTCCGCAGCCGCACGCGCGGCGACATGTATGTGCAGGTGGTGGTGGAAACGCCGCAGAACCTCACCCGACGTCAGCGCGAATTGCTCACCGAGTTCGAGCGGGAATGCTCCGGCGAGACGCACCCGGAATCGAGCGGCTTCTTTGCCAAGGTAAAGGATTTCTTTGCCGGGGATGCGGATTAGTGAGGGTGGCGTAACGCCGCCGTCATCGCAGGGTCTTAACATCGTCGGGCAACCACTTTAGTCTGACGCCGCTTCCGCCCGTGGCCCTGCGCCGTTTCTTCGCGGCCGAATGGAATCAAAGTCGCATGCTCGACCGCGCTACCGACGCCTCGAAGTCCGACCGCCTGAAGGCCAAGGCCCGCAAGCTGCGCTCCCTCAAATTCCGCGACCTCAAGATCGGCGACCGCACCCTCGGCGAGCACGCCGCCGCGAGCCGCAAGGTGGGTGGCGATGCCCGCCCCGACGAGGTGCGGTTTCTCCAGTCCTGGCTGCAGAACCCGCTGCGCACCGGCGCGCTCTCGCCCTCCGGCCGCGCGCTGGCGCGCACCATGGCCGGCTATGTCGATCCCGCTGGCGATGGCCCGGTCATCGAGCTCGGTCCCGGCACCGGCCCGGTGACGGCGGCGCTGATCGCCCGCGGCGTGGCCGAGGAGCGGCTTGTGCTCATCGAGTACAACCCGGAATTCTGCACGCTGCTGCGTGCCCGCTTTCCCCGCGCCACCATCATCGAAGGCGACGCCTACGGCATGAAGGCGACGCTGGACGGTCGGCTCGCCGGCAAGGCGGCGGCGGTGGTCTCCAGCCTGCCGTTGTTCACGCGGCCCGTCGAGGAGCGTTACAGCCTGCTCGACCAGGCCTTCGAGCTGTCGCACGCCCGCGCGCCCTTCATCCAGTTCACCTATGCCGTGGTCTCGCCCATGCCGCTGGCGCCCTCGCGCTTCGAGGCGCATGTCAGCCCGCGCATCTGGGCGAACCTGCCGCCGGCGCGGGTATGGGTCTATCGCGGCCATGAAGCGGGCGTGAAGCTCGTCCACGACCTGCCGCTCGCCGCCGCGGGCTGATCCCTTCAGGCCGCGCCTCCTTCCAGCCCCTTGGCGTCTGGCGTCCGGGGCGACGACCGGGAGTTCCCCCATGCGCACGCCCCGTATCCTCACCTTCGCCGGCTCGATCCGCACGGGATCCTATTCCCACGCGCTGGCGGCGCTGGCGGCGAAGGAACTCTCCAGCCTCGACTGCGAGCCGGTGCTGATCTCGCTCGCCGACTACCCCCTGCCGATCTACGACGCCGACCTTGAGGCGAGCGAGGGCGTCCCCGGTCCGGCGAAGCAGCTGCGCGACCAACTCGCGCAGGCGGACGGCGTGTTTATCGTCACCCCCGAATACAATGCCGGCCTGCCGTCGTTGCTGAAGAACGCCATTGACTGGGCAAGCCGGGCCAAGGGCGAGGGCGACGCCTTCAAGAAGCCGGTCTACGCCATCGGCTGCACCTCGCCGGGCGCGCTCGGCGGCTACCGCGCCTCGATGATGCTGCGCCAGGTGCTGGCTCTCGGGCTCAGCGCGCTGGTGCTGGCCGAGCAGGCGATGGTGGCCGGCGCGGGCAGCGCCTTCGCCGAGAATGGCGATCTCAAGGACGAACGCGCTCAGCAAAGGTTGCGCGCGCTGATGACTGCGCTTATCGAGCAGGCGGCGCTCAGGGCGGGTCTGCGCGCCTGACCAGCCGCGGAGACAGACTGTGACGAGCGCGCCCCTTACCGATCCGAAAGACCGGCTCATCGTCGCGCTCGACCTTTCCTCCGTCGGGGCGGCCGAGAGCATCGTCGCCCGGCTCGGCGACAGCGTGACCTTCTACAAGATCGGCTATGAGCTCGGCTTTGCCGGGGGCCTCGGCTTCGCCCGCGAACTGATCGCCGACGGCAAGAAGGTGTTCATCGACTTCAAGCTGCACGACATCGGCAACACCGTGGCGCGCGGCGTCGCCAGCCTCGCCGCACTGGGGGCGAGCTTTGCCACCGTCCATGCCTACCCGCAGACCATGCGCGCGGCGATGGAAGGCAAGGGCGCGAGCCCCTTACGCATCCTCGCCGTCACCGTGCTGACCTCCTATGACGAGGCGGATCTCGCCGAGGCCGGCTATGGCGCCGGCGTGGACGAGACCGTCGCCCGCCGGGTGGCGCAGGCGCGCGAGATCGGCGTCGATGGCATCGTCTGCGCCCCGACCGACGCTGCCCGCGTGCGCGGCATCCTCGGCCCCAAGGGCGCCATCGTCACCCCCGGCGTGCGCCCGGACGGCGCCGCCACCGGCGACCAGAAGCGCATCGCCACGCCTTTCGCGGCGATCCGCGCCGGCGCCGACCATCTCGTGGTCGGCCGGCCTATCGTCGCCTCGCCCGATCCCGCGAGCGCCGCCCGCGCGGTGCAGGCCGAGATTGCCGCGGCGCTCGCCGCCTCCTGACCCGCCACGAAGGACACATACTATGGCCAAGGGCTACTGGATCAGCCGCCTCGATGTGAGCGATGCCGAGGGCTACAAGCCCTATCTGCAGGGCGCCATCCCGACCATTGCCGCCTTTGGCGGGCGCTTCCTCGCGCAGGGCGGGGCGTTCGAGACGCTGGAAGGCACCTCCCGCGCCCGCAATGTCGTGGTCGAGTTCAAGGACTATGAGACCGCGCTCGCCTGCTTCCACTCGCCCGCGTATCAGGCGGCCTATACCCACCGCCTCGCCCATTCCGAAGGCGAACACCTCGTCATCGAGGGCTATGAGGGCGACCAGCCGGCGGCCGGCGTGATCGACGGCCCCGCCCAGGGGCCGGGCACCGCCTATTGGGTCATGCGCATCGATGTGCACGACCTCGAGACCTACAAGTCCTACATCGCCGCCGATGCGCTGGCGGTGCGCAAATATGAGGGCTGGTTCCTCGTGCGCGGCGGCCGGCATGAGGCGGTGCATGGCAGCGCGCGCTCGCGCAATGTGGTGCTGGCCTTCAAGGACTATGAGACCGCGCTCGCCTGCTACCACTCGCCGGAATATCAGGAAGCGTTCGGTTTCCGTGCCAAGGCGGCGGTGGCCGAGGTGATCGCCATTCACGGCGCCTGAGCCGCGACGCGCTGGCCGGATGGCGCGCGGCGATTGTGCCGCGCGCTGAGTCGCTTGGCGAGCGCGCGCTTGGCGCGGCAGCGGTGGACAAGGCCGCGGCGGTCTGCTATGTGCCCTCACCTTGATCGGTGGCCCGTGTCCTTGGGCGCCTGCCCCGGTCGCCCAAATTCAACGCATGCGCGATACCGCGAAGCACGAAGAGGAAGACACGTGCAGGTTCTCGTTCGGGACAACAACGTCGACCAGGCCCTCAAGGCGCTCAAGAAGAAGATGCAGCGCGAGGGCATTTTCCGCGAGATGAAGCTGCGCGGCCACTACGAGAAGCCGTCCGAGAAGCGCGCCCGCGAGGAAGCCGAGGCTGTTCGCCGCGCCCGCAAGCTGGCCCGCAAGCGCGCCCAGCGCGAGGGTCTGCTGCCGTCCAAGCCGAAGGTCGTCCCCGGCGCCCGCTGATCGGCTCGGCCTTCCGGCCGTCCGGCACTTGAGATTGCGCGAAGCGCGGTGACAGAGGTCACCGCGCTTTTGCCGTTTGGGGCTGCCGGAGAGGTCGCGTGATGCCGGACAGCTTCGCCATCGTCGATTTGCGCGATGCGGCCGGTTTTGCCGGGATCGTGGCGGATCGGGTCTGGCGGGCGTGGTGGAAGGATGAGGGCGTGCCCTTCGCCGCGCTCAAGGCCCGGCTGAGCGAGAGCCTTGGGCCATCCCGGGCCGCTATACCCACCAGCTTTATCGCCTGCCAGGGGTGGGAGTTCCTCGGCACGGTCGCGCTGATCGCCAGCGATGTCGAGGAGCGGCCGGGCCTCACGCCCTGGATCGCCGCGCTGTGGGTCGAAGAGCCCGCGCGGGCGCGGGGCATCGGGCAGGCGCTGCTCACCCATGCGACCGATGTCGCCTTCGCCGCCGGTCATGCCCGCCTGTATCTGTGCGCCACCGCCGCCAACGCGCCCTATTATCTGCGGCGAGGCTGGGTGCAGATCGAGGAAGATGTCGATGGCCTCGACATCTTCAGGCGCGAACGCGAAAAAGCCTGAGGCTTACTGCCGGTTGAACGGCACGGTGTATTCGCCCGCGCGAATGCGTTCGGCGAGGCGCTCGGCAAAGCCGGCGGCGGCTTCCTCGCCATAGGTCGCGACCATGGAGCGGATGGCGGTGAACAGCGCCGCCTGCGCCAGGCAATCTTCGTCGAGGCCGTCATAGACCGCCTCGTTCCACGCCTCATCGAGATAGGCGAGCGCCGCGTGACGCTCGTCCTCCTGCGCCTGATCGGCCGGACCATCGATGTCGTGCGTTTCCGGAAGCTCGGACAAACTCATTCCTCCGCTGAGCGAAACGCTCGATTTGGACCTTAGCACGCAGCGCCGGTCGATCTGCCCAAGAATTGAAGGAGGGTTAACATGGCGCGGCAAAAAGGTGACAGGTGCGGCCAAAAGCGCACAGGCACGCCCCGTGGACGGTGCCTAATTGCTGCCGTAGCGGGTGGCGATATCCCGCGAGAGCTTTGCGCCGGCCTCCAGATACCGCTGGCTGGCCAGTTCCGCCGAGGGGGTGCAACTCCGGTAGACCTGCTTGTAGCTCTCATAGCCGAGATTGAACGCGCCGATGAGCTGGCCGCGCCGCGCCTCGGAGGGCGCCTCGGTCTGCAGCAGCCCCGTCATTTCGTCGCGCCAGCGGGTCTCCTCCGCCGCGCCGCAGAGCGGGCGGATGTAGTGCAGCGCGCCGAGAATCTCCGCGAGCCGCAGCAACTCGCCCTCATAGGGCGGCGTGCCGCCCTCGTTCTGGGCGCGCGCGGGGGCAGCGCCGAGCACGGCGAGGATGAGAAAGGCGCGCGCGAACATCGTCATGGCGCTGTGGTGATCCGGCGCGCGGGCAAGGTCAAGCGGGTTGTCACGGGGTGAGCCGGGCGCCGGTGTCGGCGCTCTGCGCGCCGGCGACGAGGCGGGCCGCCGCCGCGACGATTTCGCCGAGCCCCGGCGTGATGTCGGCGGGCAGCGCATCCGGCTCGAACCAGCCGACCTCCGCCGCTTCCGGCCCAATGGCGGGCTCGCCCGCCTCCCAGCGCGCGGCATGGCTGACGACGACGTAATGCGCCTTCAGGCTCCCATCGTCCGCCCGCAGGATCACGTCCACCGCCCCGGCAACGCCGATGATCGCGCAGGCGACGCCGACTTCCTCCATCACCTCGCGCGCGGCGGCCGCCGTCAGCGTCTCGCCCGGCTCGACGCGCCCGCCCGGCAGCGTCCACACGCCGATGGAGGGGCGCTGGCCGCGCCGCGCCAGCAGCACGCGCCCGGCGCGGAACACGGCGGCGCTGGTGGCGAGGACGGGACGCTCGACGGCAACCATGGCGAGGCTCTCACGCGAATCGGTTCAGGCCGGACGATAGCAGGCCCGCCGGCGCGGATTGGCCGCAATTCGCGCGGAAGATTCAGGCCACACGCGCCGGATCGACGGCCGGAGGATGGCTGGAAACGGGAGGCCGCATGAGCCGGATGATGCATCTGCGCCGCCGTGGCGCCCACGCCGTTACAGGGATGGCGCTCGCCATTTCGGGGCTCGCCCTGGCGATGGCGCTCGTCCTGCCGGCGCGTGCCGAGACACCGCCCGGCGTAGCGGCTTCCCCCACCAAAACCACCAGCGCGGCCCCGCCGGCTGCCGCGTCGACCGATCCGTTCTGCGCGGCGCAGGGTGCCGGCTTCGTGCGGCTGGAGGGCACGCAGACCTGCCTGAAGCTCGGCGGCTATGTGCAGATCGACAGCACGACGCAGAACGGACCCGCCGACGGGCTTCCCGCCGCGCGCGCCCCGGCGCTTCAGTCGCGCTGAACCTTCAGCGGCCGAGCGCGGCGAAATAGCGGGCGATGATGCCGGCATAGACGCGCGTCAGCGCCGCCACCTCGTCCACCGGCGTTGCCTCGTCCACCGCGTGCATGGTGGTGCCGACGAGGCCGAACTCGATCACCGGGCAATAATCCTTGATGAAGCGGGCATCCGAAGTGCCGCCGGTGGTGGAAAGCTCCGGCCGCTGGCCGGTCGTCCGCGCGATCGATTCGACCACGAGATCGACGAAGGGGCCGGGCGCGGTGAGGAAGCTGTCGGACGAGCGGAACTCGAACGCGGCGCTCCAGCGCAGGCTGTTGCCCGCCGTGCGAGCGAGCCGCCGCTCGATCTCGGCCTGCAGCGTCTGCGGGGTCCAGAGGTCGTTGAAGCGGATATTGAACCGCCCCTGCGCCTGCGCCGGGATGACGTTGAAGGCGGGGTTGCCGACATCGACCGAGACGATTTCGAGGTTCGACGCCTGGAAATGCGCGTTGCCGCTGTCGAGCGGCTCGGCAATCAGCGCGCCGAGCAGGGTGATGAGGCCCGGAATCGGGTTGTCGGCCAGATGCGGGTAGCCGACATGGCCCTGCTTGCCATGGACGGTGAGGGTGCAGGACAGCGAGCCGCGCCGGCCGATCTTCACCATGTCGCCGAGCGCGGCGCGCGAGGAGGGCTCGCCCAGCACGCAATGGTCGAGCCGCTCGTCGCGGTCGGCGAGCCAGCGCAGCAGCTTTTCCGTGCCGTTGATCGCCGGGCCTTCCTCATCGCCGGTAAGCAGGAAGGAAATCGAGCCGGGCAGGTCCGGGTGATCGGGGTCGTTGCCATGGGCGCGGGCGAAATCGAGCCCGGCGGCGATGAAGGCGGCGACGCCACCCTTCATGTCCACCGCGCCACGGCCATAGATCAGCCCGTCATGGATCGCGCCCTCGAAAGGCGGGAAACGCCATTGCTGGGGATCGCCGGGCGGCACCACGTCGGTATGGCCGGCAAAGCACAGATTGGGCCCGCGCGTGCCGAAGCGGGCATAGAGGTTCTCGATGTCCGGCGTGTCGGGGGCGGTGAGCTTCACCCGGTGCGTGGCGAAGCCCGCCCCGCTGAGCAGCGCGTCGAGATAGCCGAGCGCGCCACCCTCGGCCGGTGTGACCGATGGGCAGCGAATAAGGGTGCGCAGGATCTCGATGGGATCGGCGGGGGGATGGATGACCGGCTCGGAGGGCCCATTCGGGATGGTCGCCATGCTCGTGTCCTCTCCTCGTCATCCCGGACGGCCGAAGGCCGATCCGGGATCGCGTCCCGGCAGCGTCGCCGCCTGTCGCGAACGATCCCGGCTCTTCGCTACGCTCCGGCCGGGATGACGGTCAAGCGTGGCCTGCGTGCTTCGAGGACGTCCTGCGGGCGGCGCCTCGGCGTGACGCGGTTTGCCCCGCGGCGTCATCCCGAGGTGCCCGGCCATTGGCCGGGCCTCGAAGGAGGGTCAATGGCCGCTCAGTCGCGCAGCAGGTCGTTGATCGACGTCTTGGAGCGGGTCTGCTCGTCGACGCGCTTGACGATCACCGCGCAGTAGAGCGAGGGGCCGGGCTGGCCGTTCGGCAGCGGCTTGCCGGGCAGCGAGCCGGGCACCACGACGGAATAGGGTGGCACCTCGCCGACGAAGACCTCGCCGGTGGCGCGGTCGACGATCTTGGTGGTGGCGGAGATGAACACGCCCATGGAGAGCACCGAGCCCCGGCGCACGATCACGCCTTCCACCACTTCCGAGCGCGCGCCGATGAAGCAGTCATCCTCGATGATGACCGGGCCGGCCTGCAGAGGCTCCAGCACGCCGCCAATGCCGACGCCGCCCGACAGATGCACATTCTTGCCGATCTGCGCGCAGGAGCCGACCGTCGCCCAGGTGTCGACCATGGAGTTGGCATCGACGCGGGCGCCGAGATTGACGAAGGAGGGCATGAGCACGACGTTCGGCGCGATGAAGGCCGAGCGGCGCACAATGGCGCCTGGCACGGCGCGGAAGCCGGCGGCGCGGAACTCACTCTCGCCCCAGCCCTCGAACTTGGAGGGCACCTTGTCCCACCACACGGCTTGGCCGGGGCCCCCGGGGATGACGCTCATGTCGTTGAGGCGGAAGGAGAGCAGCACCGCCTTCTTCAGCCACTGGTTCACCGTCCAGTTGCCGTCGGCCCCCTGTTCGGCGACGCGCGCCGTGCCCGCGTCGAGCAGACCCAGCGCCTCGTTCACCGCGTCGCGAATCGCGCCGCCGGTCTCGAAATTGACCTCGGCGCGGTTCTCGAAGGCGGTCTCGATGATGCTCTGAAGCTGGCTCGACATCTGGCTCTCCCGTGTTCGGGGCGTCTTGTCCGGTCGCGGCGGGTTTCTGTCAACGGCAGAGTGCGGGAAGGCGCGCCCGCGTCAGGCGAGCGCGCGCAGGAAGGCGGTCAGGTCATCCGTCACCACGTCGATATGGGTGCCGTCGCGCCCCTCATGCTCCCACGCTTCGCGGTCGGCGGGGCTGACCGCCTCGCCGGGCGGCACCACCAGCACGGTGCGCATGCCGAGCTGGGCGGGCACTTCGAGGTTGCGTGCGAGATCCTCGAACATCGCCGCCTTGGCCGGGTCCACGTCGAAGCGGGCGAGGAAGCCGCGATAGGCGGTCTCCTGAGGTTTCGGGTGGAATTCCGCGGCGACAATGTCGTGGACATCCGCGAAGTGCTCGGAAATGGCGAGCTTGTTGAGGATCTGCTCGGCATGGCCGCGCGAGCCATTGGTGTAGACCAGCTTGCGGCCGGGCAGCGCGCCGAGCGCCTCGCCCAGTTCCGGCGCCGGATCGAGCGAGGACAGGTCGATCTTGTGGGCGTTGGCGAGGAACGGGTCCGGGTCCATGCCGTGCTCGATCATCAGCCCGCGCAGCGAGGTGCCGTATTTGCGGTAATAGCCCTTCTGCAGCGCGAACGCGTCGTCCAGCGACAGGCCGAGATAATCGGCGATGTAGCTGCGCATGCGCATGTCGATCTGCCGCCACAGGTCGAGGCCGGGCGGGTAGAGCGTGTTGTCGAGGTCGAACACCCAGGTCTCGACATGGGAGAAATCGAGGGGCGCGGATGGGCCGGTGCGGAAGGATGCGGTCATGCGCCATCCATAGCGAAGAGCGGGCCGGCGGGCGAGGGGCAAAGGAGGGTGCGTGACATCGTCATGGCCGGGCTTGGCCCGGCCATCCATGACTTCCCTCCCACATTGCTGGCCAAAGTCGTGGATCCCCGGGTCAAGCCCGGGGATGACGTGGCTGTGCCTCAGCGCGTGATCAGTGTGCCGGCGCCGTGGTCGGTGAGCAGCTCCAGCAGCACCGAATGCGGCACCTTGCCGTCGAGGATCACCACCCCCTCCACGCCCTGCTCCAGCGCGTAGATGCAGGTTTCGACCTTCGGGATCATGCCGCCGGAGATCGTGCCGTCGGCGATGAGCGCGCGGGCCTGGGCGATCGTCAGCTCCTTGATGAGCTGCTTGTCGCGGTCGAGCACGCCGGGCACGTCGGTCAGCAGCAGCAGCCGCTTGGCGCCGAGCGCGCCGGCGATTGCGCCGGCGAAGGTGTCGGCATTGACGTTGAACGTGCCACCCTCGAGGCCGGTGGCGACCGGCGCCAGCACCGGGATCAGCTCGCGGCCGAGGATCTGGTCCAGCACGGTGGTGTCGACGGCGGAGGGCTCGCCGACAAAGCCGAGGTCGATCTCCTGCTCGACATTGGAATCGGGATCGCGCACCGAGCGCGTGACCTTGGTCGCGCGCACCATGTTGCCGTCCTTGCCGGTGAGGCCCAGCGCCTTGCCGCCGGCCTCGTTGATGAAGCCGACCAGCGATTTGTTGATCGAGCCGGCCAGCACCATCTCGACGATCTCGACGGTGGCCTTGTCGGTGATGCGCAGCCCGGCGGCGAATTCCGACTTGATGCCGAGCTTGGCCAGCATGGCGCCGATCTGCGGCCCGCCGCCATGCACCACCACCGGGTTCACGCCGGACTGTTCAAGCAGAACGATATCCTGCGCGAAGTCGCGTGCCACCTGCTCGTCGCCCATGGCGTGGCCGCCATACTTCACGACGATGATGGCGTCGTCATAGCGCTGCATGTGCGGCAGCGCCTGGACGAGGACGCGGGCCTTGGCGTGGTCGTCGGTGATGTCGGTCATGGCGGATTCCAGTGCGGGCGGGCGACGGCGGAGCCTGAGGCCCACGGGGCGTGAAGGCGAGCCCTTCTAGCCGATTTCGATGACGCTTCTCAATCGCCGCGCGGCATGGGTAGCTCCTGCCGGCAATGCCGCAATCGCATGGTTGCGTATCCCCGCCTATCTGGAGGCCGCCGCGCCGTGGCATAGATGGCCGGCAACAGCGAGATGTCATGAGTAAACCCGCCCGTTCCTCCCGACCGATCAAGGCCCGTTTCGTCGAAGGCTCGACCATGCGGCATGTGGCGGTGATGACCGCCACCGGCTCCATCGGCCTCGTCGCGGTATTCGTCGTCGATCTGCTGAACCTGTTCTACATCTCGCTGCTCGGCGAGGAGGAGCTGGCGGCGGCCATCGGCTATGCCGGCACGGTGATGTTCTTCACCACCTCGGTCGCCATCGGGGTGATGATCGCCGGCTCGGCGCTGGTCTCGCGCGCGGTGGGCAGCGGCGACCCGCAGGAAGGGCGGCGGCTCTCCACCTCCGGCTTCGTCTATATGACCCTCGCCACCGTGGCGATGACGGCGCTGATGCTGCCGCTGCTCACCCCCATGCTTGGCCTGCTCGGCGCCACCGGGCGCACGCAGGAACTCGCCCGCGACTTCCTGCTGATCGTGCTGCCCTCGACCCCGCTGCTCGGCATCGGCATGGCCGCGTCCGGCACGCTGCGCGGGGTGGGCGATGCGCGCCGCTCCATGTGGGTCACGCTGTCCGGCGGCATCGCCACCGCCGCGCTCGATCCGCTGCTGATTCTCGCTTTGGGGCTTGGCGTCGAGGGCGCGGCCATCGCCTCGGTGCTCGCGCGCCTCGTCATGGCGGGCTACGGGCTCTACGCCGTGGCGAAGGTGCATGGGCTGGCCGAGCGCCCGCGCCTTGCCGCCTTCCTGCGCGATGTCGGCCCGCTCTCGGCCATCGCCCTGCCGGCGATCCTCACCAATATCGCCACCCCCGTCGGCAATGCCTATGTCACCTTCGCGCTCGCCCCGCATGGCGATGCGGCAGTCGCCGCCTGGGCGGTGATCGGCCGGCTGATCCCCGTCGCCTTCGGGCCGATCTTCGCCCTCACCGGCGCCATCGGCCCGGTGATCGGCCAGAATGTCGGCGCCCTGCGTTATGATCGGGTACGGCAGGCGGTGCGCGACAGCCTGGTGCTGATCCTCGTCTATGTGGCGCTGGTCTGGCTGCTGATGGCGCTGGGGCGCCACCTGCTCGCCAGCGTGTTCGGCCTGTCGGATGAGGGCGTGCGGCTGGTCGAATTCTTCTGCCTCTACGCCGCCGGCAGCTTCATCTTCATGGGCGCGCTGTTCGTCGCCAATGCTGCCTTCAACAATCTCGGCGCGCCGCTGCTCTCGACGCTGTTCAACTGGGGCCGGGCGACGCTGGGCACCATGCCCTTCGTCTGGCTCGGCGGGCGCTGGTATGGCGCGGAGGGGGTGATCGGCGGGCAGGCGGCGGGCTCGGTCGCCTTCGGCGTCGCCGCGCTCATCTGCGCCTTCGCCGTGGTCCGCCGGCTTGGCGCCAGCAACGCCCCGCCCCCGGCCCCGCCCGCGCCGCTTACCGGTGCGCAACTCCCCGCCTTCTCGCGCGGCGAGGACGCCGCCGCCATCGAGACCGCGCCGCTGCCGGATTAAGCCGTTCAGATCAACCCGAGCGCGCCGAGAGCGCCGCCGGCGGCCAGCATCCAGAGCGGGCTGAGCCGGGTGAAGAACAGCACCAGCGCGGCGATGAGGGTGAAGGCGGCGGTGGCGGGCGTGCGGGCGGCGCCTTCGGTCAGCAGCACGCCGGAGGCAGCGATGAGCCCGATGGTCAGCGGCATCAGCCCGCCCTGCACCACGCGGCGCCAATGCGCCTCGCGGAAGCGGTGCCACGCTCCGCCCACCACATAGGCGAGCACGCAGGTCGGCCCGCACATGGCGAGCGTCGCCACCAGCGCGCCCCAGATGCCCGCGACATGCCAGCCGATCAGCGTCACCACCAGCATGTTCGGGCCGGGTGCGGCCTGCGCGATGGCGAAGGTCTGGGCGAATTGCGCGTCGGTCATCCAGCCGGCGATGTCCACGACCTGCCGGTGGATCTCCGGCAGCACGCTGTTCGCCCCGCCAATGGCGAAGAGCGAGATGATGA
The DNA here is from genome assembly GCF_026625645.1 of Ancylobacter sp. SL191. Classification (NCBI taxonomy): domain Bacteria; kingdom Pseudomonadati; phylum Pseudomonadota; class Alphaproteobacteria; order Hyphomicrobiales; family Xanthobacteraceae; genus Ancylobacter; species Ancylobacter sp. SL191. The sequence goes on along the minus strand of NZ_CP113056.1, from coordinate 836,874 downwards.
GGAAATGCAGCGCCAGCGCGCCCAGCGGGTTGCTGTCGTTCATGCACGCCGCTCCGCCCACCAGGAGAGCAGGATGGAGAGTGGCGCGAGCACCAGCATCATCACCGGCAGCGACAGCGGCGTCGCGACGATGCCGATAAAGGCGAGCAGCGCGATGAGGACGGTGTGCGGGCGCGGGCGCCGCCACAGCGGCTCGGCCATGCGCGCGGCCATGGCGAGCACCAGCCCGGCGGCAGCGGCGGCAAGGCCCGCCAGCATGTCGGACACCGCGCCGATATCGGCATAGCGGGTGAACGCCATCCCGGCGAGCACGACGCCGACGGCCGGCACGGCGGTGAGACCCAGAAAGGCAGAGATCGCGCCGGGCACGCCGCGGAAGCGGGCGCCGACAATCACCGACAGATTGATGATGTTCGGCCCCGGCAGGAACTGGGAGAGACCCACCAGCTCGGTGAACTCGTCCGCCGTGAGCCAGCCATGGCGCTCGACCAGCGCCCGGCGGGCGATGGGCAGAACGCCACCAAAGGCCACCACCGCGACCGACAGGAAGCCGAGGAACAGCGCCGCGCAGCTCGGGCTCGGGCGCGCCGGGACGCCGGGCGGGGCCGCATCGGTCGAGAAGGCGGGGAGGGGCCGTTCGGTCATGGCGCAAGCCCGTGTGAGCCCGCCCGCTATAGACGAGTCGCCTCCGGCGCATAAGCCGCGCCCGCGATGTTTTCGCGGCATGGATTTGGCGGCTCGGGTCCGGCCGGTTCGGGCGTCCCACTTCCCATCGCACCATGAGAACGGATAGAGTACACGCCATGAGCGAGAGGCGCGGCGATACGCGTGGGGGCGAGGCTCTCACCCTGCCGGTGGACGGGCGGCAATCGGAAGCCGCGCGCGCCATCCAGCGCGGGGCGTTGCGCTATCTCGCGGCGCGCGGGCTGGTGGGGCTGCCGGAATTCGTCCTCGCCTCCGGCCGCCGGGCCGACATCGCCGCCATCGATTCGCGCGGCGAGGTCTGGGTGATCGAGATCAAGTCCTCGGTGATGGACTTCCGCACCGACCGCAAATGGGCGGAGTACCGGCTTTATTGCGACCGGCTGTTCTTCGCTGTCGGGCCGGATTTCCCGGTGGAGATCCTCCCCGAAGATGCCGGGGTGATGCTGGCCGACCAGTTCGGCGCGGGCCTTGTGCGCGAGGCGCCCGCCCACCCTCTGCCCGCCGCCACCCGCAAGGCGCTGACGCTCCGCCTCGCCCGCACCGCCGCCGGGCGGCTGATGGGGCTGATGGACCCGGAGGCGCTGCGCGGCATCGAGTTGTAAGGCCGGGCGGCTCACCTAGGAGGGGATAAGCGGCCGCACCGGGCCGGCGCGGCTTGAAAGCCGCCCCCTGCCTCTGTCAGCGTCATCCCATGAACACCCCTCTCCCCACCGCCGCCGCCGAGACGCCCGCCGCCGCCGTGGAGGCGCGGGTGACGCCGATGATGGCGCAGTACATCGAGATCAAGACCGCCAATCCCGGCAGCCTGCTGTTCTACCGGATGGGCGATTTCTACGAGCTGTTCTTCGAGGATGCCGAGCACGCCTCGCGGGCGCTCGGCATCGTGCTCACCAAGCGCGGCAAGCATCAGGGCGAGGACATCCCGATGTGCGGCGTGCCGGTGGAGCGCGCCGAGGAATATCTCAACAAGCTGATCCTGGCCGGCTACCGCGTCGCGGTCTGCGAGCAGGTGGAAGACCCCGCCGAGGCGAAGAAGCGCGGCCCGAAAAGCGTTGTGAAACGGGACGTTATCCGCCTCGTCACGCCCGGCACGCTGACCGAGGACGCGCTGCTCGATGCGCGGCGCGAGAATGTGCTGGCGGCGCTGGCGCGGGTCAAAAGCGGCGAAGGCGAGGACGGCTATGCCTATGCGCTGGCCTTCGCCGACATCTCCACCGGTTCCTTCCGCGTCGCCGAGACCGACGCGCTGCGCCTTTCCGCCGACCTCGCCCGCATCGAGCCGGCCGAGCTTCTGGTGCCCGACGCGATCTATGACGAGCCGGGCTTCCGGCCGCTCTGGCGCACCCTGCCCGCCGTGACGCCGCTGCCGAAAGACAGCTTCGACGGGGCGAGCGCCGAGCGCCGCATCGCCGGCTTCTTCCAGGTGGCGACGCTTGATTCCTTTGGCGTTTTCACCCGCGCCGAGCTCGCCGCCGCCGGCGCCGTCGTCGCCTATATCGAGCGTACCCAGCTCGGCGCGCGCCCGCCGCTGAACCGGCCCCGCCGGGAATCCTCGGCCGACGTCATGGTCATCGACCCGGCGACGCGGGCCAATCTCGAGATCCTCCGCACCACCACCGGCGACCGCGCCGGGAGCCTGTGCGCGGCCATCGACCGCACCGTCACCTCGGCCGGCGCGCGCCTGCTCGGGCGGCGCCTTGCCGAGCCGTTGACCGACCCGAAGCGGGTGGCCGATCGGTTCGATGCGGTGGAGCATCTGGCCAATGAGACCAGCCTGCGGGCCGCTTTGCGCGCGCGTCTCGCCGGAGCGCCGGACCTTGCCCGGGCCCTCTCGCGCGTGGCGCTGGGCCGTTCAGGGCCGCGCGACCTCGCCGCCATCGGCCGGGGGCTCGCCGAGGGCGCGGCGATGGCCGGGCTGATCGCCGCCTCGCCCGCCCCGCTCGAACTCGCGCAGGCCGCCGGCGTGCTCGCCGGCATCGATCCGTCACTCGCGGAGACGCTGCAAAGCGCGCTCGATGACGAACTGCCGCTCAACCGGCGCGATGGCGGTTTCATCCGGCCGGGCTATGAAGGCGACCTCGACGCCACCCGCGCGCTGCGCGACGAGAGCCGGCGCGTCGTCGCCGCCCTTGAGCGCCGCTATGTCGAGGAAACCGGCGTGCGGGCGCTGAAGATCCGGCACAATGCGGTGCTCGGCTATTATGTCGAGGTCAGCCAGCAGAACGCCGACAAGCTGCGCGAGCCGCCCTTCGACGCCATCTTCCTGCACCGCCAGACCATGGCCGGGGCGATGCGCTTCACCTCCACCGAGCTGGCCGAGCTGGAAGCGAAAATCTCCAGCGCCGGCGACCGGGCGCTCGCTCTGGAGCAGCGCCTGTTCGACGAGCTGGCGTCCGCCGTGCTCGACAAGGCCGATGCCATCCGCGCCTGCGCCGAGGCGCTCGCGGTGATCGACGTCACCGCCGGCCTCGCCAAGCTGGCGGTGGATGAGGGGCATGTGCGCCCCGAGGTCGATGACGGGCTGGATTTTGCCATTGAGGGTGGGCGCCACCCGGTGGTGGAGCAGGCGCTGCGCCGGGATGGCGGGCCCTTCGTCGCCAATGATTGCGACCTCTCCCCGCCGGAGCGGGCGCGGGCCGGGCGCATCTGGCTGGTCACCGGCCCGAACATGGCGGGTAAATCGACCTTCCTGCGGCAGAATGCGCTGATCGCCATCCTCGCCCAGGCCGGCGCCTTCGTGCCGGCGAAGGCGGCGCGCATCGGCGTGGTCGACCGGCTGTTCTCGCGCGTCGGCGCGGCGGATGACCTCGCGCGCGGGCGCTCGACCTTCATGGTCGAGATGGTCGAGACCGCCGCCATCCTCAACCAGGCAACCGAGCGCTCGCTCGTCATCCTCGACGAGATCGGGCGCGGCACGGCGACCTTCGACGGCCTGTCCATCGCCTGGGCGAGCCTAGAGCATCTGCATGAGAGCAATCGCTGCCGCGGCCTGTTCGCCACCCATTTCCACGAGCTGACCGCGCTGTCCCAGCGCCTGCCCCGCCTCGTCAACGCGACGGTGAAGGTGAAGGAGTGGGAGGGCGAGGTGATCTTCCTGCATGAGGTGGTGCCCGGCGCGGCGGATCGCTCCTACGGCATCCAGGTCGCCAAGCTCGCTGGCCTGCCGCACGCCGTGGTCGAGCGCGCCCGCGCCGTCCTGACGGAACTGGAAAGCGCTGACCGCGCCGCCCCGACCCAGCGCATCCTCGACGATCTCCCGCTTTTCGCCGCCCTCAACCGTGCCCCGCCGCCCGCGCCGGTGTCACCGGCCGCCAAGGCGGACCCGGTGGCGGAAGCGGTGAAGACGACGCTGGCCGGCATCGACCCCGACGAGATGACCCCGCGCGAGGCGCTGGAGGCGCTGTACAAGCTGAAGGCGGCGGCGAAGGCCGGGTAGGGGCACCGCTGCGCCGTCCGCAAGAGCCGAAAGCATGGATGCCCGGGTCAAGCCCGGGCATGACGAGTGGTTATGTCCGCTCCAGATACGCCGTCATTTACCCGTCCGCTTCTCGAGCAACGGCCAACATCAACACGCCGTCATCCCCGGGCTTGACCCGGGGATCCATCGCCGCAACTCATTGGGTGATCTCGTCGTAGAGGTCGCGCCATGTCGGGTTGTCCTTGATGATGAGGGCGATCTTCCAGTCCCGTGACCAGTGTTTCAGCGTCTTCTCACGCTGGATGGCGGTAGTGATCTCATCGAAGCGCTCGACATGGACGAGGCTCTTCAGCCCGTAGCGCGCGGTGAAGCTATCGGCCACGCCTTCCCGGTGCTCCCAGACACGTCGGATGATGTCCGAGGTGACCCCGACATAGAGCGTGCCGTTCGGCCGGTTGGTCAGGATGTAAACGAAGCCGCCTTTCATGCCCGAAGGGTCAAAGGGATGGATGCCCGGGTCAAGCCCGGGCATGACGGCCACTAAATGTACCGCCTTGAGCCAGATGTGAGGCTTAAGGGCAGCGGCACGCCAGCGGTAGGGCTACATCACCTCCGCCGCCCGCACCACGCGGCAATATTCGCCGTCCATGTTGGCCAGCGACATGGCGTGGACCTCGGCGGCGCTGCGCAGCGTGCCGGCATGGTCGCGGCGGGCGAAGGTGAAGCAGGCGTCTTCCACCAGATGCACGTCGAAGCCGAGATTGCCGGCCATGCGCACGGTGGCCTCGACCGAATTATTGGTAATGACGCCGCAGATCACCAGCGTGCCGATGCCGGCCGCGCGCAGCCGAGCCTCGAGGTTGGTGCCGATGAAGGCGCTGTTGACGTTCTTGGCGATCACCGGCTCACCCGGCAGCGGCGTCGCCTCGGGCTTGAACGGGGTGCCCGGCCCGTCCGCGGCATAGGTCGAGCCGGGGTCGGTCGATTCATGGCGCACATGGAACAGCGGCCGGCCCGCCGCACGCCAGGCCGCCAGCAGCCGCGCGATGGTCGCCTCGGCCTGCGGGTTGTTGCGCGGGCCCTGCGCCGTCCATTTGGGATGGTCGATGGCCTTTTGCAGGTCGATCACGATCAGTGCCGCATTGGCTGGCAGCATGGCGGTCCTCCCCTGCGCGATGGTAACGCAAAACGGCCGGGCGTCAGCCCGGCCGTCGGGTGTCTCGCGTCATCCCGGACGGCCCGCAGGCCCAATCCGGGATCGCGCGGTCGGGCGGCGATAGCGGGCTATGCGCCCGATTTGGCGGCGCTTTGCGGCGCGAAGACCTCCTTGGCGGCGAACAGTCCGTTGAGTGCCGCGGGGAAGCCGGCATAGACGGCCATCTGCATGATGATCTCGGTGATCTCATCGCGGGTCAGCCCGACATTCAGCCCGGCGGCGATATGGACCTTCAGCTGCGGGGCGGCGTTGCCGAGCGCGGTCAGCGCGGCGATCGTCGCGATTTCCCGCGCGCGCAGATCGAGACCGGGACGGCAATAAATGTCGCCGAAGGGGAACTCGAGCAGATAGGTGGCGAAATCCGGGGCGATGTCGGTGAGCGCGGCGACGACCTTTTCGCCCGCCTCGCCGTCGATCTCAGCGAGGGCGCGCCGCCCGCGCTCCAGCCGGCTGTCGTCTGCGCTGCAATTGTGTTGCGTCATCATCCCGCATCCTCTGCTCCAGGCCGGCATAGCCGGCGATCTTGGTGTCGAGGACGAGAAGGCAGTCCTGAAGCTCGGCCAGATGAAGCGCCACGCGCTTGCGGTGCTGCTCCAGCAGCGCGCGTCGCTCAGCTTCGGTTGCGGCGCCGGCTTCCCGCAAGGCTGCATAGCGCAGCATGTCGCGGATCGGCATTCCGATCGTTTTCAGGCGACCGAGAAAGGCGATCCACGTGAGGATGGAGGCATCGTAATCGCGCTGGCTCGAACGGTTCCGGTCCGCATAGGGCAGCAGTCCGATCCGCTCGTAATAGCGGATGGTATGGACCGATAATCCCGATAGCTTGGCCAGTTCCCCGATCTTCATGATCGCCCTTTTCGCCACGACGCAGCCAAGGCTAGGGGTTCGAGCGCGCTCGAAGTCAAGCGGGACTGTCTTTTACGCAGATGTCTGTCGCGGCCGGCCGGGCCGGCCGCGACAATGTCATGGCACGTCAGATCACGCCTGCGAGGCGACCTTGCTCTTCAGCGCGGCCTGCGCGGCGGCCAGGCGGGCGATCGGCACGCGGAAGGGCGAGCAGGACACGTAGTCGAGCCCGACTTCCTCGCAGAAGGCGACCGAGGCGGGGTCGCCGCCATGCTCGCCGCAAATGCCGAGCTTGAGGTTCGGGCGCACCGCGCGGCCGCGCTCGGTGGCGATCTTCACCATCTCGCCGACGCCGTCCTGGTCGATCGACACGAAGGGGTCGACCTCGAAGATGCCCTTGGCGATGTAGGTGCCGAGGAACGTGCCGGCGTCGTCTCGGCTGATACCGTAGACGGTCTGGGTGAGATCATTGGTGCCGTAGGAGAAGAACTCCGCCGTCTCCGCGATCTCGCCCGCCTTCAGCGCCGCGCGCGGCAGCTCGATCATCGTACCGACCTGGTACTCGATCGTGTCGCCGGTTTCCTGCTCGACGGTCTTGGCGGCGGCGTCGATCACCTCCTTGACGAGGTCGAACTCGCGCTTGCCGGTGATGAGCGGCACCATGATTTCCGGCACCACCGGCTTGCCGGTGCTCTTCTGCGCCGCCACAGCGGCCTCGAAGATGGCGCGCGCCTGCATTTCCGCGATCTCCGGGAAGGCGATGGCGAGGCGGCAGCCGCGGAAGCCGAGCATCGGGTTGAACTCGTCGAACTCGCGCTTGCGGGCGGCGAGCTTGGCGGCGCTGACCCCGAGCCCTTCCGCGACCTCGGCGATTTCCGCGTCGGTGTGCGGCAGGAACTCATGCAGCGGCGGGTCGAGCAGGCGGATCGTGACCGGCAGACCGTCCATGATCTCGAACAGCTCCTGGAAGTCCGAACGCTGCGCGGCGAGCAGCTTGGCGAGCGCGGCGCGGCGGCCCTTCTCGTCATCGGCCAGGATCATTTCGCGCACGGAACGGATGCGGTCGCCCTCGAAGAACATGTGCTCGGTGCGCGAGAGGCCAATGCCCTCGGCGCCGAAATTCTTCGCGGTGCGCGCGTCCAGCGGGGTTTCCGCATTGGCCCGCACCTTGAGCCGGCGCACCCCGTCCGCCCAGCCCATGAGGGTGGCGAACTCGCCGGACAGCTCCGGCTGGAGGGTGGGCACGGCGCCGGCGATCACCTGGCCGGTGCCGCCGTCGAGGGTGAGGATGTCGCCCTTCTTCAGCGTCACCCCGCCCGAGGTCAGCGTGCCCGCCGCATAGTCGACGCGGATGGTGCCGGCGCCGCAGACGCAGGGCTTGCCCATGCCGCGCGCGACCACCGCCGCGTGCGAGGTCATGCCGCCGCGCGTGGTGAGGATGCCCTGCGCGGCGTGCATCCCGTGGATGTCTTCCGGCGAGGTCTCGATGCGCACCAGGATGACCTTGCGGCCTTGCGTCTTCAGCAGCTCCGCCTCGTCGGCCGAGAACACGATCTCGCCCGAGGCGGCGCCGGGCGAGGCCGGCAGGCCGGAACCGATGATCTTCTTGTCGGCCTTGGGGTCGAGCATCGGGTGCAGCAGCTGGTCGAGCGCGGCAGGGTCGACGCGGGCGATGGCTTCCTCGCGGGTGATCACGCCGTCATTGGCGAGCTCGACCGCGATGCGCAGCGAGGCTTTCGCGGTGCGCTTGCCCGAGCGGGTCTGCAGCATCCACAGCTTGCCGCGCTCCACGGTGAATTCGAGATCCTGCATGTCGCGGTAATGGCTTTCCAGCACACCGGCGATGCGGGTGAATTCGGTGTAGACCTCCGGCAGCGCCTTCTCCATGGAGGGCTTGTCGGAGCCGGCCTCGATGCGGGCGACCTCGGTGATGTTCTGCGGCGTGCGGATGCCCGCCACCACGTCCTCGCCCTGCGCGTTGATGAGGAACTCGCCATAGAGCGCGTTCTCGCCGGTCGACGGGTTGCGGGTGAAGGCGACGCCGGTGGCGGAGGTCTCGCCCATATTGCCGAACACCATGGCCTGCACGTTCACCGCCGTGCCCCAGCTCTCCGGGATCTGGTGGAGGCGGCGATAGACGATGGCGCGCTGGTTCATCCAGGAGCCGAACACGGCCCCGATGGCGCCCCAGAGCTGGTCGTGCGCGTCCTGCGGGAAGGGGCGGCCGAGCTCGTGGACGACCAGCGCCTTGTAGCGCGCGACGATGTCCTTCCAGTCATCGGCGGTGAGGTCGGTGTCGAGGGTGTAGCCGTGGTCGGATTTGTAGCCGTCCAGCACTTCCTCGAAATGATGGTGCGGGAAGTCGAGCACCACGTTCGAGTACATCTGGATGAAGCGGCGGTAGCTGTCATAGGCGAAACGGGCATCGCCCGAGGAGGCCGCCAGCGCCTCGACCGTCACGTCGTTGAGCCCGAGATTGAGCACCGTGTCCATCATGCCTGGCATGGAGGCGCGGGCGCCCGAGCGCACGGAGACCAGAAGCGGGTTGGCGGGATCGCCGAAGGTGCGATTGGCGAGCGCGCCAACCTGGCCGAGAGCTGCCTCGACCTGGGACGCAAGTTCGTCCGGGTACTTGTTGCCGTGAGAATAGTAGTAGGTGCAGACCTCGGTCGAGATCGTGAATCCGGGCGGCACTGGCAGCCCGAGGTTCGACATTTCCGCAAGGTTCGCGCCCTTGCCACCCAGCAGATTGCGCAGTTCCGCTGTACCTTCCGCGGTGCCGTCGCCGAAGGTGTAGACCCATTTCGTCATGTCAGAGTCCTTTGGTGAGGCGCAACCTGGTGCGCCCTCAACGTGTGGTGGACATTCAACCGAAGTCGAAATTTAAGCACCGTCAAAGGGTTCGTCCGCCCGGCCGTCGCCGTGCAAAACCGCTCCCACTAAAGTGATCTAGCGGTTTGAGGGGCCCCGTTCAATCCATCATTTGCACTGCACCATGGCCAGCGGCAGCGCACCAGAATGTGACCGGATGGACGTATTGTCGCGGGGTCGGCAATCAGGCACCTCTGTGCGGGCCGGAAACCGATCCGTCGCAAGGGGCATCCTATGATTGCAACACTGAACCGACTCGCGCCGCATGTGCTCAGCCTGCTGCGCGTGATGTCCGCCTTGCTGCTGCTGCAGCATGGCACCACCAAGATTCTCGGCTTTCCCGCCACGCAGATGACCGGCGTCAGCCTCACCTCGCTGCCGGGCATTGCCGGCATCATCGAGCTGGTCGGCGGCCTGCTGCTGCTGGTCGGGCTGTTCTCGCGTCCGACCGCCTTCATCCTCTCCGGCATGACCGCGGTGGCGTATTTCCTCGTCCACGCGCCCAAGGACTTCCACCCCATCGTCAATGGCGGCGAACTCGCGGCGCTCTATTGCTTCGTGTTCTTCTACCTGACCTTCGCCGGCCCCGGCCCGTGGAGCGTCGACAAGCTGCTCGGCAAGGCGTGATCCGCGCCGGCCATCTCTGACGCACGGCCCGGACCGGCTCGGGGGAGCCCGGTCCGGGCCGTCCTGTTTTACAGGCCCAGCCGCTCCAGCCCGCCCGAGCCGAGCAGGCCCATGACGCCGATGAAGATCAGGTAGACCGCGACGATGTAGGCGAGCAGGCGCGGCATCACCAGAATGAGGATGCCCGCGATCAGCGCGACGATCGGCTGAAGGGCGACAAAGCTGACGGCCATAAGGGGTACTCCTGTGAGGTCACCCTAGAACGGCCGGCGGTTGGGATGGTTCCGTGATGGGGGGCTGTGGGCTTGTGTGCCCATGCCCGCGCATCGTCATGGCCGGGCATGGCCCGGCCATCCACGTCTTTTCTGTCGTGCCAAAATCGTGGATCCCCGGATCAAGTCCGGGGATGACGTGGTGAGGTGTGGCACCGGTCCGGCAGAAAGACCGCCCGCGTAATGGTGCCGGTGTGCGGCCGGTTCATCCCCGCACGCCGTCATGGCCGGGCTTGGCCCGGCCATCCACGTCTTTTCTGTCGCGCCCAAGTCGTGGATCCCCGGATCAAGTCCGGGGATGACGGTGTGAGGGGTGGCATCGGCACGGCAGATGACAGCGGGGCGCCCGCCCGCGCCCTAGCCCTCGATGCGGTCGAAGTCGGCGACGGTGCGGGTCAGGGCGCGGATTTCCGCCAGCAGGCGCAGGCGGTTCTGGCGCAGGGCGGCGTCCTCGGCGTTGACCGTGACCTTCTCGAAGAAGGCGTCGACCGGCGCGCGCAGGCGGGCCATCAGGGCCATGGCGCCCTCGAAATCCTCCGCCGCCAGCGCCGCCTCGATCTGCGGGCGCAGCGCGGTGAGCGCGTCGGCGAGCGCGCGCTCCTCCGGCTCGGCCAGCAGGCCGGCATCGATGCCGCCCTCGTAGGAATGGCCGTCCTTCTTCTCCTCGATGCGCAGAATATTCGCCGCGCGCTTGGTGCCAGCGAGCAGCGTCTTGCCGTCTTCGGAGCTGAGGAAGCGGGACAGTGCCTCGACGCGCTTCACCACCAGCAGCAGGTCGTCCTGACCGGGCAGGGCGAACACCGCGTCGACGAGATCATGCCGCGCCCCGGCCTCGCGGAGGTGGACCTTCAGGCGGTCGGCGAAGAAGGCGAGGAGGTCTTCGGCAACCTCTATGGCTTTGTCATAGGTGCCATTAGCTGCTCCCTTAAAGATGCCGACGGCTTGACGGTAAAGCTCCAGCCGATCTTCCAGCTTCGCTACGTATGTTTCGACGCTTGATCGGTCATCAATAATCGCGCCAAGATCTTGGCGAAGAGCCGCAATCTCGGCAGCGTTAGCTGCCGATCCAGCGACGCCCATGAGGCCAAAAGCAATCAAGCCGAGCAGCTCAACGCGAATTTTGTTCTCGATCACCATGCGCACCACGCCCAGCGCGGCACGGCGCAGCGCGTAGGGATCCTTGCTGCCGGTGGGCTTCTCGTCGATGGCCCAGAAGCCAACCAGCGTGTCGAGCTTGTCGGCCAGCGCGACGGCGACGGAGACCGGGGCGGTGGGGACGCGGTCGGTCGGGCCCTGCGGCTTGTAATGATCTTCCGCCGCGGCGGCGATGGCGGGGTCGAGCCCTTCCAGCTCCGCATAGTAGCGGCCCATCAGGCCCTGCACTTCCGGGAACTCGCCGACGACTTCGGTGCGCAGGTCGCTCTTGGCATAGAGCGCGGCCTGTTCGGCGAGGTCAGGGTCTGCACCAATCGTGCGACCGATGACGTGGGCCAGAACGGCAATCCGCCGGATGCGCTCCAGCTGCGAGCCGAGCTTCTCGTGGAAGGTGACATTGCCGAACTTCGCCAGCCGGTCTTCCAGCGACACCGTTGCGTTGGTCTTCTTGTCGGTCTCCCAGAAAAACTTGGCGTCCGACAGGCGGGCGCGGATGACGCGCTCATTGCCGGCGATGATCGCCGCGCCGCCATCGGAGGCGATGAGGTTCGACACCAGGATGAAGCGGTTGGCGAGGCGCCCGGTGGCCGGGTCCCTCAAGACGAAGCATTTCTGGTTGGCGCGGATGGTGGCGCGGATCACCTCGTCCGGCACGTCGAGAAAGGCCGGGTCGAAGGCGCCCATCAGCACCACCGGCCATTCGACGAGGCCGCAGATTTCTTCCAGCAGGCCCGCATCCTCGACCAGCTCCAGCCCCTGCGCCAGCGCAAGATCCTTGGCGTCGTTGAGGATGATGTCCTTGCGCCGCTCGCGGTCGGCGACGACATGGGCGGCCTCAAGCTTGGCCATCCAGTCCTCCAGCCGGCGGACCTTGATCGGGCCCGGGTTGAGGAAGCGGTGGCCGCGCGTCACGTCGCCCGCCGTGATGCCGTCGACATCGAAGGCGACGATTTCCGGCTCCTCGGTCTCCGGCCCGAAGGTGCAGAGGATCGACTGCAGCGGGCGCACCCAGCGCAGCGCGCCGGGCTGGGCGGAGGCCTTGCCCCAGCGCATCGACTTCGGCCAGGGGAAGGCGCGGATGATGGCCGGCACGATCTCGCCGATCACCTCCGGCGTCGGGCGGCCATGCTTGTGGATATGGGCGACGTAGGAATCGCCCTTCTTCGGGTCGCTGACGATCTTCGCCTGATCGAGCGAGGTCAGCCCCGCCGCCTTGAGGAAGCCGTCGATCGCGCCCTGGGGAGCGCCGACGCGTGGGCCCTTGCGCTCCTCATGCGTGTCCGGCTGCTGCGCCGGCAGGCCGTGCACGGCGAGCGCGAGGCGGCGCGGGGTCACGAAAGCCTTGGCGCCCTCATAGACCAGACCGCGCTCGACCAGCGCATCGGTGACGAGCTTCTTCAGGCTGTCCGCGGCGGCCGCCTGCATGCGGGCGGGGATTTCTTCGCAGAACAGTTCGAGCAGGAGATCGGGCATGGCGCTGTCGGCTGATGTGGCGGGGCAGGATGAGGTCCGCACGCCCTAGCACGTCACGCCGGGCGAGGGGAGTGCGTTTAGCCAAGGGGCGCGTTAGGGGACGGTTAGCCCAGAGGCGCGCCGCGCCGCTCGGTCATGGTCAGCGTCGCCGCCAGCGAGATGATGGACAGCCCGATCAGATACCAGGCCGGGCCCATGTCCCAGTGCTCGCGGCTGACGAGATAGACCGCGACCATCGGCGCGGTGCCGCCGGCCAGCCCCACCGAGATATTGTAGGACAGCGAGAGCGCCGAGCAGCGCGTCGCCGAACGGAACATCTCCACCAGCGCGCAGGGGATCGGCCCGGCATACATGGCGATCAGCACGGCAAAGCCGATCTGGCCGAGCAGCGCGCCTTCCGCCGTGCCGGAATCGAGCAGGCGGAACAGCGGCCAGGACAGCAGCACCATGCCGATGAGTCCGCTGGCGATCATCCATTTGCGCCCGATGCGGTCGGACAGCCCGCCGAACACCGGCGCGAGGATCAGCACCGTGACCATGGAGATGGTGTTGATCTGCAGCGAGAGCCGCGCGGTCAGGTTGTCCACCTGCTGCATGTAGGTCGTGAGGTAGACGAAGATCAGGTAGAAGCTGACGCCCAGCGTCAGGTTCATCAGCATCGCCCGCAGCATGTTGGCGCCGTCGGTGCGCAGCGCGAGCGCCAGCGGCAGGCCCTCCGTCACCGCGCGGGCCGGGGGCGTCTCGTCCTCGTCGAGCGAGGCGCGGCGCAGATAGAGCGTGAAGCCGCCGAGCAGGATTCCCGCGAGGAAGGGAATGCGCCAGCCCCATTGGGTGAGGTCGTCGGTGCTCATCATCATCGCGGTGACCGCGCCCACCGCCGAGCCGAGCAGCGTGCCCGCCGAGGCGCCGCAGCCGGCGAGGGAGGTGATGAGCCCGCGCCGCTCGGCCTTCGCGTTTTCCGCGAGATAGATCGCCGAGGTCGTGTATTCCCCGCCGATGGACAGCCCCTGCAGCAGGCGCATCACCAGCAGCAGCACGGGCGCGGCGGCGCCGAGTGTCGCATAGGTCGGCAAGAGGCCGATGGCGACGGTGGAGCCGGTCATCAGCGCGGCGGAGATCAGCAGCGCGCGGCGGCGGCCATAGCGGTCACCGATATGGCCGAACACCACGCCGCCGACCGGGCGCATGAGGAAGGAGGCGGCGAACACGCCGAAGGCCGAGATCAGCCCGACAAAGGCGTCGCTGTCGGGAAAGAAGTTCTTGGCGAAGATGGCGGCGAGGAAGCCATAGGCGGCGAAGTCGTACCACTCCAGCACATTGCCGAGCGCACCCGCGACCAGGCTGCGCACCGGCGCGCGTCGTTGGGTCGGAACCACCGGGCCGGTGTCGGGGTAGCCTTCGGAGACGAGACTGGACACCGACACGGGGGCACTCTCCGGTGCGGGAGGGGAAAGGGTCAGGCGGCCGGCGTGCCGCCCGCTTCCGTGGCGAGCCAGGCGGCGCCGCAGGCTTTGGCGAGTTCGCGCACCCGCAGGATGTAGCTCTGGCGCTCGGTCACCGAGATGACGCCGCGCGCATCCAGCAGATTGAACACATGGCTCGCCTTGATGCACTGGTCATAGGCCGGCTGCGCCATGAGGTGGCGGGTCTTGGCTTCATCCGCCCAGCCCGCCTCGAGGTATTTCGCCGCCGCGCTCTCGGCCATGCGGAACTGCTCGAACAGCATGGCGGTGTCGGCGTGCTCGAAATTGTGCCGGGAATATTCCTTCTCGGCCTGCAGGAACACGTCGCCATAGGTGACCTTCTCGTCACCCTCGCGGCCGTTGAAATTGAGGTCGTAGACGTTCTCCACGCCCTGCACATACATGGCGAGGCGTTCCAGACCATAGGTCAGCTCGCCCGCGACGGGGGCGCATTCAAAGCCCGCGACCTGCTGGAAATAGGTGAACTGCGAGACTTCCATGCCGTCGCACCAGCACTCCCAGCCGAGGCCCCAGGCGCCGAGCGTCGGGCTCTCCCAGTCATCCTCGACGAAGCGCACATCGTGCAGCCGGAGGTCGATGCCGATGGCTTCCAGCGAGGCGAGGTAGAGCTCCTGCAGGTCCGGCGGCGAGGGCTTCAGGATCACCTGATACTGATAATAATGCTGCAGCCGGTTGGGGTTCTCGCCATAGCGCCCATCCTTCGGCCGGCGCGAGGGCTGCACATAGGCCGCCTTCCACGGCAGCGGCCCGAGCGCGCGCAGCGTGGTCGCCGGGTGGAAGGTGCCGGCGCCGACTTCCATGTCATAGGGCTGGAGCACGACGCAGCCCTTGTCCGCCCAGAAGGCATGGAGCGCGAGGATGAGCCCCTGGAACGACTTGTCGGGGCGCATATGCGGCGGCAGCTTGGGATCGATCATCGGGAAGGCCGGCGGTTGGCGGGAAAAATCGCGCGCAACCTAGGCCGCGCGGGGGCGGGGATCAAGGTGGCGGGGCCTGTACCGCGCAACGTCATCCCGGACGGCCGCAGGCCGATCCGGGATCGCGGGCAGAATGGAGAGCGATCCCGGCTCTACGGCTGCGCCTCCGGCCGGGATGACGGTAGACCCACGGCCGGGATGACGTGGGCGGCCGCCCGGTTCCCGCCTCCCGCAAAACCGACTATCACTCCCCCATGCCCGACCTCGTCCCCGAATCGCCCGTCTCCAACGCCCCCGACTGGACCGTCTCGGAACTCTCCGGCGCGCTCAAGCGCACGGTGGAGGATGCGTTCGGCCATGTGCGGGTGCGCGGGGAAATCTCCGGCTATCGCGGGCCGCATTCGTCGGGCCACGCCTATTTCTCGCTGAAGGACCAGAACGCCCGCATCGACGCGGTGGTGTGGAAGGGCGTGTTCGGCCGGCTCAAGCTGCGGCCCGAGGAAGGGCTGGAAGTGGTCGCCATCGGGCGCATCACCACCTTTCCCGGCAAATCCTCCTATCAGATCGTCATCGAGCAGCTCGAATTCGCCGGCGCCGGCGCGATCATGGCGATGCTGGAGGAGCGCAAGCGCCGCCTCGGCGCCGAGGGCCTGTTCGCGCCCGAGCGCAAGCGCCGCCCGCCCTTCCTGCCCCGCGTCATCGGCGTCGTCACCTCGCCGACCGGCGCGGTGATCCGCGACATTCTCCATCGCCTCGCCGACCGTTTCCCGCGTCATGTGCTGGTCTGGCCGGTGCGGGTGCAGGGCGACACGTCAGGGGCGGAAGTCGCCGCCGCCATTCGCGGCTTCAACGCGCTTCCCGCCAACGGTCCCATTCCCCGGCCGGACGTGCTGATCGTCGCGCGGGGCGGCGGCTCGCTGGAAGACCTCTTGGGCTTTTCCGACGAGGCGGTGGTGCGCGCGGCGGCGGAAAGCGCCATCCCGCTCATTTCCGCCGTCGGCCACGAGACCGACGTGACGCTGATCGACTTCGCGGCGGATGTGCGCGCCCCCACGCCCACGGCGGCGGCGGAAATGGCGGTGCCGGTGCGCGGTGAGCTGATCGCCGGCATTGAGAGCCTCAAGGCCCGGCTTACCGGCGCGCTGGTGCGCGGCACGGAGCGCCGGCGCACCGATCTGCGCTCCCTCGGCCGCCTGCTGCCGAGCGCCGATGCGCTGCTCGCCGGCCCACGCCAGCGGCTCGATCTCGCCACCGGGCGCCTGCCGCGCGCGCTGAAAGCCAATGCCGGCGCGCATCGGCTGCGCCTCACCCGCGCGGAAGCGCGCTTCTCCCCGCAGATGCTGGCGACAGCGCTGGGGCGGCGGCGCGAGCGGCTGATGCTGGTCGGCCCGCGCCTGCCGCGCTCGCTCACCGGCAATACCGGCGAGCACCGCCGTCGCCTCACCCGCATCGAGGCCCGGCTCGGCCTTGCCGCGCAGGCCCAGCGCAACCGGCTGGAGCGTGGGCGCGACCGGCTTGCCGGCCTGCTCGACCGGCTGCACCGCTGCCACCTCCAGAGCCGGCTCGACCGCGAGCGGCGGCTGGAGCGCGCCAGCCGGCTGCTCGACGCGCTGTCCTATAAGGGCGTGCTGGAACGCGGCTTCGCGCTGGTGCGCGATGGCGCGGGCACCCCGCTCCACGCCGCCGCGGCGGTCAGCGCCGGGCAGGCGCTGGAGATCGAGTTCCGCGACGGCCGCGTGGCGGCGACCGCCGGGGAAGGGCTTGCCCCGTCCGACCCCGGTACGCCGCCGCCCGCGCGCGCCCCGCGCAAGGCAAAGCCGTCACGCTCCTTGCCGGACGCGACCCGCCAACCCACCTTGTTCGGCAATTAGAGCTTTTTTCGCCGGTTGCCCCCTCGCTTGCGGGAAGGGCGGCCGATCCTTATTGTCGGGTAAAGCCGACCAACCGCATGAGCGGAAGCATGAACCGCTTTGAACGTTTCTCTGCCTCCGGCGAAGCCGAGGTGCGCTATCTCGACGGCGACTTCCGGGTCGTGCGTCCGGGCACCTTCGTGCGCTGCGCCGTGACCGGCCAGTCCATCCCGCTCGACGAACTCCGCTACTGGAGCGTCGATCTGCAGGAAGCCTATGCGACGCCGCAGGCGGTGCTGGCGCGCCTGCACCCGGATCGGCTCAAGTCCAGCTGAATTCCGGCGGAGGCCCGCTCAGTCGACGCGCAGCGCGCTCGCCATCAGCCGGTCGAGCGTCTTGGCGCTGCTCGGCTCCAGCGCCAGCCGCACCGGCAGAACCTCGCTCATTTCCAGCAATCCCCGCCCGGCCTCGGTGCTGGCGAGCCGCGCCGCGTCCTTTTCCGTGGTGACGAGCAGCAGGTCCGCGCGCGCCGCCTGCACCTGAAGCTCGGCGATCTCACTGGCCGTGAACACATGGTGGTCCGGGAAGGCGCGGGTGACCGTGGTGAGCACGCCGAGCGTGCGCAGCGTGTCGAAGAACTTCGCCGGGCGGCCGATGCCGGCATAGGCCAGCACGCGCCGGCCGAACAGCCGGGCGACCGTGTGCGCATCCGGCGCGAGGCGCCCGCGCAGCACATGGATGCCCGCCGCATAGCCGTCGCGCGCCACGCGCTCGCCCGGCGCGCCCTCGCCGACGATCAGCAGCGCCTGCGCCCGGTCGAGCTGCGGGCGCAGCGGCGCGCGCAGCGGGCCCGCCGGCAGGCACAGCCCGTTGCCGACGCCGACCCCGGCATCGACCACGAGGATGGAGAGCGTCTTGGCGATGGCGGGGTTCTGGAAGCCGTCATCCATCAGCACGATGTCGGCGCCGCTCTGCGCCGCCATCTGCGCGCCCAGCAGCCGGTCGCGCGCCACATAGGTCGGCGCGGCGCGGGCAAGCAGCAGCGGCTCGTCGCCGACATCGGCGGCGGTGCTGCCGCGCGGATCGACCCGCAGCGGCCCGCGCTCGCGCCCGCCATAGCCGCGCGTGACGATGACCGGCGTGTGCTTCTGCGCGAACAGCCGCCGCGCGAGCTGGATCACCGTCGGCGTCTTGCCGGCCCCGCCCACCGTCGGGTTGCCGACGCAGATCACCGGCACGCCGATGGCGGTGCCGGCCGTGCGCAGCCGCGCCAGCGTCACCCCGCCGACGAGGGCGCCGAGGGGCGAGAGCAGATGCGCCGCCAGCGTGGGGTCGCGTTGCCACCAGAACTTCGGCGCCTGCATCGCTCAGCGCCTCTCGAGCCGGATCTGCACCAGATAGGGGTCGATGGCGACCAGCGTGCGCCCCAGCGCCCCGCCGAAGCTGTCGATGGTCGCCTGCCCGTCGCGGATCATGCGCTTGCGCGCCGCGGTGTCCTTCAGCAGGGTGAAGGCGGTGGCGGCCAGCGCGCGGGCGTCCTCCACCGGAACCGCGCCGCGATTGGCGTCGAGCTCGCTGTAGAGATCGCTGAAATTGGTGGTGTGCGGGCCGTGCAGGATCGCCATGTCGAGCTTGATCGGCTCGATCGGGTTCTGCCCGCCCTTGCGGGCCAGTGAACCGCCGAGAAAGGCGACGGCGCCGAGCCGGTAGAACAGGCCAAGCTCGCCGATCGTGTCGGCGACATAGATCGCGGTGCCCCGGTCGGGCAGATAGCCGTCGCTGCGCAGCACCGCCGGGCAGCCGGCCTCATTGGCGAGGCGCGCGACCTCCAGCCCGCGCTCGGGATGGCGCGGGGCGATGATGGTGAGCAGGTTCGGAATTTCCGCCGCGAGGCGCTGATGCGCCTCGATCAGCACCTCCTCCTCGCCCGGATGGGTCGATGCGGCGACGAAAACGGTGCGCCCGGTGGAGGCGGCGCGGAGCTGGTCGAAGGCGACGAGATCGACCGGCGGCGGGGGGGAATCGAATTTGAGATTGCCAGTCACCGCCACGCGCGGCGCGCCGAGGCCGCGCAGCCGCTCTGCATCGTCAGGCGCCTGCGCCAGGCACAGATCGACCCGCGCCAGCAGCGCGCCGACGCTGCCGCCCACCTTCTGCCAGTTGGCGAAGGATTTCGGCGACATGCGCGCATTGACCAGCACCAGCGGCGTGCGCCGGGCATTCACCTCGATCAGGAGGTTCGGCCACAGCTCGGATTCGACCAGCAGCACGAGGTCCGGCCGCCAGTGCTTGAGGAAGCGGCGCAGGAAGAGCGGGGAATCCAGTGGCACGAACTGGTGCACGATGTCCGGCGGCAGGCGCGAGGCGGCGAGCCGGGCCGAGGTCACCGTGCCCGAGGTCAGCAGCACCTTGAAGCCGCGCGCCCGCAGCCTGTCCATCAGCGGCAGCACGGCCAGCATCTCGCCGACGCTCGCGCCATGCACCCACACGAGCGGCCCCTTGGGGCGCGGCAGCCCGGCCCGGCCGAAGCGCTCGCGCAGCCGCGCCGGCTCCTCCTTGCCGCGCTTCAGCCGGCCGATCAGCATCAGCCGGACAAAGGGCGTGGCCAGCCAGGTCGCCAGCCGATAGCCGCGGATGAGGAAGGTCGAGCGGGCCTTAGCCATTGGGCGTTCCGGCGCCGGCATCCCGGCCGGCCCTGGCCGGTGCGGGTCGCCCGACCAGCGCCTCGGCGCGCGCGGTCGCTTCCTCGAGCTGGCGCTGCAGCTCGCGGCGGGCGGCCTCCAGCTCCTGCGGGCCGGCATCGGCCGGCACCAGCACGCCATCGCCGGCCACCACGGCGGCGCGGCCGAAGGGCAGATGGATCGCCGCGCGGTCCCAGCTCTTTGCCAGGATGCGGCGCGAGGTGGCGATGGCGACGGGATAGATCGGCCGTCCGGAATGCTTGGCGATGGTGATGACGCCGAGCCCGGCGATGCGCGAGATCTTCGGCACGTCGGCGGTCATCGCGACATTGGTGCCTTCCGACAGATGGCGGATCATCTCCAGCGTCGCGTTGAACCCGCCCTTGACGCGGAAATCCCGCCCCTGCGCGCCCGAGCCGCGCACCGTGCCGATGCCCAGCGCCTCGGCGGCGATGGCGTTCACATCGGCATCGGCGCTGCGCGAGATCATGACACGGGCCCGGTGATACGGCTTCACCAGGAACGGGGTGAGGAAATGCTGCCCATGCCAGAAGGTCAGGATCATCGGCAGTTGGGCATCGGCCAGATCATAGAGATTGGCCGGCTCCATCACCACGCGCTGGGTACGCCAGACGAGACGCAGATAGCCGGCCATGCTCCGGCCGAGCACGGTCCGCACTGTCTGCGACGTGCGCAGTCTACGCCACATTGTCCGGGGCCGCAGCGTCAGCGCGCGGCCGGGCTGGTCTCGGGATCCAGCAGGCGATGCAGATGGACGACGAAATAGCGCATCTGGGCGTTGTCCACCGTCTGCTGCGCCTTGGCTTTCCAGGCGGCATGCGCGGTGGCGTAGCTCGGATAGATGCCCACGACGTCGAGCTTGTCGAGATCCTTGAAGGTGACGCCGTCAAGGCTTTCGAGTTCGCCGCCGAAAACCAGATGAAGAAGCTGAGGGGTGGTCATGAGCCCAGTCTGCTGCCGTTGTTTCCGATCGGGGTGGCTCGCCCGCTCAGGATTCCGTCGCCGCGCCCTCAGCGCACCGCATCCATCAGCGAGGGATGCAGCAGCGCGCCGGACGACACCAGCGCCCCATGGCGCGGTATCGGAGCGTTGTAGGCGAGCGGAAGCCCGTCGAGGGTGGTGAGGCGTCCCCCTGCTTCGTGCACCAAAAGGTCGGCGGCGGCAAGATCCCAGTCGTTACCATTGGGCGAGGCGAAGGCGGCATCGAGCTCGCCGGTGGCGACGCGGGCGATGCGCAGGGCGAGCGAGCGGATGCGCTGCACCCGGTGGGCGGTGCCCGCGCGGTCGATATGGTTGAGGAAGGGCACCGGCCCGTCGACGCGCGCGCCAGCAAGATTCGGCGCCTGCGAGGCCTCGATCGCCCGCCCGTTGCGCGTCGCCCCGCCGCCGCGGACGGCGATGAACAGTTCTTCCGTCACCGGGGCGAACAGCGCGCCGGCGATGGGCCGGCCATCCTCGACCAGCGCCGCCTCGACGCACCAGTCCGCCCCGCCGGCCATATAGGCGCGGGTGCCGTCGATGGGATCGACGATCCAGACCCGGCGGCGCGTGAGGCGCGAGGGCTCGTCCACCGTCTCTTCCGACAGCCAGCCATAATCCGGGCCGAGCAGGCTGAGCCGCTCGCGCAGCATGAGGTCGACGGCGAGGTCCGCCTCGGTCACCGGCGAGTCATTGTGCTTCGACCAGGACTTCACCCCATCGCGGAACATGGCGACCGCCACCGCGCCGGCGGCGACCACGGCTTCGGCGAGGTGTCCTGCCGCGACGGCCGGGTTGGCCAGCGGGTCAGCCCGATGGGCTTGCGGCGGGGTTGGGCGGTCGGCGGCGTTCTCGCTCATGCCGGGGGCTTAAGCGCAGTGGCGGGCGCTGGCAACCGCCAGATGAGCATGGAGGCCCCGCGCGGCAAGCTTCCGTCAAGCATAGCGGGCGGAAGTGACGGTGCTGCCGGCGCGAAGAAACGGTCAACCATGTCCCTTAAGCCGGAAGCGAGGGGTCGAACGTTAGCTTGCCGATACGACCGGGGCCGTCAGAGCCTGAAAACCGGCAGGGATTACGATGATGCGTCCATTTCGAGCGGCGGCGAGAGCCGCCGAGCCGATCTTTCCCTATGTCTGCCTGGAACGCCCGCGGGCGGCGACCGACTGGCCGCTGGTGTTCCAGTCGATCGACCCCCCCGCCGATAATGGCGTGCGCCGGGTGGAGCTGCATCCTGACCATCTGGTGCTGCGCCGGCGCACGGCCAGCGTGCCGATGAAGCTGACCTTGCCGCTCGCGGCCTATCAGGGCCTCGCGGTCGCGCTGCTCGACCCGCAGGGCGAGGATGAGGGCGTCGCCATCGTGCTGGTCCATGCCGATCCGGCGTTGTCGGTGACGCTCTATTCCGCGCCGCATATCGACGATGTCGTCGCCGAATGGCGCGGCTGGAGCGCGGCGCTCGGCCTGCCCATGCTGGTGACGGAAGCCGACGGCACCCGCCGCCCGGCCTATGGCATGATCGGGCGCGTCACGGTCGCCACGCCCCGGCTGCGCCGGCGCGGGCGCGGCGCGCTCAAGCACCGCCGTCCGACCATGCTGCGCCGCCGCGCCGCCGGCCGTCCGCTCGGTGATCTCGACGTGCATCGCGGCGAGCGCGAGCTGATCGCGCGGGACTGAGCGGCCCATCGGCACTCGCATGGCACTCCCATGGCCGCCCGATCGGCCCGCCATGGTGCTGCTGCAATGGCGCGACATGACACGGCCATCCCGTCACCCCGCGCGTTGCTGCGCCGTCGCGTTCGAGACCCATCATGACGAACAGGCTGTCCCTCGCTTTCGCCGCCCTGCTGCTGGCCTCGACCGTTGCCTCCGCCAGCCCCTGCACCCAGGCCGCCGACGACACGCAGGCGGCACTCGACCGGATGATCGCCGATCTTGCCGCCGGCGGCCCGCCGGCGCCGGAGAGCGACGCGGCGCTGCTCAGCCATGATCCCTCGCCGTCCAGCATGGCCAAGGTCGAGGCGGAGATCGGCGACGGCGTGAAGCCGGAAATCGCGCAGAAGGCGCTGGAGCGGGCGCGCGCCGCCGCCGCCACCGGCAATGAGGATGTCTGCCAGAAAGAGGTCGCCGCCGCGCGCGACGCCATCGGGCTGCAGTAGCGGCCGACCTGCAGGAGCGGTTCAGTCACCGCCGGAGCGGCCGACCGGATGGATGAGGTGGCCGTGAAAGGCCCAGGCGGTCAGCGATAGCCCGGCCAGCAGCACCGCACCACTGGTCAGCGCCCGGCTGAGGCCGGCGGCATCCAGCATCAGGGCGCCGATGCCGGCACCCACGACGAAACAGCCCCAGGAGCCCGCATAGGCGATGGCTTCGGCCGGCTTGCTCGTGCCCTTGGACAGCCGCGCCAGCGACTGGCCGAGGCCGAACAGCGCGCCGGTGACGAAGCTCTTGCCGATATCGGCGCCGGCGATGATCTGGTGCACGCTGTTCTGCATGCCCATCGCCACGGCCACCGGCACCAGCGAGGACACGCCGAGGCCCGCAGCGGTGAGCCCGGCCGCCAGCGCGAACAGCGCCACTTCGACACCGAGAATGCTCACCAGCTTCCAGTCGCCCGTCGCGTCGGCCACCCGCGTGCCGAGGAACGCGCCGGCCACGAAGCTGGCGATGACGGTGGCGGTGAGCCCGGCGAGATCCCAATGGGCGTTGGCGATCTGGATGCCGAGGCGCGTGCTGTTGCCGCTCATGAAGGAGAGGAACAGCCCGCCCAGATGCGCATAGCCGACGGCGTCGACAAAGCCGGCGATCAGCGTGGCGAGGCTGGCGAAGATGAGCGGGCGATAGGCCGTGGGCATGGCGGGAGATTCAGCTCGGCGCAGAAAAGGGCGCCCGAGGCGCCCCTTTCGATGCAAGGCGGCGCGCACGGCGCCGGGCGGGCAGGCGGCGATACCGCTTCATCCGGCCGATCCGGGGTGAGCCGGATCAGGCCGGACGCGATCCGGGGATCACGGGCAGCGCGTATCAGGGACAGCGCCTATCAGGGGCAGACGTGGGTCCAGCCGCCACCCCAATTGCGGCGCCAGAAGCAGCCGGGACGCTCCGGCGGGCCCCAGGCGCGGGCATAGGGCGGCACGGTGCCATAGGTCCAGTTGGGGCGCCACCAGCAGTGCCACACGCCGCAGACCCAGCGCACATTCTCGGTGAGCTGGATGGACGGCACGGCGGTGCCGAGCGCCGGGCCGGCGACCGCGGCTTGCGCCGAGGTGCCGCCAAGGCCGGCGGCCGCGAGGGTGGCCGCGCCGACAGCGAGGCCGAGAAGGTTCTTGCGCAGGGATGAGGAGAAGGCCGCGAAACGGTTCCGCATGGAACGCTCCCGAGAATGTGACCAGACGGGAGCAAATTACCACGAGCCGGGCAGGCCGGCACGCCTAAGTCCATGCCAAGGCAAAAATTTCTTGAACATGGTTGCCGCTGGGCCGGCTGGATTTCGCCCCGTCCGGTCCCGTATGCTCACGTGCAAACGCGCCCTGACGCGCCGGAGGTAACGCCATGCGCTCGAAGATCATCGGCACCACCCTGCCCGTGCTGGAAATCTATCTGGAGGCCGGCGAAAGGGTAGTCGGCGTGCCCGACCAGCTGTCCTGGATGTCCGGCGACATCGCCATGACCACCTCGACCGCGGTCGGCGGGGGCGGTGGCGGCGGCCTGTTCGGGCTGGTCAGCCGCGCGGTCGCGGGCGGCGGCCTGTTCATGACCGAGTTCGCGGCCCAGCGCGGGGCGGGCAATGTGGCCTTCGCCGCCAAGCTGCCGGGCACCATCATCGAGGTCGAGGTGACGCGCGAGCGCGGCTATCTCGTCCACCGCCACGGCTTCGTCTGCGGCACGCCGGGGGTGGAGATCGCCTCCGCCTTCCAGCAGACGCTCGGCGGGGCGGTGTTCGGCGGCGAGGGCTTCATCCTCCAGCGGCTCTCAGGGGACGCCAAGGCCTGGATCGAGGTCGGCGGCGAGATCGTGACCTATGATCTCCAGCCCGGCCAGTTCCTCATGGTGCATCCCGGCCATATCGGCTTCTTCGAGGACAGCGTGTCCTTCGAGATGACCGCCATTCGCGGCGTGCGCAACGCGCTGTTCGGCGGCGACGGGCTGTTCCTGGTGAAGCTGTCCGGCCCCGGCAAGGTGTGGCTGCAGACGCTGACCGCGCCGGGCCTTGCCCACACGATCAGCCATTACCTGCCGGCCAAGCAGGGGTGAGATGGCCGGCGGCGCCGGTCAACTCAGCAAAGCCAGCCCGACCACGCCGCCGCCGAGCACGAAAAAGGCGGGGTTGACCTTCTTGACGAAATACACGCCGAGAAACACCGCCACCGCGATGGCGACGGTGAGCGCGCCGTCGATCGCCGTCTTGGCGATGGAAATCGCGCCCGCCGCCATCAGCCCGACCACCAGCGGCGCCATGCCCTTCTGCAGCGAGGCGCGCCAGGGCGAGCCCTCGAAATGGTCCCACACCCGCGAGGCGCCCCAGGAGATGACGCCGGCCGGCACGAAGAAGCCGAGAAAGGCCAGCAGCGCGCCGGTATAGCCGGTGACGTGATAGCCGATCACCATCACCATCAGCATGTTCGGGCCCGGCACCACCTGGCCGAGGCCATAAATGTCGCGGAACTGGTCGTCATTCAGCCAGTGATGGGCGTCGACCACCAGCGCCTTGGTTTCCGGCAGCACCGCCGCGCCGCCGCCGACCGCGAGCACCGAGAGCAGCGAGAACACGGCGAGGACGGAGAGGTTCTCGTTCATTCGCCGGTCTCCGGTGGCACGTCCTTGCGGGGGCGATAGATGAACACGGCCGCCGGGCCGACGGTGATGAGCACCCAGACCAGCGAGATGTGCAGCACGCTCACCATCAGCACGGTGATGGCGATGATGGCGGCGTCGATCAGCCCGCCGAACTGCTTGCGGCCGATCTGCACGGTCACCGCCGTCAGCATCCCCACCGCCGCCGCGCCGACGCCGACCAAAGCGGCGTTGACATAGGGATTATGGGCGTTCGAGGCGTAGAGCACGCCGAGCAGCATCACCAGCGCCGCGCCGGGCAGGGTGATGCCGAGAAAGGCGATGATCGAGCCGGGCACGCCGCGCAGCCGGTCGCCAACGATGATGCTCATATTGGTCGCGTTGAGCCCCGGCAGCGCCTGCGAGATCTCCAGCGCCGACATGAAGTGCTCCTCGTCGAGCCAGCGCTTCTTCAGCACCAGCCCGGCGCGCAGATAGGCGACGACGCCGCCGCCGAAGCTGGTGGCGCCGATGACGAGGAAGGTGACGAAGATCTCCCACAGCGAGACGTCGCGCGGCAGGCTGTAGCCGCCGGCATCCTCCGCCGGGGCGGGCTCTATTGTGCCGCTCATCCGCGCATGCTCACTCGTGGCTTTCCGCGAGCTGCTTGCCGAAATTATAGACCAGCGAGGTCTTGGTGGTGCCGAGCTGCACCCATTCCGGCGCCTCGTTCTGGATCGCCTTGAAAAACTCCTCGGAGCGGGTGCGGGCCTTGGCGTGGAGCTGGTCGTAGCGGTCGAATTTCGCCTGGAAGGCGAATTCGCCGATGATCGAGCTCTCGGTCGCCCGGTCGCGCCACACGGCGATGGTCGCCTTGGCGATCAGCCCGTGGCCGAAATCGAAGGAGCCGACATTCACCTGCACCTCTTCGACCGGCAGGTTGTTCACCAGCGAGACCTTGTCGTCATTATGCGAGTCGCAGCGCTCGCCAATGGCCGGGAAGACGCGGGAGATGCGCTCCAGCCCCTCGTCGAGGATGAGGCCGGGCGAGAGCAGCACGCAATTATGCGAGTAGAGCGAGCGCATGCCGCCGAGGCTGTCCTTCAGCGGCAGCAGCTCTTCCTTGAACTTGATGTTGGCGGTGCCGCTCAGATGCGGGGTCACGTCGATGCCCGCCGCCGTATCGAAGTCGGCATGGCGGAACTTGAAGGTCAGCTCGTGCTCGGGGTCGGGCCAGCCATCGGTGTAGAAGGTGCGTTTGCGCAGGATGAAGGCGTGCCGGTAAAGATTGTAATCCGGCGTATCGTAGAACAGCACCTCGCGCACATGGCGCTTGAAGCCGTCCTTGTTGGTGGCCACGCCGACCTTGAACTCGGGGGCGATGAGGCCCAGTTTGTGCCAGTAGACCTCGAACTGGTGCGGGTCAAAGAAACGCTCCGGCCGCAGCAGGATCTTGTATTCACGGTAGTGAATATCGTCCATCGAACGCCTCGCACGCGCCGGTCCGAGGCCGGCAGGGGGATTACGAGCCTGGTATCATGACACGGGGGAGGGCTGTGCCAAATCGCCGAAGCGATCCGCGCGGACCGTCCCGCCGGATGGTTTCATCCGGTTGTGAAGACCGCTAGGATTTACGCCTAGTCGCGACGTGTCACAAGAGCGTCGCCGGGACGGTGCAAGGCCAAACACAGCTTGAACCGGGGGACCGCTTTATGGTCCAACCCGCCCGACCATCCGCCGTCGCCGACGCCCCTCACGGGTAGCCGCAAGAAGAGAGATTGTCCCATGCCGTCCAAGCTCGACCAACTCCGCTCCATGACCGTCGTCGTCTCCGATACCGGCGACATCGAGACGGTCCGCCGGCTCAAGCCGCAGGACTGCACCACCAACCCGACCCTGCTGCTCAAGGCGGCGGAGATGCCGGCCTATGCGCCGCTGGTCGACGAGGCGATCGCATGGGGCCAGACCCAGGGCGGGGCCACCGAGGCGGTGGTGGACGCCACCTGCGACCGGCTGGCGCTGAACTTCGGCGCCGAGCTCTCCAAGATCGTGCCCGGCCGCGTCTCCACCGAGGTGGACGCCGACCTCTCCTTCGACACGCAGGCGACGCTCGCCAAGGCGCGCCGCTTCATCGCCGATTACGAGGCGCGCGGCGTCGGCCGCGAGCGCATCCTCATCAAGATCGCCTCGACCTGGGAAGGCATCCGCGCCGCCGAGGTGCTGCAGAAGGAAGGCATCGACTGCAACCTGACGCTGCTCTTTTCCATGGCGCAGGCGGTGGCGGCGGCCGATGCCGGCGCCTTCCTCATCTCGCCCTTCGTCGGTCGCATCCTCGACTGGCACGTCAAGGCCGGTCAGGGCCCCTTCACCTCGGAGACCGATCCGGGCGTGCAGTCGGTGCGCGAGATCTACGCCTATTACAAGACGCACGACATCCGCACCGTGGTGATGGGCGCCTCCTTCCGCAACACCGGCGAAATCGAGGCGCTGGCGGGCTGCGACCGGCTGACCATTGGCCCCTCGCTGCTCGACGACCTCGCCAAGGATGAGGGCGTGCTGGAGCGCAAGCTCGACCCGGCGAAGATCGACGTCACTCCCGCCAAGATCGTCCTCGACGAGAAGGCCTTCCGCTTCGCCCTCAACGAGGACGCGATGGCGACCGAGAAGCTCTCGGAAGGCATCCGCCAGTTCGTCAAGGATCTGCGCACGCTGCGCGGGCAGGTCGCCAAGCGGCTGGAAGGCGCGAAGGCCGCCTGATAACGGTCGCCTGATAGAGGGGGCTCCCGCTCGCCTCATTGCACCCGAGAGGAGGGCTCCTGCCCTCCTCGTTTCGTTCAGGAGGAGGGCTCCCGCCCGCCTCAGCCTGCGTTGCCGCCCATGCTCCTCATTGATCCGGCCTTTGCCGCCGCCGCCGTCCTCGCGGCCTTCTGCGTCGGCATGGGCAAGGGTGGCGTGCCGATGATCGGCACGCTCTCCGTGCCGATCATGGCGCTGGTCATGCCGCCCATCGCCGCCGCCGGCCTGCTGCTGCCGGTCTATGTGGTCAGCGATATGTTCGGCGTCTGGGCCTACCGGCGCGAATTCTCCCGCCGCGTGCTCGCCATCGTCATCCCCGCCGCCGCCATCGGCATCGGCATTGGCTGGGCGACCGCCTCCATCGTCACCGATGCGATGGTGGAGGTGATCGTCGGGCTGATCGGCCTCGCCTTTTGTCTCGTGCGCTGGTTCGGCACTGTCGGGGCGACGCCGCGCCCGGCCGATGTGCCGCGCGGCCTGTTCTGGGGCGCGGTGTCCGGCTTCACCAGCTTCGTCACCCATGGCGGGGCGCCGCCCTACCAGATGTATGTGCTGCCGCAGCGCCTGCCGAAAATGGTCTATGCCGGCACCACCACCATCGCCTTCGCCGCGATCAACGCGATGAAGCTGCCGCCCTATTGGGCGCTCGGCCAGCTCAACCCGTCCAATCTCAAGATCACCGCCGCGCTGATGCCGGTGGCCATCCTCGCCACCTTCGCCGGCGTCTGGGTGACACGCCGGCTGCCGGAGAAGCTGTTCTACCGGCTGATCGTCGGCGCGCTGTTCCTGCTCTCGCTCAAGCTCTTGTGGGACGGCACGCGCGGCATGCTCGGGATCTAGGAGGCGGCGGTGTCCCGCGTCAGGAACACCGCGCTCCAGAAGCCGGCAGCGACCACCAGCGAGGCGAGGATGATGGCGGTGAGCACCGCGTCATAGGAGCCGGTCAGGGTCCACAGCATGGCCATGCCCACCGGCGCCAGCGCCCGCGCGATGGTGGCGGGCACGGCCAGCGCCCCGTTCACCGCGCCATAGGCCCGCCGCGTCAGCATCTCCGGCACGACCAGGCCGCGCACGATGGTGGTGATGCCGTTCACCGCGCCGAACACCATGCCGAACAGCGCGACCCAGACGAAGTCCGGCGGCATGAATTCCAGCGCCAGAAAGGCCACCGGAAACACCGCGACGGCGAGCGCGCCCACGACGCGCATCGGCGCGCGCGGCGCCAGCACCCAGAGCGCGATGCGCCCGGTCACCTGCGCCGGGCCGATGATGGCGATGGCGCTCACCACCGTATGCGTGTCGAAGCCGCGCTCGATCAGCAGCGGGTAGGCGTGGAAGGTGAAGCCGGAGAACGTCACCGCATAGGCGGTAAAGGCGATGGCGAGCGCCCAGAAGGCGGGCTGGCGCATCACCTCGGCGATGGCGGAGGTCGCCGGCGCCTCCGTCGCGGTGCGCGGCGGGGCGATCGGCGCATCGGCGCGCGGGTCGATCACCGCGAAGTTCACCACCGCCGCGACCAGAATGTTGATCGCGCCGAGGATCATCAGCGTGTCGCGCCAGCCGACCGCGTCGAGGAGGAGCTGCACCAGCGGGATGAACACGGTGGAGGCGAAGCCGCCCCACAGGGTGAGCGCGGTGATGCCGCCGCGCGCCTGAAGCGGGCCAACGCGGCGCGCGACCACGGCGAAGGCGGGGTCATAGAGCGTCGCCGCCTGCATGGCGCCGATGCCGGCGACCGCGAGGTAGAACAGCGCCATGCTGTCGGCCTGGGACCACAGCATGAACAGCAGCCCCGCCAGCACCGAGCCCCCGGTCATGATGAGCCGTCCATGGCCGGCATCGATGGCGGCGCCGACCGGGTAGGCGACGAGGCCGGCGAGCGCGAGGCCGAGCGTTGCCGCGCCATAGAGTTCGGCCTTGGACCAGCCGAGCTCGACGCCCATGGCCTGCGCGATCAGCGGGAAGCTGTAATAGAGCGTGCCCCAGGAAATCACCTGCCCGACGCCGAGCCCGGTGATGAACAGGCTGCGCCCGCCGGGGGGCCGGTGCGGGGCGGCGGCGGTGGCGCTCATGGAAGATCTCGGGCTCAGGCCGCCGGGCGCAGCAGGGAATGGACGAGGTTGACCCAGTAGCTGGCGCCAATCGGCAGCAGCGCGTCGTTGAAGTCATAGGCGGCGTTGTGCAGGTTCGGTCCCGGCCCGCTGGCCAGGCACACATAGGCGCCGGGCACCGCCTCCAGCATGTAGGCGAAATCCTCCGCTGCCATGATCGGCTCGAAATCCGTCACCACCTTGTCGGCGCCGACCGTGGCGCGCGCGGCGGCGAAGGCGGTCTCCAGCTGGGTCGGCCAGTTCACCGTCGCCGGGTAGCGCCGCTCATAGCGGATTTCGGCGTGTGCTCCCTGCGCGGCGCAGACGCCCTCGACGACCGCGCGGAAGCGCGTCTCGACGAGATCGCGCACCTCTTTGGCGAAGGTGCGCACCGTGCCGCGCAGCACCACCTCGTCGGGGATGACGTTCCAGGTGTCGCCGCCATGGATCTGCGTGACGGTGACGACCGCCGCCTCCTGCGGGCTCACCGAGCGGGCGACGATGCTCTGCAGCTGGGCGACGATGAGCGAGGCCGCCAGCACCGGGTCGATGCCGCGCTGGGGCATGGCGGCATGGGCGCCGCGCCCGATCACCTTCACCTCGAAAATGTCGAAGGCGGCGAACATCGGGCCATGCCGGCCGAGCACCGTGCCGAAGGGGGCGTTCGGCCAGTTGTGCAGGCCATAGACCTGATCCATCGGGAAGCGCTCGAACAGGCCCTGCTCGACCATCACCTTGCCGCCGCCCTCATTCTCCTCGGCCGGCTGGAAGATGAAATGCACCGTGCCGGCGAAATCCGGGTTCGCCGCCAGATGCCGGGCGGCGCCGAGCAGCATGGTCATGTGCCCGTCATGGCCGCAGGCGTGCATCTTGCCCGGCGTGTCCGAGCGATAAGGCAGGTTGGTGGCTTCCAGAATGTCGAGCGCGTCCATGTCGGCGCGCAGGCCGATGGAGGGGCCGGCGCCGCGCGCGCCGTGCAGCGTCGCCACCAGCCCGGTGCCGGCAAGGCCGCGATCGACCGGCAGGCCGAAGCTCTCCAGCCTCTCGGCCATGAAAGCGCTGGTGCGGTGCTCCTCGAAGGCGGTTTCCGGCATGGCGTGCAGCGTGCGCCGCCACTGGGTGAGTTCCCCGGCCTGCGCCGCGAGCGCAGGAACAATGCCGGCCTGTGACTGCTGCTCGCTCATGCGTCCGCTCGCCCTCGACGGGTGCCCGCCGCCTGTATGGCGCGGGCGGGCGGGCGAGACAAGCGCGCGGGCGCGGCGTTTGCGCAGGACCGGTCTGTCCTGTCTGCAGGGCGGTACTGCGCGGGGGAACCTTGGCGCGCGGCGGCGGTTGACGGCGGGAATCAGGCGCCGCCCCGCGCGACCCGGAGACCCGACCACCATGCCGCAACTCGCCGAAGACATGATGGAAAACGCGCTCGCCGAGCGCCCGACGCCGGTCAAGGCCGCCCCGCCCGCGCCGCTGTCGGAAGGGCCGGTGCTGCGGCCGGGCCGCAATGTCTGGTGCGTCGAGCACGCCCCGCGCGCCGCAATCATCGCCGATGGCGCGAATTATTTCGGCGCGCTGCGCCGGGCGCTGGTCGAGGCGCGCGAGACCATCCACATCGCCGGCTGGGATCTCGACAGCCGCATGAAGCTGGTCGGCCCGGAGGGCAGCGCCGATGATGGCCTGCCGGAGACGCTCGCCGCCTTCCTCTCGGCGCTGGTGGCGCGCAATCCGGGCCTGCGCGTGCGGCTGCTGCTGTGGGACTATTCCGTGCTGTTCGCCTTCGAGCGCGAGCTGACGCCGATCTATTCCTTCCTGTGGTCGACCCCGCCGCAGATCGAATTGTGCCTTGATGATTCGCTCCCGCTCGGCGCCTCGCACCACCAGAAGATCGTGGTGATCGACGACGCCATGGCGTTTTCCGGCGGGCTCGACCTCACCCGCCGGCGCTGGGACACCAGCGACCATGTGCCGGACGATCCGCGCCGGATCGACCCGACGGGCGCCGCCTACGCGCCGTTCCACGATGTGCAGATGGCGGTGGACGGCGCCGCCGCTTCCGCCCTCGGCCGGCTGTTCCGCGACCGCTGGAAGCGCGCCGCCTGCGAGCGCCTGCCGCCGCCCCGCCGCCGCGTGACCACCGAGCACTGGCCCGAGGGGCTGGCGCCGGATTTCCGCGACATCGGCATCGGCATTTCCCGCACCCTGCCCGCCTTCGAGGCGGAGCCCGAGGTGCGCGAGGTCGAGGCGCTGTTCTTCGACATGATCGACAGCGCCGAGCGTCAGCTCTACATCGAGAACCAGTTCTTCACCTGCGAGCGCTTCACCGAGCGGCTGATCGGGCGGCTGCGCGAGCGGCCCGCGCTCGAAGCCGTCATCGTCGTGCCGCAGGGCTACCGCAGCTGGTTCGAGCACCAGTCCATGGGCGCCGGACGGGCCCGCGTGCTCCAGCGCCTCGATGCCTCGGGCGTGGCCGAGCGGGTGCGCTTCTTCTTCCCACAGGTGGCAGGTGAGGGCGACGGGGCCTCGGCGCCGATCATGGTGCATTCCAAGGTCACCATCGTCGACGACCGGCTGCTGCGCATCGGCTCGGCCAATCTGTGCAACCGCTCCATGGGCTTCGACAGCGAGTGCGACCTCGTGATCGACGCCGATGACGAGGATGAACGCGCGGCCGTGCTGGCGGTGCGCAACCGCATGCTCGGCGAACATCTCGGCCTCTCCGCCGCCGAGGTCGGCACGGCCATTGCGCGCGCCGGCTCGCTTCTGGCCGTGATCGACGGCGCCCCGCCCGGCGGCGGGCGGAGCCTCGTGCCCGTCCCGCGCGAGGGCGAGGCGGACATGATGATCGGCATCGATTCCCTCGCCGATCCCGTCGAGCCGATCTATGAGGAGCGCCCGGAGGAGGCCGCCCGCCACCCGCGCAAACGCTGGCTGGTGGCGCTCGGCGTCGCTGCTTTGGTGGTAGTGGGGCTGCTGATCGCCTGGGCCTATTCCCCGCTCTCCGAACCCGAGCGCATCATCGCCGCGCTGGACAATATCGCTGACCGGCCCTGGGCCCCGGCTTTCATGATCGGCGTCTTCATCGTTGGCGGTTTCCTCATCTTCCCGGTCTCGGTGCTCATCGTCGCCACCGTCGCCTTGTTCGGCGGCTGGGCCGGGGCGCTGATCGCCGGCATCGGCGCCATGGCGAGCGCGCTCGCCACCTATGGCGTCGGCCGCCGGCTCGGCTCCGGTCTCGTGCGCCGCTTCATCGGCCCGCGCATCAACCGCATCCGCCGCCGCCTGACCGAGAGCGGCGTGCTGGCGGTGGCGACGGTGCGCATGGTGCCGGTGGCGCCCTTCACCGTGGTCAACCTCGTCGCTGGCGCGGCGGGCGTGCGCTTCCTCGACTACACGGCGGGCACCGCGCTGGGGCTGCTGCCCGGCCTGGTCGTGCTGACCGCGCTCGGCCGGCAGATCGTCGATGTCATCAGCCAACCCTCGCTCGGCAGCGTCGCCATGCTGGCCGGCTTCGTCGTGCTGTGGATCCTGGTCTCGCTCGGCCTGCAAATGCTGGTGGCGCGGATGCGAGGCAGCGCGTGAACGCCGCGCAGCCCCGCCCCTCCGTCGCGACGCTGAAGGTGATGAGCTGGAACATCCATGGCGGTGTCGGGCCGGATGGCGCCTTCGACCTCGACCGCATCGCCGCGCTGATCGCCCGCCACAAGCCGGATATATTTGCCCTTCAGGAGATCGACACGCGCGGGCGCGACGTTGCCTGCCTTGCGCCGCTGGAGGGGCTCGGCATCGGCCATTTCACCGAGGCCCGCACCATCCTCGCGCCGGACGGGCATTACGGCCATGCCCTGTTCTCGCGCTGGCCGACGCGGGGCGTCGAGCTGCACGACCTCTCCGTGCGCCGGCGCGAGCCGCGCA
This sequence comes from Ancylobacter sp. SL191, assembly GCF_026625645.1. NCBI lineage: Bacteria > Pseudomonadati > Pseudomonadota > Alphaproteobacteria > Hyphomicrobiales > Xanthobacteraceae > Ancylobacter > Ancylobacter sp. SL191. Next base: position 802,801 of record NZ_CP113056.1, on the reverse strand, counting down.
TCGCCATCGAGGCGGAGGTGCTGACGCCGGCAGGGCCGCTGCATGTCGTCGCCGTCCATGTCGGGCTGGCGATTTTGGAGCGGCGCCGGCAGGTGATGACGCTCGCCGCCATGGCCAGGCGCCGCCGGCCGCTGCCGACGCTGATGATGGGCGATTTCAATGACTGGTTCTCCTTCGGGCTGGTGACGCGCACGCTGACCCGCGTGCTGCCCGAGCGCACCGAGCTGCGCAGCTTCCCCGCCCGCTGGCCGGTGATGCGGCTCGACCGCATCTATGGCAGCCATGAGGGCATGATCGCGCGGGCCTGGACCGACCCGCAGGGGCGTTTCGCCTCCGACCATTTGCCCGTCATCGCCGAGATCCGCCTGCCGCCGGGCGCCGCAGTGTGGGAACCGGCGGGCGAGGGGGACGTTGCCCCGGACTGGTGGCAGACCGGAGGCTCAGTCCATGGCGCCGCAACTGACTCCCGACAACCCGTCTCCCCCGCCGATCCCGCCGGGAGGTCCGCCCGGTGTCCCGCCGATGCCGGGACCAATCCCGATTCCCGAGCCGATCCGCGACCCGGTGCGCCCGCCGGTGCGTGACCCGGCGGTGCCCGCCATTCGCGACCCCCGGCTGCCCGTCATCAGCGACCCGCCGCCCGCGCCGCCCTTTCCCGACGCGCCGCCGACCCCCGGCCCCGAGCAGCCGCCGACGCAGATGTGAAGGGGGCGGTGAGCCGCGTGCGGCGGGGGTGAATGAGACGCGCTTGCCTGCACACATCGTCCACCTCCTCGTACACATCGTCCACCTGACTGCACTGACTGGTCATCCGGTGCGGTGTGTGCAGCCTGTCGCGGTGTTCCGGTCCCGCGGAGATTACGGTTAATAAAATCCGGGAACGGGCCGTCGCCTCACGTGTTGTTCTCCCAGAGGCTGCCGGTACGCGCACCTAATACCGCGTGCGATGGCGGTAAAACCAAGCCATTCAGGAGGAAAATACCATGGGTCTGTTTTCCAAGGACATCCAGACAATGGACGATCTGTTCGTCCATCAGCTCCGCGATATTTACTACGCCGAAAACAAGATCGTGAAGTCGCTGCCGAAGATGATCGACAAGGCAACCGATCCGCAGCTCAAGGCAGATTTCACGGGCCATCTCACCGAGACCAAGAATCACATCGTGCGCCTGGAAGAAGTTTTCCGGCTTCATGGTGTAGAGGCGAAGTCCGTTACTTGCCCGGCCATTGACGGGATCATCGACGAGGCCGAGGAGGTCGCCGGCGAGGTGGCCGACAAGCAGGTGCTCGACGCCGCCCTGGTCGCCGCCGCACAGGCGGTCGAACATTACGAGATGACCCGCTACGGTACCCTCGTCGCCTGGGCCAGGCAGCTCGGCCGGCCGGACTGCGCGAGCATTCTCGAAAAGACCCTCGCGGAAGAGAAAAACGCCGATTCCAAGCTGACCAAGCTCGCTGAATCGAAGGTCAATCTGCGTGCTGCCGAGTAAGGCAGGGGGCAGATGACGGCGGCGGGAGGGTTTGCTCTCCCGCCAAACCGTTCGGATTGCAGAACGCTGATTCAGCGGAGGAGGCCCACGCCATGCCCGCCAAATCCAAGGCCCAGCAGAAGGCGGCCGGGGCCGCGCTTGCAGCCAAACGCGGCGACGCGCCGGAAAGCGCGCTCAAGGGTGCCTCGAAGTCGATGGAGCAGTCGATGAGCGAGCGCCAGCTTGAGGATCTCGCCGCCACGCCCCGCAAGGGCAAACCCGAGCACGCCGACGACCGCAAATCCTGAGGCCAGACCACCCGACCATCCGAGGAGACCCGCAATGACCGCCCATTACCCGACGCCGCCTTTCGCCGAACAGCCCCAGCCCATGCCCGGCATGACTGCCAGCATGCAGCCCCGCCCGGACCATGGCGAGGAGAGCTATAAGGGCTCCGGCCGGCTCCAGGGCAAGCGCGCGCTGATCACCGGCGGCGACAGCGGCATTGGCCGCGCCGTCGCCCTCGCCTATGCGCGCGAGGGGGCGGATCTCGTCATCTCCTACCTCAATGAGGGCGACGACGCGGCCGAGACGCAGCGTCTGGTCGAGGAGGCCGGCCGGCGCGCGGTGCTCGTGCCCGGCGATATCCAGCACGCCGAACACTGCCGGGAGCTGGTGGAGACCGCGCAGCGCGAGCTCGGCGGCATCGACATTCTCGTCAACAACGCGGCCCATCAGGCAAGCTTCGAGACGATCGAGGATATCTCGGACGAGGAGTGGGAGCTGACCTTCCGCGTCAACATCCACGCCATGTTCTATATCTGCAAGGCTGCGGTGCCGCACATGGCGGAGGGCGGCTCGATCATCAACACGGCCTCGATCAATTCCGACAAGCCGAGCCCGAACCTGCTGGCCTATGCCACCACCAAGGGGGCGATCCAGAACTTCACCGCCGGCCTCGCGCAGATGCTGGCGCCGCGCAACATCCGCGTCAACGCGGTGGCGCCGGGTCCGATCTGGACCCCGCTGATCCCCTCGACCATGCCGCCGGAAAAGGTGAAGCATTTTGGCGAGCAGGTGCCGATGAAGCGGCCGGGCCAGCCAGCGGAACTCGCGACCGCCTATGTCATGCTGGCCGACCCGCTCTCCAGCTATGTGTCGGGCGCCACCATCGCGGTGACCGGCGGCGCGCCGATGATCTGACGCGGGCGGATGATCCGGGCGGGAACGCGGGCGGCGTAGCGGCGTTCATCTCGGCACCGTCATGGGGACGGCCGAGTGGATGTTCATGAGCCCCCGCAGCACGTCCGGCGCTCCGCGCCGCTCCCTCTTCACCCGCTTCGCGCAATGGATTTCGCTGCAGACCGGCAAGCCCGTGGTGTTCGCAGGCGCGCTCGGTCTGATCGTGCTGTGGGGCGCCAGCGGGCCGCTCTTCGGCTTTGGCGATACCTGGCAGCTGGTGATCAACACCTCGACCACCATCATCACCTTCCTGATGGTGTTCGTCATTCAGAACAGCCAGAACCGGGACACCGCCGCGCTTCACATCAAGATCGACGAGCTGATCGCCGCGAATGGCCGCGCGCGACGCATCCTGCTCGATCTCGAGGAGCTGGACGATACCGCGCTTGAGCGCATTCGCCGGGAATATGAGGAACTCGCCCGCCGCGAGCGGGAGAGCGGCGCGACCGCCGATGGCGACCCGGCCCCGCCGGACCGATGACGGATGGGGATCACAGGGCGCGAGGCCGGTGAGAGGCTGTGCCGGCGGTTGGCTCAGCCCTTCGCCTTTTCTTTCGCTTTACTTCGCGTGGCAGCGGTTTTTTCTTCGTCGTTCGGCCGGCTGCGATTTGTGAAACGGGCATTGCCCAACCCGGTGCCAATGGTCAGCACGCCCCAATGGGCGACGTCCTGCATGAAGGGCACGACGCTAAGTCCCTGAACGACCGCATCATTATGCATCACGACGGTGGTCTCGCGGCCGCCGATCTCCGGGATCGCCTCCCACAGCGCCGCCGGCAGGTTGAAGCGCGAGCTCTCCCAGTTCCCCGGCAAATTCTGCGCCCCGGCGGCGATCGACCCATCGGATTCGATCAAACCCGGGCACCCCACCCCAATGAAAGGCGCCAGCGACAGCCCCTCCTTCTCCGCTTCTGCGATCAGCTCCTTAAGCATGTCAACCAGCCGCTCCACCGCATGCTCGCGCTTGGGATCCTCGTCGCCGTGGCGCCAGATCTGGCTGGTGCGTACCTTCGCTTTCGACAAATCCTCAGCCTTATCAAGACTTAAGCGCACGATGCCGGCGCGGATGTTGGTGCCGCCAATATCGACCGCGAGGATCTCGCCGAAGCTGGCGAACATCCAGCTTGGCGCCAGATGCACCGCGCCGATCAGCCCGGCCTCATCCGGATGGTGCGGGATCGGGCGCAGTTCGATGGGCACATCCTGCGCGCGGGCGATCAGTTCGGCGCGGGCGATGGCGACCTCCGCGAACCGCCCGGCCTTCAATCCGCCGCCGACCGCGATGCGCTCGGTGCCCCGCCACTCCCTGGTCCGCAGCAGCCGGCGCACGACGGTGGAGAGCTCCTGAGCGTATTCCTCGACCGCGCTCAGCACGATGGCCTGCTCGACCGCGTTACCCTCGCGCAGGAAATCATCGATCTGGCGCTTGGAGATAGCCGAGGTCGGTTCCTCGCCGAGCGGGTCTTCCACGCCCGCCACCGCGCGCCAGCGGTCGAGAATCGCGAAGAATGCCGCCCGCCGCGCCCTGTCGCCGAGGAAGCCGTCCTCTTCGCGAAGCTGGCTGTTGCTGGCGTCGATCGTTACCGCCGAGAGGGTCGACGCGCCATGCGAGACGGCGGGCGGGACGGCTTTGGCGGGAACGGCGGCACGGGATTTTTCAGCCATCATGGTTCGTCACACTCCGCCCGGATTGATGCTGCGGGAGAACGGATGGAACGGCCTGGCGTTCCCTGCCCGGCGGTCGCGAAAAATTCGTGCAAGGGTGGGAATAATCCGCCACGGGGCTCCGTATACTCGACATGAAGCGCGATCAGGCCATGTTCGACGTGCCGGCCCAGTTGGGGGTGCTGCGACGCTATGCGCGCTCGCTCACCCGCGATGACGCCGATGCCGAGGATCTCGTCCACGACGCGCTGGTCCGCGCCTATGAGAAGCGCGGCAGCTTCTCGCCCGAGCGCGCGGCGGCGAAGGGGCTGCGCGGTTGGCTCCTGTCCATTCTGCACAATACCTTCATCGACAAACGCCGGGCGCGGCGTGCCGAGGATGAGCGCGGCCGCCGTGTGCTGGAGCTTGCCGAGCCGGCGGGCGAGCCGGCGCAGGAGCATCATGTGCGTCTCGCCCAGGTGCGCGAGGCCTTCATGCAGTTGCCGGAGGAGCAGCGCGCCGCGCTGCATCTCGTGGCGATTGAAGGCCTTGGCTATGCCGAGGCGGCGGCCGCGCTGAGCATTCCCGTGGGCACGCTGATGTCCCGCCTATCCCGCGCCCGCGCCAGTTTGCGGGCGATGGAGGAGGGCGGGGTGGTGCGCCCGACCCATTTGCGACTTGTAGGAGGTGCGGATGAACCGTCCGCTTGATCCGGTCTCCGACGACGACCTGCAGGCCTATGTTGATGACGAGCTGAACGTCGCCCGCCGCATCGACGTCGAGGCTTATCTCAGCGCTCATCCGGCGGAGGCGTCGCGGGTGATGGCGGATTTGCGCATTCGCGACGAGCTGCGCCTTGCGCTGGCGGATACGCCGCGCTCAATGATGAGCGCCCCGGCGCGACTGGCCACCGCTGACGCCGCGCGCCGGCTGGAAGGGGCACTGTCGCGCGAGCGCTGGATACGCCGGCTGCGTCTGGCCGCCTCGGTCGCGCTGCTTATCGGCGCAGGCTGGCTGGCGCATGGGCAGTTCGGCCCGCTCGGGGTTAGCCGCGTCGTCGCGTCCGATCTGCCGCCGGCCTATCTGGAGGAAGCTGTGCGCGCGCACCGCACCACTCAGCTGCGCGCCGGCATGAACTCGCAGCCCGGCTCTGCCGCCTATGACCCGGCGGAGATCCGTGCCGCGACCGCCATCGTCGTTCCGCAACTGCCGGAGGACTGGCAGGTCTCGGACGTCCAGGTCTTCCCGTCGGCCTTCGGGCCGAGCGTGGAAGTCGCTGTGAAGACAAAGGATTTCGGCGCCGTGTCGCTGTTCGCCGTCCGGCCGGGCAGCTTCGACGTGGTGCCGGCCACCACTGTTCCGCGGGAAGATCTCAGCGCCGCCTATTGGCAGGTCGGGGAGGTCGCCTATGCCCTGGTCGCCCAGGGCGAGACCCGCGAACTCGATCGGGCAGCCGCCGCTTTGGCGCGCTCGCTCTACTGACCCTAATGGGTTGATTTCTCGATGGAGAGAGACATGAACACGCCGAATTTCGGCTATCAGTGGCAGACCGCCTCGCGCGGCATCGATCAGGCCGTCTTCGACGAGGGCCTGCGCAAGCATATGCTTCGCGTTTACAACTATATGGCGCTCGGCCTCGTCATCACCGGCGCCGTGGCCTTCATCGTCGGCACCACGCCGGCGCTTTACGTGCCGATCTTCTCCACCCCGCTGAAGTGGGTGGTGATGCTGGCCCCGATCGGCTTCGTGCTGTTCTTCTCGTTCCGCATCCAGTCGATGTCGGCCAGCGCGGCGCAGTCCATGTTCTGGGCGTTCTGCGCGGTGATGGGTCTGTCCATGGCGTCGATCTTCCTGGTGTTCACCGGCACCTCGATCGCGCGGACCTTCTTCATCGCCGCAACCATGTTCGGTGCGACCAGTCTTTATGGCTATACCACCAAGCGTGACCTGTCGAAATTCGGCTCATTCCTGATCATGGGTCTGATCGGCGTAGTCATCGCCAGCGTGGTCAACATCTTCCTCGGCTCGACGATGCTGCAGTTCATCGTTTCCGTGGTAGGTATTCTTGTGTTCGTTGGTCTGACGGCGTGGGATACGCAGAGCATCAAGGAGCAGTACGCCGATAATTTCGACGCGGAATCGCAGCAGAAGCTCGCTGTGTTCGGCGCGCTGTCGCTCTATCTCAACTTCGTCAACATCTTCCAGCTTCTGCTCAACCTCACCGGCGAGCGGGAGTGAGATTGGACGAATCGAGGGTATCCGTGATGAACGATCAGGATCGCCAAGCCATTGATGGGCTTTTCGAAAAGCTCGTCGAGGCGGAACGCCGCTCGCCCCCGCGCGACGGGCAGGCCGAGGGCTACATCGCCGAACGCATCGCCCGTCAGCCGGCAGCGCCCTATCTGATGGCGCAGACCATTGTCATGCAGGACTACGCCCTGCAGCAGGCACAGGCGCGCATCGAGGAGCTGGAGCGTCAGGCCGAAGAGGTGGAGCGTCAGGCCAGTGAGTCGCGTCCGGCCAGCTCCGGCGGGCTGTTCGGCAGCCTGTTCGGCTCGGGCGCTCCGCCGGCCCGGCGCGGCTCGGTTCCGTCCATGCCGCGCACGAGCAGCACCGCCTTCGGCTCGGGCGCCGGGGCTGCGGCGGGGGCCTCCTCCCCCGCCTGGGGCGGCGCCCCCGTCGGCCAGCCGGGAACTCCCTCACAGGGCCAACCCGGCTATGGCCAACCCGGCATGGGTGCTCCCGGAATGGGGCAGCCGGGCATGGCCCAGCAGCCCGGCGCCTTCGGCCGGCCGGGCTTCGGCGGCGGTGGCGGCGGGTTCCTCGCCGGCGCGGCGCAGACGGCGATGGGCGTGGCGGGCGGCGTGCTTCTAGGCAGCGCCATTTCCAGCATGCTCTCCGGCGGCGAGGCGAAAGCCGCTGAAGCCCCGGCCGAGCCTCCGGCGGATGCTCCCGCCGACAATGCGGCCGATGCGGGCGCCGATGACATCAACGCTTCCGATGAAGGCGGCTGGTTCGACGGCGGCGGCTGGTTCGGCGGCGACGAAGAGATTTGACCCTTCCCTCGGATCCCCCGTGGATCCTCTCCTTGGGGCCGGCTCACGCCGGCCCCTTTTTTCGTGCATCGCCGGCCGGCGCCTTTTCGCGCCGCGCCGCGCGCCATCTTTCGTTCCGCCCTTGGTTCGGCGGCAACACGCGCCATGTTGGGGGTGAGCCAGCTTTCCGCGCGCATCCGGGAAAGTCCGGTTGTCCCATCGGACTCACCCGCTAGCGTTCGCATCCCGCTGATGGAACGGAAGGCGCCACCGCCATGACCCTCGCCGATCCCACGCACGCCTCGGAGGCCCGCTGGCACGCGCTGAGCCATGCCGACGTCGCCGCGCGGCTGGAGGCTCCCATCACCGGCCTGGCCGCCGAGGAGGCGCGCCGCCGCCTCGTCGCGCATGGGCCGAACGCGCTGCCCGAACCGAAGGGGCCTTCGCCGCTCCGCCGCTTCCTCGCCCAGTTCAACAATGCGCTGATCTATTTCCTACTGGCTGGCGCGGTCGCGGCGCTGATCCTCGGCCATTATGTCGATGCCGGCGTCATCATCGCGGTGGTGCTGGCGAACGCCATCGTCGGCTTCGTGCAGGAGGGGCGGGCCGAAGAGTCGTTGCGGGCGATCCGCAACATGGTCGCGCCGCACGCCAACGTCATCCGCGCCAGCCAGCGCCAGAGCATCGCCGCGCGCGATCTCGTGCCCGGCGACCTCGTGCTGCTTGAAGCCGGCGACCGCGTACCGGCCGACACGCGGCTGATCGAAGCGCGCGGCATGCTGATCGACGAGGCAATGCTCACCGGCGAATCGCTCGCCGCGCAGAAACATGAGGCGCCCGCCCCGGCCGAGGCGGCGCTTGGTGACCGGCATTCCATGGCGTTCTCCGGCACGACGGTCGCGGCGGGGCAGGGCACCGGCATCGTCGTTGCCACCGGCGCCCGCACCCAGATTGGCCGCATCGGCCGGTTGATGGCGGGTGTGGAGCCTATGGCGACTCCCCTGCTGCGCGAGATCGACGCCTTTGCCCGCCGCTTCACCGGGGCGGTGCTGATCGCCGGCGGCGTGCTGTTCCTCATTGCCGTGCTGCTGCGCGGCTATGGCTGGAGCGAGGCGCTGATGGCGGTGGTGGCGCTCGCGGTCGGCGTGGTGCCGGAGGGGCTGCCAGCGGTCATCACCATTACCCTCGCCATCGGCGTGCGCCGCATGGCCCGGCGCAACGCGGTCATCCGTCTCCTGCCGGCGGTGGAGACGCTGGGGGCCACCTCGATCATCTGCTCGGACAAGACCGGCACGCTCACCCGCAACGAGATGACGGCGCGACGGCTCTTCGTGCCCGGCGACGCGGCAGCGGTGGCCGCCATTGACGTCTCCGGTATCGGCTACGCGCCAGAGGGCGAGCTGAGCGGGCCGGAGGCGTCGGGCGCCGCCGTGGAGGCGCTGCTGCGCTGCGGGCTGCTGTGCAATGACGCGCATCTGCGCGCCGAGGGGGGCGTCTGGCACGCCGAGGGCGATCCGATGGAGGCGGCGCTGGTGGCGCTCGCCGTCAAGGGCGGGCTGGTGCCGGCCGTGGAGCGCGGGGCGTGGCAGTGGCTCGACGCCATCCCCTTCGATGCCGCCTATCGCTTCATGGCGGTGCTGGCGCGCGGGCCGTCCGGCGAGGCGGTCATCTTCGTCAAGGGCGCGCCGGAAGCGGTGCTCGCGCTCTGCGCGGGGGCGGAGGAAACACGCTGGAACGCCGCCATCGAGGCGACGGCCCGGCAGGGCGAGCGGCTGCTCGGCTTTGCCGCGATGCGGCTGTTCGACTCCGGGAGCGGTCGCCTTGCCTTGAGCGACCTTGAGGACATGGAGTTCCTCGGGCTGGTCGGCTTCATCGACCCGCCGCGTGCCGAGGCCATGGCGGCCATTGCCGAGTGCCAGACCGCCGGCATCGGCGTGAAAATGATCACGGGCGACCACGGGGCGACCGCCCAGGCCATCGCCCGCCAGCTCGGGCTTGGCGCCGAGCCGCGGGTGATGACGGGCGCGGAGGTAGATGCCACCGAGGATGACGCCCTCATCGGCCGGGCGCAGGAGACCACCGTGTTCGCCCGCACCAGCCCGGAGAACAAGCTGCGCATCGTGCGCGCGCTGCAGACCACCGGCGCGGTGGTGGCGATGACCGGCGACGGGGTGAATGACGCGCCCTCGCTCAAACAGGCCGATGTCGGCATCGCCATGGGCCGCAAGGGCACGGAAGCCGCCAAGCAGGCAGCTGAGGTGGTGCTGCTCGACGACAATTTCGCCTCCATCGTCGCGGCGGTGAAGGAGGGACGCACGGTCTATGACAACATCCGCAAGATGATCGCCTGGACCCTGCCGACCAATGGCGGTGAGGTGCTGGGCGTCGTCGTCGCCATCCTCATTGGCGCGACGCTGCCCATGTCGCCGGCGCAGATCCTCTGGCTGAACCTCATCCTCAGCGTGACGCTGGGCCTTGCGCTGGCCTTCGAGCCGACCGAACCGGGCACGATGGCCCGCCCGCCGCGCCCGGCGCGGGCAAGCCTGCTCACGCCCTTCATGCTTTGGCGCATCGCGCTGGTGTCGCTGCTGTTCATGCTGGCGTCCTTCGCCATGCTGCATCTGGCGCTGGCGCGCGGGCAGGATCTCGCCACCGCGCGCACGCTGGTGGTGAACACCATCGTGGTGATGGAGATCTTCTACCTGTTCAATGTGCGCTTTCTGCACACGACGTCGCTCACCTGGCGCGGGGCGCTCGGCACGCGCGCGGTGCTGGTCGCGCTGGCGGGGGTGACGCTGGCGCAGGTCGCCTTTACCTACGCGCCGCCGCTGCAAGCGGTGTTCGACACGCGACCCGTCAGCTTCCTCGACGGGGTGATGGTGGTGGGCGTCGGCGTGTTGCTGATGGTCGTGCTGGAAGCCGAGAAGGCCGCGCTGCGCCGGCTCGGCCTGTTCCGCGACGAGCTGTGAGGTTCAGAGCCGGCGCACGCTGCGCAGGGGCGTGCCGCTGGCCTCGATGCGGGCGAGCGCCGCCCCGAGCGGCTCGCGCACCACGGACATGAAGAAGGCGGTGGCGTGCAGCAGCGTCTGTCCGTCCTCGACGATGCCGACATGGCCGGGCCAGAACAGCAGGTCGCCGCGCCGGAGCGTGGCGAGATCCCCGTCGAAGGCAAGGGCGGCGCCGAGCGCCTTTTCCTGCATGTCGCTGTCGCGCGGGCAGGCGATGCCGCAGGCGGTGAGCGCCATCTGCACGAGGCCCGAACAGTCGAGCCCGAGGCTGGAGCGCCCACCCCAGAGATAGGCGGCGCCGAGATAGCGCGCGGCCTGCGCGACGAAATCGCCCTCCACCACATCCAACGGCGCGAGATGGGCGCTGAAGATGAAACCGCCCTCGGCGGTGAGACTGAATCGCTCGCGCGCCTCGATCACGATGACCCGGCTGCCGAGCGAGAGCAGGCCCTGCGGCGGCAGCTTGATCGATGGACCGGCAAAGACAGGGGTGCGCAGCGCCGCGACCTTGTGGGTGGCGGGCGCCGCCACCGGGCCGAGCGCTTCCGCCGGCAGCCAGCCGACATAGCCGTCGCCATCGAGCTGGCCCCAGGCCCAGCCTTCCTCGGTGAGGTCGTAGATCGTCACGGTCTCGCCGAACAGTGCCTCGGTGGTCAGCGGCGCCTCGGGAGAGGGCTCCTTGCGCACCGGCGCGGCGGGATGGACGACGCGGTAGGTGGTGCCCTCCACATAGCGCGGCGCCTCGATGAGGCCGCGCAGGTGGGTGGCGGCGAGGTCCGGCCGGGCGGGCGTGAGGCGCGGGTCGAGTTCGGTCACGGGCGGTCCTCGGCGGAGAGGGCTGGCGGGCGGCGGCGCGCTCAGCGCAGATGGCGGGCGACGGCGACGACCTGATCGCCCAGCTTTTCCAGATACAGCGCCCCGTCAACCGTGCGCTGGATGATGACGTTGCGCTTGTCCGCCTCGTCCCGGCGCCGCGAGACGAGGCCGAGCGCGCCCATCGTGTCGAGCGCGCGGGTAATGACGGGCTTGGTCACGCCGAGGCGAGCGGCGAGGCCGCGCACCGTGTGCGGCGGGGCTTCGAGATAGACGCAGAGCAGGATGGCGAGCTGGCGCGGGCTGAGGTCGGGCGCGTCGTCGCGCACCTGCGCGAGCGACAGCTCGTGCAGCAGGCGCAGCGCCTGCGATGGGCGCAACTCGACCGCCATGGTCCGAACCTCGTTGGCCCCGTAACGCTAATCGTTACGGCTGCGGATTGTTCGTACCATGCGGTCGGGCGGGCCAACAATTCCTTAACGCGCGTAACGCTCCGTCAGCAGCGCGTCGAGGGCGCGTATGGTCTGCGCCTCGCCCCCTTCCGGCCGGCCCGGCCGGTTGGACGGGTTCCAGGCGTAGATGTCGAGATGCAGCCAGCTCCCCGCCCGCTCGACGAAGCGCTGGAGGAACAGCGCGGCGGTGATGGAGCCGGCAAACCCGCCGCCCGGCGCGTTGTTGAGATCGGCGATCGGGCTGTCGAGCATGGAGGCATAGGGCCGCCACAGCGGCATGCGCCAGAGCGGATCGGCCTCGGCCGCGCCATGGCGGGCGAGGTCGGCGGCCAGCGTCTCGTCATCCGTATAGGCGGGCGGAAGCTGCGGGCCGAGTGCGACGCGGGCGGCGCCGGTGAGGGTGGCGAAGTCGATCAGCAGCTCCGGGGCTTCCTCATCCGCCAGCGCCAGCGCGTCGGCGAGGATCAGCCGGCCCTCCGCATCGGTATTGCCGATCTCGACCGAGAGGCCCTTGCGCGAGGGCAGGATGTCGCCCGGCCGGAAGGAGGCACCGGACACCGCATTCTCCACCGCCGGCACGATGAGGCGCAGCCGGATCGGCAGGTTGCGGCCCATGATCATCTGGGCGAGGCCGATCGCGCTCGCCGCGCCGCCCATGTCCTTCTTCATCAGCAGCATGCCGGCGGACGGCTTGATGTCGAGCCCGCCGGTGTCGAAGGCGACGCCCTTGCCGACCAGCGTGACCTTGGGCGCGTCCTCGTCGCCCCAGGAGAGGTCGATCAGGCGCGGCGCGCGCGGGCTGGCGCGGCCGACGGCATGGACCATCGGGAAATTGGCGGCGAGCAGATCATCGCCCGCCGTCACCCGGACGCTGCCGCCGAAGCGCGCGGCCAGCGTGCGCACGGCGGCTTCGATCTCGGCCGGGCCGAGGTCGTTGGCAGGGGTGTTGACGAGATCGCGCGTGAGCGTCACCGCCTCCGCCGTGCGCTCCAGCGCCGCCTTGTCGACGCCATCAGGCACGACGAGGCGGATGGCCGGCTGGCTGCGCTTGCGGTAGCGCGTGAAGCGGTAGGCGCCGAGCAGCAGGCCGAGCGCGGCAAGGCGCGGGTCCGCCGGGGCGCGCTCCAGAAAGTAGTCGCCGGCCGGCAGGGACGTCGCGAGCTTGCCGAAGGAGAGCGGGTCGCGCGGGGCGTCCTCGCAGCCGAACAGCACGCCGGCAATGCTGCCATCGGCCGCCGGCAGGATGAGGAGCGATCCGGGCTCGGCCTTGAAGCCGGTCGCCTCGCCGAAGGCAAGCGCCGGGGCGGGCAGGCCCTTGGCCACCTCGCGCCAGTTCTGCGGCGTCACGCACCAGATCGGGCGGGGATTGGCGGCCTCCGAGGCGGTGATCAGCGTGGCGGCCATGGTGTTCCCCTCTTGTGCGGGCGGCCGTCAGGCGACGGCGAGTTCAAACGCGCCGTTCTCGACCATGTAGACCGCGCCCTGGCGCACGGGCAGGTCCACCGCCTGTTCGGGCGGCATGCCGGCGAGGACATGCAGCATGGCGCGCACGACGCCGCCATGGGTCACCACCACGCTGTCGGTGGTGATCTCGTTGATCGCCCCCATAACGCGCTCGGTCAGCATGGCGTAGCTCTCGCCGCCGGGCGGCACGAAGTTCCACGGATCGGTCTTGCGCACGGCGACGCTGGCGGGATCGCGGCGGCGCAGCTCGGTCCAGCTATAGCCTTCCCAGCGGCCGAAGCCGATTTCCTTCAGCCGCGCGTCGCGGCGGAACTCGTCCGGCGGCAGGCCGAGCTCGGCGCGCAGGATCGCCATGGTCTGCGAGGTTCGGCCGAGCGGGCTCGCCACATAGTCGAGCCCGGCCGCGCCGCCGGCGAGGCGGTCGACCACGCGCGCGGTGTTGGCCGCCTGCTCGCGGCCGAGATCGTTCAGCGGAATGTCGTGATGGCCCTGGAGACGCCCGGCGAGGTTCCAGTCGGTTTCGCCATGGCGAACAAGGAAAATGCGGCAGCGGCTCATCGGGCGGGCAGTGTCACGGTGTGGGTGTAGCTGCGGCCGAGCCGGCCCACCTGCGGGTAGGAGACTTTCAGCGTCGCGGTGGCGCCGCCGCGCGGCAGCCGGCCGGTGACGAAGACCCGCGTGCCCTGGATGACGCGGCCGAGGCAGAAGGAGGAGCCCGCCTGCACCGCGTCCACGGTGAAGTTGCCATAGTCGGTCGAGAGCTTCACACCGGCCGGGGCGCTGAGAATGGTGATGGTCGGCGCCTGCTCGGTCTGGCAGCGCGTGTCGGCCGTGCCGGCCGCGAACACCATCCGCCCGCCGCCGCCGGTGAGCAGCGAGACGCGGCTATCCTCGTTCTGGTCGATCGGCGAGACATAGCCGGGGAAGATCGCCCCGCCCGGCCCGAAAATGCGCGGCAGGAGCGGATATTGCTCCAGCGTCGGCGGCACACCGCGATCCTGCGGACCTGGCGGGGGCTGCACGGTGAGGGAGGTCTGCGCCTGCGCGCCCGAGGACAAGGCGAGCCCACCGACGAGGGCCAGCGCCGTCGCCAGGACCGCAAGACGCGGAAAAGCCAGGGTCGGAGCGGGGTGAGGCTGGGTCATCGCTGTCTCCTTAACCGGGGCTCGGGCGGCGCGTGCGGATCAGTCGCGATCCAGCGTCAGGTCCGGCGCCTCGGGGTTCTTCATGCCGACGACATGATAGCCCGCATCGACGTGGTGAATCTCGCCGGTGACGCCGCGCCCGAGATCCGAGAGCAGATACATGCCGGTATCGCCGACCTCGTCGATAGTGACGGTGCGGCGCAGTGGCGCGTTCAGCTCGTTCCACTTCAGGATGTAGCGGAAGTCGCCGATGCCGGAAGCGGCCAGCGTCTTGATCGGACCGGCGGAGATGGCGTTGACGCGGATGTTCTTCGGGCCGAGATCGGCCGCGAGGTAGCGCACGCTCGCCTCCAGCGCCGCCTTGGCGACGCCCATGACGTTGTAATGCGGCATCCACTTCTCGGCGCCGTAATAGGTCAGCGTCAGCATGGAGCCGCCATTGGTCATCAGCTTCTCGGCGCGCTGGGCGACGGCGGTGAAGCTGTAGCAGGAGATCAGCATGGTCTTGCTGAAGTTGTCCGCGGTGGTGTCGACATAGCGCCCGTCCAGCTCGCTCTTGTCGGAGAAGGCGATGCAGTGGACGAGGAAGTCGAGCCCGCCGAGCTGGCGCTCGGTCTCCGCGAAGACCGCGTCGATGGTGGCGGGGTCGGTAACATCGCAATGGCCGACAATGGCGGCGTCCAGCTCATTGGCGAGCGGCTCGACGCGCTTCTTCAGCGGCTCACCCTGATAGGTGAAGGCCAGCTTCGCGCCCTGAGCATGGACGGCCTTGGCGATGCCCCACGCGATGGAACGGTTATTGGCGACACCCATCACGAGCCCGCGCTTGCCGTTCATCAACCCAACCGATGCCATGCCCGTCACACCGTGCTCCGTCCTGTCGTCCCACCTTGCGGTGGCGAGGGGTTCCTATCGCACAGCGGCAAGACGCGCTCAAGCGAGCGGTTACAGTCGGACATGCGGCCGCGAAAGACGCAGGCGTGGCCGACGTAGCGGCAGGTGGGTGCCGCTCGCCCGCTCAAGCCCCGCTGCGCTTGCGCAGCAGCGCTTCGAGCTCGGAGTCGCGCTCGGCCGGCAGGGCGATGCGGACGGTGGCCAGAAGATCGCCGTCGCCGCCATCGGGCTTGGGCAGGCCCTTGCCGCGCAGGCGGAAGGTCCGCCCCGAATCGGTCCAGGCCGGGAGGGAGAGCTCTACCTCGCCCTTCAGCGTCGGCACACGCAGCTTGCCGCCCAGCACCGCCTGGGCGAGCGGCAGCGGCACGTCGGCGCGCAGATCCGCGCCTTCCACCTTGAACAGGCGGTGCGGGGCGTAGGCGACGACGACATAGGCGTCCCCCGGCGTGCCGCCAAAGGCGCTGGGCTCGCCCTGCCCCTTCATGCGCATGCGGTGGCCCTCGGCGACGCGGGCGGGGATCTTGACCTCCATCACCCGTCCATTGGGCAAGTGGACCTTGACCGGCCCGCCCTCGACCACGGTCTCCAGCGGCACCGGCACGGTGATGTCGATGTCATTGCCGCGCGGCGTCTCCGCCCGGCCACGCCCCCGCGACCGGCCGCGCCCGCCGCCAAGGCCGCTCAGAATGTCGGAGAGCACGTCGTCGAAACCGCCGGCGTCATGCGGGCCATGGCCGGAGCGCCGCGCGCCCTCCTGGCCGAAGGAGAAGCTCTCGAAGATCGTCTCGCCCGCCGGGCCCTGCTGGAAGCCGCCGCCACCCCGGCGAAAGCCGCCGGCGCCGCCGGGAAAGCCCTCGAAGCCCTTCGGCTTGCCTTCGGCGTCGATCTCGCCGCGGTCGAACTTGCCGCGCTTGTCCGGGTCCGAGAGAATTTCGTGCGCGGAGTTCAGCTCGGCGAACTTGTCCGGCGCCTCCGGATCGTCCGGGTTGGCGTCGGGGTGCAGTTTCTTGGCGAGCTTGCGGAAAGCCCGCTTGATCTCGGTTGCGTCGGCGCTGCGGGCAACGCCGAGGATGTCATAGGGGTCGCGCATGGATGATACGTCTCGTCCGGCGGTTCCGGCTCTGCGTCATGTAGGAGACGTGTTGCCGCTCTGCAACGGCGCGCGGCAAAAGGCGGGTGCGGCCGGATGAAGGGATGTGGGCTAGCTGCGCTCGAGCAGGCGGGCCTGATCGACCTTCCAGCCGGTCTTGGTGCGGCAGGCCGCGCCCTGCAGCCATTCCTCGCCGCTCTCCTTGACGAAGCTCATGAGGAATTCGCGGCAATGGCCGCCACCCGCATCGGCGGTCTTGCTGAGCGGGGTGACGGTGCCGCGCGTGGCGCTGACATAATTCTCCCACGGCACGCTCGGGGCGGCGTCCTTTTCGACCAGCGCTTCGGCGAGCGCTTTGCGCGCCGCCATCCAGTCCTCCGGGGCGACGCCCTTGGGCACGGGTTCGGCGGCATAGGCGGCCGGGGGGGCGCTGATCGAGCCGGTGGCGATGGGATCGAGCGCGGAGGTGCCCGAGCAGCCGGCGAGCAACAGAGCGACCGCGACGAAGGAGACGGAGCAAGCCGCTGTCCGAAGCGCGCCGGCGTGCGTATATGGAGCCGGAATGCGCATCATCGCGGATGATGCCGTCCGTCGCCGCCTTAGGAACATCGTCGGGCCCTCGGGTCCACTTATCGAGACTGCCCTTATGGAAGCGCCTGAAGAGTTAACATCCGGTGATTTCACGCAGGCTGCCGAGCCGTTCCAGCTCTTTGAGGACTGGTTCGCGGAGGCAAGGGCCAGCGAACCTAACGATCCCAACGCCATGGCGCTGGCGACCGTCGATGCTGACGGGCTGCCGGATGTGCGGATGGTGCTGCTCAATGCCCGTGACACGCGCGGCTTCGTGTTCTTCACCAACTCCAACAGCGCCAAGGGCCGCGAGCTCGCCGGCACGCCGAAGGCGGCGGTGCTGTTCCACTGGAAGTCGCTGCGCCGGCAGATCCGGGTGCGTGGGCCGGTGGAGATGGTGAGCGCGGCGGAGGCTGACGCCTATTTCGCCAGCCGCCCGCGTCTGTCGCAGATCGGCGCCTGGGCGAGCCAGCAGTCGAGCGCGCTCGAAGGGCGCTTCGCGTTGGAGGCGGCGGTGGCGAAGTTCACCGCCAAGCACGCCCTCGGCGAGGTGCCCCGCCCGCCGCACTGGAACGGCTACCGCATCCGCCCGGTGCAGATCGAATTCTGGCACGATCGCCCGTTCCGCCTGCATGACCGCGTGGTCTTCGAGCGCGCGACGCCCGAGGTGGACGGCTGGAGCAAGACGCGGCTCTATCCCTGAGCCTATTCTTCGCTGCGATGCGGGGTCCGGCATCCTACGGACGTCACCCGGCCGCGCTATTGTCCTGACACCCGCCCCGAGCTGAGCTAAGACTGCCCCCATGACCAAGGGTTCCAACCAGCCTCGCCGTACCTTGCTGCTCACCGGCGCCTCGCGCGGGATCGGCCACGCCACCGTCAAGCGGTTCTCCGCCGCCGGCTGGCGGGTCATCACCTGCTCGCGCCATGCCTTCCCGGAGAATTGCCCGTGGGAGATGGGGCCGGAGGACCATATCCAGGTCGACCTCTCCAATCCCGAGGACACGCTGCGCGCGGTCGACGAGATCAAGAGCCGGCTGGAGAATGGCGAGCTGCACGCGCTGGTCAACAATGCCGGCATCTCGCCCAAGGGGGCGGGCGGGGCGCGGTTGAGCACGCTCAACACGCCGCAGGAGGCCTGGCACAAGGTCTTCCAGGTCAATTTCTTCGCCCCCATCCTGCTGGCGCGCGGCCTGCTGGAAGAGCTGAAGCGCACCCATGGCGCTGTGGTGAACGTCACCTCCATCGCCGGCTCGCGGGTACACCCCTTCGCGGGCGCGGCCTATGCCACCTCCAAGGCGGCGCTGGCCGGGCTGACGCGCGAGATGGCGGCCGATTTCGGCCCGCTCGGCGTGCGGGTCAACGCCATCGCGCCCGGCGAGATCGACACCTCGATCCTCTCGCCCGGCACGGAGAAGATCGTCGAGCAGATCCCGATGCAGCGGCTCGGCACGCCCGACGAGGTGGCCAAGATCATCTATGTGCTGTGCACAGAGACCTCGTCCTACCTCAACGGCGCCGAGATCCACATCAATGGCGGCCAGCACGTCTGAGCGTGCGGGCCTGCCGGCTCACAGCCAGCGGCGCCATTTGAAGATCCAGTAGGGCACGATCGCCGCGATCAGCATGGCGATCAGCGCCGCCGGGTAGCCCCATGTCAGGGCAAGCTCGGGCATGTGCTCGAAGTTCATGCCGTAGATCGAGGCGATAAGCGTCGGCGGCATCAGCACCACCGAGAGCACCGCGAAAATTTTGATGATGTTGTTCTGCTCGATGCTGACGAGGCCCAGCGTGGCGTCGAGCAGGAAGGTGATCTTGTCGCCGAGATAGCTCACATGGTCGGTGAGCGAGGTGGCGTCGCGCTGGAGGCTCTTCAGCGCCGTCTTCTGGTCCTTGGACATCGCCTTCAGCTCGCCCTCGGCGGCGAGGAAGGTGAAGATGCGGGCCATGCTGACGAGGCTTTCGCGCACCTTGGAGGCGAGGTCGCCGAGCTGGGCGATCCGCGCCAGCAGCGCGCGGTAGCGCTGGTTCTGATCCGTGCGGGCCTCGCGGTCGAAGATGCGCTCGGACAGCGCCTCGATCTGGGCGGCGAGGCGCTCGATGATGTCGGCGGCGCGGTCGACGATGGTGTCGAGCAGTTCCATCAGCAGCCGCTCGCCGGTCATGTCGGCCGGGCAGGCGCGGCCGAGCTCGGCGGTGACCAGCCGGAAGGGCTTGGGCTCGTCATAGCGCAGCGTGACCAGCCGGTGGCGGGCGAGAATGAAGGTGACGGCGGAGAGTGTCGGGCGCTCGTCTTCCGAGTTGCAGACGAGACTGCCGGTCAGGTAGATCGCGCCCTTCTCCAGCCGGAGCCGGCTCGAGGGTTCGATTTCGATCATCTCGTCCCGCGTGGGGATGGCGATGCCGAGCGCCGATTCGACCAGATCGTCCTCCGTCTCGGAGGGGCGCAGCACGTCGATCCAGATCGTGTCGGGCGGCAGCGTGCCATCGGGCGCGACGGGCACTCCCGTGAGCGCGCCTTCGCGCACGCAATAGGCGGTGATCATGCGGTTCTCCCCGGAAAGGCCGGCGACGATGGCGGGCGGCGCCATGGAACGGCCGGCTGCGGCTTCCCGGTAATCCCGGAAGGCCGCAGCCGGTTTCAGCCGTCCCTATAGCAGCGACGCGTCATCGGGTCGCCCGCAGCCTGACGACGGCGGGAAACGATGTCGGTGCGTGGGGGGAGGGGTGCGGACGAGCTCGTCCCGGCCGGTGGCCGGTGGCAATCAGGCCGCGAAATATTCGATGTCGCGAAGCGTTACGACTTTGGCATCACCACCATCGGTCCGCGCCGCACCCGTATTGGGGGCATCGGATACCGTCTTCTTGTCAGACGCATAACGCGCCGCGGCGGCAACCGCGGAAATACCGATCTCGCGCCAGTGAGCACTCTGCTCCGCGCGGTCCCAGCGGTCACTCGGCCGGCTTTGGGGGGCCGGCTTGTCTTCGGTAGACATGACTTCCTCCAAGGTGATCCACCCGCTCGCCGGGTGGCTGCCGACGAATTGACCGTCGACTGCGACAAAAATAAGCAAAATCGGGGTCGCCGGTAAGGCTCTTGACGTTACGGAGGGGTTTTGCCGGCGATTTTGGATGTCTTCCAGAAGAAGTGAGCTTTTTGCGCAACATTTTTTGCCCGCCTTGCACGGTCACTCATGTGGCCCCTTCAAGGCGGAACCAAGTTCGGTTAATCGACAGTCAAGGGTGAAGCCGCACGCTTGGCGCGTGCAATTGATTCGGAGCATTGAGAAATGAATTTGCGCGGGGCGGGTATCATCCTGTTTGCGCTTCTCGTTGGCGCTTGTACCAGCGTCGAGCGTGAGCCGGCGCCGACGGCGTCGCTGACGCCGCGGGACAAGCAGCTTCTGGCCAACGCGCCGTATCAGAAGGTCCTGCCGCCGGACATCTACCAGCGCTCGATCGTCGATTACGCCGGCGCCGAGAAGCCGGGCACGATCGTGGTCGATACCGAGAAGAAATATCTCTACTTCGTCCAGGACAACGGCAAGGCCATCCGCTACGGCGTGACCGTCGGCGAAGAAGGCCTGGCGTTCAAGGGCGAGGCCAAGGTGGGCCGCAAGGCCGAATGGCCGACCTGGACCCCGACCCCCGAGATCAAGCAGCGCCTTGCGGGTATCCCGAACTTCGTCGGCCCCGGCCCGCACAACCCGATGGGCGCTCGCGCGCTCTATCTCTACCAGGGCAACAAGGACACGCTGTTCCGCATTCACGGCACCAACCAGCCGGAATATATCGGGCAGGCGATCTCCTCGGGCTGCATCCGCATGCTCAATGAGGACGTGATCGACCTTTACAGCCGCGTGCCGCAGGGCACCGAAGTCGTGGTGCTCTGAGCCTCCGCTCGGCACTTAGCCCAACGAATATAAAAAGGGCGCTGCCGCTGGCAGCGCCCTTTTTATTTGCGGGGATCGCGACTTCCGCCGGTCCGCCGTCATCCCGGCCCCTCGGGTCTTGCCTTCGGCAAGCCCAAGGGCAGGCTCCGCGAAGCCGCAGAGCCGGGATCGCGGGCCGCTCTTTTCCTTCCCGCGATCCCGGAGCGGTCCTGCGGACCGTCCGGGATGACGGCAAGGTGGGAAGCCGGCCTCAGGCCGCCAGCAGCTTCTGGCTCACCGCCCAGTCGAGCGTCTTGTCGAGCGCGCGGGTGAGCCGGTCGAACAGTTCGTCGATCTCGGCGGGCGAGATGACCAGCGGCGGGCAGATGGTGACCGCGTCGCCGAACACGTTGCGCACGATCAGCCCCTCGGCCTGCGCGAAGGCGACGCATTTGGCGGCCAGGCCGAGCTTCGGGTCGAACTGGTGCTTGGTCTTCTTGTCGGCGACAATCTCGATGGCGGCAACCATGCCCGCGCCGCGCGCCTCGCCGACCAGCGGGTGATCCTCCAGCGCCGCGCGGCGGGCGACGAACTGCGGGATCTTGGCCCGCACGCGCTCGAAGATGCTCTCGCGCTCATAGATCTCCAGCGTCTTCAGCGCCACGGCGGCGGCGACCGGGTGGCCGGAATAGGTGTAGCCATGGCCGAAGCTGCCGAGCTTGCGGCTCTCGTCCAGCATCGCCTGGTACATGTCCTCGGGGATCATGACGCCGCCGATCGGCTGGTAGGCCGAGGACAGCGCCTTGGCGATGGAGATGGAGTGCGGCTTCATCTCCATGGCTTCGCTGCCGAAGGCCGTGCCGAGGCGCCCGAAGCCGGTGATGACCTCGTCGCCGATGAAGAACACGTCGTACTTGGCCAGCACGTCCTGGATCTTCGGGTAATAGGTCTTCGGCGGCACGATGACGCCGCCCGCGCCCATCACCGGCTCGGCGATGAAGGCGGCGACCGTCTCCGGCCCCTCGGCGAGGATCAGCGCCTCGAGATCGGCGGCGAGGCGGGTGGCGAAGGCCTCCTCGGTCTCGCCCTCCTCGGCCTGCCGGTAATAATGCGGGCAGGTGGTGTGGCGCACGCCGGCGATCGGCAGGTCGAAGTCGTTATGGTTGCCGGGCAGGCCGGTGAGCGAGGCCGAGGCGATGGTGACGCCGTGATAGCCGCGCATGCGGGCGATGATCTTCTTCTTCTTCGGCCGGCCGAGCGCGTTGTTCATGTACCAGACGAGCTTCATCTGGGTGTCGTTGGCCTCCGAGCCCGAGGAGGTGAAGAACACCTTGGAGATCGGCACCGGCGCCATCTCCTTGAGCTTCTCGGCGAGCTCGATCGCCGGGTCGTGGCTCTTGCCGCCGAAAATGTGGGTGAAGGGCAGCTTGCGCATCTGCGTCGCCGCCGCTTCCACCAGTTCCTCATTGCCGTAGCCGAGCGCGGTGCACCACAGCCCCGCCATGCCCTCGAGATAGGGCTTGCCCTCGACGTCGTGGACCCACACGCCCTTGCCGTGGTCGAGGATGAGCGGCCCCGCCTCGCGGAAGGCGGCGAGGTTGGTGTAGGGGTGGATCAGCGTCTCGACATCGCGAGTCTGCAGGTTGGTCAACATGGGCGCGGCTCCAGGAAGGTCTATGGGACCAGCCTAGTGCTTCCGCGCCTCGCCCGGAAGCGCGCCCTTCGCATCATGCCGCTACGGCCGGCCTTATTCGGTCACGGCGTGGGCGCCTCGTCCGCCGGGCCTTCCTCATCCGGTTCGTCCGGTTCGGCGCCCTCGCGTCCCGGCGCCTGGGCCGGGCGGGCGGCAGGAGTTGGCGTCTCCCCAGTGGGCGTGTTCTGCGGCGCGGCGGTGCCGGGCGCTTTCGGGGGCGGGCCGGCGACGGCCCATTGGCAGAGCACCGCACCGCTGCGCCGCTCGGCGCGGTCGAGATGCAGGTGCTGCTCGTGATAGCCATCCGAGCCCGGCCCGAGAATGGTGGTGAAGTCGGCGCAGGCCCCCATTTTCAGCCTCTCGCGAAAGGCCAGCGGCATGGCTTCCTCCTTGCCGCCCTCGGGGGTGCCGATGACCACGCGCCGGCCGTCTTCCAGCATCAGGCCCCGCACATCGATGGCGTTACCGCGCCCGTGCTCGCTGATCTTGGCGCCGGCCACGCGGTTGCGCGGGCGGCATTGCTGGGACGCGGCGACCATGAGGCCCGACAGTTTCGAGCCGAGCGTCGCGGCGGCGGGGTCGACCTCGTCGCGCAGCCAGTGAGCGACCGAGGCGGCCATCTCGCAGCGGAGTACGGCGGCGGGCTGGAGCGGAATGGTCCGGCCATCCTTCAGCCGCACCGAGGTGAGGCTGACGCCCCGGTCCACCGCGCAGGCCGGATCCGTCGCGGTGACGGTGATCGGGGTGAACGCGCCGAGATCCTGCGCGGAGAGTTCCGGGCAGATGGTGGGGATGCTCGCGCCCGCGGAGGGTCTCTCGGCGGGTGCGGCCTCGGCGGGCGGCAAAGCGGCGACGCGGTCCGGTTCGGGCTCGGCCGGCCGGGGCGTCGGGCGTGGGATCTCGGCCGGAGCCGTCGCGGCGCGACCCGTGGCGTCCGGTGTCGCGGGCGCCTGAGGGGACGACGTGTCCTGCGCCGCAGCCTCGGTGCTGGTCTGGGCCTCCGTCCGGTCGGACGGCGTCGGCTTCACCGCCTCGCGCGTCACGCCGGGGGCGGGAAGTGCCGCGACACGCACGGCGCCGGGCGCCGTAGGCGGTGTTGGCGCAGTAGCCGTGGGTGCCGGCTCGGCGGCGGCCGGTGGTGCATCCGCCGCCGCAGGTGGCGCCGTGGGAAGAGCGGCGCTGGCGGCCGGGCCACCTTCCGCCGGGCGCGGCAGGGGCAGCGGCGCGGTGGCCGGAAGCCGGCGGCGCGTGGTGCGGGCGGGTTTGCCGTCGCTGAACCACGCGCCGACCTCCCGGTTGAGCGCGCGGCCCGCCTCGTCGAAGCCGCTGCCGATCTCTTTCAGCGGATCGGCGGCGGCCGGCGTCGCCAGCATCAGGGCGATGGCGGCAAGGATGGCGGCATGCGAGGTCAGGCGCGTGCGGCGCGATGGGAGCCTCGGAAAATCCATGCTATCAGGCCCTTCTCTGTTCTGTTCGGCCGGGCATCGACTTACCGTGAACGCTCCACGCGCCATTCTGTTCGACAAGGACGGTACTCTGGTCGATTTCGACCGTACCTGGGGCCCGGCCGCCGGTGCCGTGATGGCCGCGCTGGCGGGCGAGGACGATGTCGGGCTCGCCGCGCTTCACGCCGTCAGCCACTACATTCCCGCCGAGCGGCGCTTCCTGCAGAGCTCGCCGCTGATCGCCGGTTCCTCGCGCCAATACGGCCCCGCCTGGGCCAAGGCGCTGGGGCGCGAGGCCGACCTTGCCTTCTTCCGCGAGGTGGACCGGCTGTTCGTGCAGGAAGGCCGGCGCTACCTCACCCCGCTCGGACGCCCGGCGCAGACGCTGGCGCGGTTTCACGCGCTTGGCTTGCCGCTCGGCATCGCCACCAATGACGGCGAGGCCAATGCCCGCATCCAGGCGGAGATCCTCGGGCTGACGGCGCTGCTCAGCGCGGTCTACGGCCATGATTCCGGCTTCGGCTCCAAGCCCGCGCCGGGCATGGTGGAGGCCTTCGCCTCCCTCACCGGCCTCAAGCCCAGCGAGATCGCGCTGGTCGGCGATACCAAGCATGACCTCGACACGGCGAAGGCGGCGGGGGCGCAGGCCATCCTGGTGCGCTGCGGCCCGCAGCCGGTGGACGGCTTTGCCGATGAGGCGGACCTCATCGTCGATTCGGTCGAGCACCTCGCCGAGTTGATGCTGGAATGCGTGTGAGGGCGCCGCGATGATCCGCCGCCGGCTTTATGTCGAGGAGCGCGTCTCCAAGCTCGCCGTGTGGAGCCTGCGTGCGGCGGTCTTCGCCCTGCCGGTGACGGCGATCGCGCTCGGCCTCTACGCCACCGAGACGCTGGATTTCCGCAGCGCGGTCTATGCGGTACTGGCGGGTGTCGGCCTGTCCGCCCTGGCGCTCTTGCTGGCGCTCGCCGGCTTTGTCGTCATCTGGAACGAGGGGCTGCGCGGCCTTGGCCGGGTGATCGGGGCTGCGGCGCTGGCGCTGCTTCTCATCGCCCCGACCGCGACGGTGGCGGCGCTCAGCGTCGGCCTGCCGGCGCTGCACGACATCACCACCGACATGGACGACCCGCCGACCTTCCAGACGCTCGGCCAGCTGCGCTCGCGCGCGGCCAACAACCTCGCCTATGCGGGGGCGAGCGCCAGCGCCGAGCAGCGCGACGCCTATCCCGGCATCAAGCCGATGATCGTCGATGTGCCGCCGGATGACGTCTACAAGGCGCTGATGGGTCTGGTGACCCGCCACAAATGGCTGGTGGTCGATGCGGTGCCGCCGCGCGGCGGCCAGCGCGAGGGACGCATCGAGGCGGTGGCGCGCAGCCTGCCCTTCGGCCTGCGCGACGATGTTGTCATCCGCCTGCGCCGCACCGCCGAGGGCACGCGCATCGACATGCGCTCGGTCTCGCGCAATTCGGATCGCGATTTCGGCGCCAATGCCCGGCGCATCGACCAGCTTCTTGCGGAACTCGCCGACGCACAGGGCCGCGCGCGCCGCTGACGCGCGCCGTCGTGCCTTCAGCCGAGCCGGAACGTGCCGTCAAAGGCCGCCGGCCCTTCGGTGAGCACCTCGCCGCGCCCGACCAGATCCTCCAGATGCGCCAGCGTTGACAGCCCCGCCGCGTAGAACAGGCGTGGGTTCAGGCCGATATAGATGGCGCGCACGATCTCCGGGATGCTCATCGGCCCGCGCGCCAGCGCCCGCAGGATGGCGGTCTCGCGCGCCTCGCGATGGCGGATATAGCGCTCGACGAAGGCGTGCCCCTCCCGCACCGGCCCGCCATGGCCCGGCAGGTAGAAGGTCTCGGGCCGCGCCCGCAGCCGGTGCAGCGAGGCCATGTAGTCGCTCATCGCCCCATCTGGTGGGGCGACGATGGAGGTCGACCACGCCATCACATGATCGCCGACGAAGATGAGCCCGGCATCCTCCAGCGCGAAGGCCATGTGGTTGGCGGTGTGGCCGGGCGTCGCCAGCGCGGTGAGCGCCCAGCCGCGCCCGGCGATGCGGGCGCCATCGGCCAGCGCGACATCCGGCAGGAAAGCGCGGTCGGCGGCGGCGTCGAGCGTGTTGACCTCGCCCGCATGCAGCGCGCGCGCCGCCCGGTGCGGGCCCTCGCCATAGGTCGCGGCGCCGGTGTGGGCGACGATGGCGGCGAGCGCGCCGCTATGGTCGCGATGGGTGTGGGTGAGGATGACGTGGGTGACGGTCTCCCCGCGCACCGCCGCCAGCAGCGCGGCGACATGGGTGGGATCGTCCGGGCCGGGATCGATGATCGCCACCTCGCCGTGCCCGACAATGTAGCTGCAGGTGCCGGTGAAGGTGAATGGCCCGGCATTGGGCGCGAGCACGCGGCGCACGCCAGGCGCCACTTCGTCAGCCACGCCGGCGATGGCGTCGAAGCGGCGGTCGAACGGGATGTCCTCGGCCATGCGCGTGGCTCCTTCTAGCTTGCCCGCGCTGTCGCCCTAGCCCAGCCCATGGCCGCTGTCGAGGCACCGGCGTCGCCTTATGCTTTGCGGGCCGACCGTCTCTCCATGCGGCAGGATTGCCTCCTGCGCGACACGCCTTTAAGGAGCGCAGGCGGCGTGCGTGAGCGAGGGATGACGATGGATCAGCTGGTGGACGGCTATCGCCGGTTTCGCGCGACCTCCTGGCCGGAGCGTAAGGCGTTGTTCGAGAAGCTGGCGGCGCGTGGCCAGCGCCCGCAGACCCTGGTGATCGCCTGTTCCGACAGCCGCGTCGATCCCAGCATGATCTTCGACGCCGGGCCGGGCGAGCTGTTCGTGGTGCGCAACGTCGCCAATATCGTACCGCCCTATTCTACGCCCGACCACCACCACCATGGCACCAGCGCGGCCCTCGAATTCGCGGTGCGGGTGCTGGAGGTGCGCGAGATCGTCGTGATGGGCCACGCGCTGTGCGGCGGCGCCGGCGCGCTGATCGACGGCGCGCCCGACGCAGCGCAGGATTTCCTGCCGGACTGGATCCGCATCGCCACCCCCGCCCGCGATATCGCGCTCAACCTCTCCAGCGACCCGGCCGAGCAGCGCCGCATTCTCGAACACCAGTGCGTGAAGCTCTCGCTGCGCAATCTGGAGACCTTCCCCTGGGTCCGCGAGCGGCTGGAGGATGGCCGGCTGGTGCTGCACGGCGCCTATTTCGCGGTGGCGACCGGGGTGCTGGAACGGCTGGATGAGGACGGCGTGTTCCGCCCGGCCTGAGCCGGACTCCGACCCCTCCCCATGTGGAACTCCGGCCGGCAATCCGCGTTAGGCGGGTTGCAGGCTCTGTCCTGCCAATCAATGCATTGGGAGAGACGCGATGGGGTTGCTCACGAAAGACATCAAATCGCTCGACGACCTCCTTCTGCAGGCCCTCGCCGAACTGCGCTACACCGAGCGTCGGATCCAGCGTGCCCTGCCGATCCTCGCCGGCAAGCTCTCCGACGTCCGCCTGCAGGACGAGATGCAGACATGGGTCGAGGCCTCCGAGGCCTATATGGAGCGCGTCGACGATGTGTTCCGCCTGCATGGCGCGACGCCGTGCCTGGTCGAATCCCCGGCGATCGACGGGATCTTCATCAGCGCCGACGAGCTGAATGACGAGATCGACAGCTATCATGTGCTGGACACCGCCATCATCGGCGCGGTCGAGGCGGTCGCGGCCTACAGCCTTACGCGCTATCAGACGGTGATCGGCTGGCTGCGCCAGGGCGGCCGAGTGGAGAGTGCGCGCCTGCTGCATGAGAATCTAAGCAGCCGCCGTCGCGCTACCGCCGCGCTTCAGGTGCTCGCCGAGCGCTGCCTCGCCGAGCAGCGTGTGCGCCGCTCGGGTCGCCTGCCCGCCGTGCTCGCCGGCTAATATCTACCGCTGCAGCGCCCTTGCCGTGCGGGCGGCGAGGGCCTCCGTGTCTGCGGCCAGCCGCTCGACCCGCACCCACCGGTTCCAATCCCCGGCGAGACTCCAGCCGGGTACGCCAAGGCGTGCCACGGGCAGCCTATAATGCAGCACGGGGCGCGGCTTCACCTTGTCGGTGATGCGCCCGGCCACACGCTCTCCCAGCAGTTCCAGGAACAAGGGCAGCATGTCGAGCCCGCGCTTGCGCGTCGGGTTGGCGGCCAGATAGTCATCGCAGAGCGCCGGCAGGTCCGGTGCATAGGCGGGATCGAGCACATGTCGCCGATAGGCCGCCGGGAACGGCTCCGGCGCATAGAGCCGCGCCAGGCCGGACGGCAGGATCTCCCCGCGCAATTCGTCCTCCAGCAGCAGATAGGCCCGCAGCAGCGCCAGGATCGTCGCTGGCGCCGGATCGGGGGGGACGATGTTGAGGTGCAGCCCGAGCGAACCCGCCAGCGTGGCGCGGTCCCCGCCGGCGCCCGCGGCCTGTAGCCGGGCGAGAGCCGCGTCGACGGACGGAAGGTCTTCCGGCGGCAAGGGCTCGGTCACCAGTTCGCGCGGGATGATCGGGCCAAGGGAGGCCGCGACCAGGGTGGAGGCCGGCGGGCGCAGCCAGGGCGCGGGGTGCCGATAGGGCCGGTGCGGATGGATGTGCCGCAGGTCGCGCTCGACGCTGATGCGCCCCAGCGCCGAGTCGAGCAGATGGAAGGCGAAGGGGTCTTCCTCCTCTACCCGCCCACCCAGATGCGCCGCCAGCACGCCCGCAGCCCGGCGCTCCGAGAGGCCGGTAAACTCGACCTCGATCCCGACGCGGCGCGGCCGCCCAGCCGAATCAAGCGGGCGGGGCAAGGCATCGAAGGCGAGGAGAGAACCGGGCTCGACCCGGGGCGCGGCTTTCATTCGCCCTATCTGGGCACGACACCCGGCTTTTTCCAGACGTAACGTCAACCTTCATCGCGTCCGTGGGCGGGGGTTGCTACAGAAGGACGATGTGTTTGACGGGTGAATCCAGCGGTATAATGGGCGGCCTTCATTGAAATGAACTTGCATCGCTCGCTATATAGTGCCGTGTTCGATCTTATCCGTGGAGAATTCCCGTTGACACGCTCGGATTCAGCCACGTCAGTTGCGGTAGCCTCTCCGGTTCCGTCGGCGGTGGCGACCCGCTCGCCCGCTGATTTGCAGCGGCAGGTCGAGGTGCTTCATCTGCTTTTGGCGGAAAGTGCCGCCGTCCTTCGTGCGCACAGAGCGAACCAGAAATCGCAGGCAACCACATTCGCGCCGTGGATTTATTTCTATTGGCCCATGTCGTTCAAGGCATTTGAGAAGAAATACCTTCGACCTTTACTCAGATTTTTTAAGTAAAACGCCTAGTGTGGTGCTGGTAATTCAAGTATGAAATATAAATTCGAATTCATGAAGCAATTATTTGAAGCTTCTGCATTTTTTGACAAAAATTGGTATTTAGATAATTATCCGGACGTTGCTGAAGCCGGTGCCAACCCGGTCGAACATTACATCCAGCATGGCGCGCGCGAAGGGCGAAATCCGGGCCCTCATTTCGATACGCGCACGTATCTTGACTGCCGCCCGGACGTGGCCGCCGCAGGCCTCAATCCGCTGCTTCATTTCTTGCAGTACGGAATAATCGAAGTCGCCGCGCTGCCTCCCGCAGCGATCGTCGTCGAACTCGAACGTCGCGGCATTTCCTTCGGCGACGAGCTGCCGCAAGCGAACGCTGTCTCTGCGCCGGTGGCGGGCCCTGCCGTGCATTACGCAGCTAAAACCGGTCCGATCGCCGTGTTTGTGTCGCATGACGCAAGCCTTACCGGTGCTCCGGCTGTGCTCGAAGTGATCGCCCGGTGGTTTCAGAACCATACGGACTATGACGTCCGTATCATTTGCCTCGAGGATGGACCGAGATTCGAGGCCTTTCGGCAGATTGCCCCCGTTCTTCGGCTCGATAAGTCTGATTGGGATGAAGATACGACCGACAACAAGCGGGCGAAGGTACGCGAATTCGTCGGTGCGGCTCCTGCTTTCACCTTCATCAATTCAATCGCCTCGGGAAAATACTGCCAGATTGACCCCTACGATTCGCCGCGCCTGGCGTTCGTCCATGAGCTGGAGAAAGTCGCCGACCGCTTCCCGCTTGAAGAGCTGCTCCTGCGCGAGAGGGTTGATCACGTTCTCTGTGACGGCGAGCCCGTCGCCGAATTTCTGCGCGCGCGTGGCTTCGCGGACGACCGCTTGAGCGTGCGCTCCTGCTTTATCGACCACAATGGTCTTACGGCGCCGCTACGCGCATCCGAAAAGGCCCGGCTGAAAGCCTCGATGGGGTGGCCAAGCGATGCCAAAATCGTCATGGGCTGTGGCACCGTGCATTGGCGCAAGCAGCCGCAGACCTTCGTCCGCATGGCGACGGCCATCACCGGCGACGTGCGCTTCATCTGGATTGGTGACGGCGAAGACCTCGAGGCCATACGCGAGCTGATCAAGATGGCCGGGGTGGCCGATCGGGTCGAGTTCATCGGCACGCGCTCGGATTTTCGCGAACTGCTTCAGCTGGCCGATGTTTTCGCGCTCACCTCCAGCGAGGATCCGTTCCCACTGGTCTGCCTGGAAGCGGCCCTCGCCTTCGTCCCGTCCGTCATCTTTCGTGAGGCGGGCGGCATTCATGCCATGGTGGTGCCCGAGGGCCTCCCTCCCGCCGGTCGGGCTGTCACACTGGGTGATGAGGCCGCCTTCTTCGCCGCCGTCCAGGCGCTTCTGGATGATGATGCCGTGCGTCAGAGCTGCGGCCACGTGGCGCGCGAGCGGGTCGAGGCGCTCTACACGACCGATCGGGCGTGCATGGAGATACTGCTGACGCTGCGGCGGGTTGCGGGTATCCCGCCACGCGTCTCTGTTCTGGTGCCGACCTACAACTCGGCCAAATATCTGGAGCCGCGGCTTAGCTCGATCGCGAATCAGACTTTCAAGGATGTCGAGATCGTCCTGCGAGACGACGCCTCGAAGGACGAGACCGTACCGATGCTGGAGGCCTTTGCCCGCGAGCATCCGCTGGCCCGCGTCCTCCGGGCGGAGACGAATAGCGGATCCGTCTTCAGGGCTTGGTCGGAAGTGATCAAGACCGCCACCGGCGACCTGCTCTGGATCGCCGAGGCCGACGATGTGTGCGAGCCCGACTTCCTCGCGAAGATCGTTCCAACCTTCGCGGCGTCAGGCATCCGGCTCGCCCATGGCCGGTCGATTCCGATGAACGCGCAAGGCGAGATCGTGGGTGACTATGCCACCGCCTATCTCGATTCGATTGCGCCCGGGCGGTGGAAGGCCTCCTTCGATATTCCCGCCCGCCTCGAGGTCAATGCCGCGCTGGGGCGCGGGAACTGCATTCCCAATGCCAGCGGCGTCGTGGTGCGGCGCGGTTCGGCGCGGCGCGCGGCGGCGGTCGCCGTCGATTTTCGGCTGGCCGGCGACTGGGCCTTCTACCTCGCCGCCATTCATGGCGGCCGCATCGCCTATGTCCACGAGGCGGTCAACTATCATCGCCGCCACGATGAGACGGTCACTCACCGGATCGAAGGCACCCATCTCTACTTCCAGGAACTGGCCGATACGAACGCGCTGACGCGCCATCTCTACGGTCCCGACGAGGCGCGCGATGCGGCCTTTGCCCAGCGGCTGGCGGGGGAGGCTGCGCGCTTTGGCTGGTCCGAGCCTCTGCCAGCGGGGCGGGTGCCGGAAAGTGCCGCACGGCCTCGGCCGCCGGGCGTGCTCTATGGCGTCGGCGATCTTTCAGGTGGTGGCGCACAGATGTTTGCGGCGCGATTCGTCAGCGGCTGGCTGGAAAAGGGGTCGCCAGCCGTGCTGTTCACCACCGGTCACCAGCCTGCGCACGAGGCGGTGCTCTCGGCGATTGCCCCGGACGTCCCCGTCCTGTCGGCGGCCGAGATCGAGGCGCGCGGATTGCCCGCCATCATGCGGGACTACAATCTGGAACGCGTGGTGACCGGGCACTGGTGGGCCGACCGGTGGATGGCGCGGACGATGGATGCGCTGGCTGACAGCGAGCGCCCGCCATGGACCGTCATCATGCATGGCTGCCACGAGAACGTTCTCGATAACCTCGAGGAGTTCGACGACCATCAGGAGGTCTTTACCGCCGCTGAGCGCCATGTCGCGCTCTGGGTGTGGACGGCTGCGAAGAACAAGCGGGTCTTCAGTCAGGGTTATGTGACGCCACGAGCGACGGTGAACATTACCAACGGCTTCACGGCCGTGTCGACCCGCCCGCTCGCGCGCCAATCGCTTGGTATCCCCGACGACGCGGTGGTGTTCACGCTTGCCAGCCGGGCGATCGCCAGCAAGGGCTGGCTGGTGGCCATGGAGGCCTTCGCATGGCTGCGCCAGCATGTGCCCAATAGTGATCGGGCGCATCTGTTGCTGATAGGGGACGGCCCGGTCGCGAGTGAGATCGACGCCATGCCATTGCCGGATGGCGTTCATCGCGTGGCTCATACGAGCCGCCTCGCGGACTATATCGCCCTCAGCGATGTCGGGCTTCTGCCGAGCTGGTTCCCGGGCGAGTCTATGCCTCTCGTGCTCATTGAGTTCCTGGCGCAGGGCAAGCCTGTTATCGCCTCCGACATTGGCAATTGCCCCTGGGTTTTGTCGAGCGGCGAGGGAAAGCAGATCGCGGGTATCGTGGTTGAGCGTAACGCCGAGGGGGTGGTCACCGCTGAGAGCCTTGCCGCGGCGATGCGCCTGTTCCTCGACGATGAGCTGGCCTCACGGCAGATGGCGCGCGCGGCTACCGAGGCTTTCGCGAAGTTCAGCTTCGACGCGATGATCGACAGCTATGTGGGCGCGATCGATGCCGCGGTGATGTCCGGACGGTCGATGCGTGCGGAACTGGGCTGAAGGCGTCCACCGGCCCGTTGCCGCCGGCGTGGGGGATTCAAGGCTTCCGAGCCCGGCGGGCGCGGAAGAGGCCGCACGGCGATGCAACGTGGTTCGCGAGCGCGTCACGTCCTCGCAGCCCATCCATCATGCCGATCTGGTCTCTGCCCCCGTGGGGGCCCTCCCGGAGGAGGCTGCGCGGTGGTCCGACTTGTTGAAGTCTCGGGAATGGATGGTCGGAGTGGCAGGATTTGAACCTGCGACCCCCTCGTCCCGAACGAGGTGCGCTACCAGACTGCGCTACACTCCGCCGCGGCGCGAGCCTCTAACATGCGAATGAGCCGGGTAGCAAGGGCAGCGGGTCGTGAAATCGTGGATCGTGCCCAGCCTGTGGATGACGCGGACCGAGGGATGGTTGAAAGCGGCGCCGTCCTGTGGCTATGTCCGCCCCGCGCCAGCCGGCTGATGGGGCGTCGCCAAGCGGTAAGGCAGGGGATTTTGATTCCCCCATGCGGAGGTTCGAATCCTCCCGCCCCAGCCATCGGCCGCGCCGCTCACAATCCGTCCCGCCAGGCAAAGCCCAGAACGTTCGCCGTGTAGCTCTCGACCAGCGTGCTGAAGGCCCGGCCGTCCGGCAACGTGAGCACGGCGCGGTGCTCCAGCACAAAGGCCGGTATGGCGAGTGGCTGCGTGCCTGGCGCGGGCAGCGGCGCGTCCATCTCCCATCCTTCGGGCAGCGGTTGCCACAAAAGCGTCGCGGCGAGGGTCTGCCGGCGGAAGCGCAGCGGCTGCACGACCCGGCCGAATGAGGTGTCGGTGGTCTCGAGCTGCTGGTTCATCTCCGGCGTGAGCCGCGCGGGCACGTACCAATTGTCGGCTTCCGACAGCACGCGCTCCCCGCAGGCCAGCCGCACACGGCGATAGCGCACCGGCTCCTCCGCGCCGACCCCCAGCATCTGCCGGATGGCGTCGGTGGCCGGCTTGTCGGCGCCCGTCACCCGTTGCGCGACAATCTTCGCGCCGGCCGGCGCCAGCCGGTGCGCGGCGCACCAGCGGTCCAGCGTCAGCGTCGCGCTGGGGTTGCTGAGAAGCTCGGCATTGAGGGTCTGCAGCAGGGCGAGCGCGCCGAGGCGGGCGGTGGCGGTGTCCGGCCAGGCGCGCAGCGGGGGCTCCTGCGCACCCAGCGGTCCCGTAAGTAGGACGAGGAGGGCGGCGGCAAGACCGGATCGGAGCGCTGAAGAGATCACGACGGGGGCCTCGTGGGAGGGGCAATGGGAGGGTCTCTGTTGTGCCCGCCCCTGAGGCGAGCTGGCAATCCCGTCGCGCCGCGTCCCCATTCTTCGGTGGCTCGGCTCGGAGATGCGGTCCTTCAAATAGTCCTTTGCCCGGTGAGGCCCCATGCTAGAAGCGGGCGATCCTTTTCCAGACAGGCGCGTTTCCCGTGCGCATCCATCTCGT
Organism: Ancylobacter sp. SL191; assembly: GCF_026625645.1. Classification (NCBI taxonomy): domain Bacteria; kingdom Pseudomonadati; phylum Pseudomonadota; class Alphaproteobacteria; order Hyphomicrobiales; family Xanthobacteraceae; genus Ancylobacter; species Ancylobacter sp. SL191. Next base: position 768,655 of record NZ_CP113056.1, on the reverse strand, counting down.
CAATCCCAACACCACCGCCTCCATGACCGAGAAGGCCGCCGCCGCCGCGCGGGCCGTGGCGTCACCGGGCACGCAGATCATGGCCGCGACGTCCAGCATGGGCCCGGCCTCGATCGAGGGCTTCTATGACGATGCGTTGGCGCTGCCGGGCCTGCTGCGTGCCATAGCCAAGGCCGAAGCGGGTGAGGCGGGCGCTGTCGACGCCCATATCATCGCCTGTTTCGACGATACCGGCCTCGATGCCGCCCGCACGCTGGCGCGGGCTCCCGTGGTCGGCATTGGCGAGGCGGGCTTTCATCTCGCCAGCCTGATCGCCCATCGCTTCGCCGTGGTGACGACGCTGTCACGCTCCGTGCCGGTGATCGAGGCCAACCTCGCCCGCTACGGGCTGCTGGCGCGTTGCTGCGCCATCCGTGCCTCGGAAGTGGCGGTGCTGGAGCTGGAAGACCCGGCCTCGGACGCGCGCGCGCGAATCTCCGCCGAGATCGGCCGTGCCGTCGCCGCGGACAAGGCCGAGGCCATCGTGCTCGGCTGCGCCGGCATGGCGGACCTCGCCCGCGCGCTGGCCGAGGAACATGGCGTGCCGGTGATCGACGGCGTGGCGAGCGCGGTGGCGCTGGCCGAGGGGCTGGTGCGCACCGGCCTCGCCACCTCGAAGGCCGGGCCCTATGCCCCGCCGCGTGCGAAGCCCTATGCGGGCCTGCTGGCGGAGTTCGCGCCGCGCCAGCCCTGAAGGGCGTTGACGCCCGCTACGTCAGTTTCTGCAACAGGGCAACCAGTTGCGCCCCTTCACCGGGGGTGAGCGGCTCAAGCGTGCGCTGGGTGATGGCCCGCGACGCCTCTATGGCGGCGTCGGCAACGGCGAGGCCACGCTCGGTGAGGCCGGCGGCCTGGCGCCGCTTGTCGAGCGGGTCGTCGGCGCTCAGGACGAAGCCGCGGCCGGTGAGCCGGTCGATCACGCCCTTCACGGTGGGCAGGTCGAGATGCAGCAGGCGGCCAAGGCGCTGATGCGAGCAGGGGCCGACCTCGCGCAGCCGCACGAGTAGCGCGAATTGGGGAGCTGTCAGTCCTTCGATCATGCCGGCCTCGAACAGCCCGGCATGGCGCTGGGCGGCGAGGCGCAGGACAAAGCCGAACTGGTCGTCGAGACGATAGGGCGCCATCGGGGCGTCGTCCGTCGTCTCGCTGCCCCCGCGTCGTCCGGCCATCATCTCGTCCCTGATCTGTGTGATGCATCTCAGCATGAATGAGCCGGCTCGCAAATCTCGAAGCCGGAACATCGTTAAATTACAGGATGATGCACAGGAATTGGTCAGGGCTCGGTCGCGAGGTTCGGAGCCGCCGGGATGGACCCGTCGCTCAGGCCGCCATGATCGATGCGATAGCTGCGGTCGCAGATGGCGTCGGTCAGGTCGCTGTTCTGTTCCGAGATGAGGATGGACAGTCCCTGCGCCTTCATGGATGCGATCGCCTCCATCATCTGATCGACAATAATGGGGGCGACGCCCTCCGAGGGTTCGTCGAGGAGAAGCAAAGCGGGGTTGCTGACGAGCGCGCGCGCCACCGCCAACATCTGCTGCTCGCCGCCGGACATCTGCCCGCCCGGCCGATCGCGCATCGTCGCGAGGTTCGGAAACAGCGCGAAGACGGCGGCCTCGTCCCAGACCCTTCCGCCCATGCCGGGGCGTGGCGGGCGGCGGGCGATGGCGAGGTTTTCCGCGACGGTGAGTTCGGTGAAGATGCGGCGGTCTTCGGGTACATAGCCGACACCGGATCGGGCGATGCGGAAGGTGGGCAGGGCGGTAATATCCTGCCCCTCCAGAGAAAGCCGGCGCGCGCGGCGCTGCACCAGCCCTAGGATCGCCTTCAGCGTGGTGCTCTTGCCGGCGCCGTTCGGTCCGATCAACGCCACCGCTTCGCCGCGCCCCACGGTGAGCGACAGGTCGAACAGGATCTGCGCGGCGCCGTACCACGCCTCAAGACCTTCGATGTCCAGGATCGGGGAACTCATGCCCGGCCTCCGCCGCGCCGGCCGAGATAGAGCGCGGCGACGTTGGGATCGGCCCGCACCACGTCCGGCGTGCCCTCCGCGATCAGGGCGCCGCGCGCCAGAACGATCACCCGGTCGGCATGGCCGAAGACCACGTCCATGGAATGCTCGGTGAACAGTACAGAAATACCGCTCCGCTTGGCGAGGTCGCGCACCAGCGCCATCAGGGCCAGGCGCTCCGTCACGCTCATGCCGGCGGTCGGCTCGTCCATCAGCAGCAGTTTCGGCTGTGCGGCCAAGGCCATGGCGAGTTCGAGGCGCTTCACGTCGCCATAGGCGAGCGTGGCGGCGGGCGCGTCGGCCAGCGCGGCCATGCCGGTCTGCCCGAGCAGCCCGTCGGCCTCGCTGCGCATCCGCGTGGCGGCGGGGCGGGCGAAGCGGAAGATCTGCCGAGCGGCGGCCAGAAGCGCCATCTGCACATTCTCGCGCACCGTCATCGAGCCGAAGACCTGCGCGACCTGGAAGGTGCGCCCGACGCCGGCCAGCGCCATGCGGCGGGGCGAGGCGCCGGTAACATCATGCTTGCCCAGCCACACCCGGCCGGAATCGGCGCGGATCTGGCCGTTGACGATGTTGAAGCAGGTGGATTTGCCCGCGCCATTGGGGCCGATCAGGGCGAGCAGTTCGCCGGCGGCGAGGGTGAAGCTCACCCCGTCGAGCGCGCGCACGCCGCCATAGGCCTTGCTGAGATTCTCCACCGCGAGCACGCTCATCGCCCGCCCCCGCGCCGCAGCAGGGCGACCGCGCCGGCGATGCCGCCGGGAACGGCGACCACGATCAGCAGGATGAGCGCGCCCATAAGTGCCCGCCAATACTCGGTTTCACGCATTACCGTGTCCTGCAGCAGGGTGAAGCCGGCGGCGCCGAGCAGGGGGCCGGCGAGGCTCTGCACGCCGCCGAGCAGCACCATGACCAGTCCGTCAATGGAGCGGCTGACCGCGATCGTTTCCGGCGAGATCGAGCCCTTGGCGAAGGCGAAGAGCGCGCCCGCCGCGCCGCCCAGCGTGCCCGCCACGATGAAGGCCAGCCAGCGCACCCGCTGTACGAAAATACCGCTCGCTTCCGCCCGCCGGGCGGAATCCCGTGTCGCCCGCAAGGCGTAGCCGAAGGGCGAAAAGGCTAGTATCCGCAACAGCATGACGCCGGCCGCCACGATAGCGAGAGCGGCGAGATAGAGCCCGGTGCGCGTGTCGAACGGCGCTTGCGGCCAGATGCCGAACAGCCCGTTGGAGCCGCCGGTAACATCCTCCCACTGATAGACCACGGACCAGACGATCTGCGCCACGGCGAGCGTCAGCATGGCGAAATAGACGCCTTCCAGCCGCACCGCGAGCCCGCCCACCAGCGCCGCGCCGAGGGCGGCGACGGCGATGCCGACGGCGAAAGATGTAGGCGTGTCAAGGCCCAAGGCGGTGGCGGCAAAGGCGGCGCCATAGGCCCCGAGACCGAAGGAGGCGGCGTGGCCGAAGGAGGCGAGGCCGCCCGGCCCCATGAGGAAATGCAGCGAGGCGGCGAACAGCGCGGCGATCATCACATCGAGCGCCAGCACCGGCGCATAGGCGAGAGCGCCGCCGAGGAAGGGCAGGGCGGCAAGGCCTAACGCTATGAAAATGAACGTGAATCGTCCTCTGCCGGCGAGCGGGCGCAGCGGCGGCTCGACATGGGCGCGGCTGGCCGACGGAGGTATCAAAACACCGAAAAGACCGTGCGGGCGCAGGATAAGTACAACGGCCATCACGAGAAATTCCGCCACCAGCGTCAGCTTGCTCATGTTGAAGGCGAAGCCGGCAATCTCCACGATTCCGAGGGCGGTACACAGCGCCTTGATCTGCGCCACCAGCAGCGCGGCGAGATAGGCGCCGCGGATCGAACCCATGCCGCCGACCACCACGACGACGAAGGCGTCGCCCAGAACTGTCAGGTCGATCAACAGGTTGGCGGGCTCGCGCGGCATTTGCAACGCGCCACCCAGCCCTGCCAGTCCCGCCCCCAGCGCGAAGACGGCGGTGAACAGCAGCGCCTCGTTGATGCCGAGCGCGGCGACCATCTCGCGGTCCTGCGTGGCGGCGCGGATGAGGTGGCCGAAGCGGGTGTAAGTCAGTGCAGTGTGGAGGACAGTCAGGACAATGGGGCCGATGAGTGCGAGCAGAATGTCGTATTGCGGCAGCCGCCGGCCGAGCAGGTCGACCGCCCCGGTCAGGCCGGGCGCGCGGGGCCCGAGAATGTCCTCCGGTCCCCACAGCCAGAGCGCGGCGTCGTTGATGATGAGCAGCAGGGCGAAGGTGGCGAGCAGCTGGTAGAGCTCGGGCGCGCGGTAGATCCGCCGGAGCACGGTGAACTCGACCAGCGCGCCGAGCACCCCCATGGCCAGCGCCGCCGCCAGCACGGCGCCCCAGAAGCCGAGGGGGCCGGGCATCATCGGCGCCAGCGTCACCGCGACATACAGCCCGAGCATGTAGAACGAGCCGTGGGCCATGTTCACGATGCGGGTGACGCCGAAGATGATCGACAGGCCGGCCGCCACCAGAAACAAGGTGGAGGCGGAAGCCAGCCCGTTGATCGCCTGAAAGGCCAGGGCGGGAACCAGCGGCCATTCGGCGGAGAACGCCTGAAACGACGCCTCGAAAGACATGATGGCGGGTTCCCCGGCGCTTTCAGTCGTTGTGCGTCCGTCGAGCGTGGTCAGTCGGCGGCGGGGCGCAGCGCCTTCACCTCGGCGTCAGACGGCAGCACGCTCGCACCGTCGATATAGCGCGCGCCCGTCATCACCCCCGTGCCGTGCTTGACCGCCGTGGTGCCGACAAAGGCGCCCATGGTCGCCTGATGATCGCTGGCGCGGTAGATGAACGGCCCGAACGGCCCGCTGACCTCCAGCCCCTTGAAGGCGGCCACCATGCGCTCGGCGTCGATGCCGCCCGCCGCGCTTGCCTTGGCGAAGCCGGCGGCGAGCGACTTGATCGTCGCATAGCCGACCACGGAACCGAGGCGCGGCGGCTCACCATAGGCGGCCTGATAGGCGTCGAGGAAGGCTTTGTGCGCGGGAAGCGCGATGTCGTACCAGGGATAGCCCGTCACCACCCAGCCGACCGGCGCCTCGGCCTTCAGCGGGTCGAGATATTCCGGCTCGCCCGACAGGAGGCTCACCACGAACACGCCGTCCAGCGCCGAGCGTGTGTTGGCCTCGCGCACGAATTTGGCAAGGTCCGGCCCGAACAGCACGTTGAACACCGCGTCGGGCTTGGCATCGGCGATGGCCTGCACCACCGGGCCGGCATCGAGCTTGCCGAACGGGGTGGCCTGCTCGGCGACGAATTCGACATCGGGCTGGGCGGCGCTGAGCAGCTTCTTGAAGGTGGCGGCGGCCGACTGGCCATATTCATAATTGGGGTAGACGATGGCCCAGCGCTTGCGCTTGGCGGCCACCGCCTCCGGCATCAGCATGGCGACCTGCATGTGGGTCGAGGCGCGCAGGCGGAAGGTGTAGCGGTTGCCGTCCGACCAGGTGATCTTGTCGGTGAGCGGCTCGGCGGCGAGGAAGAACACCTGCCGCTTGGCGGCATAGCCGGCGACCGCCAGCCCGACATGGGAGAGGAAGGTGCCGGTAAGCGCGTCGACCTTCTCGCGCGTCACCAGTTCCTCGGCCACGCGCACCGCGTCGCCGGGATTGCCGCCATCGTCACGGGTGATGAGTTCGAGCGGGCGCCCGGCGATGCCGCCGGCGGCGTTGATCTGGCCGACCGCCAGCTCCATGCCCTTGCGGTAGGGCTCGAGGAAGGCCGGCTGCGCCTTGTAGCTGTTGAGCTCGCCGATGCGGATCGGTTCGGCCGCACCCGCTGGCGCCGTGAAACCCAAGGGGGCGCCGAGCGCGAGGGCCGCGCCGAGCAGCACCGTCCGAACCATCCTGCCGCGCATCATCATCTGCCCCACGCTTTGAAACCCGGCGACAAGGTATCGCCCGCCCGCCTCACGTCCAGCCCCGTTATAGGAGGCTCGTCCCTTACGGCCCGATCTCGACGTCTGGCTCGGGCGCCGATGAGGGGCGGCGGGACGCCATGAGCGCGCCGCCGACGATCAGCGCGGCGCCCGCCAGCGTGCTCATGGAAGGCACCTCGGCGAAGGCGAAGAACCCGATGCCGACCGCCCAGATGAAGGCGGTGTATTCGAACACGCCGAGCCGGCTGGCATCCGCGCGCTTATAGGCCGAAGCCATCAGCAGATGGCCGCCCGTGCCGAGCGCGCCAATGATGAGGAAGGTGCCGAGTTCGGACGGCGCCGGCGCGGTCCAGCTCGGCACCGCCAGCGGCACGATGATGAAGGCGGGCAGCAGGTTCTGCAGCAGTACGATGGTCGGCAGCGGGTCATGCGCGGCCCGGCTCTTCAGCGCTACCATGGAGAGCGCATAGGTCACGGCCGAGGTGAGCGCGGCCGCCAACCCCCAGGCATTGCCGGCCCCCGCGCCCTCCACCTCGTGCCAGAGCACGACCAGCACGCCGGCAAAGCCCAGCACGAGGGCGAAAATGATGGTGCGGTCCGGCCGCTCGCCCAGCAGCAGGGCCGCGAACAGGGCGATGAAGATCGGCGCGGTGAAGGAGAGTGCCAGCACCACGGCGAGCGGCAGCACGGCGAGGGCGTAGAAGAAGCTCAGCGCCGTCGCCGCGACTACCACCGAGCGCCACATATGCGGGCGCAGCGTGGCGCGGCTCGGCCAGGGCGTGCGCAGCGCGCGGAACACCGCGAAGGCGATCAGCGTGCCGCAGACATAGCGCATGGCCGCGATCTGCGGCGTCGAATGGCTCGCCGAGGCGTGCTTGATGACGGCGTCCATGATGGAGAGCAGGCCGATGCCGGCAATCGCCGCCATGGCGGGACCGAGCAGGGCCAGCTTGACACCAGCGCCGGAGGGAAAGCGGATCATGGATCAGTCCGCCCGGCCGGGGACGGCGCCCGGTTCCGCCGGCGCGCCGGCGCGGAGGGGGAGGCGGTAGGCATATTCCCACGTCGCGGAGAGGTCATGGCATTCGCGCGGCTCGCCCTGCCGGCGAAAGCCGCAGACCTCGTAGAAGCGGTGCGCGTTGGTGAATCGCGTGTCGGTCCACAACCGGATTTCCGGCGCGCCGCGCATCCCGGCGACGGCGCGGGCGGCGTCCATCAGCGCGCGGGCAATGCCCCGGCGGCGGGCGCGGGCGGCGACATAGACCTTGGTGATCTCCAGCGCGCCGGGCGGGGCGTCGGTATCGCCGGTGGGGGCAATGGCGAGCGAGCCGATGACGCCCGCCTCATCCTCGGCCACCCAGATGAGGCCGTCGCGGGCGGCGAAATGGCGGGCGATGGCGTCGAGCTCGGGGAATTCGGCGGCGCGGTCGAAGATGCAGCCGGGATATTCCGCGAAGGCCGATTCGATCAGCGCGGCAATGGCATCGCCATCGGCATCCTCGGCCGGGCGCAGGTGAAAGGCGGTCACGACAGCACTCCGGCCACCGGCGTCGTAAAAAATCGGGCGGGACTGCGTGTAGAATTCGACGCGGCGGCGCGGGCGGACTATGTTCGCAAGGTCTTTCCGCGTAAAGCGTAATCCGTATGCTGGTGCACGAATTGAATGTGATGGGCCCATGCCGGACCCTCGAGCGTTGTACCGGCACCCGTCCGTCCCGGAGTCGTCGATGAAGCTTGCCCGTCTCCCCGATAGCCGCCCCACCAGCCGCCTGATGGACCGCCGCCGCCTGGTCAATCTGGCCGGGCTGACGGCGCTCGCCGCGCTGACCGCGGCTTGCTCGGCCACGAATCAGACATCGGCGCCGCAGCCGATGGAGCCGGCCATGCCGCGCTTCACCTCGCCCATCACGGCGCAGCAGGTCATCGGCAAATGGGGCCTCGCCGCCTATCACCGGCCGGAGGACGCGGCGCGCACCGAGGCGCAGGCCCGCGAAGGCTGCCGCCAGCCTTATGTCATCAGCGCCGGCCCCTCGGGCGGCTTCATGATGTATCTCGCCGACCAGTCGCAGCCTTCCGAGGTGGTGTCGAAGCAGGTCGCGCCCGGCCCGATCTATATCGGCCTGCCGGACGAGCCGCCGGGCTCGCAGACCGACCGCGAGGTGGTGCGCTTCGACGGGCAGGTGCTGGTGCTGAAGTGGATGGACCCGGAAGTGGCCGGCCGCTACGGCACCATGGTCTATGTGCGCTGCCCCTGAGAGCGGCTGAGCCAAGCGCATCTGAGCTGACCTTGCCCTGAGAACGGGCCGCGCCCGCGCTGGCGCGGCGGTAATTCGGCACTAACCGGAAATTAACCATGGGGAACCAACCTGTGGTTCATTCCCTGGTGCCGGATTGCCCCCTATGCGCGCTGATTCGTGCCTCGCCCGCCTCACCGCCGCGCTGCGCGGGAGCGTCCTGACCGGCAGCGCCGCCCTGCTCTTGCTGGCGGCCACAGGCGCCGCGCAGGCGCAAAGCGGCATGGAGGGCTTCGCCTCCTCCTACCAGCTCTATTCCGGCCAGCGCAGCGGCACGGCGCCCGCCCGCGCCCGCCCCGCAACCAATAGCTGGGGCGGCTCCGGCTGGCAGCCGGGCGCGGCGAGCGTCTATCCCCCGAGCTATGCCGGTCCGCGCCCGAGCGTCGATGTTGGCGCCGGCTATGGCGGCACCGCGCGCGTGGTCGGTGGCGGGACGGGCGGCACCACTGCGGCCCCGCGTGGCACCATCACGGTCACGACCTCGGCCGGCCCAGCCTATCCGGCCTCGACCTATGCTGGCGGGGACGTCGTCCTGCCGCCCGGCGCGGTGGGCGCCGCGCCCACCCGTCCGTCCGCGACGCGCACCGCCGCCGTCGCGCCGGGGGGCGGCTATGATGTCGAGAACTCCTATGACGAGGACGGCCCGCCTCTGCCGATCCACCGCAGCGCCAGCGGCGGCAAGGGCGTCGATCCCAAATACAACAAGCAGCTGGTGCGCTATTCCAGCGCCGATCCTCCCGGCACCATCATCGTCGATACCGGCGCGCGCTATCTCTATCTCGTGCAGGCTAATGGCACGGCGCTGCGCTACGGCATCGGCGTCGGCAAGGAAGGCTTTGCCTGGAGCGGCACGCAGCACATCAGCAACAAACGTGAATGGCCGGAATGGCGCCCGCCAGCGGAGATGATCGCCCGCCGCCCGGACCTGCCGCGGGTGATGGAAGGCGGGCCGGAAAACCCGCTCGGCGCCCGCGCGCTCTATCTCGGCGACACGCTCTACCGCATCCACGGCACCAATGAGCCGGAAACCATCGGCCAGGCGGTGTCGTCCGGCTGCATCCGCCTGCGCAATGAGGATGTGACTGATCTTTATGAGCGCGTGCGTGTCGGCGCGCTCGTGCGGGTGATCTGATGCGCTGCATCTGATCCGGCCATCCCCCGTCTGCATGGCTCCTGCCCCCGCCCGGCGCTTGGAGCCGGCCGGTCCCTCCGCTATGGTCCGCGCGATTTTGGGTCCGCGCGATTTTGCGAGCGCGAGCAGGAGCGGCACATGGCGGGTAGCGAGGCTGAGAGCGGCGGCGAGACCCATTTCGGCTTCCGCACCGTGCCGCTGGGCGAGAAGCAGCGCATGGTGGACGAGGTGTTCCACTCGGTCGCGCGCCGCTACGACCTGATGAACGACCTCATGTCGATGGGCCTGCACCGCGTGTGGAAAGACCTGCTGGTCTCCCGCCTGCGCCCGCCCAAGACCGACCGGCCCTTCGCGCTGCTCGATGTCGCCGGCGGCACGGGCGACGTGTCGTTCCGAACGGTCGAGGCGGGCGGGGCCGGCACGCGCGCCACGGTTGCCGACATCAATGGCGGGATGCTCGGTGTCGGGCGCGAGCGCGCCGCGTCGCTGGGCCTCGCCGAGCGGGTGGAATTCGTCGAGGCCAATGCCGAGAGCCTGCCCTTCGCCGACCGCTCGTTTGACGCCACGACCATCGCCTTCGGCATCCGCAACGTGCCGCGCATGGACAAGGCGCTCTCCGAGATGCGCCGCGTGCTGAAGCCCGGCGGTAAATGCTTTGTTCTGGAATTCTCCCGCGTCGACGTGCCGATGCTGGACGCGATCTACGACACCTATTCGTTCAAGCTGATCCCCGGCATGGGCAAGATGGTCACCGGCGACGCCGAATCCTACCAGTACCTCGTCGAATCGATCCGCCGCTTTCCCGCGCCCGAGCTGTTCGCGCAGATGATGCGCGAGGCGGGGCTGAAGCGCGTCGGCTACACGCCGCTGACCGGCGGCATCGTCTGCCTGCACGCCGGCGTGCGGATCTGAGCCGGTGGCCACTCCCCTCGGTGATTTTCTCCGCCTCGCCCATGCCGGCTTCGTGCTGGCGCGCGAGGGCGTGCTCTCGCGCATCGACCCCGACCTGCTGCCTCCTGGCTCCGAGCCGCTGTTCCGTCTCGCGCGGCTGGTGGAGCGGCGCGGGCCCGCCTCCAGCGCCGAGCGCCTCGGCGCCGCGCTGTCCCGGCTGGGTCCGTCCTATGTGAAGCTCGGCCAGTTCCTCGCCACGCGCCCGGATGTGGTCGGCCCGCAGCTCGCCCACGACCTGGAACTCCTGCAGGACCGGATGCCGCCCTTTCCACAGGCCGTGGCGGACGCGACCATCGCGCGCAATTTCGACCGGCCGACCGGCGCAGTCTACGCGACCTTGAGCGGCCCGCTCGCCGCCGCCTCGATCGCGCAGGTGCATCAGGGCACGGTGCTGGGCGCCGATGGCACAACGCGTCGCGTTGCGGTGAAGGTTCTACGCCCGGATGTGCAGCGGCGCTTCCGGGTCGACCTGTCCTCCTTCTACCGTGCCGCGCGGCTCGGCGAGCGGGCCTCGCCGGAGGGGCGGCGCCTGCGTCTCGTCGCGGTGGTGGACACGCTCGCGCGCTCCGTCGCCATGGAGATGGATTTGCGGCTGGAAGCGGCCGCGCTCTCCGAACTCGCGCAGAATACGGAGGCGGAAGAGGATTTCCGCGTGCCGGCGGTCGATTGGGACCGCACGGGCCGCGAGGTGCTGACCACCGAATGGATCGACGGCGTGAAGCTGAACGATGCCGAGGGTTTGCGCGCCGCCGGGCATGACCTGCCCGCACTCGGGCGCATCGTCATGCAGTCCTTCCTGCGCCACGCGCTGCGCGACGGCTTCTTCCACGCCGACATGCATCCGGGAAACCTGTTCGTCGATCCGCAGGGCCGGCTGGTGGCGGTGGATTGCGGCATTATGGGCCGGCTCGGCCACAAGGAACGCCGCTTCCTCGCGGAAATCCTCTACGGCTTCATCACCCGCGACTGGCTGCGCACCGCGCAGGTGCATTTCGAGGCCGGCTATGTGCCGCCGCACCATTCGGTGGAGGATTTCGCGCAGGCGATCCGCGCCATTGGCGAGCCGATCCACTCCCGCCCCGCCGACCAGATCTCCATGGCGAAGCTGCTGACCCTGCTGTTCGAGGTGACCGCGCTGTTCGACATGAAGACGCGGCCCGAGCTGCTGCTGCTGCAGAAGACCATGGTCGTCGTCGAGGGCGTCGCCCGCAATCTCGATCCCCGTCTCGACATGTGGAAGACCGCCGAGCCTGTGGTGCGCACCTGGATCGAGCGCAATCTCGGCCCGGCCGGGCGGCTGGAAGAAGTGGCGGACGGCTTCGGCGCGCTCGGCCGCTCGCTGCAGACGCTGCCGGAACTGATCGCGCAGGGCCAGCGCATCGCCACCCAGCTCGACGCCGCCACCCGCGACGGCATCGCGCTGGCGCCGGAGACGATGGAGGCCATCGGCCGGGCGGAAGGGCGCGGCAATCGCTGGATGACCATCGCGCTGTGGGTCATCGCCGGGCTGCTGGCGGGGCATCTGCTGTTCTGAGGGAGGTGCCGCGTGAGCCTCGTTCACAATGAGCGAACGAAACTGTCCGCAACCTATCTGAACGTGGTCGCCATCGCGGTGATGGCCGTCGGCGGCGTTGGCCCGATTGTCTCGGTCCTGAACGGTGGCGCGGCACCCGCCCTTGGCATCGCCGCCATCAGCGTGATTTGCCTCACGGGCAGCATCGCCCTACATTTTCTCGCACGGCGTCTTCTCGGGAGCCTTGTGTCATGACGACTGCGGATTTTCTGCTGCTGCTGATCATGCCGGTTGGCGCCCTCATCGTCGGCGGCATTGTCTATCTGGTCGCCTCGCGTGACCGCCGTCCTCATATCGGCCCGGCGGAGTGACGCCCGAACGCTGTCGTCGTTGAGCGTTGTTACGGCCGGCTTTCGCCGTGCTGGCCGCCTGCCCCTGTGCGCGGCGGGCGGAGCGCGCTATAGCGCAAGGCGACTTCCCCCGGGGACATCGGCATGTTCGCAGGCAAGACGGTTCTGCTCATCATCGGCGGCGGCATCGCCGCTTATAAGAGCCTCGACCTCATCCGCCGGCTGAAGGAGCGCGGCGCGCGGGTGCGCGTGGTGATGACGGCGGCCGCGCAGCATTTCGTCACGCCGCTGGCGGCCGGCGCGCTGGCGCATAGCCAAGTGTTCACCGAGCTGTTCGACCGCGAGGCGGAGCAGGATATCGGCCATATCCGGCTCTCCCGCGAGGCGGACCTCGTCATCGTTGCGCCAGCAACCGCCGACCTCATGGCAAAGATGGCGCATGGCCTCGCCGATGATCTCGCCAGTGCCGTGCTGCTGGCGAGCAACCGGCCAACCCTTCTGGCCCCCGCCATGAACCCGCTGATGTGGGCGAATCCGGCCACATCACGCAATGTCGGCCAGCTCCGGGCAGACGGTATCCATTTCGTTGGCCCCAATGCGGGGGAGATGGCCGAGCGCGGCGAGGCCGGGGCCGGGCGCATGGCCGAGCCGCTGGAGATCGTCGCGGCCGCCGGGGCGCTGCTCGCGCCCGCCGCGCCCGGCCCGCTTGCCGGGCGGCACCTGCTCATCACCTCCGGTCCGACCCATGAGCCGATCGACCCGGTGCGCTACATCGCCAACCGCTCTTCCGGCAAGCAGGGCCACGCCATCGCCGCCGCCGCCGCCCGGGCCGGCGCGCGGGTGACGCTGGTGGCCGGCCCGGTGAACCTGCCGGACCCTGTGGGCGTCATCGTCCATCACGTCGAGACCGCCCGGCAGATGCTGGCGGCGGTGGAAGGCGCGCTCCCGGCCGATGCCGCCATCTTCGCCGCCGCGGTGGCCGACTGGCGGGTGGCGAGCGAGGCGGGCGAGAAGATGAAGAAGGACGGCGGCGCGCTTCCGGCGCTCGCTCTCACCGAGAACCCCGACATTCTCGCCGGCGTCGCCCAGCGCAGCGCGGGGCGCCCGCGCCTCGTCGTCGGCTTCGCGGCGGAGACGCAGAATGTCGTCGCCTATGCCACCGCCAAGCGCGCCCGCAAGGGTTGCGACTGGATCGTCGCCAATGACGTCTCGGCCCAGAGCGGGATCGAGGGCGGGGTAATGGGCGGCGACCGCAACGAGGTGCATCTCATCAGCGCGGAGGGTGGCGAGCCCTGGCCCGCCGCCTCCAAGGCGGAGGTGGCCGAGCGTCTGGTGGCGCGCATCGCCGCCTTTCTCGGACCGGAGACCCCCTGATGACAGCCCCCGCTCTTCTCGACCTGCCCATCGCGGTGCTGCCCCATGGCGAGGGCCTGCCTTTGCCGGCCTATGCCACCGACGGGGCGGCGGGGCTCGATCTCGTTTGCGCCCTGCCCGAGGACGCGCCGCTGACGCTTCTCCCGCTCGCCCGCGCGGCGGTGCCGACCGGCATCGCCATCGCCCTGCCGGCGGGCTTCGAGGCGCAGGTGCGCCCGCGCTCGGGGCTGGCCCTCAAGCAGGGGCTGACGGTGCTGAATGCGCCGGGCACGGTGGACGAGGATTATCGCGGCGAGGTCAAGGTGATCCTGGTCAATCTCGGCGCCGAGCCGGTGGAGATCGCCCGCGGCCAGCGTATCGCGCAGATGGTGGTGGCGCCGGTGACGCGGGTTCATCCGGTTGTCGTTGGGAATTTGGATAAAACAACACGCGGTAGCGGTGGATTCGGCTCCACGGGTCTCGACGCGGCGGCGATAACGGGTTAGCCAAGGCGTGCCGGCCCTTTGCGGCCGCTGCCTCGCGCCCGTCCTGCCGCCCGAACCGACGAGAGCCATGCCGCGCCTGTCCGACAAGAGCCTGCTCGCCATCGCCGCTGTCGTCGACGTCGCGCTGCACGCGCGCGGCATGCCGGTGGCCGCCAAGGCGCTGGCCGCGCGGCACGACCTTCCGCCCCGTCATCTTGAGCCGGTGCTGCAGGCCCTCGTCCATGCCGGCGTGCTGAAGGGCGTGCGCGGCCCGCGCGGTGGCTATGAGCTCGCCCGTGAGCGCCGCCGCATCACCGTGGCGGAAGTGGTTCGCGTGGTGGAGGCGGAGGCCGACGAGGCGCTGGAGACCGCGCCCGCCATCGTCCGCGACATCGTGCAGCCGGCGGTGGCCGAGGCCGAGCGGGCCTTTGAATCGGCGCTGGACGGGGTGACGGTGGAGGATCTCTGCCGGGCGGCCGCGCAGGACACGCTGCGCAAGGGATTGCCCGAGGGAATCGATTTCACCATTTAATTTTGTTAATTATTTATATCCTCGACACAACGTCGTGAATAGGCTAGCCATAGCTCAACGAGCGGGCGGCGCAAAGCGGACCCGCGCAACAAGCAACGTGGCGGGCGACTGCCGGTTCCAGGCTCCTGGCTTCCGGCCCCCGTCTTCGCAGGAGACGTTCATGGCCGAGGCCGTCAACACGTCCGCTCCCGCCAAGGTGGGGCGCGGCAAGGTTTATAGCTCGATCACCGAGACCGTCGGCGATACCCCGCTGGTGCAGCTCAACCGGCTGCCCGCCGAGCGTGGCGTGAAGGCCCGCATCCTCGCCAAGCTCGAATTCTTCAACCCGATCGGCTCGGTGAAGGACCGCATCGGCGTGTCGATGATCCAGGCTCTGGAAGAGGCCGGCCTCATCCGTCCGGGCACCGTGCTGGTCGAGCCGACCTCGGGCAATACCGGCATCGCGCTGGCCTTCGTCGCCGCCGCCCATGGCTACCGGCTGATCCTCGTCATGCCGGAATCCATGTCGGTGGAGCGGCGCAAGATGCTGGCCCTGCTCGGTGCCGAGCTGGTGCTGACGCCGGCGGCGCAGGGCATGCGCGGCGCCGTGGCCAAGGCCGAGGAACTGGTGAAGGATCTGCCGGACGCCATCATCCCGCAGCAGTTCCGCAACCCGGCGAACCCGGCCGTTCACCGCCGCACCACGGCGGAGGAAATCTGGAACGACACCGAGGGCGGTGTGGACATCGTTGTCTCCGGCGTCGGCACTGGCGGCACCATCACCGGCATCGGCCAGGTGCTGAAGCCCCGCAAGGCGAGCCTTCGCATGGTCGCGGTCGAGCCCGAGGACAGCCCGGTGCTCTCCGGCGGCCAGCCCGGCCCGCACAAGATCCAGGGCATCGGCGCCGGCTTCGTGCCGGAGGTGCTGGACCGCGCGGTGATCGACGAGGTGGTGACCGTGGGCAACCAGACCGCCTTCGAAACCGCCCGCGCCATTGCCCGCCTTGAGGGCATTCCGGTCGGCATCTCCTCCGGCGCGGCCATCGCGGCGGCGCTGGAAGTGGGCGCCCGCCCGGAGAATGAAGGCAAGACCATCGTCGTCATCATCCCGTCCTTCGCCGAGCGTTACCTCTCCACGCCGCTGTTTGAAGGCCTCTGATCCCCCGCCATCCCCAGAGGGCGGCACCGCTTTCGGTCGCCGCCCTTCTAGTGCGACTCCCGCTTGGGTAAAGTCTCGGTGATTCGGTTGCGCGGCAGGCGGCGCGACCGGTACGTGACGCACCGGGAATCGACAGTCGGCAAGGGGGGACGGGCGCGGATGGCGCAGCCGGCCGGCAGAGACCAGGCCATGAACGGGAACGGTGCGGAGCCGCGCCCGGCGCAGCATGCGTCCGCGCCCCGCGCGCCCGTGTTCGGCCTGTACGCCGCCTCGCCGGAGCCGGAACACGACCTGCCGCTGTTTTCCGCCGCTTCCGCGCCGCGCCCGAAGCGCGGCCCGCGCCTCATGCGCCGCGTGCTTGCCGTGCTGCTCGTCGCCCTGCCGGCTGGCGGTCTTGCCGCGCAGACGGGCACGACGACGCCCGATGCCGTGGCCGGGCTGCTGGCGGCGGTCGCTGCGCTGGAGCCGGAGGCGCTGATCGCGCTCGCTCTCGTGCTCGGCCTCATCGCCTTCGCCACCACCACCGCCATCGTGCATGTGCGCTTCCGCCGGCTCGCCGCCGAGCGCGAGGGCTTTGCCTTTGGCGAGATCTCGCGGCTGGAGGCCCGGATCGAGGAAGGGCGCGCTTTGCTGATGGCGGAGCCGCAGATCGTCGTGGTCTGGCGCGAGCCGGGGGCCGATCCGGAGATCATCGGCAACACGCCCGCCTTTACCGGCGTCGCCGCGCCGACCCGCATCCTCGCCTATGGCGCCTGGCTTGCCCCGTCCTCGGCGCGTGAGCTTGAAGCGGGCGTCGACCGGCTGCGGGCGTCGGGCATGCCGCTGGCGCTGACGCTGGCGACGCAGGATGGCCGCCATATCGAGGCCGATGGCCGCCCGGTTGGCTCCGCGGTGATCCTGCGCCTGCGCGACATTACCGGCGTGCGGCTCGACCATGCCCGGCTCAGCGATTCCTACCGCGCGCTCGACGCCGAGACCGCCGCGCTGCGCCGCCTGCTCGACGCGTTGCCGGCCCCCGCCTGGATGGGCTCCGCCGACGGGCAGCTGCGCTGGGTGAATGCGGCCTATGTCCATGCGGTGGAGGCGCGCGACGGGCACGAGGCCGCCCAGCGCGGCCTGCATCTCATCGATCAGCAAGCCCGTGCGCAGGCCGCGCAGGCCCGCGCCAATGGCACGCCCTTCGCCGCCCGCATGCCCGTCGTGGTCGCCGGCAGCCGCCGCGTGCTCGACGTGCTGGAGGTCGGCACCCCCGCGGGCGTCGCCGGCATCGCGCTCGACGCCACCGAGGCGGAGAGCGTGCGCACCGAGCTTGCCCATGTGGTGAGCGCGCATCGCCGCACGCTCGACCAGCTCGCCACCGCCGTGGCGATCTTCGGCGCCGACCAGCGCCTCGTCTTCCACAACGCCGCCTATGCCAGCCTGTTCGAGCTCGATCCCGGCTTCCTCGACGACCGGCCGACCGACCCGGCGGTGCTCGACCGGCTGCGCGCCGCCCGACGCCTGCCGGAGCAGGCCGATTTCCGCCTGTGGCGCGAGGAACTGCACAGCGCCTACCGCGCCATCGAGCCGCGCGAGCACTGGTGGCATTTGCCGGGCGGGCGCACGCTGCGCGTCGTCACCGCGCCGAACCCGGAAGGCGGCGTCACCTATCTCTTCGACGAGGTTACCGAGCGGCTCGCGCTGGAGAGCCGTTACAATGCGCTGATCCGCATCCAGAGCGAGACGCTGGACGCGCTGGCCGAGGCGGTCGCGGTGTTCGGCAGCGATGGCCGGCTCGGCCTCAGCAATTCCGCCTTCGCCCGGCTGTGGAAGCTCGACGCCGCGCTGCTCGCCGCCCATCCGCATATCGACAAGGTGGCCGAGGCCTGCCGCGCGCTCGGCGGGGACGCGGAGGTCTGGGCGCGCCTGCGCGCCGCCGTCACCGGCATCGAGGCGCGGCTGCCGACCGAATTCCGCATGGAGCGGCGCGACGGCGCCATTCTCGACGGCTCGACCCAGCCGTTGCCGGATGGCGGCACGCTGGTGACGCTGCGCAACGTGACCGACAGCGTGCATGTCGAGCGCGCGCTGGTGGAGCGCAACGAGGCGCTGGTGGCGGCCGACCACCTCAAGAGCACCTTTGTCAGCCACGTCTCCTATGAGCTGCGCTCGCCGCTCACCACCATCATCGGCTTCGCCCAGCTGCTCGACGATGCCGGCGTCGGCCCGCTCAACACCCGCCAGCGCGCCTATGTCGGCCACATCACCGAATCCAGCGCGGCGCTGCTCGCCATCATCAACGACATTCTCGACCTCGCCACCATCGACGCCGGGGCGATGACGCTCGATGTCACCGAGGTGGAGGTCCGCGCGGCCATGGAGGCGGCGGCCGAGGGGGTGCGCGACCGCCTCGCCGAGGGCGGCATCCGCCTCGCCATCGAGCCCGGCAGCGCCTCCGGCACCTTCCGCGCTGATGCCAAGCGGGTGCGGCAGATCCTCTACAATCTGCTGTCCAACGCCGTCGGCTTCGCGCCGGAAGGCACCACCGTCACGCTCTCGGCCGAACGCGGCAAGGGCGAGGTGATCTTCCGCGTGCGCGACGAGGGGCCGGGCGTGCCGCCGGAGCTGGCCGAGCGCGTGTTCGACCGCTTCGAGAGCCACACCGCCGGCTCGCGCCATCGCGGCGCGGGGCTGGGCCTGTCCATCGTGCGCTCGCTGGTGGCGCTGCATGGCGGCACCATCACCCTGAGCCCGGCGCCGGGCGGCGGCACGCTGGTCACCTGTACGTTCCCCCTGGAAGCCGGCACCGGCCGGATCGCGGCGGAGTAGCGCCATGGCCGATCCCCGCAGCACCGCCCCCGTCGCCGCCCCGGCCGTCGCCCATTGGGAGGTGGTGCTGCCGGACGAGCACGCCACCGGCCGCCTCGCCATGGACCTCGCCGCCCTGCTTCAGGCGGGCGATGTGGTGGCGCTGGAAGGCGACCTCGGCGCCGGCAAGTCGACGCTCGCCCGCGCGCTGATCCGCGAGCTGGCGCAGGATCCGCTGCTGGAAGTGCCGAGCCCGACTTTCACGCTGATCCAGACCTATGACCTGCCGCGCCACCGCGTGGTGCATGCCGATCTCTACCGGCTCGGCGATTCCTCCGAGCTTGAGGAAATCGGCTGGTACGACCTGACCGACGGCGCGGTGACGCTGGTCGAGTGGCCCGAGCGGGCCGGCGAGGGCGCGCTGCCGGCCAACCGGCTGGAGCTGCGCATCAGCATCCCGCCGGACGCGCCGGAGCAGCGCCGCCGGGTGCGCCTGCTCGGCCATGGAAGGCTCGCCGGCGCGCTGCAGCGCATGCGCGCCATCCGCTCGCTGATCGACACTGCCGGCTTCGGCCCGGCCCAGCGCCGCCATTTGCAGGGCGATGCCTCGACCCGCACCTATGAGCGCCTCGTCGGCTCGCGCCGCAACGCCGTGCTGATGAACGCGCCGCGCCGGCCGGACGGACCGCCGGTGCGCGACGGCAAGCCCTACAGCGCCATTGCCCATATCGCCGAGGACGTGAAGCCCTTCGTCGCGCTGGCGCGCGGGCTGAAGGGGCTCGGCTTCTCGGCCCCCACCATCTACGCCGCCGATCTCGAGGCGGGGCTCTTGGTGATGGAAGATCTCGGCGAGGAGGGCGTGCTCGCCGGCACCCCGCCCGCACCCATGCCGGAGCGCTATGAGGTGGCGGTGGACGTGCTTGCCGCCCTGCACGCGAGCGAGCTGCCCGACACGCTGCCCGTCGCGCCGGGCATCGACCATGTGATCCCGCCCTATGACATTGAGGCGATGCTGATCGAGGTCGAGCTGCTGCTGGACTGGTATCTGCCGCATCGCGGCCTGCCGCCGGCCGGTCCGCTCGCGCGCGCCAGCTTTCGCCGGCTGTGGACGCAGGCGCTCGCCGCCTCGCTGGCGCAGGCGCCGACCTGGGTGCTGCGCGACTACCATTCGCCGAACCTCATGTGGATCGAGGAGCGCGACGGGCTGGAGCAGATCGGCCTCCTGGATTTCCAGGACGCGCTGATGGGCCCACCGGCCTATGACGTGGTCTCGCTCACTCAGGATGCGCGTGTCGATGTGCCGGAGGAGCTGGAGCTGGCGCTGCTCGGCCGTTACCTCAAGGCGCGCCGGGCCGAGGCGCCGGATTTCGACCTCAAGGCCTTCGCCGCCTCCTATGCGGTGATGGGCGCGCAGCGCGCGACCAAGATCCTCGGCATCTTCGCCCGGCTGAACCACCGCGACGGCAAGCCGGGCTATCTCAGGCACATTCCGCGCATCTGGCTCTATCTCCAGCGCAGCCTCGCCTTCACCGATCTTGCCCCGCTGCGGGCCTGGTTCGCCCAGCATGTGCCCCCGCCCGAGGGCGAGGTGCCGGCCGAGATGATCCGCGCCGCCCGTGCCGCGGCCCCGCCCTCTTTCCTGGCGCGCGAGGCGCCCGCGCCGGCGGCGCCACCGCCCGCGCCGGTTCCCCCGCCGCCCGCCGAGGCCGCCCGCGCTGCCCCGCCGGCGGATGTCATCGCCCCGTCATCCACCTCGGTCACGCCGGAAGAGCTGGGCGCGCCCGATCCCGTCGCCTCCGCCGAGACCCCTGATCTTCCGCCTGAGTTGCCGCCCGACGCGCCGACCAACCCGACACCGCATCCATGACGTCTCCCGCCTCCCCGATCCGCCGCGCCATGGTGCTTGCCGCCGGCCTCGGCACACGCATGCGCCCGCTGACCGACCGCATTCCGAAGCCGCTGGTCGAGGTGGATGGCACGCCGCTCATCGATCATGTGCTGGACCGGCTCGCGGATTCCGGGGTCGAGACCGCCGTGGTCAACCTGCACTACAAGGCGGACATCCTCGAAGCCCATCTCGCCCGCCGCAGCGGACCGCCCGCGCTCATCCTCTCCGACGAGCGCGACGCGCTGCTCGATACCGGCGGCGGCATCGTCCGGGCGCTGCCGCTCTTCGGGGCGGAGCCCTTCTATTCCATCAACTCGGACACCATCTGGATCGAGGGCATCCGGACGAACCTCGTCCAGCTTGCCGCCGGCTTCGATCCCGCCACCATGGATGCGCGCCTGCTGCTCGCGGCGACCGCGACGTCCATCGGCTATGACGGGGCGGGCGACTTCACCATGGACCGCGAGGGCCGGCTGGAGCCGCGCCATGAGCGGCTGGTGACGCCCTTCGTCTATGCCGGGGCGGCGGTGCTGTCGCCGCGCCTGTTCGAGGGCGCGCCCGACGGCGCCTTCTCGCTGGCCCGGTTGTTCCGCAGCGCGGCGCAGGAGGGGCGGCTCTTTGGGATGCGGATGGAAGGCACATGGATGCATGTCGGCACGCCCGAGGCCATCGCCGAGGCGGAGGAAGCCATCCGCCGCTCGACGGCGTGAGCCAAAGGTGGGATGACGCCGCATGACCGACGTGCTGCGCCGTCCGCCGCGCCTTTTTACCATCCCGCCCTCGGCGCCTTTTCTGCCGACCCTGACCGATGCGCTGCTCGACGGACGGCTGATCGAGGGTTTCGCCCCCGGCCATGACCCGCTGGCGCTCGCTTCCGCCACCATCTTCCTGCCGACCCGCCGCGCCGGACGCCTGCTGGCCGAGGCGCTGACCGCGCGCATGCCCGGCGGGGTGACGCTGCTGCCGCGCATCGTGCCGCTGGGCGATGTCGACGAGGATGCGCTCGCCTTCGCCGAGAGCTTCACCGGCCCGCCGCGCGCCGTGCCCCCGACAACGCGGCGCCTCGCGCTCGCCAATCTCGTCGCCGCCTGGCGCCGGGCACTGCGCGCCGATGATGGCCGCGTCGCTGTCGCCGCCGGTCCCGGTGCGGAACTGGCGCTGGCCGACGCGCTGGGCAAGCTGATCGACGAGATGGCGGCGCAGGAAGTGCCGTGGTCGCGCTTCGACACGCTGGTGCCCGGCGAGCACGATGCCTATTGGGACATGGCGCTCGATTTCCTGAAGGTGGCCCGTAATTTCTGGCCGGCGCTGCTGGCCGAGCGCGGCGAGGTCGATGCCAGCGTGCGGCGCGACACGCTGATCGCCGCCGAGGCCGCCCGCCTTGCCAGCCTGCCGGATGCGGGGCCGGTAATCGCGGCGGGCTCGACTGGCTCGATGCCGGCGACCGGGCGCCTGCTCGCCACCGTCGCCCGCCTGCCGCGCGGCTGTGTCGTGCTGCCGGGCCTCGACACCCATCTCGACGAGCGCTCCTGGGCGGCACTCGGCGATGAGGAGGCGCCCGCCGCCAGCCACCCGCAATTCGGCCTCGCCCTGCTGCTGGAGCGCCATATGCGCGCCCCGCGCACGAGCGTTATCAGCCTCGCGGAGCCCGCCCCGCATGGGCGCGAGGCGCTGCTCTCCGAGGCGCTGCGCCCGGTCGCCACCACCGAAGCCTGGGCGAGCCTGGACGAACGCTTGCCGGGCCCCGCCATGGAGGCCGCCTTTGCCGGCCTCAGCCTGATCGAGGCGGAGGATCAGCGCGAGGAGGCGTTGTCCATCGCCGTCGCATTGCGCGAGGTGCTGGAGACGCCCGGCGCCACCGGCGCGCTCATCACGCCCGACCGCGACCTCGCGCGCCGCGTGGCGGCGGAGCTGCTGCGCTTCGGCGTCGCCATCGACGATTCCGCCGGCGAGCCGCTGTCGGAAAGCGTGCCCGGCCGCTTTGCCCGGCTGGTGGCGGATGCCTGCGCGGAAGGCTTCGCGCCGGTGCCGCTCACCGCGCTGCTGCGTCATACGCTGGCGCGCTTCGGCCTTGCCGCCGCCGAGCTCGACGCCGCCGCCGATGCGCTCGAACTCATGGTGCTGCGCGGCCCCCGCCCGGCCGCCGGCCCCGATGGCCTGCGCGCGGCGGTGGAGGGGTTCGATCCGGCGCAGCACCACCGCAGCGACCCGCGCGCGGCGCTGGACGAGGGAACGCGCGCTCGCGCCGCGACGCTGGCCGCCCAGCTCGCCGCCGCCCTCGGCCCTCTCGCATCCCTCAACGCGGGCACCCATCCCTTCGCCACCCTGCTCGCGGCGCATCGCGCGGCCATCGAGGCGGCGTGGAGCGGGCCGGATGGCGGGACGCTTACCGAGGAGGCGGCGCTCGCCGACCTTGCCGGCGCTTTCGAGGCGATGGCGGAAGGGGCGGGCCTCGCCCCGGCAATGAGCCTTGCCGACTACGCCGCCGCGCTGCCGCTGCTGCTGGCCGACCGGCCGGTGCGCCCGCCGCTGGTCCTGGGTGCCCGGCTGCGCATCTTCGGTCCGCTGGAAGCCCGCATGGTCCACGCCGACCGCGCGGTGCTGGCCGGCCTTGTCGAGCAGACCTGGCCGAGCACGGTGCGCACCGACCCCTGGCTCAGCCGGCCAATGCGGGCGGCGCTGGGGTTGGAGGCGCCGGAGCGGCGCATCGGCCTCTCCGCCCATGACTTCGTGCAGGCCTGCGGCGCGCCCGAACTCATCCTCTCCCGCCCGCGCAAGATGGGCGGCGCGCCGACCGTGCCCTCGCGCTTCCTCCAGCGCCTCGCCGCCGTCAGTGGCCCGGAGCGCTGGGCGGCGGCGCTGGCGCGGGGCGACCGCTTCCGGCGGCTCGCCGGCCTCATCGACACCGCGCCGCGCGTGAAACCCATCGAGCGTCCGCAGCCCGCCCCGGATCTGGCACTGCGGCCGACGCGGCTCAGCGTGACCGAGATCGAGACCTGGCTGCGCGACCCCTACACCATCTATGCCCGCCATGTGCTGCGCCTCGTCCCGCTCGACGGTTTCGACGAGGAGCCGGGCGCGGCCGAGCGCGGCAGCGCCATTCACGAGGCGCTGGGCGCGTTCGCGCGCGATTTTCCCGAGGCCCTGCCGACGGATGCCGAAGCGGTGCTGCGCGACTATGGCCGGCACGCCTTTGCCCCGCTCGAAGCCTTTCCGGCGGAATATGCGCTGTGGTGGGCGCGCTTCGAGCGGCTGGTGCCGCGCGTCCTCGCCTGGGAGCGTGGGCGCCGGCCGCAGGCGCGGCGCGTCTTCGCCGAGATTGGCGGACGGTTGCCGCTGGCGGGCGGGCGCTTCACCCTGACCGGCCGCGCCGACCGCATCGAGCAATTGCGCGCCGGTGGGCTCGCCATCGTCGACTTCAAGACCGGCGTGGTGCCGAGCGCCAAGCAGGTGGCGGCCGGCTATTCGCCGCAACTGCCGCTGGAAGCCGCCATGGCGGCGGAAGGCGGCTTCCGCGACGTGCCGGCGGAAGATGCAGCGGGGCTGGTCTATGTCCGCCTCGGCGTCACCGAGGTGAAGGAGACCCGCGGCGTGGAAAAGGACACGACCGCCGCCCTGCTGGCGCAGGAAACGCGCGCGCGGCTGGAACAGCTCATCGCCGCCTTCGAGAACCCCTCCGTCGGCTATGCCTCGCTGGCGCGACCGATGTTTCGCGGACGCTTCGGTGATTACGACCATCTCGCGCGGGTGAAGGAATGGTCGACGGCCGGGGAGGGCGATGAATGAGCGGACTTCCCGCCACGCCGGCGCTGCGCGCGGCTACCGAGCTCCAGTCCCGTGCCTCGGACCCGGCCATCTCCGCCTGGGTCTCGGCCAATGCCGGCTCGGGCAAGACCCATGTGCTGGCGCGCCGGGTGATCCGGCTCTTGATGCGCGGCGTGCCGCCGGGTCGCATCCTCTGCCTCACCTACACCAAGGCCGCCGCCGCCAATATGGCGAACCGGGTGCTGGACGAGCTGCGCCGCTGGGTGACGCTGGACGATGCGGCGCTCGATGCCGCCATCATCGCCGCCGATGGCGGGCGGGTGGATGCGCTGCGCCGCGCCCGCGCCCGCCGGCTGTTTGCGCAGGCGCTGGAGACGCCGGGCGGTCTGAAGATCCAGACCATCCATGCCTTTTGCGGCGCGCTGTTGCACGCCTTCCCCTTCGAGGCCGGCGTGCCGGCAGGCTTTGGCGAACTGGACGAGCCGAGCCGCCAGGAACTGCTCGCCCGCCTGCGTTCCGAGGTCGTGCTGGAGGCCGCCGGTGCGCCGGCGAGCGCGCTCGGCGAGGCGTTGGGCCTTCTCGTTGACCAGGTGTCGGACGCCGGCATCACCGAGATCATCGAGGCGGTGGTCGCCGACCCGCAGGCGCTGGAAGCCAGCGACGCGGAGCTGGCCGATGCCGTCGGCCTCGCCGGGCCGATCGACCCGCGCGATGTTGAGCGGCGCATCGTCGATGAGGCGCTGCTGTCCCGCGGCGCGTGGCGCGGGCTGGGCGAAGCGTTGATCGAGGAAGGCGGCAATTGCGCGCGGCGCGGCCGCGCTTTGCTCGCTGCCGATGCCGCCCCGGCCGATGCGGCGGCGGATGCCTATGCCTCGGTCTTCCTGAAGGATGATGGCGAGGCTTATGGCGAGAGCCAGTTCGGCCCGGCCAAGGTGCGCGAACGCTACCCCGCCTTGCTCGCCGAGCGCGACCGCGTGGCCCCGCTCGCCAAGCTGCTCGCCGCCGCCCGCGCCTATCAGCGCAGCCGCGCCGTGCTCACCCTCGGGCGCGAGTCGATCCGGCGCTATGAGCGGGCCAAGGCCGCGCGTGGCGTGCTCGACTTCGCCGATCTGGTGAACAATGCCCGGCGGCTGCTCGCCTCCGGCGCCTCGGCCTGGGTGCATTACAAGCTCGATCAGGGCATCGACCATGTGCTTCTCGACGAGGCGCAGGACACCAGCCCCGAGCAATGGGAGGTGATCCGCCCGCTGGTCGCCGAGTTCTTCGCCGGCGAGGGCGCGCGGCCCGATCCGCTCGGCATCGGCCGCTCGCTCTTCGTGGTGGGCGACGAGAAGCAGTCGATCTTCTCCTTCCAGGGAGCGGACCCGCGCCGCTTCGACACGGTCCGCCGCGATTTCGAGCGCGCCGGCGGCAGCGGCTTCGCGCATATCCCGCTCAAGCACTCCTTCCGCTCGGCGCCCGGCATTCTGGCGGCGGTGGATGCGGTGTTCACCGAGCCGGCGGCGCATCGCGGCCTGTCCGCGGAGAATGTGCGGCCGGTGCATGAGGCGATCCACGACGCGCTGCCGGCGTTGGTCGAGCTGTGGGAGCCGGAGGCACCGACGCAGGCGGTGGACATCGACGCCTGGCAGCGCCCGCTGGACGCCCCGGCGGCCGACGATCCCAAGGCGCGGCTCGCCCGCAACATTGCCAGCCACATTGCCGCCCGCATCGCGCAGCGTTTCCCCCTGAGCGGGCGGCATGGCGCGCGCCCGGCGCGGCCGGGGGACTTCCTCATTCTGGTGCGCCGGCGCGACGGGCTGTTCGAGGCGATCATCCGCGAGCTGAAGCAGGCGCATGTGCCGGTCGCCGGCGCCGACCGTCTGGTGGTGGCCGAGCATATCGCGGTGATGGACCTGATGGCGCTGGGCGACGCGCTGCTGGCGCGCGATGACGAACTGGCGCTGGCCTGCGCGCTGAAAAGCCCGCTCTTCGGCTTTGACGACCACGATCTGATGGCACTCTGTCCGGGGCGCACGGGCCGGCTCGAGGAGACGCTGCGGGCCCGCGCGGGGGAGAACCCGCGCTGGGCGGCGGCGGTGGAGCGGCTGGCGCGGCTGCGTGTCGAAGCCCGGCGGCTGCGGCCCTTCGATTTCTTCGCCCGCGTGCTTGGCCGCGAGCGCGGGCGCGCCGCCATGCTGGCCCGGCTCGGGCCGGAGGCGGCGGATGCGCTCGACGAGATGCTGGCGCTCGCCCGCGCCTATGAGAGCGTCGAGGCGCCCTCGCTCGCTGGCTTCCTTGCCTTCCTGCGGCGCGGCGGCGCCGAGGCCAAGCGCGACATGGAAGCCGGGCGTGACGAGGTGCGGGTGATGACCGTGCACGGCGCCAAGGGGCTGGAGGCACCCTATGTGATCCTCGCCGACACCACCGGCGGGCCGATGACCCGCCGCACGGCGGGGTTGGTCCGCGTGGAGCGGGCGGATGGGCGACGCATCGCCGTCCACGCCCCCTCGAAGAAGCGCGACACCCCCGCCATCGCCGCCGCCCGGCAGGCCGAGGATGCCGCCCAGCAGGACGAGCAGCGCCGCCTGCTCTATGTCGCGCTGACCCGCGCGGAGACGGCGCTTGTGCTGTGCGGGGCGGATGGCAACCGCGCCCGGCCGGCGGAATGCTGGTACAACCTCGTCCATGACGCGCTGGCGCCCGACGCGGTGGAGCATCCCGCCCTCGGTTTCGAGGGCACGGTGAAGCGCTGGCGCGCGCCCGACGAGGCGCTGCCCGGCAGCGTGAACGTCCCTTCCGAGGCTACGCCCGCCCCCGACGCGGCGGAGCTTGACCTCGCCCGTCGCCTCGCGGCGCCCCCGGCGGGGATGGCGATGCCGCGCCCGGCGCTGCGGCCCTCCGCGTCGCCGTCCGCCTCTTCGGCCGGGCCCGTCATTCCGCCGGACCGGCAGGCGATGGAAGCGGCGCGCGCGCGCGGCGAGCTGCTGCACCGGCTGATGGCCGCCCTTGCCGGCGTGCCGGCACATGAGCGCGCGGCACCCGGCCGGCGCCTGCTGGCGGCGGCTTCGGATCTGCCGGAGGCCGCCCGCGAGGCGCTGCTGGCCGAGGTGCTGGCGGTGCTGGACCTGCCGGAACTCGCCCCGCTCTTCGCCGCTGGCGGGCAGGCGGAGGTGCCCCTTGTCGGCACGCTGGAGGACGGCACGCCGGTCTCCGGCCGAATCGACCGGCTCGCGGTGACGGAAAGCCGCGTGCTGGTGGCCGATTTCAAGACCGATCGGCATGTCCCGGCGCGCGCGGCTGACCTGCCGGCCGCGCATGTGCGGCAGGTCGCGGTCTATGCCCGGCTGCTGAGGAAACTGTTTCCGGGCAAGGAGATCGGCGCCGTTCTGGTTTATACGGCGGGTCCGCGTGCCTTCACGCTGGACGCCGTGGCGCTGGCGCAGGCTGGGGACGGCGTCACGTCGCCGTGACGCTGCCTTGACGCAAGCTAGGGCGGCTACCTACGTTGGGGGCAACTTGTTAATTCCCGTATAGAGGTATGCGCCATGAGCGTTGAAAAAGTGTCGGACAGCAGCTTCGAGGCCGACGTGCTGAAGTCGTCCGGGCCGGTGATCGTCGATTTCTGGGCCGAGTGGTGCGGCCCCTGCCGCATGGTTGCCCCGGTGCTCGACGAAGTGTCCGGCGAGCTGGACGGCAAGGTGAAGATCGTCAAGCTGAACGTCGACGAGAACCCGAACACTGCGTCGAAGTACGGCATCATGTCGATCCCGACCCTGCTGCTGTTCAAGGACGGTCAGATCGCCGCGCGCCAGGTCGGCGCGGCGCCGAAGGCCAAGATGCTGCAGTGGATCAACAGCTCGATCTGAGACGGCTGTCGCCGCTCTGACCGTGCCGTGACGACCCGCATTGCGAAAACCCCGGCCCGCTCCGCCGCGCCGGGGTTTTTCGTGCGTGCCGCCTGTCAGCCGGCGCCGCTGACCGCGTGAACGGTCGCGCATCCCCGCCGCGTGTCTCTGCCGCGTGACGGGGGCATCCATGCGGGGGGCTGCTGCGTATCTCCCGTATGCACACGCGTACCGTAGCCGCCGCGCCACCACCCGCCTTTACCCGTCTCGCTTGGCTGCTGGCGGGAGCGGGCACGCTGCCCTTTCTCGGGGGCATCGTCGACCTCGCCTCGGGCGGCGGGGCCGCGCTCGCCGTCGTGCCGATCTATGCGGCGGTGATCGCTTCCTTCATCGCCGGCATTCATTGGGCGGCGGCGCTGCTGGAGCCGCACCGCTTCGGCATAAGGCTGCTCATCGCCAGCAATGGCGCGGCGCTGCTGGGCTGGCTCGGCGCGCTGCTGCCGCCGACGCCGGGCTTCCTGCTCTTCGCCGTGCTGTTTCCGGCGCTGGCGGGGGTGGACCGCCAGCTCTGGCGCGTGGGGCTGTGGCCGCTCTGGTTCTGGCATCTGCGCGCGGCGATCAGCGCCGTCGTCACCCTTGCCTGCCTCGCGCTGGCCGCCCTTGCCGCCGGGAGGCTCGCATGAGCCGGATCGCGATCATCGGCGGCGGGGTCGGCGGGCTGACGCTGGCCCATGCGCTCAGGGACGTCGCAGCCATCACCGTGTTCGAAAAGGGCCGGGGGCTGGGCGGGCGCACCTCCACCCGCCGCGAAGGCTCCTTCAACTTCGACCATGGCGCGCCCTGCTTCACCTGCCGCACGCCGGAGTTCGACGCCTGGCTGGCGCCGTTGCGCGCGGCGGGCGTGGTGGCGGAATGGGCGGGACCGGTGGTGAACCTCGCCGGCGGGCGGATCATCGGGCCGCGCCTGTGGACTGAGCGCCATCTGGTCGGTGTGCCCGGCATGAACGCGATCGCCCAGCACCTCGCCACGGGGCTCGACATACAGGTCGGGACCGAGGTGGCCCCGCTGGCGGTCGGCGGGCGAGAGGGCGGCGGGTATGATCTTGCGTCCCCCGCCGGCGTGCCGCTCGGCCGGTTCGATCTGGTGGTCTCCACCGCCCCGCCTCACCAGACGCGGGCGCTGTTCGGTCCGGCGGTGCCGGTTGACACGCTGCCGCAGGGCGCGATGAAGCCACGCCATGCGCTGATGGTCGCGTGGGAGAGCCCCTGGCCGGCGCCGTGGATCGCCGCCAAGGTGCAGGATGGGCCGATCCGTTCTGTGTGGGTGGACAGTTCCAAGCCCGGCCGAAACGCCGCCCACACGACGCTGGTTGCTCATACGCGCAGCCCCTGGTCGGCGCTGCATGAGGCGAGTACCGGCCCCGCGCTGGAGCCCGTATTGCTGGAGGCGCTGCGCCGCACGCTGCCGGTGGATCTGGGCGCCCCGGCCTTGGTGCGGGCGCATCGCTGGCGCTCGGCGCTCGTGGCCTCCACGCCGCGCTCCGGCCCTTGGTATGATGTGGCGTCTAGCCTTGCCGCCACCAGCGACTGGGCGCTGACCAGCCGGATCGAGGAGGTATGCCTCGCCGCGCTGTCGCTGGCCGACCGCATCAAAGCGGGGCTGTCATGAGCCGCGTCACCGTCTGGTACGATTCGCAGTGCCCGCTCTGCCGGCGGGAAATCGCGACGATGCGCCGGCTCGACCGCACCAACCGCATCGCCTTCGTCGATCTGCATGGTGACGGGACTTGCCCGCGCGACCGGGGCGCGATGCTTGCGCGCTTCCACGCGCAGGAGGATGGCGTGCTCTATCAGGGTGCCGCCGCCTTCGCCGCCATGTGGCGGCAGATCCCGCTGCTGCGCCCGCTCGGCCTTGCCGCGCGCAACCGGCTGGTGCTGGCGGGGCTGGAGGTGGCCTATCGCGGCTTTCTCCATCTACGACCCCTTCTTCAACGCCTTGCCCGCAGCTTCGAGCCAGCGGCGCCGCGCTAGACGTCGAGCCCGGCTTCGGGAATGCCAGAGCGGGCGCGCAGCGCCGTGAGCGGCACATCGGCGACACTCCGGAAACTCCAGCCGGCGCGCCGCCCCCCTGCCGCAGCGGCAGTGTGCCGCGAAAGCGGCCGGCGGGCCAGACGCCGCGCGCGGGGCGCGGCGCCTCTTTGCGGGTCAGGCGCGCTTCTGGTTGTAAACGTCGAGGCAGACGGCGCCGAGCAGGACGAGGCCCTTGATGACCTGCTGGTAGTCGATGCCGATGCCGAGGATCGACATGCCGTTGTTCATCACGCCCATGATCAGCGCGCCGATCACCGCGCCGCCGACGCGCCCGACGCCGCCATAGGCCGAGGCGCCGCCGATGAAGCAGGCGGCGATCACGTCCAGCTCGAAGCCAAGGCCGGCCTTCGGCGTCGCGGTGTTGAGCCGCGCGGCGAAGACGAGGCCGGCCAGTGCCGCCAGCACGCCCATATTCACGAAGGTCAGGAAGGTCAGCCGCTCGGTCTTGATGCCGGAGAGCTTGGCCGCCTTCTCATTGCCGCCGACCGCGTAGATCTGCCGGCCGATCGTCGTGCGGGTGGTGATGAAGGCGTAGAGCGCGATCAGCGCCGCCATGATCACCAGCACATTGGGCAGGCCGCGATGCGAGGCGATGAGATAGGCGAAATACACCATGATCGCGAGGAGGACGACGTTCTTCAGCACGAAGAAGCTGTAGGGCTCGGTCTCGATATGGTGCGCTTCCTGCCGCGCGCGGCCGCGGAAGTTCAGCCACACCAGAGCAAGCGCCAGCAGCGCGCCGAGCGCGAGCGAGGTCGGGTAGAGCGCGCCGGCATCCGGCACCAGTTCCGGGATGAAGCCGGAGGAGAGCTTCTGGAACTCGGTGGGAAAGGGGCCGACCGATTGGCCGGCGAGGATGGCGAGGGCCAGTCCCTTGAACACCAGCATGCCTGCCAGCGTGACGATGAAGGACGGGATCTTGAAATAGGCCACCCAATAGCCCTGCGCCGCCCCGATCAGCCCGCCGAGCGCGAGGCAGATCAGCGTTGCGGGGATATAGTGGACGCCGAACTTCACCATCAGCACCGCCGCCACCGCGCCGATGAAGCCGGCGACCGAGCCGACCGACAGGTCGATATGGCCGGTGACGATGACCAGCAGCATGCCCAGCGCCATGATGACGATGTAGCTGTTCTGCAGCACGAGGTTGGTGAGGTTGAGCGGGCGCATCAGCGTGCCGTTCGTCACCACCTCGAAAAAGATCATGATGGCGAAGAGCGAGATCATCATCCCGTATTCGCGCAGATTGTTTTTGATGAAGCCGGCGTGGCTCGGCTTGTCCTTCAGCGCGGTGTCGCTCATGCCCGTGTCTCCGTGGTGCGCGGCTCTGCCTTGCGCATGATCGCGCGCATGATCTTTTCCTGGGTGGCCTCCGAGCCGGGGAATTCCCCGACGAAGGCGCCCTCGTTCATGACGCAGATGCGGTCGCAGATGCCGAGCAGTTCCGGCATCTCCGAGGAGATCACCACGACGCCTTTGCCGGCATCCGCCAGCTCATTGATGATGCAGTAGATTTCGTACTTTGCGCCGACATCGATGCCGCGCGTGGGCTCATCGAGGATCAGCACCTTGGGGTCGGTGAACAGCCATTTCGACAGCACCACCTTCTGCTGGTTGCCGCCGGAGAGCTTGCCGGTCTCCTGAAACACGCTGTGGCAGCGGATGCGCATGCGCCCGCGGTAATCGGTGGCCACCCGCAATTCCTTCATCTCGTCGATCACCCGCGCCGAGGCGATGGCCGGCAGGTTGGCGAGCGTGACGTTCTTGCGGATGTCCTCGGTCAGCAGCAGGCCGAGATGCTTGCGGTCCTCGGTGACATAGGCGAGGCCGGCATCGATGGCGGCGCGCACATTGGAGAGGTCGAGCTCGCGCCCGTCCAGCTCCGCCCGGCCGGTGATCTTCTGGCCCCAGGAGCGGCCGAAGATGCTCATGGCGAATTCGGTGCGCCCGGCGCCCATGAGGCCGGCTATGCCGACGATCTCGCCGCGCCGCACCTCGAAATCGACATTCTTGATCACCTGCCGGTCGGCATGTTGCGGGTGATAGGCCGACCAGTTGCTGACCTTGAAGATCGGCTCGCCGATGGCGGCGACGGCTTTGGGCTCGCGCTTGGGGTAGCGGTGCTCGAGGTCGCGGTCGACCATCTTGGCGATGATGCGGTCTTCCTCGACCGCGCCCTCGTGGCAGTCCAGCGTGTCGACGGTGCGCCCGTCGCGCAGCACCGTGATGCGGTCGGCGACCTTGGAGACCTCGTTGAGCTTGTGCGAGATCAGGATCGAGGCGATGCCATGCGCCTTGAACTCCAGCAACAGGTCGAGCAGCGCCGCGCTGTCCTTTTCCGACAGGCTGGCGGTGGGTTCGTCGAGGATCAGCAGGCGCACTTTCTTCGATAGCGCCTTGGCGATCTCCACCAGTTGCTGCTTGCCGACGCCGATATTGGTGACCAGCGTGTCCGGCGCCTCGTCGAGGCCGACCTTGGCGAGCAGTTCCTTGGTGCGCTGGTGCACCGCGCCCCGGTCGATGATGCCGAAGCGGCCGGGCGGGCTGGCGATGAAGATGTTCTCGGCGATCGACAGCAGCGGGATCAGCGCCAGTTCCTGATGGATGATGATGATGCCGAGCGCTTCGGAATCGGTGATGTCGCCGAAGCGGCGTTCTTCGCCGTCATAGATGATGGCGCCCTCATAGGAGCCGTGCGGGTAGACGCCGCTCAGCACCTTCATCAGCGTCGACTTGCCCGCGCCATTCTCGCCGACGAGGGCATGAATCTCGCCGGGGCGCACGGTGAAGCTCACCTCGCTCAGCGCCTTCACGACGCCGAAGCTCTTGCTGATGCCCCGCATTTCCAGAAGCGCCGGGGCGTCGGAGGACGGGCCCGCCTGCGGGCGGGCACCAGCGTGCAGATGCGCGTTCATGACCGCACTCCCTTGATCGAGATGGGGCCCGCGCCGGTCGGAGCCGGCACGGGCCGCGACGTGGCGCGTCAGTTGATCTGGCCGGGCTTGTAGTAGCCGGAGCCGATCAGCACGGGTTCCCAGTTGCTCTTGTCGACCACGACCGGCTTGAGGAGGTAGGAAGGCACCACCTTCACGCCGTTATTGTAGGTCTTGGTGTCGTTCACGGTGGGCTGCTTGCCCGACAGCGTGGCGTCGACCATGTCGGCGGTCACCTTGGCGAGTTCGCGCGTGTCCTTGAAGATGGTCGAGTACTGCTCGCCGGCGAGGATCGACTTCATCGACGGCACTTCCGCGTCCTGGCCGGTGACGACGGGCATCTTCATCTTGCCGGAACCATAGCCCACGCCCTTGAGCGAGGAGAGGATGCCGATGGACAGGCCGTCATAGGGCGAGAGCACGCCGTTGAGCGTCTTGTCGGAATAGTAGGCGCTCAAGAGGTTATCCATGCGCGCCTGGGCGGTGGCGCCGTCCCAGCGCAGGGTCGAGACCTTGTCCATGCCCGTCTGGCCCGAGGGGATCTTCAGCGTGCCGTTGTCGATCAGCGGCTTCAGCACCGAGAGAGCGCCATCGTAGAAGAAGTAGGCGTTGTTGTCGTCCGGCGAGCCGCCGAACAGCTCGATGTTGAACGGTCCCTTGTTCTCGGGATAGCCCAGGCCCTTGAGCAGAGACTGCGCCTGCAGCACGCCGACCTGGAAGTTGTCGAAGGTAGCATAGTAGTCAACATTCGGCGTTTCGCGGATCAGGCGGTCATAGGCGATGACCTTGATGCCCTTGTCATGCGCCTGCTTCAGCACGTCGGACAGTGTGGTGCCGTCGATCGAGGCGATCACCAGCACCTTGGCGCCCTTGGTCACCATGTTCTCGATCTGCGAGAGCTGGTTGGGGATGTCGTCCTCGGCGTACTGCAGATCGGTGTTGTAGCCGCGCTCCTTGAGCACCTTCACCATGTTGTCGCCATCGGCGATCCAGCGGGCGGAGGACTTGGTGGGCATGGCGATGCCGACCGTCGCCTTTTCCTGCGCGCTCGCCGGTGCGGCGAAGGCGAGGCCCGCC
Organism: Ancylobacter sp. SL191; assembly: GCF_026625645.1. Taxonomy (NCBI): domain Bacteria; kingdom Pseudomonadati; phylum Pseudomonadota; class Alphaproteobacteria; order Hyphomicrobiales; family Xanthobacteraceae; genus Ancylobacter; species Ancylobacter sp. SL191. The sequence goes on along the minus strand of NZ_CP113056.1, from coordinate 734,556 downwards.
GCACTGAGCGCGACGGCGGAGAGGGCGGCGGTGATCTGGCGGCGGGTCAGGCGTTCCGTCAGGCGTTTCATAGTGATCTCCCAGGGAGTGGTTGATGGTGCTGGCCGCCTTGGGCGTGCCGGTTTCTTGGCGGGGGAACCGCGTTGCATCGGCGCGTCGTCAGACGGCGCGCGGTGTCTCCTCTGCGCGGGGAAAGGCGGCGTCATAGGCGGCGATGATCGCCCGCGCCTTCGCCCGAACCTCGCTGGCGCTGGCGCCCGGCCGGTACAGGCTGGAGCCGAGGCCGAAGGTGCGGATGCCGGCCGCCCCATAGGCAGCGAACTCGGCCTCGCCGACGCCGCCGACCGCCCCGACCACCGTGCCGGGTGGCAGCACGACAGTGATGGCCTGGATGATCGACGGGCCGAGATGATTGGCCGGAAAGAACTTCAGGCCCGACGCGCCGGCCTTCACGGCCCCCAGCGCCTCGGTCGGGGTGAGCACGCCCGGCATCGTCACCATGCCGTGGCTGGCGGCGCGGGCGATCACCGCCGGGTCGACATTCGGGCTGACCATCAGCCGTCCGCCGGTATCATGCAACCGATCTACCTCAGCAGTTTCCAGCACCGTGCCGGCGCCGATCAGCACGCCCGCCGGGGCGAGCTTGGCCGCCCGCTCGATGGAGCGGAACGGGTCGGGCGAGTTGAGAGGGATCTCGATCGCCTCCAGCCCTTCCTCGATCAGCGCGCCGACAATGGCGTCGGTTTCCTCCGGCTTCAGGCCGCGCAGGATGGCGACCAGCGAGCGGGAGAGGTGCGGCCATGGCACGCGGGATGAGGCGGTCATGATGTCGCTCCTTCAGGGTGGAAGGCATTGAGCGCGGCGGCATGCAGGCCCTCGCGCACGCAGGCTTCGGCGTTGCGCCGGCTCACGCTGCCCGCGCCGGCGAGCGCCAGCGCCTCATCGTAGAGATCGGCGATGGGGCCGCTGGCGATCAGCACGGCGCCGTCAAGCGCGCCGAGCCGGCGGGCAGCCCCGGCGAGTTCGAGGCCGATCAGCAGGCCGGACAGACGGGCCAGCGTGGCGTCGGGCTTCGCGCCCGCCAGCAGCCAGCGGGCGCGCAGTTCAAACCACAGATTGGTCGCCGTCTCCGGCGCGGCGAAGGCCGCTTCCACGCCCTCGCCAAAGGCCGCGCCCGGCGCCACCGCGCCCGCCCCATCCACGGCGTGGGTGATGACCGAGCCCGTGCGCAGCAGCTGGAACAGCTCGCCGGTCATGAAGGTGGCAAAGCCGGAGAGCACACCGTCCTTCAGCGCCACCCATTTGGAATGGGTGCCCGGCAGGCAGGCGAGGCCGCTGAAGCCTTCCACGGCCAAGGCAAGGCATTGCGTTTCCTCGCCCCGCATGACGTCCGGGTGGGCGGGGTCGCGCTGGGCGACACCGGGCAGGATGCGGATGAGGCGTCGGCGCGAGGGCACATGAATGGCGCGCGCTGCCAGCCCGTCCAGAGGCGCGGGCGTGTCAATATAAGCGGCCTCGACCCAGCCGGTGCGCGAGCCGACCATGCCGCACATCATCACCGGCACGCCGTCGGGAATGCCAAGGGCGGCGAGATGGTCTTCCAGTACCGCTTCGAAGCCTTCCGTCGTTGCGACGGTGAGCCCCTGCGCGCTGCGCCGCTCGCCGAGCACGCGGCCCGTGCGGTCGAGCGCCCACAGGCGGAAACTCGACGTGCCCCAGTCGACGACGACATGCGAGACCGCCATCAGACGCCTCCCAGCCGCACGCGCGGCTCGGGCCGGCCGCGGGCGCCGACATCGAGCAGGAAGGTCTGGCCATGGCCGGGATCGGCGGCACGCAGCGCCGCGCCCATATTCTCCCAGGCGGAGGTAACAAGTAACCGATCAAACCTCTCCCCGACGAAGACGGGGCAGCTCGGCTGGCGGGCGGGGACGGTGACGCGGCGCACCAGCGCCCCGGCCGGGGAATAGACGTTGACGCCGCCGCCGCCCCAGATGGCGCACCAGATAAGCCCTTCCGCATCGGTCACGGCGCCGTCGAGCCCGCCAGGGCCGGTGTGGCGCGTGAGCGTGGTCGGGGCGTCCGTCGGCAGGCCGGTCGCGGGGTCGAGCGGCACGCGGTAGAGCCGGTTCTCGGCCGTGTCGGCGAAATAGCCGGTGGTTCCGTCCGGGCTGAAGCAGATGGCGTTGGGAATGGTGAGGCCGGTGAACAGAGGTGTGATAGCACCGTCGCGAAAGGCGTAGATGCTGCCCGCGCCCTTTTCGGCCCGGCGGCCCATCGTGCTGGTCCACAACGTGCCGCACGGATGCACGCGCGCATCATTGGAGCGGGTGCCAGCGTCCTCCGCCTCGATGGCGACGAGCCGCTCGAGATGGCCGGTGGCGATGTCGCGCAGGTGCAAACCGTCTTCCGCAACAAGGAGTTGGCGCTGATCGTCCACCATGGCCAGCGCGCTCGCCATCACCGGCAGGGCGTGGACGGCGATGCGGTGGGTGGATAGCGGCGCCTCGTGCAGGGTGCGGCCGAGAATGTCGAACCACCAGGCGGTGTCGCTGGCGGCGTCATAGGCCGCGCCTTCGCCGAGATGGCAGCGGGCGGCGTCCAATATCCGCACCGGCACGGTCTCGGCGCTGCGCGTGACGGGAGCGACGGCTTCAATGGTTGTCACGGGGCATCCCCATGGTCTGCGCGATGCGCTGGTAGCGCACGGCGGGCTCCAGCACCGCGCCGGTCTCCATCTGGCCGACAAGGCCGCGCTGGATTTCCTGCCAGGGCGTCTGGTGCGCGGGGTAGGCATAGCCGCCGGCCGCTTCCAGCTCGGCCCGGCGCCGCGCCAATTCCTCGTCGGATATCAGCATGTTGGCGCTGTTGCGCCTCAGGTCGATGCGCACCCGGTCGCCGGTGCGCAGCAGCGCGAGGCCGCCGCCGACGGCGGCTTCCGGCGAGGCGTTGAGGATGGAGGGCGAGCCCGACGTGCCGGACTGGCGGCCATCGCCGATGCAGGGCAATGCGTGGACGCCGGCCTTGATGAGGTAATCGGGTGCCCGCATGTTCACCACTTCCGCCGCGCCGGGATAGCCGACCGGGCCGGCGCCGCGCATGAACAGGATCGAGGTCTCGTCGATGGCGAGCGCGGGATCGTCGATGCGCGCGTGATAGTCCTCCGGCCCGTCGAACACCACGGCGCGGCCCTCGAAGGCCTCGGGGTCGTTGGGGTTCGAGAGGTAGCGCACGCGGAACTCGGGGGAGATCACGCTGGTCTTCATGATGGCGGAGGAGAACAGGTTGCCGCGCAGCACGCGGAAGCCGGCCTTTTCCTTCAGCGGCTTGCCATAGGGGCGGATCACCGCCTCGTCCTCAATGGCCTTGCCCTTGCAGTTCTCGCCCAGCGTGCGCCCGTTCACCGTGCGCGCGTCCTCGGCGATAAGTCCCTGTTCCATCAACTGGTTGACCACCGCCGGCACGCCGCCGGCATGGTAGTAATCCTCGCCGAGATACTCGCCGGCGGGCTGCAGATTCACCAGCAGCGGGATGTCCTCGCCATGGGTCTGCCAGTCGTCGATGGACAGCTCCACGCCGACATGGCGGGCGAGCGCGTTGAGGTGGATGGGGGCGTTGGTCGAGCCGCCAATGGCGGAGTTAACGCGGATGGCGTTGAGAAAGGCGTCGCGGGTCAGGATGTCGGAGGGTTTGAGGTCTTCGCGTACCATCTCGACGATGCGCAGCCCGGTCAGATAGGCGATTTCCTGCCGGTCGCGGTAGGGCGCGGGGATGGCGGCGGAGCCGGGAAGCTGCATGCCTAGCGCCTCGGCGAGCGAGTTCATCGTCGTCGCCGTGCCCATGGTGTTGCAGTAACCCGTTGAGGGCGCTGAAGAAGCCACCAGCTTGACGAAGCCGGCATGGTCGATCTCGCCGGCCGCCAGCAGCTCGCGGGCCTTCCACACGATGGTGCCGGAGCCGGTGCGCTGGCCCTTGTACCAGCCATTCAGCATCGGCCCGACGGAGAGGGCGATGGCGGGGATGTTGACGGTCGCCGCCGCCATCAGGCAGGCGGGTGTGGTCTTGTCGCAGCCGATGGTGAGCACCACGCCGTCCAGCGGGTAGCCATATAATACCTCCACCAGACCGAGATAGGCGAGGTTGCGGTCGAGCCCGGCGGTGGGGCGCTTGCCGGTCTCCTGAATGGGGTGGACGGGGAACTCGATGGCGATGCCGCCGGCCTCGCGAATGCCCTCGCGGGTGCGCTTGGCGAGTTCAAGATGGTGGCGATTACAAGGGGATAGGTCCGATCCCGTCTGGGCGATGCCGATGATCGGGCGGCCCGATTGCAGCTCCTCCTGGCTCAGCCCGAAATTCAAATAGCGCTCCAGATAGAGCGCGGTCATGTCGATATTGTCGGGGTTGTCGAACCAGGCGCGCGAGCGGAGCGGGCGGTCGGTCTTGGGGGCGTTGCCGTGCATCACCGCGGCTCCTCAATAGTCGAAGGCGTCGACGGTGACCCGCCGACCGAGCAGGAAAGCGTCGGCCACCAGCGCCAGCGGGCTGAGGTCGACATCGGAATGGCCGGCCTCGATCAGCCCGGTGAAGTGCTTGTAAATGCCGGCATATTCGGCCTCGGGCTGATCGCTCAGCACCACGCCGTCCTTTGTGAGCCGGGCGCCGCCTGATGAAAGCACGACCTCGCCGGCATCGGTCTCGATGCGGATGTCCCAGCTTTGCGGGCCGGTCTGCAGGAAGTCGAGATCGGCACGGATCGGTATATTTTTACCGCTGACCATCTCCACCGTCGCCGCGATGGGTGCGGCGCGGTTGGCGGGGAAGGCGAGTTCCGCGCCGGTGACGATGACCGGGTTGGGCAGGATGCGGGTCAGGATCGACAAGGCATTGATCGCCGGGTCGAAAACCCCGAGGCCGCCCGGCGCGAAGATCCAGTCCTGGCCGGGATGCCAGACGCGGACATCCTCCTTCCAGATGATGGAGACGGTATGAATATGCCGCTTCGCCAGCAGCGCGCGGGCGGGCTCGACGGCGGGGGCGAAGCGCGAATGCCAGGTGGCGAAAAGCGTCAGCCCGTTCTTCCGCGCGGTCTCATTGAGCGGGCCGATCTCGCTCACCGTGGCGCCCGGCGGCTTCTCCAAAAGCACGTGTTTTCCAGCACTTAGCGCCAGCGCGGCCTGCTCGCGCCGGCCCTGCGGCGGGGTGCAGAGCGCCACCGCATCCACCGCGACATCGCTCGCGAGCAGGGCCTCCAGAGAGGTAAAATGCGGCACCCCATCGAGCGACGCGTTGCGGCTGGCGATGGCGGCGAGCTCGATCCCGTCCGTCGCGGCGATGGCCGGCAGGTGCTGGTCGCGGGCGATCTTGCCGAGGCCGACAAGAGCGAGACGGATGGGGCTCATGAGCGTGCCTCCCGACTGGACGATGAGTGCAGTGAGGTGGACGATGAGGCCGAAGGGGCCAATGTGTGCAGCCCTGTGGCCGGTGTGTGCAAGCTGATCTCGCCCATCACTTCCCCCAGCGCAGCACGAGCGGGTCGAGCCGCCCGGCGATCTCCAAGAGCCCCGCGCGGGTCGCCGGGTGGACGGGGGGGAGCGGGGCGCGCAGCGTGTCGTGCTTGATGACCCCGCCCGCCTGCATGAGGATCTTGGCGGCGGCCAGACCCGCCTGCCGGTTCTCGTAATTGATCAGCGGCAGCCAGCGCATATAGGCGTCGACCGCCGCCTCCCGGTCGCCGGCGACATAGGGGTCGATGATCGCGCGAATGCCATCCGGGTAGCCGCCGCCGGTCATCGCGCCGGTCGCCCCGGCGTCGAGATCGGCCATTAGCGTGATCGCTTCCTCGCCGTCCCACGGGCCCTCGATGGACGCCCCACCGGCCTCGATCAGCGCCCACAGCTTGCCCGCGGCCTGCGGCACCTCGATCTTGAAATAAGCGAGGTTCTCGATCTCGGCCGCCATCCTGGCGAGGAACGGCACCGACAGCGGCGTGCCGGCGACGGGGGCGTCCTGCACCATGATCGGAATGTCGATCGCGTCCGACACGCCCTTGTAGAACTCATAGACCTGCGCCTCCGGCACGCGGAAGGTCGCGCCGTGATAGGGCGGCATGACCATGACCATTGCCGCGCCCATCTCCTGCGCGCGCTTGGAGCGTTCAGCGCAGACGAAGGTGGAGAAGTGCGTCGTGGTGACGATCACCGGCACGCGGCCAGCGACGTGCTCGAGCACGGTGCGCATCACCTGGTCGCGCTCATCATCGGTAAGGACGAACTGCTCGGAGAAATTGGCGAGGATGCACAGCCCGTGCGAGCCGGCGTCGATCATGAAATCGACGGCGCGCTTCTGGCCTTCGAGGTCGAGCCGGCCGTCAGTGTCGAACACCGTGGGAGCGACCGGGAAGACACCGGAATAGCGGGGAGACGCGGGCATGGTGGGCACCTTGGACACGTTCAGTGGTTGTCGCGCGGCACCGGCGAACCGGAGCGGCCGACGAGGAAATCGAAATCGGCGCCGCGGTCGGCCTGCAGCACATGGTCGATATAGAGGCGCTGATAGCCGCGCGTGGCGTGCGGCTCCGGCGCCACCCAGGCGGCTCGGCGGGCGTCCAGCTCGGCGGGCGCGACATGCAGATGCAGCGAGCGGGCGGGCACGTCGAGCGTGATGAGATCGCCGTTCTTCACCAGCGCCAGCGGGCCGCCCACCGTCGCCTCCGGGGCGACGTGGAGCACGACGGTGCCATAGGCGGTGCCGGACATGCGGGCGTCTGAAATGCGGATCATGTCGCGCACGCCTTCGCGCAGCAGCTTGGCCGGCAGCGGCATGTTGCCGACCTCGGCCATGCCCGGATAGCCCTTGGGCCCGCAATGCTTGAGCACCATGATGCAGGAGGCGTCGATGTCGAGCGCCTCGTCATTGACCGCATGGTGCATCTCCTCGACGCTCTCGAACACCACGGCGCGGCCGGTGTGGACCATGAGGTGCGGGGAGGCGGCGGAGGGCTTGATGACCGCGCCATCGGGGGCGAGGTTGCCCTTCAGGATGGCGATGCCGGCCTCGGCCTTGAAGGGCGCGTCGAAGGGGGTGATGACCTCGGGGTTCCAGGTCGGGGCGGTCGCGACATTGTCCCAGATGCTGCGCCCGTTCACCGTGCCGGCATCCTTGTTGAGCAGGCCCCGCTCGCCCAGCGTGCGCAGCACGGCGGGCAGTCCGCCGGCATAGTAGAAGTCTTCCATCAGGAAGCGGCCGGACGGCATCAGGTCGACGATGCAGTGAATGTCGCGGCCGAGCTGGTCGAAATCCGCCAGCGTCAGGTCGATGCCGACCCGGCCGGCGAGCGCGAGCAGATGCACCACCGCATTGGTCGAGCCGCCAATGGCGGCGAGCGCGCGGATGGCGTTCTCGAAGGCGGCGCGGGTGAGGATGTCGGAGGGCTTGAGATCCTCGTTCACCATCTCGACGATGCGCCGGCCGGAGAGCCGGGCGAGCAGGTTGCGGCGCGCATCCACGGCGGGGATGGCGGCGTTTTCCGGCAGGCTCATGCCGAGCGCCTCGACCATGGAGGCCATGGTGGAGGCCGTGCCCATGGTCATGCAGGAGCCCGAGGAGCGGTTCATGCCCGCTTCCGCCTCATGGAACTGCTCCAGCGTCACCTCGCCGGCGCGCAGCTGCTCGCTCATCGAGATGATGTTGGTGCCCGAGCCGATGATCTGCCCGCGATAGACGCCGCGCAGCTGCGGCCCGCCGGACACGCCGATGGCCGGCAGGTCGGCGGAGGCCGCGCCCATCAGCAGCGCCGGGGTGGTCTTGTCGCAGCCCATCAAGAGCACCACGCCGTCGAGCGGGTGGGCGCGGATCGCCTCTTCCACATCCATCGAGGCGAGGTTGCGGAACAGCATGGCGGTCGGCCGCATCGTCACCTCGCCGAGCGAGGAGACGGGGAATTCCAGCGGGTAGCCGCCCGCATCCAGCACGCCGCGCCGCACATGCTCGGCAAGGTCGCGGAAATGGATGTTGCAGGGGGTGAGTTCGGACCAGGTGTTGCAGATGCCGATGACCGGGCGGCCGTCGAACCGGTCCTGCGGCTGGCCGGAATTCTTCAGGAAGGAGCGGTAATAAAAGCCCATCTTGTCCTGCCGGCCGAACCAGGCCTGACTGCGCAAAGTCTTCGCGCCGGAAGCGGGCTTCTTCGTGGAGTTGTTGCTGCTGTCGTCGCTCATCGCGTCGTCCCTCAGCCCGCCGCGCCGTGGCGGCGCAGGCCGTTGAAAATCACATTCATCATCGCGGCGGCGGCCGCTTCGCTGTCCTGATCGGCGATGGCCTCGACGATGCGCTCATGGGCAGCGACGGCGATGTCGTGCTCGCGCGCGCTGCCGGGGGCGGAGAGTACGAAGGAGGCGCGCAGCGCCGCCTCGATCACCGCGCCGATGGAGCGCATGAACGGGTTGCCGGAGGCGGTGGCGACGCCGACATGCAGGGTCAGATCGGCCTCGGCGAAGCCGTCCGAGGCGCCGGGTTCGGTCTTCATGCGGGCGACCGCCTGGCGCAGCACGTCGAGTTCTTCCTCGGTGCGGCGTTCGGCGGCCAGCGCGGCCGCGCGGGGTTCCACGGCCAGCCGGATTTCCGAGAGATCGCGCAGGAAGCGCTTGTCGATGCCGGCGTCGAGATGCCAGGCGAGCACGTCCGGGTCGAACATGTTCCATTCGGCCCGGCCGCGCACCACCGTGCCGACCCGCGCCTTGGTGGAGAGCAGCCCCTTGGCAACCAGCGTCTTCACGCTTTCGCGCAGCACCGGGCGGGAGACGCCGAACAGCACAGTGAGCTCCGCGTCGCCCGGCAGCTTCGCGCCTTCGCCATAGCGCCCGGCGATGATGTCGATGCCGATCGTGCGCGCCACTTCCGCATGGTTGGAATGGGCGCGACGGGCCGGAATGACGATGATCTGCGAGGCGTTCGGCGCGTTCATGAGCAGGCTCGCATCGGGCGTTTCGCTTTGGGCAGGTTCGCTTGGGGCGGATTCGCTTTGGGCAGGTTCGCTTGGGGCGGATTCGCTTGGGCGGATTCAGGGGATGGCACACCGCATGGGGGCGGCGCCCCGGCGGCGGCGCGGGTAATAGGGGGATGGCGGGGGCCGAGGGCCCGACTGGCGTTTCTCTCCTGCGACTGGCCGTCGCGCCTCTGATGGGCGGTTGCCGGCGGCGAATCTATGCCACAGCGCCTCCCGGCTGAATAGTCATACTGTTTGACTTTTCTAAAGCGGAATGTCGCGGGCCGGCTGGTATGAAAGCTGCCTGTCCGCGCCGCCCCTTCCGGCCCCGCCCGTGCCAGCGCCTTGCGTGTAGGATCGGGGCGACCGGCGCAGTGCCCGCGTGATGAGCAGGAGACGATGATGACCGCCCGGATGACCGACAGGACGCCCCCCTCGACCAGCAACTGGCGCACCGATGGCGCCCGCCTGTGGGACAGCCTGATGGCGATGGCGCAGATCGGGCCGGGTGTGCGCGGCGGCAATAACCGCCAGACCCTGACCGATGCCGACCGCGAGGGGCGCCTCCTGTTCCAGCGCTGGTGCGAGGCTGAAGGGCTGACGCTCGGCATCGACGAAATGGGCACGATGTTCGCCCGGCGCGAAGGCACCGACCCGGACGCGCTGCCGGTGATGCTCGGCTCGCATCTCGACACCCAGCCGACCGGCGGCAAGTTCGACGGGGTGCTCGGCGTGCTCGGCGCGCTGGAGGTGGTGCGCACGCTGAACGAGATGGGCATCCGCACCAAACACCCGATCGAGGTGGTGAACTGGACCAATGAGGAGGGCTCGCGCTTCGCCCCCGCCATGGTGGCCTCCGCCGTCCATGCCGGTGTGATGACGCTGGAGGACGCCTATGCGTCCGAGGACGCGGCGGGGCTGACGCTGGGCGCCGAACTGGCGCGCATCGGCTTCAAGGGCGACGAACCCGTCGGCACGCGCCGGGCGCACGCCTATTTCGAGCTGCATATCGAGCAGGGGCCGATCCTGGAGGCGGAAGGCCGCGATATCGGCGTCGTCACCCATGGCCAGGGCACGCGCTGGCTGGAGATCACGCTCACCGGGCGCGACGCCCATACCGGCTCGACGCCGATGCCGCGCCGGCTCAATGCCGGGCTCGGGGCGGCGCGCATCACCGAGCTCGTGGACAAGGTGGCCTGGGCGCACGCCCCGCTCGGTGTTGGCGCCGTGGGCCAGCTCAACCACTTCCCGAACTCGCGCAACATCATCGCCGGCAAGGTGGTGTTCACCGTCGACATCCGGCACCCGGACCTCGCCGCGCTCGACGCCATGGCGGACGCGATCCGCGCGGGGGCGGAGCAGATCGCCGCCGATATGGGGCTGGGGATTTCCATCGCGCTGGTGAATAGCTTCGACCCGGTGCCGTTCGACGAGGTGCTGGTCGGGCGGGTGCGGGCGGCGGCGGAAAGCCTCGGCTACAGCCACCGCGACATCGTCTCGGGCGCCGGGCACGATGCCTGCTGGATGGCCAAGGTCGCGCCCTCCGCCATGATCTTCTGCCCCTGCGTCGACGGGCTCAGCCACAATGAGGACGAGACCATCACGCCGGAATGGGCCAAGGCCGGCGCCGACGTGCTGCTGCATGCGACGCTCGCCACCGCTGAAGTGGTCTGAGCAAGTGGTCTGAGGGAAGGAAGCGCCATGTCGAACGGGACATCCATCGTCATCAAGGGCGGCACCGTGGTGGCCGCCGACCGCTCCTATCAGGCGGATGTGTTGATCGAGGGCGAGCGGATCGCCGCGATCGGCGACAACCTCACCGGCGACACGGTGCTCGATGCCTCCGGCGCCTATGTCATGCCCGGCGGCATCGACCCGCACACGCATCTGGAAATGCCGTTCATGGGAACGACGGCGGCGGAGACCTGGGAGAGCGGCACGCGGGCGGCGGCAACCGGCGGCACGACGCTGGTGGTCGATTTCGTCATTCCCGATTCGGAGAACCTGATCGGCGCGCTCGATGCGTGGGAGGGCCGCGCGAGCCGGCAGGCGGCGATCGACTACTCCTTCCATATGTGCGTCACCGGCTGGTCGCAGCCGATCTTCGAGGCGATGGAGGCGGTGGTCGCGCGCGGCGTGAACAGCTTCAAGCACTTCATGGCCTATAAGGGCGCGCTGATGGTCGATGACGACCAGATGTTCGCCTCCTTCCAGCGCTGCGCCGCGCTCGGCGCGCTGCCGCTCGTCCATGCCGAGAATGGCGACATCGTCGCCGCGCTCCAGCAGAAATACCTCAGCGAAGGCATTCGCGGCCCGGAGGCCCATGCCTATTCCCGCCCGCCGGAGGTGGAGGGCGAGGCGGTCAACCGCGCCATCATGATCGCCGATGCCGCCGGCGTGCCGCTCTATGTCGTGCATGTCTCCTGCGAGCAGGCGCATGAGGCGATCCGCCGGGCCCGGCAGAAGGGGATGCGGGTCTATGGCGAGCCGTTGATCCAGCATCTGACGCTCGATGAGGGCGTCTATGCCCATCCCGACTGGGACTATGCGGCGCAGCGGGTGATGTCCCCGCCCTTCCGCGACAGGGCGCATCAGGACAGCCTGTGGGCGGGGCTCTCGGCGGGCTCGCTGCAGGTGGTGGCGACCGACCATTGCGCCTTCACCACCGCGCAGAAGCGCATGGGCCTCGGCGACTTCACCCGCATTCCCAACGGCACAGGCGGGCTGGAGGACCGGATGCCGGTGCTGTGGACCAAGGGTGTCGAGACCGGGCGGCTGACGCCCAACGAATTCGTCGCGGTGACCTCGACCAACATCGCCCGCATCCTCAACCTCTATCCGAGGAAGGGCGCGATTGTGCCGGGGGCGGATGCCGACCTCGTGGTGCTCGACCCCCGGGCGGGCAAGACCATCCGTGCCAGCGCGCAGGCCTCGATCATCGACTACAACGTGTTCGAGGGGGTTGAGGTGCGCGGCCTGCCGCGCTTCACCCTGTCACGCGGCGAGGTGGTGCATGCCCATGGCCGCAACGAGGCCCCGCGCCCCGGACGCGGGCGCTTCATCCCCCGCCCGGCCTTTCCGGCGGTGAACCGCGCGCTCTCCACCTGGAAAGCGCTGGTCGCCCCGCGCGCCGTGACGCGCGACCCCGCGCGGATGCCGATCGGGGTGTGAGGCCGGGCACAGCCCTGTCCGGCCCGGAAGGTGCCGGGTTGCCGCCGGCGAGGTGCCCTTAGTAGTACTTCGTATTCCCGCCTCAAACCGGCTTTTGGTCAGCCCCGCGCAAGCCCCGGCCGTGAGTGTCCGCCGCGACAGAGGCAAGAGGACACGAGACCGGTGAATATTCATTCAGTAAAATTCAAGATTATATCGCTTTCTGCTGTGTGCGTGCTGGCGGCGACCGGCGCGCTTGTGGGTTATGGAATCTATTCCGCAGCGCAGACGTCGAATTTCGTCACGGGAAATGTCGAGAATCTACTCGATCGCCTCAGCCAGGAATCCTTGCAGCGACTGGCCTCGACACAGGCGGGCATCGTGCAGACCGAGGTCGATTCGGCCTTCGATGCCGCGCGCAACATGGCGCGCGCTCTGGAGGTTGTGGCCAGCAAGCCCGAGGACGCCGGCTCGGCTGTTGAGCAGCGCCGGGCGCAGCTCAACGCCATGCTGCTCGGCGTGCTCAAGGACAATCCGCGCTTCAACGGAACGTACAGCGCCTGGATGCCGGGCGCGCTCGACGGCAATGACGCCGGCCATGCCGACCGCAGGGATGTCGGGTCCGACGCGACGGGGCGGGCGCTGCCTTACTGGACGCGCGACGCGGCCGGCAAGATCGCGCTCCAGCCACTGGTCGAATATGACAGCCGTGACCTGCATCCCAACGGGGTCATGAAGGGCGGCTGGTTCATCGGGCCGCAGACCAATGGCAAGGAGAGCATCCTCGCGCCGCTGCCCTATATCGTTCAGGGCAAGCCGGTCTTCCTCGCCACCATGTCGGTGCCGATCACGCTGGGCGGGGTGTTCGCGGGCGTCGCGGGCGCCGATTTCGACCTCTCTTTCGTGCAGCGCCTCGCCGAAAAGGTCGATGGGTCGATCTATGACGGCAAGGGTACGGTTTCCATCGTGACGAATGCCGGCCTCGTGGTGGCGTCCAGCGCCAAACCGCAGGCGATTGGCGATGCCTTTGGCACCATCGAGCCGGACGCGGCCAACGACATGACCATCCTGCGCGACGGACAGTCGGTGGTGAAGGTCGACAGCGAGCGCGACGTGCTGAAGGTCTATGCGCCGATTGCCCTCGGGCGCACCGGCGCGACCTGGTCGCTGATCATCTCGGTGCCGCAGGCGCTGGTGATGGCGGAGGCGATCAGCCTGCGCGCCGCGCTGGAGGAGCGTGGCCGCGTCGACCTGTTCTGGCAGATGGTTTCCGCGGCCGCTGTCACCGTCGGCGCCCTGCTGGCGATGGCCTTCGTGGCGAGCGGCGTCTCCGGCCCGATCTCCCGCCTCACCGCGGCCCTGCGCCGGATGGCGGCGGGAGAGCATGTGGCGGAAATCGCCGGTGCCGACCGCAAGGACGAGATCGGCGACATCTCCCGCGCCGTCGACCAAATCCGCCTCGGCATCGAGGAGAAGGCCCGGCAGCAGGCGCTCGACGTGGAGGCCAGCCGTGTTCAGCAGGACCAGGAGCGGCGCGCCACCATGCTCAAGCTCGCCGAAGGCTTTGAAAACGCCATGGGCGAGGTGGTCAATGGCGTGAGTTCGGCCACCACCCAGCTTTCCGGCGCGGCCCGCACCATGACCTCGGCCACCGACCGGGTGGCCGGTGAGTCCGGCACGGCGGCTGCCGCCTCCGAGGAGGCCGCGTCCAACGTGCAGACTGTCGCCTCGGCGGCGGAGGAACTGGCCTCGTCCATTGCCGAGATCAAGCGGCAGGTCGACGATTCCGCCCGGATCGCCGCGACCGCGGCGAGCGAGGCGGAGGCCACGGCGACGAAGGTGCATACCCTCTCGCTCTCGGCGGGCCGGATCGGGCAGATCGTCGATCTCATCCGCAACATCGCCGGCCAGACCAATCTGCTGGCGCTCAATGCCACCATCGAGGCGGCGCGTGCCGGCGATGCCGGCAAGGGCTTCGCGGTGGTCGCGTCCGAGGTGAAGGAACTGGCCGAGCAAACCGCCCAGGCCACGACGGAGATCGAATCCCAGATCAAGGAGATCCAGGAGGCGACGGCGGGGTCGTCCACCGCCATCGTGGTCATCACCGATGTGATCGGGCAGATCAACAGCATCGCCGGCACCATTGCCGTGTCGGTGGAGCAGCAGGGCAGCGCCACCCGCGAGATCGCGCAGAATGTGAGCCGCGCCTCGCAGGGCACGGAGCAGGTGGCCACCAACATCGTCGGCATCAACAACGCCGCCGCCGATTCCACGCGGGCCGCGACGCAGGTGCAGGACGCGGCCGAAGGTCTCGCCCAGCAGTCCAAGACGCTGCGCGCGGTGATGGAGGAGTTCCTCGAAACGGTTCGTGCAGCCTGACGCGGCGCTGAGCACTCGCAGAGGCTTGTCGAACTCCCGGGGCGCCTTGTTCGCTCCGGGAGTTTCGTCATGGGCGCCGGCAGCGTCCCGGGGAGGCTGTCCCGCGCCGCCCCCTCAAAACCGCCCCTCAGAACTTCCAGGTCAGGCTGGCCTGAAGGGCGTTCACGGTCACGCTGTCGGCGTACTGGCCGACATAGGACGCGCCGAGATGGAACTGCTCGCTGATCCTGAGATCCGCGCCGATTTCCACCAAAGCGGTGTTCTCCGCCAGCGGGATGCCGGCCACGGTGAAGCTCGCGCCGGGCGCGCTGATGAAGGTCATCTGCGCTTCCGGGGTGATGTCGCCAAAGGCATATTGCCAGGCGAGCGAGGCGTGCGGCTCCAGCACCATGCCGTTCGTCAGCTCCAGCCGCGTCGCGACCCTCAGGCCGAGCGAGGAATAGCCGACGCCGGTGGAGGTGGAATCGGCGGACAGGCCGGCGGTGGCGCCGGTTTCGGTGAAGGCGTCGGTGCTCAGATGCACATAGGCAAGGCCCGCGAAGGGCTCCAGCGCCAGCGTGCCGACGCCGAACCCGTAGCCGACCTCGCCGAACACCTGCGCGGTGCCGCCGTCATAATCGGCGCTCGCCGGTGCGGCATAGCCGGGATAGGCGATGGTGCGCGAGGCGTCGATCTGGTTGAAGGCGTAGCTGGCGCCGAGGCGCAGCTTCCACGGGCCGGCGGTGGTGCCGGCATAGAGCGCCACCAGCACGCTGTCGACATCGGATGAGCTCGCCAGCGCGTCGGTATCGGCGCTGGACTGGCTGTAGCCGACCGCCGCGCCGAGGATCCAGTCCGTCACCTTCACATCCGCGCCGGTGATGAAGCCGCCGAGGCTGGCATCGACATCGGCGTTGCTGCTGCCGCCGTCATAATCGCTCCAGCCGCCAAAGGCCTGCGCCCACAGCGCCATGTCATAGCTGGGGGCCGGGGTGGGGGTCGCCTTTACCGGGAAGGGCACGGTGCTGCTTGCGGGGGCGGCATAGGCCAGCGCCGGGCCGCCAAAGCCGAGCGCGGCGGTGGGACCGCTGGTGCCGGCATAGGCGCCCTGGCGCAGGCGCCCGAGCAGGGCGTTGCGGCTGTACAGGCTGTCGCCGATCAGCACGGTCTGCTCGCTGGCATAGGCCTCGCCCGACAGCGCGGCGAGCGCGCCGGGCAACTCGGCGGCGGTGAGATCGTAGAGCGGGCTGAAGGCTTCCGGCAGGGTGGTCAGCAGCCCGCCGGTCGGGGTGTTGATGATCCCGTCTAGGGCGGTGCCGACCGCCCGCTGGTTCGCCGTGGTGCCAAGGCCCGAGAGGTCGGCGGCGACATTCAGCGTGACGAGGTTGGTGGTGCTGGCAAGGCTCGCCGCGTAGAGCGCGGGCAGGCCCTGCGTGGTCAGCGTCTCGAAGCCGCCGGTGATCTCCTGCGTCGCCGTCAGCACGGTGTAGCTCGGGGCGATCTGGTCGGTCTGGAAGGTGGCGGAGAGCGTGCCGGCGAGGCGGGCAATGCCGGTGATCTCGAAGGCGTCGGTGCGCGAATCCGTCACCCGCATCGCGTAGGTGCCCACGGATGTCTGCACGAAGGTGCCGCGGAACAGATGGGTGATGGCCACGCCATCGCCGCTGACGCCGAACCAGCCGCTGTTCTCGAAGCGCTTGGCATCGCCCGCCGTGGCGGCGAGGCGCCCGTCGATGATGCCGGTATTGACGATCACGCTGCCATAGGCGTCCGCCCCGGTGCGCAGCGCGTCGGCGGCGGCGGTGGTCTGCAGCGTGCCGGTGTTGAGCAGCGTGCCATAGGCGCCGTGCATCTCCACCGCCGCGCCGGCGATGCCGCTGGCGGTCACCGTGCCGCTATTGGTCAGCACGCCATAGGTGTCGCCGCGAATGGCGACGCCGCCATTGCCGCTCACCGAGATGGTGCCGCTATTGATGATGTCGTCGCCGATGATGCCGGACAGCACGGCGTCATTGTCGATGCTCGAGGCCACTGTGCCGGTGTTGCGGATCGGGTTGTACATGCCGGGAATGGTGGCGAGATAGCCGTGGATGCCGGTGGAATCGACATAGATGCCGACGACATTGTCGCCATAGGCCGAGTTCGACGAGACGACATTGCCGGGGATGTCGATCTCGTACCAGGTCTCGTTGCCGAGCGCGTCGACATGCAGAACCGCCGGATGCACCACGCCGTCGGCGGTGACCCAGTTCACCACGAGATTGTACTCGCCCGAGCGCCCCGCGCCGGTGATGCCCTCGAAATGGGTGGCCACCGCGCCGGGGTGGTCATAGGTGACATAGGTGCCGTTGGTCCGGTCGTAGATATAGCCGTGCTCGGCGTGGACGACGCCGTCGACCAGCACCTCGCCATAGCCGCCGGCGATCTTGTCGCCATAGACGCCATAGGCGGTGGTGCTCACCGCGCCGGGGATGTTGTTGGTGGTGTAGGTGCCGGTGTCGATGTCGTAGATGAAGGCGTTGCCGGTCGCGAGCCGCGTGTCGTAATTGCCGACCACCCGGTTGCCGAAGGTGCTGTGGGCGATGGTGAACAGCGTATCCGAGCCGGGATAGACCAGCGTGGTGATCTGCTGGCCGGGCGCGTTGGCGCCGTCATAGAGATAGCTGAGGTCATAGGGCGCCGAGGCCGAGGTCTGGTAGCTGCCGACCACGCGCAGCACGCCGCCGGGATTGCCGAAGCTCGGCCCATAGGGCGAGGAGCCGATGGCGCCGGGGAAATTCGCGCCATTGCTGGTCGCTTCCGGCATGGCCGACCAGGTCTGCGTCGTCATGTTGTAATAGAGGCCGCCGGTCTCCGTTGAGCCGGGAATGGTGTAATTGCCGACAATATTGTCGCCGCGAATACCGGTGAGAAACGTGCCGTTACTGCCGAAATCCAGCGTCTGGTAGACGGTGGGCAGTGGCGCCGCCTGCGCGCCCGGTGCGAGGGCCCCGACGCCGAGGCCGGCGACCATGAGGGTTTGAGCGCGCACCCGCGCTACGCCGCGCCTTGTTGACGCTGCGTCACGCCCTGTCGACCTAATTTTCATGATGTCCGCCCTGCCACCCCTGTTCGGGTTCGGCAACACTATCTGTCGTTGGGAAAATCAGCGATGGCTTTTTTAGGTTGCATCGCGCCATGCTATGGCGCAGCGCAGCGCCGTCACGCCGTCCATCTCGTTCCGTCTTGCCCTCGCGTGCGATGGCGAAAGACCGGCCCCGGTGCGGCCGGGCATCGTGGCGCCACGGCCGCCATGCGAGCGGGTGGCCGCTGATAATTCACTATTTCTGCGCGTGACCTAGAGGAAATGCGAATTCAGGTCAGTACTGCTTATTGTATCCAGCCTGGGTAAAGCCTCCCACTTCACGGTAACGGGCCCCGCTGTCATCCGCGGACCCGCCCGACCGGACGCCCCGACCCTTAGCCACGTCACCACCCGACGCGACATCTCCATTCTCCTGAGGAGCCGCCCGATGGCCGAGAACGCTCAGCAGCCCCCGACGCTTCTCGACCTGCCGGTCGGCATCACGGCCTCCGGCCAGCGGCGCGAGTTCGACAGCATGGGCGAGGTGATGGTGCCGGCGGACCGCTACTGGGGCGCGCAGACCGAGCGGTCGCTGCACCATTTCAACATTGGCGACGACCGGATGCCGAAGGCGGTCTACCACGCCTATGGCACGGTGAAGAAAGCCTGCGCGCTGGTGAATGCAAGCGCCGGCCGCCTGCCCGGCTGGAAGCGCGACGCCATCATCCGCGCCGCCGACGAGACCATCGCCGGGGCGCTGGACGAGCATTACCCGCTCTATGTCTGGCAGACCGGCTCGGGCACCCAGTCGAACATGAACGTCAATGAGGTGATCTCGAACCGGGCGATCCAGCTGCTCGGCGGCACGCTCGGCTCGCAAAAGCCCATCGGCCCGAATGACGACGTGAATATGGGCCAGTCGTCCAACGACACCTTTCCGACCGCCATGCACATCGCCGCCGTCGAGGCCATCGACGCGGTGCTGCTGCCGGCGGTCGACGCCCTCGCCACCACCATCGAGCGCAAGGCCGAGGGCTGGATGGACGTGGTGAAGATCGGCCGCACCCATCTGGAAGACGCGGTGCCGCTCACCGTCGGGCAGGAATGGCATGGCTGGGCCGGGCAGATCCGCGCCGCCATGGCCGACATCGCCGCGAGCCGGGCGGGGCTCTACGAACTCGCCGTCGGCGGCACGGCGGTCGGCACCGGGCTGAACGCGCCCGCGGGCTTCTCCGCCGAGGTCGCCGCCGCCATCGCCAGCCTCACCGGCAAGCCCTTTGTCACCGCGCCGAACAAATTCGCCGCGCAGGGCTCGCTCGACGCCATGGTGCGCGCCCATGCGGCGCTGCGCGGCCTCGCCGTGGCGTTGATGAAGATCGCCAACGACATGCGCTGGCTCGCCTCCGGGCCGCGCTGCGGGCTGGGCGAGCTGATCCTGCCGTCGAACGAGCCGGGCTCCTCGATCATGCCGGGCAAGGTCAACCCGACGCAGTGCGAGGCGATGGTGATGATCGCCATCCAGGTGATGGGCAATGACAGCGCGGTCGCCATCGCCGGCAGCCAGGGCAATTTCGAGCTGAACGCCATGCGCCCGGTCATCATCAACAATTTCCTGCACTCGGCGCGCATCCTCGCCGATGGCTGCGGCAAGTTCCGCGAATTCTCGGTCGAGGGCACGGAGCTGAACCGGGCGCGCATCGCCGACTATGTTGCCGGCAGCGTCATGCTGGTGACCGCGCTGTCGCCCGTCATCGGCTACCAGAACGCCGCCCATATCGCCGAGAAGGCGATCGCCGACGGCACCACGCTGCGCGAGGCGGCGCTCGCCTCCGGCAAGGTGGATGCCGCGCTTTTCGATGAGACCATCAAGCCCCTCGGCATGGTCGGCCATGGCCTTGCGGGCGCGTAAGACAGCGGGAGAGTGACGATGATCCGATGCGTGAGGATGTGGACCGGGCCGGACGGCAATTCGCTGTTCGAGGAAGGCAGCATCGCGATGACCGAGGGCGAGCGCGGCGACTTCATCGGCAAGGCCTCGGCCGCCCGGAACATCTCGTTCCGCGAGACCGCCTCGGGCGGCTCCTTCGAGTGGCACCAGGATCCGGTGCCGCGCTACGTGCTCACCCTCTCCGGCACGCTGGAATTCGAGACCAAGTCCGGCGCCACCTTCACCATCCGGCCGGGCGACGTGCTGCTGGCGCAGGACAACACCGGCACCGGCCATAAATGGCGGCTGATCGGCACCGATCCGTGGCGGCGCGCCTATGTCGTCTATGAGGACGGCACCGATCTCGGCTTCGTTCCCGCCACGCCCGCGCCCTGAGAGGAGCCGCCATCATGCCGATCCACACCACCGACACGCCCGACATCGTGCTCATCGGCGCGGGCATCATGAGCGCCACGCTCGGCACCGTGCTGAAGGAGCTGGACCCCGCGCTCAGCGTCGTCATGTTCGAGACGCTGGATGATTGCGGCCAGGAGAGCTCCAAGGCCTGGAACAATGCCGGCACCGGCCATGCCGCCAATTGCGAGCTGAACTACACGCCGCAGCGCGCCGATGGCAGCGTCGACATTTCCAAGGCGCTGGAGGTCAACACCGAGTTCGACATCTCCCGCCAGCTCTGGGCGCATCTGGTGCGCAAGGGCGCCATTCCCGACCCGCGCGCCTTCATCCATCCCTGCCCGCATATGAGCTTCGTCTGGGGCGCGGAGAATGTCGCCTTCCTGAAGGCGCGCTTCAACGAGATGTCGGCGCATCACTGCTATCACGGCATGGAGTACAGCGAGGATCCCGCGCAGATCGCGCAATGGGCGCCGCTCATCATTGAGGGCCGCACGCCGGGCGAGCCGATCGCGGCGACGCGCATCATCACCGGCACGGATGTCGATTACGGCTCGCTGACCCATCTTCTGGTCGCCCAGCTCACCGCGCAGAGCGGCTTCGAGGTGCATTACAACCGGCAGGTCGTCGGGCTGGAGCGCGAGGCGGACGGGCGCTGGCGCGTCACTGTCGCCGACACCTATGACGGCACGCGCAGCAGCGTCTCGGCCAAGTTCGTGTTCATCGGCGCGGGCGGCGCCTCCATCGACCTGTTGCAGATGTCCGGCATTCCCGAGGGCAAGGGCTATGGCGGCTTTCCGGTCAGCGGCATCTGGCTCCGCTGCGATGTCGAGGCGGTGAGCGCGCGGCACGAGGCCAAGGTCTATGGCAAGGCGGCGAGCGGCTCGCCGCCCATGTCGGTGCCGCATCTCGACACCCGCATCATCGGCGGCAAGAAATCGCTGCTGTTCGGGCCCTATGCCGGCTTCTCGCCGAAATTCCTCAAGCACGGCTCGATGACCGATCTCGTCGAGTCGATCACGCCGTCCAACCTGCTGCCCATTCTCGATGTCGCCAAGAACAACATGGCGCTGACCGAATATCTCATCAGCCAGGTGCTGCAGAGCTCGGCGCACCAGTTCGGCACGCTGCGCCAGTTCTACCCGCAGGCCGCCCGCGCCGACTGGGCCGAGGCGGTCGCCGGCCAGCGCGTGCAGGTCATCAAGCCCAATCGCGGGCCGGGGCTGGAAGGGCTGGGCGGCGCACTGGAATTCGGCACCGAGCTGATCCCGGCGGCGGACAAGTCGCTGGTGGCGCTGCTCGGCGCCTCGCCGGGCGCCTCCACCGCTGCCTTCATCGCCATGGAGGTGCTGCAGAGCTGCTTTGCCGACAAACTAACGGCGGATGGCTGGCTGCCGGCGCTGAAGGCGATGATCCCGACCTATGGCATCGACCTGAAGGTGGACGCCGACGCCTGCCGGCGTGCCCGCGCGGACACCGCGCCGGTGCTGAAGATCGAGAACATCTGACAGCGGTGCGGGCCGCCCTTGTGGCTCAGGCCCGCACCACCTTGCCGGGGTTCATCAGATTGGCCGGATCGAGCGCGGCCTTGATGGCGCGCATCATGTGCCGCTTGGCCGGGTCGCCATAGCGGTCCAAGAGGTCCAGCTTGATGATTCCGATGCCATATTCCGCGCCGAAGGAGCCGCCCATCGCGACCGCGAGATCGTAGAGGCGCGGGGAGACCTCGCGCTCGAACCACGGCTTGTAGGTGGCGGGCGCGGCGCCCTCGGGCGCGACCACGTTGAAATGCACATTGCCGTCGCCGACATGGCCGTAGATCGACAGCCGCCCGCCCTCGCTCTGCGTCTCCACCAGCGCGGAGGCGCGGGTGATGAAGGCGGGGAGCGCCGAGGTCGGCACCGAGACGTCGTGCTTGACCGAGCCGCCATTGGCGACCTCGGCCTCCGGAATATGCTCGCGCAGATACCAGAGCGCGTCGCGCTGCTGCGCGCTGGCGGCGAGCGTGCCGTCGGTGACCTGACCCTCGCCCATCAGCTCCTCCAGCAACTGGCCGACGGCGTCCTCCAGCGCGAGCACGGGCGAGCAACTCTGCGCCTCCATCAGCACGTAATGCGCGCTGGGCGTCTCCAGCGGATGGCGCAGCTCTTGCTGCGCGGCGAGCAGCAAAGCGAGCGAATGGTGCGAGATGTACTCGAAGGAGGTGATGTTCTCGCCGGTGAGGATCTGCGCCCGCGCGAGGATGTCGGTCAGCACGTCGATATTGTCGATGGCGAGGAAGGCGGTGACGGTCTGGGCGGGCTTCCTCGCCAGCTTGAGCGAGACGGCGGTGATGACGCCGAGCGTGCCCTCGGCGCCGAGCAACATCTGCTTCACATCATAGCCGGTGTTGTTCTTGCGCAGCGGCTGGAGCACGTCGAGCCGCTGCCCGTCCGGCAGCACCGCCTCGAGGCCCAGCACGAGATCGCGCGCCATGCCGTATTTCAGCACCGAGATGCCGCCGGCATTGGTCGAGAGGTTGCCGCCGATCTGGCAGGACTGGCGCGCGCCGAGATCGAGCGGCAGCATCAGCCCGGCCGCATCCGCCGCTTCCTGCAGAACGCTCAGCACGCAGCCGGCTTCGGCGGTCAGGGAGAGATTGCCCGGATCGATGGCGCGGATGGCGTTCAGCCGCTCGAGGCTCAACACCAGTTCCTCGCCGCTGGCCGAGGGGGTGGCGGCGGCGCAATAGGAGGTGTTGCCGCCCTGCGGCACGAGGGGCACGCCATGGGCGGCGCAGAGGGCGACAATGCGCTGCACCTCGGCGGTGGTGCGGGGCCGCAGCACGGCGCGCGTCGCGCCGGTGCGGAAGCGGCGGAAATCGGTGAGGTAGCGCGCCGTCACATCCGGGTCGCTGGTGTAGAGCTCGCCCGGCAGGCTGCCGAGAACGCCGTCGATCCGATCCATCCCCGTCTCGCTCCCTGCGGCGCACCACCCGCGCCCGACCACGCCGGCGCTCTATACCCGCCGCCGCGCCCGGCATCCATGGATTTGCGGGGCGGCCGGGGCGAGCGACCCCGTCCCCCGGCGCCGACGTGGCGCCGGCCGGCGAAAGTAACTAGATTAGTGATCACACCCTCGCCCCCTCCTCTTCACGATCCAGGCAAAGAGGCGCCGCGCGCCGCTCCCATCGCATGACGGAACAGGTCGTTTTCGAGAAGCTGGAGAGAGATCCGCTGCATGAGCGGGTCCACCGCGAGTTGCGGTCCGCCATCATCGCCGCGCGCTTCGCGCCGGGGCAGAAGCTGACCGTGCGCGCCATCTCCGCCGCCTTCGGCGTCAGCACCATGCCGGTGCGCGCCGCCTTCGCCCGCCTTGCGGCGGAGAAGGCGGTGACGGCGCTCGCCAATGGCACCATCTCCATCCCGCTGCTGACGCGCGCGCAGTTCGACGAGCTGATCGAGCTGCGCATGTTGCTGGAAGGCGTCGCCACCGAGAAAGCGGCGGGGCTGATCACGCCCGAGGCGATCGAGGCGCTCACGCGGATTGCCAGCGGGCTGAACGAGGCGGGGCAGGCCAACAATGCGGATGTCTACCTGCAACTGAATCAGCAGTTCAAGTTCACCGTCTTTCAGGCGGCGCGCGCCCCGGCGCTGGAAGACCTGATCGAGCGGCTGTGGCTGCAGATCGGCCCGTTCATGCGCCATTACGCGGCCGATATTCGCGGCCAGCTCGACACTGACCAGTATGAGGCGGTGATCGCCGCGCTGCGCCGCGCCGATGGGCGCGCCGCCCGCGCGGCGATGGAGACCGATGTCGCCGGCGGCGCCGCCTTCCTCAAGCGGACGGCGGTCTTCGCCGACGCCGCCCCCACCCCGCCGACCGGCGCCTGAGCCGGCGGGCCTCCGCCGAGCCTGAGCCCGCACCGCGCGGCCTTCCGCGTTCATCGCTCCCCATACCGAAAACGCCGCCCGCGCGGCCGCGATCGCCTCGGCGCTCGGGCCGGCGTGGCGAGGGCGTCGTCGTCTGTCACGTCGGAAGTCTTGGGCGGGTTCCTGTTCCGCCAGTTGCCGGGGCCTTCGATCCGCCGCCGATGACATGGCGTCCGACGTCTATCTCCTCCTCATTGCGAGATCAGTGATCACACTTTATGGTCGCCTCATCCGCTTCCCCCTGCCGTCCCAGCCGGAGAGCCTGCGCATGAGCCTCGAACCGCACCACAACATGTCGCTTGAGGAGATGGACCAGCGCAGCCTGTTCCACCCCTTCACCAGCATTGGCGATCACCTCGCCAATGGCCCGCGCATCATGGCCTCGGCGGCCGGCGTGCATGTCACCGACAGCAAGGGCCGGCGCTATCTCGACGGCGCCGCGGGCCTGTGGTGCGTGAATGTCGGCTATGGCCGGCAGGAGATCGTCGACGCGATGACCCGGCAGGCACAGACGCTGCCGTTCTTCCATTCCTTCACGTCGATCGCCAACGAGCCCTCGATCCGCCTCGCCGACCGCGTGCTGCGCTGGGCGCCGGAGCATATGAGCAAGGTGTTCTTCGGCAATTCCGGCTCGGACGCCAACGACACCAACATCAAGCTGGTCTGGTACTACAACAACATGCGCGGCAAGCCCGCGAAGAAGAAGATCGTCTCGCGCAACCGCGCCTATCACGGCGTCACCATCGGCGCGGGCAGCCTCACCGGGCTGACCAATTGCCACCAGTTCTTCGACCTGCCGCTGCCGCAGATCCTCCGCACCCATTCGGTCGACCAGTACCGCGAGAAGCCGGAGGGCATGAGCGAGGCGGCCTTCGCCGCCCATCTCGCGAATGAACTCGAGGCGCTGATCCTGAAGGAAGGGCCGGACACCGTCGCCGCCTTCATCGCCGAGCCGGTGATGGGCACGGGCGGCGTGCTGATCCCGCCCGCCGGCTATTTCCAGGCGGTGCAGGAGGTGCTCGACCGCTACGACATATTGATGATCGCCGACGAGGTGATCTGCGGCTTCGGCCGGCTCGGCGCGCCCTTCGGCACCACCCATTTCGGCATCCGGCCGGACATCATGACCATGGCCAAGGGCCTGTCCTCCGGCTACCAGCCGATCTCGGCGAGCGTGATCTCCACCCGTATCTGGGACGTGCTCAAGGACACGTCAGGCGAGGTGGCCTCCTTCGCGCACGGCTTCACCTATTCCGCCCATCCGGTGGCGGCGGCGGCGGCGCTGGCCAATCTCGACATCGTCGAGCGCGAGAACCTCGTCGGCAACGCCGCCAGCGCCGGCACCGAGCTTCTGGCCGCGCTCAAGGCCCGGATCGGTGACAACCCGATCGTTGGCGACATACGCGGCCTCGGCCTGATGCTCGCGGTGGAAACGGTGGCCGACCGCGCCACGAAGCTTCCCTTCGACCTGTCGCTGAAGGTCGGCGCCCGCATCGTCGCCAAGGCCTATGAGCAGGGCGTCATCGTCCGGCCGCTCGGCAACATGATCGCCATGTCGCCCCCGCTCACCCTTTCCAGCGCCCATATCGACGAACTCGTCACCGGCCTTAGCAAGGCGGTGGACGCCGTGGCGGAAGAGCTGGCGCGCGAGGGCATGCTGGCGAAGACCCACTGAGGCTATTTCCGGCACCGCCGGAGCTCTGGGAGGTACAGGCCCCGGACGTCAGATCCGGGGCCTTTCTTTTGCCGATCGCACGGCGGGCATTGGTCCAATCCGCATCTGCGCCCGCTGGCGATGGCCAATGGCGTGCGCGGCCCGGTGCATGAAATCGGATGGTCGGGCCTCGGTCGCCGGGGGTCGTGCAGTCCGACCTATCATTTCAAATTTGTTAGTATCTGGGTGTTGCCGTTTACGTTAGGAAATGGTGGGGCGTCGTTGAATTGCGGGATCCATCCATGCCGTGTGTGTGGGCCATCATGCGTGCCTTCCCTCACCCTGTGCACGCGCTCCGCCAGACCCTCCTCAGCTCCGTCGCTGGCGCCCTTCTCATGGGAGCCGCCGGCACGCCCGGCTGGGCGGCGGATGGCGATGGCGGCGCGGGCAGCGACGGCGTGCTCGGGGGCAGCGCCAGCATTCTCTCTCTCGGCGGGGAGGGCGTTACCGGCATGACATCCGGTGCGAGCGGCGGCGGCGGCGGCGCTGGTGCAATCGGCGGCGTTGGTGGACAGGGGTATCCCTTCGAAGAGCCGAATAGGGGAGAGGGCGGCCTGGAAGCCGGGGCGAACGGCGGAAACGGCGGGACCGGGCTGACCACCGGTTCTGCGAACGGTGGCGGTGGCGGTGGCGCTCACGGCTTTGTCGGGACTTTCGCCTGGCTCCCTGCCATCTCTATTGCCGGCGGGAACGGCGGGAACGGCGGCCCTTTTGATCTCTCTCTCAGGAATTATACCGGCGGCGGCGGGGGAGGTGGCTTTGGCGCCGTCATCACGGGCCTCACCGGCGGCGGCGGGAGCGTCACTGCCGTTATCACGGCCGGAAATGGCGGTTGGTCATTCGGCGACCAGGCAGGGGGCGGCGGCAATGGCGGAACAGGGCTGCTCGTGTTCCAGCCGACCGGAAACAACCTCATCACCATCACAAGTTCGGCCAACATTCAGGGCGGTTCAGGGGGCGCCAGCCTGAACCGCTCCGGGGACGGCGGCAGCGGCCTTGTCGTGCGCGACGGCACCGGCGACAACATATTCAATATCGCCGGGTCCATTTCCGGCGGAAGCGCGGTCGATGGGTTCAGCACCCACCCCGCCAATGGCGGCAACGGCATCGCCATCGTCGATATGGCCGGCCATACAACGCTGAACATCAGCAGTAGCGTGACGGCTGGCGCCGCGGCCTCCGGGACACCGGGGTCCGGGGGGGCGGGCATCACGGGTTCCAATCTCACGGTCAATCTGGATGGCAGCGCCGGTGCGGCGGGCATTTATGGCGGCGGCGGCGGCTCCGCGTCGGGCGGCAACGGTTCCGGCCCGGCCGGCGCGGGTGTCATCGGCGCCGATCTGGCGATCGCCCTGACAGGGGCGGCGCAGATCGCCGGTGGCAGCAACGGGGCGAGCGGCCAGGCATTCGCCATCAGTTTCACCGGCGGCACGAATTCCCTGACGCTCAATGCAACGCCCGATGCGGCCCCGAGCCTGTCCGGCGGCATTTCCCATGCCGGCGCGTCCGACACGCTCGTTCTCGGCGGGAGTGGCGCGGCCAGCCTTGATACCGGCCTCATCAATGGCTTCGGCACATTCGTGAAGTCGGGAAGCGCGACCTGGACGCTCACCGGCCTACCAATCTTCAGTGTCGGAAGCTGGACGATCAACGGCGGCGCCCTGTCGATCTCCAGCAATGTGCTCGGCGCCGGCAGTCCCCTTATCCTCGACGGCGGCACGCTTGAGACGACGGCGACCTTCGTGCTGTCCGAACAGCTCGATATGCAGGGTGCCGGCACGCTCTCTCCTGCCTCCGGCACCTCCCTGATCATTGCCGCCGAGCTGTCCGGCACCGGCTCCCTCACCAAGACGGGCGAGGGCTCGCTGATCCTCTCCGCGGAAAGCGACTCCTACGGTGGAGCCGTCACGGTCACCGCCGGGACGCTCGTCCTCAACGGCATTGGCAACCTGCCGGGCGCCCCCAGCTGGACGCTCAATGGCGGCAACCTCGACCTGTCGCAGCGCGTGGGCGCGACGGCTCTCCAGCAGCTGTCCGGCAACAGCGCGCCGTCCGATGTCAGTCTGGGCAGCAATGCGCTCACGCTGGCGCAGACGACCAACGCCACCTATGCCGGCACCTTCTCCGGCACGGGTGACCTCACAAAGACCGGGGCGGGCACGTTGGTTCTGACCGGCGACAGCACCCTCTCCGGCACCACCACCATCATGGAGGGCACGCTCCAGCTCGGCGACGGCGGCACGACCGGCTCGCTGGCCGGCGCCATCGTCAACAACGCCATATTGGCGATCAACCGTTCCGACGATGTCACGCTCACCAACGTCATCAGCGGCACCGGCGTCCTGCAACTTGAGGGCGGCGGGACCGTGACCTTTGGCAGTGCCTATGGCGGCAGCATCACGGCTCTCGGCAGCGGCATCCAGCTGAGCGGTAACACGCTGTCGTCCGCTTCGGTCGCTTTGGGAAATGGTGCCGTACTCTCCGGTAATGGCGCGGTGGGTAACCTCACCGTGCTCGCGGCGGGCATCGTCGCACCGGGCAATTCGCCGGGCACCCTCACGGTGAACGGGCCGGTCGCCTTCAACGGGGGCTCGGTCTACCGGGTCGATGCGACGCCGACCGGCGCGCATGACCTGATCACCGCGACCGGCACGGTGACGCTCTCCGCCGGCAGCGCCGTTCAGGTGGTCGCGGCGCCCGGCTCCTATGCGGCGAACACCACCTACACGATCCTTACCAGCGCCGACACGGTGAGCGGCACGTTCAGCGGCGTTACCAGCAACTATGCTTTCCTCACGCCCTCGCTCAGCTATGACGCGCAGAACGTCTATCTGACGCTGACCTATACCGGCACGCAATTCGCCAGCCTGGCGCAGACCGCCAACCATGCGAGCGTCGCCGGCACGGTGCAGGGGCTCGGCTTCGGCAATGAGGTGTTCGACGCGCTACTGCTGTTGCCCCAGGGCGCGGTGACCGGCGCGCTTGATGCGCTCTCGGGCGAGGCCTATGCCTCGGTCAGCACCGTCATCCAGCAGCAGTCGATCTATGTGCGCGAGGCGGTGGGCGACCGGCTGCGGCAGGCGCTCACCGCGCCGGGCGTCTCCCCCCTCGCCTATGGCGCCGGCCCGCAGACGGCGGCGCTGGGCGAGGGCCTCACGCCCACCCTCTGGATGCAGGGCTATGGCGGATGGGGCGACACCTCGTCGGACGGCAACGCCGCCAGCATCTCCAACAGTATTGGCGGCTTCCTGATGGGCGCCGACATTGAACTGGCGCCCAATGTGCGGGCCGGCCTGTTCGGCGGCTTCAGCCAGTCCTGGTTCGATGTGGACGACCGCAACGCGTCCGGCTCGATGGACAGCTACGACATCGGCGTCTATGCCGGCGCGCAGTTCGGGGCGATCGCCCTGCGGGGCGGCGCGGCCTATGCCTGGAACGATGTGTCGGTCTCGCGCACCGTGTCCTTCCCCGGCCTGTGGCAGGCGCTGGAGGCCGACTATACCACCGGCACGACGCAGATCTTCGGCGAGGTCGGCTATGACATGGCCATCGGCGCCTATGCGTTCGAACCCTTCGCCAGCCTCGCTTATGTGCATGTCAGCGGGGCTGATTTCACCGAGAGTGGTGGGTCGGCGGCCCTTTCCGTGTCCACCGACAGCATGGAGACGCTCTATTCCACGCTGGGTCTTCGCATCGCGACGACGCTGGAGGTGGGCGGGCGCACGCTGACGCCGCACGCGACGCTCGGCTGGCAGCACGCTTTCGGCGACATCACGCCCGCCGCCACGCTGCAATTCGCCAGCGGCTCGACGCCCTTCACCGCCGCCGGTGTGCCGATCGCCGAGGATTCGCTGCTTCTGGAGGCGGGGCTGCGCTACGCGCTCTCCGACACCGCGCAGCTCGGCGCGTCCTATAGCGGCCAGTTCGCCGGCGACGCCACCCAGAACGCCTTCACCGTGCAGTTCTCGATGAGGTTCTGAGACAGGCGGCGGGGGCTCGGGAATGGGGACCGGCCGCGGAACGCCGTCACAGCGCTTCGTTCGCCAGCAGGCGGGCGATGGCGTCGGTGATGGCGTGGTCGTGATAGGGCTTGGCGAAGAACCGGCTGCCCGCGGGCAGGGCGCTCTCGTCGATGACCGCCTCGCCCGAGGCCACGATCAGCTTCACCGGCGGCCAGCGGTTGCGGATGTAATGGCCCAGTTTGAGGCCATCCATCGTTCCCGGCATCTGCACATCGGTGAAGACGAGGTCGATATCATCCCGCGATTCGAGGATGTGAATGGCCTCGTCGGCGGAACTGGCTTCCAGCGCCAGATGGCCCGCCGACTGCACGAGGTCGACGGCACTCATGCGGATGATCGTATTATCCTCGACGATGAGGACGACGGCCTCGCCCTTGAACATTACATACTCGACTGGTGTGGGCCGGAAAACTCATCGGCTGATAGCATAGCGTTTGCCCGCCCGATTGGTTCCTAGGCGGGGGCTGGATCGCTCCGGTGCCGCCGGGAGGCGCCATCCTGATGCACGGTGACGACGGTGCCGGGGTTGCCCTCGCTCACCGTGAGGGTTGCCTTGAGGTTGCGGGCGAGCGCCTCGACGATGCCGGTGCCGAGCCCGGCTTTCGGCGCATCGGCGCCCGTGGGCAGCCCGATGCCATTATCGGAAACGGCGAGCGACCAGTCCTTGCCGTCCGAGCGGTAGTCGATGGCGATCCGGCCCGCCGACTGCTCGGGGAAGGCATGTTTGAGCGCGTTGATGACCAGCTCGGTGACGATGAGGCCCAGGCTGATCGAGACATCCGCCTCCACGGCGCTCTCATCGACGGTCACCGACAGGGAGAGCCGGTCCGGGTCGGCGATCATCGAGGCGCCGAGGCTCTCGCAGAGCTGGGTGAAATAGGTGCGCAGCTCGACCTTGCCCGCCGTGGCTCTCGAGAGCTGCTTCTGCACCGCGGCGATCGACATGACGCGGTGATGGGCGTTGTGCAGGTGGCCGCGCGCTTCCTCGGACTGGACGCGGCGCGCGCTCTGCATGAGCACGCTGGCGATGATCTGCAGGCTGTTGGCCACCCGGTGCTGGATTTCCTGCATCAGGATGGCCTTTTCCCGGACCAGATCATCCTTCAGCCGTGCGGCGGCGCGGATGTCGGTGACGTCGGTGATCGCCAGCAGCAGCCGGGTGCGCGTCGTGTCGCCGTCCTCGAGCCGGCGCGCATTGACGACGAGCCGGCGCGATTCCTGGTCCGGCCGCTCGAGGTCGATCTCATAGGCGTCGATCTGCGCGCTGCCCGAGGCCGTGGCCTTCAGCAGGGAGGCGAGTTTGGGCAGCGCCCATTCGCCCTGCCCGAGATCGCCCAGCCTTTGCCCGGCAAGGTTCGCCGGTTCGATTGCGAAGGACCGGCAGAACGAGGTGCTCGCCGCGATGATCGTCTGATCCGCTGTCAGGAACAGCAGGGGCTCGTGCGACGAGACGACAACGGCAATGGTGCTCGCCGCCTCGAAAGCGCCCGTCGGTTCGGTTGTCACGGCAATGGCCCTCATGGGCCGAAAACTCGCGGGGCGAGCCATCACTCGGCAGGAACGCCGTCAAAATGCCGGTTGTCAGGCTGACGCTCAGTCACACCCTATCATGAGGGTTGTGCCTGGCGTCCGCAATTAAACGTGCAGATGCGGGTCAGCTTGCCACAGGGCCGACCGGGCTAGCGGGCCCGGCACACCACTGCGGCCGCGTGTGAGGCGCCTGCATCCGGCCCGCGATTTCCGCCGCAGGACCGGTGTGCGAGGATCACCGGCCCCGCCGGCCCGTGAACGCCCCGATGACGGGCCGATCCCGAGAGGGACGGGAGGCGCCGTCAGGGGCGGCGCGGCGGCTTGCCGTTGGGCTTGCCTTTGGGCTTTCCCTTGGGCGTGGCTTCCAGCGGGTTCCAGCCCTTCGCCGGACGCTCGCTCTTTGCGGGACGCTCGCCTTTGCCAGGCGCCGCCGGCTTGGCCTTATAGGGTTTGGCCTCGCGCGGCTTCTCGAAGGCGGGCTTGCCATAGGGCTTGGGCTCGCGTGGCTTGTCCTCGCGGGATTTGTCTTCGCGCGGTTTGGCCCCATAGGGCTTGCCCTCGTAGGGTTTGGCCTCGCGGGGCTTCTCGAACGCCGGCTTGCCGGGCTCGGCGCGGCTATCGGCCGATCGATCCGGCGCCGGACGAAACGGTTTGCCGCGGGGGGCCTCCGTGGGCGGCAGATCGCGCGGGGGCAGATCACGCATCGGCTTGCCGCGCGGGGCGCGCGTCGGCCGGCCCTCCGGCTGGCCGGGCAACGCCTCGATGACGACATCGTCGCCATTCGCCTTGGTGGCCACCTTCCCGAACCGGTCGGCGGCGGCGAGGTTGACCTCGAAGGCGGTCTCCTCGTCGAAGATGCGGATGGCGCCGATATCCTTGCGCGTCACATTTCCGCGCCGGCAGATCAGCGGCAGCAGCCATTTCGGATCGGCATTCTTGCGGCGGCCGATATTGAGCCGGAACCAGGCGGTGCCGCCGGGCTCCGAGCCGCGGCCGAAATCGCGCTCGGAGCTGCGCTCGAAGCTGCGATCCTGGCGCTCGCGTCCGGCGCGCGGCTCGCCGGGATCGGCGACTTCCTCCGGCGCCGGCAGGCCGGCGCGGTAGAGCCGCACCAGCGCGGCGGCCAGATGCTCGGGCGAATGGGCGGCGAGCAGCGTCTGGGCGGCCGCCGCATCTTCCTCATTCGGCGCCTCGGTGATCACCGCGTCGCCCAGCATGCGCTCATGGTCGAGCTTGCGGATCTCTTCGGAGGTCGGCGCCCCCGACCAGACGGGGGCGACGCCAATCCCGCGCATCAGCTCTTCCGTGCGGCGGCGGCGGAAGGGCGGCACCAGCAGCACGCTCACGCCCTTGCGGCCCGCCCGGCCGGTGCGGCCGCTGCGGTGCTGCAGGCTTTCCGCGTCGTTCGGCAGGTCGGCATGGATGACAAGGCCGAGATTGGGCAGGTCGATGCCGCGCGCGGCGACGTCGGTGGCGACGCACACCCGCGCCCGGCCGTCGCGCAGCGCCTGAAGCGCGTGGTTGCGCTCGTTCTGGCTCAGCTCGCCCGACAGCGCCACCGCCGAGAACTGCCGCTCCTGAAGCATGGCGTGGATGCGCCGCACCGCCTCGCGGGTGTTGCAGAACACGATGGCGCTCGGCGTGTCGTAGAAGCGCAGCACATTGACGACGGCGTGCTCGATCTCGGTCGGCGCGACCCGCATGGTGCGGTATTCGATATCGGCATGGCCGCCCTCGGCGCTCGCCACCTCGATGCGCAGCGCGTCGTGCTGGTAGCGCTTGGCGAGCGCGGTGATGCCGCGCGGCATGGTGGCCGAGAACAGCAGGCTGCGCCGCTCCGGCGGGGTGGCGTCGAGAATGAATTCGAGATCCTCGCGGAAGCCGAGGTCGAGCATCTCGTCGGCCTCGTCGAGCACGGCGACGCGCAGCGCGGAGATGTCGAGCCGCCCGCGCTCGAGATGATCGCGCAGCCGGCCGGGGGTGCCGACGACGATATGAGCACCCTGGGCGAGCAGGCGCTGCTCCTGGCGCGGATCCATGCCGCCGACGCAGGAGACGATGCGCGCGCCGGTCGCCGCGTAGAGCCAGGCGAATTCGCGCTGCACCTGCAAGGCAAGCTCGCGCGTCGGCGCCACCACCAGCGCCTGCGGCACGCTCGCCGGCTCGCATCTCTCCGCGCTGCCGAGCAGCGTCTCGGCCATGGCGAGGCCATAGGCCACCGTCTTGCCGGAACCCGTCTGGGCGGACACCAGAAGGTCGCGGCCGGTCGCCTCGGGCGCCAGCACGGCCAGCTGCACCGGCGTCGGCTTATCGTAATCGCGTTCGGCCAAAGCGCGCGCAAGCGCCGGATTCGTCGTCATGAAGGGCACGGCTGGTTCCGCCTATCTCGCAGTCTCGTCAGGCGTCGAAGGGAGCCGTCGGAAAGTATGTGGAACGCCCTTCTTAATAGGCCGGGCGCCCAGATGCCACAGCCATGGCTGTGGCTGGCACGGCGGTGGGCATTGTTCGCGTGACGCCTCGGCCAGGAGTGCCGACAGCAAGGCCGGTTCCTCAACATGGGCTCCGGCAATGCCGGGCTGGAGGACGATCCCGTTTCATCCGGCGCGGCTGACCATGGCGCCCGTCGCGGGGGGCTCGTCCCCGGATCGTGCGCTTGACTCTCGGTCCGGTTTGAGTCGTCTTAAAAGAACAAAAGAGGAACATATATGCGCGGGTCACACGACGTTTCCGCGCTGAGGCAGATGCTCGCCGGGCTGGAGGCGGAGCGTCTGCCCGGCGCTTCATCAGCCTTCAGCCTGGGCGCTGCGGGGCCTGACGGCGTGCTGGCGAACACGCTCGCACGGGGGGCGCTGCATGAGATCTATGCGGCGGAGGGCGCCGACATGCCGGCCGCCTCCGGCTTCTCCCTGGCGCTGGCGCTGCGGGCGGCGCAGAGGCCGGGCGAGGAGCCGCCGCAGAGCAAGCGCCCGATGCGTCCCATCGTCTGGGTGCGGCAGGACTTTATCGATTCAGAGGCGGGCCGCCTCGACGCGCATGGGCTGAGAGGCCTGGGGCTCGACCCGGCGCGGCTCATTCTGGTGCGGGCACGTGACCCGGAACAGGCGCTGCGGGCGGCCGGTGACGCGGTGCGCTGCCCCGCGCTCGGGGCGGTGCTGCTGGAGCCATGGGGCGAGCCCAAGGCGCTGGACCTCACCGCCACGCGGCGACTGGCGCTTCGGGCGGGCGTTTCCGGCGTCACCTTTTTCCTGCTGCGCATGGCGCCGACGCCCTCGGCCAGTGTCGCCGTCACCCGCTGGCTGGTGCGCCCGATCCTCTCCACCCCGCTGGCGGCGGACGCGCCGGGCGCCCCCGCCTTCGCCGTCACGCTGCTGCGCCATCGCGGCGGCCTCAACGGTCATGCCTGGAATCTGGAGTGGGACCATGAGAGCTGTTCCTTCCGCGACATCGCCCCGCTATCTCGCGCTGTGGTTCCCGTTCCTGCCGGCAAACCGGCTCGACAGGGCACGGTGGCACAGGGCGAGGCGACCGGGGATGTCCGGCCCTTCCAGCGCGCCGGATGACGCGCTGCCGCTGGTCTTCGTCGAGCGGGTGAAAGGCGCGCTGCGCCTGTCCGCCATCTCCGCGCAGGCGCGGGCCGTGGGTCTGGCGCCCGGCCTGACGCTGGCGGATGCCCGCGCGCGCATTCCCGCCCTCGCGGTCGCCGACCATGACCCACGCGCCGATGCCGGCTTTCTCGAGCGGATCGCCGATGATTGCGACCGCTGGACCCCGCTGGTGGCGCTGGACGGTGTGGATGGGCTGGTACTCGACATCACCGGCTGCACGCATCTGTTCGGCGGCGAGGCAACGATGCGCCGGCATGTCATGGAGCATCTCCAGCGTCACGGGCTGACGCTCCACGCCGTGGTGGCCGGCACACCGGAGGCGGCGCGCGCCCTCGCGCGGTGCGGCAAGGGTGGCGTGGTGCCCATCGGTCGCGAGGCGGAATGCGTGGGCCCGCTCCCCATCGCCGCGCTGGACCTGCCGGAGGAGAGCGTGACCGGGCTGGCGCGCGCGGGGCTGCGGACCATCGGCGACCTAGCCGCGCGGCCGGGCACGCCGCTTGCTGCGCGCTTCGGCGAGGGCTTGCTGACCCGGCTGCGGCGCACGCTCGGCCATGAGGATGTGCGCATCACCCCGCGCCGCCCGCTGCCGGCCTGCATCGCCGAGCGGCGCTTTGCCGAACCGATCGGCCGGGCCGAGGATGTCGGGGGCGCGCTGGGCCTGCTGATCGACGATCTCGCGCTGATGCTGGAGGCGCGCGGCGAAGGCGGGCGGGCCTTCGAGGCCTCCTTCTTCCGCGCGGATGGCGCGGTGCGGCGCATCGCGGTGGAGACGGCGCGCCCCGCGCGCGACCCCTCCTCCCTTTGCCGGCTGTTTCACGAAAAGCTCGACGCGCTGGCCGATCCGCTCGATCCCGGCTTCGGTTTCGATCTGATCCGCCTCGCCGTGCTGCGGGCCGAAACCCTGGCGCCCGCGCAGGTGAGCCTCGACGGGCGCGCCATCGAGGAGGAAGAGGTGAGCGCGCTGGTCGACCGGCTAGCGGCGCGGCTCGGCCGGGACCGGGTGCTGCGCTTCATGATGCGCGACACCCATGATCCCGACCGTGCCGCCCGCCTCGTGCCGGCGGCCGATCCGGCGCCGCCCGCCGTTCCGATGCCGGAGGAACTCCCTTCACGCCCGCTGATGATGTTCGACCCGCCCCAGCCGATCGAGGCGCTGGCGGAAGTGCCGGATGGTCCGCCGCTGCGCTTCCGCTGGCGGCGCGTGCTGCATGAGGTGGTTCATGCCGAGGGGCCGGAGCGCATCGCCGCCGAGTGGTGGCGGCGGGGCGCGCCGACGCGGGACTATTACCGGGTGGAGAACGAGAAGGGCCGGCGCTTCTGGCTGTTCCGCCTCGGCCTTTATGAGCGCGAGCCGGGCGCCCCGCGCTGGTTCGTCCATGGGCTTTTTCCATGAGGAAGGGTTCATGAGGGCGGGTTCATGAGGATCTCTCCATGAACACGGCTTTTTATGCCGAGCTGGCGGTCACGACGAATTTCTCCTTCCTGCGCGGCGCCTCGCACGCCAGCGATCTGGTGGCGCAGGCGCTTCACCTCGGCCATGCCGGTATCGGCATCGCCGACCGCAACAGCGTGGCGGGCGTGGTGAGGGCTTATGCCGCGTTGAAGGAGGCGGAGGAGGTGTGGCGCGAGGAGATCGGCGCGCCGGAGGCCATCTTCCCCTTCCAGCTCGCGGTGGGCGCCCGGCTCGTCTTCGCCGATGGCGCGCCGGATGTGATCGCCTATGCGCAGGACCGCGCCGGCTGGGGCCGGCTGTGCCAGCTCCTCACCGCCGGCAATATGCGCGCCGAGAAGGGAAGCTGCCTCCTCACCCTCGACGACCTGCTGACGGACGCGGGGGGCCTCTCGCTCATCCTTATGCCCCCCCGCCGGCTGGAGGAACTGGCGAGGTATCTCGCCCCGCTGGCGGAGGCCGCGCCCGGCTCGCTCTGGCTCGGCGCCGACATGCCGCGGCGGGGCGACGACCGCCGCCGGCTGGCGGGGCTGAAGGCGCTGGCCGCGGGCGCCAGGGTGCCGCTGCTGGCGATGAACGATGTGCTCTATCACCACCCGTCCCAGCGCGATCTGCAGGATGTGCTCACCTGCATCCGCGAGGGCACCACGATCGAGGCCGCCGGCCGGAAGCTGGAGGCCAATGCCGAGCGCCACCTCAAGCCGCCTGCCGAGATGGTCCGCCTGTTCCGCGACGCGCCGGAGGCGGTGGAGGAGACGCGCCACTTCCTCGCCCGGCTCGATTTCTCGCTCAGTGAACTGAAATACGAATACCCGAAGGAGCCGGTTCCGCCCGGCTACACGGCCGAAGCCTGGCTGGAGCATATGACCTGGCAGCACGCCGCCATCCGCTATCCCGATGGTGTGCCGCCCAAGGTGGAAAAGCAGCTCCGGGACGAGCTGGCGCTGATCGCCGAGCTGAAATACGCGCCCTATTTCCTCACCATCCGCGACATCGTCAGCTTCGCCGAGAAGGAGGGCATCCTCTGTCAGGGGCGCGGCTCGGCGGCCAATTCCGCCGTCTGCTACGTGCTCGGCATCACCGCGGTGGACCCGGCCGAGAGCGACCTGCTGTTCGCCCGCTTCATTTCCCGCGAAAGACGGGAGCCGCCCGATATTGACGTCGATTTCGAGCATGAACGGCGCGAGGAAGTGATCCAGTACATCTATGAGCGCTATGGCCGGATGCGGGCGGGCATCGCCGCCACCGTCATCTCCTATCGCCCGCGCAGCGCCCTGCGCGATGTCGGCAAGGCGCTCGGCCTCACCGAGGATGTGACCGCGCGGCTCTCCAGCCTGGTCTGGGGGAGCTGGGGCGACATGGTGGCGAAAGGTCAGATCGGCCAGGCCGGGCTCGATGCCGACAACCCGACGATCCGCCGCACGGTGGAACTCGCCGGCCGGCTGCTCGGCTTTCCGCGCCATCTCTCGCAGCATGTCGGCGGCTTCGTGCTGACGGAGGGCCGGCTCGACGCCATGGTGCCGATCGGCAAGGCGGCAATGGAGGACCGCACCTTCATCGAGTGGAACAAGGACGACATCGACACGCTCGCCTTGATGAAGGTCGATGTGCTGGCGCTGGGCATGCTCACCTGCATTCGCAAGGCGTTCGACCTGATGCGCGACCATGAGGGCGTCGATTACGCGCTGGCCGACGTGCCGCGCGAGCAGAGCGATGTCTACGACATGCTCTGCCGGGGCGATTCCATCGGCGTGTTCCAGGTGGAAAGCCGGGCGCAGATCAACATGCTGCCGCGCATGAAGCCGCGCCGGCTCTATGATCTCGTCATCCAGGTCGCCATCGTCCGCCCCGGTCCGATCCAGGGCAATATGGTGCATCCCTATCTGCGCCGGCGCGAGGGGAGCGAGAAGGTGACCTACCCCTCGCCCAAGCCGCCGCATGATCCCGATGAACTCCGGGAGGTACTCGCCCGCACCAAGGGCGTGCCGCTGTTCCAGGAGCAGGCGATGAAGCTCGCCATGGTCGCGGCCGAGTTCACCGAGGTCGAGGCCAACAAGCTGCGCCGGGCCATGGCGACCTTCCGCAATATGGGGACGATCGGCCAGTTTCAGACCCTGCTGATCGAGCGCATGAGCGCGCGCGGCTATGACCCGGCCTTCGCGGCGCGCTGCTTCGAGCAGATCAAGGGCTTCGGCGAATATGGCTTCCCGGAAAGCCATGCCGCCTCCTTCGCCAAGCTGGTCTACATCTCCGCCTTCATCAAATGCCGCCATCCCGCCGTGTTCGCGGCGGCCCTGCTGAATTCCCAGCCAATGGGTTTCTACGCCCCGGCGCAGATCGTGCGCGATGCGCGCGAGCATGGCGTGGAAATCCGCCCCGCCGACATTAATCACAGCTTTTGGGACAATAGGCTGGAGCGCCGGGCCGACGGCGCGCTGGCCCTGCGCATCGGCCTGCGGCAGATCGACGGCTTCAGCGAAAGATGGGCGGAGCAGCTCGCCGCCGCGCGAGGCGCGGGCTATCGCGATATCGAGACGCTCTCCCTGCGCGCGCGCCTGCCCGCCGGGGCTTTGCGCCGGTTGGCGGATGCCGATGCGTTCGGCTCACTGGGGCTCGACCGGCGCGCGGCGGCGTGGATCGTTCGCCGCCTGCCCGATGACACGCCGCTGCCCCTGTTTGCGGCGGCGCAGGCGCGCGAACTCGGGCCCGAGCCGGATGCGCAGCTTCCCCTCATGCCGCTGCCCGAGCAGATCGCGGTGGACTACCAGACCACAAGGCTCTCGCTGAAGGGCCACCCGATGGGCATGCTGCGCGAGATCTTCCGCGCCGAGGGCATCGCCAGCAGCGCGGATATTGCGGCACGGCGGGACGGCACGTTGATCCGCACCGCCGGCATCGTGCTGGTGCGCCAGCGGCCGGGCAAGGGCAACGCCATCTTCATGACGCTGGAAGACGAGACCGGCATCGTCAATGTGCTGCTCTGGGCCCGGCTGTTCGAGCGTTATCGGGCGCAGGTGATGGGTGCGCGCCTCGTCGTGGTGGAGGGGAGGGTGCAGAAGAGCAAGGAGGGCGTTATCCATGTGATGGCCGAGCGGGTGCATGACCGCACCCGTGAACTCGCCCGTCTGTTCGATGATCCCAGCCAGAAGGGCGCCTACCCGCTTGCCCGTCCGCAGGTCGACCCCGGCATCGACGAGCGGGTGAAGCCGGCCCCCGCCGAGGGCCATTTGCTGGCCGGCCGCCGCTCCACGCACGGCCACCCGCGGCAGGTCCGCGTCCTGCCGAAATCACGGGATTTCCACTAAGCGCCACGGGGGCTATGCCGTGGCGGCCGGAGCGGGGGCCTTGCGGTACTTGTCCGCGCCCGCGCTGCGCTGGTAACAGGGCGCGTGCCGTCCGTCAGAGGTCGGTCCTTGGGGCAGCGCAAGACGGGACATCATGACGGCGCGGGGAAAGTTGGCGGAGCTTGAAGCGCTTCGCGGCATCGCGGCTCTGGTCGTGCTGCTCCATCACACCATGCTCGGCTTCACGCCGCAGCTTCACGGCATGACCTATCCCGATCAGGCCGTCACCCTTTTCGGCACGCCGGCCTTCGCACTGGTGAACGGGTCGGCGGCGGTCATCGTCTTCTTCGTGCTGTCCGGCTATGTGCTGTCGCTCAATGTGCTGCGCAGCGGCAGCGCGCGGCTGGCCGCCGCGTCGGCGCTCAAGCGCTGGCCGCGTCTGGCGGGGCCGGTGATCCTGACCAATCTGATGGCCGGCCTCGTCATGGCCGGTCCCGGTTTCGCGAACCGCGAGGCGGCGGCCATGGTGCCGTCGGTCTGGCTCGGCTGGTTCTACGCCTGGCCGAGCGCGGGATGGCTGGAAATCCCCCACAGCCTGTGGGAGGGCGCGACGACCTTCTTCACCGGCCAGTCTTTCTACAATTCCAGCCTGTGGACGATGGTCTACGAGTTCGCCGGCAGCTTTCTGGTGCTCGCCTCGGCGCTCGTTGTGGCCAAGCTGCCGCGCGGCCGATGGGCGTGCCTGACTGTGATCGGCCTCGGGACGCTGTGGCTCAGCCCTTATCTCGCGCCCTTCATTGTCGGCGTCGCTCTGGCACTGCGGGACCGAACCCCGCATTCCGATTGGCGCGGCGCCAAGATCGCCCTGGCTCTCGTGCTGATCGTGCTGCTGGGGGGGTATCACGAGAACATCATGAGCGGGCGGCCCGAAGGCCTCTATAGCGGGCTCGGACCTTTGACGGCGATGGATCCGCTGCGGCTGCGGGTGATCCTGCACACGTTGATGGCGTGCCTGGCCCTGCTGCTGTTCCGTCGCGCCACCTTCGTACGAACCGCCATGTCGGGACGGGTCGGGCGCACCCTGGGCTTTCTCTCCTTCGGCATCTATCTCTGTCAGGTTCTGGTGATCTGCTCGGTCTCCAGCCTTACCTATCTGGCCCTGGAAGGGCAGGGGTTGCTGCAGATCGGGGCGACCTTCGCCGTCACCGGTGCCGGAACATTGGCTCTGGCCGTGCCGGTGGCCATGTTCGATCACTGGTGGGTGCGCCAGGTCGGGCGTACGCTTTCGCTGGGCCGGGGGAGGGACGCTTAGCCGAACGAGGCGACGGCGTCCTTGAGCGACACAGCCGGGTAGGCTCCGAAAGAACGTTGCTTCTGCTTGCCGTCGAACCGGTAGGCCATACGCCACAACCGGCCGCCCGAGGGGCTGACGAAAAGGTGGAGCCCACCGCTATCGGACCGTTTTTGTTGTGTCCGTGGCCATGGCGTTTTTGCAGGCCGTGTCCGTGAGGGCCATTTATTGGCCTCGCCGATACCAAAAAACCGTTGGATGCCAACGGATCGCGTCGGACTGTCCCAAACGAAAAAGCCGCCGAAACCCTTTGGTTTCAGCGGCTTTTCGGTCGTCTCAGGACCGTCTCGGACGGTCAGATGGTGCCAGGAGAGGACTCGACTGATTTTGACAAT
This sequence comes from Ancylobacter sp. SL191, assembly GCF_026625645.1. Taxonomy (NCBI): domain Bacteria; kingdom Pseudomonadati; phylum Pseudomonadota; class Alphaproteobacteria; order Hyphomicrobiales; family Xanthobacteraceae; genus Ancylobacter; species Ancylobacter sp. SL191. The sequence continues at coordinate 693,458 of NZ_CP113056.1, read as the reverse complement.
ATACTGATAAATATAGAATTTTATCACAACGCTTTACGGGATACCCCCAAAAATACCCCCATTGACGTGATCCTGCCGCCCCGCAAGGGTAGGCTACGCTCTCTTCAAGGGCTCCTATGTCGCCCAGCTTGCCGACAGCGCTTCCGCTTGCCGAAGAACCGTTTGCACTGCCGCGTCCTGCAGATCGGGCGGGTAGCCATGTTTCCGTAGCACCCGCTTCACCAGCACGCGCATTCTAGCGCGGGCATTCTCACGATGCGACCAATCGACGGAGATGCTCCCCTTGAGACTCACGAGGAGTTCATGGGCAATGACCTTCAGGGAGTCATTGCCCATCAGCTCGACTGCGCTCTCGCTTTCGGCAAGCGCGTCATAGAAGGCAATCTCGTCTTGTGAGAGCCCTTCATCTTCGCCCCTTCTGCGTGCCGCGCGAACGTCCTTGGCGAGGGCTATCAGTTCCTGCAACACTTCGACGGTGCTGATGGCGTTCGTGTGGTAGCGGGCAATTGCCGCCTCCAGGCGCTCGGAAAAGCGTTTGCTCTCGACGACATTCGTCCTGGTGCGGGAGCGAATTTCGTCGTTAAGGAGCTTCCGCAAGGCCTCCAGCGCCAGGTTCTTTTTTTCCAGCTGCTGAACCTCGGCGAGAAACTCGTCCGACAGTATCGAAATGTCAGGCGTGGTTATCCCGGCGGCGGCGAGGATGTCGACGATCTCGGTCGAAACGACAGCCCGATCAAGGATTTGTTGAATCGCAAATTCGCGATCAACCGCGCTTTTCCCGGAACCTTCGTCCGACTTCACGAGAGCGGCGCGCACGGTCTGAAAGAAGCCGACTTCATCCCTGATGTCGCGCGCCTCGTCGAATCCAGAGGCTAGAGCGAAGGCCTTGGAGAGCGCGAGGACAGCATCTTGATAGCGGCGATTCTCTCGGCGTTTCGCATCTTCGCTGGTTTCCCTCGCCGCCGCTTCGTGTTGCCGAGTTAATATCCACTCGATGGCTTCGGCGAGAATGACGAGGCGCTCATGGGGGCTGCCTGCCAAGCCGCGCTCATAGTCGAAGCCGTGATACATCGCCTTCACGACTTCATACTTTTCTAGGAGAATTGCGACTGCTTTGGCCGCTTCGATGCCCGCCTGACGCTGGTCTGGCCCGGAATACTGGCCGAGCGCGTTCTTCAGATCTTGCGCGATGCCGATATAGTCCACCACAAGGCCGGCTGGCTTATCGCGGAACACGCGGTTCACGCGTGCGATCGCCTGCATGAGGCCGTGGCCCTTCATCGGCTTGTCGACATACATCGTGTGCATCGACGGTGCGTCGAAGCCGGTCAGCCACATATCCCGGACGATTACCAGCTTCAGCGCATCCTTGGGGTCTTTCGCGCGCTTGGCGAGAAGATCGCGGCGCGCCTTGGAGCCGATATGCGCCTGCCATCCCTGCGGATCGGATGCGGAACCGGTCATCACAACCTTGATCGCGCCTTCAGCGTCATCGTCGCTGTGCCAATCGGGGCGAAGCCGTACGATGTGGTTATAGAGCGCCACGCAGATACGGCGGCTCATGCAGACGATCATCGCCTTGCCGTCCAAGGCGGCGACGCGGTCTTCGAAGTGCTGCACCAGATCGTCCGCGATCAAGGCGAGGCGCTTCTCGGAGCCGACCAGCTTCTCAACCGTCGACCATTGCTGCTTGAACTTCTCCTGTTCGGTGAGCGCGTCGTCTTCGGTGAGATAATCGACTTCGCTGTCGATCTTCGGCTTCTCTTCCTCGGGAAGCTCAATGCGGGCGAGGCGGCTTTCGTAATAGATCGGCACCGTGGCGCCGTCTTCCACCGCCCGGCTGATGTCATAAATGTCGATGTAGTCGCCGAACACGGCGCGCGTGTTTACATCGTCCGTCTCGATCGGTGTCCCGGTGAAGCCGATGAACGATGCGTTCGGAAGCGCGTCGCGCAGATATTTCGCGAAGCCATAGGAGATGACACCGGTCTTCTGCTCGATCCGGGCGCTGAAGCCGTATTGGCTCCGGTGAGCCTCGTCGGCGATGACCACGATGTTCCGCCGGTCGGAGAGCATCGGGTAGGTCGTCTCGCCCGCCACGGGGGCGAATTTCTGAATCGTCGTGAAGATCACGCCGCCGGAGGCGCGGCTCAGAGCCGATTGCAGGTCGTCGCGGCTGTCGGCCTGGATCGGCGTCTGCCGGATCAGGTCGCGGCACATGGAGAAGGTGCTGAACAGCTGGTCGTCGAGATCGTTGCGGTCGGTGATGACGACGATGGTCGGGTTTTCCATCTCCGGGTGGCGCACCAGCTGTCCGGCATAGAACGCCATCAGCAGGCTCTTGCCGGAGCCTTGCGTGTGCCAGATCACGCCGATCCGCTTGTCCCCTTTGGAATAACCGTCGACTCCCGGCAGCCCATAGGCGGTGGGCTCCTCGTGGAAGCCAACGGATTCGGTGGTTGATGAGGCGGGACGTCCGCTGTTCAGAGCCAGCGCGCGGATGGTGGAGCCCACCGCGCGCTTGACCGCGTGGAACTGGTGATAGCCGGCAATGATCTTCGCCAGCCCGGAACCCGTCTCACCGAACACGGTGAAATCGCGCAGCAGGTCGAGCAAGCGGCGGGGCTCGAAAATCCCCTCGATCAGAACCTTCAGCTCCGGCTGGCCCTTGGCGGCGATCACTTTGCCGTCCGTCGTGCGCCAGGGCATGAACCGCTCTTGGTCGGCGGTGAGCGAGCCGATGCGTGCGGTGATGCCGTCGGAGGTGACGAGCACGGCATTGCTGCGGAAAAGCGAGGGAATCTGTCCCTTATAGGTTTGTAGCTGGTTGAACGCGCCGGTGAGCGTGGCGTTCTCCCCGCCCGGTGCCTTCAGCTCGATCACGCCGAGCGGCAGGCCGTTGACGAACACCACCACGTCCGGCCGGCGGTGGGTGCGGCCCTCGATCACCGTGAACTGCGCGCTGGCGAGCCAATCATTTGCGGCGACGTCGTCGAAGTCGATCAGCCGGACCTTGTCGCCCCGGATCGTGCCGTCCTCGCTATAGAACTCGACGTCGACCCCCTCCACCATCAGCCGGTGCAGGCGGCGGTTCTCCTCAATGAGCGAGGGGCGCTCGGTGGCAAGCACCTTGCGCAGCGCATCGCCGCGCGCCTCTAGCGGGATCGCGGGGTTGAGCCGGGCGATGGCGGCGGTCAGGCGCGGGGCGAGAATGACGTCGGCATAAGCTTCGCGTTCAGGGGCCTTGCCGTCCGGGCCGATCTCGGCATCGGTCGCCAGCGTATAGCCGAGCCCGCCGAGATAGCCGAGCACGGCCTGTTCAAGCGCGGCTTCGGAGAGATACGCCATTATCGGCCTCCCGCGCGCCATGAGAGGCGGTTGTGGCTCATGGGTGCACGGCAAAGGCTTTTGTCGATCATATTTTTAGATTTATGATCGGCAAATCCTCTAGCTTGGCATGGGTGATCCTCAAAACGCATTGTGCCCTTCCGCCAGATTCAGCAGCTCGGGAAAGCACAGAACGGCGGCTCGGCGTCCGCTGCCGGCTCGCAATTCCCGCAGCAGCCCGTTGTCGCGACATATCCGGATGATCCGCGTGGCCGTCGGCGGGGGAATGCCGGCCGCGTCGCGAAAATCGGATGCGCGGAAGATCGGGCGCTGGAACATCCAGTCGAGCGCACGGACCGCATATTGGGAGTGCGTTTCTTCGGCGATCCAGTCCTTGCGCGCCTGATAAAGGGCGAGGATGGCCTGCACGCGGTTCTGGTTGGTCTCGGCCTGCGCGATCAGCGCCCGCAGAAAGAAGCCGCACCAGCCGGTCCAGTCGCCATCACGCGAAATCGCCAGCAGGCGATCATAATACTCGGTGCGATGGCTTTCGAGATATTCGCTCAGATAGAAGTTGGGGCGCGCCAGCAAGCCACGGCTGAACAGGAACAGCGGCACCAGCAGGCGGCCGAGCCGGCCGTTGCCGTCGAGGAAAGGGTGGATGGCCTCGAACTCCGCATGCGCGATAGCCAACTGGATCAGCACATCGGGCGCGTCGGCGTGGAGATAGGCCTCCCAGGCATCCATGGCTCCTGGCAATTTGTCCGCCGGGGCGGGCACGAAGCGGGCCTGCTCGATGGTGCAGCCGTCGGTGCCGATCCAGTTCGGGATGCGACGATATTCGCCCGGGTCTTTCGAGCGGCCGCGCACGCCCTGCATCAACACGCGGTGGGTGTCGCGGATGAGGCGCTGGGATAGCGGCAGGGTTTCCAGCAGCCGCGTCGCCTCGTTAAGGGCGGCGCGATAGTTCAGCACCTCGCGGATATCGGCCTTTTTCGGCGTGCTCTCGTCGAGCGGCCCGCCTTCCGCCTCCAGTTCCAGCACCTCGCCCATGGTGGCCTGCGTGCCCTCGATCCGGCTTGAGAGCACGGCTTCCTGCACCGTCATGGGCGAGAGCAGCACGTTCGGGCTGGGAATACCCTGCAACAGCCCGGCATAGCGGGCGATGGCGGCATTGGCCGGGCCGATCAGCGGCAGAAGCTGCGGCCAGTCCAGCGTCGGCGGGGGGAAACGGCCCTGATGATACAGGACGGCGCTCATGCCACCGCCTCGACGAGCGTCTCGGCGTCGCGCACGCGGATTTCGCCGGACATGAGCTTGGGGAGGAGGAGGTCGCGGGTGGCGGCGAGGGTGCGATTTTCCTTATCGTTGGCGACAATCCGATCAAACAGCGGCCTAGCGGCTTGATCGAATGCCCGCAGGAGTTGAGGCGCCGGGACTGTCAATTCAATCGGCCGGAAATTAGCCTTGCTGATTTCCTGAAAGGTGGATCCGTTCGCGTTCTGATGGACCGTCTCCATGTTGGCTTGCGTCCATAGCCAGACGAAGACGTTGGACAGACGCTTGTTGCAGATCAGCGCAATGAACCCCTGATTGACCGCAACGGGTATCTGAGAGATTGCCATGTAGCCGATCGGTGCTCGCGATGAGAGAAGCACCGTGCCGGCGGGCAGCAAGCCAGAGCCAATCTGTGACAGGCCAGCCTCTGTAATCTTCCGTTCCGTACTAAGCAGCACTGGCGTGCTCAACGATGAGAGGTCTTTGGGCGTTGCCCAGGCGATGTCACCACTCCAGAAAGCAGCCTCTTTCGTGCTGGGTGTTGATCCACCGACAACTTCGACTTCCTGTCCGATAGTGGACGTGGTCCACCCCTCCGGCTTGCCGTCATCGTCGAGGCGGTCGGGGAAGAGGGACCAGATATCCGGCGCGAGGTAGGGCGCGCGCGCGACGTTTTCCTTCTGCGGGTCTTCGCCGCGCAGGGCCATCTTGGTGCGGGTTGGGCCGAAATCGACGAACCAATCCTTGAAGATCGCCCGCGCCATCGCCTCCAGCGTCTCGTTCATCCGCCGGTTCAGCTCGATCTTGTCGTCGAGCGCGCCGAGAATCGCGGCTATTGTCCTCTGTCGGTCCAGGGTGAGCCGAGGCACTGGTAGCGCTCGGATCGTAGGCATATTTAACCGTTCGGCGACCGAGCCGTCTTTGAACCCTGCAATATGTCTGGCCATCAGCCCGGAATTCAGCCAAAAGCGAAGAAATCGAGAATCTAACTCTGATCGCTTGGGTCGAATTAAGACCATACGCTGTCCTAAGCAGACGCGAATTCCCAAGGGCACTTCAGCTGCATTGCCGAAATATGTTCCTTCACGACTGAATAGAATATCCCCAGGACGTGGTTCTGCCCTGTCTATGCGCTCCAAATAAGTCTCTTCGGAAACGCGTCCTGCTTGGTCAAGCCTGAAGATACCAGTGCGCACATCTTGGGAGCGAACTACAAAGGGCCCCACCGATGTTAGTTTCGGCGTTGTATGTGGACAGTCAAATACCCCATCGCATAAATCGTCTAATCGCGACCAATTTGCTAGAATCGACCAACATTTTGCCTCGCTCGGGATATGAACGACATGATTGGAGGCTGTCATACGACAATCCTCATGAGGTTCTCCCGGATAGCACTTGTTAATCCATCGCTCGCCGCAAACTGCTCCTCCAGTTTCTCCCGTAGCGCCCCGAACCGCTCCGCAAACGGCACCTCGTCGTCCTCGACATCCGCCGCGCCGACATAGCGTCCAGGTGTCAGCACATAGCCGTGCGCCTTGATCTCCTCCAGCGTGGCTGACTTGCAGAAGCCCGGCACGTCCTCATAGGCCCCCGCCTCGCCCTCGCCGCGCCAGGCGTGATAGGCGCGGGTGATGCGGTCGATATCGGCGTCGGAGAATTCCTTGCGCGTGCGGTCCACCATATGGCCGAGCTTGCGCGCGTCGATAAACAGCACCTCGCCGCGCCGGTCGCGCAGTTTGGCGTTGCGGGCGATGCCGTTCGACTTGTCGCGGGCAAGGAACCACAGGCAGACGGGAATCTGCGTGGAATAGAACAGCTGGCCCGGCAGCGCGACCATGCAGTCGACCACGCCGGGAGCGCCCTTCACGCCCTCGATCAGCGCCTGCCGGATGGCGCCCTCAGTGTTCTGCGTTGACGACATGGAGCCATTGGCCAGCACCACGCCCGCCACGCCTGCCGGCGCGAGGTGATGCACGATGTGCTGCACCCAGGCGAAATTGGCGTTGCCGGCCGGCGGGGTGCCATAGGCCCAGCGCGCATCTTCCCGCAGCCGCTCGCCGCCCCAATCGGAAATGTTGAAGGGCGGGTTGGCGAGAATGTAATCCGCCTTCAGGTCGCGCAGCTCATCCTTGTGAAAGCTGCCCTCGCTGTTCCATTTGATGTCCGCATCAATGCCGCGCACGGCGAGGTTCATCTTGCACAGGCGCCACGTGGTGTAGTTGGACTCCTGCCCATAGACGGCAATGTCGCCAATGCGCCCCTCATGCTCCAGCGCGAATTTTTCCGACTGCACGAACATGCCGCCGGACCCGCAGCACGGATCATAGACCCTGCCCTTATAGGGCTCGATCATCTCGACCATCACGCGCACGACGGAACGCGGCGTGTAGAACTCGCCGCCCCGCTTGCCTTCCGAGCCCGCGAACTGGCCGAGGAAATACTCATAGACGCGGCCGAGCACGTCGCGTGCCTCGCCCTTCTGCGCGCCGAGCGCGATATTGGAGACGAGGTCGATCAGTTCGCCGAGCATCACGGCATTGAGCGCGGGGCGGGCATATTCCTTCGGCAGCACGCCCTTGAGGTTCTCATTGTCCTTCTCGATGGCGAGCATCGCCTCGTCGATCATCTTGCCGATCGAGGGTTGCTTGGCGTTGGCCTGGAGATGCGACCAGCGCGCCGTGGGCGGCACCCAGAACACATTGTCGGCGGCGTATTCGTCGCGGTCCTCGGCACCCTCGGGATAATCGGCGAGGAGCTCGGCGCGCTTGGCCTCGAAGCTGTCCGAGATGTGCTTGAGGAATATCAGGCCGAGCGCGACATGCTTGTAATCCGACGGCTCCATATTGCCGCGCAGCTTGTCCGCCGCCTTGAACAGCTCCGCCTCAAAGCCGAGATCGCCGCCCTTGCCGTTGCCATTCGTACGGGGCTGCTTCGGAGGCGGTGGCGCGGCGGGTGCGTCAGTCATTTCCGCTTCCGCCGTGCGGGGCGTCTCCTGCTGGTTGGGGAGCGCCACAGAGCCACCGCGTCCGCGCCCCGGCAGGAGAAGGCCTTGCATCACCAGCTCGTCCTTCACCGCCGTGTAGGTCGCCTCGCTCCATTGCAGCGCCTCGCGCAACCGACCATTGCCAGCGGAACCGCCCAATTCCGTCAGCTTGGCGAGAAGCGCGTCTTTGAGGGACTGGTCTGTCATTCGCGTTATTGGCCCCGTAAGCACTGATGGGCGGTGAGTCGTTCTGATGCCCGCCGCTCATCGGATAAAATCCAACTCCGGCTGCGTAAGCAATGCCGCACGGATCATCCACCGCACCATCCTCCATGTCGCACCAGCAAAGCCGCCATTTCCCGCGCCAGCGCAGCGGCTTGCGGGGTTTCCATAGCCATCGCCCCGATCACCTCGCCCTGCCGGTGCGGGTCGATCTTGCCATAGCTGTTGAAGGTGGTGGCGATGTTCTCGTGGCCGAGATTCTGGCTCCAGGCGCGCAGCTGCTCAGGCGTCCGGCACATGGTCTGCGCGAGGTGGCCGAGCGTGTGGCGGAAGGAGTGCGGCGGGAAATAGGGTAGGCCGGCGCGGGTGAAGGCCTGTTTGAAGATGGCGCGGATCGGCGAGGCGTCGCTCCAATGCGCCCGCTCGATGCCCTGCGGCGCGAAGGCGAGGTCCGCCCCCTGTCCGATGCGGGTGCGGGGGAATAGCGGGTCGGTGGGGCCGAACAGATGCACCTCGCGCAGCTCGCGCACCCACACCGTGACGATGGCGGTAAGGTCATCGCCGAGCGGGAGGAAGTAGGTGGCGATGGCCTTGGCGAACTTGGTTTCCACGCGGTTCGGGTCTTGCCGTACCAGAGGTGGGGATTTGGTGAGGTCGAGGTCTCGCAGGGACAGTGAGGCCATGGCGCAGTCGCGCATGCCGGTGAGGATGGCGAAGGCGAGGAGGGCGCGGTTGCGCCGCTCAATGGGCGTTTCCGCCGGCATGGCGGCAAGGGCGGCGCGAATCTGTTCGAGGCTCGGATAGTCGCGCAGCTTCGGCGCCTTGGCCTTCGCCGCGTCCTTTCGCGACGGGTTGAGATAGTCGATATCCGCCATGTGCAGCTTGGACTTGAAGCCAGGGCGCCACGCCAGCCAGAGGAAGAACTCCTTGACGGCGGTGAGCGTCGCGGTCTGCGTCGCCGCGCTCAGGGGCTCGCCGCTGCGCATGCTGTCCGTCTCGGCGAGGCGCTGCTTGAACGCCTTCGCCTGTTCGGGACGGAAGGTCTTGAAGTCGCGCCAGCCGGTGCTGGACTCAAAGCGCACGAGCGCCTTGCGCACCATGTCGAGGGTCGCCTCGCTCTTGCCTCGCGCGTCCTTCAGAAAATGAATATACTCACGTTTCAGGCGTTCGTTGCCGGCATTGATCCGAGCCATCGTCTAACCTCCTTTTCGATCACCATTCAGACTGGGGGCGGAACACCCGTTCAGTCTCTCCGGTGCCAGCGTCTGAAGGTCGTAGGTTTCAGCCAGCGACGGCAGCGCCGCGCGGCGTATCGTCCGGTGCACGGATGTGCCGCAGGTGGCACACAGGCCAGCGAGGGCGACGACGGTCGCGGTGCGGTGGCTCACATCCACCATGCCGGCGGCGGGCCGTCGCGGCGCGCGGCAGCGGAAGCAGAAGAATTCGTCCGGCGCGCAGGTCTGCCGTCGCGCCTTCTGCCGTTCGGTCAGGAATGCCTTCAGCTCGGCGCCGCGTACCAGGACGGGGCGTGCGTCGTCGATGGGCTGGAGTCCGTCCTTCAGCCACCGCCGCACCGTGTTGCGGTGGCTACCGAGAAGGCGGGCGATCTCGGCGACGTCATAGGTGGCGGCCTGCTTTACCCGCTGAACGGGAAGGCGTCGCTGCGGCCGTTTCATCCGCGCCGGCATCCGCTCAGGCGCTCCGGCGGCTGGCGATGCGCTCGGCGATCCAGGCGTCGATTTCGCTCTCGATCCACGCGACGCAGCGGTCGGAAAGGGCGATAGGCTCGGGAAAGCGGCCCTCGCGCATATAGGCATAGATGGTGCTGCGGCTCAGGCAGGTGCGGGCCTTGACCTGCTCCAGCCGTATCAGCGTGGCGCGGGCGGTGGTCGCGGTCGTCTCGGTCTTAATGGCGCTCATGGCGTCCGTCTCCGTTCGTTGGAACATAAACGGAACATGAGCCGATGCGCCGGGCGAAAATAGCCGGGCAGATTGTAGAAAACTTCAGCCCTACAAAGGCTTAAAGGAGGGGCCTGCTTAGCGGCCGGAGCCTCTAGAAGGGTATGTCGTCATCATCCCCCAGGTTCCCGCTAACCAAGGGAGGGCTTGCCAGAACCTTGCCGAAGGTTCCACCGAAGGAGGGGGTGGGTTCCGCCGGAAGGGTAGGGGTGGATGGTGCGCCGCCCTTCTGATTCCAGTTGGCTACCTTGGCGATTTCCTCGATGCCGGTTCGATTCGGCGTCCCGTCGCGGTTCAGGAGGCCGTACTCCTTGGCGTTCTCCGTTAGCCAGCCTTCCAGCGCCTGCTTAGGGGATCTGCCGCGCAACCGGTGCGGTTCCGAGGTAACTGCCTGCCATGCGGCGACGGCGGCATCCAGCTTCTGCGCATAGAAGCGGCTGAAGGCTGACAGAAGCGGCTTTGTTTTCGCGCTGGCGCCGAAAACAGTTCCGTGCAGGTCTCGCGTCCAGAGCCAAACTTTCAGCTCCGGCGTTCCGATTAGGGTCAATGTCCAATCGTGATCGCCGAAACTGTCATAGCTGCGAAGCACCGGACGAAGCTTGTCCGTTAGCACCGCGTTCTTGAGGTTTACCACATGGACAGATGTCTGATCGCGCGTTCTCTCCGAGAGGCATTGATACCCTAGCCGCTCCAGAGGTGCGGGGTCGATCTCCTCCAGGAGAAGCGCAATCTGGTAGATGTTGAGGGCGTCCGCCTTCGCCCAATGTTCGAGATTTGCCATTCACGCCCACCGATCATTGGAATCCGAAGGCGTATTATAGCGTCAAACAAGATGTAGCGGGCATGGGGCTCGGCGCTGTCCACATGCGGTGGTTTAGGCCTTTGTTTCGGCTGATGATTTGATTCGGTCGAGGTAGTCAGCCCACCAGTTCATCATGCGGAGGCGCTCCTCCCAGTGCTCGCCGCGCGTATAGGCGCGCCGAATTTCGTTGCGTTCGGCATGGGCAAGTTGGCGCTCAATGGCGTCGGGATTCCAGAGGCCGCTTTCATTCAGCAGCGTCGACGCGGTGGCGCGGAAGCCGTGAGCAGTGGCAACGTCGGAGGAGAAGCCGAGCCGGCGTAGCGCGCCATTCAGGGTGTTCTCACTGATCGGCTTATGCCCGGCGCCGATGCCCGGAAAGACAAAGGTCTGGTTGCCGGTGAGGCGTTGCAGATCGCGCAGGACCGCGAGCGCCTGCGGCGGCAGCGGCACGCGATGGGGACGGCGCATCTTCATGCGCTCGGCCGGGATCGACCATATGGCCTTGTCGAGGTCGAACTCCGCCCATGTTGCAAGCCGCAGCTCGCCGGGGCGCGGGAATAGCAGCGGAAGCAGACGCAGGGCGGCGGCGCTTGCCGGCTGGCCTTCGTAGCCGTCGATGGCGCGAAGCAGCACGCCAAGCCCCTTGGGAGTCGTCACGGCCGCGCGGTGCGTGACCTTCGGTGTCGTCAGGGCGTCGCGCAGGGCGAAGGTAGGGTCGTTTTCCGCCCGTGCGGTGGCAATGGCGAAGCGGAACACGGCGCCGAGCGCGGCCCGCATCCGTCGCGCCGTCTCATGCCGCCCTGTTTCCTCGATGGTGCGGAGCACCTCTAGAAGCTCTTTCGCTGTGATGGTGGCGACGTCCCGCTCGCCGAGCTTGGGATAGGCGAAACCCAGAAGCCACCGCCTCTTGTTCAGCGTGATGTCGGCGAGGCCTTCGCGCTCTAGCTTGGTCAGATGCTCCTCAGCGATAGCGCGGAAGGTGTTTGTGACGGCGGCCTTGGCCTTCTGCCGCGTTTCCTTCTTCAGGGCGGACGGGTCAATGCCATCCGCAAGCTGCCGTCGCGCCTCCGTGCGCCGCTCGCGGGCCTTGGCGAGTGTCACGTCGGGATAGGGGCCGATGGCGAGGAGCTTTTCGCGCCCTCCGACGCGATATTTCAGACGCCAGAGGCGTGAGCCGGTCGGATTCACCAGGAGGTAGAGGCCACCGCCGTCGGCGAGCTTGTAGGGCTTCGCGGTGGGTTTGGCGGCGCGGATGGCTAGCTCGGTAAGCGCCATGGGGGCGGGCTCAGATGGGGTTTTCCTGCGATACCCCCAAAAATACCCCCAAATGTGCCGGCTTCCAACGGAAAAAGCTGGATCCTCCCGGAACCTCTCGGCTCGGGAAATCCAGCATTTTCAACGTTTTTCGGAAGTGCCTGACCTTGGTAAAAGGGTCAGATGGTGCCCAGGAGAGGACTCGAACCTCCACGGTGTTACCCACTGGTACCTGAAACCAGCGCGTCTACCAATTCCGCCACCTGGGCTTATGCCTTGCGGCATGGCGGCGACACATAGTCGGGTGGCATCTGTCTTGTCAACGTGGGTTTCACGCTGTCCCGCCCTCATTTGAGGAAATCTCATGCCGGCCATGGGGAGGACGCAGGGCCGGCCCTGTGCGGGGATTTCGAGGCGGGGGAGGCGCGAAAGGGTCGCGTCACGATTAACGCACCGACTGAGCCGCGGAAGCCATCCGAGCGTGATCATCCTCCGTACAAACACAGACAGCACAGACAGCTCGGCTATTCGTGCTTGTATTTGGTCGACCGGGCACACCTGCCGGCTGGACGCTCGCGCGGCGGCGCGGTAATCGTCGCGCATCCCTTTTGCCGGGCCGGGAGAAACGCCAGATGGTCGACGCCGCCAAAGCCAACGAATTGCCGCTGGAGAGCGAGGCCGAGCTTTCGCGCCGCGCCGCGCCGATGGACCGGCTCGTCACCATCTATGGCGGCTCCGGCTTCGTCGGGCGCCATGTGGTGCGCGCGCTGGCGCGGCAGGGCTGGCGCATCCGCGTCGCCGTCCGCCGGCCCGATCTTGCCGGCCATCTCCAGCCGCTCGGCGCGGTCGGGCAGATCATGCCGGTGCAGGCCAATCTGCGCTATCCCGCCTCGGTGCTGCGCGCGGCCGAAGGGGCGGATGTGGTCATCAACCTCGTCGGCATCCTGCATGAGAGCGGCCGGCAGAGCTTCGAGGCGGTGCAGAGCTTCGGCGCCAAGCAGGTGGCGCTGGCGGCCAAGGAAGTCGGCGCCCGGCTGGTCCATGGCTCGGCCATCGGCGCGGATGCCGGTTCCGAATCGAGCTATGCCCGCTCCAAGGCGGCGGGCGAGGCGGCGACCTTCGAGGCGGTGCCGGGCGCGGTGGTGCTGCGCCCTTCCATCGTGTTCGGCCCCGAGGACAATTTCTTCAACCGTTTCGCCGCGCTGTCGCGTCTCGCGCCGGCGCTGCCGCTGATCGATGGCGGGCACAGCAAGTTCCAGCCGGTCTTCGTCGGCGATGTTGCGGCCGCCTTTGCCAAGGTGGTGGACGAGCAGGCGCGCGCGGGCACGGTCTATGAGCTCGGCGGGCCGGAAGTGCTCACCTTCAAGCAGCTTCTGGAAATCACCCTCAAGGAGATCGGCCGCAAGCGCCTGCTGCTGCCGCTGCCCTCCGCGCTCGCGAGCATTCAGGCCCGCTTCCTCGAATTGCTGCCCAACCCGATGCTGACCCGTGACCAGGTGAAGCTGCTCGGCGTCGACAATGTGGTGTCGGAAGCGGCGATCGCCGAGGGGCGCACGCTCGAGGGTCTCGGCATCGCCCCGACCGCGCTGGGCGCGGTGCTGCCGGGCTATCTCTGGCGCTTCCGCAAGGCCGGCCAGTTCACGCGGCCGGAAGCCGCCTGAGCGGTTCGCCCGCCTGACCAATAAAAAGCCGCCGGGAGCGCCCTCCCGGCGGCTTTTTCGTTGCCAATGTGGTGTGCCGGATCAGCCGACGAGGGCGAGCGCCACCAGCCCGATGCCGCCGACGGCGATGCGCCACCAGCCGAACGGCGTGTAGCCATGCTTGGAGACGAAGGCGAGCAGGCCGCGCACCACGATCACCGCCGAGATGAAGGCCGCGACGAAGCCGACGCCGATGAGCAGCGCGTCATCGGCGTTCAGGAGGTTGCGGTTCTTGTAGAGGTCATAGGCGAAGGCGCCGGCCATGGTCGGCAGGGCGAGGAAGAAGGAGAATTCCGCCGCCGCCGGCTTGCTGGCGCCGAGCAGCAGCCCGCCGACAATGGTGGAGCCTGAGCGCGAGGTGCCGGGGATCATGGCGAGGCACTGGATGAAGCCGATCTTCAGCGCCAGCAGCGGCGGGAAGGCCATGGCGTCGGTATAGATCGGCTTGATCTTCAGCGTGTCGACCCAGAGCAGCACGATGCCGCCGAGGATCAGCATCACGCAGATCAGCGCCGGCGTCTCGAACAGCACTTCCTTGATGAAGCTGTGGAGCAGCACGCCGATCACCGCCGCCGGCAGGAAGGCGATGAGGATACCCAGCACGAAATTGCGCGAGCGCGGGCTGGAGGGCAGCGTGACCAGAACCTGGAGGAAACGCTGGAAATAGACGGTGATGATGGCGAGCACCGCGCCAAGCTGGATCACCACCTCGAACACCTTGCCCTGGCTCTCGAAGCCGAGGAAATGCCCGGCGAGCAGGATGTGCCCGGTGGACGAGACCGGGAGGAATTCGGTGAAGCCTTCGAGAAGGCCAAGCAGGAAGGCTTCGAACAGCGTGCCGAACGACATGGAGGCGATGTTCCGGGCGAGGAAGGCGGGGAGGGCGCAAGGCGCCGGGCGGGTCCGGTAACGGATGGCGCGCATCCTGTCCGCTTCGCCCGCCACAATCAACGTGCCGCAAAGGGAGGCGCGGCGGCTTTTCCCCGCGCCACGCTCGCGCTAGGAGCGTGGAGTTGGAAGAATCGCGCCCCGGCGCAGGCCTGCCCTTGCGCGAACACGATTCCGCCCCAGAGCAGGGCTCCTTTAATCCCCGGTCGGCGTTGTAGGCTTATGCAACGTTGGGAGAGATTTCAGATGAAGAGGGTTTTGGCGGGCGCAGCTTTCCTGCTGCTGGCGCTCGGCGGGTCGGCTTTCGCCCAGCAGCGGGGATTCGTCACCACTGACGTCAATCTGCGGGCGGGCCCCAGCACCGGCTATCCGGTGGTGGTGGTGCTTGAGGGCGGCACGCCGCTCGGCATCTATGGCTGTCTCGACGATTACAGCTGGTGTGACGTGGACTGGCGCGGCGCCCGCGGCTGGATCGCGGCGCGCTACCTCGAATATGACTATGGCGGACGGCGGGTGGAGTTCGTGCCCTATGCCCCGACCGTCGGTGTGCCCATCGTTGCCTTCAGCTTCGGCGATTATTGGGGCCGCTATTATCGCGGCCGGTCTTGGTATTCGAGCTATGACCGCTGGGGCTCGCCTCCGCCGCGTCCCGGCTATGGTCCGCCGCCCGGTCCGGGCTACCGTCCGCCCCCGCCCGGTGGCTGGGGTGGTCCCGGCTATGGCGGACCCGGTTACGGCGGTCCTGGCTATGGCGGACCCGGCTATGGTGGTCCCGGTTACGGGGGGCCCGGTTATGGCGGGCCGGGCTATCGCCCGCCGCCGCAGGGCAACTGGAACGGACGCCCGCCGCAGGGTGGCCCCCCGCCGCAGGGACAGCCGCCTCAGCAGCGTCCGCCGCAGGGCGGTCCTCCGCCGCAGGCGCAGCCGCCGCAGCAGCGCCCGCCGCGCGCCCAGCCGCAGCCTTCCGCGCCGCCGCCGCAACAGCAGCAGCGTCCGCCGCGCAACCCGCCTCAGGGCCAGCAGCCGCGCCAGCAGCAGGGCGGCAGCCCCTGCGAGCGTAACCCGAAGCTGTCCATGTGCGACAACTGAGCCGTGCTGGAAGGATCGACGCCCCCTTGTGAGGGGCTGACAGGGCAGGCCCGGGCCGCGAGGTCCGGGTTTGCGCATCGCGGTGCCGTCGCACACTTGAAATAATCGGTCCGCTCCTGTAGAGGGTGCGACCTTCCCGAACTGCCCGGCCACTAGGGCTGCCGTGGCGGTTCGAATGCTCACACTAGCTTGAGCCGGAACCTCTCCTCAGCGGGAGCGTCGCCGGCCGTGGAGATCGAGCCAAATGCCCAAGATGAAGACCAAGTCCGGAGCGAAGAAGCGCTTCAAGCTCTCCGGAACCGGCAAGGTGATCATGGCCCAGGCGGGCAAGCGCCATGGCATGATCAAGCGCACCAACAAGCAGATCCGCGATCAGCGCGGCACCACGGTCATGTCCGAGCGTGATGCCTTCAATGTTCGCAAGTTCTATCTGCCCAACGGCTGACGCCAGCCTTAGCCAGGACCAGGAGAAAATCCCATGGCACGTGTCAAGCGCGGCGTAACTTCCCACGCCAAGCACAAGAAAGTGCTCAAGGCGGCGAAGGGCTATTTCGGCCGCCGCAAGAATACCATCCGCGTCGCGAAGCAGGCGGTCGAGAAGGCGCAGCAGTACGCCTATCGCGACCGCAAGGTGAAGAAGCGCAATTTCCGCGCGCTCTGGATCCAGCGCATCAACGCGGCCACCCGCGAGCTCGGCTTCACCTATGGCCGGTTTATCGACGGTCTCGGCAAGGCCGGGATCGAGGTCGACCGCAAGGTGCTCTCGGATATCGCCATCCACGAGCCCGCCGCTTTCGCGGCGCTGGTCGAGCAGGCCAAGGCCGCGCTGGAAAAGCAGGCCGCCTGACCTTCCCGTCTCTGTCGGGACCGAAATCTGGGAAGCCCCGCGCGCAAGCGTTGGGGCTTTTCGCGTTCATGCGGCCTTGCTGCATCGCGTGGCTTTGCGGCTCAAACGCGTCCGGCTATAAGCGCGCCTGATCGTCCCCGCTTTACGCCGTCATGGTCGGGCCTGGCCCGGCCACTCCTGCCTGTCGTCCGCGCCCGCAAGGCGTGGATCCCCGGCCCAAACCGGGGATGACGTCGCCCAGTTTCGAGGATCCGCCATGTCCGTCGCCACGCTTCCCGACCTTGCCACGCTGGAGCAGGAGCTTCTTGCCGCCGTCGCGGCCGCCGCCGACGAGGCGGGGCTGGAGGCGGTGCGCATCGCCGCGCTCGGCAAGAAGGGCTCGGTCTCCGAGCTGCTGAAGAGCCTCGGCGGCATGAGCCCGGACGAGCGCAAGAGCGCCGGCCCGGCGATCAACGGCCTGCGGGACCGGCTGAACGGCGCCCTCACCGCGCGCCGCGCCGACCTCAAGGCCGCCGCGCTGGCGAAGCGGCTGGAGACCGAGCGCGTCGATGTCAGTCTGCCGGTGCGCGAGGCGAGCGCCGAACTCGGCCGCGTTCACCCGATCAGCCAGGTCATCGACGAACTCACCGCCATCTTCGCCGATATGGGCTTCTCGGTCGCCGAGGGGCCCGACATCGAGGACGACTTCCACAATTTCACCGCGCTGAACTTCCCCGAGGGGCATCCGGCGCGCGAGATGCACGACACCTTCTATCTGCCCACCAAGGAGGATGGCTCGCGCCTCGTGCTGCGCACCCACACCTCCCCGGTGCAGGTGCGCACCATGCTGTCCAAGAAGCCGCCGATCCGCGTCATCTGCCCCGGCCGCACCTATCGCTCGGACAGCGACCAGACCCACACGCCGATGTTCCACCAAGTCGAGGGCCTCGTCATCGACAAGGGCTCCAATCTCGGCCACCTGAAGTGGATCCTCGAGGAGTTCTGCAAGGCGTTCTTCGAGGTCGATAATGTGAAGATGCGGTTCCGCCCGTCCTTCTTCCCCTTCACCGAGCCGTCCATGGAGGTCGACATCCAGTGCGACCGCTCCCGCCCCGGTGAGATCCGCTTCGGCGAGGGCTCGGACTGGCTGGAAATCCTCGGCTGCGGCATGGTCCACCCGAATGTGCTGCGCAATTGCGGGCTCGACCCGGATGAGTATCAGGGCTTCGCCTGGGGCATGGGCATCGACCGCATCGCCATGCTGAAATACGGCATGCCGGATCTGCGCGCCTTCTTCGAGGCGGATGCGCGCTGGCTCGCCCATTACGGCTTCCGCCCGCTCGACTTCCCGACCCTCGCCGGGGGCCTCAGCGCGTGATCAAGCCCCCCGTCTGGTCGACCGAACGCCTGCGCGGGATGGAGACATCCCAGATCAAGCAGCTCCTCGCCAATGCCGAGGCGCGCGGCGTCGCGGACCTTGCCGCCCTGTGCCAGGAGGTGCTGGACGAGCGCGGCCCCGCCACCCGTAGCCCCACCGCCCGCGCTTCCTCGGGGCGCACGGCCTCCGGTGCATCAAAGCCATCCGCCGTCACGCGCACGACCCGCGGTGGCGTGCGCGAACTCCACTTCGTCTGCGAGAACGACCGCGGCGTCACCGCCGATGGCGAGCGTTTCTTCTGGACGGGCTTCTGGATCGTGCCCGAGGACGACGCGATCAAGGCCGTCGAGGCCGGCGCCAAGCTCGCGCTGCACAAGTCGCGCGCGGACATGTCCTACCGCCAGGGCAAGATCCGCGATTACCGCATCGCGCCGGAGGATGTCGGCAAGAAGCGCAATGTCGGCATCGAATTCCTGGTCGCCGCCGATGACGAGGCTCTCGCCTGGTCGGGCGAGGGGGCGGACGAGAAGGGCTACCGGTAGGCCTGCGATGTCGGTGCATATGAACAAGCGGAACGTTAGGGCTCTTGGCTTGATAGGTTGATGCATGTCTTCAGAGCGTTATAATATTATCAGACCTTTGGTCCGCCTTTTTGATTTTATGGCGCCATTTATTTCTTCTGTGGCCATTGTTTTTGCATTGGCAACAATAGCGCCGTTCTTTTTTTCAACGTTAAAAAATTTGGACAATACGATTGATAATGCCGACAAGGTAAATAGGGCATTTGAAGAGCAGTCAAATGAGATAATAAGTAAATACAATGATATTTCTAATAGAATCGACAATCTTCTATCTAAAGTAGAAAATCTGCCAGATAACGACAGAACAAAAGTATTGATCGTAGATATTAACAATTCTGTAGTTGAGCTAAAATCAAAAATAAAAAATATGGAAGATATAATTATATCTAATCCAGCCAAAGCAATGGAATTAGTTATTTTAAACAAAGATATTGAGCATATAAAACAAAGAATTGATGAGAAATTCCAAGAGCAATCTGATAATATACAGCAATTGTATAATATGTTTAGCTGGTCTGTTGGCGCTTTAGTTATTGCTGTGGCTGCCCAAATAATATCTGGTTTTTTTCACCGTAGGCGTGTGTAGAAAAGATCGGCGGTATCTATCATGAAATTCACCCTCTCCTGGCTGCGTGAGCACCTGTCCGGCGACTACACGCTTGAGGATGTCACCGGCACGCTGAACCGCATCGGCTTCGAGGTCGAGGGCGTGGAGGACAAGGCGGCCAAGCTCAAGGGCTTCTCCATCGCCTATGTCGTCTCCGCCGAACAGCACCCCAACGCCGACAAGCTGCGCGTCTGCATGGTCGATACCGGCGCGGGCGAGCCGGTGCAGGTGGTGTGCGGCGCGCCGAATGCGCGCACGGGGCTGAAGAGCGTGTTCTCCCCGCCTGGCACCTATATTCCCGGCAAGGACATCACGCTCGGCGTCGGCACCATTCGCGGCGTCGAGAGCCGGGGCATGCTGTGCTCGGCTGCCGAGCTTCAGCTTTCCGAGGACCATGACGGCATCATCGAGCTGCCGGCCGATGCGCCGGTGGGCGCGGTCTATGTCGACTGGGCGGGCTTCGGCGATCCGGTGATCGAGATCGCGGTGACGCCGAACCGGGCCGACGGGCTCGGCATTTTCGGCATCGCCCGTGACCTCGCTGCCGCCGGCGTCGGCACGCTGGTCGAGACGCCCATCGCGCCCGTGGCGGGGAGCTTCCCGTGCCCGGTGTCGGTGACGATTGCCGAGGGCGCCCCGTGCCCGGCCTTCGCGCTGCGGCTCATTCGCGGCGTGAAGAACGGCCCCTCGCCGGACTGGCTGCAGACGAAGCTGCGCGCCATCGGTCTCAGGCCCATCAACGCGCTGGTGGACGTCACCAACTTCCTCACCTTCGACCGCAATCGGCCGCTGCACGTCTTCGATGCCGGCAAGGTCCACGGCAACCTCGTTGTGCGCCGCGCCGTGGCGGGCGAGAGCCTGCTGGCGCTCGACGGCAAGACCTATGCGCTCGATGAGACCATGTGCGTCATCGCCGATGACAAGGCGGTGGAATCGCTCGCCGGCGTCATGGGCGGCGAGGAATCCGGCTGCGATGAATCCACCGTCGACGTGCTCGTCGAATCCGCGCTGTGGGAGCCGATCAACATCGCCCAGACCGGCCGCAAGCTCGGGCTGAACTCCGATGCGCGCTTCCGCTTCGAGCGCGGCATCGACCCGGCCTTCACCGTGCCGGGGCTCGAACTGGCGACCAGGCTCATCCTTGATCTGTGCGGCGGAGAGCCCTCGGAGATCGTGCTGGCGGGTGCCATTCCCGATACCAGGCGGATCATCGAGTTCCCGCTCAGCCTCACCGAGAAGCTGACCGGCCTGGTGGCGGATGACGCCGAGCAAGTGGCGACGCTGACCCGCCTCGGCTTCACCGTGGAAGGCACCAGCGGCACGGTGCGCGTGACGCCGCCGAGCTGGCGCGGCGACATCGAGGGCAAGGCGGATCTCGTGGAAGAGGTCATCCGCATCGCCGGCCTCGACCGCGTGCCCTCGCTGCCCTTCCCGCGCGACGAGACCGCCCGCAAGCCGGTGCTGACCACCCTTCAGCTGCGCACCCGCAAGGCCAAGCGCGCGCTGGCGTCGCGCGGCCTCGTCGAGGCCGTCACCTGGTCCTTCGTGCCGAAGGCGCAGGCGGAAGCTTTCGGCGGCGGCAGCGATGCGCTGGCGCTCGCCAACCCCATCGCTTCCGACCTCTCCGATATGCGCCCGAGCCTGCTGCCGGGGCTGATCCGTTCGGCGCAGACCAATGCCGATCGCGGCTTTGGCGATGTGGCGCTGTTCGAGGTCGGGCAGATCTTCAAGGGCGACCGGCCGCAGGACCAGTTCATCGCCGCGACCGGCCTGCGCCGCGCCTCCGCCAAGCCCACGGGTGCCGGCCGGCACTGGTCGGGCAAGGTGGCGAGCGTCGATGCGTTCGATGCCAAAGCGGACGCGCTGGCCCTCCTCGCCGCCTGCGGCGCGCCGGTGGCCAATCTGCAGATCTCGACCGATGCCCCGGCCTGGTTCCATCCGGGCCGTTCCGGCACCTTCCGCCTTGGCCCGAACGCCATCGGCCATTTCGGCGAGCTGCACCCCTCCGTGCTGGAGGCTCTGGATGCCGATGGGCCCCTCGTCGCCTTCGAGCTGCTGATCGACCGCATTCCCGAGCCCAAGGCCAAGGCGACGCGGGTGAAGCCGCTGCTTGACCTTGCGGCCTTCCAGCCGGTGGAACGCGACTTCGCTTTCGTCGTGGCGCGCAGCGTGGCGGCGGGCGACATCGTCAAGGCGGCGGCCGGCGTCGACCGCAAGCTCATCACGGCGGTGAACGTGTTCGACGTCTATGAGGGGCCGGGGATCGAGGCCGACAAGAAGTCGGTGGCGCTCTCCGTGACGCTCCAGCCGCGCGAGAAGACGCTGACCGATGCGGAGATCGAGGCGGTCGCGACCCGCATCGTCGCCGATGTCGCCAAGAAGACCGGCGCCACGCTGCGCGGGTGATGCGGCAGGACTGACCGTCATCCCGGACGGCCGCAGGGCCGATCCGGGATCGTCTGCCATTCGGGGAGCGGTCCCGGCTCTCCGGCTGCGCCTGCGGCCGGGATGACGAGGGGCGCGGCCTAGGCCGGCCGTAGCCGTCCCCGTGTCCCGGCCCAGCGACGCCGCAGGCGGAGCGCCGAGCCGGGATCCAGCGAAAGACTCTTTGGCTCTTGAATGCGAGGGGTTTTGCCGGCTGCGCCGGAGTCTCTCCTGGGCCCCGGATCGGCGCCGCGCGGCGCGCGGCTGGTCCGGGGAGCGTGGCGCGGGTGGGGGCTTTACGCTGGCCCGTCGCCGAGCACGCGCAGCGCCTTGGCGGCGGCGATCTCACCGGACGCCCAGGCGCCCGCCAGCGTGCCCCAGTCTTCCAGCGCGGCATACTCGCCCGCCAGAAAAATGCGGTTCTGCACCGGCTCGGTGAACAGCCGCCGCAAGCTCCCCTGGCCGGGCATGGCGCTCGCGATGGCGCCGCGGATCAGCGGGTCGCCGGTCCAGCGCGACGCCACGACCTCGCTGATCGTGGCGCCCGCCCCGCCGCCAAAGGCGCGGGTGAGGAAATCGCGGGCCAGCGTCAGCGCCGCCGCCTCGCCCTTCTCGGCGATCTGCCGGGCCGGCGTGCCGCCAAAGGTCAGCACATGCAGGTCCGTGCCGTTCACCCGCCCGCGCAGCCGCGCGGTGGGAGCGAGCGCGTCCGGCCGGGTGGCGAGCACACGCTCGTCCGGCTGGAGGCCGAGCGGGTTGCCCGGCAGCAGGAAGGCCACCTGCTCCAGCGCCCCGGCCGGGAAGGCGCGGAAGGCGGCGAGAAGGCGCGGCGGCAGCACCGGGTTGAAGCGGATGGCCCCGGCGGCGATCACCGGCGCGGGCACGGCGAGCACGATGGCGCGGGCGCGGATGGTCGCGCGCTGGCCGGTGACGCTCACCGTATGGAACCGCCCATTATTGGTGATGAGGTTTACCGGCGCATGGGTCTGCCGGTTAAGCCGGGCGCCCAGCCCTTCCAGCAGCGCGCCGACACCGATGGGGCTGGAGAGATCGTCCGGCACCACCGCGCGCAGCGCGAGGTCGAGGGTGGAGAGCGCGTCGAGCTCCTTGCCGAGGCCAAGCGGCCCCAGGCACGCCCCGGCGCTCGCCGACCACGGGCCGGGCGGGGGCAGCACGCGGGCGACGGCGACATCGCGCCCGGCATCCGCCGCGGTGACGATTTCCCGCCGGTCGCGGCCCAGCGCGGCGGCGAAGGCGTCATAGGCGCTCTCGCGCGCATCATGCCCGTCGACGAACAGTCTTTCGCCGGCGAGCGTGGTGAGCGGCAGGTCGTCCGCCCGCGCGGCGGCGGAAAGGCCCTCCGGGTCGCGCCCGAAGCTTGCCGCGCCGAGATCGACCGGCAGGCCGAAGGCGGTCTCGGTGCGCGCCCGCCCGCCGAGCGCCGGGCCGGCCTCCAGCAGCAGATGGCTGCGCCCGGCCTGCGCGACCTTGCGCGCCGCCGCTATACCGGCCGCGCCGCCGCCAATGATGACGACATCCGCGTCGCTCACCCCTTGCGCAAGGGCCGGGCCCAGTGCGGGGGCGGCGAGCAGCGCCGCGCCTCCGGCGAGCAGCCGGCGGCGGGAGAGGCCGCGCGAGGGAGCGAACGTCATGCCTGAGAGAACCCCGGAAAACTCAGCTTTGCTCTAGCACGGGCCGGGCGGAGGCCCCAAGCGCGGGCGATGGGCTCCGGCTAAGTACCTGCCGTGAATCATGTTTTGTTCGTACCGGAACGAATCGGGACTCACCGACCGCATCGGAAAAGGCAAGCGGAGAATCGGCGCCACCTGCCGCAGCTGTCCGGGCGGGGCTTGAGGTGAAGCAGTGTCGCAGTTACGTAACATTGTAAAACAGAAGGTCGCGGAGAGAATCGCCATGTTTCAGGATGCGCTCAGGGCCTTCGCCCTGACCTTCTCCCGCGACTATCGCCGCGTCCTGCTGCGCTCCATCGCGCTGGCTATTGCGCTGCTGGTCGCGCTCGGCATCGGCGCCTATTACGCGCTGACCTATTTCGTCACACTCGACATGCCCTGGGCGCAGCTCACGCTGGAAATCCTCAGCGTGGTTGGCATCGCCATCGGCGCGGTGTTTCTGGTCCCACCGGTCACCTCACTGGTCGCTGGCCTGTTCCTCGACGATGTCGCCGGGCAGGTGGAGCGCTCCGAGTTCCTCGACCAGACCGAGGGCACCGCGCTGCCGGTTGGCCGCTCGATCTGGCTGTCCATCAAGTTCTTCGGCGTCATGGTCGGCGTGAACCTCGTCGCCCTGCTGCTTCTGCTGGTGCCGGGCGTGAACATCGTCGTGTTCTACATCGCCAATGGCTATCTGCTGGGTCGCGAATATTTCCAGCTCGCCGCCATGCGCTACCGCAGCGAGGACGAAGTGGCGCTGGTGCGCCGGCATCATGCCCTTGGCATCTTCATGGCGGGGCTGATCATCGCGGTCGTGGTGTCGATCCCGATCCTCAACCTCATCACCCCGGTCTTCGCCACCATCTTCATGGTGCGCCTGCACAAGCGGTTCACCCGCTCGCGCTCTTACGCGCGCCGGTAAGAGCTTGTCAGGTCGTCGTTTTCTCCGGCCAGCGGCAGAGATCGGCGATGAGGCAGGAGGGGCAGTCCGGCCGGATCGCCTTGCAGACATAGCGCCCGTGCAGGATCAGCCAGTGATGGGCGTGGAGCTTGAAGCGGTCGGGGATGACCTTCTCCAGCCCCAGCTCGACCTCCAGCGGCGTCTTGCCGGCGGCAAGGCCCGTGCGATTGGCGACGCGGAAGAGATGCGTGTCGACGGCGATGGTCGGCAGGCCGAAGGCGATGTTGAGCACGACATTCGCCGTCTTGCGGCCGACGCCCGGCAGTGTCTCCAGCGTCGCGCGGTCGGGCGGAACGGTGCCGCCATGCTCGGTGATTAGCAGCCGGGAAAGCTCCACCACATTCTTCGCCTTGCCGCGATAGAGGCCGAGCGTGCGGATGTGCCGGGCGACACCCTCCTCGCCGAGTGCGACCATGGCGGCGGGCGTCGGGGCGGTGGCGAAAAGCCCGCGCGTTGCCTTGTTCACCCCGGTGTCGGTCGCCTGCGCGGAGAGCACGACGGCGACCAGCAGGGTAAAAGGATCGTGATACTCCAGCTCGCCCACCGGCTCGGGGTTCGTCGCCTCGAAGCGGGCGAAGGCGGTCTCGACCTCCTCAGCGCTCCACGGCGCGAAGGCCCCGCCAAGCGCGGCGGCGGCGGCATTGGCCACGGCGCGACGCCGGGCGGGCCGGCTCTCTACCTGTTTCTCAAGCTCGGCCTTGGCCTTAGCCTTCGCGCTGGGTTTTCCCGCTGCCTTCGCCTTCGATGCTTTGGCTGCCGGTTTGGTCCCCACGGCTTTGGCGGCGCGCACGCGCCGTGCCGCGCCCGAGGCGGCAATGATGCTCGCGCCGCTTGCCGCGCGCCCTTTGGCGCCCGCGCCCGCGCCGCCCTGCCGCAGGGGCGAATCCTTGTCGTCGTCAGCCATTTCCGACCTATAATGCGCCGTGATGAGTGCTGCCAATCCCGCTTCCGACAGGGCCGCCTGGGCCGATGATGCAAGCGACGGCGAGCCGACCCTGTTCCAGGTGCGGCTCACGCCGTATCGCTCGCTCGACCAGCGCGGCTTTCTCATCGTCATGGCCATTGTGGCGGCGATCAGCTTCGTCTGCGGTACCGCCTTTCTGCTCATGGGCGCCTGGCCGGTCTTCGGCCTGTTCGGGATCGACGTGCTCGCCATTTGGTGGGCGTTTCGGATGAATTTCCGCGCGGCGCGGGCGAGTGAGGAAATCACCGTAACGCCCAGCCTCGTCACCATCCGCCAGATCGCCCCGGATGGGCGCTGGCGCGAGGCGCAGATGAACCCGCTCTGGACCCGGCTGCACCGCGAGCTGCATGAGGATTACGGGCTGCAGCGCCTCACGCTGGAAACCCGCGGCGAACCGGTCGAGGTCGGCGGCTTTCTGCACACGGCGCAGCGCGAGGAACTCGCCAACGGCCTCGCCCTCGCCCTCTCGCAGGCCAAGCGCGGCGTGGTACGCTCCTCATTCTGATGCGCGCGTCGAAATCGGGTGGCTCGCCCCCGCGCGCGCATGCTCGGATGGGCCCAGCAGAAGGAGAACGCCCGTGCTCGCGCCCAATCTCGACGCCGCCCACCCGCTGGAGATCGCCGCCGCCGATTATGAGATCGTCCGGCGCGCGGTGGAATATGTGAATCTGCGCTTCCGCGACCAGCCGGAGGTCGAGGAGATCGCCCGTGCCGCTGGCGTCCATCCGCGCGCGCTGACCGACCTGTTCCGCCGCTGGTGCGGCCTCACGCCCAAGGACTTCCTGCAGGCGGTGACGATCGACGCCGCTCGGCGCGTGCTGACCGAATCCGACAATGTGCTCGACGCCGCCTATGAGGTCGGGCTGTCCGGCCCCGGCCGGCTGCACGACCTGTTTGTGGTGCATGAATCCATGTCGCCCGGCGAGTGGAAGACCGGCGGTGCCGGCCTCGTGGTGCGCTACGGCTTCCATGCCTCGCCCTTCGGTACGGCGCTCGCCATGGTCGCGCCGCGCGGCCTGTGCGGCCTCGCCTTCGCCGATGACGGCGAGGAGGACGCCGCGCTGGCTGACATGCGCCGGCGCTGGCCGAACGCGCTCTATATCGAGGATCCGCTGGCCACCGCCCCCTATGCCGCGCGCATCTTCGACCAGGGCACCTGGCGCCCGGACGACCCGCTGCGCATCGTCTTCATCGGCACGGATTTCGAGGTTCAGGTGTGGGAGACGCTGATGCGCATCCCGCTCGGCAAGGCGACCACCTATTCCACCATCGCCGGCTGCGTCGAGCGGCCCAAAGCCGCCCGCGCGGTCGGCGCGGCGATCGGCCGGAACCCCATCTCCTTCGTCGTTCCCTGCCACCGCGTGCTCGGCAAGAATGGCGATCTCACCGGCTATCACTGGGGCCTCACCCGCAAGCGGGCGATCCTCGGCTGGGAGGCGGGCCAGCTCTGCAAGGCGTGGCAGGGGTGAGCGGGCCGCGCTAAGCCGGGTGCTCAGTGCGCGGCGGTCTTCGAGAAGAGGTTGATGACCAGCACGCCGGCGATGATGAGCGAAAGCCCGAGCATCGCCGGCACGTCGAGCTTCTGGCCGTAATAGACCCAGGCGATCAGCGTGATCAGCACGCTGCCGAAGCCCGACCACACCGCATAGGCGATGCCGGTCGGCACGGTGCGCAGCACGATGGCGAGGCACCAGAAGGCGAAGCAGTAGAAGACGATGGTGATGAGGCTCGGCACCAGCCGGGTCAGCCCGTCCGAGCGCGCCAGCGCCGTCGTCGCGATCACCTCGGCGGCGATCGCGACGAGCAGCAATCCATAGGTGAGGAGCGATCCCACCCCTCAGCCGGCAAGGTCGGTGACGCTGGCGACGGTGGAGTCCGCGTTCAGCCGGTAGATCACCGGCACGCCGGTCGCCAGCTCGCGCTTGATAATGCCCTCGGGGGAGAGCTTCTCCAGCACCATGATGAGCGCGCGCAGCGAATTGCCGTGGGCGGCGACCAGCACCCGCTTGCCGCGCAGCACCTCGGGCAGGATCTCCTGCACGTAATAGGGCAGGGTGCGCGCGACTGTGTCCTTCAGGCTCTCGCCGCCGGGCGGGGGCACGTCGAAGGAGCGGCGCCAGATATGCACCTGCTCCTCGCCCCATTTGGCGCGGGCGTCATCCTTGTTGAGGCCGGACAGCTCGCCATAGTCGCGCTCGTTCAGCGCGAGGTTGCGGGTGATCGGCAGGCCGGTCTGGCCGAGCTCGGCGAGGGCGAGGTCCAGCGTCTTCTGCGCGCGGGAGAGGTCGGAGGTGAAGGCGACGTCGAACTGGTAGCCATCGTCCTTCAGCCGCTTGCCGGCGCGCTTGGCCTCCTCGACGCCGAGCGCCGTCAGGTCCGGGTCGCGCCAGCCGGTGAACAGGTTCTTGAGGTTCCACTCGCTCTGGCCGTGACGGACGAGGACGAGAAGGCGGTCGGACATCGGGATTCTCCGTGCGGTCGGAAGCGGCAAGAGGACGATGGACTAACGGCGAGGAACTGAGTTCGGTGAACTAGAAATCCCCGAGGCCGAGCACGTCGGCCATGGAATAGAGGCCCGGCTTGCGCCCGCGGCCCCAGCGGGCGGCGGCGAGCGCACCGCGGGAGAAGATTCCGCGATCCTCGGCCTTGTGGGCGAGTTCGATGCGCTCATGCGGGCCGGCGAAGATCACATTGTGCTCGCCCACCACCGTGCCACCGCGCAGCGTGGCGAAGCCGATCTGCCCGGCCTCGCGCGCGCCGGTGAAGCCGTGGCGGGTGAACACGCCGTTCTCCGACAGCGTGACGCCGCGTCCTTCCGCCGCCGCCTCGCCCAGCAGCAGCGCCGTGCCGGAGGGGGCGTCGATCTTGCGGTTATGATGCATCTCGACGACCTCGATGTCGAAGTCCTCGTCCAGCGTGCGCGCCACGCGCTTCACCAGCGCGGCCAGTAGGTTCACGCCGAGGCTCATATTGCCGGACTTGATGATCACCGCATGGCGGGAGGCCGCCGTGATCTTTTCCTCGTCCTCCGGCGAGAAGCCGGTGGTGCCGATGACATGGACGATGCGCGCCTGCGCGGCGAGGCCGGCATGGACCACGCTCGCCGCCGGCACGGTGAAGTCGATCACGCCGTCGGCGGCAACGAAGGCGGCGAGGGGATCATCGGTCACGAGAATGCCGGTCGGCGGCAGGCCGGCGAGTTCGCCGACATCGCGGCCGACAAATTCCGAGCCCTCGGGCTCGCAGGCACCGGCGAGCACGAGGTCCGGGGCTTCGGCGATGGCGCGAGCCACCACGCGGCCCATGCGCCCACCCGCGCCCACCACGACGAGCCGCATCTGCGTCATCTCACGCCCTCTCGCTGCACTGCACCGCGTATAGCGGCCTTCCACCGTCACGAAAAGTGCTTGAATCGCGGGCATTCTATGCGTTCACTTGCACGGCGCTTGACGTTCGGGGCGGGCCCCTGTACAGGTCGCGCAACTTTACGAAGGAGTGGCGCTCCAATGCGCAAGAATATTATCCTTATCGTAGGACGGCGCGTCGCCGCGGAGCTTGCCTGACGGCAGTTCCGCTCACCGGTGACGCGCGAAAAATGGCCCCCTCCGGGGCCTTTTGATTTTCTGGCCCCCTTCGATCCTAGCGACAGTCGACGAGTACAAGAGGAAACGACCATGATGCGCGAGATGACCGGCGCCGAAATGGTGATGCAGGCCCTGATCGATCAGGGTGTCGAGCACATGTTCGGCTATCCCGGCGGCGCGGTGCTGCCGATCTATGACGCGATGTTCCACCAGAACCAGGTTCGCCACGTGCTCGTGCGCCACGAGCAGGGCGCGGTGCACATGGCGGAGGGCTATGCCCGGTCCTCCGGCAAGGTCGGCGTCGTCCTCGTCACCTCCGGCCCCGGCGCGACCAATGCCGTGACCGGCCTCACCGACGCGCTGCTGGACTCGATCCCGCTGGTCTGCATCACCGGCCAGGTTCCGACCCACCTCATCGGCTCGGACGCCTTCCAGGAGTGCGACACGGTCGGCATCACCCGGCCCTGCACCAAGCACAATTATCTCGTTCGTGACGTGAACGACCTCGCCCGCGTCATGCACGAGGCGTTCTATGTCGCGCAGAACGGCCGTCCCGGCCCGGTCGTCGTCGACATCCCGAAGGACGTGCAGTTCGCCAAGGGCATCTATGTCGGCCCGGAGAACATCGAGCACAAAACCTACAAGCCGCGCCTCAAGGGCGACCCGGAGAAGATCAAGGCGGCGGTGGACCTGCTGGCCAAGGCCAAGCGGCCGATCTTCTACACCGGTGGCGGCGTCATCAATTCCGGCCCCGAGGCGAGCCGCCTGCTGCGCGAGTTCGCGCGCCTGACGGGCTATCCGGTCACCTCGACGCTGATGGGCCTCGGCGCCTATCCGGCGGCCGACAAGCAGTGGCTGGGCATGCTCGGCATGCACGGCACCTATGAAGCCAACATGGCGATGCATGATTGCGACGTCATGGTCTGCGTCGGCGCGCGCTTCGACGACCGCATCACCGGCCGTCTCGACGCCTTCTCGCCGGGCTCGAAGAAGATCCACATCGATATCGACCCGTCCTCGATCAACAAGAACGTCAAGGTCGACCTGCCGATCATCGGCGATGTGAAGCACGTCCTCGAGGACATGCTCACCGTCTGGCGCGGCATGAAGGCCGAGCCCGACCGGCAGGCCATCGCCGGCTGGTGGGCGCAGATCGACAAGTGGCGCGCGCGCAAGTCGCTCGCCTTCCAGCCCTCCTCCTCGATCATCAAGCCGCAGCAGGCCGTCAAGGCGCTGTACGACCAGGTGAAGGACAAGGACGTCTACATCACCACCGAGGTCGGCCAGCACCAGATGTGGGCGGCGCAGCACTTCCACTTCGAGGAGCCGAACCGCTGGATGACCTCCGGCGGCCTCGGCACCATGGGCTACGGCCTGCCCGCCGCCATCGGCGCGCAGGTGGCGCACCCGGAAAGCCTTGTCATCGACATCGCCGGTGAGGCCTCGATCCAGATGTGCCTGCAGGAGCTCTCCACCGCGCTGCAGTTCAACCTGCCGGTGAAGATCTTCGTGCTGAACAACGAATATATGGGCATGGTGCGCCAGTGGCAGGATCTGCTGCATGGCGGGCGCTACTCGCACTCCTACTCCGAGTCGCTGCCGGACTTCGTGAAGCTCGCTGAGGCCTATGGCGCGGTCGGTATCCGCTGCTCCAAGCCGGGCGACCTCGACGGCGCGATCCACGAGATGATCAGCGTCAACCGCCCCGTGCTGTTCGACTGCCTGGTCGACAAGATGGAGAACTGCCTGCCCATGATCCCCTCGGGCAAGCCGCATAACGAGATGATCCTTCCCGATCATCCCGAAGGGCTGGACGAGGCGATCAGCGAGGAAGGCAAGATGCTAGTGTGACGGCGCTTCGCGCCTAACCACGTCATGGCCGGGCTTGGCCCGGCCATCCACGCCTTTCGCTGGAGCGCCGGTTATGCTGGCGCGAATTGAAGTCGTGGATCCCCGGGCCAAGCCCGGGGATGACGGCCAGGAAGCTCACCGACAGCCTTAGCGCCCCTTTTCAGAGTGCCCCATGCCCCCCGTCACCGAACCCGTCGAACGCCACACCCTTTCTCTGCTGGTCGATAACGAGCCGGGCGTGCTTGCCCGCATCGTCGGCCTGTTCTCCGGGCGCGGCTACAACATCGACAGCCTGACCGTTTCCGAGGTCAGCCACGATTCCAAGCTCTCGCGCATCACCGTCGTCACCACCGGCGCGCCGCCGATCATCGAGCAGATCAAGAGCCAGCTCGACCGGCTGGTGCCGGTGCATCGCGTGGTCGACCTCACCGTGGTCGGCAAGGCGGTGGAGCGCGAGCTCGCCCTCATCAAGGTGCGCGGCAAGGGCGAGATCCGCCAGGAAGCGCTCTTGATCGCCGACAGCTTCCGCGCCCGCACGGTCGACACGACGCTGGAGAGCTTCGTGTTCGAGATCACCGGCAAGCCGGAGAAGATCGACCAGTTCGTCTCGCTGCTGGAGCCGCTCGGCCTGGTGGAAGTCTCCCGCACCGGCGTCGCCGCTATTGGCCGCGGACCCGATGGCATGTGAAGATGCCGCTTCGCGGGGCGCCCCCGGGGTGCCCTGCGGCGCTCTGTGCCGGATGCTCCGTTCCCGATGAGAGCGGAAGGCGACAGACGTGAGCGACAGCGCGGGTACATTGCCGGCATCCACCACCGGCAAGCCCCTGTGGCTGCAGGTGGCGCCCTTACTCTTCCTGCTGCTGTGGTCCGGCGGCTTCGCTGTCGCCAAGGTGGGCCTGCTCTCGACCGGGCCTTTCACCCTGCTCGCCATGCGCTACGGGCTGGTGCTGGTGGTGCTGCTGCCCCTGCTCGTCTGGTTCCGCCCCGCGCTCCCGGCGACGCCGCGCGCCTGGGTGAACCTCGTCGTGGTCGGCTTCCTCATTCAGGTGCTGTATTTCGACCTGAGCTATTTCGCCTTCCTGAACGGGATTTCCGCCGGGGCGCTGGCGCTTATCGTCTCAATGCAGCCCATCGTCGTCGGTCTCGCCGCGCCGGCCTTTGCCCGCGAAAAGGTGGGGCTGCTGCGCTGGGGCGGTTTGCTGCTCGGCCTTGCCGGCGCCGGCCTCGTCATCGCCTCGCGCGCCTCCATCGAGGTCACCTCGCCCGGCGTGATCCTGCTGGCGGTTG
This sequence comes from Ancylobacter sp. SL191, assembly GCF_026625645.1. Taxonomy (NCBI): domain Bacteria; kingdom Pseudomonadati; phylum Pseudomonadota; class Alphaproteobacteria; order Hyphomicrobiales; family Xanthobacteraceae; genus Ancylobacter; species Ancylobacter sp. SL191. The sequence goes on along the minus strand of NZ_CP113056.1, from coordinate 661,823 downwards.
GCGCGCTGCTCGCCATGTCCTCGGCCTCGCTCTACGAGAAGCGCTACGGCGTCGCCCAGCACCCGCTGGTGACCAATTGCGTGCAATATGCGGTGGGCTTCGTCTGCACCCTGCCGCTGGCGCTGCTGCTGGATGACGGCCATGTCGACTGGTCGCCCTCCTTCGTGGCGGCGCTGGCCTATCTCGTGATCGGCAATTCGCTGATCGCCATCTCGCTCTATCTGGCGATGATCCGCGCCGGCGAGGTGTCCAAGGTCTCGGCGCTGTTCTTCCTCGTGCCGCCCTGCTCGGCGCTCATCGCCTTCGTGCTGATCGGCGAGGCGATGCCGCCGCTCGCCTGGGTCGGCATGGCGCTCGCGGCCTCCGGCGTGGCGCTGGCCTCGGCGCAGCCGACCCTCTGGCGCGCGCGGATCGGCCGTCTGCTGCGGCGCTGACCGGGAATTCGCGACGTGCCGCTTGCGCCGGGGCCGGCGCTCCTATAGGAGAACCGTAACGTACGGTACGGACTTTCCGGAGCCCCCGCCAGCCATGGCATCGACCCCCGACCCGACCAGCGCGAGCTTCACCGAGCGGCAGCAGGCCGTGCTCGACGCCGTGCTCGCGCTGATGGTCGAGGAGGGCGGGGACGTCACCATGACGGCTGTGGCGCGGCGTGCCTCCTGCTCCAAGGAAAGCCTCTACAAATGGTTCGGCGACCGCGACGGGCTGCTCAGTGCGACTGTGCGCTGGCAGGCCTCCAAGGTGCGCGCCGGCAATTATGACCGCACGCGGCTCGATGTCTCCGCCCTGCGCGAAAGCCTCATCCGCTTCGCCGCCAATTGGCTCGGCGTGATCTCCAGCCCGACCTCGATCGCCCTCAACCGCTTCGCCATCGCGCAGGCCGGTGCCCGCGATTCCAAGCTCGGCGCGATCATGCTGGCGAATGGTCGCTTCGCCATTGGCGAGCGGCTGAAACCTCTTCTGGAAGCGGGCCGCGAGGCCGGGCTGATCGCGGTGGACGACACCGAGACCGCCTTTCGCAGCTTCCTCGGCCTTGTCGGCCGCGACGTGCAGATCCGCCTGCTGCTCGGTGATGACCGCCTCGCGCTGTCCGCCGCCGAGATCGAGCGCGATGCCGCCCGCGCCACCGACCAGTTTCTCACCCTCTACGGCACCGGGGCATCCCGGCCCGCCCGACCCGACGCGTGACACAGGAGAACCCCATGCGCGTTTATTACGACCGCGACGCCGATGTGAACCTCATCAAGGGCAAGAAGGTCGCCATCATCGGCTATGGCTCGCAGGGCCGTGCCCATGCGCTGAACCTCAAGGATTCCGGCGCCAAGGAAATCGCCATCGGCCTGAAGCCGGGCTCGGCGACCGCCGCCAAGGTCGAGGCCGACGGCCTTAAAGTGCTCACCGTCGCCGAGGCCGCCAAGTGGGCCGACCTGATGATGATGGCCGCCCCGGACGAGCTGCAGGCCGACATTTACCGCGACGAGATCGCCCCCAACATCCGTGACGGCGCCGCCATCGCCTTCGCCCACGGCCTCAACGTGCATTTCGGCCTGATCGAGCCGAAGAAGACCGTCGACGTCGTCATGATCGCGCCGAAGGGCCCCGGTCACACCGTGCGCGGTGAGTACCAGAAGGGCGGCGGCGTGCCCTGCCTCGTGGCCGTCCACCAGGACGCCTCGGGCAACGCGCTCGACCTCGCGCTTTCCTACGCCTCGGGCGTCGGCGGCGGCCGCTCCGGCATCATCGAGACCACCTTCAAGGAAGAGTGCGAGACCGACCTGTTCGGCGAGCAGGTCGTGCTCTGCGGCGGTCTGGTCGAGCTGATCCGCGCCGGCTTCGAGACGCTGGTGGAAGCCGGCTACGCCCCGGAAATGGCCTATTTCGAGTGCCTGCACGAAGTGAAGCTGATCGTCGACCTCATCTATGAGGGCGGCATCGCCAACATGAACTACTCGATCTCCAACACCGCCGAGTGGGGCGAGTACGTCTCCGGCCCGCGCATCATCACCGCCGAGACCAAGGCCGAGATGAAGCGCGTGCTGACCGACATCCAGACCGGCAAGTTCACCTCCGACTGGATGCAGGAATACCGGGCCGGCGCCTCGCGCTTCAAGGGCATCCGCCGCCTGAACGATTCCCACCAGATCGAGCAGGTCGGCGAGAAGCTGCGCGGCATGATGCCGTGGATCGGCAAGAACAAGCTGGTCGACAAGGCGAAGAACTGAGCCCTCAGTGATTCGCTCGTACTCATAACCGTCGTTGTTGCATCCTGACTCGGCTGCGAGTCGGGTGGGACGACAATGGGCGAGACGGACGATTTCGAGTGGGATGACGACAAGGACGCGGCGAACCGTGCGAAACACGGTTTGCCGCTCCCGCTTGCGGCTCTCCTCTTCGATGGAAGGCTGCGCCTTGAACGTCCCTCACGCGGCGAGCGGGGGGAGCCGCGCTTTGAAACCATCGCGGCGTTCGGCGAGGATGTGTTACTGTGCGCGTGGACATGGCGAGGTCGCCGGCGGCGCGCCATTTCCTTCCGATACGCGAACGAGGTGGAGCGTAATGCCTACCAAAAAGCAGTTGGAGGAGGCTGACCGGTTGGCCAAGACGGTCGACTGGGAGAAATTTCGCGCCATGTCGGACGAGGAAATCCGCGCGCATTGGGCGTGGGACAAGGACATGGCCTGGCCTACCGAGGCTGAACTTGCGGAGTTCGATCTCGTCCTCCCCGCCAAGGCGCGGCGTGAGATGAAGGCGGGCAAACCGCCGAAGGAAGCCGCTGAGTAGCGCGTCTTAGTCAGCTGCGACGATCAAGCAGGGCGACCGCAAGGGTCGCCCTTTGTGTTTCTCAGTAACGCGTTCCTGCGTCATGTGTCCGGCGAGCGGCGTGTTTCGGGCCCGCCTTGCGCGCACGGCCGTCATTGAGGTCATCCCGGACGGGCGACGCTCTTCCCTCTGCCCGCTGTCCCACCGCCAAGAACCGACGAGCGTGCCGAGATATTCGCGTTTAGGTTGTGTTTTTGGATTGAGGTAAAATCATAACATGTATAGGCTGATCGCGTGCTGACTTTGGGTCTGCGTAGGTAACGCGCCAGATGTCATGCGCGATGAATGTTGTTCTCTACCAAACTCCGCCGTCAGATTGCAGTACTCATCCGCGCCCTTTTCGTGAAGAGGGTGACTGCAGAGTCATGTCGAAAAGACTGGTGGAGATTTATTCAGAATAACCAACAACCGCAGTTCCTAAAGATAGATCATCGAGGAGTGGCGCATGTTCTCACCGAAAACACTGATCGCGGTAGCCATTATACTGACGTCGCCGGCCGTGGCGCTGGCTGACTTCGATATGAAGGCAGGGCCAATCATGAACCAGGGGCAGGCGGATACGCTCTGTCCGCAAGCCTGCAAGCTGACCTTCAATGGCGCCTGGGTCACCAAGGTGGCCGGGCAGATGTCGATCTGTTCTGGAACCAACACCGTCAACGGCACCAGCTTCACGATCATGGATGCCAAGGGCGGGCTGAATGCCGGCCCGATCTTCAGCAATGCGGAAGCGCCGACCAAATGCGCCGCGGCTTTCGCGGGCACCAAATGGAACGGTCAATGGTCGACGACCAAGCCGGGCGAGATGTCTGTTTGCGGCTGCACCGGCACGGCCCAGCCCTGGACACCGAACATCGAGCAGCCCTGATCGCGGGTCGCATTCCGGCTCCGGGATCCGGTCGGGTGTGGCCCGACCCTGATCCCGGGGCCAAGTCTCACCCAGCCAAGTCTCACGCCGCCGCCGGCAGCCCCGGCTCGGTGGCCTTCTGGCCCTTGTGGTAGACCGTATAGACATAGACCGGGATGGTGAGCGCGCCGAGATGGTGCTCCACCAGCGGCCTCACATCCGCCCAGTCGAGCCCACCGACGCCGGTGGCGAGGCGGGGAAGCGCGAGGCTGGCGATCTTCTCGTCCTGCGCGTAGCGCGCCAGCGCCTTGAGCGCGTGGCCGACATTCTCCAGCGTTGCCTTGCCCGGATGGCCGGTGGGGTTCTCCGCCGGCTCCTGCGTCAGCAGGCAGGCGATGCGCACCGCGCCATGTTCGCCCGCGCCGGCCCAGACCCAGATCCCGCCGGCCTTGGGGTGGCTGATCCGGCATTCATGGCGGAAATCCTTGGCGAGCGAGGGGTAGCGCTCGCGCAGCGCCAGAGCGAGGCCGCTGTCGAAATGGTCGCCCGGCGCCACGCCATGGGCGATGAGCGCGGTGTCGCTGAGCAGGATGTCGCCCGCGATTTCGTGAATCAGTGCCATCGGATACTCCAGAACCTTGATTGCTCTTGGAAGCATCTGTCGGCCGGCCTGCCGCGCGTGTCGTTGAGAAAACGCAACCCTGCGGCGAGGGGCGCCCTACCAGCCGAGCGCCTTCACCGCCGCCGCGCCGGGGCCGAGCAGCAGCAGCGCCCACAGCATGGCCGAGGTGATGTTCACCATCTGGAACAGGAAATGCGGCATGGCGAACATGCCGGCCACCAGCGGCACGAAGGCGCGCAGCGGGCCGGAGAAGCGGCCGAGGAACACGCTCCAGGTGCCGAAGCGCAGGAAGAACCGCTCCCCGCGCGCCAGCGCCTGCGGGAAGCGGTTAAGCGGCCAGCGCTCGCGCGCGGTGCCTTTGAGATAGAAGCCGACCCAGTAGGACACGGTATCGCCCAGCACCGCGCCCGCTGCGGTCGCCGCCCAGACCGGGAAGAGCGGCACCCCGCCGGCGGCGATCAGCGGCCCGAGGCCGAGCAGCACGAAGGTCGCGGGCACGACGAGCGAGACGAGGGCCAGTGACTCGCAGAAGGCGAGCATGAAGGCGACATAGGGCGCGTAATGGGCATGCGCCATGACGAAGCTGAGTGCCAGCTGGGCATAGGCGTGGAGGTCGAGCACTCAGCGTCTCACAGCCGGTCGCGCAGGGCGAAATAGCTCATGCCGGCGACCAGCAGCGGCCAGCGCATCACCGGTCCGCCGGGGAAGGGCGGCACGGGCAGGCGCGCCAAGAGGTCGAACTGGCCGAGCTGGCCCTTGATCGCGTCACCCAGCAGCTTGCCGAAATAGGGCGCGAGCATCACGCCCTGGCCGGAATAGCCGGCGGCGGTGAGCACGCGGGGGGAGAGCTTCCGCACGAAGGGCAGCCGGCTCATGGTGATGCCGAGAATGCCGCCCCAGCCATAATCGATGCGCACATCGGCGAGCTGCGGGAAGATCTTCAGCATATAGGGCCGAACAAAAGCGCCGGGGTCCGGGCGCAGGCGGCGCGTATAGCTCTCCCCGCCGCCGAACAGGAGGCGCCCATCGGCCGAGAGGCGATAATAATTCACCACGAAGCGGCTGTCGGCCACCGCCGCGTCATTGGCGATGACGTCACCGGCGCGCGCGCCGAGCGGCTCGGTGGCGGCGATGTAGTTGGCGATCGGCATGACGTGGGTGTCGACCCGTCGGTCGAGCCCGTCCTGCAACCCGTCGCCGCATTCCAGCACGAAGTCGCAGGCCACCAGCCCGCCGGCGGTTTTCACCTGCACCTTGGGCCCGCCTTCGTCGATGCCGACCGCGCGGGAATTCTCGAACAGCCGGACGCCGGCCTTGTCCGCCGCGCGGGCGAGGCCGAGGGCGAGGTTGAGCGGGTGCAGATGCCCGCCGCCATGGTCGATCATCCCGCCGAAATAGGCATCGGAGCCAACCAGCGCCCGCATTTCCTCGCGCGAGAGCGGGGCGGCGTGCGGGTAGCCATAGACTTCGTTGAGCTTGCGCGCATAGGCGTGACTATGGGCGACATAGCCGGGCTTGTGATCGGCGACGATGAGGCCCGGCCGTACGTCGCACTCGATCCGGTGGCGGGCGATCAGCGCGTGCAGCAGCGCCTTCGCCTCCTCCGCCATGCGCCAGAGCGCCTTGGCATCATCGAGCCCGACCTGCGCCTCCAGCCAGTCCTGATCGCGGCGCTGGCCGGTATGGATCTGCCCGCCATTGCGGCCTGAGGCGCCGGAGCCGACGCGCGCCGCCTCCAGCAGCACCACGTCGAGCCCGGCTTCCGCCAGATGCAGCGCGGCGGAGAGGCCCGTATAGCCGCCGCCGATGACGCAGACATCGGCAGTCACGGTGCCGGCAAGGCTGGGGAAGGGGGCTAGGTGCCGCGCGGTGGCGGCGTACCAGCTTTTCGGGTGACCGGAGTCGGGGGGATCAGTGTCGAACGCCATTATGGGGTGAGCATAGCCCGGCCTCAGCGCCGCGCGAAGAGGCGTTCGATATCGGCGAGCGCGAGCGTGACGAAGGTCGGCCGGCCGTGATTGCACTGGGCGGCGTTCGGCGTCTCTTCCATCTCGCGCAAGAGGGCGTTCATCTCCTCCACCCGCAGCCGCCGGCCGGCGCGCACCGAGCCATGGCAGGCCATGGTGGCGGCGACATGCAGGAGGCGTCGCTCCAGCGGCAGGGCGTCGTCCCATTCCGCCGCGTGCTCGGCGAGTTCGCGCACCAGCGCCGGCACGTCGGCATCCCCGAGCAGCGCCGGCACTTCGCGCACCAGCAGCGCGCCGGGGCCAAAGGGCTCAATGACGAGGCCGAGCTTTTCCAGCGCCTCCGCGCGTTCGGCGAGGCGCGCCGCCTCGGCCGGGTCGAGATCGACCACCAGCGGCACCAGCAGCATCTGCCGGGTGAGCCCGTCGCGCGCCATGGCGGCCTTGAGCTTCTCATAGACGATGCGCTCATGGGCGGCGTGCTGGTCGATCACCACGACGCCCTCGCGGGTCTGGGCGATGATGTAGGTCTCGTGCAGCTGCGCCCGCGCCGCGCCGAGCGGGCGCTCCATCACATCCGGCGATGCGGGGAGATGGGCCGCCCGCGCATCGGCCTGCGGGGCGAGGTCGAGCGCGAGCCCGCCGCTTGTGTTTCCGCCGAAATCGAAGCGGGCGGGGGACTCGTTGAAGCCGGCGGGCGCGCTGTTGGAGGCCCCCTCGGGCGCGGCCCAGGAGCTGGTCCAGTCATAATTGCCCGGCCGGGGCTGCGGCCTGTAGCCGTCCATGGTGTCGGCGCGGGCGAACTGCGCCAGCCGGTCGGCGGCGGTCGTGGCGGTGCGCGGCACGGCCAAAGTGAGCGCGTCCATCAGCGTGCGCACGATCAGCGCGCGGATGAGGCCGGGGTCGCGGAAGCGCACCTCGGTCTTGGCCGGGTGTACGTTCACATCGACCTCGCGCGGGTCGAGATCGAGGAACAGCGCCGTCACCGGGTGGCGGTCGGAGGGCAACAGGTCCGCATAGGCGGCGCGGATGGCGCCGATCAGCAGCTTGTCGCGCACTGGACGGCCATTGACGAACAGGTACTGCGACAGCGAGTTCGCCTTGGAGAAGGTTGGCAGCCCGGCAAGGCCGGCGAGCCGGGCACCCTCGCGCCGTCCGTCAATGTCGAGCGCGTTCTGCCCGACCTCATGGCCGAGCACATCGGCGATGCGGGCGCGGCGGCCGGCAGGGTCCGCGCTGCGGGCGGGCCAGGTGAGCGGCGCCCGGTCATCGGTCACAAGGGTGAAGCCGACCTCCGGGCGGGCGAGGGCGAGGCGCCGCACCGCATCCACGGCCGCCGCGGTCTCGGCCCGCTCGGATTTCAGGAATTTCAGCCGCGCCGGGGTGGCAAAGAACAGGTCGCGCACCTCAACCCGCGTGCCATGGCCGAGCGCGGCCGGTTTCACCGCCCCCTTCACCCCGCCCTCGACGCGGATTTCATGGGCGCTGTCGGCGCCCCGCGGCCGGCTGGTGATGGCGAGCCGCGCCACCGCGCCAATGGAAGGCAGCGCCTCGCCGCGAAAGCCGAGCGTGGCGATGGTGAGCAGGTCTTCGCTGTCGAGCTTGGAGGTGGCGTGGCGCTCGACCGCGAGGGCAAGGTCATCCCCGCTCATGCCGCAGCCATCATCGGTGACGCGCAACAGCCGCCGCCCGCCGCCGTCGATAACGATCTCGATGCGCGTTGCGCCGGCGTCGAGCGCGTTCTCGACGATCTCCTTCAGCGCCGCCGCCGGGCGCTCCACCACCTCGCCCGCCGCGATGCGGTCGACCAGGGTGGAGGGCAGAAGGCGCAGGGGCATGGCGGGTCCAGTGTGGCGGGGCCGGCGATTCGGGGGCGTGGCTCGTCCGGGATTATAGCAGGGGTGGCGCCGCGCGGGGGCGAGGCTGCATCCACGTTCCCCGGCGCCGTGTTGGCGGGCGTCTACAGCCCGTCCGGCAGGGCCTCGTCCAGCATGTAATCGATGTAACGGCGCCCCTGCGCGCCCTCGCGGATCGCCACTTCCACCCCGAACACGGCGCGGATAAGGGCGGGGGTCAGCACCTCGGCCGGCGGGCCGCAGGCGACGAGCCGTCCGCCTGACAGCACGCCGATCCGGTCGCAGAACAGCGCGGCGAGGTTGAGGTCGTGCAGCGCCACGATGCAGGTGAGGCCCAGCCGCCGCACCAGCGCGAGAATGCCGAGTTGGTGCTGGATGTCGAGATGGTTGGTCGGCTCGTCGAGGATCAGCTCGCGCGGCTCCTGCGCCAGGGCGCGGGCGATATGCACCCGCTGGCGCTCCCCGCCGGACAGGGTGTGCCACAACTGGTCATGCCGCTCGGTGAGGCCGACGCGGGCAAGCGCGGCCTCGACCGCCGCCTCGTCGCGCGCGCTCCACGCGGCAAAAGCCGCCCGGTGCGGGGTACGCCCGAGCCGCACCACGTCGCAGACCGTGAGCGCCACCTCGGTCGCCGCCTGCTGCTCGACAAAGGCGAGGCGGCGGGACAGGTCGCGACGGCCGAGGTCGCCAATGTCTCGCCCGTCCAGCGTGACCACGCCGCTCGAGACCTTGCGCAGCCGGCACAGCAGGCGCAGCAGGCTGGATTTGCCCGAGCCATTGGGCCCGATCAGGCCGAGCACACGGTTCGGCGCGACCTCAAGGCTCACCCCGTCGACGATCAGCTTGCCGCCGGCGCTCCAGCGCACCTCATGCGTCGCGAGGGTCATGCCGGACGCCTCGCGCGGTGGAGGATGATGGCGAAGGCCGGCGCGCCGACCAGCGCCGTCACCACGCCGATCGGCAGGATCTGCTGCGGCACGAGGATGCGCGAGAGCACATCGGCGAGGATCATGAACACCGCGCCGATGACGAGGCAGGCCGGCAGCAGCCGGGCATGGCCGGGGCCGACGAGGAAGCGGGCGGCATGGGGGATCACCAGCCCGACAAAGCCGACCGTGCCGACGATGGCGACCATGGTGGCGGTAAGCAGCGCGGTGGTGGCGAGCAGCACCAGCCGCACGCGGGTGACCGCGATGCCGAGCGAGGCCGCCGCATCGGCGCCGAAGGCGAAGGCGTCGAGCGCCTTGGCGTGGACCATGCAGATGACGAAGCCGGCCAGCGCCACCGGCGCGGCGACCCAGAGATCGGGCCAGCGCACGCCGCCGAAATTGCCCAGGAGCCAGAACATCACCCCGCGCGCCTGCTCCGCGCTGGCGAGCGTGGTGACGATGGTGGCGGTGGCGGCGTTGAACAGCTGCGAGCCGGCGACGCCGGCCAGGATCACCCGGTCGCTCGCCCCGCCGGCCCCGGCGGCCAGCAGGCCGACAAGGCCGAGCGCGGCCACCGAGCCGAGAAAGGCGCCGCCGGACACGCCGAGCGTCGCCCCGCCAAGACCGAGGATCATTACGCAGACCGCCCCGGTGGAGGCGCCGGCCGAGACGCCGAGAATATAGGGCTCGGCCAGCGGGTTGCGCAGCAGCGCCTGCAGGATGGCGCCCGAGAGCGCCAGCGCGCCGCCGCACAGCGCGGCCATCAGCGCCCGGCTCAGCCGGTACTCGAAGATCACCCCCTGCTGGATCGCCCCGACCGGAAAGCCGAGATCGAACAGCCCGTTGCCGAGCGCCTTGAGGGCGACGGAAAGCGGGATCGGCATCTCGCCGACGCTCACCGCCAGCGCGACGGCGAGCACCAGCGCGATGGCGGCGAGGCCGGCGACGGCAATCCGCGCCGGCCAGTTAGGCCCTACGACCAGGTGGCTCAATGGCTGAGACCGAAGCCCTGCACCGCCGTGGCGATGGCTTCCAGACCGTCCACCGTGTCCATGCCGGGCCGCGTGGCGCCGACATCGACGATGACGATGCGGTTGTTCTTCACCGCGGCGAGCTGGCTGGCGACCGGGTCTGTCGCGAGGAAGTTCAGCTTGGCCTCGATGGCGTCGGCGGGGAAGCGGCGGCGGTCCATCTTCACCAGCACCAGAACGTCGGGATCGCTGGCGGCGATGGTCTCCCAGCCAACCAGCGGCCATTCCTCCTCGGTGGTGATGATGTTGCGCGCGCCGATCTCGGCCATCAGATAGGCCGGCACGCCGTTCTTGCCGGCGAGGAAGGCGTCGCCCTTGATGTCCTTGCTGGAGAACCAGACGGCCATGGAGACGTTCTTGGCCTTCAGCGCCGCCACCGACGCGACCGCCGCCGCCTCGCGGGCCTTGAGTTCCGCGATGAGCGCGTCCGCCCGGTCGGCGACGTCGAAGATGGCGCCGAATTCGCGGATGTTCCGGTAGAGCAGCTCGGTCGTGTACATCTGCGTGCGCACGCCGTCGCCGGCTCCGCTATTGTCCTTGCCAACGCAGTCGGTGGGCGAGACATAGACCGGCACCTTCACCGCATCGAAGCGGCTGCGCTTGCCGATGATGCCGTTGGGGCCGATGTGCCATTCATACATGGCGACGACGAGGTCCGGCTCCTGACCGACCACCGCCTCGAAGCTCGGATCATTGTCGGCGAGGCGCTTCACCTTGGCGTTCACCGCCTCATAGGGTTTGGCGACCGGGCTGAACCACAGCGCGCTGGCGACCACGCGGTCGCCGAGGCCGAGGGCGTAGAGGATTTCGGTCTGCGCCTGGCCGATGCTGACGACGCGCTGCGGGGCGTGGTCGATCACCACCTTGGCTCCGCAATTCTCCAGCGTCAGCGGGTAGGTGGTGCCGGCCATGCCCGTCTCGGGCAGGCCGAGGCCGGCGAGAAGGCCGAGCGCCAGAAGGCCGCCCCGCAGGGACTGGCGGAAAAGGTTGGTATTCGTTCTGAACATGTTGTCGCTTCCTGGTCAGGAAGACGAGCCGCGCAAAGGGCACCAGCGCCCGCGCGGCCTTTCGGGCCCGCGCATGGCCAGCAACCTTCGGAGCACCCCGCCCGAATGGTGGTTCGCGATTCGAGGCAGGTCTCCTGGCTCGCGGGTCAACGCTGGCTCCACCCGGCCTTCCCGGCGCGTGCGCGCCAGTGGACGATGGGTGGAGGGCTCGCCGCTTACAGTTGCGGGGGCAGCCCCGGTCTTGGCGCAGAGCGCCGCACCGGGTTCCCTCTTAGCTCCGGGCGCGAACACCCGGAGAACCTCGATCGGGTCGATCTGACACGGAGAGGGGGCGCATCGTCAAGCACCCCTAGGCTGGTGCCTCCCCACCCGCGTCACATCGCCGACGCGACCGAGGGGACGCTATCCTAAAAGATATAATGTATCAATAGCGCGCCGCCGTCTCAGTTAGTGTTGAGCGACGCGGCGGTCCTTATCCCGCCGCCGCCAGCCGCTCCGCCTTCTGGCGCTCGATCTCCTGCCGCTTGGTCAGGATGGAGGCGAAGATCACCACCACGGTGACGATGCCGATGAGGATGGTGCAGGCGGCGTTGATCTCCGGCGTCACGCCGAGGCGCACCTGGGAATAGATGCGCATGGGCAGCGTGGTCGCGCCGGGGCCGGTGGTGAAGCTGGCGATGACCAGATCGTCCAGCGACAGGGTGAAGGCCAGCATCCAGCCGGACACCACCGCCGGCAGGATGATCGGCAGGGTGATGACGAAAAAGGTCTTGAAGGGCGGGCAGCCGAGATCGAGCGCGGCTTCCTCCAGCGAGCGGTCGAAGGTCACGAGGCGCGACTGCACCACCACCGAGACGAAGCACATGGTGAAGGTGATGTGCGCCAGCGTGATGGTCCAGAAGCCGCGGTCGATGCTGACGGCCACGAAGAGCAGCAGCAGCGACAGGCCGGTGATGACTTCCGGCATCACCAGCGGCGCATAGACCATGCCGGAGAACAGCGTGCGGCCATAGAAGCGCCCGTAGCGGGTGAGCGCGATGGCCGCCAGCGTGCCGAGCACGGTAGCGACGCTCGCGGTGATGAAGGCGACGCGCAGCGTCACCCAGGCGGCGTCGAGCAGCTGCTGGTTCTGGAACAGCTGGACGTACCAGTGGGTCGAGAAGCCCGCCCACACCGTCACCATGCGCGAGGCGTTGAAGGAGTAGATCACCAAGAGCAGGATCGGCAGATAGAGAAAGGCGAAGCCGAGCACGATGGAGGTGACGTTGAACCAGGAGAGGCCTTTTCTCATCAACGCTTCTCCATCTCGCGGGCCTGGACGTTCTGGTAGAACACGATGGGGATCACCAGCACCATCAGGAGCAGCACCGCCACCGCCGAGGACACCGTCCAGGAGCGGTTCACCGAGAACTCCGTCCACAGCACCTTGCCGATCATCAGCGTGTCGGAGCCGCCCAGCAGGTCGGGGATGACGAACTCGCCCACCGCCGGGATGAAGCAGAGCAGGCAGCCGGCGAACACGCCCGGCAGCGAGAGCGGCCAGGTGATCTTCCAGAAGGCGGCGAAGGGCGGGCAGCCAAGATCCGCGGCGGCTTCCAGGAGCGTCTCGTCCATCTTCTCCAGCGCCGAATAGAGCGGCAGGATCATGAAAGGCAGGTAGGAATAGACGATGCCGATATAGACCGCGGTGTCGGTGGCGAGGATCTGCAGCGGCTCGTCGATCAGCCCGAGCGCGAACAGAAGCTGGTTGAGCAGCCCTTCCGGCGACAGGATGCCGATCCACGCATAGACGCGGATGAGGAAGGAGGTCCAGAACGGCAGGATCACCAGCATCAGCAGCGTCGGGCGGATGGATTTCGGCGCCCGCGCCATGGCGTAGGCGATGGGATAGCCGACCATCAGCAGCAGCACGGTCGAGATGCCGGCGATCCAGAGGCTGGAGCCATAGGCCTCGATGAAGTCATTGTCCCAGCTCAGCACATAGCCGTAATTGTCGAAGGACAGCTCGCTGAAGGCGTCCTTGAAGGCGTCCCATCCGGCCGCGAGGTCGAAGGTGGGCACATAGGGCGGCTGGGCGATGGCGTCCTGCGACAGGCTGATCTTGAAGACGATCAGGAAGGGGACGAGGAACAGCGCCACGAGCCAGAGATAGGGGATGGCGAGAACCAGCCAGCGCCCCCTTGCCTTGTCCGCCATGATCGTCCCCTCAGCTCGTCAGCACCACGCCGGCATCCGGCGCGAAGGAGACATAGACCTTGTCCTCCCAGGAGATCGGCCGCTCGACCATGCGGGTGAGGTTGGGCTTCGCCGCCTTCACGCGCTGACCATTGGGCAACTCCACATGGTAGATCGACAGGTCGCCGAGATAGCCGATGTCCCAGATCGTGCCGGTGAGGCAGTTCACCGTGGGATCGGCCGGCGGGTCGAGCTCGACGCGCAGCTTCTCCGGGCGGAACGCCAGCGACACGCTGTCGCCGACGCGGGCCGGGCACTCCTGCGCCACCTTGAAGCGCATGTCGGGGGCGGAGGGGCAGCGCAGCGTGATGAGGTGCGGCTCGATCGCTTCCACCGTCGCGTCGAGGATGTTCACGTCGCCGACGAACTCCGCGACATAGCGCGAGGCCGGCTGCTCATACATCACCGCCGGCGGGGAGACCTGCACCAGCTTGCCATGGTTCATCACCGCGATGCGGTCGGCCACGGTCATGGCCTCTTCCTGATCGTGGGTCACGATCAGGAAGGTCATGCCGAGCTCCATCTGGATGTCCATGAGCTCGAACTGGGTCTCCTCGCGCAGCTTCTTGTCGAGCGCGCCGAGTGGCTCGTCGAGCAGCAGCACCTTCGGGCGCTTGGCGAGCGAGCGGGCCAGCGCGACGCGCTGGCGCTGGCCGCCGGAGAGCTGGTGCGGCTTGCGCTTGGCGAACTGGCTGAGCTTGACCAGCTTCAGCATCTCCTCGACGCGGTGCGCCACCGCGTCCTTGGCCATGCCGTCCTGGCGCAGGCCGAAGGCGATGTTGTCCCACACGTTCATGTGCGGGAACAGCGCGTAGGACTGGAACATCATGTTGACCGGCCGCTTATAGGGCGGCGTGCCGACGAGATCGTGCCCGGCGAGGGTGATCTGGCCGCTGGTCGGCTCCTCGAAGCCGGCGAGCATGCGCATCAGCGTGGTCTTGCCGCAGCCGGACGGGCCGAGCAGGGCGAAGAATTCGCGCTCGTAAATGTCGAGCGAGAGATTGTCGATCGCCACGAACTCGCCGAAGCGCTTGGTCACGTTCTGGTAGCGGATGAGCGGGGTGGCCTGCGGGTCGGTCCAGGGGGCGAATTTTCGGCGGATGCCCCCGATGGTCTTCTGCGTCTTGTCGGCGACGCCTGTGCTCATGCTTGGCCCCGTTTTCCCCGCCGGTATGACCCGGCCCTGACGCGACGCTATCCGGCTTCGTGCGGCGGCTCAACGGCACAATGCGAACAATTTTACCATGCCCGTAAACGAGCAGTGCGCTTCCTCGCGCGCGCCGCCTTGACGGCGCTTGCAGGGGCATGGTTGCCTCTTACAGGCGCAGACAGCGCATCAGGATGGTGAATCATGGCCAAGAAGAAGCGTCCCGACACGGACGCCGTCACGTCCACCCGCGGCGTTTCCTCGCTCGAGGAAGCCAAGGCCTGGATGGCCGCACGCGGAATCACCGAGATCGAATGTGCGGTGCCGGACCTCGCCGGCGTCGGACGCGGCAAGATCATGCCGGTGTCGAAGTTCCTGTCCGGTCCGGTGATGAACCTGCCGCTCTCGGTGTTCTTCCAGACGATTTCCGGGGACTACCCACCTTATGACAACCTCGTGGACTCCGTCGTGGTCGACAGCGACCTCGTCATGGAGCCCGATTTCTCCACGCTGGCGATCGTGCCCTGGGCGACCGACCCGACGGCGCAGATCATCCACGACGCCTATCACCGCGACGGGCGCCCGGTGGAGCTGGCCCCGCGCCAGGTGCTGAAGAACGTCGTCGAGCTTTACGCCAAGAAGGGCTGGAAGGCCGTCGTGGCGCCCGAGATCGAGTTCTATCTCGTCGAGCCCAATGTCGATGCCGACTACCCGCTGAAGCCGCCGATCGGCCGCTCCGGCCGGCCGGAGATCGGCCGCCAGTCCTATTCGATCCAGGCGGTGAACGAGTTCGACGCCCTGTTCGAGGACATGTACGACTATTCCGAGGCGCAGGGCCTCGAGATCGACACGCTGATCCATGAGGACGGCGCGGCGCAGATGGAAATCAACCTGCTCCATGGCGACCCCATCGCCCTGGCCGATCAGGTGTTCCTGTTCAAGCGAACGATCCGCGAGGCGGCGCTGGCGCACAAGATCTACGCCACCTTCATGGCCAAGCCCATCGCCGACGAGCCTGGCTCGGCCATGCACATCCACCAGTCCATCGTGGATGCGGAAACCGGCAAGAACATCTTCTCCGACAAGGATGGCGACCCGACGCCGGAGTTCTTCTCCTTCATCGCCGGCCAGCAGCGCTATCTGCCGGCGGTGATGTCGATCCTCGCGCCTTACGTGAACTCCTACCGCCGGCTGACGCGCGATTCGATGGCGCCGATCAACGTGCAGTGGGGCTATGACAACCGCACCGCCGGCCTGCGCGTGCCGCCGTCCTCGCCGGCGGCGCGGCGTGTCGAGAACCGGGTGCCGTCCTCCGACGCCAACCCCTATCTCGTCATCGCGGCCTCGCTCGCCTGCGGCTATCTCGGCCTCGTTGAGGGCCTGCGCCCGACCGAGCCGCTCGAATCCGACGCCAAGGGCCTCGATTTCGAGCTGCCGCGCGGGCTGCTGGAAGCGGTCGCGGCGCTGCAATACTCAGAAGAGATCGCCACCGTGCTCGGCCCGTCCTTCGTGAAGACCTACACGGCGGTGAAGCAGACCGAGTTCGACACCTTCATGCGGGTGATCTCGCCCTGGGAGCGCGAGTTCCTGCTGCTGAACGTCTGAGGCGTGCCGGCTCTTTGGGAGATAATCCCGACGGGGCCCCAAGAACGCCGTCATGCCCGGGCTTGGCCCGGGCATCCATGCCTTCTGATGATGAATTGGGCGCAAGGTAAGTCGTGGATCCCCGGGCCAAGCCCGGGGATGACGGCGCGCCGCCGGGATCGCCTGCCGCCATCACCACGCGATCCCGGATACGGCCTGGCGGCCGTTCCGGGATGACGGGTTCCGCGGGCTCAAGCCCTCACGCCTCCACCGTCTCCTGCGCCAGAAGCTCGCGCACGCGCAGGGCGACCTCGCTTCCATAGAGCTCGATCGAGCGCAGCAGGCGCGCCTGCGGCAGCGGGCCGGCGCTGTATTTCAGCTCGAAGCGCGACAGGCCGAGCGTCCGCACCGTTTTGGCGATCTTGCGCGCCACCGTCTCGGGCGAGCCGAGATAGAGCGAGCCGTGTGCAATCTCCTGCTCGAAGGCGTCGCGGCCATAGGCCGGCCAGCCGCGCTCACGACCGATCCGGTCATGCATCACCTTGTAATCGGCGAAGAATTCCTCGCGCGCCGCCGTGTCGGTCTCGGCGATATAGCCATGCGAATGCACGCCGATCGGCTGCAGTGTGCCGCCGAGCTGGGTGGTGGCGCGCTGGTAGAGATCGACATAGGGCGCGAAGCGGGCGGGATTGCCGCCGATGATGGCGAGCATCAGCGGCAGGCCGTAGCGCGCCGCGCGCACCACCGATTCCGGGCTGCCGCCGACGCCGATCCAGGTCTTCAGCGTGCCGCTCTCGGTCGGCGGGAAGACGTGCTGGCCCTTCAGCGGCGGGCGGATCGAGCCCTTCCAGGTGACGCCGCCCGGCGTGCTGTTGTCGCGCGCCAGCGCGGCGAACAGATCGAGCTTCTCGGAAAACAGCGTCTCATAATCCTTCAGCTCGAAGCCGAAGAGCGGGAAGGATTCGGTGAAGGAGCCGCGCCCGAGGATCACCTCGGCACGCCCGTTCGACAGCGCGTCCACCGTGGCGAAGCGCTGGAACACGCGGATCGGGTCGTCGGAGGACAGCACCGTCACCGCCGAGCCGAGGCGGATGCGGCTGGTCTTGGTGGCAATGCCGGCCAGCACCACTTCGGGGGCGGAGACCGCGAAATCGTCGCGGTGATGCTCGCCGACGCCGAAGAAATCGAGCCCCACCTCATCGGCGAGCTGCGCCTGCTCGACGAGATCGCGGATCACCTGCGCGTGCGAGAGCGGCGCGCCATCCGGCCCGCGCGTCACGTCGCCAAAGGTGTCGAGGCCGAATTCGAGATGCTGTGCCATGGTCCGCGCCTTCCTGCCGGCTCCGATGCCGGCATCCCCCATATGGACCCAAGAGGCGCCGCGCGCATCCGCGTGGCTGCAAGGTAGGGCTTTCCGCGCTGCAAGGCTGCATTGATAAAAAAAGCCCGCTGGACGAACCAGCGGGCTTCAAGTCGGCGACACGAGGGGGTCGATGTCGCCGGTAATCCTCCGAATGGGCTGCACACTCATTCGCAGGAGATCAGGTCGTCGCGGCCGCGTTTGGCGGCGCCGATCGACAAATTTCCGCGCGCTGCGACCCGGCGGCTGGCCCGGCGCTCGACCGAGCGGACCACCAGCACCGAGGTCGGATCCTGCCAGAGCGGGCCGGACGCGGCGTCGCGCAGATCGGCCCGCGTGAGGCCGATATCGCTGAGCATCCGGTCGTCGAACTCACCGAGCTGGATCAGGTGACGGCGGCGCGCCACCGCCGTGATGAACTTGTAGCTACCCATGACGGCGCCGATGAGCCCGGTGGCTGCGGCGGCGCCGAATGACGCGAAGGCGGACCTGCGAACTTCGCCGATATACGACATCTTCCTCTCCATCTGTCGGCCGCGCAGCGAGAGCGCTGGGTGATAAGAAAGGGTGATGAGCCTGTCGCCCACCCGATCTCGACGCTCTCCGTTCGCGGCAACAGTGTTATGTCGCGGTGCCATCAATCACACTAGCGAATGTTTTTCATCCGAGTTATCATTCTGATTGATGGTACCCGCTCAGAGGCGCTCCCATGTCCGTGTTGCTCGATATTGATCAATTAAGAACATTCATCACGATCGCTGAAACCGGCAGTTTCACGAAAGCCGCTGATGTGGTCCACAAGACACAGTCCGCCGTTTCCATGCAGATGAAGCGGCTGGAGGAGCGGGTCGGCAAACCGATCTTCGCACGTGATGGGCGCGCCTCGCGCCTCACGGACGAGGGCGAGCGGCTGCTCGATTATGCCCGCCGCATCGTCAAGCTGAACAATGAGGCGGTGGCCAGCCTCGCCTCGGCGGAACTGTCCGGCCGTGTGCGCCTTGGCGTGCCCGATGATTACGCCGACCGCTATCTGCCGGAGATCATGGCGCGGTTCGCCCACACCCATTGCAATGTCGAACTCACCGTCGTCTGCGATCCGTCCTCCGATCTGGTGGACCGCATCGACACCGGCGATCTCGACCTCGCCATCATCACCGATTGCGAGACGCTGAACCGCGACACCGAGATCATCCGGCGCGAGCAGCTGCTCTGGATCGGCTCCACCCGCCACTCCGTGCATCTCGACGATCCGGTGCCGCTGGCGCTGGGCCGGCAGAGCTGCAACTGGCGGCTCGAGGCGATCTCGATGCTCCAGGCCGCCGGCCGGCCCTTCCGCATCCTCTACACCTCGTCGAACTCCACCGCCGTCTCGGCGGCCGTGCTCTCGGGCCTTGCCATTTCCGTGTTGCCGGAATCGGGCCTGCGCCCAGGCATGCGGGTGCTCGGCCCGGCGGAAGGTTTCCCGACGCTGGCGCCCTGCCGCATCGGGCTGGTGCGCAACCGGCACGAGGCCTCCCCGCTGGCCGACGCGCTCGCCAACCACATCATCCAGGGCCTCGACAACATCTCCGAAGCTGCCATCGCGGCGGAGTGAGGGCCCTCGCCGGCGTCCCGGACGCCGCTGAGTGCTGTCATGGCCGGGCTTCGGCCATCCACGTCTGCCCGTCGTGCGACCGCCCCCATGCGTGGCGGCGCCAACGTCCTCAGCCGGAAAGTCATGGATCCCCGGGTCAAGCCCGGGGATGACGGTGGGAGGGCGGGCAGCCCCGGCTTCCCGACAAAGGAGCGGCGGGCCGATGGCCCATCATCTCCCCCAGCCAGCATCTGCCCCGAAAGGAAAAGGCGGGCTCGCGCCCGCCTGAGGTGAGCCGGCCCGCCCGCCGGCTTGAGATTGAAGCGTCCCGCAAGGGTGCCGCGTCACCGGCGAGGGCGTGCTGAGACACAGCGCCCGGGGGCTTCAAGGGTCGTCCGAGGGTGTCCGGGCCCCATCCAGCGCCGCGCGCCTCGGCGTTGAGGCGCAGGAGCGCCGGTCCCGATGGGAAACCCGGCGGACGATAGGGAAGCATTAAACCCGTGCGTGCAGATGCACCTTGATCCTGCTCAAAGCGAGCAGCCGGGGTGTCGGTAGCCGGACGGGCCTTCCGCGCGATACGGCGCACGTCCCGGCACGGGAGCGCGCCGCTCCCATGCGCTCGCCTCGGCCGTCCCGGCTCAATAGGCCAGTTCGTCGAAGATCGGCTCGACCGAGCGCTGCCACGGTCCCTCATAGCGGGCGAGCAGATCCTCGGCCGGCGTGCGGCCGGCGGCAAGGCTCTCGTCCAGCGGGATAAGGAAGCGGGTCTCGTCACGGCCCTGGCTGTCGCGGTAGTCGCGGCGGGCAAGGCCGGCGCGGGCGATGGCGACCATGTCGCGCGCCACATCCAGCACCGGGCGGCCGGCCACCTCGGCCTTGTAGCCGAGCCGGGGCACGGCATCGCGCAGCGCCTGGCGCTCGTCCGCGCTCCAGCCCTTGCAGAGCTCCCACGCCGCATCGAGCGCGGCCGTGTCGTAATAGATGCCGGTCCACAGCGCCGGCTGGGCGCACAGATTGCGCCACGGCCCGCCATCGGCGCCGCGCATTTCGAGGTAACGCTTCAGCCGCACCTCGGGGAAGATGGTCGAGAGGTGATTGGCCCAGTCCGACACCGTGGCGGTCTCGCCCGGCACCGCCGGATGCCGTCCGGCCAGCAGGGCGCGGAAGGACGAGCC
This sequence comes from Ancylobacter sp. SL191, assembly GCF_026625645.1. Classification (NCBI taxonomy): domain Bacteria; kingdom Pseudomonadati; phylum Pseudomonadota; class Alphaproteobacteria; order Hyphomicrobiales; family Xanthobacteraceae; genus Ancylobacter; species Ancylobacter sp. SL191. Next base: position 641,676 of record NZ_CP113056.1, on the reverse strand, counting down.
GGCGACGTCGATATAGCTGTCGCCGCGCTTGATGAAATACATCGGCACGTCGAGCGCGTAGTCGACGTAACGCTCGAAGCCCATGCCCTCCTCGAAGGCGAAGGGCAGCATGCCCGTGCGATCCTTGTCGGTGTCGCGCCAGATTTCCGAGCGGAAGGACAGGAAGCCGTTCGGCTTGCCTTCCGTGAACGGCGAATTGGCGAACAGCGCGGTGGTGATGGGCTGGAGGGCGAGGCCCACGCGCAGCTTCTTCACCATGTCGGCTTCCGAGGCGAAGTCGAGATTCACCTGCACGGTGCAGGTGCGGAACATCATGTCGAGGCCGAGCGTACCGACCTTCGGCATGTAGTTCGCCATGATCTTGTAGCGGCCCTTGGGCATCACCGGCGTTTCCGCGCGGGTCCATTTCGGGCTCATGCCGAGGCCGAGGAAGCCGAAGCCGAAGGGCGTGGCGACGGCGCGCACCTGTTCGAGATGGCCGTTCACCTCGGCGCAGGTCTCGTGAATGGTCTTGAGCGGCGCGCCGGACAGCTCGAACTGCCCGCCCGGCTCCAGCGAGATCGCCCCGCCGCCCACCGTGTCGGCAAGACCGATGATGGCCTCACCCTCCATGATCGGCTCCCAGCCATTGAGCGCCTGCATGCCCTCGAGCAGCGCGCGGATGCCGGTCGGCCCCTCATAGGGAACAGGGTCGTGGCCATCCAGCGTGAAGGGGAATTTCTCGTGCTCGGTGCCGATGCGGAACTGGCTGGTGTCCTTGCAGCCGGCTTCCAGCCAGGCGACGAGTTCGTCGCGGCTCTCGATAGGCTGGGTGTCGATCTGGTCGCGCGTCATGGGGACTCCGGCGGGGCAGGGCATAAAGGCGCGCGACCATACACAGGCCGCTCCGGGACGCAAATCGCCGTAACTACCGATCCGCGCCGGGGAATGCGCCGGTGCAATGACCTTTCAGAGAAATGCAATTTCCGACAAGATGTTGCATGAAGGTCGGGGCGCCGTTGGACGGGCCGCGACGCGCCCTTGTTGCGTGTGTGCCTATTGCGCGGAGGCGTGGGTCAGCCAGGTCGTCACCGCCCGCAGTGCCTGCGTGCGGTCGCCGGTGCGGTGCGCGGCTTCCTGGTAGACGGCGATCTGGATGTCGGCGCTGGTGCCGCCATTCAGAATCGTGCGCAGGTGCTCAAGCTCCTGCCGGCTGCCCAGCGCCTGCGCGTCGTCCGTCACCATGTCGATCAGCGTTTCCACCGCCTGCGCCACCGGCACGGCCTGCCGGGCGCTGCGATCGACGAAGCTGCCATGGATGCCGTAGCGCTGGGCGCGCCACTTGTTCTCCGCCGCAATGGCGCGCTCCACCGCGTCGATGCCGGCATTGACCTTCGGGTTGCGCACGAGATGGCGCACCAGCGCGCGGTACAGCGCGGCGATGGCGACGGAATCCTCGACCCGCGTGCAGCTGTCGGGCGCGCGCAGTTCCAGCGTCGGCTGCTTCTGCGAGGGGCGGATGGTCCACCACACATAGCTCGAATCGCGAATCGCCCGCGCCGCCACCAGCGCGTCGATATAGTCCTGATAGTCCTTGGCGCTCTCGAACAGCTCCGGCAGGCCGGTGCGCGGCAGCTCGTCATAGGCGGCGAGGCGGTAGCCCATCAGCCCGGTGCGCTTGGATTCCCAGAAGGGCGACGAGGTCGAGAGGGCAACGAAGACCGGCAGGAAGGGCAGGATGCGGCGCATCACGTCGATGCGCGTGTCCGGGTCCGGCAACTCGACATGGACATGCAGGCCGCACAGCATGTTGCGTTCGCCGAGCATCTGCAGATCGTGCATCACCCCGTCATAGCGGTGCGTTGGCGCGCGCTTGCTGCCCTGCCAGGAGGCGGTCGGGTGGGTGCCGGAAGCAAGGAAGGACAGGTCGAATCCCCCGGCGACATCGGCCAGCGTGCGGCGCAGGGCGCTCAGCTCGGTCTTCGCCTCGGCGGCGCTGATATGCGGGCGGCTCATCACCTCGATCTGCGACTGCAGCATCTCGCCGGAGACGCGCTCGCCCAGCGCATCGCGTGCCTTGTCCATGAAGGCGGTCGGCATGCGCCGCAATACGCTCTTGGTGGCGCCGTCGACGATGAAATATTCTTCCTCGATGCCGATACGGTAATCTTCTGACATGGCGTCCGTCTCCACGGAAAATCAAGGATCCGGCGCGTCCGCGCAGCTTAGCCGGCGCAGAATCAGGCCGCCGCATCCCGGCGCCTAGATGGTGGAGAAGTGAGACCGGAATATGACTGGCCTCTATTGCCTAATATTCCGTTATTTTATTATAAAATTTCAAGACAACGCGGAACCATTACGTAATTGTCAGTATTTACACATTCCCGTGGTGCGGCGGGAGCGCCTCAGGCGGCCGCGCGGGCCTGCCGCGCGGCCTCGATCAGGGCGAGGGCGGCCACGGCGGCGGTGTCGGCGCGCAGGATGCGCGGGCCGAGCGAGAGCACGAGCGTGCCCGGCCGCGCCTGAAGCTGGCGGCGCTCGGCATGGTCGAAGCCGCCTTCCGGGCCGATCAGCACGGCGAGCGGGCCGTCCACCACCGCGCGCAGCGGGGCGAGGGGATCGGCGAGCGGGGCCGCCTCGTCGCAGAACACCAGCGTGCGCCCGGCCTCCAGCCCGGCCAGCCAGCGGGTGAAGTTCAGCGGCTCCAGCACGACCGGCGGGGCGAGGATGCCGCATTGTTCGGCCGCCTCGATCACATTGGCGTGCATGCGCTCGGTGTTCACCCGCGTCGCCTGGGTGTGCTGGGTCATCACCGGCTGGAGCCGGCCGGCGCCCATCTCCACCGCCTTCTGCACCATGTAGTCGAGCCGGGCGTGCTTGAGCGGGGCGAAGCAATAGTCGAGATCGGGCAGGGGGGATTGGGCCCGCAGCCGCGCCTCGCAGCGCAGCACCGCCTCGCGCTTGCCACCGGCCTCGCGCACCGCGCGCCATTCGCCGTCGCGCCCGTTGAACAGATGGATGTGCCCGCCGACGGCGAGGCGGATCACGTCGGCGACGTAATGCGCCCGCTCGCGGTCGAGCCGCACGACCTCGTCGACGCCGAGCGGCGCCTCGACGAAAAGGCGCTGGGCACGGAAATCATAGGGCTGGTCGGGGGTGTCGGTGTCGGGGCGGGCCATGATTTGACCGTATATAGCGCACAGAAGGGCGTATCGGCACCCATTATGGCTTGGCGACACCCTGAGGAGACGTGCTAATTCGCGCGCCCCGCCGTGATATTGCCCAATCCTCGGGGCCTCTGTATCACGCTGGGTCACGAAGTCTGCACGAGCGGAAGGCTCCATGAGACGGTCGACATATCCCGAGCGCGCCACGCGCCACCTGCCCGCCGCCCTGCTTACCGGCGCCCTGCTCGCCGTGCTGTGCGCCGGGCCGGCGGCTGCCCAGTGGATCGGTGCGCCGGCCAATACGGACGCGACCAGCACCGACAGCAGCGCCACGCCGGCGCCCGCTCCGTCCACGCCGACCGCCGCCCCGGCCACGGCCCCCGTGGCGACACCCGCCCCGATGAGCGGGCCGTCCTCCTCCATCATGGTGTCGCCCGGTTTCGGCGGCGGTGACGGATTTGGCGCAGCGCCCGCCATGCCGGGTGCGATGCCCGGTCTGGGTAGCCCCGGCATGGCGCCGGGCGGCGGCGCGCCCGCCGGCCCGAGCGCGGCCGACATGAATGAGTGCCAGACCCAGGTGACCAAGCTGCGCGGCGACCTTGAAAACCGCAATGAGGTGCTGCGCAAGGCGGCGAGCAAGAAGATGCCGGCCTCCGAGCTGTGCCCGCTGTTCCGCAACTTCGTCACCTCGCAGCAGAAATTCTACAATTACCTGGTCGCCAACAAGTCGAAATGCGGCGTTCCGGACGAGGCCATCAAGGGCCTCAAGGACAATGCCGGCAGCGTGACCTCGGTCCGCGACAAGGTCTGCCAGGCGGCGGCCATGCAGGAGAAGGGCGGCCCGGCGGGTCCCCCGCCGCAGGGCGCGGTCTCGCAGGGGCTTGGCCTCTCCAGCGGCCTGCCGAGCACCGCCACCGCCAAGGGCGGCGTGTTCGACACGCTGGGCGGCGACGCGCTGCGCTGATCCGGCCCGGCGACTCGCGAAAGGACGGCCCCGCATGACGCCCGCTCCCGGCCTCATCCCCGCCGATGCCGCGTCGGGCAATTGGGTGGACCGCCACGCCCCGTCCTTCCTGCGCCCCTTCCTGCGCCTGGCCCGTGCCGACCGGCCGATCGGCAACTGGCTGCTGCTGATACCCTGCTGGTGGTCGGTGGCGCTCGCCGCCGCCTTCGCCGTCCATCACGGCGCGCCGGTCGATCCGCTGCGGGCGGTGGCGCTGCTAGCGCTGTTCGCCCTCGGCGCGGTGGCGATGCGGGGTGCCGGCTGCACCTGGAACGACATTCTCGACCGCGACATTGACGGAAGGGTGGAGCGCACGCGCGGGCGCCCGCTGCCCTCCGGCCAGGTCACGCTCGCCGGCGCCTTCGCCTTTCTGGTGCTTCAGGCGCTGGTCGGGCTGGTGGTGCTGCTCTGCCTGCCGCGCTTCGCCATTCTGGTCGCGCTGTCCTCGCTCGGCGTTGTCGCCATCTACCCGCTGATGAAGCGGGTGATCTGGATTCCTCAGCTCGTGCTCGGCCTCGCCTTCTCCTGGGGCGCGCTGATGGGCTTTGCCGCGCTCATCGAGGATCTGCCCCCGGCGGCACTGCTGCTCTATGCCGGCAGCGTGCTCTGGGTGGTCGGCTATGACACGATCTACGCCCATCAGGACCGCGAGGATGACGAGGCGGTGGGGGTGAAGTCCTCCGCCCGCCTGTTCGCCGGGGCAACGCGCGCCTGGCTGGTGCCGCTCTATGCGGGCGCGGCCGCCCTCATCGGCCTCGCGCTCGGACAGGCGGGGGCGGGACCGGCGGCCTATGTCGGCCTCGCCCTGTTCGCCGGCCATCTCGCCCAGCAGATCGCCCGGCTCGACATTGACGACCGCGACCTGTGCCTGCGGCTGTTCCGCTCCAACCGCGACGCCGGGCTGCTGCTGTTCGCCGGCCTCGCGCTCGACGCGCTGGTGGCCTGAGGTTGCCCGCCGGCGGCTGGCGGTGTTAATGACGCAGCGTCTTCACGAAAGTCCTGCCTGATGAGCATCCGCCTGCACCGCGGCGACCTGGTCGACCTGTCCCGCTACACCGCCGACGTCGCCCCGGTCGTCGCCATCGACACCGAGACGCTGGGCCTCAACCCGCATCGCGACCGGCTCTGCGTCGTCCAGCTCTCGCCGGGCGACGGCACCGCCGATGTGGTGCAGATCCCGCACGGCGCCGGGCCGGGCAGCGCGCCCAATCTGGCGCGGCTGCTCACCGATCCGGCGGTGGTGAAGCTTTTCCATTTTGCCCGCTTCGATGTCGCCGTGCTCGGCAAGACGTTCGGCGTCACGGTGAACCCGGTCTGGTGCACCAAGATCGCCTCGCGCCTCGCCCGCACCTATACCGACCGGCACGGGCTGAAGGAGCTGACGCGCGAGCTGATCGGCGTCGATCTGTCGAAGCAGCAGCAGAGCTCGGACTGGGCGGCGGAGACGCTGTCCGACGCGCAGCTCGTCTATGCCGCCTCCGACGTGCTGTATCTGCACGCGCTGCAGGCCAAGCTCACCACCATGCTGCTGCGGGAGAATCGCCTGGGCCTTGCCGAAGCCTGCTTCGGCTTCCTGCCGACCCGCGCCGCGCTCGATCTGGCCGGCTGGCCGGACGAGGACATTTTCTCGCATTCGTGACCGGAAGGCAGGCGCCGCGCGCTTTTGCGGGGCCCGCCTTCTCATCCGTGCCGCATTCGCCGGGTCTAACCGACACCCGGTTTTGACCGAACTTGCACCGGGGGGTGGAAGTCGCCATCTTCACAAGCGGTCGGAGGGGAGCCGGCCGCCGGGAATGCATGCGCCGATGAACAGTCACGTCGACCCCCCCAGGCACGTCCGTGCCGCGGAGCCGAAGGGCCGCTTTGCCCAGCGCGGGCCGTCGAGCGACGACCAGCGTCGCTCCGACGCCGATTTCGTGCGGGCGAGCCGCCATAGCCGGCGCGTGCGCTTCCTGCGTCGCGCCCTGCCGGTCGGCGTCGTCGCCGCGCTCGGCCTCACGCTGGCGGTCAATTATCTCGACCCCTTCTCCCTCGCCGTCGACCTGCCTTTCGATCTCGGCCGCGTCTCGCTGTCGGGCACGCGGGTGATGATGGAATTCCCGAAGCTGCACGGCTTCACGCAGGATAATCGCGGCTACAGCGTCACCGCCGAATCGGCCTCGCAGGATCTCACCCAGCCGAACCAGATCGACCTCAACACCATCAAGGCGAAGCTGGAACTGGCGGACCAGGGCTGGGCCAATCTCGACGCCAATACCGGGCAGTACGACACCAAGACCGAGAAGATGACGCTGGGCGGCGGCATCAACTTCTCCACCTCGGCCGGCTATGGCGGGCTGCTCGACACCGTGCTGATCGACGTGAAGGGCGGCACGCTGGTCTCCGACAAGCCGGTGCAGCTCACCTATCTCGACGGCAAGCTCACCGCCGACCGCATGGAAGTGTCGCAGAAGACCGCGCGCGCGCTGCTCACCGGCAATGTCCGGCTGAATTTTCGCCTGCCGCAGGGCGATGACGCCCAGCCGGAGGGCGCCGGCCAGCAGGGCGCGGCCTCAAGCCCCGACGACGGCCCGGTCCCGGCGATGCCGCCGCTGCGCGGCACCACGGCCGGGCTGCCGTGAGCGTCCCGTCCCTGCCGAAGTCCTTGCCGGAATACGCGCCGATGCCATGCGCGGCCATTGAATGCGCCGGCCGGCGCGGCTAGAGATGAACCCATGATCGCCCTGTCCCGCTCCGCCTGTTCGGCCGCCGCTGCCCTTCTCCTGCTCGCCGCCACCGCGCCGGCGGCGCTGGCGCAGTCGCGCAACGTGCCGAACGCGCTGCAGGGCTTCGCCACCAATCGCGACCAGCCGATCAGCATCGCCGCCGACAGCCTCGAAGTGCTCGACCAGACGAAGAAGGCGATCTTCTCCGGCAATGTCGTCGTGCAGCAGGGCGACACCACGATGCGCTCCAAGGAGCTGGTGGTGTTTTATGACGGCAAGGGTACGGGAGCCTCGGGTACAGGCGCGTCGACCGCGCCGGCGGGTGCGACGCCCGCCAAACCCGCGGCCCCGGCCAAGCCCGCGGCCGGCACCCCCGCCAATGGCGAGGCGCTCGCCGCCGGCAGCCCGATCAGTTCCTCCTCGATCCGCCGGCTGGAGATCAACGGCTCGGTCGTGGTGACCACCAAGGAGCAGACCGCGACCGGCGACCAGGGCGTGTTCGAGACCGCGTCCAACACCATCACCCTCACCGGCAACCCGGTGGTGCTGTCGCAGGGGCCGAACGTCATTCGCGGCCGCAAGCTCACCGTCGATCTCGCCTCCGGCACCTCGCGCTTCGAGGGCGGGCGCGTCGAGAGCCTGATCGTGCCGAACAGCGTGAAGCAGCTCGACAATGCCGCGCCCAAGCCGGGCGCGACTCCCGGCGCCAAGCCAGCGCCCAAGCCGTAAGGCCCCCGCCTCCGCCTTTCGGGACACAGCGCCGCAGCCGCGTGTGCGGTCTTGCTTTTACCACGAATGATGGCAGGCGGGCTTTCGGCCCGCTTTTTGCATTCGTCCATTTGCCAGCGCGGCTTCAAGCGTTTATCACCTTCCTGTGGTGGGCTCACCACGGAGGGTAGCGTGGGTTTTTTCTCAGGATTGGGCGGCCGGAACGGCAAGGCACCGCGTCGCGAGGCGCCGCCGGACCTGGCGTTGCGGCACGGATCGGGCGCTGCGCGCCAGCCGGAGCAGATGCGCGGCCCGGCCGGCAACGGCTCCGGCCCTGGCGCCGGCTTCTCCGCCACGCCGATCCACGCCGGTGAGGGTGGCCTCACCTTGGGCGACATTCCGCCCCCGGCACTCGGCCTGCTCAGCGCCGTCGGCCTCGCCAAATCCTATGGCGGGCGCAAGGTGGTGCGCGAGGCAAGCCTGCATGTGCGGCGCGGCGAGGCGGTCGGCCTGCTCGGCCCCAACGGCGCCGGCAAGACCACGATTTTCTACATGATCACCGGGCTGGTGAAGGCCGATGCCGGCCGCATCGAGCTGGACGGCCACGACGTCACCCATCTGCCCATGTACCGCCGCGCCCGTCTCGGCGTCGGCTATCTGCCGCAGGAAGCCTCGATCTTTCGCGGCCTGTCGGTGGAGAACAACATCCGCGCCGTGCTCGAGGTGGTGGAGCCCAACCGCAAGGCCCGCGAGCGCGAGCTCGACGCCCTGCTGGAGGAGTTCCGCGTCACCCATGTGCGCAAGTCGCCCTCCATCGCGCTTTCCGGCGGCGAGCGGCGCCGCGTCGAGATCGCCCGCGCGCTCGCCACGCGCCCGACCTTCATGCTGCTCGACGAGCCCTTCGCCGGCATCGACCCGATCGCGGTGGGCGACATTCAGGCGCTGGTGCGCCACCTCACCCAGCGCGGCATCGGCGTGCTGATCACCGACCACAATGTGCGCGAGACGCTCGGGCTGATCGACCGTGCCTACATCATCCATTCCGGCACGGTGCTGATGGAGGGCTCGCCCGACGAGATCGTCGCCAGCCCCGAGGTGCGCCGGCTCTATCTCGGCGAGGAGTTCCGTCTCTGAGATGAGTGCCCCGGTGTCCTTCTCCCTGCGGGTCGATCTGAGCGTCGTTCCTGCCGCCTGCCGCGGGGACATGCCATGTCGCTAGGGCCCCGCCTCGAATTCCGCCAGACCCAGTCGCTGGTGATGACGCCGCAGCTGATGCAGGCCATCAAGCTGCTGCAGCTCTCCAATCTCGATCTCATCGCCTATGTCGAGGCCGAGCTCGAGCGCAACCCGCTGCTGGAGCGGCAGGCCGAGCCGGAGGGTGAGCGCCGCGAGGATGACAGCATCGCCGAGAATGAGCGCGCCGAGAGCGGCGTGCATGGCGATGCCGACAGCCGCCTCGCCACCAATGAGGAAGGCCACACCGCCGACTGGCTGGAGGAGCGGCTCGATTCCTCGCGCAGCGCCATTGAGGACCGGCTCGACACCGGCCTTGAGAACGTGTTCCCGGACGATGCCGGGCGCGAGCCCGCCGGCCCGCCCACCGGGCTCGACGGCGCCGCCTATTCGGAATGGTCCGGCGTCGGCTCCGGCGGGCGCGATGGCGACGACTATAATCTCGAAGCCTTCGTCTCCGCCCAGACCACGCTGGCCGACCATCTGGAAGGCCAACTCAGCCTCGCCATCGTCGATCCGGTGCAGCGCCTCATCGGCACCAACCTGATCGACCTGATCGACGAAGCCGGCTATCTATCTGCCGATCTCGCCGCTGTCGCCGAGCGCCTCGGCGCGCCGCTGAGCGTGGTGCAGCAGGTCCTGGCGGTCATTCAGGGCTTCGACCCGCCGGGCATCGGCGCGCGCTCGCTGGCCGAATGCCTCGCGCTCCAGCTCAAGGAGCGCAACCGCTACGACCCCGCCATGGCCGCGCTGCTCGGCCATCTCGAACTGCTCGCCCGCCGCGATTTCGCGACGCTGCGCCGGGTCTGCGCGGTCGACGAGGAAGACCTCGCCGAGATGGTGGCGGAGGTGCGCCGGCTGAACCCCAAGCCGGGCCTTGCCTTTGGCGGCGGAATCATCCAGCCCATCGTGCCGGATGTGTTCGTGCGCGGCACCACCGAGAACTGGCTGGTGGAGCTGAATTCCGAGACGCTGCCGCGCGTGCTGGTGAACCAGGCCTATTATTCCCGCGTGCAGAAGACCGCGCGCGGCGAGAAGGAAAAGGCCTTCCTCAGCGAGTGCATGCAGACCGCGACCTGGCTGACCCGCTCGCTCGACCAGCGCGCCCGTACCATCCTCAAGGTCGCCACCGAGATCGTGCGCCAGCAGGACGCCTTCCTGACGCTCGGCGTGCAGCATCTGCGCCCGCTGAACCTGCGCATGGTGGCCGACGCCATCGGCATGCATGAATCGACCGTCTCGCGCGTCACCTCGAACAAATACATGGCGACGCCGCGCGGGATCTTCGAGATGAAGTATTTCTTCTCGTCCTCCATTTCCTCGGCCGATGGTGGCGAGGCGCATTCGGCGGAATCCGTGCGCTTCCGCATCAAGCAGATGATCGACGCCGAGAGCCCGGACGACGTGCTCTCCGACGACACGCTGGTGCAGCGCCTGCGCGAGGCCGGCATCGACATCGCCCGCCGTACCGTGGCGAAGTACCGCGAGGCGATGCGCATCCCCTCCTCGGTGCAGCGCCGCCGCGAAAAACAGGCCGCCGCCGGCTGAGCGGGGAGGGACGGGGCGCCGTCCTGGCGCAAGCGTCCCGATGCCGACGGCCGCTGCCCCTTGGCTCCGGTCAATCCCACAAAACACCGTCATCCCCGGGCTTGACCCGGGGATCCACGCCTTGGGACCGAGCCCGGCGGGGGGAAGTCATGGATGGCCGGGCCAGGCCCGGCCATGACGGCGCTTGGGGGGAGGGCGTCCGACGAACGCCGCTTCCGGTCACCCCCGGAATCACCCCCCACCCGCCGCCATCCCGCCCGCGAGCTTGCGTCAGCCTTGCAGGAGGGGCGCCGCGCACCCTTTCGCCGCGCCCGTGCCCGGCAAGCTATCCACCGCCCTCGTTGACACTTTCCCTTCCGGCTCCTACCTCTTTAAGGCACCGGCCGGGCAAGTAGGGGGTTCGGGCAGATCGCGGGGCCAGCATCATCAGGCCGGCGCGAACATGCCCCAGCAGAGGGACGAGTCACGATGCCGCTGCGGGTTTCAGGCAAGAACATCGATGTGGGCGAGGCGCTCCGGCAACGGGTCGCCGAACGGGTCGCGGTCGCGATGGAGAAATATTTCGACGGAGGCTGGTCGGGCCATGTCACGGTGTGCCGTGACGGGTCGGGCTACCGGTCGGACTGCGCGCTGCATCTCGACAGCGGCACCATCCTCCAGGCCCATGCCGGCGCGCAGGATCCTTACGCCAGCGCCGACGCGGCGGTGGAGCGCATCGAGGCGCGGCTGCGCCGTTACAAGAGCCGGGTGAAGCGTCGCCCGACCAATGGCGAGGCGTCGTCCAGCCTCATTGAGACCGCCCCGCTCACCGTGCTCTCCGTCCCCGACGAGGAGGATGAGGAGGAGGCGCTGGAGGGCTGGAGCCCGACGGTTGTCGCCGAAGCCACCACCAACCTGCCCCGCCTCGCGGTGAGCGACGCGGTGCTGGAGCTCGATTTCACCGGCGCCTCGGTGCTGGTGTTCCGCCATGCCGGCCATGGCCGCATCAATGTGGTCTACCGGCGTGCGGACGGGCATGTCGGCTGGGTCGATCCGCCCGAGCCCGTGCCGGTCGCCAACGGCGCCGCCCGACCCGGCGCCCCGGCGGAAGACCTTCATTGAGCCGTTCTCCTTCAGAAGCGCGCGCGGCCGGCGTGGCCCGCGCGCTTCCTCTCGCCACGACCCGGATCCCGCAATGGCCTTGAACGACATTCTGGCGCTTTCCGCCGTCTTCCCGGCTCTCAGGGTCTCCAGCAAGAAGCAGGCGCTTCAGGAGCTGTCCGCCAAGGCGGCGGAGCTTCTGGGGCGCGACGAGCGGCAGATCTTCGACACGCTGAACCAGCGCGAGCGGCTCGGTTCCACCGGCGTCGGCCATGGCATCGCCATTCCCCATGGCAAGCTCGCCAAGATGGACCGGCTGTTCGGCATGTTCGCCCGGCTCGACAAGCCGATCGACTTTGAGGCGCTGGACGGCGAGCCGGTGGACCTGATCTTCCTGCTGCTCGCCCCCGAGGCAGCCGGCGCCGACCATCTCAAGGCGCTGGCGCGCGTCGCCCGCCTGCTGCGCGATGCCGAGACCGCCCGCAAGCTGCGCAATTCGCGCGACGCGGCGGCGATCTACGCCATTCTCACCGGCACCCCGGCGACCGACGCGGCCTGAGCCGCCCCCGGCCTGTGCGGCCGCCGCGGGCACCGCAAACGCACGCAGATGTGCAGCGGAACCCACGGGCCGCCGCCGAACAGGGGCTGCAATCGGCCCTCGCTCGCCCTACCTCAAAGGGGTGACCGGATGGTGCGTGGATGCGCCGTCGGTGCCTTGCGAGGAGCGCCTGATGCCCGAGACCCTGCCGTCCCAGCTTTCCCTCTCGCCGGCGCTCTGCCGGGCGGCGCGCGCGCTGCTCAACTGGTCGCCGGCCGAGCTTGCCGAGCGCGCCCATGTGCCGGTCGCGTGGCTGAAGGAATTCGAGCAAGGGCACGAGCCGGGCGTCGACGCCGATCCGGGCGAGGCCGCGCGGCTGCGCCGGGCGCTGGAGGCCGCGGGCGTCGATTTCCTCGCCGCCGGCGAGGCGAGCACCGGCGGGGGCGAAGGCCTGCGCCTGCGCCAGCAAAAGGGCGGCTACATCGCCACCGAGAATCTCAGCAGCGCCAATGATGGGTGAGGGCGGTTGGCGCTAGGCGGGCATCTTGCGATGACGGCGGCGCAGCATGATAGCCGGCCCCCGTGGAAAGCAGCCGGGCGTTCAACCACAGAAGGTCCGGCGGCCGCGTCGCCTTGTGCGGCTCTTTCGCGTCATCAGGCGCAGCCTGCGCCGAGACCAGCACCATCGACGGGCGATGTGCTGGTCTGAAGGCGGTAGGGCGCAGGCTGTCGAGCCTGCGCGCCTAGAGGGACAGCGTCACTTGAGCGACAGAGCCAGCCCGCTCAGATCGAGGCTGACGATGAGGCCCTTCTGCTCGCCGCCGAGCTCCAGAACGGCGCCGTTCTGGTTCGTCAGGATGACGACCTGCGCGCCCTTGCCGAGCGCGGCGCCCGCACCGCCCTGGGCATAGACGCCGGACACGTCAGACGCCTGGCGGATGTTCTTGACCGTGCCGCGCAGGCGGGTCTCGGAAGCGCCGAAGGTCAGGCCATAGCTCAGCCCGCCGACCGAGAGCGGATATTTGCGGCCCTGAAACGTCAGCACGCCATCGCCGCCGGAACCGCCGACAATGAAGCCGGCCTTCACGATACGGATGCTGATGGTGCCGTCAGCGGCGCTCGCCATGGATACGGCGCCGATGAGCGCTGCCACTGCGAGGAGCCCGACCCTGAGGACCGACAAGATTTTCATGACGCAATCTTCCCTATGAGACCGATGTGGCATGGTGCCCATCGCCCGATAACGCGCAGTCTCGCCGTTCGTTGCTCGACAATCAACGCGAGACGGAACGGTTTTGCTGGGGGCGCGCGGCGGCCGCGTGGTCGCCGCGCATTGGCAAGGGGATAACGGCCGAGACGCGCCGCTAGCCCGCGCCGCCGCAGGGTTCAGGGCGTGATCGCCACCTTCAGCACACCGTCGCGCTGGTGGGAGAAGAGGTCATAGGCGGCCTCGATATCGTCCAGTTTGAAGCGGTGCGTGACCAGCGGCTTGAGGTCGACGCGGCCGGAGGAAATCACGTCCATCAGCCGGCGCATCCGCTCCTTGCCGCCCGGACAGAGCGTGGTGATGATCTTGTTGTCGCCGAGCCCGGCGGAAAAGGCGCTCAGCGGGATCGTCAGGTCGCTCGAATAGACGCCGAGGCTGGACAGCGTGCCGCCCGGACGCAGCACCCGCAGCGCCGACTCGAAGGTCGCCTGCGTGCCTAGCGCCTCGATCGCGACATCGACGCCGCGCCCGTCGGTCAGCGCCATGATCTGCTCGACCACGTCGCCATTTTTGAAGTCGACGATGTGGCTGGCGCCGAGCTGACGGGCGATTTCCAGCCGCCTCGGCACCGTGTCGACGCCGATGATGGTGGTGGCGCCCTTGAGTTTCGCGCCGGCCACCGCGCACAGGCCGATGGGGCCGAGGGCGAACACCACCACCGTGTCGCCGATCTGCACCGCGCCGCTCTCGGCGCCGGAGAAGCCGGTGGACATGATGTCCGGGCACATCAGCACTTCCTCGTCGGTCAGCCCGTCGGGGATCGGCGAGAGATTGGCGAGCGCGTCGGGCACCCGCACATACTCGGCCTGCGTGCCGTCGATGGTGTTGCCGAACTTCCAGCCGCCGGTCGCCTTGAAGCCGTGCTTCGTGCCGGCGCCATCCTGCGAGCCGCAGCCGCACAGGCAGGCATAGGAATAGCCCGACGGGGTGATCGCCCCGGCGATGACGCGCTGGCCCTCGGTGTAGCCGGTGACCGCCGAGCCGAGCTTCTCGATGATGCCGACCGGCTCGTGGCCGATGGTCAGGCCGCGCGCGACCGGGTACTCGCCCTTGAGGATGTGGACGTCGGTGCCGCAGATCGTCGTGGTGGTGATGCGCACCAGCGCGTCGAGCGGGCCGATATCGGGAATAGGCTTGTCGTCCAGCACGATGCGGCCGGGCTCAACGAAGATGGCGGCTTTCATCTTGGGCATGCGTAATCCTCCGGTGGTCGAGCCGCACTATGGAGGCTCGACCACCGGAGGGTATGACCGCGATCAATCGCCGGCGAACAAATCCGGCCGGCGCGCCGTGATTTGGCGCATTAATTTAGCCGGCACCTTATCCCGGTAAGGGGTTTGGTCCCGCGGGCGACGGAACCCGCGGGGCGCGGCTCAGGCGATGCCGCGCTCGGCCATCAGACGGACCACGGCGGCGCGCAGTTCGGGGATGCCGGTGGCCTCGCGCGAGGAGGTCGGGAACACCGTCGGGAAGGCCGCCGGCCGGCGCGCGAGCCCGGCCTCGGTCTCGGCGATGCGCGCTTCCAGCTCGCCCTTCTTCAGCTCGTCCGCCTTGGTCAGCACGACGGCATAGGACACCGCCGCCTTGTCGAGCCCGTCCAGCACGTCGCGGTCGATGGGCTTCAGGCCATGGCGGGAATCGATCAGCACGAAGACGCGGGCGAGGTTGGCCCGGCCGCGCAGATAGGCGTGGATGGTCGCGGTCCAGGCGTCGACCTTGTCCTTCGGCGCCTTGGCGAAGCCATAGCCGGGCATGTCGACCAGGGTGAGTTCCGGGCCGAGGCCGAAGAAGATCAGCTCCTGCGTGCGGCCGGGCGTCACCGAGGTGCGGGCGAGCGCCTTGCGGCCGGTCAGCGCGTTGATCAGGCTCGACTTGCCGACATTGGAGCGGCCGGCGAAGGCGATCTCGATGGTGCGCATCGGCGGCAGCGTCTCGATCGTCGGCGCCGCCGTGAGGAACTGCCAGTCGCCCGCGAACAGCCGGCGGCCGGCCTCGATCTCCTCCGGCGAGGCGCCGCCGGAGGTGTTGTCGTCCTGGGTCTCGGGGATGTCCGCCACCTAGCCGGCCTTCGGCTTCTTGCGGACGAACAGGCTCTTCACATTGTCCCAGAGTTCGATCTTCACGCCGTTCTTGCGCATGATGATCGACTGCTGGAGCACCGAGAGGGTGTTGTTCCACGCCCAGTAAATGACCAGGCCCGAGGCGAAGCTCGCCAGCATGAAGGTGAAGACCAGCGGCATCCAGTCGAAGATCATCTTCTGCGTCGGGTCCGGCGGGGCCGGGTTGAGCTTCATCTGCGCGAACATGGTGATGCCCATGATGATCGGCCACACGCCGAGCATCAGGAAGTGGCCGATCACCGGCACCGCGCCCGGATCCCACGGGATCAGGCCGAACAGGTTGAAGATGGTCGTCGGGTCGGGCGCCGAGAGATCCTTGATCCAGCCGAAGAACGGCGCGTGCCGCATTTCGATGGTGACGAACAGCACCTTGTAGAGCGCGAAGAAGACGGGGATCTGGATCAGGATCGGAAGGCAGCCCGCGACCGGGTTGATCTTCTCCTTCTTGTAGATCTCCATCATCTCCTGCTGCAGCTTCACCCGATCGTCGCCATAGCGCTCGCGCAGCGCCGCGATCTCCGGCTGCACCGCCTTCATCTTCGCCATCGAGGCGTAGCTCTTGTTGGCGAGCGGGAAGAAGATGCCCTTGAGCAGCACCGTCACGATCAGGATGGCGACGCCGAAATTGCCGACGCCCTTATAGATCCAGTCGATGACGAGGAAGAGCGGCTTGGTGATGAAGTAGAACCAGCCCCAGTCGATCAGCAGGTCGAAGCGGTCGATGTTGTAGGCGGTCTGGTAGCCGTCGACGACGCGCACTTCCTTGGCGCCGGCGAACAGGCGGGCGTCGGTCTCGGCGGTGGCGCCGGGGGCGACGGTGACGGCATCGCCCAGGAAGTCGGTCTGGTAGGCGAGATCCTGCCCGGACTGGCTGGCGGAGAAGCGGGCCTGCACCTTCTCGGCCGCGCCGGGAATGACGGTCGCCGCCCAGTACTTGTCGGTGATGCCGAGCCAGCCGCCGGTCGAGCCGAAGCTCTCGGTCTTGCGCTCGGCGATGTCCTTGTACTTGATCTCGTGCAGGCCGCCCTCGGTGGTCACACCGATCAGGCCCTCATGCAGGATGTAGTAGCCGAGCGTGTGCGGCGTGCCGTGGCGCGAGACCAGGCCATAGGGGTGCAGCGCCACCGGCTCGGCGGTCGCGTTTTCCACCTTGTCGACGACGTGGAACATGTAGTTCGGGTCGATCGAGATGGTGCGGCGGAAGGTGAGGCCGGCGCCGTTGTCGAAGGTGAGTTCCAGCGGCGTGTCGAGGGTGAGCTTGGCGCCGTCGGCGACGCTCCACACGGTCTGCGCGTCCGGCACCTTCACGGTCGAGCCCGCGCCCGGCACCCAGCCGAATTCGGCGTAGAACGGCGTCGGCCCGCCCGAGGGCGAGAGCAGCACGATGATCGGGCTCTGCCGGTCCACCGTCTCGTGGTAATCCTTGAGCGACAGGTCGTCCACGCGCCCGCCGCGCAGGTTGACCGAGCCGATGAGGCGCGGCGAATCGATGACGGCGCGCGGGGCGCGGGCCAGCGCTTCGGCGCGTGTGAGCGTGCCCGGCGCGCCCGTGCCGGTGGTGGGGGCGGTGGCGCCGCCCGGCGTCGGGGCGGTCGAGCCCGGCGCGGCGGTCTGGGCCGCCTGCTGCTGGGCCGCGAGCTGCTCCGCCTGCCGCTGCTGCTCCATCTTTGGAACGCCGGAGAAGAACTGCCAGGCGATCAGCACCGCCATCGACAGGACGATGGCGACGATCATGTTGCGGTTTTCACTGGTCATAGGCAGATCTCTCTGTCGGCGCGGCCTCGGGCAGCGGCGCGGGCGCAGGCGTCGCGGCAGCCGGCCGGCGCCGGCTTCCTGAGTGGAGGCGGGTAATGCCCCGCTCTATGTCGTTGATGAGGTCGGAAAAGGGCGTTGCCAGCGCGGCGCGCCGGGCGACGATCACATAATCGAAACCGTCGCGCCCCGCGCGCGGCAGGGCGTCGCGCACAGCTTCGCGCAGGCGCCGGCGAATGCGGTTCCGCTCGACGGCATTGCCGTGCTTCTTGGTGACGGTGAGCCCGATGCGGGGCGGCGCCGTATCGGCGCGATCACGGCCCTGCAGCAGCAGGGGGCCGGAATTGGCGCGCAGCCCGGAGGCTGCGGCCACAAAGTCCTTGCGCTTGACGAGCCGGTGCATGAAGGCGCCGATCCTCAGGCCGCAGGGCGGCGCGCCCCAGCCATGTGGGGCCGCAGAACGATATCAGGCGGACAGGCGCTTGCGGCCATGAGCCCGACGGGCATTGATGATCTTGCGGCCGTTGCGGGTCGCCATGCGCGCACGGAAGCCGTGCCGGCGGGCGCGCACGAGCTTGCTCGGTTGATAAGTGCGCTTCACGGGTATCTCTCCGCTGTTTCGTTGACGCTGCCCGGACCGGAATGCCCCTTCGCATCCGGCCGGCCGCGAAACCAGTCGCGGCGCAATCGCGCACATGCGGGGAACAGCCCGACCGCTGGGCAGCCGAGGTTGGCGGGCTTATAGGGTCCGCGCTGCGCCAAGTCAATCTGCAACTGACACCCTCTCGCCAGCCATCGGCGACGCCGAACGCGGAACCGGCGTGTGGGACGGGAAGCCGGGGGCGATGCGCCGCGTGCAACCTCCGCGCAACGCTGGGGCGGCACCCCTGAGCGCACAGGCCGGTCCCGACCGGGCATTGGTGGAAGACGGGAGACAAAATGCCGGGGCGACTCTGGCGTGCCGGGCCAGACGCCATAAATGATGCCGAACGGGGCCGGTCGGCGCGGGCGTACTGGCGCGGATCGTCAGGAGCGCGTGGGAGCGAGCGGCCGGCATCCAGTCCAGGCACCGCGACGTATTCATTTCGTAGCGGTTGATGAATCGGGACGTGCCGTGCCGGCGCCGCATTCCCGCCTTGTGCTGCGCGCGCGATTCGAGCGTGGGCGCTGGCTGTGAATCCTCGCCGGAAACCTCGCCGGGATTGACGCGCGGCATTGGCGGCCGGGCGGTGTAGTATCGACAGGCGAGCCCTTGGCGGTTTGCCCGGGAAAGGGACGGATGGAAGACCGGCTGGAACGCGTGAGCGACGCGGCGCGCCTGCCCGAGCCTCGGGCGGCCGGCGATCTCGCGCGCCCCGCCCGGAACGCGTCCCGCGGCAACCGCCCGCCAATCCCGCGCTATCTCGGCCTGTCCGGCAAGCTGCTGGCCTTCACCCTCGCCTTCGTGCTGATGGCCGAGATTCTCATCATCGTGCCGTCCATCGCCGCCTTCCGTGTGAACTGGCTGTCCGACCGGCTCGCCGGCGCGCGCACGGCGGCGCTGGTGCTCGACGCCGCGCCCGAGGGCATGATCCCGCCCCAGCTCACGCGCGAGCTGCTGGGCAGCGTCGGCGCCATCACCGTGGCGCTGAAGCGCGACGACACACGCCGCCTGCTCGCCTCCAGCGACATGCCGCCCGAGGTCGACCTGCATGTCGACCTGCGCGACGTCGACCCGGTGCAGGCGGTGGCGCAGGCCTTCGAGACGCTGATGGCCTCCGACGGGCGGATCATCCGCGTGGTCGGCACGCCCCCGCGCGGCGGCGGCTTCGTCGAGATCGTTCTGGAAGAGACCCCGTTGCGCAAGGCGATGCTGCGCTTCACCCGCAACATCCTGCTGGTGTCGCTGGTCATCGCCGCGCTCACCGGCGCGCTGGTCTATCTCGGCCTGGCCTGGATGTTTGTGCGGCCGATGCGCCGGCTGACCCAGCGCATGATCGCCTTTCGCGAGAACCCGGCCGTTCCTGCCCCCGCCCTCGGCCCGGCCGAGCGCATGGACGAGATCGGCCTCGCCGAGCGCGAATTCGTCGACATGCAGCGGCAGATCACCGAGACGCTGCAGCAGAAGAACCACCTCGCCGTGCTCGGCCTCGCCGTCTCCAAGATCAATCACGACCTGCGCAACCTCTTATCCTCCGTGCAGCTCATCTCCGACCGCCTCGCCGACATACGCGACCCGGCGGTGCAGCGCTTCGCGCCGAAGCTGGAGGCCGCGCTCGACCGCGCCATCGCCTATTGCGAGCACACCCTCGCTTACGGCAAGGCGCAGGAGCCCGCCCCGGAGCGCCGCATGGTGGCGCTCGCCCCGCTGGTGGCTGAGGTGCGCGACACGCTGGGCTTGGGGGGCAGCGGCGAGGAAGCGCCGGCCATCGGCTGGGTCGCGTCCATCGAGCGCGGCATGAAGGTGGATGCCGACCCCGACCAGCTGTTCCGCGTGCTGCTCAACCTCTCGCGCAACGCCATGGAGGCGCTCTCCGCCCGCGCCCCCAATGACCCTGCCCGCGACCAGATCCGCATCACCGGCCGGCGCGAGGGCATCGTCGCCATTATCGAGGTGGCCGACACCGGCCCCGGCGTGCCCGAGCGGGCGCAGGCGCATCTGTTCGAGCCGTTCCAGGGCTCCGCCCGGCGCGGCGGCACCGGCCTCGGCCTCGCCATCGCCGCCGAGCTGATGCAGGCCCATGGCGGCGGCATCCAGCTCGTGCCCGGCACGATCGGGGCGACCTTCCAGCTTCGCGTGCCCGACCGGCCGGTCGACCTCGAAGCCCACCGCGCCGCCCGGTCGCATGGCTGAGCGGCGGGGGGACGAGGCGCGGGGGCGTGCTCCGGCCGAGGGGCCGGGCGGGGCGTCGATCGGTCGGCGCCGGCTTGGTCTCATTGGTCGTCCGCTTGTCCTCTTTGGCCTGATCGTCCACCTCACTGCACTGACACTCCACGCCGCTGAGGCCGCCGAGGTGACTGTCGCGGGGGCGGAGATTCG
Source organism: Ancylobacter sp. SL191 (assembly GCF_026625645.1). Taxonomy (NCBI): domain Bacteria; kingdom Pseudomonadati; phylum Pseudomonadota; class Alphaproteobacteria; order Hyphomicrobiales; family Xanthobacteraceae; genus Ancylobacter; species Ancylobacter sp. SL191. The sequence goes on along the minus strand of NZ_CP113056.1, from coordinate 621,557 downwards.
CGTCGACGGCGCGCCCTTCGCGGTGCGCGGCGCGGCCGGGGAGGGGCGGCTCAACCTGTTGAAATCATTGGGTGCGACGACCATTCGCTCCTATGGCGGCGACCCCGGCGCGTTGCTGGATGAGGCTGAGAAGGCGGGGCTGAAGGTCATTGTCGGCCTCTGGGTCGGCCAGCCCCGGCAGGGCGCCGATTATGGCGACCCGGTGTTTGTCGCCCGCCAGCGGAATGAGCTGCAAGCTATTGTGAATAAATACAAAAATCATCCGGCGCTGCTGATGTGGGGCATCGGCAACGAGGTCGAGGTGGATCTGGCCGATCCTGCCCCGGTCTGGCCGGAGATCGAGAAAATCGCGAGCATGGTCAAGGGCGTGGACCCGGATCACCCGACCATGGCGGTGCTCGCCGAAGTCGGTAACGACAAGGCGGCGGCGCTGCGCAACGCCGCCCCGAGCATCGACGTGCTCGGCATAAACTCTTATGGCGACGCGCTTTTTTCCGTCGCAACGCGGGCGCGGGAGCAGGGCTGGACCGGCCCCATCGTCATCGCCGAGATGGGGGCGCTGGGCCAATGGCAGGCCGCGACCACCCCCTGGGGCGCCCCGTTCGAGCCCTCCTCGACCCAGAAGGCGATCCAATTCCGGCGCTATCTCAAGGCGTTAGCCGATCAGCAGGCCGGCGCGATCACGTTTCTCTGGGGGCAGAAGCAGGAGGTGACGCCGACCTTCCACAGCCTGTTCCTGCCGTCAGGCGAATGGACCGAACCCCTTGAATCCATGGCGGAATCCTGGGGCGCCCCAGCGCCGGGCGGCAACCACGCCCCCCGCATCGCCACGCTCCGCGTCGCCGGCAATCCCAGCGCCCCCTTCGCCGATTGGGGGCCGGAAGGGGGCGCCGTGACCCTCGATGCGATCGACCCCGATGGTGACCCGCTGGACGTCCGCTGGACTGTCATGGCGGAGAGCGCCGTGCGCGGCATTGGTGGCGATAAGGAAGATCTGCCAAAGGCTTATCCTGAGGCCGTCAGCGCCGCCGGCCCCACCGGCGCGCGCATCGGCAACCTCCCGGCCGGCCATTACCGCCTGTTCGTCGAGGTGCTCGACGGCCGCGGCGCCGCCGCCACCGCCAATCTGCCCGTCGCGATCCGCTAAGCTGTGGACAAGCGCGTATGTCGCCGAGACGTCTTGCATCCTCCGACGAAACGGGTTAGCAGACGGGCCCTCGCCGCAGCAAACCTGCCGCGAGACGCTTCCTCCGGGAAGCCGGGCGCCCGTAGCTCAGCTGGATAGAGCACCAGACTACGAATCTGGGGGTCAGAGGTTCGAATCCTTTCGGGCGCGCCACTTCGGTACAAAACTGCGAACGCCGTTCGCCGCCGCTCCTACGCTTGATGCGGCAGCAAGCATGCGCAGTAGATCCGAGTTGTTCCCCATCGGCCGAATCTCCGACTTGCCCACCACCTCGACTCGCTGAGCGAGCGCACGCAGATGATCGCGGTGATACTCCCCGGCGTTCCAGATGATCGATGACGGCGCGGCCATGCGACCCTGCCGGCCAGCGCAGGCCTCGGCTTCGAGCTTGTTGACGAGATGACGGCGCCCCAGTGCGCAAAGCGCCAGGCTTCCTCGCCAGGACAGGAACATAGTGCCAGGGATCATAGATTGTCTGATCGCGCCCGAAGCAGCGGGGTGGCTCGCCTACGGGCCTGCCATCCTGGCGGGCTCGATCCGCTCGCCATAGGTACGGGTCTTAACAGGTCACCCCACGCACTTGCCGCGACGGAGTAGCGGTTGTTATCGAAGCGAACGAGGCAGGTCTTGGACACGAGGCCGGCCCGGCATGGAAGCCATCGAATCGGCCGCGATAGGGAACGAGTCTCACCCCCTCTGTCTCGAACACCCCCCAGACCGTTCGCTCACGCAGTTCGGGATGGGTATGGGCTTTGGCGTAGGCGAGCCTGAGACCCAGGAGATAGAGACGCTGAACGCCTTCGTTCGCTATTGAGGTCGAGGCCGCCGTGAACCGGTCGCCAGTCGGAAGCCCCGCAGCGTCCCAAGTTCCGCGACGACGCGCTCGACGAATATTGCGACCCGGCGGCTCTTGCTCGACGTGCCGGGCGCGCGCATCAGGTAGAGCGCCTTGGCGGCGATGGGGTCGGTTGGCAGGAGCTCTTTGCTGCCATCCGCGAGCGGTTGATATGGCGCTGCTCCGCACACTTGATCGCGGCGATGGCCTCCCCTGGTCGGTTGGAGACCCGACGCTCGTCGACTGATCAAGACCCGCATCGCCCTCGTCGCGACCGCAGGCCGCCTGCACTCCCTCCGTCAGCTGCGGTCGGGGGCGCAGGCGGCAATCGGTGGGACAACCGACGGAACAGGCGCTCCATCGGACGGCGGGATCGTTGGCACGTTCAGCGGCCCGCCGTGCATCATGGGTTCATCTGCCGTCGCCTTGATGCCGAACCACGCAGCATAGAGCGCGGGCAGAAAGAGCAGGATCAGCACCGTGCCCACCGCCGTACCGCCGATCAGCGTATAGGCCATCGACCCCCAGAACACCGAATGCGTGAGGGGAATGAAGGCGAGCACGGCCGCCAGTGCGGTCAGAATAACCGGGCGCGTCCTCTGGACCGTCGCTTCGATCACGGCATGATAGTCGTCCAACCCGGCGGCTTTGTTTTCCTTGATCTGCTCCGTCAGGATCAAGGTGTTGCGCATCAGGATTCCGGCCAGCCCGATCAGCCCGAGGATCGCATTGAAGCCGAAGGGTTGATTGAAGAGGAGCAACGTCGGAACCACGCCGGCAAGACCGAGCGGTGCCGTCAACATCACCATGGTCATCGTCGACAGGCTGCGAACCTGCAGGATGATGACGATCAGCATGGCGGCGATCATCGCGGGGAAAATCCTCGCCAGCGCGACATTGGCCTTCACCGATTCCTCGATGTTTCCGGCCATCTCGATGCGGTATCCGACCGGCAGCGCGGCGATCAGCGGCTGCAGCGCCTTCATCACCTGCCGCGAAACCTCCGGCGGCTGGGTCGCCTCGTTGATGTCGGCGCGGACCGTGATGATCGGGGTGCGATCGCGACGCTTCAGGATCGGCTCCTCGAACCGGATTTCCGAGCGACCGATCTGGTCCAGGGGCACCTGGCGGCCGTCCCGGCTCATCAGCGAGAAGTCCGCGAGCCGAGCGGGATCGAGCCGATTGTCGCCGGCGCTGCGGGCCACCACAGGCACGTTGCGGATGTTTTCGCGAACCTGAGTGACGGGGATGCCGGTCAGCAGCAACTGCATCTGCTGCGCGGCCTCGGCGGGCGACAGGCCGATCAGATTGAGTCGGTCCTGATCGGGTATATAGCGCAGAACAGGCGAGCGATTGCCCCAGTCCCGGTTTGCCTGCCGCACATCCGGAATGGCTTTCATGATGTCGAGGGCTTCCCCGGAGATACGGTACAACTCCGCCGGGTCAGGACCCATGATGCGGAATTCGACCGGAAACGGGGTGTAGGGTCCGAAGACGAGCTGCGTGACGCGAATGAAGGCTTCGGGGGCCAGGCCTTCCGATATCGCAGCGCGAAGCCGATGCTTCAGTGTCTCGCGCGCCACGGCGTCGGGGGTCAGCGCGACGATCTTGGCAAAGGCCGGGTCCGGCAGTTCCGGCGCCATGGCGAAGAAGAAACGCGGAGCGCCTTGGCCGATATAGCTGGTGACGATGGTCGCCTCCGGCTGGTCCATCAGCCATCGCTCGATCTTCTCCACCGCGGCCGTCGTCACCTCGATGCTGGTGCCTTCCGGCATGCGCACCTCGACCAGCACCTCGGGGCGATCCGAGGTCGGGAAGAACTGCTGTTTCATCGCCCCCATCCCAAGGACGGAGAATGCCATGGCGACGGCCACGACGGTGCAGGTCATGAACTTGTGACGCACGGTGAATTTGATCACGCCGCGCAGGCGCCGGTAGTTCGGCGTGGCGTAGATGGCATGATGGCCACCCTCGATCGGCTTGATGGCCGGCAGCATCTTGACCCCCAGATAGGGGGTGAAAACCACGGCCACGATCCAAGACACGATCAGCGCGAAACCCACCACCCAGAAGATGTTGCCGGCATATTCGCCCGCGCTCGAGCTGGCGAAACCAACCGGCATGAGGCCGATGATCGTTATGAGCGTACCGGACAGCATGGGCGCTGCCGTATGGCTCCAGGCGTAGGCGGCCGCCTGAATACGGTCCATGCCCTCTTCCATCTTCACCACCATGACCTCGATGGCGATGATGGCGTCATCGACGAGAAGGCCAAGCGCCAGGATCAGCGCGCCGAGCGTGATCCGGTCGAAGAACCGGCCAGTCTCCAGCATGATGAGGAAGACGACGGCAAGCGTCAGCGGCACAGCAAGCGCCACGACGATGCCAACGCGCCAGCCCAGGCTGATCAGGCTGACGAACAGGACGACACCGAGCGCCATCGCGAATTTCAGCATGAACTCGCCGACCGCGGCGTCGATGTTGACGGCCTGATCGCTGACTTTGCTGAGTGTCATGCCCAGCGGCAGCGTCTCGGCGATCGCGCTGGAGCGCGCTTCCAGCGCCTTGCCGAGATCCAGCCCGTTCCAGCCCTGCTGCATCACCGCCGCAAGCATGATGGCGGGCTCCCCCTCATGGCGGATGATGTATGTTTCCGGATCCTGATATCCGCGCCGGACCTCCGCCACATCGGACAGTTTGAGCGTTCGTCCGCCGGCGACGATCGGCGTGTCGGCAATTGCCTCGATGCTGTCATAGGCGCCGTCGAAGCGGATAAAGACCTGCGGGCCCCGGGTATCGATCGAGCCCGCGGGTGTGACGGTGTTTTGGCGCTGAAGGGCGCTGGCAATGTCCTGGGCCGATACGCCAAGCGTTGCGAGCTTGGCATAGGAGAATTCCACGAAGATCTGCTCGGGACGTTCTCCAAGAATATTGATCTTCTTGACGCCCGGCACATGCAGAAGATCCTGACGGATCACTTCGGCCTGCCGAGCCAGCTCACGCATCGGCATACCCTTGGCCTTCAGCGCATAAAGACCGAAGCTCACATCAGAAAATTCGTCGTTGACGAAGGGACCGAGTACGCCGGGCGGCAGGTTGCGGGCCTCATCTCCCAGTTTCTTGCGGGCCTGATAGAACTCCTCCTCGACGGCCGAAGGGGGCGTACTGTCCCGCAGCGTGACCGTCAGATAGGCGAAACCGGGGCGCGCTATGGTCTCGACACGGTCGTACCAGGTCAGTTCCTGGATGCGCTTCTCAAGCGGCTCCGCGACAAGATCCTGCATCTCGCGCGCGGTCGCACCGGGCCATGCCACGGTCACCGTCAGGGTTTTGATGGTGAAGGAGGGATCCTCCGCGCGGCCGAGCTTGACGAAGGCGTAGACGCCCGCAGCCGCCAGAAGAACAATGAAGAACAGGGTGACGGCGCGCTCGCGAACCGCAATCGCCGAAAGATTGAAGCTCATCGGCTCGCCGCCTCTGCGCGTGCGCTGGTTCGGACGGTTGCGCCATCCTTCAGCAGATGAGCGCCGAGGGCGACGATCTCCTGCCCCAGCGGGACGCCTGTCACCACAGCGGTTTCCCCTCCCAGCCGCTTGATCTCGATGGGAAGGAAGTGGACGGTCGACGACTGACGGTCGAGAGCCCAAACTCCCGTGCGACTGCCATCGTCCAGCACCGCGCCGATGGGAACCGTGACCTCCGATTGTCTCTCGCCATTGGTGAGTTTGATCGTGACCGTCGAGCCAAGCGGGGCTGAGGCAGCATCGCCATCAAGGACATACCGGGCCTCATAGGTCCGGGTCTGGGCATCGGCGGCATCGGAAATCTGCCGCAAGCGCGCCTTGCCCTGTTGCCCGTCGCTTCCATAGACGCTTGCTTCGGCTTGGGAGCCCAGGGCCGGACGGATCGTCTCTGGGAGCGCGACCACCGCCTCGCGGGGGCCGGCATGGGCCAGTTGCACCACCGTCTGTCCGGCCGCGACGACCTGTCCGGGATCGCCGAGCGTTGCCACCACCGTCCCGTCGGCGCCGGCCACCAGCGTGGAATAGGTCGCCTCGTTCTCGGCCACCTCTGCTTCTGCTTGCGCGGAAGCCAGCTGAGCCTCCGCCGTATCCAGCGCCGCCTTGGCCTGTTCGTAGCGTTGCGGGGTCGCCGCTAGCCCACCTTTGACCAAGGCCGCATAGCGCTTTTCATCCGCGCTCGCCTGCACAAACACCGCGCGGGCGGCGGCGACCGCGTTGCGCCGGGCGGTCAAGGCGAGACGCAGATCGGCTTCGTCGATGCGCATCAATGGCTCACCCGCCTTGACCTGCTGACCGGCATCGACGAGCCGCTCCACGATCTTGCCGGGAACGCGAAAGCCGAGATTGCTCTGCACCCTCGCTCCGATGATGCCCGTGAAGGCGCGCTCGGAGCTGGTTGCCGGAGCGGCTGTCGCCAGTCTGACGATCGGCGCGGCCTGCCTCGGATCGCTCACGACAGCCGCTTTCGGCGCGCAAAGGGACAACGCGGCGCCGCCGGCGGCCCCTATTGCCACGGTCAGAACCCCTGCGAGCACAATAGCGGGTTTCTTCTTCATACCCGTCGCCTCACCATAATTAGATTGTATTTGACCGCTATAATCAATATAGATGTCATTCGCAATCTATTTTTAGGAGACGTCAATGCGGGTCAGTCGCGTTCAGGCCGAGGAAAATCGGCAGACGGTGATCGACGTGGCGAGTCGCCTTTTCCGGGAGCGTGGCTTTGACGGGATCGGCCTCAAGGATCTGATGGCGGGTGCCGGACTGACGCAGGGCGCGTTCTACAAGCAATTCGACTCCAAGGACGATCTGGCAGCACAGGCCTCCCGGCGTGCGCTGACAAGCGCCCTGGCGATGTGGTCCGATGCCGCCAACTCCGCTCCTGATCATCCGCTGGCAGCCGTGGTCGACTTCTATCTCAACATGGGTCACTGCGCCGAAAGGGCGGATGGCTGCCCGGTGGTCGCGCTCGGTTCGGATGCGGCGCGGCAGGGGCCGGGCGTCAAGGCTTCGTTCGAAGCCGGCATCAAGGACTATCTTGAGATGGTGGGAGGCTGGATCGGTACGTCCGATGATGACGCGCGCGACCGCAAGGCGATGGCCCTTCTGTCGACCATGGTCGGCGCGTTGCTGCTCGCTCGGACGGTCAATGACGAACAGCTGTCGAAGCGCTTCCTCGACGCGGCGGCCGAGAGTGTGCTGGCCGCGTCACCACCGGGCGACACTCGGTCTTGACCGCGCCGATGACAGTATGAGCGGGCATGCGCCGCGGCCGGGGGGCGCTGACGGCCGCGCCAACCGAAGCCGCCCATACCCCCACCCGTTAGGCCTTGCCCTTCAGGAATTGAGCGGTGATGTCGGCAACGCGCTGGCCGAGATAAGCTGCCGTGCGCAGGTCGCTGTCGGGGGGCGTGACATCCGCTGGCGCGTCGTCCGACTGCGCCATCGCGCCGAGCCAGCCCCCGAGACGGTTGAGCTCATCCGGGCTCTTGCCGGGAAAGAGATCAAGCCCCACCCAGATCATGCCGTGCTGAGCGGCGAACAGCGCCAGCGAGACCAGCGAGTTCAGCTTGTCCCCGTGCAGGGCGCCGGAATTGGTGAAACCGGCGGCGATCTTGTTGCGCCACGCCTGCGGTCTCCAGGCGGTCCCGGTCGCCTCTTCCATGAACTGCTTCAGGCGGGCTGATATGAGCCCGTTATAGGTCGGCGAACCGAAGATGATGGCATCGCTCGCCGCCAGTGCCGTCCAGTCGACGGGGCCGTCGGCGACGGGAAACAACGTCGCCTCGGCGCCCGGAACGCGGGCGACACCCTCGGCAACGTGGCGCGCCAGCCTGGCGGTGTGGCCGTAGCTGCTGTCAAAGACGATGGCGATTTTCATGGCGACATCCTGGATGGGAATGAACGGTGCTTGGTGACGGACCGCGCGGGCGCGTCTGCGATGCAGGGCGCCCTCGCGCTCAGTTGGCGACGGCGGGAAGACCCAGGCGGCGGCGCAGTTCGGGGGCTGTCAGATGTGCCCGCCAGCCGGGTCCGCCCTGCTCGAAGACCCGCGCGGCGGCGAGGTTGCCGACGATTACCGGATCACAGCCGGCGTCGATGACGAGGCCGGCGCCGACCTGAAGGGCGCCCTGATCATCGCTGGCGATCGGCATACCGAGCCGTCCGGTGGAACGGCTGCCCGAGGCTTCGCAGGACGCGCGGGGCGCGTCCTGCCGGTAGGAGGAGAGGGATGAAGCGGGAGCCTTGAGGCAGGGGATTCCGCCCGTCAGGCGGCCAGATTCTGGTTGAAGAAGCTGGTGAGCTTGGCGAAGGGGATCAGGTCGACGCGATCATAAAGATCGACATGGCCGGCTCCCGGCACCCAGACCAGTTCCTTGGGTTCGGCCGCCCGCATGTAGGCGTCCTGGCTGAACTCTCGCGAATGCGCCTGATCACCACTGATGAACAACATCGGACGCGGCGAGATCGTCTCGATGTCGTTGAACGGGTAGAAGTTCATGAACTTCACGTTGCTGGTCAGGGTCGGCCTGGTCGTGGTCTGCCGAGAGGCCCCCTTTGGTGTCACCTCGCCACGGCTGGTGCGGTAGAAGTCGTAGAACTCGCGCTGAATCTCGGGCGTGTCGGCCGTCAGCTTGAGCACGGTGCCGCCCGTATATTCGGTCGGCCCGCCCGTGAACTCGGCGTAACGCTGCTGGGCGGCAGCGGCGATGATTTCCTTGCGCTGCTCAACAGTGAGCGAATGGTTGAGCGCGTTGCGGTTGGCGGATCCCATGTCGTACATGGAGACCGTCGCCACGGCGCGCAGGCGCGGATCGATCTTGGCTGCGCTGACGGCGAAGCTGCCGCTGCCGCAGATGCCGATGACGCCGATGCGGTTGCGATCGATGAAGGCCTGGGTGCCGAGATAATCGGCCGCGGCGCTGAAGGCCTCGGCATAGAGGTCCGGCGAGACCATGTTGCGCGGTTGCCCGGCGCTCTCACCCCAGAAGGGCAGATCGATGGCCAGCGTGACGAAGCCCTGCTCCGCCATCTTGGTCGCGTAGAGGTTGGAGCTCTGCTCCTTCACCGCGCCCATCGGATGGCCGACGATGATCGCCGGGTTGCGCGCACTCCGGTTCATGTCCTTCGGAACGAACAGGTTGCCCGCGACGTCCATCTGGTACTGGCTCTTGAAGGTGACCTTCTCAAGCGTGACCTTGTCGCTGGTGTAGAAATTTGCGGCACCGCGCGACATGTCCTGTGCGCTGGCCGATGACGTGTCGAGGAGGGACATCACGCCGACGGTGGCCATGCCCACGCCGGTCATCTTGAGCAAGTCGCGGCGGTCGATCTGTCCGCCCGTGGCATTGGTCGTAGCGGTCTCGTCTTTTACGTGCCTATCCATAGGAGCCTCCATTGCGAGCCGTGGACGGCTCTGCGTCCTACAAATGTGGTACGCCCCGGAGGCAGGAAGTAGACCCATGGATTGGCTAGAGGTTATGAGCCCCCTTCATCAATCAATTGATCTGTATCAACCCTGACTTTGCTGAAGCACAAGCCGGATCGGCATTACGAGCGGTGGCGCAAGGCATCAAGAAGGGCAACGAAAGCCGGCGAGGACTGACGCCGGCTGGGGTAATAGAGATAGAAACCATCCCAATAAGCGCACCAGTCACCCAGCACCGAGACGAGCCGTCCCGCACGGACATGGTCGAGGGCGATCTCCTCGGGGACAAAAGCAAGGCCAGCGCCGGCGAGCGCCGCATCCAGGACATGGAAGATGTTGTTGAAGGCAAGCTGGCCGTCGACCCGTATCTTCAGCTCCCGACTGTCCTTTTCGAACTCCCAGGCCCACAGGCCGCCGGAGGTCTGGAAACGGTAGTTGATGCAGCGGTGCTGGACGAGATCCTGCGGGTGTACCGGGGCCGGATGCTCCGCAAAATAGGCGGGGGTTCCGACCACGGCAAAGCGGAAGTCGGGGCCGATGCGGGCCGAGATCATATCCTTGGCGAGTTGTTCGCCCATGCGTACGCCGGCATCGTAGCGCTCGGTCACGATGTCGGTGAGGCCATTGTCGAGCATCAGTTCGACTTTGATATCGGGGTATTTCGGCAAAAACGTTCGGATTTTGGGCCAGAGTATACTGCTGATGGCGTAGTCCGAGGCGCTGATGCGGATGGTCCCCGCGGGTGTGTCGCGAAGATCGTTCAGCGCGTCGACCTGGGCCTCGATCTCGTCGAAGTGCGGGCCGATGCCTTGCAGCAGGCGCTCGCCGGCCTCGGTCGGCGAGACGGCGCGGGTGGTACGCGTCAGCAGGCGAACGCCGAGCCGAGCTTCGAGCTGGCGGATCGTGTGACTGAGGGCCGACTGCGACACCCCCATGCGCGAGGCTGCCCGCGTGAAACTGCGTTCGCGGGCGACAGCGATGAAGGCCAGAAGGTCATTGATGTTCTCGCGTGCCATCCATGATCACCTCTCATAAGAGCAGATCGATTATATCGTAAGAACAAGGGGCCGATAGGTGCAGCTCGGCATCGAGCGCCACTCCTCCTGTCACGACTTCATCAACTCTCTCCACAAGCCGACGATGCAAACCCCATGATAGCGACGCGGACGATTGATGAATCGCCCTCATGTCTCCATGCGGCAGCCCACCGCTAACGGACGCCCGGCAGTCTCGCTACCTTAGCGTCAGACACGGCGAACAAGTGCCATGTCGTGGGCTCCTATACGCCCGTGTATTGGAACAGTGATCATGGTCATGACGCGCAGAATGGTGCTCGGAGCCTGTGTGGCCGGTATGTCCGCGCGCGCGATTGGTGCGTCTGGCCCCGCGTGGGGCCAGGCAGCGGAGAAGCCGTTCATGAAAGTCGAATTTGCCTTCAGCGGACAGGTGTTCACGGCGACGCTGCTCGACAACCCGTCAGCGCGCGACTTCGCCTCGATGCTCCCGCTGACCCTTGAGATCGACGACTACTCGACCAATGAGAAGATCGCCTATCTGCCGCGCAAGCTCACAGAGGCAGGCAGCGGCGCCTTCGGCAATGAGGCGCCTGGCGATCTGGCCTATTACGCGCCCTGGGGCAATCTCGTTTTCTATCATGCCGGCTATCACTATTCACGGGGGCTGATCCGCCTTGGTCGACTCGACGGCGGGATCAAGCCACTGCTTACACGCGGGCAATTTCCGTTGACGGCCACGGCGCGGCGCTGAGCGCCACCCGGCTCACATCTCGGCGAGCGGCGTACGAACGGTGCTGCTCATCCGTAGACGGGAGGGATCGCCATTTTCGGCTGGGGGGCCGCTGACCATTCATGAGGAACCGCATGTCCTATGAACCCGACCGCTATATCGTCGATGATCGGCGCATCGGCACGAGCTACCTGCTCGCGGCCCTCGTTCTCGGGCTCGTCTTCGTCCAGTGCTTCCCCAACAGCGCAGCGGGCGACCGCTTGGCGCAGGATACCGGCGCGCCGGTTGTGGTTCGCGCGCCGGAAAGCTTCGATGCCGGCGACGATGTGGCGGTGAATGCCGGCCTCGTGGCGGACGACGATGTGTCAGATTCTGGCATGAGAGGCGACAGCACGTCGCTCTGCGCCGGGCCGATGGAGCGGGTGGTCGTGCGGCCGCTCTGACCGCTCATTCATGAGCCGGGCTCATCGCGACAAGCAAAGCCGGCCTCTAATGCGCCGGGCGGCCACCGCGTAGATTTGGAACCAGACCAAACGGAAGCCATGACGGCTGCCGCGCGGGTGGAGACCTCTCGGAGGTCGCACCGCGTGCGGGCGGGTCTGGCGCCCTCTTGCACGGAGAATGACGGTGGACATCACCATTAACGGGCAACTGCATCGGCTAGATATAGAGCCCGATACCCCGCTGCTCTGGGTGCTGCGCGATGAACTTGGCATGACCGGCACCAAATATGGATGCGGTCTTGCCCAGTGCGGCGCCTGCACCGTACTCGTCGACGGTCAGGCTACGCGTTCCTGCGTGACGCCGGTCGAGGCGGTCGCGGGCAGCCAGATCATGACCATCGAGGCGGTGACGCAGGATCCGGTGGGTCAGAAGGTCGTCGAGGCGTGGGTGTCGCAGCAGGTCGCGCAATGCGGCTACTGCCAGTCCGGCCAAGTCATGGCGGCCACCGCGCTGCTCAAGCAGACCCCCAAGCCGAGCGATGAGGACATCGCTGCGGCCATGATCAATCTCTGCCGCTGCGGCACCTATAACGCGATCGCCGCGGCCGTCCGGCACGCGGCGCAGGCCTGAGGAGCGGCGCGATGAATGAAATGAGCCCACTCATCAAGGCGGCGGCCCGCAAGCCTGACGCCCTGCCCCTCAATCTCTCGCGGCGCAGCTTCCTCGGCGCTTCGCTCGGCGCCCTGGTGCTGGGCGTCGCCCTTCCGGCCGGCGGACGCGCTTTCGCGCAGGAGGCCGCGCCCGCTATCGTGCCGGGCACGCGGGTCAACGCCTATATCCAGATCCTGCCGGACAGCACGGTGCTGTTCCGCAGCGCCTTCATCGAGGGCGGCCAGGGCATTTTCACCGCCATGGCGCAGATCGTCGGCGAGGAACTCGACGTCGATCCCACTCAGTTCGTCGTGGAAGGCGCGCCTCCCGGCCCGGACTACACGCTGATCGGCGGCTACCGCTTCACCGGCGGCAGCATGTCGGTGCGTATGAGCTACGAGACCATGCGCAAGCTCGGCGCCGCCGCGCGCCGGATGCTGCTCCAGGCTGCCGCCACCCAACTCGGCGTGCCGCTGGCGGAACTCTCGACGCAGCCCGGCCGTGTGATCCACGCCGCCTCCAGCCGCTCGATCCCCTATGGCGATCTAGCGACGGCGGCCGCTGCTCTGCCGGTGCCGACGGACGTCCCCCTTCGCTCGCGCGAGGATTTCCGTTGGATCGGCAAGCCGGTGGCCCGGATCGACATTCGCGACAAGTCGGCCGGCAAGGCACACTATGCCATCGACCTGAAGGTCGACAACATGCTGCACGGTGCCGTCCAGCATGCGCCGCGGCTCGGCCAGGAGCCGGGCGCCCTCGCCAATGAGGCCGAGGTCAGGGCGATGCCGGGCGTTCACTCGGTTCACCGTCTGCCGGGGGCGGTCGCGGTGCTCGCCACCAACTGGTGGCGCGCCCGCCGGGCGGTCGAGGCGCTTCAGGTGAACTGGGACGAGGCGAAGCCCGACAGCACGGCCCGCGTCATGCCGGCGGACTATTCCTCGCAACAGCACCGCGCCGATCTCCAGTCGCGCACGGGCGAAGGCCTTGCCTTCGAGACCCATGGCGAAGTCGGCCCGGCACTGGCGGGCGCGGCCCGCATCGTCGAGGCAAGCTTCGATGCGCCGCATCTCGCCCATGCGCAGCTCGAGCCGCCCTCGGCCATTGCCCGGTTCAACGCGGATGGAACGCTCGAGGTCTGGGCGCCCAATCAGGCGCCGGAGATGTTTCAGGGCGATGCCGCCAAGGTGGCCGGCCTTTCGCCCGAAAAGGTCATGATCCACTCGCCGATCCTCGGCGGCTTCTTCGGCCGGCACTTCCTCTACCAGACCGCCAATCCCTACCAGCAGGCGATCCGGCTGGCGAAAGCCGCGGGGCGACCGGTGAAGGTGATCTGGTCGCGCGAGGAAGAGTTCCTGCGCGATGCGTTCCGGCCGATGAGCGTCGCCCGCTTCCGCGCCGGCCTCGACGCCAGCGGCCTGCCCGTCGCGCTGAGCGCGGTGGCGGTGGGGGAGGGCGCGACCGGCCGCTGGTTCGGCCGCACGGACGACAAGGTGGACAGCTCCGCCGTCGAAGGCATCGCCGGCAAGGTCTATGCGATCCCGAACCGCCGTGTCGGCCATATCCATGTCGATGATCCCGCGATCATCGGCTTCTGGCGCTCGGTCGGGCATTCCATGAACGACTTCTTCTACGAGACCTTCTTCGACGAGATGGCGGATGCCGGCAAGCAGGATCCCTATGAGCTGCGCCGGCGCCTTCTCGCCGACAGCCCCCGCCATCGCAACCTGATCGAGGCCGTGGCCGCGCTCTCCGGCGGCTGGAAGCGTGGGCCCTTCACTGCCGAGGACGGCACGCGCCGTGCCCGCGGCGTTGCCATGGCCTCGCCCTTCGGCAGCGAGGTCGCGACCATCGCCGAGGTGTCGCTCAAGGACGGCGAGGTCGTCGTCCACCATGTCTGGGTGGCGATCGACCCGGGCAGCATCGTCAATCCGGCGATCATCGAGGCGCAGGTGAATTCGGCGGTCGCGCTCGGTCTCTCGTCGGCCCTGCTCGAGGAGGTGATCTACGAGGACGGCGTGCCGCGTGCCCGCAACTATGACGGCTACCCGATCCTGCCGCCCGAGCGGATGCCGAAGGTGCATGTGCGCATCGTCGAGAGCGGCGCACCCATGGGCGGCATCGGCGAGCCGGGCCTGCCGGGTGTGCCGCCCGCCGTGGTGAACGCCGCCTCGGTCCTGACCGGCCAGCGCATCCGCAGCCTGCCGCTCTCGCGCGCCAAGCTCACCGGAACTGCGGGCTGACCCATCCTTGGCTTTCGGTGCCAAAGCCCCGCGAACACCGGCACCGGAAGATGCAGCCGCCCCCGTCACGACGAGGGCGGCTGCTGCTTTTTGGCGGTCCGGCCGGTGGGGTCAAATGGGGGCCGAGGCGCGCCGGCCGGTCAGCAGGGCCAGCCCGGCGGCAATCGCCAGAAGCGCGGCGGCGGCACCGAAGGTCGCCGCGTAGCCGCTCGTGTCGAACAGCAGGCCGCCGAGCGTGGCGCCCAACGTGATGGCGAACTGGACCATGGCGACCATCAGCCCACCGCCGGCCTCCGCATCGCGCGGCAGCGTCCGCGCCAGCCAGGTCCACCAGCCGACAGGCGCCGAGGTGGCGAGCAGGCCCCAGACACCGAGCAGGCCGGCGGTGACGATCAGCGAGGTGCCGAACCCGATCAGCGCCGCCGCGATGAGGGCCATCAGCGCGGGAATGACGATGAGCGTGCGGTAGAGGCCCGTCTTCACGAAGCGCTCGATCAGCAGCGTGCCGATGAAGCCGGTGACCCCGATCAGCAGCAGGAGGAGCGAGAGGGTCGTGAGGTCCGCCCGCGTCACCGTTTCGAGGAACGGCCGCAGATAGGTGAACAGGGTGAACTGCCCCATGAAGAACAGGCTCATCGCCGCCATGCCATACGCGACGACGGGCCGGCGCAGCAGGCGGAAGACGTGCCCGGAGCCTGGTGACGGTGCGACCCGCATGGTGGGCAGGCTGACGACCTGCCAGACAAACACCAGCGCGGCGATCGGCACGACGCAGAAGAACGCCCCGCGCCAGCCGATGATGCCGCCCAGGAAGCTGCCGAGCGGGGCCGCGACCACGGTCGCCAGCGCGTTGCCGCCATTGAGGATGGCCAGCGCGCGCGGCACCTGATGGCTAGGCACGAGCCGCATCGCGGTCGCCGCCGACATCGACCAGAAGCCGCCAATGACGATGCCGATCAGCGCGCGCCCGATCATCAGCACGGTGTAGGTCGGGGCGGTAGCGACGATGGCGCCGGAGAGGATCATCAGGCCAGTGAGGATCAGCAGGAGGATCTTGCGGTCCAGCCCGCCGGCGATGGCGGTGATGAACAGGCTCGTCACCACGGCGAAGGCGCCGGAGACGGCGATGGCCTGCCCGGCCTGTCCTTCGGTGACGCGCAGCTCGGCGGCGATCGGGGTGAGCAGGCTCACCGGCATGAATTCGGAGGCGATGAGGGTGAAGACGCAGAGCGAGAGCGCGAAGACCGCGCCCCAGTTCGCGGCAGGGGAGGCCGCCGCCTCCACCATGCCGTCGGCGACAGGCGTATCGTGAGTCAACATGATCATTCCAGTGAAGTGGGCGCGCGCGCCAGCCGCCACGGAGCAACAGCGTGGCGGGAGGCGCGGTGGTGCAGGATCGATCGAGGCTAGGGGGCAGACGTGCCGGGGACTACCGGCCGGAGGGCGCATGGCGTGATGAGGGAGCCTCATCAATCGGCGGCCAGCGCCACCAGCCTCGCATGCGCGGCTTGCATTGATGAACGCCCTTCATGAGAGCTAGCGTCGCGGCGGCTCTACACCTGACGGGCGGCGCGCCCTACTTCAGGCGTGGTATCCCGGCGCCGCGCACCCGCGGCGGCGCGGCCCGGCACAGGAGAAGCCCATGAAGACCGTTGGCTATGCGGCGCGCTCGGAGACGACCCCGCTCAGTCCCTATGATTTCGAGCGGCGTGAGCTGCGGCCGAACGATGTAGCGATGGAGGTGCTCTACTGCGGCGTCTGCCATTCCGACCTGCATCAGGCGCGCAATGACTGGGGCTGGAGCCGCTACCCGCTGGTGCCCGGCCACGAGATCATCGGCCGCGTGACCGCCGTCGGAAATGAGGTCAAGCATTACGCGATCGGCGACCATGTGGCGGTCGGCTGCCTCGTCGATTCCTGCCAAAGCTGCGATCAGTGCCGGAAGGGTCTCGAGCAGCTCTGCCGCAAGGGGCCGGTCCAGACCTATAGCGACACGGACCGCTTTTCCTGCGAGCCGACCGCGCTGACCCAGGGCGGCTATTCCAAGCACCTCGTAACGCGCGAGGAGTTCGTGCTGCGCGTGCCGGAAGGGCTGGACCTTTCCAAGGCCGCCCCGCTGCTCTGCGCCGGCATCACCACCTATTCGCCGCTGCGCACCTGGAATGTCGGGCCGGGCAGCCGCGTCGGCGTGGTCGGCCTTGGCGGGCTCGGCCATATGGCGGTCAAGCTCGCCGCCGCCATGGGCGCGGACGTCACGGTGCTCAGCCGCACCAAGGATAAGGAAGCCGACGCGCTGGCGCTGGGCGCCGACCGCCTGCTGGTGTCGAGCGACGCGGATGCCATGGCGCAGGCCGCCAGTAGCTTTGATCTCATCATCGACACCGTGCCGGTCAAGCACGATATCAACCCCTATGTGCCGCTGCTCGATGTCGACGCGACGCTGGTGATCGTCGGCCAGATCGGCCCGCTGGCCGAGCCGAGCACCGTGCCGCTGCTGCTCGGCCGACGCCGCATCGCCGGTTCGCCCATTGGCGGTATCGCGGAAACGCAGGAGATGCTGAACTTCTGCGCCAAGGCCGGCGTTCTTCCCGATGTCGAGATGATCCGCATGGAGGACATCAACGCGGCGTTCGAGCGGCTGGAAAAGGCCGATGTGCGCTATCGTTTCGTCATCGACATGGCCACGCTGCCGGCTCCGGTCGCGGCCTGAGACCCGTTTCCCGACCGCTGGCGGGCCATCGCCGGCGGTCCCTTCGTCCGAGGTGCGCCCCATGAAGCCCTATGTCATTTGCCTGATGGAAACCTCGCTCGACGGGCGCCTGCACCCGAGCCGGTTCACCGCCAGCCCGCAGGGTGGCCGCGCCGATTGGGGTCGGCTCTATGAGCAGGTCCACGGCACGCTGAAAGCCGACGCCTGGCTGGTCGGGCGTGTGACCATGGCCGAGATGGCCAAGGGCGTGCCGCATCCGCCGGCGATGGCCGGCGCGGTCGCGCGCCCGCTCCATGTCGCGACGCGGGCGGCGAGCTATGCCATCGCGCTCGATCCTTCCGGCAAGGTGCACTTCAAGGGATCGAGCGTCGGCGGCGACCACGCCATCGCCCTGCTCGGCCGGGATGTGCCGGACAGCCACCTCGCCGAACTCGCAGCCGATGGCGTTTCCTACATCATCGCCGAGGGCGATGAGATCGACCTCGCCGCGACACTGGAGATTCTGGCGCGGGAGTTCGGCATCCGACGCCTTGCGGTGGAGGGTGGCGCGCGCGCCAATGGCGCCTTGTTCGCCGCTGGCCTCGTCGATGAGTTCAGCGTGCTCATCGCGCCTGCGCTCGATGCCCGGCCGGGCAGCGAGGCCATCGTCGACGCTGGCCCGAACGGGCTCGCCGGCAAGGTGACGCTGTCGCTCCTCAGTGCCGAGACGCTCGATCACGGCGTGGTGCATCTTCGCTATGCGGTGAAACTGGCCTAGAGCTTGGTGAGCTCCAGCTCACCAACAGGGCTCTAAATTATTGGCCTGACGCATTTTCTTGCCGTGAACAGAAATCCACGTCGCTCGAAAATGCTCTAGCATCCCCGTATGACCCACGCTTGCGACATCGCCATCATCGGGGCCGGCGCGGCCGGCATCGGCGCCGCCCGGCGGCTTGCCGGCCGCGGCCTGTCGGTTGTCGTGCTGGAGGCCCTGCCGCGTCTTGGCGGGCGCGCCTCGACCGTCCTGATGAGCGGCCTGCCGCTCGACCTTGGCTGCGGCTGGCTGCATTCGGCCGACCGCAATCCGTGGACACGGATCGCCGAGGCCGCCGGTTTCGTCGTGGACCGGCGGCGCAGCGCCTGGGACCAGCAATTCGGCGATCTCGGCGCGCCCCCGGCGGAGTGGGAAGCCGCCGGCGCGGCTTTTGACGCCTGGAGCCAGCGGCTCCTTGAGTATCCGCCGGCCAGCGACCGGGCCATTGACGCCGTGGCGCCGGGCGAGCGCTGGCTCGCCTATCTCCAGGCCTTGAGCGGCTATATCAGCGGCGACGAACTGGAGCGCATCTCGGCCGCCGATTACGCCGCCTATGACAGCGCCTCGACCGCGCTTAACTGGCGCCTGCCGGCGGGCTACGGCACGTTGATCGCCTCCCGCTTCCCTGCCGATGTGGCGCTGCATCTGGCGACGCCGCTGGAACGGCTGGACATCAACGGACCGGCCGTTGAACTCGTCACCCCGCGCGGCACGCTGCGCTGCCGGGCGGCGATCCTCACCGTCTCCACCCATATGCTCGCCGGCGACGCGATCCGCTGGCCGGCCGCGCTGGACCCCTGGCGCGCGGCGGCGGCGCATCTGCCGCTGGGCTGCAACGAGAAGCTGTTTCTGGAGATCATCGGTCCCTCGCCATTCGAGGCGGAGACCCATGTGCAGGGCGACCTCCACGATCCGGCATCGGGCACCTATTACATCCGGCCCTTCGGGTTCCCCGTCATCGAGTGCTTCCTCGGCGGCGCCGGCGCCCGCCGCGTGCGTGACGAGGGAACGCCGGTCGCCTTCGCCCATGCCATCGACCAGCTCGCGGCCCTCTTCGGCGGGGAAGTGCGCCGCGCGTTGCGCCCGGCTCTGGCTTCCTCCTGGGGCGCGACACCTTCCATTGGCGGCGGCTACAGCCATGCCTTGCCCGGCCACCGAAGCGCGCGCGCCAGGTTGGCGAGTCCCTATGAAGATCGGTTATTCTTCGCCGGCGAGGCGACGCATCCCACGGACTTCTCGACCGCACATGGCGCGCTGCTGAGTGGAATTCGCGCCGCAGACGAGGTGGCGGAAGCCTTCAGTCGTGAACGATAACAGATGCCGCCCATCGCAAGTGCTTCCGAAGTCGCACTTCCCATACTTCGTCAGCCTTGGTCAATAACGATAAGTTGATGGTGGGATTGATGAATCTCCCACATAGCGCCATGCGAGAGAGTCTGGCTAATCCCTCCTCATCCCTCTGCGTAAGATTCAGTCTTCTAAGGCCTGCGTGGCGCTCGCCACCGTCCGGCCCCGACGATAGCGAACCTTGCCGGAGACAGGATGTCCTCTCGATTCCTCGCCGTACTTGCCTGCTCGACTCTCGCCCTTTCGGTGCTCGCCCCTCCGGCCGGCGCACAGGACGCGGCGACCGGAGAACGCCTGTTCCGCACACGCTGCGCCTCCTGCCATTCCCTTGAGCCCGGACAGAACCGCATCGGCCCCAGCCTGAGCGGCGTGATTGGCCGCAAGGCTGGCAGCGTCGAGGGCGCGCGCTACTCGCAGGGCATGCGCGACCTTGGCATCACCTGGGACGCGGCGCAGCTCGACACCTTCCTCACCAATCCGCGCGCCATGGTGAAGGGGAGCACCATGACGATCTCGGTGACGAGTGCCACCGACCGCGCAGCGCTCACGGCTTATCTGCAGAGTCCGCCGCAGACCAACTGACCCGCCCCATCACCTCAGCCGGGAGTGCACGATGGCCAAGCTCAACGTCAACGGAAAGCTCGTCGAGATCGAGGTCGAGGATGACACGCCACTTCTGTGGGTCATTCGCGACCATGTCGGCCTGACCGGAACGAAATATGGCTGCGGCGTCGCCCAGTGCGGCGCCTGCACGGTCCATGTCGACGGCGTCGCCACGCGCTCCTGCGCGCTTCCAATAAGCGCCGTCACCGAGGATCAGAAGATCGTCACGATCGAGGGCCTCGGGGCGCAGGGCCCGCATCCCGTGCAGCAGGTCTGGGCCGAACTTGACGTCGCCCAGTGCGGCTACTGCCAGGTCGGCATGATCATGGCCACTTCATCGCTGCTCGCGCAGAATCCGAACCCAAGCGATGAGGATATCCGTGCCGAGATCAGCAATATCTGCCGCTGCGGAACCTACACGCGCGTGCTGGCGGGCGTGAAGCTCGCCGCCACGCGCATGGCCGCGAACCGCGGTTGAGGGGGAGCACACCATGAGCGCGACACTATCGGCTTCGGATGCCAACCGTCAGGCGCGTGTCTCGCGCCGTAAATTCCTCGGAGGTGCCGCGGCCGCTGCCGGCGCCTTCACCTTCGGCTTTACCTTTCCCCTGCCGTTCGGCGCCGTGGCGCAGACGACGGCGCGGGAGGTCAATGCCTGGGTCGTGATCCAGCCCGACGAGACGGTCATCATCCGCGTCGCCCGTATCGAGATGGGACAGGGCGCGCTCACCGGTCTCGTCCAGCTCGTCGCCGAGGAACTCGACTGCGATTGGGACAAGGTCCGCTACGAGATGGTCAATCCCGCGGCCAACAAGGCCCGCGGCATGGTGTGGAAAGCGCAGCAGACCGGCGGCTCGCGCTCCATCCGCGGCTCGCATGACTATCTGCGGCTCGGCGGTGCGCAGGCGCGCGCCGTGCTGATCGAGGCCGCCGCCCGAAGCTGGAGTGTGCCGGCCGGGGAATGCCGCGCCGCCAAGGGCGTTATCAGCCACACCTCCAGCGGACGTTCCACGACCTATGGCGCCATCGCCCCGAGCGCCAACGGCATCACGCCGCCCGCCGACATCGCGCTGAAGGATCCGAAGGACTGGACCATCGCCGGCCAGCCGCTGAAGCGCATCGACACGATGGACAAGCTGGACGGCTCGCTGGTCTACGGCATGGACATCCGGATGCCGGGAATGGTGGTCGCGATTCCCAAGGCCTGCCCCGTCCATGGCGGCAAGCTCCGCAGCTTCGACGCCGCAGCGGTTTCCGGCATGCGCGGCGTCAAGCAGGTTCTCAAGGTCGACGACGAGACGGTGGCGGTGGTCGCCGACACGTTCTGGCGTGCCAAGACCGCGCTCGACGCCCTGCCCATCGAATGGGACGAAGGCGACAACGCGAAGGTCTCCAGCGACACGATTTCGGCCATGCTGCGCGAGGCCCTTGCGGCCCCCGAAGCCTTCGTCGGCAACCGCTCAGGTGATGCCCCCGCGGTTCTGTCGCGTGCGTCACGGATCATTGAAGCGGATTACGGCTTCCCCTATCAGAACCACGCGCCGATGGAAGTGATCAGCGCGACCGTGCGCTGGACGCCGGAGCGTTGCGAGGCGTGGGTGCCGACTCAGGCGCCGGACGTGGCGCTGACCGCCGTGGTGAACGCCTCCGGCCTCGCGCCCGAAGCCTGCGACGTGCATGTGATGCGGATCGGCGGAAGCTTCGGCCGGCGCCTGTCGGGCGAGTATGTGCGGATGGCGACGTTGATCGCCAAGACGATGCCCGGTACGCCCGTGAAGATGATGTGGACCCGCGAGGAGGACATGCTCCAGGGGCGGTTCCACCCGGTGACGCAGGCCCGGTTCCGCGCCTCGCTCGATGCACAGGGCAATGTCGAGGCGCTGCACATGCGCATCGCCGGCCAGTCGATCGCCAGCTTCGCGGCTCCCCAGATCATGACGAGCAACGGCGACCCGCTTGTTTATCAGGGCCTTCTGCCCGACAGCCCGGAAGGGCATCTCGGCTACACCATCCCCAATGTGCTGATCGAATTCGCCATGCGCAACCCCCACATCCGCCCGGGTTTCTGGCGCGGCGTGAATCTCAATCAGAACGCCGTCTACATGGAATGCTTCATCGACGAAATGGCCGCCGCTACGGGGCAGGATCCGCTCGCCTTCCGGCGGAAACTGATGCGCAATCATCCCAAGCATCTCGCCGTACTGGAAGCGGCGACCAAGGGTATCGGCTGGGACACGCCTCCCGCGCCGGGCCGCGCGCGCGGGGTGGCCCAGATCATGGGGTTCGGCAGCTATGTCGCCGCCGCTGCGGAAGTCTCCGTCACCAATGGCCAGCTGAAGATGCATCGCATCGTGGCCGCGACGGACCCCGGCCATGTGGTGAACCCGCAGCAGGTGGAGGCCCAGGTCGGCGGTTCTTTCGTCTACGGGCTCTCCGCCATGATCCATGGCGAATGCACGGTGAAGGACGGGCGGATCGAGCAGGAGAACTTCGACACTTACAACGTGCTGCGGCTCGACGAGATGCCGGAGGTGGAGGTGATCTCCATGCCGTCCGGCGGTTTCTGGGGTGGCGTCGGCGAGCCGACCATCGCGGTGGCGGCACCTGCCGTGCTGAACGCCATCTTCGCCGCCACGGGCAAGAGGGTGCGCCAGCTTCCGCTGAAGAATGCCGATCTCAACCTGAGCTGATCCTGCGACCGCAGGCCATCGCCCGCATCGGCCCGTCGGGACTATCGCCGACCTATCGCCGATGCGGGCTTTACGGAGCCTTCATGATGAAAAAAACCGCTGCCAGTCTTGCCCTGTCCGCCCTCGCCACCACGGCTGTCGCTGCCGAGGAGGTGCGCCGGGCACGAGTGGCACCCGAGGCGGTCTATCAGGTCGCCCCGGGACTCGGGCATTTCACCGACGATGTGCTGTTCGGCGAGGTCTGGGTGCGGGATTCCCTCAAACCGCGTGACCGCAGTCTCGTCACCGTGACGGCGCTGATCGCCACCGGCAAGACCGCCCAGATCGGTGTCCACGCCGCCCGCGCCCTCGACAATGGCGTGACCCCGGCGGAGCTCGGCGAAGTCATTACCCAACTCGCCTTCTATTCGGGGTGGCCGAACGCGATCTCGGCCGTGATCGAGGTCAAGCGCGTCTATGACGAGCGCGGAATAGGGCCCGTGGCTCCCAGCCAGGCACCGCGCATCGAACTGGAGGCCGCCGCGGAAGCCGCCCGCAAGGTGGCCGTCGACACAGCCATCGCACCGGCCGCGCCCGAGCTGGCTGAACTCACCAACCGGGTGCTGTTCGGCGATCTGTGGCAGCGTGCCGAGCTTACCCCGCGCGACCGCAGCCTTGTCACCATGGCGGCGCTGATCGCCATCGGCCAACCCGAGCAGCTTCCCTTCCACGCCAATCGGGCGATGGATAACGGATTGACGCGCGACGAGGCCGCCGAGACGGTGGCCCATCTCGGTTTCTACGCCGGATGGCCGCGCGCCGTATCGGCGGTGGCCGTACTGCAACGTGTTTTCGACAGCCGCACCGCCGCGACGGCGCAGCCGGCACCCGCTTCCGATGCCGATCTCAAGATCGTCCGCGCCAAGAATGCGCCCTCGACACCAGGACCGTCGGCCTACTTCACCGGTGACGTTCGCGTCTCTGGCAATTTCCGCGGCGATGCGCCGGCGCGCGTGAGCGGCGCGACGGTGAACTTCACGGCGGGCGCTCGCACGGCGTGGCACACGCACCCGCTGGGCCAGACGCTGTTCATCATTTCCGGACGTGGCCGGGTTCAGAAAGAAGGCGGGCCGATTGAGGAGGTAGTGCCCGGCGATCTGGTCTGGATTCCGCCGAATGTGCGCCACTGGCACGGGGCCAGCGCCGATCAGGCCATGTCACATCTGGCCGTGGCTGAGGAACTCGACGGCAAGGTGGTCACTTGGATGGAGAAGGTGACAGATACGACGGGTCCAGATGAATAAGGTCGGCGCACCCTTATGAGAGGCCTCCTACGAGGTTAAAGCGCCGTTCAGGGCTTGCTTCGCGCGCAGTCGCGGCACTACCGAGGCGGTGGTGACACTACACTTGCAGTCTGGAAGATCCCGCCTTTACGGAATTATTGCGCGCCAGATTCGGCAACGGCCGCGCCGAGCCCCTGATCTTTGACAATCCCCTCCAGTGATGCAGAGAAATGTAGCCGCATTCACTCCCGGAATCGCGTGTTTCATCAATAAGCGGCCGTCAAACTCGGAAAATCCAGATGATTTAGCTAGCGACCGGAAGGTCTGACGTAGATCGTTACCCACTTCGCCAGAGCGCGAGTGCCTATTTCGGCTCAGTTAGATGTTCACTTTCTCTCTTTGCCGGGCTCAAGTATAATATATAATATTTAAATGATTTATAGAAAAATTCATAGTATTTTTATTTATTTGTTAGATTATAGATGATAAAATTTACGCCAATTTTAGACTAAGGCATGATAAATCAATCATATTAAAATATGCAAAAATAAACAACGAATATGGGGTGGGAGTCCGAATATATTCGGGCGCGCCACTTCGGTACAAAACTGCGAACCATCTTCCTCGTCAGTGATGCTGGCCTGCGCGAAGCTCGCGACGGCTATCGCCGCTCCAACCGGTCGCGCCCGGCGGCAATGCCTGGCGCAGAGACGCCGGCTTCGTCGAGCTGCGCGATCATGTGGTTCACCAGATTGATGCCCGCGGGTGAAAGCCTGGGGTGCTTGTAGAACAGCCCGACGCGGATCTCTGCCAGCGGCGGGAAGCCGTCGGCCTCGTCCAGTACGCGCATCCCCGGCAGCAGGGTGTAGCGTGTAAGGGCGCTGACGCCGAGGCCGCTCACCACCGCGTTCTGCAGCCCGGCAATGCCCGCACCTGAATAGGCCACACGCCAGCGCAGCCGTGCTGCATCGAGCGCCTGGATCATCCGCGCGCGGTAGACGCAGCCTTCGGGATGGGCAGCCAGGGGAATGCCACGGTTGGTGTCGAGCCGCGCGTCGTCCGCCGCCGCCCAGATCGGCCGCTCGACCCAGGAGCGGGAGAGGTGGCGCGTGTCCTCATTGTTGACCATGGCGACCGCGAGATCGAGCTCGTCGGCGCGCAGGCGATCGAGGATCTCGGCAGACCAGCCGCAATGCAGCTCGAGCATGAGCTCAGGGTGCTGGCGCGTATAATCGGTGATGACGCCCTGCAGGAAGGCGACGGCATAGTCATTGGGCAGGCCGACGCGGATCACGCCGGTGATCGTCGCCCGGTTGAAATGCGAGGCGGCCTCGTCATTCAGCCGCAGGATCTCGCGCGCATAGGTGAGCAGCACCTCCCCTTCGCCGGTGAGTTGCAGGTTGCGGCTAACCTGCCGGATCAGCGGGGCGCCGACCAGTTCTTCCAGCCGGCGGATCTGCAGCGAGATGGCGGGCTGGGTGCGGCCGAGCGCCTCGCCGGCGCGGGTGTAGGCGCCGAGATCGACGACGCAGACAAAGGCGCGCAGGAGATCGGTCTGGAAATTGGTGATGGCGCGCATGCATATCCATCGCTGATGGATTGGGAATGCGCATAAGCCTTTCATATCGCCGGGGCGGCGACAATGGCTGTCGGGCCGGAGCTGGAGAGCGGCCGACCCGGTGGTCGCCGCTCCCCCATCCTCAGTTACGGATGATGTTGTGCTCGGGGCCGAAGGGGAAGCCGGTGATGTTCTCCGCGCCATCCTCGGTGACGATGAGGATGTCGTGCTCGCGATAGCCGCCGGCGCCGGGCAGCCCCTGCGGCAGCATCACCATCGGCTCCATCGAGACCACCATGCCGGGCTTGAGCTCGGTGTGGATGTCCTCGCGCAACTCCACCCCGGCCTCGCGGCCATAATAGTGGCTGAGCACGCCGAAGGAGTGACCATAGCCGAAGGAGCGGTACTTCAGCAGATCCCATTGCCGGTACATGTGGTTGAGCTCCAGCGCGATCTCGCTGCATTTGGCGCCCGGCTTGATAAGATCGAGGCCGCGCCGGTGAACGGCGACGTTCTTTTCCCAGATGTCGAGACTCGTATCGTCGACATGGTCGCAGAACAGCGTGCGCTCCAGCGCGGTGTAGTAGCCGAAGATCATTGGGAAGGTATTGAGCGAAAGGATGTCGCCGGACTGCACGACCCGGTTGGTCACCGGGTTATGGGCGCCATCGGTGTTGATGCCGGACTGGAACCAGGTCCAGGTGTCCATGAGCTCGACAAAGGGGAAGGACTTGGCGATCTCGCGCACCATGGCGCCGGTCGCGGCGAGCGCGACCTCGTGCTCGGGAACACCGGCCTTCACCGCCGCCACGCAGGCCGCCCCGCCGACATCGGCGATGCGCGCGCCCTCGCGGATGAGTTTCTGCTCTTCCGCCGATTTGATGGTGCGCATCCACATGGAGGGCTGGCTGATGTCGACGAACGCCACGCCGGGCAGCGCTTCCTCGAGTTGCCGCAGGAAATCGAGGCTCACCTGATCGAACTCGATGCCGATGCGGCGCGCACCCGGGGTGAGCTGGCGCACCGCGCGGTAGAAATTGTCCCGCCGCCAGTCGGTGTAGGTGACGTTGTCGCTGGTGCTGCGGCGCCAGGGCTGGCCACCATCGATGCCGGCCGAGATCGTCGTCGCCTTCTCGTGGTCGATCACCATGCCGTAGCGACGACCGAACGAGCAGTAGAGCCAGCCGGAATAGTAGTTGATGCCGTGGTAGGAGGTGAACAGCGCCGCATCGACGTTGTTTTCCGCCATCCAGCCGCGCACGGCTGACTGCCGACGCTTCATTTCGGCATCGGAGAAGGGAGAGAATTCCTTCTCACCATTATGCCATTGCATCACATGCAGCATGTCGTCGGTCATCGCAGCGCTCCAGCCTGGGCGAGGGTGTTGCGAGACGCTAACGGCGGATGCCGCCTAGGGGTAATTTATTGGCGCAATGAGGGCATTTCGAAAATTTATGCCACTTCGCGGGCTGACGTTTGTCGCCGCTTCCCGCCTCATTCCCGCAAGCCCCAGCCTCGCCCCGGTTCATGGCGCCTTCCCATGTTTCTGTTGCATTGCACCTAAACGAAAGTTCGATTCTTTCGGATTTTTGCCCATTGCGGGCAGTTGAGGTTTCAGTTAGCGTCAATGCGAAGATAAAAACGAAAGCGCTCCTGACCTAAAGGAGCCAGGCCTTGGGAGACGCCGCGTGGACGCTCGCACGCTCGATCCGCTTTATGACCTTGCCATCATCGGTGGCGGGATCAATGGCTGCGGCATTGCCCGCGACGCGGCCGGCCGCGGCGCGTCTATCGTGCTGTTCGAGAAGGGCGATTTCGCCGGCGCGACCTCTTCCGCCTCTACCAAGCTGATCCATGGCGGCTTGCGTTATCTCGAGCATTACGAGTTCCGGCTGGTGCGCGAGGCGCTCATGGAGCGCGAGGTGCTCTGGAAGATCGCCCCGCACATCATCTGGCCGCTGCGCTTCGTGCTGCCGCACCACAAGGGTCTACGCCCGGCCTGGCTGCTGCGCCTCGGCCTGTTCATCTATGACCATCTGGGCGGTCGCAAGCTGCTGCCCGCCACACGCACGCTGGACCTGACGCGCGACCCGACCGGCAAGCCGCTGCGCGAGGGCTTCAGCCGCGGCTTCGAGTATTCCGACTGCTGGGTCGAGGACAGCCGCCTTGTTGTGCTCAACGCGCTCGACGCTGCCGAGCGCGGCGCGGACATTCGGCCGCGCTGCCGGGTCATTGGCGCCACGCGCGGCGCGGATCACTGGCAGATCGAGGTCGAGCAGGATGGCGAGCGCTCCACTGTCCGGGCGCGCGTTCTGGTGAATGCCGCCGGGCCGTGGGTCCATGAGGTGCTGGCGCAGGTCGTGCGGGTGAACTCTCCGGCCAATGTCCGCCTCGTGCAAGGCAGCCACATCGTGGTGCCCAAGCTCTATGACCACGACCGGGCCTATATTTTCCAGAACGCGGACGGTCGCATCATCTTCGCCGTGCCCTATGAGCACGACTTCACGCTGATCGGCACCACCGACCGCGATTTTGGCCAGACCCCGGCCCAGCCGGTCGCCAGCGCGGAGGAAATTGCCTATCTCTGCGCCGCCGCCAGCGAGTATTTCCGCGCGCCGATCACCCCGGACCAGGTGGTGTGGACCTATTCCGGCGTGCGCCCGCTCTATGATGACGGGGCCTCAAAGGCGCAGGAAGCCACGCGCGACTATGTGCTGGAGATGGAAGAGGGCGAGGGGCGGCCCCCCTTGCTGTCCGTCTTCGGCGGCAAGATCACCACCTATCGCCGCCTTGCCGAGCACGCGCTGGAAAAGCTCGGCGCCTTCCTGCCCGGCGCGTCCAAAGTGTCTTGGACCGGCAAGGAGCCGTTGCCGGGCGGCGATTTCCCGGTGGGTGAACCGGTGCGCATCGTTGCGCAGATCAAGCGCGCCCATCCCTGGCTCGACGAACGTCTGGCTCGCCGACTGGTCGTCGCCTATGGCACGCGGGCCCTGCGCCTGCTCGACGGGGCACGCAGCGCGGCCGATCTCGGCCGGGTGTTCGGCGCCGATCTCACTGAAGCGGAGGTGCTTTACCTGATGCGCGAGGAATGGGCCCGCACGGCCGAGGACGTTCTCTGGCGCCGCTCCAAGCTGGGCTTGCGCTTCTCGGCCGAGCAGATTGCAGCGCTCGATGCCTTCATGCACGAGAAGGCGCTGGTGCGCCCCATGCCGGCCACTGTGCGGGGGGGCAGTCGTGACGCTTCAACTCGAAAATGTCAGCCGCGTTGTCGGCGGTGTCACCCATATCCGCGATGTGTCGCTAAAGCTGGAGCGCGGCAGCCTCAACGTGCTGCTCGGCGCCACGCTGTCCGGCAAGACCAGCCTGATGAGGCTGATGGCCGGCCTTGATGCGCCGAGCTCCGGCCGCGTTCTGGTGGATGGCAAGGACGTGACCGGCTTCACCGTGAAGAAGCGCTCGGTGGCGATGGTCTACCAGCAGTTCATCAACTACCCCGCCTTGACGGTGTACGAGAACATTGCCTCGCCGCTCCGCGTCGCCGGCCTGCCCAAGGCCGAGATCGAGGCGCGCGTCGCTGAGGCAGCGCGGCTCCTGAAGCTCACGCCCTATCTCCAGCGCCGCCCGCTGGAAATGTCCGGCGGCCAGCAGCAGCGCTGCGCCATTGCCCGCGCGCTGGTGAAGCGGGCCGATCTCGTGCTGCTCGACGAGCCGCTCGCCAATCTCGACTACAAGCTGCGCGAGGAACTGCGCGAGGAATTGCCGCGTATTTTCGCCTCGACCGGCGCCGTCTTCGTCTATGCCACGACCGAGCCGATGGAGGCGCTGCTGCTTGGCGGCAGCACGGCGACGCTGCTGGAGGGGCGCCTCACCCAGTTCGGCCCGACCGCCGAGGTCTATCGCCGCCCGGGCGACCTCGCCACCGCCGGCGTCTTCTCCGATCCACCGCTGAACACTCTCACCGCCACCAAGAGCGCGGGCGCGGTGCAACTGGAGACCGGCGCGTCCATCCCGGTCACCGGTGCCTTCGCCGAGGTGCCCGATGGCCGCTACACGATCGGCGTCCGTGCCCATCATCTGCAGGTCGAAGCGGGAGGGGAACATGACGGGCACGCTCAACCCGCTAGTGCGGTTCCTGGTGCGCGCTTCCGCCTGCGCGCGGGCGTTACCGTCGCCGAGATCACCGGCTCGGAGACCTATCTGCATATGGAGATGGGGCACACGCCGCTAATCGCCCTTCTGCCGGGTATCCGCTCGCTGGAGCCGGGAGCGGCGGTCGATGTGCTCGTCGACCCCAACGAAATCCTCCTGTTCGATTCCACCGGCGCGCGCGCCGGCCGCGCTCTCGACGCGGCAGCCTGACGGAGACGCGCGATGGCCAGCATCACCCTCGACCATCTCGCCCATGCCTACCGCCCCAACCCGCAGGGGCCGCAGGACTATGCGCTGAAGGAAATCAATCATGTCTGGCGGCAGGGCGGCGCCTATGCGCTGCTCGGGCCTTCGGGCTGCGGCAAGACCACGCTGCTCAACATCATTTCCGGGCTGGTGACGCCGACGAACGGGCGCATCCTGTTCGACGGGCGCGACGTGACGCACCTGCCGACCGAGGCGCGCAACATCGCGCAGGTGTTCCAGTTCCCCGTCGTCTACGACACGATGACGGTGCGCCAGAACCTGGCCTTCCCGCTCAAGAATCGCGGCGTGCCGCGCGCCGACATCGACCGGCGCGTCGAGGAGATCGCGGGCCGTCTCGACATGAGCGCGGTGCTCGACCGCAAGGCGCAGAACCTCACCGCCGACGCCAAGCAGAAGATCTCGCTGGGCCGTGGCCTCGTGCGCTCGGACGTCGCCGCCATTCTGTTCGACGAACCGCTGACGGTCATCGATCCGCATCTCAAGTGGCAGCTGCGCTCCTCGCTGAAGGAACTGCACCGCGCGCTTGATCTCACCATGATCTACGTCACCCACGACCAGACGGAGGCGCTAACCTTCGCCGATACGGTGGTGGTTATGCATGACGGCGCGGTGGTGCAGACTGGCACGCCGGAAGAACTGTTCATCCGCCCGGCCCACACCTTTGTCGGCCACTTCATCGGTTCGCCCGGCATGAATGTGCTGGCCGCCAGCGTGGATGGCCGCACCGCCCGCATCGGCGGGGCGCAGGGCGTCACCGTTGATCTCGCGCGCGCCTACCCGGCCCTGCCGGCGGGGGCGCGGATCGAGCTCGGCGTGCGGCCGGAATTCGCCCATCTCGCCCCGGCGGGCACCGGACTGCCGGTGAGCGTCAAGCGCATTGACGACCTTGGCCGCAGCCGCATCGCACGCGTCGAGATCGCCGGCCAGCCCGCCGCCGTGCGGGTGCCGGAAGGCGTGAGCGTCAGCGGCGGCGAGGCCGGGCTGGTTCTCGATCCGCAGCAGATTCACATCTATGCCGACGGCGCTCTGGTCGCGGGCGAAGGGGGCGCATGATGGAAAAGCCACTGAACAACCGCGCCTGGCTGCTCGTCGCGCCGGTGTTCTTCATCGTCGCCTTCTCGGCCATCGTGCCGATCATGACGGTCGTGAACTACTCGGTGCAGGACACGTTCGGGAACAACCAGTTCTTCTGGAACGGTCTCGGCTGGTTCCAGGAACTGCTCGATCCCTCGACCGAGCTCGGCGGGCGCTTCTTCGACGCGCTGTGGCGCAACTTGCTGTTCTCCGCCGTCATCCTCGCCATCGAGGTGCCGCTCGGCATCCTCGTCGCCCTCTCCATGCCGCGCGACGGGTGGAAGGTCGCCGCGACGCTGGTGCTGATGGCCCTGCCGCTGCTGATCCCGTGGAACGTGGTTGGCACGATCTGGCAGGTCTTCGCCCGCGCCGATATCGGCCTCGCCGGCTGGGCGCTGAACGCGATCGGCATTCCCTACAACTACACGGGCGACGTGCTCTCGGCCTGGCTCACCCTGGTGGTGATGGATGTCTGGCACTGGACGAGCCTCGTGGCGCTGCTCTGCTATGCCGGCCTGAAGTCCATCCCCGACGCCTATTACCAGGCAGCCCGCATCGACGGTGCCTCGCGCTGGGCGGTCTTCACCACCATCCAGCTGCCGAAGATGAAGCGCGTGCTGCTGATCGCCGTGCTGCTGCGCTTCATGGACAGCTTCATGATCTACACCGAGCCCTTCGTCCTCACCGGCGGCGGCCCGGGCAACGCCACAACCTTCCTGTCCATCGACCTCGTCAAGCTCGCCCTGGGTCAGTTCGACCTCGGCAAGGCGGCGGCGATGTCCCTCGTCTACAACCTCATCGTGCTCGCCGTGTGCTGGGTCTTCTATACCGTGATGACCCACGCCGGCACCGAGCGCCCGGCCCGGGAGATCGCGTCGTGAACTCCTCCTCGCGCGGCGGCACCTTCGTGATGGTGCTCTACCTCGTCTTCCTGATGCTGCCCATCTACTGGCTCGTGAATATGAGCCTGAAGACCAATTACGAGATCAACACCACGGTCTCGCTGTGGCCGCAGGCTATCACCTTCGAGCACTACATCAAGATCTTCACCGATTCGAGCTGGTATTCGGGCTACATCAACTCGCTGACCTATGTGGTGCTGAACACCATCATCTCGATCAGCCTTGCTCTACCGGCCGCTTACGCCTTCTCGCGCTACACTTTCGTGGGCGACAAGCACCTGTTCTTCTGGCTGCTGTCGAACCGCATGGCGCCGCCGGCGGTGTTCGCGCTGCCCTTCTTCAATCTCTATTCCGCCATCGGCCTCTTCGACACGCCCTGGGCGGTGGCGCTGGCGCACTGCCTGTTCAACGTGCCGCTGGCGGTGTGGATCCTCGAAGGCTTCATGTCCGGCGTCCCGCGCGAGATCGATGAGACGGCGGCGATTGACGGTTATTCCTTCCCGCGCTTCTTCGTGAAGATCTTCATGCCGCTGATCGCGAGCGGCATCGGCGTCGCCGCCTTCTTCTGCTTCATGTTCTCCTGGGTGGAACTGCTGCTCGCCCGCACGCTCACCGCCACCAACGCCAAGCCCATCGCGGTGACGATGACCCGCACGGTCTCGGCGGCCGGTATGGACTGGGGGCTGCTCGCGGCGGCGGGCGTGCTCACCATCATCCCAGGTGCGCTGGTGATCTGGTTCGTGCGCAATTACATCGCCAAGGGCTTCGCCCTTGGGCGGGTGTGAGGAGGCCGGCATGGACGATTTCAGCACCCGCCTCACTGAAAACACCGCCTGGATGGCGTGGACCTGGCAGACCGGCGTGTTCTTCGCGCTGATCGCCACGGTGCTCATCATCTTCACCGTGATCGCAGTGCGGCGGCCGGAGCGTGCCCGTGTCGGCGTGCTCCGTATTCCCACCACGCGCGGCGATCGGCTGTTCATCACGCTGCTCGGCAGCGCCTTCATCAATCTCGCCTGGCTCGCCCTGGTGGGGCCCGAACTCGGCTGGGCGCTCGCGCTCTGCCTTGTCTACGCACTGGCGGTGTTCCGCCTCGTGTGACGCTCGCAAAGCGGCGGCAGGCCGCGACATTCTCGAATGAGATGGGAGGAAGCCATGAAGACAATGACACGCCGAACGAAATTGATGGTGGCCGCCAGCGCCATGGCGCTGCTGGCCTTTGCCGCGCCGGTGCGCGCGGATGAGGCGGCGGCGAAGAAGTGGATCGACAGCGAGTTCCAGCCCTCGACGCTGTCGAAGGACGAGCAGCTGAAGGAACTCCAGTGGTTCATCAAGGCGGCGGAGCCCTTCAAGGGCATGGAGATCAACGTCGTCTCCGAAACCATCACCACCCATGAATACGAGGCCAAGGTTCTCGCCAAGGCGTTCTCGGAGATCACCGGGATCAAGCTCACCCACGACCTCATCCAGGAAGGCGACGTGGTCGAGAAGATCCAGACGCAGATGCAGTCGGGCAAGAACATCTACGATGCGTGGGTGAACGATTCCGACCTCATCGGCACGCATTTCCGCTACAAGCAGGCCGTGCCGCTGACCGACTGGATGGCCGCCGAGGGCAAGGACGTCACCTCGCCGACGCTGGACCTCAAGGACTTTATCGGCCTCAGCTTCACCACCGCCCCGGACGGCAAGCTCTACCAGCTGCCCGACCAGCAGTTCGCCAACCTCTACTGGTTCCGCTACGACTGGTTCACCAACCCGGACTACAAGGCCCGCTTCAAGGCCAAGTATGGCTATGATCTCGGCGTGCCGGTCAACTGGTCGGCCTATGAGGACATCGCCGACTTCTTCACCAACGATGTGAAGGAGATCGACGGCGTCAAGGTCTATGGCAACATGGACTACGGCAAGAAGGATCCCTCGCTCGGCTGGCGCTTCACCGATGCGTGGCTGTCCATGGCCGGCAATGGCGATCGCGGCCTGCCGAACGGCAAGCCGGTCGACGAATGGGGCATCCGCATGGAAGGCTGCCGCCCGACCGGTTCCTCGGTGGAGCGCGGTGGCGACACCAACGGCCCGGCGGCGGTCTACTCGATCGTCAAGTATATCGAGTGGCTGAAGAAGTACACGCCGCCGCAGGCGCTCGGCATGACGTTCTCCGAGGCCGGCCCGGTGCCGGCGCAGGGCACCATCGCCCAGCAGATGTTCTGGTACACCGCCTTCACCGCCGACATGGTGAAGCCCGGCCTGCCGGTGATGAACGCCGACGGCACGCCGAAATGGCGCATGGCCCCCTCGCCGAAGGGCGCCTACTGGAAGGACGGCATGAAGCTCGGCTACCAGGACGTGGGTTCCTGGACGCTGTTGAAGTCCACCCCGGTGGACCGGCGCAAGGCGGCCTGGCTCTACGCCCAGTTCGTGACGTCGAAGACCGTGTCGCTGAAGAAGAGCATGGTGGGCCTGACCTTCATCCGTGAGAGCGATATCTGGTCGCCGGCGATGACCGAGCGGGCGCCCAAGCTCGGCGGCCTCGTCGAGTTCTACCGCTCGCCGGCGCGCGTGCAGTGGTCGCCGACCGGCTCGAACGTGCCGGACTACCCCAAGCTCGCCCAGCTGTGGTGGCAGAACATCGGTGACGCTTCGTCCGGCGCCAAGACCCCGCAGGCGGCGATGGACGCGCTGGCGGCGGCGCAGGACTCGGTGATGGAGCGCCTGGAGCGTTCCGGCGTGCAGGGCGAATGTGGCCCGAAGCTGAACGCCAAGAAGCCGATGGAGTACTGGGTCGAGCTCGCCAAGAAGGAAGGCAACCTCGCCCCCCAGCCCAAGCTCGCCAACGAAAAGCCCAAGGGCGAGACCATCGACTACGACGCCCTCATCAAGTCCTGGCCGGCTACCCCGCCGACCAAGAACTGAGCCGTCTGACGTGACGCACGCCCTCTCCCCGCATGGGGAGAGGGCGCCGCCTTTTAGGGCGGGCTCTCCCGCGACTTTTCCTTCCGATCATGGCAGATGGTGCCGCCCTGCGTGCCGGCTCGCTTGCTGCCGCCCCCTTGCGCGTCGGCAGGCGCCGGGCTCCGATGCGCCCGCAGCCTTCGAGGTGACGTCATGAGTTCCTATCTGCTTGCGATCGATCAGGGCACGACGTCCTCGCGTGCCATCCTGTTCCGGCCAGACACCTCCATCGCCGCCATGGCGCAGCAGGAGTTTCCCCAGCACTTCCCGGCATCTGGCTGGGTCGAGCATGAGGCGGAGGATCTCTGGCAGACCACGCTCGCCACCTGCCGCGAGGCCATCGCCAAGGCCGGCGCGAGTGCCGCCGACATCGCCTCCATCGGCATCACCAATCAGCGCGAGACCACCGTGGTGTGGGACCGCCGCACCGGCACGGCGATCTACCGGGCCATTGTCTGGCAGGACCGCCGCACCGCCGAACTCTGCGCCAAGCTGCGCGCCGAGGGGCATGAGCCGATGGTGAGCGAGCGCACCGGCCTCATCCTCGACCCCTATTTCTCCGGCACCAAGATCAGCTGGATCCTCGACCATGTGCCGGGCGCTCGCGCGCGCGCCGAGCGGGGCGAGCTCGCTTTCGGCACGGTCGATTCCTGGCTGTTGTGGAAGCTTACCGGCGGCGAGGTTCATGCGACCGATGCGACCAATGCCGCGCGGACGCTGCTGTTCAACATCCGCACCGGCGAATGGGACGAGGACATGCTGGCGCTCCTGCGGGTGCCGCGTTCGATCCTGCCGGAGGTGAAGGATTCCGCCGCCGCCTTCGGCACCACGCGGCCGGAATTCTTTGGCGGCGCCATTGCCATTGGCGGCATCGCCGGCGACCAGCAGGCGGCCACCGTCGGCCAGGCCTGTTTCCAGCCGGGCATGATCAAGTCGACCTATGGCACGGGCTGCTTCGTTCTGCTCAACACCGGTGACACGCCGGTCGCCTCGTCCAACCGGCTGCTCACCACCATCGCCTATCAAATCGCCGGCAAGCGTACCTATGCCCTTGAAGGATCTATCTTTGTTGCCGGCGCGGCGGTGCAGTGGCTGCGCGACGGGCTCGGCATCATCGGCACGTCGGCCGAGAGCGAGGCGCTGGCCGAGACCGCCGATCCGGCCCAGCAGATCTATCTCGTGCCGGCCTTTGTCGGCCTCGGCGCGCCGCACTGGAACCCGGATGTGCGCGGCGCGATCTTCGGCCTGACGCGAGCCACCACGCGGGCGGAATTCGCCCTCGCGGCGCTGGAAAGCGTTTGTTATCAAACCTCTGACCTCCTGGAGGCGATGCGCGCCGACTGGAAGCAGGCGAGCGGCAAGGCGTCGGCGCGGGCGACCGTGCTGCGCGTCGATGGCGGCATGGCGGCTTCGAATCTCGCCATGCAGCGCCTCTCGGATCTCCTCGCGGCGCCGGTCGACCGGCCGGTGGTGCGCGAGACGACGGCGCTGGGCGCGGCCTATCTCGCTGGTTTTCAAGCCGGAATCCTGCCGGCGCCGGAGCGCTTCGCCGATAGCTGGCGGCTCGACCGGCGCTTCATGCCGACCATGGCGCCGGAGACCCGCACCGCCAAGCTCGCCGGCTGGCAGGACGCGGTGCGCCGCCTGACGATGCCCTGACACCGGGTTTTCACCGCCCGCGGGCGGTGGATTGTCAGTGCAGTGAGGTGGAGTGTCAGGCCAGTGTGTGCGGGTGAGGCCAGCCGTCCGGCGCGTCGCGCCGACGGCGTGCGGGCTGGCGGTTGCGGCGCGGCTTGGCTATTGCAAGGACGCGGTGACGTCCGCCGCCCTGCCGAAACCCTGCCCAGCTGCCTGAGGAATCCCCCCGCCCGTGCCCGACCTCGCCCAGACCGTCCGTGAGATCGCTGAGGAGATGCGCGCCCGCCCCGATCGCGGCGAGGTGGCGACCTATATCCCCGAGCTCGCCAATGTCGATCCCGCGGCCTTCGGCATCGCCGTGGTGGACGCGGACGGCACCGTCGCCGCCGCCGGCGACTGCGACGTGCCGTTTTCCATCCAGAGCGTCTCCAAGGTCTTCACCCTCACCCTGGCGCTCGGCAAGATCGGCGACCGTCTGTGGCGGCGGGTCGGGCGCGAGCCGTCAGGCAGCCCGTTCAACTCCATCGTGCAGCTTGAGGCCGAGCACGGTGTTCCCCGCAATCCCTTCATCAATGCCGGCGCCATCGCCGTCACCGACGCCATCCTCTCCGGCCACCAGCCGCGCGAGGCGTTGGGCGAGATCCTGCGCTTCCTGCACTTCATCGCCGAGGACACCAACATCTCCATCGACGACAAGGTGGCGGCGTCCGAGCAGCGAACCGGCTTCCGCAACCGGGCGCTGGCCAATTACATGAAGGCGTTCGACGTTCTGGAGAACCCGGTCGATTACACGCTGGGCGTGTATTTCCACCATTGCGCGATCGCGATGACCTGCCGCCAGCTCGCCATGGCCGGGCGGTTCCTCGCCCATGGTGGGCGCAATCCGTCGACCGGCTATTCGGTGGTGTCGCCGGAGCGGGCGCGGCGCATCAATGCGGTGATGCTGACCTGCGGCCATTATGACGGCTCGGGCGAGTTCGCCTATCGCGTCGGCCTGCCGGGCAAGAGCGGGGTGGGCGGGGGCATTCTGGCGGTGGCGCCGCGCCGGGCGTCGATCGCGGTATGGTCGCCGGGGCTGGACGCCAGCGGCAATTCCCATCTCGGGCGCATCGCGCTGGAATTGCTGACGCAGCGCATGGGCTGGTCGATCTTCGGCTGAGCGGTTCGGTGGCCGCCGTCATCACACGGCACGTCAGAAACAAAGAGGGCCGGACGTCAGGTCGCCGGCCCTCTGGGAATCGCTGCTGGTGAACGCGCTGCGCGTGGCTGTCTCATGAGGGGCACGCGGACCGGTCTCAGTTCTTGCGTCCCTTATCTTCCTTGATCGCGTCCTCATGATACCAGCTGCCGAAGCAGATAGCGGGCACCTGGGTGGCTTCGCGCCGGGCGCGGTCATCCGCGGAACGGCTGGTTGCGCCGGCCCGCCCGCCGACCGGGAACTGGTAGATCGTCGCACTCTCGCGATGAACGCTGGCACTCATCCTGTTTCTCCTTGTTCGGCTGCGCGTTCCCGCATCAGCCCTTGACGGCATAATAGCACGTTCGGCATGGCGTAGGTGCAAAATGCACATTTTGCGATCACAAGAAGATCAGAAATTGTGCAGTGCCGAGATTGCCGGACTTATCCCGTGCGTTAACGGCGACGATGGCAGTTTGGTTGCGTGGGCTTTCGCGAGGCTGGTGTCGTGCGGGCGCTATCCTGCGGGCGCAAGGCGCGTTTTCCCGGTGCCCGGCTCCGCGTCGCCGGTAACGGGGCCGCCGACCGTTCCCCTGTCGCGCGCTCGTGATCCGCGCGACCACCCATCCTGGCGCGCGTTCGCGGGAGTTGGCACGCCTCCTGCTTGTAGTTGGCAGCCGTTGGCGGTCGACCGACTTCTCGCGCGGCCGGCGAAGTGACCGGGGGGCCTGCGGCACCGGTCTTAAGCTTGTGAGAGATACGCAATGACGAAGTACAAACTCGAGTATATCTGGCTCGACGGCTACAAGCCGACGCCGAACCTGCGTGGCAAGACGCAGATCAAGGAATTCGACCACTTCCCCTCGCTCGAGGAACTCCCGCTGTGGGGCTTTGACGGCTCGTCGACCCAGCAGGCCGAAGGCCACAGCTCGGATTGCGTGCTCAAGCCGGTCGCGGTCTACCCGGATCCGGCCCGCAAGAACGGCGCCCTGGTTATGTGCGAAGTGATGATGCCCGATGGTGTCACCCCGCACGCGACCAACACCCGCGCCACCATTCTCGACGATGAAGGCGCCTGGTTCGGCTTCGAGCAGGAATACTTCTTCTACAAGGACGGCCGTCCGCTCGGCTTCCCCGAGCATGGCTATCCCGCGCCGCAGGGCCCGTACTACACCGGCGTCGGCTACAAGAATGTCGGCGACGTTGCCCGCGAGATCGTGGAAGAGCATCTCGAGCTCTGCCTCGAGGCCGGCATCAACCACGAAGGCATCAACGCGGAAGTCGCGAAGGGCCAGTGGGAGTTCCAGATTTTCGGCAAGGGCTCCAAGAAGGCCGCTGACGAGGTGTGGATCGCCCGTTACCTGCTGCTCCGCCTGACCGAACAGTATGGCGTGGACATCGAGTTCCACTGCAAGCCGCTCGGCGACACCGACTGGAACGGCTCGGGCATGCACGCCAACTTCTCCACCAAGTATCTGCGTGAAGTCGGCGGCAAGGAGTATTTCGAGGCTCTGATGGCCGCCTTCAGCAAGAACTGGAAGGAGCACATCGACGTCTACGGTCCGGACAACCACCTGCGTCTGACCGGCAAGCACGAGACCGCCCCGTGGAACAAGTTCTCCTACGGTGTGGCCGATCGTGGCGCGTCGATCCGCGTTCCGCACAGCTTCGTGCGCAATGACTACAAGGGCTATCTCGAGGATCGCCGCCCGAACTCCCAGGGCGACCCCTACGCCATCGCCTCGCAGATCCTGAAGACCATTTCGGAAGTCCCCACCGCAGCCGTCGCGGCGGCGTGATCGCGAGGTTGGCGCCCGGCACTCGCTCGGGCGCTTTCCTCCGGTGGACTTCAGGAGCCCTCGCGGGCTCCGACAAGCTCCCGAGACGCAACGCGTCTCCCCTCAAGCCAGCCCTTCGGGGCTGGCTTTTTGTTTTTGATCCGGCTGTTCGTTGCCGCCCGGCGCGCGTCCGGCGGCCTCAGAGATAAGGCGAGGCGAGCCAGATGGCGCGGTTGCGCAGGCGCTTGAGGAAAGGGCGCTCGCCCAGCGTCGCCAAGGTCTCCGGCGTCGCTGTCGCCACCATCGCGCCAATGCGCGCTTCCACCGCCCCGGCGATGGCGGTGTGGTAGAGCTCAAGATCCAGCTCGAAATTGAGCCTGAGGCTGCGCGGATCGAGATTGGACGAGCCGACATAGGCCCAGGCGCCGTCCACCGCCATCAGCTTGGAATGGTCGAACATGCCGCCGGCGCGCCAGACCCGGCATTCGCCTTCCAGCACCTGGTCGAGCTGCGCGGTCATCGCGTAATCGACGAGCTTGAGGTTGTTGGCGGAGGGAATGACGATATCCACCTCCACGCCGCGCCGCCCGGCCACCGCCAGCGCGCCGATCAGCTGTTGATCGGGCAGGAAATAGGGCGAGCAGATGCGCACCCGGCTCTGCGCCATGGCGAGCGCGCCCATGATGATGTTGTGGGCGCAGGCAATGTTGCGGTCCGGCCCCGAGGGCACCACGCGCACCGCCACCTCGCCGCGCGGCGGGCCCTCCGGCGCCTCCGCCCAGGCGGCGCCGTCGAGTACCTCGCCGGTGGTGAAGGACCAGTCCTCGTAGAACACGGTGAGCAACTGCTCGACCGCCGGGCCCTCGATGCGGAAATGCGTGTCGCGCGCGGGATCGTCGCCGGCATAGCGGCTGGTGAACTGCGCGCGGATGTTCATACCGCCGGTGAAGCCGAGTTCGCCATCGACGATCAGCATCTTGCGATGGCTGCGCAGATTGGCGTAGGGCAGGCGCAAGCCGATGAGATTGCCCATGAAAAGCGCCGTGGTCACGCCGCCCTGGCGCAGCCTGCCGACGATGGAGGGGCGCGAATAGCGCGCGCCGATGGCGTCGATCAGCACGCGCACGGCGACGCCGCGGCGCTGGGCGGCGATGAGGGCGTCGGCGACCTCGACGCCGATGGCGTCATTGTCGAAAATGTAGGTGGACATGGCGATGTGGCGCCGCGCCGTGCGGATCGCCGCCAGCATGTCCGGGTAGGCCTCGTCGCCGCTGTCGAGCAGGCGCACCGCATTGCCGGTGGTGAGCGGATGGGTGCTCACCCGGTCGCCCAGCCGCTTCATCGCCGAGAGGCCCGGCGAGAGCGAGATGGCGATGGGCGGGCGTTCGTGATGGGGGCGCCGGTGCTGGCTGGCGCGCCGCCGCCCGGCCGCCGTCTTGCGGATTCGGTTAATGCCGGCAACGAGATAGAGGAAGGCGCCGATCACCGGCGAGAGCAGGATCACGCCGACCCAGCCAATAGCGGCGCGCACATCGTCCTTGGTCATGGCGGCATGGATCGCCGCGACGACGCCGATCAGGGTCGAGACGACCAGGAAGATGTGCGGCCAGTAGGTCGACCAGAAGGTGTACATGCGCGATCCCGGTGCGGCGCGAGGCGGGGCATGGGGCCCTCGCTCTAGGCTGTAGCCGGTAAGTTCCGCGCCGTCATCTGCCGTGCCGTCCGGCGCCCGTTACAGACCGGGCGCCGGCCATCAGCTGTCTCAGCTCGCCGCGCGCAGGGGCTCGCCGGCCGTGGTGTCCGCCGCCGGCTCCAGCGCATTGGCGATGGCCTCGTCGACGCGCTCCAGCCAGATGAACTCCAGCCGCTCGCGCGCATCCGTGGGGATGTCGTCATAGTCGCGCCGGTTGCGGGCCGGCAGCATGACGCGGGTGAGGCCGGCCCGTGCGGCGGCGACCACCTTCTCCTTGATGCCGCCGACCGGCAGGACGAGACCGCGCAGGGAGATCTCGCCCGTCATCGCCGTGTCCTTGCGCACGGTGCGGCCGGAGAGCAGCGAGACCAGCGCGGTGAACATGGCGACGCCCGCGCTCGGCCCGTCCTTCGGCGTGGCGCCGGCCGGGACATGCACATGCACGTCGTTGCTGGCGAACACCGCCGGGTCGATGCCGAACTCGGCCGCCCGGCTTTTCACCAGGCTCATCGCCGCCTGCGCGCTTTCCTTCATCACGTCGCCGAGCTGGCCGGTGAGGATGAGCCCGCCCCGGCCGGGCACCTTGGTCGCCTCGATGAACAGGATGTCACCGCCCACCGGCGTCCAGGCGAGGCCCGTGGCGACGCCGGGGGAGGAGACGCGCAGCGCCACCTCGTCCTCGAAGATCGGCGGGCCGATCAGCTCGGGCAACCGATCCGCGGTGATGCGGGCGTGATCCGCCGTGCCCTCGGCGATGTCGACCGCGACATGGCGCACGACGCGCCCGACCTCGCGCTCGAGATTGCGCACGCCCGCTTCCCGCGTATAGGCGCGGATGAGGCCGCGCAGCGCGTCGTCCTCGATCTCCACCTGCTCCGGCGTGACCCCGTTCGCTTCGAGCTGCCGGCGCACGAGG
This sequence comes from Ancylobacter sp. SL191, assembly GCF_026625645.1. Classification (NCBI taxonomy): domain Bacteria; kingdom Pseudomonadati; phylum Pseudomonadota; class Alphaproteobacteria; order Hyphomicrobiales; family Xanthobacteraceae; genus Ancylobacter; species Ancylobacter sp. SL191. The sequence continues at coordinate 579,494 of NZ_CP113056.1, read as the reverse complement.
TAGCGGCGGGCGATCTCCAGCTTCTCGCTGTCGGTGTAGCCCGACAGGGTGATGATCTCCATGCGGTCGCGCAGCGGGCCGGGGATGGTGTCCAGCATGTTGGCGGTGGCGATGAAGACGACGCGCGACAGGTCGAAGGGCACGCCGAGATAATTGTCGCGGAAGGTGCCGTTCTGCTCGGGGTCGAGCACCTCCAGCATGGCGGCCGAGGGGTCGCCCTGGATGCCGGAGCCCATCTTGTCGATCTCGTCCAGCATCATCACGCAGTCGCGGGTGCCCGCCTTGCGGATGCCCTGGATGATGTTGCCCGGCAGCGCGCCGACATAGGTGCGCCGGTGGCCGCGGATCTCCGCCTCGTCATGCACGCCGCCGAGCGAGACGCGGACGAATTTGCGGCCCATGGCGCGGGCGATCGACTGGCCGAGCGAGGTCTTGCCGACACCGGGCGGGCCGGCGAAGCACAGGATCGGCGCCTTGCCGTTCGGCGCGAGCTTGCGCACGGCGAGATATTCGACGATGCGGCGCTTGATCTTGTCGAGGCCGAAATGGTCGGCGTCGAGCACGCGGCGCGCCTCGGCGATGTCGATCGGCGGGGTCTCCGGCAGCTTCCACGGCAGGGCGATCAGCCAGTCGAGATAGGTGCGGATCATGCCGTATTCGGCGCTGGCGTCCTGCATGCGGCGCAGCCGGCCCAGTTCCTTGCGGGCCATCTGCTCGACATCGGCGGGCATGCCGGCCTCGGTGATGGCGGCATCGAGATCGGCGATCTCCTGGCTGTTGCCGCCATCCTCGCCGAGCTGCTTCTGGATCGCCGCCATCTGCTCGCGCAGCAGCACCTCGCGCTGGCGCTCATCCAGCGACGCCTTGGTCTGCTTGCTGATCTCCTGCGACAGCCGGAGCACCTCGATACGGTGGGCGAGCAGGCGCGAGACCTTGTTCATGCGGGCGACGATGTCGACCGTCTCCAGCATCTCCTGCTTCTCGTCGGGCGAAATATCGAGATAGGCGCTCACGAGGTCGGCGAGGCCCGAGGGCGAGTTCGCCCCGCGCACGGCGGCCATCAGCTCCGGCGGCACCTGCGGCAGCAGTTCCAGCGCCTCGCTGGCCTGGGCCTGGAGATGGACGAAGCGCGCCTCGATGTCCGAGCTCGGCTCGACCGCCTCGTCGATCCGCGTCACCCGCGCGGTGATGAAGGGCTTCTCGCGCACGAACTCGTCGACGCGGAAGCGCTGCTCGCCCTGGCAGACCAGATGATGCGTGCCGTCCGGCGCGGTGACGTAGCGCAGGATGTTGGCGACGACGCCCATGCGGTGCAGCTCGGTCGGACCTGGCTCCTCGGTCGCGGCGTCGCGCTGCATGAGGATGCCGACCGGCCGGCCCTCGCGGGCGGCCTGCTGGGCGGCGGCGATTGAGGCGGGGCGGGCGACCGCGACCGGCATCACCACGCCGGGAAACAGCACGAGGCTGCGCACCGGCAGGATGATGAGCTGGTCGGCCGGCACGGTGGCGCCATTGGCGCCGTTGGCGCTGGCAGCCGCGCCGCCATGGCCGGCGCCGGAGCCACCGACCGTCTCGGCCATGCGCAAGGGGACGTTCCTGAAGTCGGGATGTCTCATGATTTCTCCCCCTCTCACAGCTTGCGCAGCACGATGGCGAGGCAGCCATTGACGACGCGCGGGCGCGCGACCTCGTAGCGCCCGGCGGGCAGGCCGAGATGGCGCTCGAAGCGGCCCTGCGGCAGCTCCATGCGGTGAATGGTGGCGCGGTGGAACTCGGCCGGCAGGATGCGCTCGCCGGCAATGGTCAGCACGCCGTTCTGAATGGTCGCGGTCATCCGCTCGGGATCGACGCCGGGGAGGGCGGCGAGCACGATCAGCTCGCGCTCGGTCTCCAGCACGTCGACCGGCGGCTCCCAGCAAGGGGCGCGGTGGCGCACCGGCGCCTCCGTCCGCCGCGCCGGCTGGAACATCTCGCGGTGCATGCGCTCGGCGCGATTGAGCATCTCGATCGCGTCCGACCACATCCAGGCGCGGGGGTCAGAATTCGTCATGAGGTTCTCCTGGGCGATCCCGTCGTAAGTCGCTTGGGGGCCGCCTCTGCGCTGATATGGGATCGGATCGCGCCGCTGCCAGAGAAAGGCACGCCGGCGGCACGGCAGGCGCTGGCGAGGCGGCCTTTCGGCAATTCGCGCGATCATGCGCGGCGGCGCGCGAGTTATGGCGCCAGCGCGGCGGGGCCGCGCCAGTTATGGCCATCTCGCGGCAGAGCTCCGCGCGCGCCGCATGGCAGCCAACTGTGCCGGGCGGTAGTCGGCGCGGCATTGCCGCTGGGGCATTAATGAAATATTACCCAAACAGTTCTAGCCTTGGCGTGATCAGCTTCCCGCAATGTCGATGGCCGACACAGACGGGGGCTGTTCGCGACCGTGGATGACCTGTACAGTCCGGGGGTGACCCGGGCCGGGCCTGCTCGTCGCCTGTATCGCTATGTGAGTAGAGACGCCTGATGCGGCTTGTCGGAACTTTCATCCTTGGCTCGGCCAGCCTCGTCGCCGTGGCGGTGGCCGCCGCCTGGGTGTCCAGCGCCTTCGTGCCGACCCCCGCCGATGCGGCGCGCGTCGAGCCCGAGCTGCGGATGCAGCCGGCGGCTCCCGCGCCTTTCGCGGTCGAGGTCGAGGATGTGCCGGTGGCGGCGCCGCTCTACAGCGTGACCGACATCCGCAATTTCTATTCCTCCGGCGAGATCGCCCAGCCCAAGGACTGGCTGTTCCGGCATGAGATCATGCCGGTGCGCCCGACCGTGATGGCCGCGCTGCCGGTGCCGGCGCCGGATGCTCCCTCCGCCGCGGCGCCGAGCGTCGAGACCGTCGTCACCGTGCCGCTGCCGCCGACCAAGCCGCTCTTCGCTGGCGGCGTCACCCCCGGCGATTCGGCTGAGGATGAGCTGAGCCTCGCCCCGCTGCCGCCCAAGAAGCCGGACGCGCCGGTGCAGATGGCCATGCTGCCGCCCTCGCTGCCCGAGGATGAGGCGCCGGAAGCCGCGCCCGAGACCCCGGCCGAGACGCAGCCGCTGGCCAAGGACGAGTTGCGCTACCCGACCCCCGAGGACCGGTTCGCCGTCTACGACATCAAGGCGCGCAAGCTCTATCTGCCGAACGGCAAGAAGCTTGAGGCGCATTCGGGCTATGGCGACAAATTCGATGACGTGCGCTACGTCCATGTGAAGATGTACGGCCCGACCCCGCCCAACCGCTACAAGCTGCGGATGCGCGAGGCGCTGTTCCACGGTACCGAGGCGGTGCGCCTGCTGCCCGTGGGCGACGGCAAGATGTATGGCCGCACCGGCTTCCTGCTGCACCCCTATCTGCTCGGGCCGCGCGGCGATTCCAATGGCTGCATCTCGCTCGCCGATTACGACGCCTTCCTCGCCGCCTTCAAGAAGGGCGAGGTGCAGGAGGTGATCGTGGTCGAGGCGATGCCGAAGTCGGCCGAGCCGGTAAGCCCGCTGATCTCCTGGCTGACCGGCAAGAAGAGCTGATTTCCTAGCCGTCTTCGCGTCCGCGCCGACATTCCCGCGCCACCCCGCGCGGTACTGCGACGCCGCGCGTCTTTGGTCGAATCAGGAATCGCTTCGCCGGCTCTTGAAACCGCCCCCCCGCTGCTGCGATGCTTGTGCGGTGCAGCAAGGAGGCCGAGCCGTGAGCGAACCCGATTTCAGCGAAGGCGCCGCTTATGTGCGTGGCCGCTTCGTGCCTCTGGCGCAGGCGGCGGTGCCCGTGACCGACTGGGGCTTCAGCCGCTCCGATGTGGTCTATGACGTCGTCCATGTCTATCGCGGCGGCTTCTTCCGCCTCGCCGATCATCTCGACCGCTTCCACCGCGCCATGGCCGCGCGCCAGCTCGCGCCGGCCGAGAGCCGGGAGCAGATGGAAGAGGTGCTGCACCGCTGCGTGGCGCTCGCCGGGCTCGACGATGCCTATGTCTCGATGATGACGCTGCGCGGGCGCCCGCGCGTGCGAGGCTCGCGCCGGCCGGCCGATTGCGACAATCATTTCATGGCCTATGCCGCGCCGTGGATCGACGTGATCCCGCCCGAGGTGCAGGCGCGCGGGGCGCATCTGATGATTGCCTCCAACCCGCGTATCCCCGATGCCAGCGTCGATCCGACGGTGAAGAACTTCCAGTGGAGCGACCTCACCACCAGCGTGCTGGAGGCCCATGCGAACAATTACGACACCTCGGTGCTGTGCGACGCGGAGGGCTTCGTCACCGAGGGGCCGGGCTTCAACGTGTTCATCGTGCAGGACGGGCGGATCGTCACGCCGGACCGCGGCAGCCTGCAGGGCATTACCCGCCGCTCGGTGCTCGATATCTGCGCCGAACTCGGCATCGAGGCGGCGATCGCCCCGGTGACGCGCGACATGCTGGAGAACGCCGACGAGGTGTTTGCCGCCACCACGGCGGGCGGCGTCATGCCGGTCGCCCGCATCGGCACGGCGCAAGGCGTGCGCATCCTCGGCAATGACCGGCCCGGCCCCATCTCGGCGCTGATCCGCGAGGAATACTGGAAGCGCCATGAGGCCGGCTGGCACATGACGCCGGTGCGTCGCGAACTCGCCGCCCCGTTCGCCGGCGATCCCGATCCGCTCGCCGAGCTGCCGGCGACGCTGTAGGAAGGGCGCGGTCCCGCCGCATAGGGTTTTCGCATGTCCACGCTTCACGCCGGCTATTTCACCGACGGCCTCGCCGCCGATCCCGAGCTCGCGGCCGCGCTCCATGGCGAGCTGGCCCGCCAGCGGGATGGCATCGAACTGATCGCCTCCGAGAACATCGTCTCCCGCCTCGTGCTGGAGGCGCAGGGCTCGGTGCTGACCAACAAGACGGTCGAGGGGCTGGCCTATGCGCGCTATTACGGCGGCGCCGAATTCGCCGACGCCATCGAGGCGCTGGCGCTGGAACGGGCCAAGCGCCTGTTCGGCGCGCGCTTCGCCAATGTGCAGCCCCATTCCGGCTCCAACGCCAATGCCGGCGTGTTTCTCGGCCTGCTCAAGCTCGGCGACACCATCCTGTCCATGGACACGGCGGCGGGCGGGCATATCAGCCACGGCCACCCGGCGACGCTGACCGGGCGCGACTACACCATCGTGCGCTACGGGGTGAGCCGGGAGAGCGAGCGCATCGAGCTCGACGCGCTGCGCCAGCTCGCGCTGGACCACCGGCCGAAAATGATCGTCGCCGGCGGCTCGGCCTACCCCTTCGCGCTGGATTTCAAGGGGATGCGCGCCATTGCCGACGAGGTGGGCGCGCTGCTGATGGTCGACATGGCGCATTTCGCCGGGCTGGTGGCGAGCGGTCTCTATCCCGACCCGCTGCCGCACGCCCATGTCGTGACCTCGACCACCTACAAGTCGCTGCGCGGCGCGCGCGGCGGGCTGGTGCTGTGGAACGATCCCGACCTCTCCGACCGGATCAATTACGGCATCTTCCCGGGCGTGCAGGGCTCGGTGATGATGCATGCGGTCGCCGGCAAGGCCGCCTGTTTCGGCGAGGCGCTGCGGCCGGAATTTTCCGCCTATAACCGCGCCGTGCTGGAGAATGCCCGCACGCTGGCGGACGAACTCGCGGCGCACGGGCTGCGTCTCGTCGGCGGCGGCACCGATTGCGGGCTGATGCTGGTCGATCTCTCCCCGCTCGGCGTCACCGGCGATGTCGCCGCCAAGGCGCTGGAAAAGGCGGGGCTGGCGGTCAACAAGAACCTCATCCCGTTCGACACGCGTCCGCCCGAGGCGCCCTCGGGGCTGCGGCTTTCGTCCAATGCCGGCACGGCGCGCGGCTTCGGCACGGCCGAATTCGCCACCATCGCCGGCTGGATCGCCGCCATTTGCCGCGCGCCGCAGGACACGGCGCTGCTGGCGCGCCTGCACGACGAGGTGCGCGCGCTCTGCGCCCGCTTCCCGATCTACTGAACCGCCTCAGTCCCGCGCCAGCGCCACCACCGGGTCGAGCTTGGAGGCGCTGCGCGCCGGCAGGAAGCCGAAGGCGATGCCGATCAGGCTCGAGCAGGCCACCGCCGCGACGATGGAGGTGGTGGAGTAGATCAGATTGAAGCCGAACCCGGCGAAGCTGAAGGCCAGCCCGAAGGCGAGCGCCAGCGCGATGCCGAGCACGCCGCCGAGCAGGCACACCACCACCGCCTCGGTGAGGAACTGCTGGAGGATGTTGCTCTGGCGCGCCCCCACCGCCATGCGCACGCCGATCTCGCCGACCCGCTCGGAGACCGAGACCAGCATGATGTTCATCACCCCGATGCCGCCGACGATGAGCGAGATCACCGCGATGGCGGCGATCAGCAAGGTGAGCGCCTGCGTGGTCGCGGTGATGGTGCGGCGGATGTCGTCGGTGTTGATGATGAAGAAGTCCTTGGTGCCGTGGCGCTGGGTGAGGAAGGTGGTCACCGCCTGCTCGGCATAGGCGCTCTCCACCTCGTCGCGCACCTTCAGCGTGATCGAGCGCAGCGAGGTCGAGCCGAGGAAGCGCGTCTGCACGCTGGTATAGGGCAGATAGAGCGAGAGGTTCTGGCTGGAGCCGAAGCCGCCCTGCTGGGTCTGGGTGACGCCGACCACCCGCGCCGGCACGGTGCCGATGAAGATCACCTGCCCGAGCGGCGAGAGACCGAGCTCGTCGAACAGCGCCTTGCGGGTGTTCTCGTCGATGACGACATCGAGCGCCCGCTCGGCCACGCTCTGCGCGTCGAAGAAGCGGCCGGTGGCGAGCTTGGTGCCCTTGGCGGCGAAATATTGCTCGCTCACCCCGTTGACCAGCGCGCTCGCCTCCTTGGCGCCGAAGCGCACCGTGCTGGAGGTCGAGACGGTGGGCGTTGCCGCCGCGACATAGGGCTGCCGGGCGAGTTCGCGCGCATCCGCCACCACCAGCGTGGTGATCTTGCCCGAGCGCGTGTCGCCGAAATCCTTGCCGGCGAAGATCTCGATCGTGTTGGTGCCGAGCCCGGCAATGTTGGACAGCACCACCTGCCGCGAGCCCTCGCCGAGTGCCACCACGCACACCACCGAGGCGATGCCGATGATGATGCCGAGCATGGTGAGCGCGGTGCGCAGGCGGTGCGCGTTCATCGAGCGCAGCGCCATGCGGAACGCTTCGCCGAACTGGCCGAAGGTGCTGCGCCAGGACAGGGAAGCGCGCGGCACCCGCGCCGGTGGCGCGGCCGGGTGGTCGATGGGCGCATCCGGCCGGGTGCGGCGGTCGGCGATGATCGCCCCGTCGCTGATCTCTATGATGCGCTCGGCGCGGTTGGCGACGCTCATGTCGTGGGTGACGATGATGACGGTGCGGCCTTCCGCGTGCAACTCGCCGAGGATCTTCAGCACTTCCTCGCCGCTCTGCCGGTCGAGCGCGCCGGTCGGCTCGTCCGCGAGGATGACGTCGGCGCCGTTCATCAGCGCGCGGGCGATGGAGACGCGCTGCTGCTGGCCACCGGAAAGCTGGCCCGGCCGGTGCCGCAGCCGGTCGCCCATGCCGAGCCGCCCGAGCAGGGCGCTGGCGCGCTCCTGCCGCTCCTGCGCCGAGCGGCCGGCATAGATGGCGGGCATCTCGACATTGCCCAGCGCGGTCAGCTCGGACAGGAGCTGGTAGCGCTGGAAGATGAAGCCGAAATGCTCGCGCCGCAGCGCCGCCAGCTCGTCTGCTCCGAGGCTCGACGTCTCCGTGCCGGCAATGCGGTAGCGCCCGGCGCTCGCCCGGTCGAGGCAGCCGAGAATGTTCATCAGCGTCGACTTGCCCGAGCCCGAGGCGCCGACGATGGCCACCATCTCGCCGGCGTGGATGGTGAGGTTGATGTCCTTGAGCACGGTGATCGTGCCCTCGCCGGCCTGGAAGTCGCGGCGCAGGCCTTCGAGCACGATCAACGGCTCGCCCGGCTGAGGCGTCCCCGCGGGGGATGCGTCGTTCGGTAGCTTTCCCATGGCCATCTCACATGCCGCCGCCGGGCGGCGGGCCGGGCATGCGCGCCGTCGCGACCGGCAGGTTCGCCGTGTCGCCGGTGACCACGCGCTCGCCCTCGCCGAGGCCTGAGCGCACCTCGGCAAAGGTCTTGTCGTTGAGACCGATGGCAACCTGCCGCGTCTCGACCTGCCCGGCCGGGGTGAGCACGCGCACCGCATAGAGCCCGTCCGCTCCGCGCGCGTCGAGCGCCATGGCGGGAACCAGCAGTGCGCCCTTGGCCGCGCCCGTGACGATGTGGACCTCGGCGGTCATGTAGGTGCGCAGCCGCCCGTCCGGGTTCGGCACTTCCAGCACGCCATTGTAATAGATGGCCGATGACGAGGAGCTGGACGAGCTGGAGGAGGAGGTGCTGCTGGTGGTGGAACTGCTGAAGCTCTCATCGCTCTTGATCGAGACCGGCGCCGGCTCGATGGACAGCAGATCCGCTTCGTAGCGCCGGTCGCGGTCGCCGAGAATGGTGAACCAGGCCCGCTGGCCGGGGGCGGTCTGCACCACGTCGGCCTCGGAGATTTCCGCCCGCACCAGCATCCGGTCGAGCTGGCCGAGCACCACGATGGTGGGGGCGGACTGGCTGGCATTCACCGTCTGGCCCTGCTGGCTGACGATGGCGAGCACGGTGCCGTCGCTCGGCGCGGTGATGCGGGTATAGCCGAGATTGGCCTGCGCGGTTTCGACCGCGACTTCCGCCTCGACGATCTGCGCCTTCAGCGCCTCGATCTGCGCCAGCGTCGCCTTCACATCCGCTTCCGCTGCCTCGTAATCGGCCTGCGAGACGATCTTGGACGTGACCATCTCGCTCTGGCGCTTGAGGATCATCTGGTTGCGATAGAGCACCGCCTCCTTCTCGGCGAGCTGGGCCCGCACATCGGCGAGCGAGGCCTGGGAGGTGCGCAGCGAGTTGATCTGGGTGACCGAGTCGATCTCGGCCAGGAGGTCGCCCGCCTTCACCGTGTCGCCGAGCTTGACCAGCACGCGGGTGATGCGGCCTGACGCCTGCGCGCCGACGGCGACGAGGTTGGCCGGCTTCAGCGTGCCGCTGGCGAGCACGGCCACCTCGATGTCGCCGCGCGTGACGGGCGCCGTCACCAGGCTCGCCGCCGGATCGCGTGCCGTGTAGCGCGCGGCGATATAGCCACCGGCAAGCAGAGCCAGGACAAGGGCGGCAAGCAGGATCTTCGAGGGGCGGGACATGAGGCTGCGTGGTCTCTCCGGTCGGTCACGAGCCGAACAGATAGGCACGATGCGTGTCTCGCGTAGTTCCCATCATGGATGTGTGTTCGCACCGGAGGCGATATTATTGCTGAAGATTGCGATCGCGGCGTTGGCAACGCTGGTTTGCGAAATTCTCCGGCAATGGGCGACACGTCCGGCTACAGAGGGGCCATGACGGACATGAACAGAGCCGATGCCGAGACCGGCCCGCACATTCTCGTGGTCGATGACGACCAGGAGATCCGCAAGCTTCTCGGACGCTACCTCACCGGCCAGGCGTTTCGCGTGACGCTGGCCGAGACCGGGCGCGAGGCCGAGCGCCAGCTCGCCAATGGGCGCTTCGACCTCGTGGTGCTCGACCTGATGCTGCCGGACACGTCCGGCCTCGATCTGTGCCGCTCCTTCCGCACCCAGTCCAACATCCCCATCATCCTGCTGACCGCGCTGAAGGAGGATGTCGACCGCATCATCGGGCTGGAGATCGGCGCGGACGACTATCTCGGCAAGCCGTTCAACCCGCGCGAGCTGGTGGCGCGCATCCGTGCCGTGCTCCGGCGCACCCATCTGCGCGAGGAAACCACCAGCGAGCCCCGGCCCGGCCGGCTGCGCTTCGCCGGCTTCACCGCCGACCCGACGCTGCGCCGGGTGTGGGACGGCGAAGGTACGGAGATCATCTTCACCGGCGCCGAGTTCGACCTGTTGCTCGCCTTTGTCGAGCGGCCCGGCCGGATGCTCTCGCGCGAGCAGCTGCTCGACATCACCCAGGGGCGCGGCTCCAGCGGTTTCGACCGCTCGATCGACGTGCTGATCAGCCGGCTGCGCCGCAAGCTGGGCGATGCCGGCAATTTCCAGATCATCAAGACCCTGCGCAATGGCGGCTACCAGCTCGCCGCGCGGGTGGAGATTGTCGCCGGCGAGGATGGCGAGGCGGAATGACCAGTTTCCGCACCCGCGTCACCGCGCTGCTGGCCGGGGCGGTGCTGACGGTGGTGGCGCTCGCCACCGTCCTCTCGCTCGCCTTGCTGCCGCCGCCGCCCATCCGCGAATTTGACGATGCGGTGGCCGGGCAGATCGCGCTGCTGATGGACCTCGCAGCCCGCACGCCGGACGCCATGCCGAACCTCGGTAATGCCCGCCTCGTCGATGCGCCGGTCGCCGGCCCGCAGGTGCCGGGCCCGCCCGACGGCATCGCCGCCGCCATGAACCGGCGCGGCATCGCCACCGATATACGGGTGACCGATGTGCCGGGCGAGACCTGGCCCGTGCTCTCGGCCCGGCTACCCAATGGGCGGTGGATCGTGATGTCCCTGCCGATGCCGCCCCCGCATGGCGGCAATGAATGGGTGTTCGTCGGCTGGGTGGTGATCATCGCGCTTGGCACCACGCTGGTCGTCGTCGCGGCGGTGCGCCGGCTGACCCGGCCGCTCGCCTTGTTGCAGGAGGCTGCCGCCGCCATCGGGCCGGACGGCGAATTGCCGCCGCTGGCGGAGAAGGGCCCGAGCGAGGTGCGCGCCGCCGCCACCGCGATCAACCGCCTCTCCGCCCGTCTGAAGGAGGCGATGGAGAGCCGCATGCGTCTCGTCGCCGCCGCCGGGCACGATCTGCGCACGCCGATGACGCGGATGCGCCTGCGCGCCGAGTTCCTGCCCGATCACGAGCGCGCCGCCTGGGTCACCGATCTCGACGAACTCGACCGCATCGCCGACAGCGCCATCCGCCTCGTGCGCGAGGAGGTCGCCGGCGGCGCCGGCGAGGCGGTGCGGCTCGACACGCTGGTGTCAGAGGTGACGACCGAGCTCGCCGTGCTCGGCATGAAGGTGACACTCGCCGTGCAGGTGCCGGCGACCATCACCGGCCGGCCGCTGGCGCTGCGGCGGGCGCTGCGCAACCTCATCATCAACGCCGCCACCCACGGGCAGGGCGCGACGGTCCGCCTGCATGTCGACGCTGCGGAGGCGATGGTCGAGGTGGAGGATCGCGGGCCGGGCATTCCCGAGGCGCTGCTGCCGCGCGTCTTCGAGCCGTTCTTCCGCATCGATCCCGCCCGCAGCGCGCCCACACCCGGCGCCGGCCTCGGCCTCGCCATCGCCCATGAGATCGTCGCCCGCCATGGCGGCACGCTCACCTTGCGCAATCTCAGCCCGGGCCTGCTTCAGACGGCGATCTTTCCGCTGCGCACCGAGGCGTGACCCGCGCCTGACCGGGGCGGGCGTGGGGGAGATTGTGCGGGGCGCGCGGGGCGGCTAGAGGATCAAACGGTCCTCTCCGTCCCGCCGAAAGAGCCTGCCGCATGAACGAGAACAGCCCGGCCGCCGATGTCGCCGCGCAGCTTGCCGCGCGCATCGAGGCGAAAAGCGCCGTGATCGGCGTCATCGGCCTCGGCTATGTCGGCCTGCCGCTGGCGCTGGTGGCGGTGGAGGCGGGCTTCCCCGTCATCGGCCTCGACATCAACGCACGCCGGGTCGCCGAGATCGGCGCCGGCCGGCAGGTCATCAAATACATTCCCGCCGCGCGGATGGAGAGCGCGCTCGCCACCGGCCGCTTCACCGCGACGACCGATTTCGAGCGCCTCGCCGAGTGCGACGCCATCATCATCTGCGTGCCGACGCCGCTGACCCGCCAGCGCGAGCCGGACCTGTCCTTCGTCGCCGACACCGCCCGCGCCATTGCCCGCACCTTGCGGCCGGGCCAACTCGTGGTGCTGGAATCGACGACCTGGCCCGGCACGACGGTGGAGGTGGTGAAGCCGATCCTCGAGGCGGGCGGGCTGGTCTCCGGCCGCGATGTCTTCCTCGCCTTCTCGCCCGAGCGCGAGGATCCCGGCAATGCCAGCTTCTCCACCGCCACCATTCCGAAGGTGGTGGGCGGCGACGGGGCGGTGGCCGGGGGACTGGCGCAGGCGCTGTACCGCCCGCTGGTGAGCAAGGTGGTGCCGGTGTCCTCGACGCAGGTGGCCGAGGCCGCCAAGCTGACCGAGAACATCTTCCGCTCGGTCAATATCGCGCTGGTGAACGAGCTGAAGAGCGTCTACGGCGCCATGGGCATCGACATCTGGGAGGTGATGGAGGCGGCGGCGACCAAGCCGTTCGGCTTCATGCCGTTCTATCCCGGCCCCGGCCTTGGCGGGCACTGCATCCCCATCGACCCGTTCTATTTGACCTGGAAGGCGCGCGAATTTGACATTGAGACGCGCTTCATCGAGCTCGCCGGCCAGATCAACACGCGCATGCCCTACATCGTCGTCGACCGTCTCGCCGAGGCGCTGGACCGCCATGCCGGGCGAGGGCTCGCCGGGGCGCGCATCCTCGTGCTTGGCGCGGCCTACAAGAAGAATGTCGACGATGTCCGCGAAAGCCCGGCGCTGAAGCTGATGGAGCTGATCGACGAGCGCGGCGGGGTGTGCGAGTTCCACGACCCCTTCGTCGCCGCCCTGCCGCCGACCCGCCGCCACGCGCAGCTCAACGGCAAGGCCTCGCAGAAGCTGACCGTCGATCTCGTCAAGGGCGTCGACGCGGTGCTGGTCGCCACCGATCATGACGAGGTGGACTATGCGCTGGTGGCGCAGCACGCGCGGGTCATTGTCGACACGCGCAACGTCTTCACCCGCCTGAACCTTGCCCCGGCGGTGCTGGTCAAGGCGTAGGGGCTCCGCTCACGCGGCCCTGGCGCTCACTTCACCTTGGCGCAGGTCTCGCCCGGCGCGACATCGGTGCAGGCCGGGCCGCGGCGGAACTCGTCGTAATAGATGCGCCAGATATTGTCCCGACCGGCGCGGTAGGGACCGAATTTGAAGTACAGGTGCTCGCCGAGCTGCGGCCCCTCATGGCCGATCTTGCCGGTGATGGTGGCGATCCACTGGTCGTTGACGACGATCTCGATGCGCCCGTCGCCCTTGGGGCCGGGTTTCACCAGAAAGACGAAATCCACCCAGCCGGAGGCGAGCGCGGGCAGGGTGCCGCCGCGCGGCGTCACGATGAGGTCGGGCGTGCAGCCGCCAAAGCCGCTGGCGACCGCGTCGGGCCCGCCCGGCTCGATGGCGACCAGCGCGCGGAACTGGTTGTACTCGTCCGGCGCTGTGGTGACCGCCTCGCCCGGACGGCACCCCGAGGGGCGCTCGGCCGTGCCGCGCGGGGCATAGGCGCCGGTGTCGGTGTCGATGGTGACCGCGAGGCGCCCCTCCATGAGGCGCAGCGCCAGCAGCGGGCTGTAATCGCCCATGGCGCCGGGATCGATCTCGCGCTTCCACTGCGCCATGACATAGCGGTGACGCTCGGGCGGGATCGGCTCCGCCATCTTCATCGAGAAGGCGTACCAGACCGGGTCGCCATAGCGCACGAGGATGTCCGGCTTCTCCCAGACCTCGGCGCGCTCGCTGCACAGCTCATTGTCCGGCGGGCATTGCGGGCGCACCGACAGATCGACGGCGCCCTTGCCGGAACGCACGACCTCGGACTGGAACGTGTGCGTGCCGGCGCCCTGCTCGCGGTTGTTCTTGTAATAGAGGCCGCCGGCGGGGGCGAAGTCGGTCCCCTCGAAGCCGTCATAGAGGATGATGTTCTGCCCATCCGCCCCGGCGGCCCTGCCGGCGGAGGAAAGGGATACCGAACCCAGCATGGCCAGTGCGACGAGACCGGCGAGGTGGTGGCGGGACGAGCGAAAAGCGAGCGGGCGCAGGGACTTCATGCTAGCCTGTCATCATTTCGTGATGGCGCGTGCGCTTGTCAGGAGGGCTGACTATTTATGACGGTTAGAATCTTAAGCTCTTCCTAGGAAAGGCGTAAAGGCCTTGGCCGGTAACTTCTTCCGTTACGTCTGGCGGCACAGCCGGCGCGAGCAATTGATCGTGCTGTGTTTCGTGCTGTTCTCCCTACCGTTCTACTGGTGGTCGCTCGACGTCCCCAAGCGCATCGTCAACGAGGCCATTCAGGGCGACGTCTTCGCCCATGGCGAGACCTCGGCGCGCCTGTTCGACATCACCCTGTCGCTGCCCGATTTTCTCGGCGGCTGGAGCTGGCACGTCACCGACGGATTGATGCTGGCGCAGGTGCCCTATCTGTTCGCGCTGAGCATGGTTTTCCTCGTGCTCACGCTGATCAATGGCTGGTTCAAATACGTCATCAACATCCGCAAGGGCGTGCTCGGCGAGCGCATGCTGCGGCGGTTGCGTTTCGAGCTGTTTGCGCTCGCCATGCGCTTCCGCCCGGAGGATGTGCGCACCACCAAATCGGCCGAGGTCACCTCGATGATCAAGGACGAGGTGGAGCCGATCGGCGGCTTCTTCGGCGAGGCCTTCATCACCCCGGCTTTTCTCGGCACGCAGGCGCTGACCGCCATGGCGTTCATCCTGACGCAGAATCTGTGGCTGGGCACGCTGGCGCTGGCGCTCATCCTCGTGCAGGGCATCGTCATCCCGCATCTGCGGCGCGAGCAGATACGCCTCGGGCGGATGCGTCAGATCGAGTCGCGCGTGCTCGCCGGGCGCATCGGCGAGATGGTGGAGGCGGCCCCCGCCCTGCATGTCTACGGCGTCACCGGCTACACCGCCTCGGAGATCGGCAAGCGGCTCGGCACGCTGTTCGACATCCGCCTGCGGCTCTACCGCCGCAAATTCGCGGTGAAGTACCTCAACAACCTGCTCGCGCAGCTCACGCCCTTCATCTTCTACACGCTGGGCGGCTATCTCGCGCTGCAGGGCAAGCTCGACATCGGCCAGCTGGTCGCCGTCATCGCCGCCTATCGCGACCTGCCGACCCCGATCAAGGAACTGATCGACTGGGACCAGCAGCGCGCCGATGTGACGGTGAAGTATGAACAGGTGGTCGGGGCCTTCTCCAAGGAATTCCTGATGCCGAAGGAGCCGGCCGAGCTGCCGGCGCCGATCCCCGCTGACGCGCCGATCACGCTGGTCGGCCTGCGCGTCGTCAATGGGCGCGGCATCGTGCAGGTGGACCGCATGTCCGCCGCCATTGCCCGCCCGGCCCGCGTCGCGCTGGTCGGGCCCACGGGGAGCGCGCGGGACGTGATCCCCAAGGTGCTCGGCCGGCAGATCACCGACTATCAGGGCAGCGCCACCCTCGGCAGCCACGAGATCGGCACGATGAACGACGCCGAGGCGAGCTCGGCGCTGCTCTATGTCTCCGGCGAGCCCTACATCATGTCCGGCACCATCCGTGACAATCTCTGCCTCGCTTTGCGCCGCGCCACGCCGCCGGAGGAGGAGCCGAAGGACAGCTGGGCGCGCTACTGGCGCGACGAGGCGCGGATGACGGAGAACCCCACCGTCTCCCCCGAGGCCGACTGGATCGACTATCGCGGCTTCGGCATCGAGGGGCCGGAGGCGCTCAACGCCGCCATCGTCGCCGCGCTGCGCGTCGTGCGCGGCTATGACGACATCTTCCGCGTCGGCATGAGCAGCCAGCTCGGCGATAATCTCGACCCGGCGGTGGCGGCGCGGCTGCTGGAGGCACGCGGGGCGATCCTCGCGCGTGTCGAGGCCAAGGGCATGGGCGGCTTTGTCGAGACCTTCATGCCGGACCACTTCAACACCAGTGCCTCGATCGGCGTGAACCTGCTGTTCGGCGTGTCCATCGGCTCGCGCTTCGCGCCGGAGAACCTGGCGCATGACCCGTTCGTGCGCTCGATCATCGCCGCCGAGGCGCTGGTCGGCCCGCTGACCGCCATCGGGCTGAAGATGGTGGAGACGGTGGCGGAAGCCTTCCAGGGCCTCGCCGCCAGCAACCCGCTGCGCGAGCGCTACTCCTTCATCGACGAGGCGGAGCTGGGCGAATTGTGGCCGCAGCTCCAGCAGACCTGGCAGCGCGGCCAGCGCCGGCAGTTCTCGCCGGAGCTGCGCGACAAGCTGATCGGCTACGCGCTGATGTATGTCGAGCCGCAGCACCGGCTGAACCTGATCGACGACCAGCTGGTCGCCCGCGTGCTGCGGGCGCGGGCGAGCTTCCGCGAATTCCTGCCGGCGGCGGATGCCGACCAGATCGAGTTCTACGATCCCGGCCGGCTGATGCCAGCGGCCTCGATCCGCGACAACCTGCTGTTCGGCCGCATCCGCTACGGCAAGGTGCATATGCGCGAGAAGATCGTCGCCGCCGCCGCGCAGGTGTTGGACGAGCTCGATCTCGAGACCTTCGTGGTCGCGCGCGGCCTCGATCAGGAGGCGGGACCGGGCGGGCGTCTGCTCTCGCCGCAGCAGCGCGTGACGGTGCAGCTCGCCCGCGCCATGTTGCGCCGGCCGGATATTCTCATCCTCGACGGCGCCCTCTCTAGCTTCGGAGCCGGAGAGGCGCATATGATCATGGAGAATATTTTCGAGGCGATGTCCGGGAAAACCGTCATTGCCACGCAGTCGAACGATGATGAACTTGGTGCGTTCGATCTGGTGATGACGTTCGAAGGAGCGAAACTCACCGGTACCGACCGCAAGGGAGGTGCCGAGGCGGCATCACCCGAGGAGAGGGAGCCGGCGCCGCAGGCGGCGTCCGTTCCCAAGGAGGCTGTGAAATGACCATCGAGGACGAGGTCCGGTCCCTCCAGAAGTTCCGGATGTTCCACAATGTCGAGACCGCCAAGCTCAAGCTGATGGCGATGATCGCCGACCGGGTGGTGTTCCATCCCGGTGAGGTGATCTATGCGCAGGGCGATGCCTCGGACGCGGTCTACATCGTGCTGGACGGCCAGTTCAAAGTGTCGCTCAACACGTCCGCCGGCGTGATCGACTTCGCCGAGCATGTGCGCGGCGCGCTGCTGGGCGAGGCGGGCGTGCTGTGCGACCAGGTGCGCATGGCCACCATCACCGCCGAGACGACAGTGACGGCGCTGCGCATCGACCGCGAGCCCTTCCTGCAGCTGCTGCACGAATCCCAGCCCTTCAACCATGCGGTGATGCGCGAGCTCGGCCGGCAGATCATGGACCTCAACAACATCTGCGCCCAGCTGGTCCAGCGCCTGCCCAAGGGCACGCCGGCGGCCGATGCCGGCCGTCACCTCGCCGCCCCAGCGACATCGCCGGTGCATTGACCGCTCCATGGCGCTGACCTCGACCACTCCCCCAGCCGAGGCGGCGATTGGAACGCGCGGAGATCTGCGCGATCTCCCCTGGGCGTGCATGGCGCGGCTCTGGTCCGGCATCGTGCTGTTCGCCTTCGTGCTGACGCATCTCTTGAACCACGCCGTGGGCATCTTCGGCGTCGGGGCGATGGAATATGCCCAGCAATGGCGCTGGCTGCTATGGCAGTCCTGGCCGGGCACGGTGCTGCTCTATGGCTCGGTCGCCATCCACATGGTGCTGTCCGCCTACCGCATCACGCTTCGCCGCACCTGGCGGATGCCGAAGGACGAGGCGTGGCAGATCGTCTCCGGCCTCGCCATTCCGTTCCTGATCGTCGGTCACATCGTCAACACCCGCGTCGCCGGTTCCTGGTTCGGCGGCGATATCGGCTATCAAGGCGTGCTGGCCCGCATGTTTCCGGCGGCGGTGTTCTCGCAGTCCATGCTGCTCGTCATGTCGTGGAGCCACGGGGTGATTGGCCTGCACCATGCGCTGCGCTACCAGCACTGGTACCGCAGCGCGCGGGTCGCCGGGCTCGTGCTGGCGGTGCTGATCCCGTTCCTCGCCATGGCCGGCTTCATCGCCGCCGGGCGCGAGGCCTTGCAGGCCGGCCCGCCGGCGCCACGCACGCCCGAGCAGCAGGCCGGGCTCGACCGGATCGACATGATGCTTACCAGCGGCGTCGCCGGCTTCGCGCTCGCCTTTGTCGGGCTGATGGGCATGTTCTACATCCGCCGGCGGGTCGGCAACACCATCACCATCACCTATCGCGGCTACGGCCCGGTGGACGTGCCCTCCGGCACCTCGGTGCTGGAGGCGAGCCGGATGCATCACATCCCGCATCCCTCGACCTGCCGCGGGCGTGGGCGCTGCTCGACCTGCCGGGTGCAGATCCTCGCCGGCGCCGACGCACTTCCCGAGCCCTTCGGCGCCGAGCGCGCGGTGCTGGCGAGCATCGGCGCGCCTAGCTCGGTGCGCCTCGCCTGCCAGATTCGCCCGGCGCACAGCCTGTCGGTGCGCGTGCTCATGCCGGTGCTCGGCCATCGCTTTGGCGGCGATCTCGACGCGGAAGCGCGCGAATGGGCGATGGAGCGCGATGCCACTGTGCTGGTGCTCGATGTGCGCGCCTTCACCACGCTCACCCATAACCGCCTGCCCTATGAGATCGCCGTTCTGGTCAACCGCTTCTCCGCCGAGATGACGCAGACAGTGGAGAGCCATGGCGGGCGCATCGACCAGATGTTCGGCGACGGGCTGATGGCGGTGTTCGACGCCTCCGACAAACCGGCAAGCGGTGCCCGCGCCGCGCTGCGCGCCGCCCGCGACATGGCGCGCGTGCTCGATCTGCTGAACTCGGAGATGCGCGGCGTGCTGCCGATCCCGATCCGCGCCGGCATCGGCGTGCATACCGGCTCCATCGTGCTGGCCCGCGTCGGCGACGGGCTGGATGACAATCTCATCCGCGCCATCGGTAATACGGTGGCGGTGTCCTTCGCGCTGGAATCGGCCTCGAAGGAGTTCCTGGCCGACTATGTGGTCTCGGCGGAGACGGCCAAGGCATCGGGCTTCGATTTTTCGCGGCTGCAGCCGCGGGAGGTGACGGTGGATTCCAACGGCATGAGCGTGACCGCCTATGCGGTGCCGGATGCGGCGACGCTCGACGCGGTCATGGCCGGCGGGGTAATGCTCGGCATGCTCGGAGCGGCGAGGAGCTAGCGTGGCAAGGCCGGGGGGAGATCTCAGTGTGATGCCGTCCGCGGGGGCGGGCACGGATGTGCTGCGCATCGAGGATCTGAGGATTTCCTTCGTCACCCATGGCCAGCTCACCGAGGTGGTCAAGGGCGTGTCGCTGCGCGTGCCGGCCGGCAAGACCGTGGCGCTGGTCGGCGAGAGCGGCTCGGGCAAGACCGTGATCTCGCAGGCCATCATGGGCCTGCTGCCGCGCAACGGCGTGGTGGAGGGCGGGCGCATCCTGTTCGCCGACCCCGCCCCCGGCGGCAAGACGCTGGACATCGCCACCCTCTCGCGCGACGGGCGGACCATTCGCAAGCTGCGCGGCGGGCGGATCGGCATGATCTTCCAGGAGCCGATGTCCTCGCTCTCGCCGGTCCACACCATCGGCAACCAGATCGAGGAGGCGCTCCAGCTCCACCGCCCGCATCCGCGCCGCGACGCGCGGGCGGCGACGGAGAAGATGCTGGGGCTGGTGGGTTTTCGCGACCCGCACCGCTCCTATGACCAGTACCCGTTCGAGCTGTCCGGTGGCCTGCGCCAGCGCGCCATGCTCGCCATGGCGCTGATCTGCCAGCCGGCGCTGCTCATCGCCGATGAGCCGACCACGGCTTTGGATGTCACCATCCAGGCGCAGGTGCTCAAGCTGATGAAGGATCTCCAGGCCGAGATGGGCATGGCGATCCTCCTCATCACTCATGACCTCGGCGTCGTCGCCAACATGGCGGACGAGGTTGTGGTGGTCTATCGCGGGCAGGTGATGGAAGCCGGCACGGTGGATGACGTGTTCCGCCACCCGGAGCACCCCTATCTCAAGGCACTGCTGAAGGCCTCGCCGGATTTCGACATGAAGCCGGGCGAGCGGCTGGTGGCACTGCGCGAGGTGGCCCCCGTCCTGCCAAAGGGCTTCGGCCGCCGCGAGACCAACGCCAATACCCCGCCGCTGCTCACCGTGCGCAACCTGCGCAAGAGCTATGGTGCGAAGAACAACCGCGTGGTCGCGGTGGAGGATGTCAGTTTCGACGTGGCGCGCGGCCAATGCCTCGGGCTGGTCGGCGAGAGCGGCTCGGGCAAGACGACGGTCGGCCACATGATCATGCGCTCGCGCAGCGCCGATGGCGGCTCGGTCGTGTTCAACGACGGGTCCGGGCCGGTCGACGTGCTGGCCCTCGGCGAGCGGCAATTGCGCGATTTCCGCCCGCGCATGCAGATGATCTTCCAGGATCCGGTGTCCTCGCTTTCCCCGCGCATGACCGTGCTCGACATCATCCGCGAGCCGCTGATCATCCAGAACCGCGGCACCGAGGCCGAGCAGAAGCGCCGGGCGGTGGAGCTGATGGAATGCGTCGGGCTCGATCCGCGCTTTCTCAGCCGCTACCCGCACAGCTTCTCCGGCGGCCAGCGCCAGCGCATCGGCATCGCCCGCGCCCTCGCGCTCAACCCGGACCTCATCATCTGCGACGAGCCGGTCTCGGCGCTCGACGTCTCCGTGCAGGCGCAGGTGCTGAACCTGCTGAAAGACCTGCAAAGCTCGCTCGGCCTCACCTATTTCTTCATCTCGCACAATCTGGCGGTGGTGCATTACATGGCCGCGCGTATCGCGGTGATGGCGCGCGGGCGCCTCGTCGAGATCGGTCCGCGCGAGGCGATCTTCCACCGGCCGGCGCATCCCTATACGCGCACCCTGCTCAAGGCCGTGCCGCTGCCCGATCTCGACCGGCGGCTGGATTTCGCCACCTGCGTGCCCACCGGCGGCGCCTCCGACCCGTCGAGCTGGCCGGAGGAGTTCCGCCCGGCGGGTGCGGGGCGTCTCGGGCTGATCGACCTCGGCGGCGGCCATTGCGTGCTGGCCGACCAGGACTGCACCGCCCGCGACCTGACGGCGGCGTGAGGGCGACATGCGGCGGTGCCTTCCCCTTTGCCTGTTGCTTGCCCTTCTCGCGGCGCTGACGAGCGCCCCGGCGCAGGCGCGCGGACGCGACCTCTCCAAGGAGCCGCCGGTCTTCGTGCGCGCCATTCTGGAGGGGCAGCTTCCCCCGCTCGCCGAGCGCCTGCCGGAGAACCCGCGCGTTATCGACCTGCCGGCCATGGGCCGCACGCCCGGCCATTATGGCGGCACGCTGCGCATGCTGATGGGCGACCAGAGGGACATCCGCTTCATCACCATTTACGGCTATGCGCGCCTCGTGGTGTTCGACACCCAGGGCAACCTCGTGCCGGACATCCTCGAAAGCGTGGATGTGCAGGAAGGGCGCATCTTCACCCTGCATCTGCGCAAGGGCCATCGCTGGTCGGACGGCCAGCCCTTCACGGCGGAGGACTTCCGCTACTGGTGGGAGGATGTCGCTAATAATGACCGGCTCAGCCCCGGCGGGCCACCCATGCAGATGGTGGTGCAGGGCGAGGCCGCCCGCTTCGAGGTGATCGACGCCACCACGGTGCGCTACAGCTGGTCAATGCCCAATCCGGGCTTCCTGCCGGCACTGGCGGGCGCGCAGCCTTTGGTCATCGCCATGCCCGCCCATTACATGAAGCAGTTCCACCAGACATATGCCGATCCGCTGAAGCTCTCGGCGCTGATCAAGCTGGAGCGGGTGAAGGACTGGACGGCGCTGCATGACCGCATGGCGCGGGCCTACCGGCCGGAGAACCCGGAGCTGCCGTTGCTCGGGCCGTGGATCCCGAAGACCGATCCGCCGGCGGAGTTCTTCATCTTCAAGCGCAACCCGTTCTATCACCGGGTGGACGAGGAGGGCCGGCAGCTCCCCTATATCGACGAGATCACCATGTCGATCGGCACCTCCTCGCTGATCCCGGCCAAGGTGACGGCGGGCGGATCGGATCTCCAGGCACGCTACATCTCCTTCGCCGACTACACTTTCCTCAAGGCGGCGGAGGCGCGCGGTCACTACAAGGTGCGGCTCTGGGAGCGCGGCGAGGGCGCCTTCGTGGCGCTGGTGCCCAATCTCAATGTGAAGGACGAGGCGTGGCGCGCGCTGCTGCGCAATGTCGATGTGCGCCGGGCGCTCTCGGTGGCCATCAACCGGCACGACATCAACCAGGTGATCTTCTTCGGCCTCGGCCATGAGGGCGCCAACACGGTCATACCCGGCAGCCCGCTCTACAAGCAGTCCTATGATCAGGCTTGGTCGCAATACGACCCGGCGCTGGCCAATAAGCTGCTCGACGCCGCCGGCCTCGACAAGCGCGACAGCGACGGCTTCCGCCTGCTTCCCGACGGGCGGCGGGCGGAGATCACCGTGGAGACCTCCGGCGACAACATGGAGGAGACCGACATCCTCGAACTGGTCGCCCATGACTGGTACAAGGTCGGCATCCGCCTCTTCGTGCGCGGCACGCAGCGCGACCTGCTGCGCCGCGGTGTCATCGCCGGCAATGTGACCATGGCGGTGTGGCCCGGCATGGACAACGCCATTCCCGGCCCGGACATGTCGCCCGACGCGCTGGCGCCGACCAATTCCATGCAGTTCCAGTGGCCGCTCTGGGGCCAGTATGTCGACAGTGCGGGCCGCGAGGGCGAGAAGCCCGCTCTGCCGGCGGCGCAGGAGCTTATCGACCTCGCGAAGAAGTGGCGCCAGTCCATCACCAGCGCGGAGCGCGCCGCCATCTGGACGCGGATGCTGGAGATCAATGCCGACGAGGTGTTCACCATCGGCATCGTCAACCGCATTTCCCAGCCGGTGATCGTCAGCGACCAGCTGCGCAACGTGCCCGAGGTCGGCATCTACAGCTTCGAGCCGGGTGCCTATTTCGGCATGTACATGCCCGATACCTTCTGGTTCGACGACGGAACCTCCACGCTCGACGTGACCAGGGATTGAGCCATGCTGCTGCGCTACATCCTCCGCCGCATGCTCATCATGATCCCGACGCTGCTGGTCACCAGCGCGCTGATCTTCACCGTGATGGAGCTGCCGCCGAGCGACTATTTCGAGACCTATGTCGCGGAAATGGCGGCGCAGGGCGAGAAGGCAGACACCAGCCGCATCGAGTTCCTCAAGCGCGAATACGGCTTCGACAAGCCGGCCATCGAGCGCTACTTCCTTTGGGTCACCGGCTTCGTGCAGGGCGATTTCGGCTACTCCTTCGAGTACGAAATGCCGGTGCGCGACGTGGTGGGCGAGCGCCTCGCGCTCACCGTGCTGGTCTCGGTCTGCACCATCCTGATGACCTGGGCGGTCGCCTTCCCGATTGGCATCTATTCGGCCACGCACCAATATAGCTGGGGCGATTACGGGCTGACCTTTCTCGGGCTGCTCGGTATCGCCGTGCCGCACTTCCTGTTGGCGCTGATCTTCATGTATTTCGCCAATGTGTGGTTCGGCCTCTCCATTGGCGGGCTGATGGACCCGGTCTATTTCAACCAGCCGATGAGCTGGGCGAAGGCGCAGTCGATCCTCGCGCATCTGTGGATTCCCGTCATCATCATCGGCGCCGGCGGCACCGGGACGATGGTGCGCGCCATCCGCGCCAACCTGCTCGACGAGTTGCAGAAGCAGTATTATGTGACCGCCAAGGCCAAGGGCCTGCCGCCGGGCAAGGCGCTGCGCAAATACCCGCTGCGCATGTCGCTCAACTTCTTCGTCTCGCACATCGGCGACGTGCTCCCGAGCATCGTCTCGGGCTCGGAGCTGACCGCCGTCGTGCTCTCGCTGCAGACCACCGGGCCGCTGCTGCTGCGCGCGCTGCAGAGCCAGGACATGTATCTGGCCGGCTCCTTCCTCTTGTTCCTGTCCTGCCTCACCGTCGTCGGCGTGCTGATTTCCGACATCGCGCTCGCCTTCCTCGACCCGCGCATCCGGCTTCAGGGGGGCAGCACGAAATGAGCGCGCCCGCCGCCCCGGAACTCTCGTCCACCTTGCCGCCCGCCGGCGCGCCGCTGCCGCATTACGTCGCCACCGGGGCCTTCGACCCCAAGGCGATGGAGCCGATGACCCCCGAGCAGGAGCGGGTCACGCTCGCCTCCCAGCTCACGCTGATGTGGTGGAAGTTCAAGCGCCACCGGCTGGCGCTGGCCTCCGGCATTTTCCTCGCCGTGCTCTACGCGGCGATCCTGATCTGCGAATTCCTCGCGCCCTATAACTACCAGGAGCGCCACACCGACTTCATCCGCAGCCCGCCGCAGGCCATCCACCTGTTCCATCAGGGCAGCTTCGTCGGGCCGTTCACCTATGGGCTGAACTACAAGCTCGACATGGACACGCTGCGCCGGACCTATACCGAGGACACCAGCCGCGTGTACCCCGTGCGGTTCTTCTGCCGGGGCGACAGCTACCAGTTCTGGGGGATGATCGAGGGCAACCGGCACCTGATGTGTCCGGGCGAGGGCGGCACGCTGTTCCTGCTCGGCACCGACCGGCTGGGCCGCGACATGCTCTCGCGCCTCATCTATGGGGCGCGCATCTCGCTGACCATTGGCCTCATCGGCATCGCCGTCAGCTTCACGCTCGGCGTCGTGATCGGCGGTCTCGCCGGCTATTATGGCGGGCTGTTCGACCTCCTGGTGCAGCGGGTGATTGAGGTCGTGCAGTCGCTGCCGCATATCCCGCTCTGGCTGGCGCTGTCCTCCATCATGCCGCCGAGCTGGAGCCCGATCGTGGTCTATTTCGGCATCACGGTGATCCTCGGGCTGATGGACTGGACCGGGCTCGCCCGCGCCGTGCGCTCCAAGCTCTTGTCGTTGCGCGAGGATGATTATGTCGTCGCCGCCCAGCTCATGGGCGCGCGCACGCCGCGCATCGTCTTCCGGCATCTGGTGCCCGGCTTCATGAGCCACTTGATCGCCATGGCGACCATCGCCATTCCCTCGATGATCCTCGGCGAGACCGCGCTCTCCTTCCTCGGCCTCGGCCTGCGCCCGCCCATCACCAGCTGGGGCGTGATGCTGAACGAGGCGCAGAACATCAACATCGTCGTGCTCTACCCCTGGCTGATCCTGCCGGTGGTGCCGGTGATCGCGGTGATCCTCGCTTTCAACTTCCTCGGCGACGGCCTGCGCGACGCGGCCGACCCCTATCGCTGAGGTGTGGGAAACCGCATGTCCGAAACCTCGACGTCTGGCCTGTCGCGCCTTGAGAAGACGCTGTTCCGGCTGGAGGCGCAGCACGCCTGCCTTGCCTATGCCTTCGACGCCATCGCCGCTCTTCCCGGCCCGGTGGTGGAGTTCGGCCTCGGCCTCGGGCGCACCTTCGATCACCTGCGCCGCCATCTGCCGGACCGGGAGATCTTTGTTTTCGACCGGGTGAACAAGGCTTATCCCGACTGCCAGCCGGACCCTGCGCATCTCCTCCTCGGCGAGATCGAAGAAACGCTGCCCCCGCTCGCCCTGGGCCTTGCCGGGCGGGTGGTGCTGGCCAATGCCGATCTCGGTTCCTTCGACCGTGAGAGCAACCGCGCGGTGGCGGCGATGTGCGCCCGTCTGCTGCCCCCGCTCCTCGCGCCGGGCGGGCTCATCATGTCCGACCTGCCATTGGCGCTTGAGGGTTTTGAGACGGTGAAGCTGCCGCCGGGGGCGCGGGAAGGGCGCTACTATCTCTACCGGCGTCCGGTCTCAAGCTGATCGCCCAGCGCGACGAAGCGCGCGACCCCTGAATCCAGCAGCCGGCCGATCATCGTGTCGATGAAACGGTCGATCCAGCCATCATGCACGAGGTGGTGGGTGAGCAGGCCGATGGGCTCCAGCGTGCCCGGCGGTGATGCCAGTTCCTCGGTGATGAGGCCGGCCATGAGGTCGATCAGCCCGACCTCGTCGGCGAGCCCGCCGCCGCCCTTCCAGTCAATCGGATCCCAATGGGTGTTGAGCGCGACAAGCCCCGGCGCGGCCTCACGCGTGGTGCGGCGCTTGAAGGTGGAAAGCGCGGCATAGCCCTCGTCCGCCAGCATGGGCACGAGCGCCGGCGCGATGCGGTTCCAGGGCGGCACGAAGACTGGCCGCGCCTGCGCGCCGAACATCGCCTCGATCCGTTCGCTGGCGCTGCGGGCTTCGACGGCCATCACCTCGGCAAGGCGATGCGCGCCGAATTCGGCCTTCTTCTGATCGGGCGGGGCGTGGTTCTCATGGGCCAGGCCATGCACGAGCGCCGTCACCCGGCGCTCTTCGCGCAGCCGCGCGGCCAGCGCCGGGGTGGCGCGGGCGGGGATGACGGCGAGCGAGAGCGGCACCTGCCAGCGCGCGGCGCGGGCGAGCAGCGCGTCGAGCGCGGGTGTCGGCGCCACTGCGTCATCGTCGCGCCACCAGAAATCGAGGATGCGCCCGGCCGCGCGGGCCTGCGCGAGAACACCGTCGAGCCGCTGCCAGGCCGCCTCCACCCGGTCGCGGTGGGCGAGAAGGTCGTTCAGGACGGTCGCGGTGCGGGCGGCGCCGTCGCGGCCGATGGCGGACCAGTCGGGCCGGGGGGCAGCGAGGAGATCGCGGGCGGCCTCGGTCAATGCCGGCGTCGTCAGCGTCTCCAGCGCCAGCACGCGGGCAAGGCCGCGCCGGTCGAGTTCGCCGGCGCGCAGGGTCTGCTCCTTCTCGGCCCCCTCTGCGAAGGGCACGAGAATGGCGCGGGCATTGGCGGCGGCGAGGTCCAGCACCGTGTTGTAGCCGGCCTGGCTGATGGACAGTGCCGCGCGGGCGAGCAGGGCCGGGAAATCCGGCCGCGCCCGCTCCACCACCATATTCGGCGGGGCAAGGGTGGCGAGCGCATCGAAGGCTTCCGGCGAGACGCCGGCGCCGATGAGCAGGCGCCAGCGCCGCTCCGGCATCAGGCGGGCCGCCTCCACCGTCAGACGGGCGAGCGGCAGGCCGGCCGCCGAGCCGCCGCCGGAGACGAGGATCTCGTCCGTGCCGTCCGTGCCCGCGGCCTCTGTCCCCCGCGCGCCGTCATGCACATAGCCGGTCTCGATCAGCCGCCGTTCCAGCGCCGGCGTGCTGGGCCAGGAGGCGCTGAGCGGCACGACGCCGGTGGCGCCGTGAAACAGCACGCCGTCATAGAAGGCCCCGAGCTTGGCGAGCGCCTGTTCAGCCCGCTGCGGCCGCGAGGGCGGGTTCAGCACGTCGCGGATCGAGGCGAGAATGACCGGGCGCGGCGTCTGGCTCTGGGCATGGGCGAGCAGGGCGTCGAACTCGGACGCCAGCGAGCGGCGGCCGAGCGGGTAGAGCTCGGTGATCAGCACATCGGGCGCCGCCGCATCGAAGGCGGCCAGCAGCGCCTCGCGCCGCGCGGCGAAGTGGGCCGCATCCGCCAGCACTCCGGGCGCGGCATAGAGGGTGGCGAAATCCGTGCCGACGCAATGAACCGGGGGAAGTTGGACGAGGGTGCAGCCTTGCGTGTTGACGGTCGCGGCGGGGCGTCCGCCCGAGACCAGCGTTATCGCCCAGCCCGCGCCGCTAAGCGCGCGTCCCACCGCCGCCATGCGGGCGAGATGGCCGACGCCGAGCAGGTGCGTCACGGCGATCATCACGCGGGGCGTCGTCATGCGGAGTGTCGTCATGCGCGGTCCTCCGGCAGGGGTACATCGCTGGCGCGGAACGCCGCTTGAAGCGTCGCCGCCGCTTCAGGCAGGTCACGCTCGGCCGCGATGAAGCGGGCGGCGGCCTCACCCATGGCCCGGCGGCGGGCGGGGGCGGCGATGAGGTCGATCAGCGCCGCTCGGAAGGCGGGGATGTCGCCGGCGGGGGTGATGAGGCCGGTGGTGCCGGGCATCATCGTATCGGCGATGCCGCCATAGCCACCGGCAAGGCAGGGCAGGCCATGCGCCTGCGCCTCCAGATACACCGCACCGAACGCCTCGTTCACGCCCGGCCAGACGAACAGGTCGGAGGCGTGGAACAGGCCCCCGAGCGCCGCGCGGTCGGTGATCGCGCCATGGAAGCGCACGCAGGCGCCGAAGGGAGCAAAAGCCGCCTCGACCTCCGCGCAGGCGGGGCCGTCGCCGATGATGTCGAGGGTCCAGGGCGCCTCGACGCCGGCCAGCGCCTGCGCCAGCTGACGGTAGGAGGCAAGCTTGTCGCCCGCCCGCATCATGGCCAGCGTGACGAGGCGGACCGGCCCGGCGCCGCGCGGCGCGGCAGGCGCGCCAGCCAGCGGCCAGTCGGTGAGATCCAGGAAGGGCTTGAGATCGACGACACGCTGATACGGCGGGCGCAGCCGGTCCAGCACCTCGCGGTCGGCGGCTGTGGGCGTGAGGATAAGCGTCGCGGCGTCCATCGCCGCCTCCGCCCGCCGGTGGCCTTCCGCGAAGGGGCCCGCCGCGCGCTTCGGGGCGCGGGAGGCTTCCGCGATCACATAGGGCACGCCCAGCCGTGCCGCGAGGGCGGGGCCGATCAGGTCCGGCGCCTTGTAATAGACGTGGTAGGTGAAGACGCAGGCGATCTCCGACGGCCGGGTGGCGGCGAGGATGCGCTCCACCTCCTGCGCCGCTTCCCGCTCCAGCGCCGTCCAGTCCACCCGTGCCGGGTCGGTATGGAAGCTGCGGAAAGGGGAGGCCAGCTCCGCTTCATAACCGATTTGGCGCAGCAGCTTGAGGAAGAGCCGCGCCATGGTCCGGTCGCCCGAGGGCACCGGGTGGTCTGGCGATTTCAGCGGCGCGAGGAACAGGCAGCGCATGGCTCAGGCGCGGGCTGGGGCGGCAGACGCGCCCGCCGACTGCCGCATCCGGGTCTCCAGCCGGTCGATCCCGGCGTCAAAGGTGAAATCGGCGACGAGCCGTGCCCGTGCCGCCTCTCCGAGTGCGCGCCGCCGGTCAGGGGCGGCGATCAGCGCCGCCAGCGCCGCCGACAGCGCGGGCGCGTCGGCCGGCGGCACGAGCAGACCGTTCTCGCCATCGGTGACGAATTCCGGCACGCCGGCAAAGCGGGTGGAGACGATGGGCAGGGCCTGCGTGGCGGCTTCCATGATGACATTGGGCAGGCCGTCGCGGTCGCCATCCTCGCCCGGCTGGCTCGGCAGCACAAAGAGATCGGCCTCGCGCAGCGCAGCGATCACCGCCGTCTGCGCCTGGCTGCCGCGCCACTCGATGCGTCCGGCAATGCCGAGCCGCTCCGCCTGCTCCTTCAGGGGTGCAATGAGCGGGCCGGTGCCGATATGCACCAGCCGCCAGTTGAGCGCGGGCGGCAGGCCGCCGAGCGCGGTGAGCAGCGTGTCGAAGCCCTTTTTCGCCACCGCGCGGCCCACCGCGACCAGCCGCACCGGGTCGGCGGCATCGCTGCCATCCGCCTGCCGGTCGCGCACGGGCGGGGCGGGGAAGCGCTCGAGATCAAGCCCGTGATAGACCAGCTCGACCTTGCCAGCGGATGAACCCGCGACGCGGGTCAGTTCGCGCCAGCCATCGGCGGTGCAGGTCACGCCCCAGGCGGCATCGGCGATCTTCTCGCGCCGCTCCCATTCCGGGGTGGTCCAGATGTCCTTGGCATGGGCGGAGAAGGAGAAGCTGCGCCCGGTCAGCAGCGCGGCGTAGCGCGTCACCGAGCCCGGCGTGTGCAGAAAATGCACATGCAGATGGCCAATAGCGGGGTCCAGCTCGCGCGCGAGCACGCAGGCCTGCCCGAGCCGCCGCATCCGGTTCGGCGTCGGGTCGCGCAGGAGGTCGTGTAGGAACACGCCCATCAGCTCGCGAAAGCGCAAGCGGCGCACCGCATGGATGAGACCCTTGAGGACGCGGCGCGGATCGTCCTTCAGATATTCCGGCAAATAGAGCAGCCGCGCGGTGATCGCCTCATGCATCGGGTGCCGGTAGCGGTCGGTCGGGCGGCGCAGCGACCAGATGTCGAAGGCGAAGCCCCGCCGTTCCAGCTCAAGGATTTCCTGGGCGATGAAGGTTTCGGAGAGGCGCGGATAGCCCTTCAGCACGATGGCGAGGCGCGGGCCGGGCGTGGCATCCGGGGCAGATTCGGTGGGCCGGGCACCCTCCGGGCGCGCCGTTCCCGGCGGGGAACGCTCGAGCAAGTCAGCCCCCGACGCCGAGCGACGCGGCGCGCTCCGCCTGCGCCCCCAGATGCGGGCCGAGATGGTCGGCGATGCGGGTGAGGCCGTCGAGCACGCCGGGCATGTTGGCCTGCGAGGGGGGCGGCTGGTCGCGCAGGGCGGTGAGCGCCTGTGCCATCACCAGCGGGTCGCGCTCGGCCTCGCCGGCTTCCACCGGATCGACCAGCATGCGCACGAGGCCGAGCTTTTCGGCGCGCGTGGCGCGGATGAGCTGTTCCTGGCGCGGGCGCGAGCGCGGCACCAGCAGCGCCGGCTTGTCGAAGGAGAGGATCTCGCAAAACGTGTTGTAGCCGCCCATGGCGACCACGGCGGTGGCCCGGCTCATCAGCCGCTCGATCTTGGGATCGAAGGTGATGGCGTCGACCTTGGGCAGCCGCTCGATGCGCTCCATGAACTGGCCGCGCTGCTTGTTCGACAGGAAGGGGCCGAAGGTGATGACGGCAGGCAGCGGAATGTCCGGCGCCGCCTCATAGGCGGAGATCACCCAGTCGATCAGCCCGGCGCCGTCAGCGCCGCCGCCGGTGGTGACGAGGATGAAGGGGCCCTTGGTGGCACGCGGGTAGCGCATTGCCGAGGCCCCGCCCGGCACGGAGCGGCGCAGATAGCCGGTATAGACGATGCGCGAATGCAGGTCGGCCGGCATGGGGATGCCGTCGAGCGGGCGGTAGAACTCCTCCGCCCCATAGACCAGCACGTCGTCGTAATAATCGGTCATGGCGCGGATGGCGCCCTTGTCGTGCCACTCGGCGCGAATGACCTCCGGGCTGTCCAGCACGTCGCGAATGCCAATGATGCGGCGTGTGCCCATGCTGCCCATGAGCTTCAGGCTCGGCAGCAGCTCGCCGCGAAAGCCGGCTGGCTCCTTGTCGGCAATGAAGATGTCCGGCCGGAAGGATTCCGCCGTCTGGCGGATCAGCGCCTCGCGGATGGCGGTGACCTCGGCGACGTCGAGCCGGAGATTGGCGCTTGCGTAGCTGCCATTCTCGCTCTTGGCGACGCCCGGCACATGCACGAAATCGATGCCCGGCGCGAAATTGAAGCTGCCGGCGAGCGAAGAGCCGGAGATGATGAGCACCGAGAGGTCGCCATGGGCGGCGACCAGCGCATTGGCGATGGCGCGCGAGCGGCGGATATGGCCCAGCCCATAGGTGTCGTGGCTGTACATCAGGATGCGCGGCGTTCCGCGGCCCGGCCGGGAGAGCTCAGGCTGGGGAGCGGGGACGGGTGCGCGTTCCATCAATATACCCAATAGAGGATCGTCGCGGCTGCCCGGCCTGCACCCAGCGAGACGGCGATGATCCATTCCGAGATTAAGAATGATCGTAAGACGAGGGGCCGGCTGCTGTCGAGACTATCGGGAAACCGCGCCTTGCATAACTGCTAAACATTTTATCAGCGTGTCCGCGCGGCACTGCACAGCGGCGTCAGCGAAACCGCGCGGCGGGACGATAACCGCCCATTGCGCGGATGTGTGCCGGCGTTTCGACTTCGCACGGCGACGGTTGCTTTTCCCCGCGCGGGCGGCGATCGATGTGCGCAGACAGGATCACACAGCAAGGAGACGCCGGGATGAAGCTCGTTCGCTACGGTGAGGTCGGCCAGGAAAAGCCGGGCCTGGTGGATGGCTCCGGCGTGCTGCGCGGTCTCTCGGACTTTATTGCCGACATCACTGGCGAGGCGCTGCTGCCGGAGAGCCTCGCCCGCCTCGCCGCGCTCGATCCGGCCGAGCTGCCGGCGGTGGAGGGATCCCCGCGCTTTGGCGCGCCGGTGGGCGGCATCGGCAAGTTCGTCTGCGTCGGCCTCAATTATTCCGACCATGCCGAGGAAGCCGGCATGCCCATTCCAAACGAGCCGGTGCTTTTCATGAAGCCGACGAGCTGCATCGTCGGGCCGAATGACGATGTGGAAATCCCGCGCGGCTCGGAGAAGACCGACTGGGAGGTCGAGCTCGGCATCATCATCGGCAAGCCCGCGAAATATGTGGCGGTCGAGGACGCCTATGCGCATGTCGCCGGCTATTGCATCGTCAACGACGTCTCCGAACGCGCCTTCCAGCTGGAGCGCGGCGGGCAGTGGGACAAGGGCAAGGGCTGTGACACCTTCGGGCCCATCGGCCCGTGGCTGGTGACGACCGACGAGATCCCCGACCCGCACGTGCTCGACATGTGGCTGGAGGTTGATGGCCGGCGCCACCAGAACGGCTCGACGCGCACCATGATCTTCAGCGTGCCGTTCATCGTCTCCTATATCAGCCAGTTCATGAGCCTCCAGCCGGGCGACATCATCACCACCGGCACGCCGCCCGGTGTCGGGCTCGGCCATAAGCCGCCGGTCTATCTCAAGGCCGGCCAGACCATGCACCTGTTCATCGCCGGCCTTGGCGAGCAGCGCCAGCGGGCGGTGCCGGCGCGCTGAACGCTCGCTCACGCGGCGGCCGGCCTCAGGCCGAGCCGCGGGGCGAGGAGATGGTCGAGCGAGAACCGGCCCGGCCCATGGGCGAGGATGATGAGCAGACAGGCAGCCCAGGTGCCGTGGGTCGGCCAGGCGCCGGGATAGACCAGAAGCTGGATCACCAGCGTCATGCCGAGCAGCGCCAGCGCGGAGAGCCGGCTGGCGAGGCCGAGCACCAGCAGTACCGGGAACAGGTGCTCGGCCAGCGCCGCGAGATGTGCGGCGATGACGGGGCTAACGAGGGGGAGCTGGTACTCGTTTTCGAACAGGAAGACCGCACTGTCGGTCACCATGAAGCCCTCAACCTTGGTCTGGCCGGACTGCCAGAACACGCCGGCGATGGAGAGCCGCGCGATCAGCGCGATAAGATCGTGCGGGATGCGCCCGGCGAGGGCGCGGCCGGTCATGAGCAGGCGGGCAATCTCAGTCATGGGACGCTCCGGTGACGGCGCCGCTGGCGAGGGTGAGCGCGAGCGTGGCGGACAGGTTAAAGGCGGCGGCGGCCTGTGCCCCCTGCGCGGCGGCCTCCGTGAGGGTGAGGCCCTCAGTCAGCGCGGCAATGAAGGCGCCGGCGCCCGGCGGCAGGCGGTGGATCTCGACGGTGAGGTGGGGGCGGGTGACGAGCGCGTCCTCGCCGTCCCAGTGTTCGATCGGGGCGGGCGCGATCTCCCCCGCGTTCATCGCCCAGATCGTCACCACCGGATGGGGGGAGCGCAGGAGGGCGAGCGCGGGGTGTGGGGTAAGGCGCAGCCCCGCCACTTGCTCCGGCGTCAGCCCGGCAAGTGAGGCCGGATCGAGCGGGGCGGCGTCGGCGGCGTGGTAGGCGCGGCTGCGGGCATCTTCCAGCCGGGCGACATCCGGCAGATAGGGCAGGCTTTGCGCTGGCTCGAAACCGGCGAGAAAATCCGCGAACTCACCGCCATAGGTCATCATCAGCGGCGAGCGCGGGGGATGGGCGCTGACATAGAGCCGGGCGAGGGCGGCGAAGAAATCGTCGCCGACAATCGCCTTCACCGCCGGGTAGCGGGCGCCGAGCGCCTCCATCAGGCTGACCGTGACATTGTTGCGATAGACGGCGAAGCGCCGCGCGGGAGTTCCGCCATGCCACGCGGTCAACCCGTCGGGCACCGGCTGCGCCGGGTCGGCGAGGGCGGCGGCGAAGGCCGCCTGGGCGATGCCGGGATCAAGGTTCATGGCCGCCTCACGCCGCCCGCCGCCGGGATCGCGTCAGCAGGGCGTCCGCCGCTTCCGCTTCCGCGCGCAGCACCGGCCAGTCCGGCACGTCATTGTCCCATTCGATGAGGGTGGCGATGGGACCGGTACGGGCGATCACCTCGGCATAGAGCACCCAGACTTCGTCCGTCACCGGCGTGTCATGGCTGTCGATCAGCAGCGGCGCGCCATCGTCGTCCACCGTCGCGGCATGGCCGCTGAGATGGATCTCCCGCACCTCGGCCAGCGGAAAGCGGGCGAGATAGGCGCGTGGGTCGAGATGATGGTTGGTGGCGGCGACGAGCACATTGTTCACGTCGAGCAGCAGCCCGCAGCCGGTGCGCCGCGCGAGCTGCCCGAGGAAATCGGTCTCCTCGATCGTGCTGGCGGCGAAGCTCACATAGGTCGCCGGGTTCTCCAGCAGCATGGGCCGGCCGAGCGTCTCCTGCACGAGGTCGATGTGATCGGCAACGCGCTCCAGCGTTGCTTGCGTATAGGGCAGGGGCAGCAGGTCGTTGAGGAACACGCTGTCATGGCTCGACCAAGCGAGATGCTCGGAAAAGCTCTCGGGCTCGTAGCGGGCGCACAAGGTGCGCAGCCGGCTAAGATGGTCCCGATCCAGCGGCTGCATCGAGCCGATGGAGAGGCCCACGCCGTGGATCGACAGGGCGTAATCGGCCCGCAGCCGCGTGAGCTGCGCATGGGGCGGGCCGCCCGCGCCCATGTAATTCTCCGCATGAACCTCGAAGAAGCCGAGCGGCTGGCGCTCGGCAGTGATGGCGGCGAAGTGCTCCGGCTTGAAGCCGACGCCGGGGCGCGGGGGAAGAATGCTCGGAATCACGGGCGCCTCCTCAGGGCGGTGAAGGGCGCGGCGCGGTCGTGCATCTGGCACCAGGACCGCGCCGCCTTGTGTCGCGAGGCGAGATCAGGTCGGCGCCGGGCCGGCCTTCAGCGAGCCCATGCCGTTCGGCGTCTTCATGGTCGTGCAGGTGCCAGCGGGCACCAGCTTCCAGGCATTCTTCTGGTAGTCGACCTTGGAGGTGCCGGCGCAGGTGGTGCCGGGCCCGGCGGCGCAGTCATTCTGCCCCTTCAGCGCGACGCCGAAGCACTTTTCCTTGTCGGCGGCGGCGTGAGCGGTGGGCGCAGCAAGGGTGGCGATGGCGGTGGCGAGCGAACCCGCCAGCGCCAACGTGGCGACGCTGTTCTTCATGGGATGTTCTCCGTTGGGATCGGCCACGGCGGGCCGACACCACAGCTACGCGGGCACCCCATCCGTCGTTACACTGGCACCGCGAATCTTTTTTCGACGCGACGGATTCCGCTGGTCCTGACGGCTCCTGCCGGAGCCCGCGGCCTCGGCTCCACATAATGTTCATGGGCCTGTAACAATGTGCCAGACGCCCGCGTATTGGGGATGACGTGACGCAAGCGAGCCGGGAAGCGGAGTGGGCGGAATGGATGCGCCGGGCGAATGCCGGTGACAGCCACGCCTATCATCGTCTTCTCGCGGCAGTGACGCCGCATCTGCGCGCCATCGCCCGCCGCCGCTGCCGGGCTTTCGGCGCCTCGGAGAGTGACGTCGAGGATGTCGTGCAGGAGGTGCTGCTGGCGGTGCACCTCAAGCGTGGGACGTGGGATCCCGGCCGGCCGATCGGGCCGTGGCTCTCGACCATCGTGCGCAACAAGCTGATCGACAGCCTGCGGCGACGGGGCCGGGAGGCGACGACGCCGATCGACGACGTCATGGAGATACTGGAAGCCGACACGGCTGCCGATCCCGGCGACCGGATCGACGTGGAACAGTTGCTGGAGCAGCTCAAGGATCCGCAACGCGACATCGTGCGCTCCATCTCGCTCAAGGGCGAGGGCGTGCGCGAGACGGCGGCGCGGTTGCAGATGAGTGAGGGGGCCGTGCGCGTGGCGCTGCATCGTGCGTTGAAGACGCTGGCGCGGCTTTACCGGAGTGACGAGGCGTGAAAACCGACGAGCTGATCAGCCTGCTGGCGCAGGATTCCCCGGTGCGCACGCACCTCGGCGCGAGCCTTGCGCTCGCCCTCGCGGGTGGGGCGGCAGCGGCGTTGGCGCTTCTGGGAGGCACCATCGGCCTCCGGCCGGACCTGGCCAGTGCCGTGGAGACCAGCCGTGTCCTGTTCAAGATCAGCTTCACGCTCCTGCTCGCGGTCCTCGCAGGCTGGATGCTGTTCCGTGTCGGTCGACCGGGTCTGAAGCTGCGCCCGCGCCTGCGGCTTCTGCTTCTTCCGCTCGGCCTGCTGCTTCTGGCCGTGTCGGCCGAACTCGTCGTGCTGCCGCGCGCGCGCTGGATGGAGTGTCTGGAAGGGCTGCACGCCAGCTTCTGCCTGTTCTTCATTCCGCTCGTATCGGTGGCGCCTCTGGTCGCGATCCTCTGGGCGCTTCGGGGAACGGCTCCGGCTGATCCGGGCCTGGCCGGTGCCGCGGCCGGGCTGGCGGCGGGCGCTATCGGCGCTGCGGTCTACGCGCTGCATTGCCCGGATGACAGTCCGCTTTTCATCGCCACCTGGTATGGCCTCGCCATTCTGATCGTCAGCGCCACCGGCTATGTGGCGGGTCGCCGCCTCCTGCGCTGGTAAACGCAGAAAGGCCGGCCTTGAGGGCCGGCCTTTCGTCATCGCGGGGGCGGGGATCAGCCCTTGATGAAGGCGAGGATATCCGGGTTGATGACGTCGGCATGGGTGGTCAGCATGCCGTGCGGGAAGCCCGGATAGATCTTCAGCGTGGGCTTCGGCAGCAGCTTGGCCTGCAGTTCGGCGGCCTCCTTGTACGGCACGATCTGGTCGTCATCACCCTGCAGCACGAGGGTCGGGACGGTCATGGCCTTGAGGTCGGCCGTCTGGTCGGTCTCGGAGAAGGCCTTGATCCCATCATAATGCGCCTTGGCGGCGCCCATCATCCCCTGGCGCCACCAATTGTTGATCACGCCCTGCGAGACCTTCGCGCCCTCGCGGTTGAAGCCGTAGAACGGGCCGGCGGCGACATCGAGGAAGAACTGCGCGCGGTTGGCGGCGAGCGCGGCGCGGAAGCCGTCGAACACCTCGATCGGCAGGCCGCCCGGATAGGCCTCGGTCTTCAGCATGATCGGCGGCACGGCGGCGACCAGCACAGCCTTGGCGACGCGGCCCTGCGGAATGCCGTATTGGGCGACATAGCGGGCGACCTGACCGCCGCCGGTGGAATGGCCGATATGGACGGCGTCCTTCAGGTCGAGATGCTCGACCACGGCCGAGACGTCGGCGGCGTAATGGTCCATATCGTGACCGTCGCTCACCTGCGACGAGCGGCCATGGCCGCGACGGTCGCTGGCGACGACGCGGAAGCCATTGGCCAGGAAGAACATCATCTGCGTGTCCCAGTCGTCCGCCGAGAGCGGCCAGCCGTGGTGGAACACGATGGGCTGGGCGTCCTTCGGACCCCAATCCTTGTAGAAGATCTCAACGCCGTCCTTGGTGGTGACGTAACCCATGGTCATGGTCCTTTCAGCGGAAGAGGAAGAGGTGGACGCCGCATTGGCGGCGAAGGCCGGCAGGCTCGGCAGCGCCGCCAGGGCGACGGCACCGGCGCCGAGCGCGAGAATGTCGCGGCGGGAGGCAGTGGGCAGGGCAAGGTGAAGATTGGTCACGGTTCGGCTCCCGGTGCGGTCGGTGAAGGAGGTCGCGGAGCGGGCCGGGCGGTGGGACGCCAAGGTAGAGCGCGGGCCGTGGCCGACAATCCGGCGAAGGGTGTCGTGGCGGCACACCTGAGGATGTGCGGTATCATCCTCAGGTATGAGGCCGGTCTCAGCCGTGGCTGCGATTGGCCGCGCGCCACTGATACGGGGTGTCGCCGACGAAGCGGCGGAACACGGTGGTGAAGTGCGCCTGCGTCTGGAAGCCGACCGCCAGGGCGATCTCCACCAGCGGGTCGCGGGTCTCCACCAGCATCTGCTGGGCGCGCTCGATGCGCTGGCGCAGCAGATATTCGTGCGGCCGCAGCCCGGTCAGCACACGGAACTGGGCGGCGAAATGCATCCGGCTGAGCCCGGCGGCGCCAGCCATGTCGGCGAGCGTGATGCTGGTGCCCAGATGCTCCTCGACATAGGCCGCGACGCGCTTGAAGCGCCATTTCGGCAGGCCGGACTTCGGCCGGCGCGGTTCGCGGACGGGGGCCTCGGCGTCGACCTGCGGCTCGGGAGCGATGAAGTGGGGAGCGCCCGACAGGTCTTCAGCGTCGCTGCCCGCAAGGCGGGCGACGATGGCGAGCCGCAGCGCATCGGCGTAGAGCCCGCCGAAGTCGCGGGTGGCCGGTTCACTGCTCTCGGTGCGCTCGGCTTCGTCCAGCGCGCGGGAGAGGCGGCGCACCACCGGGTCGCTTGCGCTCGCCAGCGCGGCGCGTGCGCCGTCGGTGAACAGGCCGAGATAGCGGTCGAAGGCGGCGGGCGGCACTTCGAGGCGGAGCCTTGCGTCGTCCGCCGGCTCGCGCCGGGCGCCGGGCGTGGAGATCGCCACCACGACGCCCATATGGCCGAGCTCGACCGACAGGCGATCGCGGCCGGGACGCTGGGCTGCGTGGGACGGATAGGCGGTGAAAGGCAGCGAGGTGGTGGCGAGCGGAGCGACGTGGAGCGACATGGCGGGAACTCCCTGATCCTCATGCGGTGTGATCAGAGAGTAGTTTTTGGGGCGGGAAGCTCCATTCTACGCTGGGTTCCGCCGCCTATATGATGAGTGTGACATACAGATACCTTGGTATGTATTAAGGTGTTTTGTTACCGCATCAGCGCGGTGCCAGCGGTCCCTTGGGCGCCGCGCCCATGAAGGCGACGACCAGCAGGCCGGCCAGCGCCGCCCAGTAGCTGACCCGGAAACCGTCGATATAGGCGAGCACATTGGCCTCGCGCGCCACCAGTTGGGCGAGCGTGCCGATGCCGCGCGCGGTGGCGATCTGGCTCGACCCGCCCGCGCCGCTGAAGCTGCCCGCGAGGCCCTGTACCGCTCCGTCCACCGTCCCGCTCGATGCCGGGACGTGGAGGCCGATGAGGTAGGAGTGCAACTGCTCGCGCTGGCGCAGCAGTGTCGCCATCAGGCTCAGCCCCATCTCCGCCCCGCCGAGCCGGAGCACCTGCACATGGGCGGCGACCGAGGTGGAGAGCTTCGGGTCGGAATTGGCGAGGATGTAGACGACGGCGGCGAGGAAGGTGAAGGCCTGCCCGACCGACTGGATGAGCAGGATGGGCAGGAAGGTCCAGGGCGACCATTCATGGGTGATCGCCGTGCCCAGCTCGCCCGCTACCGCGAAGGCGGCAAAGCCGATGAGGAGGCTGAGGCGGGCGTCGAAACGCCTTATCGCCATCACCGCCACCGGCATGAGCAGGACCAGCGGCACGGCGGTGCCGAGCACCAGCGGCCCGCCGATCTCCTCCGGCCGCAGCCCGGCGACCGCCACGAGGAAGTTCGGCACCAGATAGCTGTTGGAGATGCTGGCGACGTCGAAGCAGAGGATGGCGAGGAAGGCGAGCAGCACGTTGCGGCTGGCGATGACCGTGTGGCTGGCCCAGGGGTTGGCCACCAGCTGCTCATTGATGAAGAAGCCGATGACCAGCACGGCGCCCGCCGTCAGTAGTGTCAGGATCAGGCCGGATTGCAGCCAGTCGAGCCGGTTGCCCTGGTCGAGGCCGATATAGATCAGCGCCCAGCCGGTGCCGAGCAGTGCCATGCCGCCCCAGTCCGCCCGCTCCAGCAGGCCGATATCGATGCGGGCCGGCGGCGTCCCGGCGCGGATCAGCAGGCCGATGAGCGGGGCGAGGATGACGTCCTGCCAGTACACCCACTGCCAGCCGAGATGCTCGACATAGAAGCCCACCAGCGCGACGCCCACGCTCTGCGAGAAGGCGAGGCGGAAGCAGTAGATGGCGATGGCCGGCACCCACCAGCTGATCGGCAGCCGGCGGAAGATGATCATGATGGTGGCCGGGATGAACACGCCGAGCAGCAGCCCGCGCAGCGCGTGCAGCACGACCAGCATCTCGAAGCCCTGCGCCGACGGGATGATCAAGCAGAGCAGCGCATAGGCGAGGCTCGGCCAGAACAGCACGCGCCCGACGCCGAAGGTGGCGGCGAGCCAGGGCACGGCGGGCGCGATGAAGATCTGCGGCGCCGTGGCGACCGTGCTCAGCCAGGCGCCCTGGTCGAAGCTCAGCTCGAAGGCGCCGCGCAGATCCGGCAGGCCGATGGAAAAGAGCCGCGTGTCGAAGCCGACGATGAAGGAGCCGAGCAGCACCGCCGCCGCCGCCAGCACCGGCTGGATCAGCGGCTTGGCGTCGGGCGACAGCAAGGGGCCGCTGATGACCAGCCCGGTGCGGCCGGTGAGCCGGCCCCACAACACGGCCAAGGGGCGAGCGGTGGTGCTCATGGCGCAGCCGGAGTGGCTGAGGCGACGTGTTCCTCGACATGGATGCGCGCCTCCACCGACATGCCGGCACGCAGCCGCGCCACCAGCGGCTGGCCGGGATCGAAGGCGATGCGCACGGGAATGCGCTGCACCACCTTGGTAAAGTTGCCCGTGGCATTGTCGGGCGGCAACAGGGCGAAGACCGCGCCGCTCGCCGGGGAGACGCGCTCCACATGGCCAGTGAGGGGCTGGCCGGGGAAAGTGTCCACCGTCACGTCCACCCGCTGGCCGGG
The DNA here is from genome assembly GCF_026625645.1 of Ancylobacter sp. SL191. Taxonomy (NCBI): domain Bacteria; kingdom Pseudomonadati; phylum Pseudomonadota; class Alphaproteobacteria; order Hyphomicrobiales; family Xanthobacteraceae; genus Ancylobacter; species Ancylobacter sp. SL191. Next base: position 539,125 of record NZ_CP113056.1, on the reverse strand, counting down.
CGCGACATGGGTGAGCTGGGTCTCCTTGAAGTTCGCGCGGACATAGACGTTAGGGATCGGCACGGCGGCGATGAGGTTGGTGCCGATGTTCACATAATCGCCCACCTGCACCAGCCGGGCACTGACCGTGCCGTCAAACGGCGCGACCACTGTGGTGTAGCCGAGCTTGAGCTCGGCGGTCTGCAGGCTGGCCTTCGCACCGTCGAGAGCCGCGTGCAGCGCGCCTTCCTCGCCGGTAAGCACGTCGAGCTGGCGCTTCTGCGCCTCGATGGCGGCCTCCGCCTCGCGCACATCGGCATTCGCCTTGGCGAGGTTGGCGGTGGCCTGCTGGAGACGCTGCTGCGTCCCGGCGATGCCACCATCCACGAGAGCCTGCTGGCGGTCGAACTCTTCCTCCATCTCGGTGGCGACGGCCTTGGCCGAGACGAGCTGCGCCTGTGCCTGCACGATGAGGGCGCGCTGGAGTTCTTCCTGATTGGCGAGGTTGGCAAGCGCCGCCGCTGCGCCATCGACGCTCGCCTGTGCGCCGGCGAGGCTTGCCTGATAGTCGGCAGGGTCGATCTCGACGAGCGGCTGGCCGGCCTTCACGGTCTGGTAGTCGTCGACCAGAACCTTCAACACATTGCCGGTGATGCGGGCGCTCAGCGTGGAGACGTCGGCCTCGACATAGGCGTCGTCCGTGCTCTGCGTCGGCCGGTTGCTCGCCCATTGCGCCCAGTTGCCATTGGCGAAGGCCAGCAGCGCGCCGATGATGAGGATGGCGAGCAGCGGGATGGCGAGCCGCTTCAGCCCGGCCCTCACAACATGCGCGGGCGCCGGCGGGCTGGGGGACGGTGTCTCGCGAAGGGGCGTGTCGGCGGCAGGCATGGCAGCAGGTCCGTTCACATGACGAGGGCCGGACCACCCGGCCCGGCCCTCGCATTATGACGGCCTCGCCGGACGCCCCTTCCGGGATGCCACTTCGCCGGCGCGCCGTGCGGCCGGAAAATCGCCCGGCCTTACCGGGCGTGGCGGACGACGACCTGCCAGAGCTGGATTGCCGCGCCGATGGCGGCGAAGGCGAGGCCGGCGAGGCTGACCAGTTCCCAGCCGCCGCGCTGCCAGGCGAGCGTCGCCACTGCCGAGCCGACCGCGCCGCCGAGGAACATCGAGCCCATCAGCACGGTGTTGAGCCGGGCCCGCGCGGCCGGGCGCAGGGCGAAGACGATGTGCTGGTTGGAAACCAGCGCCCCCTGCAGGCCGAAATCGAGCAGCACGACGCCGACGATCAGTCCGGCGAGCGAGCCCCAGAGGCCGAACACGATCCACGACGCCAGCGTGATGACCGCGCCGGCGACAACGGCATGCGTCGGGCCATGCCGGTCGGCAAAACGGCCGGCGAGGGGGGCGGCGAGGACGCCGGCGGCGCCGATCAGGCCGAAGAGGCCGGCGACATCCGCGCCGAGACCGAATTCCGGCTGCTCCAGACGGAAGGCGAGGATGGTCCAGAAGGCGGTGAAGGAAGCGAACAGGGCGGCCTGGGTCAGGGCGGCGAGGCGTAGGGCGGGGAATTCGACCCAGAGATGGCCGATGGAGCGCAGCAGCCGGCCATAGCTGAGCGTCGAATCCGGTGCGCTGTGCGGCAGGATCAGCGCCATCAGCCCGGCGGCGGCGAGCGCCAGCGGCACAGCCAGCCAGAACATGTCGCGCCAGCCCGCATGGGTGGCGACCAGCCCCGCCAGCGTGCGGCTGAGCAGGATGCCGGTGAGCAGCCCCGCCATGACCGTGCCGACGGTGGCGCCCCGCCGCTCCGGCGCGGCCAGATGCGCGGCGAGCGGCACGATCTGCTGCGCCACCGTCGCGCCGAGGCCGACGGCGAAGGAGGCGGCGAGGATGAGCCCGGCGCTCGGGGCCATGGCCACGAGGGCAAGGGCGAGGGCGATGAGGACGAACTGGCCGACGATGAGGCTGCGGCGTTCGATCAGATCGCCGAGCGGCACGATGAGGAACAGGCCGGCGGCATAGCCGAGCTGCGTCGCTGTCGGGATCGCCGCGGTGAGCGCGCCCGGCAGGTCTTGCTCGATAACCGCGAGCATGGGCTGGTTGTAATAGATGTTGGCGACCGCGAGGCCGGCGGCGGCGGCCATCGCGAAGGTGGTGCCGGTGCCGAGGGTCGCCTCGCCGGCGGTCGCCGGGGCGGGCGCCATCTCGCGGGCAGTGTTCGGGGTGGACATGGGGTTCTCCTGGACCGGGCGCCGGGGATGGGGAATCCCGCGCGGCGGCGTCGCTGTTTCGGCCTTGGAGATAGAGCTAGCGCGCCAGACGTTATAGTGTCTTGTTCAGATACACGACTATAACGGATTGCGTTACACGCCGTTGAAACAGGTCAGGGGATGCTGGATCTCGCCGCCGTCACGCTGCTGGTCGAGCTTGCCGCCGCCGGGAGTCTGGCGGGGGCGGCGCGGCGGCTGCATCTCTCGCCCATGGCGGCAAGCCGCCTGCTGGCCAAGCTCGAACAGGAGCTGGGCGTGCGGCTGGTGCAGCGCACGACCCGCTCGCTTTCCTTCACCGATGACGGCTTGGCTTTCCTGCCGCACGCCCAGACGCTGGTCGAGGATCAGGCGGCGGCGCTCGCCAGCCTGCGCGGGCGCAGCGCGGCGCCGAGCGGGCTGCTGCGCGTCAGCGCCTCGCTCGCCTTCGGCCGCAAGGTGCTGGCCCCGCTTGTCGTCGAGTTCATGCAGGCCCATCCGCGCATCGAGGTGGAATTGCAGCTCAGCGACAAGGTGGTCGACATCGTCGCCGAGGGGCTCGATATCGGTATCCGCATCGCCGACCTCGCCGACAGCAGCCTCATCGCCCGCAAGGTCGCCGACAGCCCGCGGCTGCTTCTGGCGGCGCCCGCTTATCTCGCCCGCGCCGGCGCGCCGCAGCGGCTCGACGATCTCGCCGCGCATACCTGCCTCACCTCCAGCGTCACCCCGCACTGGGTGTTCCGTACCGAGAGCGGGCGGCGGCGAATGAGCGTGCGCGGCCGCTTCTCGGCCAATTCGCTCGACGCGGTGCAGGAAGCCTGCGTCGGCGGCCTCGGCATCGCCTATCTGTCGCATTGGCACGCCCGCGAGGAACTGGCGAGTGGACGGCTGACCGACATCACGCTCGCGGATGCGCAGACCGAGCCGCTGACCATCTGGGCGGTCTACCCGACGCGGCGGCTGGTGCCGGCGAAGGTGCGCCTGTTCATCGACGCACTCGGCGCCTGGCTGGCGCGGCAAGGCTGACGCGGCAAGGTTGACACGGCAGGGTTGAACCTATTCGGCGAGGCCCGCCACCAGCGCCGGCAGCCGGATCGCCACCCGCCCGCCGCCGCCCGTCTCGTCCGCCGGGACGAGGGCGATCTCGCCGTCATGCGCGCCGATGATGGTGCGGCACATGGCAAGGCCCAGCCCCATGCCGTTGGCCTTGGTGGTGAAGAAGGGCTCGAACGCCTTGGCGGCGCCCTCCGTGGTGAAACCGGGCCCGGTGTCGCTGACCTCGATGGCGATGCCGCGCGCCGTGCGGCTGGTGGTGAGCCGGATCTGCCGTTCGGCGCTGCCGCTGCCGGCCATGGCCTGCGCGGCATTGACCATGAGGTTGATCAGCACCTGCTGCAGCAGGATGCGGTCGCCGCGCACCAGCGCGCCGGGGGCGGCGAGCGACGGCTGCAGCGCCACGGCATGGGCCGCGAGTTCCGGCTGCACGAGATGGATCGCTTCCTCGATCAGCGGGTCGAGCTCGAGCGGCACCCGGTCGGGCTCCACCTTGCTCATGAAGGAGCGCACCCGGCGCACCACCTCGGAGGCGCGGCGCGCGGCGATGGCGGCCTCGCCGATCGAGGCGCGCACCTCGTCAAGATCGGGCGGGGTGCGGTCCATCCAGCGGCTGGCGGCGTCGGCATGAAGCGTGATGGCGGCGAGTGGCTGGTTGATCTCATGGGCGATGGAGGCCGAGACCTCACCCACGGTCGCCGCGCGCCGCGTATGGTCGAGCTGGTCGCGCATGCGCTGCAGCGTCTCCTGCACCCGCACGCGCTCGGTGATGTTGAGAACGCTGGCCTGCACGCAGTCCAGCGCGCCATCGGGCGGGAAGTTGAAGGCGACGATGACGCGCAGCAGGTCGCCGGCGCGGGTGCGCAGCGTCGCTTCCGCCTCCCAGGTCGGCACATTGGCGTCGAGCGCGATGAGGAAGCCGGCGAAGCGGGCGACGTCGTCTTCGAGGAATTCGTGCAGCGAGGTGAAGAACTCCTCCTTGGAGCCGACCCCCATCATGCGCAATGCCGTGGTGTTCACGTCGATGATGCGCACGGAATTGCGCATGCGCCGCACGAAGTCGGGATGATCCGCCAGATAGGCCGGCAGGTCGTCGATGCCCTGAGCCCGCAAGCCGTCCAATTCCGCCTTCATCGGGCGCAGGTCGTGCTCCCAGATCGCCACGGCGAGATTCTCGAAGATGGTGCGGTAGCGCCGCTCGCTCCGGCGCAGCGCCTCCTCGGCGATCTTGCGGGTGGTGATGTCGGTATTGCTCTCCAGCGTGCGCCCGCCGCGCCGGCCGATATCGGCACGGCGCAGCCAGCGGCTGAGCGCCCGGACCTCGCGCCCCTCGCGGGTCGTCTGGGTGATCTCGCCTTCCCACGCCCCGGTGAGGGCGAGGCTGGCCTCGATCTCCTCGCGTGGCTGGGGAAAGCGCGTGGCGAGCAGTTCATGCGCGTCACGCCCGTGAACCTCGTCGAAGCTCCAGCCATAGAGCCGTTCGGCACCGCGATTCCAGTAGATCACCCGTCCCGCCGCGTCGCTGAGGCAGATCGCGTCATGGGTGACGTCGAGCAGTTCCGCCTGGCCTTCCAGCGCCCGCTGGTCGGCATGGCGGGACAGCATGAGGAAGCTGGTGGCGATAAGCGCGGCGAGGCTGATGAGCAGGCGGAGCGAGGCATCGAGATGGCCATGCAGGCCGTGCATGAAGGCGAAGCTGGAGAGCGTCAGGATCGCGCAGAGCGCCGCGGCACTGAGAATGGCACGGCGCGAGCCGCCTTCGCCGACGATGATGAGCACGAGCACATAGAGCACCGCCACCGCGCTGCCGAGCGTGGTGAAGGTGTCGATGGCGAAGATCGTGCCCGCCAGCAGAAAAGCACCTGCATAGCGGCATCGTGCGGCGCGCGAGTCCGGCGTCGTCCCCCGTCGCATGCTGATCGATCAGTCCCAATTGCAGCGTGCGCGATAATAACGCGTCCGCGCACGCCGTCATGCTCTGCCCGCGGATGGTTTCTCTATCTCAAAGTATAGGTTTCCCTAGGGAGAGCCAGCGCCGGCCTGTCCGGTCAGGCGGTTGCGCGGGCGACGGCGCGCAGCAGGTCGACGAGGATGTCGACCTCGCGCGGCCCGTCATAGCGTTCGCCGTTGATGAACAGGCTCGGCGTGCCGTTCACGCCGCTGCGCACGCCGCCGATGAAGTCGCGGCGCACGGTCGCGTCATGGCTGCCCTCCAGCGTCGCGCGGATGCTGGCGGCGTCGAGGCCGACGGCGGCGCCGTAGCGGGCGAGGCTGGCGGTGTCGAGTGCGTCCTGGTGCTCATAGAGCAGGTCGTGCATCGGCCAGAACTGGCCGATGCCGGCCGCCGCTTCCGCCATGCCGGCGGCCTGCACCGCGTGCGGATGGGCCTCGGCCAGCGGGAAATTGCGGAAGACGAAGCGCAGCTCATCGCCCATCAGGCGCTGCACTTCCTTGAGGACCGGGTAAGCCTCGCCGCAATAGGGGCATTCATAGTCGCCATATTCGACGAGGGTCACCGGGGCGTCGGCGGGGCCCTGCGCATGGTCATGCGGGCCGACCGGCGGGGTGAGGGTGCCATGGACTATGTTTCCCTGCGCGCTCATGCGGGGGTCTCCTTCTGCGGCGCGAGCGCCTCGAGGGCGGTGAGGATGCCGTCGGCGCCGGGGTTCAGCCCGACGGGGGAGACGTAGCTCCAGCGGATGACGCCGGCGCCGTCGATGACGAACAGCGCGCGCTCGCTGGTGCCCTCATGGGGGCGATAGACGCCATAGCTCTGCGCCACGCCGCCCTTCGGCTCGAAATCGGCGAGCAGCGGGAAATGCAGGCCGCGATCATGGGCGAAGGCGGCGTGGCACCACACGCCATCGGTCGAAATGCCCACGAGATGCGCGCCATGGTGGCGGAACTCGGGGAGGATCTCGTTATAGAGGCCCATCTGGTCGCCGCAGACCGGGCTCCAGTCCGCCGGGTAGAAGGCAAGGATGACCGGGGAGCCGGCGAGGTCCGACAGGGACAGCATCTGGTCCGGCGTCGAGGGCAAGGTGAAGTCGGGGGCCGCGACGCCGGCGGCGAGCGCGGTGGCGCCGTGGGTGTGGAGCGCAGTCATGCACGCCTCCTATGGGGTGGTGCGGACTCTTGGGTGATGCGGACTCTTGGGTGGTGCGGGGTCGCCCGCATGGCGAGGGGACGGGGCGGCCGGGACCGGCCGCCGCCGGTCAATGATTGGAGCGCGTGGTCTCGTAGAGGAACCAGCTCCGGCGCTCGGCCTCGTCGATCCAGACTTCGATCAGGCTGGTGGAGGCGACGTCATTATATTCCTCGCACACCGCATGGGCGGCGCGCAGGAAGCCGGTGAGCCGGCGGTTGTCCTCGGCGAGCTCGGCCAGCATGTCCGGCGCGGTGACGTAATCGGCGTCATTGTCCGACAGGCGCTGCAGGCGGGAGATGTGGCCGATCGAGCGCAGCGTGGTGCCGCCGACCTTGCGGACGCGTTCGGCCAGCGCATCGGTGGTGGCGAAGATCTGGTCGCCTTGCTCGTCCAGCATCAGGTGATAGTCGCGGAAATGCGGGCCGGACAGGTGCCAGTGGAAGTTCTTGGTCTTCAGATAGAGCGCGAACATGTCGGCCAGCACGCCGGTGAGGGCGGCGGCGATGTCGCGCGTGGCATCCGCGCCGAGGTCGGTGGGGGTGCGCAGCGGCGCCATCTGGCGGGTCTTTGCCGTGTCGGTCATGGGTCTTACTCCGGGAGCGGATCGTGCGGCGCCGGGCGGCGGATGACACCGCCCCGGCCCTGACACGACACAGGCTAGGCGTCCTGCCGGCGGCCCGAAATCGGCTCTAGGGGTGCCGATCTCATACTTGGGTGTGCCCCGCCAAAGCGGGCACCAACAAAAACGCCGGCACAAGGTGCCGGCGCGAGGTGGGCGGGGGAGGAGAGAGGGGTCAGTGCGTGCCGAGCGCCGCGTCGAGGCAGGCGATCATCTCGCTGCCGTCAAACGGCTTGGCGAGGAAACCGACCGCCCCGGCCTCGGTGACCTGACGGCGGATACGGTCCTCGGGGAAAGCGGTGATGAAGATCAGCGGCGTCGACCGGCCACGGGCGCGCAGCGTCGCCTGCAGCTCCACGCCGCTCATGCCGGGCATCTGCACATCGGTGATGACGCAATCGGGCGCTTCCTCGGCCTCGGCGCGCAGGAAATCCTCGGCGGAGGCGAAGGTCCGGGAGAGCAGGCCCAGCGATCGGACGAGGCTGGCGGTCGCCACGCGAACCGACTCGTCGTCATCAATGATCGCGACCATCGGAAATTGGCGCACGATGAAATCCTTTCAGCGCGGCGGTCGCTGCCCCACGGCCTCGTGCCGAACCTTCGTCTTTATGGCGCCCCCGCCGGTGGAAAGAAATCATATCAAGGTTTGCCGGGCCTATCTTTTCGCCCCCGAGAGCCCGAGCGTTTCCGCCATGCGCACGAGGTCGGCGAGCGAACGGGCGCCCATCTTTCGCATCACATGGCCGCGATGGATCTTCACCGTGATCTCGCTGAGACCGATCTCGCCGGCGACCTGCTTGTTCATCAGGCCGGAGGTGACGAGCGCCATCACCTCCTTCTCGCGTGATGTCAGCGTCTCATAGAGCTGCTGCACCCCCGCCACGGCCTGGTCGGCCTGCCGACGGGCCTTGTCCTGCTCGATGGCGGCGGCGACCGCGTCGAGAATGTCCTGGTCGCGGAACGGCTTGGTGAGGAAGTCGACGGCGCCCGCTTTCATCGCCCGCACGGTCATCGGAATATCGCCATAGCCGGTCATGAAAATCACCGGCATGTGCATCCCCGAGCGGACCAGCTGCGACTGGAAGTCGAGGCCGCTGACGCCGGGCAGGCGAATATCCAGCACGAGGCAGCGCGGCACGTCGGGAAGGGCGGCGGCGAGGAATTCGGCCGCCGAGCCGAACAGCTCGACCTTCAGGCCGATGGAACGGAATAGGCTGGAGAGCGCCTCGCGCAGGCCCGCATCGTCATCGACGACGATCACCAGCGGATCGGCGGATGCGGGGCGGGGGCTGCGCGGGGGAGGGTTCAGGCTCACGCGCGGGGCTCCTTCACGGCGGGCAGGATAATCGCGAACGTCATGCCGCGCTCGGCATTGCGGGTGGCGTCGATGCGTCCGCCATGGGTCTCGATGAGCGAGCGGCTGATCGACAGGCCAAGGCCCATGCCGTCGGGCTTGGAGGTGTAGAATGGCTCGAAAAGGTGCGTCAGCCCCTCATCGTCCACGCCGCTCCCGCTATCGGTGAGCGAGACCCGCACCACCGGGCCGTCGAGACCGGCCTCTATCCCTGAGCGCAGCAATAGCCGGCGGGGGCGCGGCGTGTCCTCCATCGCCTGGGCGGCATTGATGGCGAGGTTGATGACCACCTGCTGCAACTGCACCCGGTCGCCGGCCACGGCGGGCAGTCTCTCGGTGAGATCAAGGGTGACGGTGACCTTATGGCGCGCCAGCTCGCGCTCGATGAGGGCGAGGCTCTCGGTGACGAGCGCGTTGAGATCGAGCCGTTCGTGCCGCCCGGACTGCCGGCGCGAGAGGGCGCGCAGCCGCGCCACCACATCGCCGGCGCGGCGGCCATTGGCGATCATCCGCTCGACCGAGGCCAGCGCCTCGCCGACATCCGGCTCCGGCCGCCGCAGCCAGCGCAGGCACGCTTCCCCATTGGTGACGATGGCGGCGAGCGGCTGGTTGACCTCATGGGCGATGGAGGCGGTGAGCTGGCCGAGCGTCGCCATGCGGGTCACATGGGTCAGTTCGCTCTGCGCCTTGTCCAGCCGGTCCTGAGCGGCCTTGCGCGCGGTGATGTCGTTATTCGTCTCCATGATCGTCTGAACACGGCCCTGCGCGTCGCGGCGCAGCGCCCAGCGGCTCGCGACGATCACGCGCGAGCCGTCCTTGCGGGCGTGACGCAGCTCGCCCTCCCAACGCCCGTCGCGCTCCAGTTCGGCTATGGCCGCTTCGGGCGAGAGCGGAAAGCCGGTGCGGAGCAGCTCGGCCGTGCGGTGGCCGATCGCTTCCGCCGCGGTCCAGCCATAAAGCTCCTCGGCGCCGCGGTTCCAGTACAGGATGGTATCGTCGGCATCGCGCACCAGAATCGCGTCATGCGTGAGGTCGAGCAAAGCCGCCTGGTCGCGCAGCGAGTCGCTGGCCCGCCGGTTGCGCAGCGACAGCAGCGTGGCGACGATGATCGCCGAGATGGCGACGCAGGCCCGCGCCACCGCCTCCGGCTCGAACCGGACATTATGGACGGTGAGGAAGCTGATCGAGGTGAGGACGATGCACAGCCCGCCAACGGCGAGGATGCCGCGCGTGGTGAGCACATCCGCCAGCAGCATCACCACGGCGACATAAAGCACCGCCACCGCCATATCGAGCGGGGTCAGCGTGTCCACGAGGAAGATGGCAAGGCCCAGGAGCCCCGCGAGCAGCGGAATCAGTGCCGAGCGGGCGCCGTGGGCGAGGGCGAGCGGCGTCATGCGCACGCTCTCGCCGCGCGTGCGGAATCGTGGCCGGTGGCGGAGCAGGGTCGAACGCGCAAGCACATGGCGCCAGTCTACCAGCTTCCCCGGCGGCGCTGCGTATACATAGGTATGTCACTCTTGGATGAACGTATCGCTCATCTGCTCCAGGTTGCATTGAACCTGCCGCCAAAACCGTCAGAGTGGGGGTGTCGAGGCAGGTGAGCGCCTTCGCCGTGAGCAGGCGCTCGGTTCAACGAGGTGAAAACATGGCCGCCAACGTCGCCGATCTCATCGTCTCCACGCTTCACCAGACCGGAGTCCGGCGCATCTATGGCGTCGTCGGGGACAGCCTGAACGGGCTCACCGAGGCCATCCGCGAGACCGGCGCGCTGGACTGGGTGCATGTGCGCCATGAGGAGACGGCGGCCTTTGCGGCCTCCGCCGAGGCGCAGCTCACCGGGCAGCTCGCGGTCTGCGCCGGCTCCTGCGGGCCGGGCAATCTCCACCTCATCAACGGCCTGTTCGATGCCCAGCGCAGCCGCACGCCGGTGCTCGCCATCGCCGCGCAGATCCCCTCGCAGGAGATTGGCGGTGGCTATTTTCAAGAGACCCACCCGCAGAACCTGTTCCAGGAATGCAGCGTCTATTGCGAGCTGGTCTCCAGCCCCGAGCAGATGCCCTATGTGCTGGAGAACGCCATCCGCGCCGCCGTCGGCAAGCGCGGTGTCGCGGTGGTGGTCATCCCCGGCGATGTGGCGTTGAAGCCGGCGCCGGCCCGCAAGAGCGCGCCCAATGCCGGCCTGCTGCCGCCCGCTCCGCGCGTGGTGCCGGCCGAGGGCGAGATCGATGCGCTGGCCCATCTGCTCAACAATGCGGGCAGCGTCACCCTGTTCTGCGGGCGCGGCTGCGCCGGGGCGCATGAGCCGTTGATGGCGCTGGCCGAAAAGCTCAAGAGCCCCATCGTCCATGCGCTCGGTGGCAAGGAATTCGTTGAGTATGACAATCCCTATGATGTCGGCATGACCGGCTTCATCGGCTTCTCCTCCGGCTATGAGGCGATGCATGATTGCGACGTGCTGCTGCTCTTGGGGACGGACTTTCCCTACAAGCAGTTCTTCCCTTCCGATATTACCATCGCGCAGATCGACGTGCGGCCCGAACAGCTCGGGCGGCGCTGCAAGCTCGATCTCGGCCTCGTCGGCGATGTCGGGCTGACCATCGACGCGCTGCTGCCGAAACTCGCCGCCAAGGCCGACCGCACCCATCTGGACACGATGGTTGAAAAATACCGCAAGGTGCGGGGCGGCCTCGACGACCTCGCCACCGGCACGGCCGGTCGCCCGCCGATCCACCCGCAATATCTCGCGCGGCTGGTCAGCGAGACGGCGGCGGAGGATGCGGTGTTCACCTTCGATGTCGGCACCCCGACCATCTGGGCCGCGCGCTACCTGAAGATGAACGGAAAGCGCCGTCTTCTCGGCTCGCTGGTGCATGGTTCGATGGCCAATGCGCTGCCGCACGCCATCGGCGCCCAGTCGGCCTATCCCGGCCGGCAGGTGGTCTCGCTCTCCGGCGATGGCGGCTTCACCATGCTGATGGGCGACCTCATCACGCTGACCCAGCAGAAGCTGCCGGTGAAGGTGGTGATCTTCAACAACGGCACGCTCGGCTTCGTTGCGCTGGAGATGAAGGCGAATGGTTTCGTCGAGATCGGCACCAATCTCGACAATCCCGATTTCGCGGCGATGGCCCGCGCCATGGGCATTCACGGCGTGCGGGTGGAGGATCCCGGCGACCTGCCGGCCGCCGTCAAGGGCGTGCTGGCGCATGATGGGCCGGCGGTGCTCGATGTCGTCACCGCCACGCAGGAACTCTCCATGCCCCCGACCATCGGGCTGGAGCAGGCCAAGGGCTTCGGCCTCTGGATGATCCGCGCGGTGATGAGCGGGCGCGGCGACGAGGTGCTCGATCTCGCCCGCACCAATCTGCTGCGCCGCTGAGAGTGGGCCGGAACCCGCGCCGCCGCGCGCGGGTTCTCCCTGCCAGGAGGATTGCACCATGACCCATATTCGCTACGAGATCGTCGAACATGACGGGGGATGGGCCTACAAGCTCGGCGATGTCTTCTCCGAGACGCACCCGACCCATGAAGCGGCGCTGAACGCCGCCCGCGACGCCGCCGCCCGCCAGTCCATGCCCGGCGAGACGCGCCCGATCCTCTATCAGGATGCGCAGGGCGCCTGGCACGAGGAGACCGCGCAGGGGTTCGACCGGCCGGAAACCGAGGTCTCCGACACCGATCCGAACTGGGCCGCCAGAGGCTGACAGCAGGCGCCGCAGGGTGCCGGAATTTGGGTGTAATGATACCTATAAGCGGGGGCGTTGGCCCCCGTTTTCATGAGCGTCGTCAGGCGCGGGCGAGGGCGAGTAGCCGGTCGAGCGCGGGCCCGTCGCCGAGTGCTGCTGCTTTCTCGCGCGGGGTGAGCAGGCGCAGAGCCTCGTCGAGGCGGGCGGCATCCGTCACCTTGGCACGGGCGACGAGGCGTTCGGGCGCATAGTCGCCCGGCGGGCGTTCAGCTGCCGGCAGCATTCGCCGATGCGCGGCGAGCAGAACCGGGTCGCCCGCGAGCCGCTGCACGGCTTCTTCCTCGCCCGCCTCGGCCGCAAGCTGCCGGGCAAGCACGAAGGCGCGGGTGAGCACCGGCGGCGGGGCGCGCTCCTCCGGTATCGTCAATATGGCACGGAAGACGAGCGGCCAGCGCGTGCTGGTCCACACCACCAGCGGCACGGCGAGCACGAGGCCGAGCACCACCGGCAGCATCCACAGGAACAGCGGCAGCGAGATCGCCAGCGCCGCCCCGCCGAGCGCCATGCCGAACAGGGTGTGCGGCAGGAAATGGCGCAGCGTCGGGCCGAGCGCCACCGTGCCGTCATCGCGCCGCTGCGGATTCCAGCCACCATCGCGGCCGGCGAGGATGGTCGCCACCGCCGAGGACTGGGCGAGCATCATGACGGGGGCGGCAAGGCCGGCGATCAGCGTCTCGCCGATCATGCCGAAGAAGGCGAGGATGCCGCCGCCAAAGGCGCGGCGGGTCGGCGGGTCGGTCAGCATGACGAGGTAGGCGATCACCTTCGGCAGCAGCAGCACGCCCATCGTGCCGACGAACACCCAGGCGGCGCGAATGGGATCCTGCGCCGGCCAGTTGGGGAACAGCGAGAATTCAGAGGGGAAATAATCCGGCGGCACGAAGCGCGCCTGCAGCGCGGTCATCAGGCCGGCGATCAGCATGATGAGCCAGAGCGGGGCGGTAATATACGACCCGATGCCGGTCAGCAGATGGATGCGGCTCACCGGGTGCAGCCCGCGCGCCGGCAGCACGGCGGCGTGCTGGAGATTGCCCTGGCACCAGCGCCGGTCGCGCACGGCGAGATCGGTGAGGGCGGGCGGGCCTTCCTCATAGGAGCCCTTCAGCCAGGGCACCATATGTACCGCCCAGCCACCGCGCCGGATCAGCGCCGCCTCGATGAAATCATGGCTGAGAATATGTCCGCCAAAGGGTTTGCGGCCCTTCAGATGCGGCAGCCCGGCGCTGCCGGCGAAGGCGCGGGTGCGGATGATGGCGTTGTGGCCCCAGTAATTGCTGTCCGGCCCGTGCCACCAGGCGAGGCCCTCCGCCAGCATCGGGCCATAGAGCCGCCCGGCGAATTGCTGCATGCGGGAGAACAGCGTGCGCCCGCCGACGATGACCGGCAGTGTCTGGATCAGCCCGACATGGGGGTGGCGCTCCATGGCGCCGGCGACGGCGAGGATGCAGTCCCCGGTCATCACGCTGTCGGCGTCGAGCACCAGCATGGCCTCATAGGCCCCGCCGAAGCGCGTCACCCATTCGCCGATATTGCCGGCCTTGCGGTCGATGTTCTTCGGCCGGCGGCGGTAAAATAGGCGGGAATGCCCCCCGGTGCGTTCACGCAAGGCGAGGAAGGCGGCTTCCTCGGCGATCCACACATCGGCATCGGTGGTGTCGCTGAGGATGAAGAAGTCGAAAGCGTCGATGGCCCCGGTCGCCTCCACCGATTCATAGGTCGCCTGCAGCCCGGCGAAGATGCGCGCCGGCGCCTCATTATAGGTCGGCATGAGAATGGCGGTACGCTGCGTCAGCGGGGCGGGCGTCGCCGTGGCAATGCCGAGCGGATCGACGCGGCGGCCGAGCATCGCCATCGCCCCGCCGAGCGCATTGGTGAAGGAGAAGCCGATCCAGGCGAACAGCACGACGAACAGCGCCAGCACCACGCCTTCCAGCACCGTCAGCCCGCCAACATCGAGCACGAGATACATCTCATGCGCGGCGAACATCGTCAGGACGGCGGCGCCGAGGAAGACGAAGGCCCGGCGCAGCCACAAAGCGAGGCGCGGTCCCGGGGGATGGGACGCGCGCGGTGCCTGCCAGAGCGACTGGACGGGCATGGCGAGCGGGGCCTCGGGGGGCAGGGCATCCGCCAGTGCCGCCGGGGCGTCGTGGCCGAGCGCCGGCGCGCGCTCCAGCGTCACGCCGTCCATCGGTAAACCCAGCTTTCGGCCAGCTTTTCCTCGCCGCGCAGCATTTCCGCGCGCAGCTCGGCGAGATCCGCGCCCTTGGGCTCGAAGGTGAAGGCGATGCGCCAGCCCTCAATGTCCGGGTGGCGCTGGAGCACGACATTGGAGATCGTGCCGGTGCCGGCGGTGACGCGCGCGGAGAGCCCTTCCGGTGGCAGGTTCTTGATACTGTCGCCGACGAGATCGAGCACGAACTGGCGGCGCTCGGCATTGCCGCCGACGCGGGTGAGGCCGAAGCGGCCGAGTTCCGGCCGGTCCGGGCTGTCCCAGCCCCAATGCAGGCGGTAGGTGTAATAATACTCCCGTCCCTTGCGCAGCGGCTCCTTCGGTCGCCAATAGGTGACGATGTTGTCGTGGACTTCCTCCGGGGTGGGGATTTCCACCAGATGCACCGCGCCCTCGCCCCAATCGCCGATCGGCTCGACCCAGACGCTGGGGCGCCGCTCATAGCGCGCCTCCAGATCCTGATAGTCGAAGAAGGAACGCTGGCGCTGCATCAGACCGAAGCCGCGGATGTTCGTTGATTCAAAAGAGGAAATCTGCAGCCGCTTGGGGTTGGAGAGCGGGCGCCACAGCCGCTCGCCAGTGCCGGTGACGATGGCGAGGCCGTCGGCGTCGCAGACCATCGGGCGGAAATCGTCGATGCCGTCGCGGTCATTCGGCCCGAACATGAACATGCTGGTGAGCGAGGCGAGACCCGCCTTGTCGACATCGGTGCGGGGATACAGCGTCATCTCCACCGTCATCACGGTCGAGGTGCCCGGCCGGATGGTGAAGCGGTGCGCGGCGGCGCAGCTCGGGCTGTCGAGCAGGGCGTGGACGACGATGGAATCGACGCCCGCGCGGGGTTCCTCGATCCAGAACGCCTTGAAGATGGGGAATTCCTCGCCGCCGGCGTCCGCCGTCTTGATGGCGAGGCCGCGCGCCGAGGTGCCGTAGACCTGTTCCTTGCCGAGGGCGCGGAAATAGCTCGCGCCCTGGAACACAGCGACCTCGTCCAGATAGTCCGGCCGGTTGATCGGGCTGTGCAGGCGAAAGCCTGAGAAATCAAGGTCCAGCTTGGGGTCGGGCGGCTGCAGCCCATGCTCGAAGCGGAACAGACCGGGCGCATACTCGACGCGGCGCGCCTCGCCCTGGGTGACCGTGTAGATCTCCACCTTGTCGCGGAACAGGAAGCCGCGATGCAGCAGCTGCGCCTCGAACGGCGTGCCCTGGCCGCGCCAGAGCGCGCGGTCCGGGTTGAAGCGGATATTGCGGTACTGGTCGTAGCTGAGGTCGTTGAGTTCCTTGGGCAATTGCCGGTCGGGGTTGGCATAGGGGCGCGCGGCCAGCTCGCGCGCGAGCTGGCGCACGGTCTGGGCGTCGAAGCGCGTGGGCTTGTCGGCCTGCGCCTCCGCGTCTTCGCGGGTCGCGGGCCAGATGCCGGAACCTGTTACCGCCAGAATGGCCGCTCCCAGAAGAACGTCGCGCCGCCGCATTCTCACCCTCGCTCGCTGCCCGCGCACCGTTGGTGCGGTGCAACCTCGACAAGCCGCAAGACGGTGCCCGGTTCCATCGCCAACCGGCTTTATGCGCCGTGGTTCGCGTGCGCGGCGCGGGTGGGATCAGCCTTTGTGAAGGATCACAAGGGGATAGCGAGCGTCGCGGGGAATCGGGGCGGTGCCGGGCTCCAGCGTCTCGCCCTCCAGCGTGCGCCAGCCGGGCTCCGCCGGGGCGGGGAGGGCGAGGGCATCGGTGGTCTCCGGCGGCAGGCGGGTGGGCACGATAACCCGCACCGCCTGATCGCCCTGGCGCCGCTCGAAGCCGAACCAGCCCCAATCGGAGGCGGGCAGGTCGAGCGGGCGGTAGTCGCCCTCCGTGAGGGCGCGGTTGGCGCGGCGCAGATTCAGCAGGAGGTGTGAAAATACCAGCTTCTCGGCATCGGCATCGCTGTCATCGCCTGCGCCGGCTTCCAGTGCGGCGCTGCGGCGCTCCCAGTCGACGGGGCGGCGATTATCGGGATCAACCAGCGAGAAATCGCGGAATTCCGTGCCCTGATAGATATCTGGCGTGCCCGGCAGGGTGAGCTGGAGCGCGGTCTGGGCGAGGCTGACGAGCCGCGTGGCGGGCGCGAGCGCCTCCACCAGTGCTTCCAGCGCCTGCCGCACCGGGGCGCCGCGTTCCTCGCTGAGGATGGCGGCGCTGAACGCCTTGGCGGCGGCCTCATAGGCCTCGTCCGGCGTCTCCCAGTTGGAGTGCCGCTTGGCCTCGCGCAGCGCCTTGGTGAGATAGCCGTCCATGCGCTCGGGCGAGATCGGCCAGGCCGACAAAAGCGTTTGCAGGATAAGCACTTGATCGATGGCGTCGGGCATCATCCGCCCGTCTTCGGTTACCACCAGATTGCCGAGCACCGTCTCCTGCGTCGCCAGGAAGTTCAGCCACAGCGCCGGGCGTTGGCTCAGCGCGTCGAGACGGGCGCGGGTGTCGGGGCCGCGCTTGGTGTCGTGTGTCGCTAGCGGGTTGAGATCGCGACGCTTTTCCACCGCGCGGGCGGTGAAGATGGCGTGAACTTCTTCGCCCGAACGGGTGGGGTGGTCGAGGCTGGAGCCGACCTCATTGACGGAGAGCAGGATCGGCGTGCGGTAAAGCTCGGTATCTTCATACCCCTTCGCCATGGCCGGGCCGCCGAGCTGCTGGAAGCGGACGCGGAACTGCCGATCGCTGTCGTTCCGCGGCGCGGCCATGCGAGCGAGCAGCACCTGCGCCGCGGCCGTGGTCAGCGGGTCTTCCGCCGCCGCGACGGCGTCGCTGATCTGCTGCCAAATGGCTGAATCTTCAGGAGAAAACGTTTCGGTGGCATAGGAGCGATAGACCGGGCAATGCACGAGAAGGGCGACCACGGCGTTGCGGATCGCGGTCTCGGTCAGGTCGCCCGCCTTCATCTCCGCATCGAGCCCGTCGCGGGCGAGGGTGGTCAGCGTCTCCACTTCCGTGGAAAGGCTCGCCTCCAGCACCTGCTCCTTGGCACTGGCGAGGCGGGTGGTGGCGGTGCCGGTAACAAGATGCCGCTGACGCAGCGCCTCCTCAAAGGCGGCATAGCCCTCGCTAGAGACGAACAGGCCATTGATGTCGTTCAGCCGCTCATAGCCGGTGGTGCCGTCGATCGGCCAGTCGCGCAGCGTCTCGCCCGGTTCGAGGATCTTCTCGATGACGATGAGCACGTCCGGTCCGACGGCGTTTCGCAAGCGATCGCAATAAGATGCGGGATCGACAAGCCCGTCGATATGGTCGACGCGCAGGCCATGAACGAGGCCGCGGCGGACGAGATCGAGCGGCAGGCGGTGAACCAGCTCGAACACCTCGGGGTCTTCGACGCGCACGCCGGCGAGATCGGTGATGTTGAAGAAGCGGCGGTAATTGAGGTCATGCGCCGCGGTGCGCCACCAGGCGAGGCGCCAGTGCTGGGCCTCAAGCAGGGAGGTAATATCTGCCTCCGCCAGCACCGTATCGAAGGCGAGCCGGGTTACCGGATCGAGCCCGGACAGGTCGATCCGGCCGCCCTGAAACCGCGTGGACGATGAGTGCAGTGTGGTGGACGATGAGGCCGGTGTGTCCAGCGGATTGGCCGATGAGTCCGATGTGTCCGTGCTCCCCGCCGCAGCCGCGATGTGGACGGCGGCCGGCAGGCGGGCGACCAGTTCGGCGATGCTCTCCTGCCTTAGCGGGAAGCGCTGCTCGCCATAGACCACCGCGTCGATGCCGCCGCGTGCCTCATTGACCGCGAGGGTGATCTGCCCGGCCTCGATGGTCGCCTGAAGCGGATCGCCGAGCACGGGCAGCACCAGCCGGCCCGTCTCCCAGGCGACGTCGAAAATGCGGGCGGCGGGGCTGTCGGGGCCGCCTTCCAGCATGTCGAGCCAGAACGGGTTCTGGGTAGAGGCGGCCATGTGGTTCGGCACGATGTCGATGATGAGCCCCATGCCATGGCGCTCCAGCGCCGCGCACAGGCTGAGCAGCCCCTCCTCGCCGCCGAGCTCCGGGTTCACCCGTGTGGGGTCGGCGACGTCATAGCCATGGGTCGAGCCCGCCACCGCCGCGGTGATGGGCGAGGCGTAGAGATGGCTGATGCCGAGTCGGGCGAGATAGGGCACCAGCGCCTCGGCCTTGCTGAACGGGAAGTCGCGGTGGAACTGCAGCCGGTAGGTGGCGGTGAGGGCGGGCCAAGGGGCGGGCATCGGGGCGGGCATCGTCGTCATCAGGCGGGCAAGCTCCAGAAGGCGGCGGCGACGGGGCCGAGGGCGAGCAGGCCGGGGGCGGGCTGGGCCATGGAGCCGACGCGGGCGTCAGGCGGTTCGGACGGGGCGTGAATGGTGCTGCGGCTGTCCTGAAGGTTGAGCGCCATGACGAGCTCGCCGCCCTCATAGCGCCAGCGGGCGAGCAGGGCGTCGCCGCTGCGCTCGACCGCCGATCCGCGATAGGGCGTGGCGGTGATCGGCCAGACGAGGCGGCGGCGGGCCTCCGCCAGCGCGGCAAAGGCAGCCAGCGCCGCCCGCGCGGCCTCGCTCCTCAGCGCCTCATCTGTGATGACAGCGGAACGGAAGGTCGCCTCGTCCAGCGGGTCGGGGAATTCCGCCTCGCCATGGGCTTTGAAGAAATCGCCGAACTCGGCCTTCCGGCCCTTGCGCACCGCGTCGGCCAGCTCGCCCTCGAAGTCGCAGAAGAACGGGAAGGGCGTCGGCAGCAGGGCTTCCTCGCCCTGGAACAGCATGGGGATTTCCGGCGACAGCATGAGCACGAAACGCAGCACGGCGAGCCGCTCGGCCGGCAGCGTGCCGGCGAGCCGGTCGCCCAGCGGGCGGTTGCCGATATGGTCGTGGTTCTGCACGAAGCTGACGAAGGCGTCGGGCGGCAGGTGATCGGACTTCGTGCCGCGCGGATGGCCGTCCGCATCGGGGTACGGGTCGCCCTGATAGACGAAGCCCTGCCCGAGCGCGCGGGCGGCGGCCTCGGAGGCGTCCGTCGCATAGGGCGCGTAATAGCCGGTGGTCTCGCCCGAGCCGAGCACATGCAGCGCGTGGTGCCAGTCATCGTTCCACTGCGCGGTGTAGAGCGTGTCCTCGCGGATCAGCCATTCGGCGATGTTGTCGTGGTTTTCCAGCACGAGGAAGGCATCGGGCCGTACCGCGCGGCAGGCGCCGGCGAGTTCGCGCAGGAAAGTTTCCGCGCCGTCGGTGGCGAGCGCGTGGACCGCGTCGAAGCGCAGGCCATCGAAGCCGAAATCAGCCAGCCAATAGGCGGCGTTCTGGCTGAAGAAGTCCCGCACCAGCGGGTTTTCAAGGTCGATCGCCGGGCCCCAGGGGGTGGAGATGTCCTCGCGGAAGAAGCTCTTGGCATAGAGCGGCAGGTAATTCCCGCTCGGGCCGAAATGGTTGTAGACCACGTCCAGCATCACGCCGAGGCCGCGCGCATGGGCGGCGTCGATCAGCGCGCGCAGATCATCCGGCGTGCCATAGGCGCGGTCGGGCGCGTAGAGCAGCACGCCGTCATAGCCCCAGTTGCGCCGGCCGGGGAAATCGTTGACCGGCATCAGCTCGATGACGGTGAAGCCGGCGTCGCGGTAATGGTCGAGCCGCTCGATGAGGCCGGCAAACGTGCCGGCCGGCGTCGCCGTGCCGACATGCACCTCGGCAATCACCGCCTCGTGCCACGGCTTCGACCAGGCGCGGGGAAGGTTCGCGGGCGGGGCAACCAGCACGCTCCAGCCATCGGCGTTGTCCGCCTGCATGCGCGACGCGGGGTCGGGCACCGTCTGCTCACCGATGCGGAAACGGTAGCGCGCGCCGGGGGCGAGGCCGTCTACTTCGCCGGCAAAGAACCCGTCATCCGTGCGGGTGAGGGGGACCGGCGCGCGCCCCTCGATCTCAAGGTCCACCGCCGGCACGTCCGGCGCGAAGAGGCGGAAGCGGGCGCCCGAAGCGGTCAGCTCCGGGCCGAAGTGGCGGGAGATGTGGCGGCGCGGGGTGTCGCTCATGCGCGCCATTCCCAGACCAGCAGGGTGCGCGCCGGCAGGGTGAAGCCCTGCCCGCCGCCGAGCCGGCCACCCTCAAGATCGTCGCCCGTGGCGAGAACGGCCTCCCAGCCGCCGGACTGCACCGGCGGGGCGACGACCTCGACATCGACATGCGACGAGTTGAGCATGATGGCGAGCGAGGGCTCGTCGGGCATCACCGGGGCGAGGCGCACGGTGATGCATTTGGAGTGCGGGTTGGCCCAGTCCTCTTCGCGCATGCGCTCGCCGGCGGTGTTGAACCAGGCGACATCCGGCTGGCCCATCTCGTTGCGTGCGCCGGTGAGGAATTCCGGGCGCGACAGCGAGGAGTGGCGCTTGCGCAGATCGGCAAGGCGGGCGACGAAGGCCGGCAGTTCCGGGTCGTCATTCGACCAGTCGACCCAGCCGATCTCATTGTCCTGGCAATAGGCGTTGTTGTTGCCGCCCTGCGAGTTGGAGCGCTCATCGCCCGCCAGCAGCATGGGCACGCCCTGGCTGAGGAACAGCGTGGCGATCAGATTGCGCTTCTGGCGGCGGCGCAGCGCGTTGATGCCCTCATCGTCGGTCTCGCCCTCGACGCCGCCATTCCAGCTCTTATTGTCGTCGTGGCCGTCGCGGTTGCCCTCGCCATTCGCGTCATTGTGCTTGTCGTTGTAGGTGACGAGGTCGTGCAGGGTGAAGCCGTCATGGGCGGTGATGAAGTTCACGCTCGACCACGGCCGGCGCCGGCCTTCCGAGAAGATGTCTTGCGAGGCGGCGAAGCGCGTGGCGAAGGCGCCGATCAGCCCTTCCGAGCCGCACCAGAACTCGCGCACCTTGTCGCGGTAGTCGCCGTTCCACTCCGAGAAGCCGGGCGGGAAGGCGCCGAGCTGGTAGCCGCCGGGGCCGATGTCCCACGGCTCGGCGATCAGCTTCAGGCCGCCGAGGGTGGGATCCTGAAGGATGGCGTTGAAGAAGGCGTGGCCGGGATCGAAGCCGGTGGGGCGGCGGCCAAGCGTGGTGGCGAGATCGAAGCGGAAGCCGTCAATGCCGTAGGTGCCGGCCCACATGCGCAGTGAGTCCATCACCATTTGCAGCACGCGCGGATGATCGGTGTTCAGCGAATTGCCGCAGCCGGTCATGTCGTCATAGTAGCGGGGATTGCCGGGCAGGGTCCGGTAGTAGGAGGCGTTGTCGATGCCCTTGAAGGAGAGCATCGGCCCGAGATGATTGCCCTCGCAGCTGTGGTTGTAGACCACATCGAGAATGATCTCGATGCCGGCCTGGTGCAGCCGGTCGACCGCCTCGCCGATCGCTTCCAGCCCGTCCTCGCCGAGATAGCGCGGCTCCGGGGCGAAGAAGTTCAGCGTGTTGTAGCCCCAGTAATTGGACAGGCCGGCATCGACGAGGTGGCGGTCCTGCGCGAAGGCGTGGACCGGCAGAAGTTCCACGGCCGTGACGCCGAGTTTGGCGATGTAGTCGACGAATTCCGGCTGGCCGAGCGCGGTGAAGGTGCCGCGGATCGTCTCCGGGATCATCGGGTGGCGCATGGTGAGGCCGCGCACATGGCCTTCATAGATGACGGTCTTGGCCCAGGAGACGCGGGGATGGCCGGTTGAGGCCATCGGCGTGCCGGCGACCACGCGCGCCTTGGGCATGAAGGGGGCGCTGTCGCGCGCGTCCATCACGAGGTCGGCGTCGTCGCCCGCGCCGATCGTGTAGCCATAGAGCGCGTCGTCCCATTTGATGTTGCCGACCAGCATGCGCGCATAGGGGTCGAGCAGCAGCTTGTTGGCGTTGAAGCGGTGGCCGGCTTCCGGCGCCCAGGGGCCATGCACGCGCCAGCCATAGACCTGCCCGCGCCCGACGCCGGGCAGATGGCAGTGCCAGACGCCGTTGGTGCATTCGCGCAGGTCGATCCGCTCGACCTCGGTCTCGCCATAGCGGTCGAACAGGCAGAGCGTGACGCCGGTCGCGTTGTCGGAGAACAAGGCGAAATTGGTGCCGGTGCTGTCAACCGTGACACCGAGCGGAAAGGCGGAGCCGGGCAGGACCGTGCGCATGCGGGGGCGGTACTCGTTTCAGGTGAAAGGTGCCTGTCAACGACGCCGCCCCGCCCCGCGTTCCTCCGCCATGCCTCAGAATTTTCGCCGCGTCCGCCGGGCCGGCTCAGCCCTTCGCGTCGTCCCGCGCCGCGCGGGTGCGCTCGAGGAAGCTGACCAGCGAGGCGCAGGCGCCGAGAATATGCTCGCGCGTGAGGCGGGCGGCAGTGTCGGCGTCGCGGGCGATGCAGGCGTCGAGAATGCCCTCATGCTCGCGGCGGGCGCGGGCCATGCCGTCGGTGAGCACGAGCTGGGCGCGCAGGTAGCGGTCGACGCGGTCGAGCGCGGTGCGGATGGTCTGCAGATAATAGGGCCGCCCGGCCGCCTCATAGAGCGTGTAGTGGAACTGCCGGTTCAGCTCGCCCCAATGCGAGGAATCCGGCTCGGTGGAGAAGGCCTGGGCGTAGCGCTTGGCGGTCTCCAGCCCGGCGGCGGAGATGCGCTCGACCGAATAGCGCAGGATTTCCGGCTCCAGCAGCGCGCGAAACTCGAAGATCTCGCGCACCTCGTCGATGGAGAGGGTGGCGACCACCGCGCCGCGGTAGCGCTGGGTCGAGACGAGGCCCTGTTCCTCCAGCCGGGTCAGCGCCTCGCGCACCGGGATGCGGCTGACATTGAACATCTTGGCGATGTGGTCCTGGCGGAGCGTCTGGCCCTCGGTGAGGTCGCCCTTGGCGATGGCCTCGCGCAGCGCCTCGAAGATCACGTCCGAGGCGGATGCCATCTGGGCGATGTCCGTTGCCTTGACCTTCACCTGATCCCCTCCGGCGCCTGTTGCCAGGCTTTCGCCGTGTCTGTGCTGCCGGCCGCGATTCGAGCGGCCTGATGATTTTGCCAACACTGCAATCTCAAGGCCCTGGAAGCCAGAGCCCCGCCGGCGGGCAGCCGGGCGCCATGCCCAAGAAATTCGCAGCGTATGCTGTAAAAAGGATATTGCAACTTGGATCCAAAAATTGGAAGCTCCCTCCGCCGCCGCTGACGAGCCAGGGACGTAGCCATCGGGAAGAGCCCCGAGGTCGCGTTCCACCCGCCGAGGGCGGCCCAGAATCACGGGACACCTTCCAAAAGGAGAGCCGTCATGGCCAAGGCATTCGGCGCACTCGCCGCCGCGGTACTCACGCTCGCTTGCGCGCTGCCCGCGCAGGCCGACAAGCTCGACGACATCATCGCTTCCGGCACGCTGCGCTGCGCGGTGGTGCTCGACTTCCCGCCCATGGGCTCGCGCGACGCCAGCAACACCCCGATCGGCTTCGACGTCGATTACTGCAACGACCTCGCCAAGGCGCTGGGCGTGAAGGCGGAGATCGTCGAGACGCCGTTCCCCGACCGCATTCCCGCGCTGGTCTCCGGCCGCGTCGATGTCGGCGTCGCCTCGACCTCCGACACGCTGGAGCGCGCCAAGACCGCCGGCTTCACCATTCCCTATTTCGCCTTCAAGATGGTGGTGCTGACCAAGGACGGGCTCGGCATCAAGGATTACGCCGACCTGAAGGGCAAGAAGACCGGCTCGGTCTCCGGCACCTTCGAGGCGCTGGCGCTGGAGAAAGACGTGAAGGCCTGGGGCGCCGGCACCACCTTCCGTGCCTACCAGAACCAGGCCGACGTGTTCCTCGCTTTGGCGCAGGGCCAGATCGACGCCACGGTGGTCACCTCCACCGTCGCCGCCGCGACCGTGAAGGACGGCAAGTTCAAGGGCCTGATGATGGGCGGCGATGCGCCCTATGACATCGACTATGTCGCGCTGATCGCCCTGCGCAACGAGCAGGGCCTGATCAACTACCTGAACCTGTTCATCAACCAGCAGGTCCGCACCGGCCGCTACAAGGCGCTCTACGACAAGTGGATCGGCCTCGGCACCGCGCCCGACCTGACCGTGCCCGGCGTCTATCGCTGAGCCTGCGACCAAGGCGTCATCCCGGACGGCCCGCCGTCCGGGATGACGCCTGAAACTCTCACCCATCGCCTGCCGACCACGAGCACCCCGCGATGAACTACACCTTTCACTGGCTGCCGGCGTTCCGTGCGCTGCCCGACATGCTGTGGGGCGCGCTGGTGACGCTTGAGGTCGCCGTGCTCTCCATGCTGCTCGGCGTGTTCTTCGCCGTGCTGCTGGCGCTGGGCTCGGGCTCGAAGTACCGCGTGCTGCGGGGCCTCGCCACGGGCTGGATCGAGCTGGCCCGCAACACGCCGGCGCTGTTCCAGATCTACATGGCCTATTTCGGCCTCGGCTCGCTCGGCATCCATCTCGACAGCTTCCCGGCGCTGCTCGCCGGCATCACCTTCAACAATGCCGGCTATCTCGCCGAGACCTTTCGCGGCGGCCTGCGCGCCGTGCCGCCGACGCAGATCCGCGCCGCCCGCTCGCTCGGCATGGGGCAGATCCAGGCGTTCCGGCTGATCGTGCTGCCGCAGATGTTCCGCGTGGTGTTCTATCCCCTCACCAACCAGATGGTCTGGGCGATCCTGATGACCTCGCTCGGCGTCATCGTCGGGTTGAACAACGACCTCACCGGCGTGACGCAGGAGCTGAATGTCCGCTCCTTCCGCACCTTCGAATATTTCGCGCTGGCGGCGGTGATTTATTACCTGCTCGCCAAGCTCGTCACCCTCTCCGCCCGCCTGCTGGCGTGGCGCCTGTTCCGCTACTGAGGAGATCCGCCGATGTTCTCCTCCATCTCCACCTTCTTCGCCGGGCTGTTCGACACCTCCTTCTCGCTGAACGACCTGATGTTCATGCTGAAGGGCGCCGGGGTGACGCTGGCGCTCACCTTCTGGGCGGTGCTGGGCGGCACGCTGCTCGGCATCGTGTTCGGCGTCATCCGCGCCATCGCGCCGTGGTGGGTGAACCTGCCCATCGGCATCGTGCTCGACGTGTTCCGCTCGATCCCGCTGCTGATCCAGCTGGTGCTGGCCAACTCGTTCAAGACCATCATCGGCATTCGCTGGGATTCCTTCACCGTCGGCTGCGTGGTGCTGGCGCTCTACACCTGCGCCTACTGCACGGAGATCGTGCGCTCGGGCTTCCTCGCCGTGCCGCCGACCACCCGGCGCGCCGCCCGCTCGCTCGGCCTGAGCTGGACGCAGGATCTCACCGCCATCGTCTTCCCCATCGCGCTGCGCGTCGCCCTGCCGAGCTGGATCGGCCTGACGCTCGGCGTGATGAAGGACACCGCCATGGTGTGGTGGATCGGCGTGGTCGAGCTCCTGCGCTCCTCGCAGGTCATCGTCACCCGCATCCAGGAGCCGCTCTTCGTGCTCTCCATCGCCGGGCTGATCTATTTCCTGATGAGCTTCCCCATCGCCCGCCTCGGGGCGCGGCTGGAGAAGCGCTGGCGCGAAAACGACTGAGAAAACCCATGTCGATCGAGATCAAGGACGTTCACAAATCCTTCGGCGCGCTGGACGTGGTCAAGGGCGTCACCATGACCGTCGAGAAGGGCGAGGTCGTCTCCGTCATCGGCGGGTCGGGCTCGGGCAAGTCGACTTTGCTCATGTGCATCAACGGGCTGGAGCCGATCAATGCGGGGCACATCCTCGTCGACGGCACCGATGTCCATGCGCGCGCCACCGACCTCAACAAGCTGCGCCGCAAGATCGGCATCGTCTTCCAGCAGTGGAACGCTTTCCCTCATCTGACGGTGCTGGAAAACGTGATGCTGGCCCCGCGCAAGGTGCTCGGCAAGTCACGCGCCGAGGCCGAGGCCATCGCGGTGGAAAAGCTCTCCCATGTCGGCCTTGCCGAGAAGCTGAAGGTCTATCCCTCCCGGCTTTCCGGCGGCCAGCAGCAGCGCATGGCGATTGCCCGCGCGCTCGCCATGTCGCCCGACTACATGCTGTTCGACGAGGTGACCTCGGCTCTCGACCCGCAGCTTGTCGGCGAGGTATTGGACACGATGAGGCTCCTGTCTTCCGAGGGCATGACGATGATCGTGGTCACCCATGAAATCGCCTTTGCCCGCGAGGTCTCGAACCGCGTGGCCTTCTTCCACAAGGGCCGGATCCACGAGATCGGCCCGCCGGCGCAGGTGATTGGCGCTCCCCGCGAGCCCGAGACCGTCGCCTTCCTCAAATCCGTCCTCTGACGACCCGGACGATCCCTTTCAACGATTCAGGAGTGCTTCCCATGTGGCAGGGCGTCTTTCCCGCCGTAACCGCCAAGTTCAACGCCGATGACACGCTCGACCATGCCGAGATGGAGCGCTGCTTCGCGTTCCAGATCGCCTCCGGCGTCGACGGCATCATCGTCAATGGCTCGCTCGGCGAAGGCCCGATGCTCTCCCATGACGAGCGCCTCGCCGTGCTGAAGACCGCGAAATCCGTGGCTGGCGGTCGCCCGGTTCTTATGACCATTGCCGACGCCGCGACGCGCGACTGCGCCAGCCTTGCCAAGCGCGCCGCCAGCGCCGGGGCGGACGGGCTGATGATCGTACCGAGCCTCGTCTACCACACCAACCCGAAGGAGACGGTGGGCACGCTCTCGGCGATCGCGCAGGCCGCCGACCTGCCGGTGATGATCTATTCCAACCGCGTCGCCTATCGGGTGGATGTCACGGTCGAAATCATGGCCGAGCTCGCCAAGGACAAGCGCTTCGTCGCGGTGAAGGAGTCTTCCGACGACATCCGCCGCACCATCGACCTGCAGAACGCTTTCGGCGACCGCTTCGACATCTTCACCGGCGTCGACAACCTCGCCTATGAGGCGCTCGCCGTCGGCGCGGTCGGCTGGGTCGCCGGCCTCGTGGTGGCCTTCCCGGAAGAGACCGTCGCGCTCTATCGGCTGATGAAGCAGAAGCGCTATGACGAGGCGCTGGTGCTCTACCGCTGGTTCCGCCCGCTGCTCGACCTCGATGTGTCCAGCTACCTCGTGCAGAACCTGAAGCTGGTCGAGGCGATCGTGACCGGCACCACCGAGCGCGTGCGCGCCCCCCGCCTGCCGCTCGAAGGCGCCCAGCGCGCCCTGGTCGAGAAGATCGTCGCGGACGCGCTGGCGAACCGCCCGGCGCTCGCCAAGGCGGCGTGAACCGAGGCGATCCGGGTGGGGCGAGCCTCCCACCCCGAGCGCCGTCATGGCCGGGCTTGACCCGGCCATCCACGACTTGCCTGCCGCTTGCCCACCTCCTCGACGTCATCCCCGGGTCAAGCCCGGGGATGACGTCGAGGAGGTGGGCCGGTCCCGCCATCTCATGCCCGAGCCTGTCCCCGCGAGCATACCCGTGAGCGTTCCCTCCATGAGCGACGACATCGCCGTCATCGGCGCCGGCATTGTCGGCCTCGCCTGCGCCTTCCATTTGCAGGCGGCCGGTCGCTCGGTCGTGCTGGTGGAACGCGGCGGCATTGCCGAGGGGGCGAGCTTCGGCAATGCCGGGGCCTTTGCCTTCACCGACATCCTGCCGCTGGCCTCGCCGGGGATTCTGCGCAAGGCACCGAAATGGCTGCTCGATCCGCTCGGGCCGCTCGCCATTCCGCCCGCCTATGCGCTGAACATCGCGCCGTGGCTCATCCGTTTCTGGCGCGCCAGCCTGCCGGACCGTTACGCCCATTCGCTGACCGTGCAGAGCGCGATGATGCGCCTTGCCGCCAGCGCCATGGCTGAGATGGTGGCGGGCGCCGGCCTCGCCTCCCATGTGCGCGCCGATGGCAATCTCCAGCTCTATGAGAGCGAGGCCGAGCTTGCCGCCGCGCAGCCGGGCTGGGAGGCGCGGGCGGCCGAGGGTATCGCCTTCGAGCATGTACGCGGCGAGCGCCTCGCGCAGCTGCAGCCGGGCCTTGCTCCGCGCTTCGTCGCCGGCACCTTGACGCCGAACTGGAAGACGGTGGCCGACCCCTATCATTTCGCCCTCGCTCTGTTCGAGCAGGTGATGGCGCGCGGCGCGCGCATCGTCAGCGGGGAGGTGGTGGGTGTCGAGGCGCAGACTTCCGGCGTCAGCCTGCGCCTCGCCGACGGCACGACGATCAACGCCGCGCAGGCGGTGCTCGCCGGCGGCGCCTGGTCGCGCCCGCTCGCCGCGGCGCTGGGCGACCGCGTGCCGCTGGAGACCGAGCGCGGCTACAACACCACGCTGCCGCCCGGTGCCTTCGATGTGCGGCGCCAGCTCACCTTTGGCGGGCATGGCTTCGTCGTCACCCCGCTCTCCACAGGCATCCGCGTCGGCGGGGCGGTGGAACTGGGCGGGCTGAAGGCGCCGCCCAATTACAAGCGCTCGCAGGCCATGCTGACCAAGGCCGCGGCCTTCCTGCCGGGGCTGAAGACGACGGGCGGCACGCAATGGATGGGCTTTCGCCCGTCGCTGCCGGATTCGCTGCCCGTCATCGGCCGGGCGAGCGCCGATCCGCGCATCATCCACGCCTTCGGCCATGGCCATCTCGGCCTGA
Source organism: Ancylobacter sp. SL191 (assembly GCF_026625645.1). Lineage (NCBI taxonomy): Bacteria > Pseudomonadati > Pseudomonadota > Alphaproteobacteria > Hyphomicrobiales > Xanthobacteraceae > Ancylobacter > Ancylobacter sp. SL191. The sequence continues at coordinate 510,263 of NZ_CP113056.1, read as the reverse complement.
CCCAGAGCGCGGCGACCGGCCGGCTGGTGGCCGAGCTTGCCACCGGGCGGCCGCTGTCGCTTGATCTCTCCCCCTTCCGCCCGACACGCTTCTGACGAGACCCACATGGCGCGACACAGCTTCTTCTGCATAGACGGCCACACCTGCGGCAATCCCGTGCGTCTGGTGGCGGGCGGCGGGCCGAACCTCACCGGTTCGACCATGATCGAGAAGCGCGCCCACTTCCTGAGAGAGTTCGACTGGATCCGCACCGGGCTGATGTTCGAGCCGCGCGGCCACGACATGATGTCGGGCTCCATCCTCTACCCGCCGACGCGGCCGGACTGCGACGTCGCCATCCTGTTCATCGAGACCTCGGGCTGCCTGCCCATGTGCGGCCACGGCACCATCGGCACGGTGACCATGGCGATCGAGCACGGCCTCGTCACGCCGAAGGTGCCGGGCGTCCTGATGCTCGACACCCCCGCCGGCGTGGTGAAGGCCGAGTACACGCAGGTCGGCCAATATGTGGAGGAGGTGCGCATCACCAATGTGCCCGGCTTCCTCTACGCGCAGGGCCTCACCGCCGAGTGCCCGGAGATCGGCGAGGTGACGGTGGATGTCGCCTATGGCGGGAATTTCTACGCCATCGTCGAGCCGCAGCCGGCCTTCCGCGACATGGCCGATTTCACCGCCGGCCAGCTCGTCGGCATGAGCCCCGGCCTGCGCACGGCGCTGAACGCCAAATATGAGTTCGTCCATCCCGAGAAGCCGGAGATCCGCGGCCTCTCGCACATCCTGTGGACCGGCGCGGCCCGTCACCCGGAAGCGCAGGCGCGCAACGCGGTGTTTTATGGCGACAAGGCCATTGACCGCTCGCCCTGCGGCACCGGCACCTCCGCCCGCATGGCGCAGCTCGCCGCCCTCGGCCAGCTCCGGGTGGGCGATGATTTCGTGCATGAGAGCATCATCGGCTCGCTGTTCAAGGGCCGCGTCGAGGCCGCCGTGAAGGTGGGGGAGCGCAATGCCATCATCCCCTCCATCGGCGGTTGGGCGCGGATGACCGGCTACAACACCATCTTCATCGACGACCGCGACCCCTTGGCCCACGGCTTCGTGGTGGTGTGAGCCTCCCGGTTCCCCGTCATGGCCGGGCCTGGCCCGGCCATCCATGACTTCGGCTGCAGACGACCTCGCCCTCGCAAGACGACCTCTTCCTCGGAAGACGTGGATCCCTGGGTCAAGCCCGGGGATGACGTCGAGACAACGGAAACCACCATGAAGATCACCGGCATCAAGGCCTACAAGGTCGGGCTCCCGCTTCGGGAAGGCCGCTACAACTGGTCGAACGGCAATTTCATCGAGGTGTTCGATTCCACCGTGGTGGCGGTCGAGACCGATGCCGGCATCACCGGCTATGCCGAATGCTGCCCGCTCGGCTCGGCGTACCTTCCAGCCTATGCCCATGGTGTGCGCGCCGGCCTTGAGGAACTCGGCCCCAAGGTGATCGGTCTCGACCCGACCGATCTCAACGTGCTGAACCGCCACATGGATGCGGTGCTGCGCGGCCACCCCTATGTGAAGGCGCCGATCGACATCGCCTGCTGGGACATTCTCGGCAAGGTCACGGGCTTGCCGGTCTACAAGCTGCTGGGCGGCGCGGCGCAGGAAAAGATCGCCCTCTACCGCGCCATCTCGCAGGAGGCGCCGGAGGTGATGGCGAAGAAGATCGCCGGCTACAAGGCCGAGGGCTACACCAAGTTCCAGCTCAAGGTCGGTGGTGATGCCGACCAGGACATCGACCGCATCCGCGCCACCCGCGAGATTCTCGACCCCTCCGACATTCTGGTGGCCGACGCCAATACCGGCTGGACGCGGGCGGAAGCCGCGCGCATCTGCGCCGAGGTGGCGGACCTCGATGTCTATATCGAGCAGCCCTGCCCGACCTATGAGGAGTGCCTGTCGGTGCGCGCCCGCACCGCGCGGCCCTTCGTGCTCGACGAGGTGATCGACGGCGTCGGCACGCTGATGAAGGCGCTGGCGGACGACGCCATGGACATCATCAACCTGAAGATCTCCAAGGTCGGCGGCCTGACCAAGGCGCGGCTGATGCGCGACATCTGCGTCGCCTCGGGCACGCCGATGACCATCGAGGACACCTGGGGCGGCGACATCGTCACCGCCACCATCGCCCATCTCGCCCGCTCGACGCCGGAGGAGTTCTGCTTCTCGGCGACCGACTTCAACAGCTACGGCACGGTCGACATCGCCACAGGCGCGCCCAAGCGCGACCACGGCTTCATGACCGCGCCCGACACGCCGGGTCTCGGCATCGAACCCATCTTCGCCGCGCTCGGCGAGCCGGTGGTGGTGATCTGACCCCGTGTCCCGGCTCAGCGCTCCGCCTGCGGCGTCGCTGGTCCGGGACAAGAGAGGCACCCGCTGCGCGATGTCATCCCCGGGCTTGGCCCGGGGATCCATGACTTGATCGCCGTCGCAAGCAGACGTGGATGGCCGGGCCAAGCCCGGCCATGACGGTGCTGGGGACGGTCCCGCCCACCCGAGAGGCCCGCCATGCGCTCATCCAAGGTCATCCACATTGTCGGCTGCCATGCGGAAGGCGAGGTCGGCGATGTCATCGTCGGCGGGGTGGCGCCCCCGCCGGGCGATACCGTGTGGGCGCAGTCGCGCTTCATCGCCAGCGACAACACGCTGCGCAATTTCGTGCTGCAGGAGCCGCGCGGCGGGGTGTTCCGCCATGTGAACCTCTTGGTGCCGCCGAAGAACCCCAAGGCGGTCGCCGCGTGGATCATCATGGAGCCGGAGGACACCCCGCCCATGTCCGGCTCCAACTCGATCTGCGTTGCCACCGTGCTCCTCGACACCGGCATCGTGCCGATGGTCGAGCCGGAAACCCATATGGTGCTGGAGGCGCCGGGCGGGCTGATCGAGGCGACCGCCTATTGCCGGGACGGCAAGGCCGAGCGGATCAAGGTGACCAACCATCCCTCCTTCGCCGACAAGCTCAATGCGCAGCTGGAAGTGGAGGGGCTCGGTACGCTCACCGTCGACACCGCCTATGGCGGGGACAGCTTCGTCATCGTCGACGCCCATGCCCTCGGCTTTTCCATCCGCCCGGACGAGGCGAAGGATCTGGCCGAGACCGGCATGCGCATCGTCAAGGCGGCGAACCGCCAGCTCGGGTTCAAGCACCCGGAGAACGCCGACTGGAACCACATCTCGTTCTGCCAGTTCGCCGCGCCGGTGGAGGTGGAGGATGGGGTGAAGCAGGGGGCGAACGCGGTGGCGATCAGGCCCGGCAAGATCGACCGCTCGCCCACCGGCACCGGCTGTTCGGCCCGCATGGCGGTGCTGCACGCCAAGGGGCAGCTCGGCGTCGGCGAGACCTTCATCGGCCGCTCGATCATCGATTCCCGTTTCGAATGCCGGATCGAGGCGACGACCACGCTGGGCGGGCGGCCGGCGATCATTCCCTCGATCATGGGGCGTGCCTTCGTCACGCATCTGTCGCAGCTCATGCTTGATCCTGCCGACCCCTGGCCGACCGGCTATCGGCTCGCCGATACCTGGCCGGTCTGGACGCAGGATTGAACGTGTGACCGACCAGACGACCCAAGCCGCCCCCGTCCGCCTTTCGCTCGATGAGGTCCACGCCCTCTGCCACGGCACGTTGCGCGCGGCGGGTCTCAGCGAGCCTCATGCGCAGGCCATCGCCCGCTCCATCGCCCGCGCCGAGGCCGATGAGTGCCGCTCGCACGGGCTCTACCGGCTGATCGGCTATGTCGCCTCGGTGCGCAGCGGCAAGGCCGCGCGCGAGGCGCTGCCGGAGCTCGTCAAGGCGGCGCCGGCGGTGCTGCGCGTCGAGGCGCGGCGCGGCTTCGCCCCGCTGGCGGTGGAGACCGGCGTGCCCGCGCTGATCGCCGCCGCCCGGCGCACCGGCATCGCCGCGCTGGCGATCCATGAGTGCTACCATTTCTCCGCGCTCTGGGCGGATATCGAGCCGGTGGTGGAGGCGGGGCTGGCGGCGTGGTGCTTCACCATCGGCCAGTGCTGCGTCGCCCCGCCGGGCGGCACCACGGCGCTGCTCGGCACCAACCCGCTGGCCTTTGGCTGGCCGGGCCCGCAGCGCCGGCCGTTCATTTTCGATTTCGCCACCAGCGCGGCGGCGCGCGGCGAGGTGGAGCTGAAGCACCGGGCGGGCGAGGCGATCCCGCAGGGCTGGGCCATCGGCCCGGACGGGGCACCGACCACCGATCCGGCGGCGGCGCTCACGGGCGCGCTGCTGCCCTTTGGCGGCCATAAGGGCTTCGCGCTCTCGCTGATGGTGGAGCTGGTCGCCGGCCCGCTGATCGGCGATCTCACCAGCCGGCAGGCGCGGGCGGTGGAGAATGGCGATGGCGGGCCCCCGCTCGGCGGCGAGCTGCTGATCGCGCTCGATCCTGCGGTGTTCGGGGTGGAGGATCTGCCCGCCCGCCTTGGCGAGGCGCGGGAGATCTTCTCCCTCGCCAAGGCCCAGCCCGGCGTGCGGCTGCCGGCCGAGCGCCGCTACGCGGCGCGGGCGCGCACGCGGGCCGAGGGCGTCACTGTCCCGGCCGCGCTCTACCGCGAGCTTGTCGCCCTGCGCGAGTGAATGATCAGGAGCGCGGTTCCAGCCCCTTGGCGATGAGGGTGAAGGCGCGGCGCAGATAGACCCGCCAGTCCGGGAAGGCCGGCCATTCCCACCTATGGCCGGCCGCTGCCGCCAGCGTGCCGAAGGCGACGTCGAGCAGCACCCGCGCCGACACGGCCGCATCCTCGACATCCACCCGCCCGAGCGCCTGCTGGCGTTTCAGCCAGTCCGCGATCATGGCGTGGGTGGAATCGCGCCCGCGCGTCTCCACCAGCGAACGCAGCTCCGGGAAAGCCACGCTGTCTACCATCACCACGCGCACGAAGGCGGTGCGGGCGCGGTCTGCCTCCTCGTCAATGTCGACGCGGAACATGTGCTGCAGAGCCTCGACCAGCGGCAGGCGGTCCCATTCCGGGCGAATGTCGATCATCGACTGGCGGTGCGCGTCGACGATGGCGCCGGTCAGCTCCAGCTTGCTGGGGAACAGGCGGTACAGTGTCTTCTTGGATATTCGGCAACGCGCGGCCACCTCGTCCATGTTCATGCCGCTGTAGCCGCGATCGCAGAACAGGTCGAACGCCTGCGCGACGATCCTTTCCTTTTGTTGATCGTCAGGAATGACTTTCGGTCGGCCGCGAAGCTTGGCTGAAGATGGAGGTAGGGCGCCGAGTGTCATTGTTCGTCTCTGCCATGCTTCCTGGAAACTTAGAGCAACGCTCGGAAATGGAAACGCTGGTTTGACAGCGCCGCCGTTCTTAAATATAGATACTCTTAAGTTTCTTAAATAGCGAGGGCTCCTGTGGCCTCACCGATCCGCCTTACGTCCGCCGTGCCTTTCGCCGCTTCCTGCTCCCCGGCGTCCCGCCGCCGCCGGCTGGCCGGGCTGTGGGTCGGCCTCATCGCCACCACGCTCCTCGCCGGCTGCGACAGCCAGCAGCAGGCCGCCGGGCCGGGCGGTCCGGGCACGCAGGGGCGTCCGCAGGTCGGCGTGGTGACGGTGCACCCGCAATCGGTGGCGATCACCGCCGAGATGCCCGGCCGGACCGTCGCCTCGCTGGTCGCCGAGGTGCGCCCGCAGGTCGGCGGCATCATCAAGCAGCGGATCTTCGAGGAGGGCGCCGAGGTCAAGGCGGGCGACGCGCTCTACCAGATCGACCCGGCGAGCTATCAGGCCACCTATGACAGCGCGGTCGCCAGCCAGCAGAAGGCCGAGGCGGCGGTGCCAAGCGCCCAGTCCAAGGTCGATCGCTATGAGGGCCTGATCAAGCAGAACGCCGTCAGCAAACAGGACTATGACGACGCCGTCGCCTCGCTCGCCCAGGCCAAGGCCGAGGTCGCCGGGGCCAAGGCCGATGTCGACACCGCCCGCATCAACCTCGACTACACCCGCATCACCGCCCCCATCGGCGGGCGCATCGACAAGTCGACGCTGACCCCCGGCGCGCTGGTGACGGCGAGCCAGGACACAGTGCTCACCACCATCCGCACGCTCGACCCGATCAATGTCGACGTCACCCAGTCGAGCACAAATCTGCTCAACCTGCGGCAGGCGATCCGCGACGGGCGCATCAAGATCAGCGGCGACAGCGTGCAGGTGCGGCTCAAGCTCGACAATGGCCAGCTCTATTCGCTGCCGGGCACGCTGGAATTCACCTCCGCCTATGTCGACACGACGACCGGCACCTATGGCGTGCGCGCGCAGTTCCCCAACCCGGACCGGCTGCTGCTGCCCGGCATGTATGTGCGCGCCATCATCGAGGAAGGCGTCGCCCCCAACAGCTACCTCGTTCCCCAGCGCGGCGTGACGCGCAACACCAAGGGCGAGCCGGTGGCGCTGGTGGTCACGGCCGACAACAAGGTCGAGCAGCGCGTGCTCAGCGTCGGGCGCAGCGTCGGCAATAACTGGCTGGTCGATAGCGGCGTCAAGGATGGCGACCGCGTCATCGTCGAGGGCAGCCAGTTCGCCCGCCCCGGCCAGGACGTGACCCCGGTCGACGTGGTGGTCGACGAGACCACCGGCGAGGTGCGCGAGCGCGGCCAGCAGAGTGCCGCCCCGGCCGCCAGCGAAGCCGTCGCGCAAGGCGAGGCCCGCACGGGCGCCGCCGGCGCCGGCACCTCCACGGCGAACTGAAAGCGCGCTCCATGTCCCGTTTCTTCATCGACCGCCCGGTCTTCGCCTGGGTCATCGCGCTGCTGATCATGCTCGGCGGCGTGCTGGCGCTGAACACCCTGCCGATCGCGCAATACCCGCAGATCGCCCCGACCACGGTGAGCGTCACCGCCTCCTATCCCGGCGCCGACGCGCAGACCGTCGAGAATTCGGTGACCAAGGTCATCGAGCAGGGCATGACCGGCATCGACAATCTCGACTACATGTCGGCGACCTCGACCTCGACCGGTCAGGCGACGATCACGCTCACCTTCACCAACGCCGCCGATCCCGACATCGCGCAGATGCAGGTGCAGAACAAGCTGCAGCTGGTCACGGCGCAGTTGCCGAGCGTGGTGCAGACCAACGGCATCTCGGTCGAGAAGGCCTCGGACGGCTTCCTGCTGGTCATCGGCTTCGTCTCGACCGACGGGCGCCTGTCGTCCACCGACGTGTCGGACTATGTCGACTCGACCCTCAACGACACGCTGAAGCGCATTGAGGGCGTGGGCTCCACCACGCTGTTCGGCTCGTCCTACGCCATGCGCATCTGGCTCGACCCGGAGAAGCTGTCCAAGTACCAGCTCATGCCGGGCGACGTGACGAGCGCCATCGAGGCGCAGAACACGCAGGTCTCGGCCGGCCAGCTCGGCGGCCTGCCGGCCCGCAGCGGCCAGCAGCTCAACGCCACGGTGACCGCGCGCTCGCGCCTGCAGACGCCCGAGCAGTTCCGCAACATCATCCTCAAGAGCACCACGGATGGCTCGCTGGTGCGCATCAACGATGTCGCGGATGTCGAGCTCGCGGCGGAGAGCTTCACCACGTCCTCGCGCTACAACGGCAAGCCGGCTGGCGGCCTCGCCATCAATCTCGGCACCGGCGCCAATGCCATCGCCACCGCCGAGCGCGTCAAGGCGGCGCTGGAGCGGATGAAGCCGACCTTCCCGGAAGGCGTCGAGGTCGTCTATCCCTACGACACCACGCCCTTCGTCGTGCTCTCCATCGAGGAAGTGGTGCGCACGCTGGCCGAGGCCATCGTCCTCGTCTTCATCGTGATGTTCGTCTTCTTGCAGAGCTTCCGGGCGACGCTCATTCCTTCGCTCGCCGTGCCGGTCGTGCTGCTCGGCACCTTCGGCGTGCTGGCGCTGTTCGGCTACTCGATCAACACGCTCACCATGTTCGCCATGGTGCTGGCCATCGGCCTGCTCGTCGACGACGCCATCGTCGTGGTCGAGAATGTCGAGCGCGTGATGGAGGAGGAGGGGCTCTCCCCCAAGGAGGCGACCCGCAAGTCGATGGGCGAGATCACCGGCGCGCTGGTCGGCATCGCCACCGTGCTCTCGGCCGTGTTCATCCCCATGGCCTTCTTCGGCGGGTCGGTGGGCGTGATCTACCGCCAGTTCTCCGTCACCATCGTCTCGGCGATGATCCTGTCGGTGCTGGTGGCGCTGATCCTCACCCCCGCGCTCTGCGCCACGCTGCTCCGCCCGGTGCAGCACGGGGCCAAGCAGACGGGCTTCGCCGGCTGGTTCAACCGCAATTTCGAGCGCGGCACGCGGGCCTATCGCACCGGCACGGCCGGGGTGGTGGCGCGCAGCGGGCGCTTTCTCGCCATTTTCGTCGCCATTGCCGTGGCGATGGGCTGGATGTTCGTGCGCCTGCCGTCCTCCTTCCTGCCGGAAGAGGACCAGGGCATCCTCATCACCATGGTGCAGCTGCCGGCCGGCGCCACCTCGGACCGTACCGAGAAGGTGCTGGACACGGTGCGCCGCCACTTTCTCGAGGATGAGAAGGACGCGGTCGAAGGCGTCTTCAGCGTCAACGGCTTCGGCTTCAGCGGCCAGGGCCAGAATCTCGGCATCGCCTTCGTGCGGCTGAAGCCGTTCGATGAGCGCAAGTCGCCCACCCTGTCCTCGCAGGCGGTCGCCGGGCGCGCCATGGCCAAGCTGCATGTGCGCGACGCCATGGTGTTCACCCTCATGCCCCCGGCCATTCAGGGCATGGGCAATACGGGCGGCTTCAGCGTCTATCTCCAGGACATCACCGGCGGCGGCCATGAGAAGCTGATGGCCGCGCGCAACCAGGTGCTGGGCATGGCGGCGCAGGACCACCGCCTCGTCGCCACCCGCCCGAACGGGCTGGAGGACGAGCCGCAATTCGTCGTCGACATCGACCAGGAGAAGGCGAGCGCGCTCGGCGTGTCGCTGGCCGACATCAACGACACGCTCTCCACCGCCTGGGGCAGCAGCTATGTGAACGACTTCCTCGACCGTGGCCGCGTGAAGAAGGTCTATCTCCAGTCGGCCGCCGAATTCCGCATGCAGCCGGAAGACCTCGCCAAGTGGGAGGTGCGCAACGCCTCCGGGACCATGGTGCCGTTCTCCTCCTTCGCCTCGACCCACTGGACCTATGGCTCGCCCCGTCTGGAGCGCTTCAACGGCTCCTCGGCGGTGGAGATCCAGGGCCAGGCGGCGCCCGGCATTTCCTCGGGCGACGCCATGACGGCGATGGACGACATCATCGGCCGGCTGCCGGCGGGCTATGGCCATGAGTGGACCGGCCTGTCGCATCAGGAGCGGCTCTCGTCCAATCAGGCGGCGGCGCTCTACACCATCTCTCTGCTGGTCGTCTTCCTCTGCCTCGCGGCGCTCTATGAGAGCTGGTCGATCCCCTTCGCGGTGCTGATGTCGGTGCCGATCGGCATCTTTGGCGCGCTGCTCGCCGCGACGATGTTCGGCCAGACCAACGACGTCTATTTCAAGGTCGGCCTGCTCACCACCATCGGCCTCGCGGCCAAGAACGCCATCCTCATCGTCGAGTTCGCCATCGAGCGGCAGGCCCATGGGATGGGGCTGGTCGAGGCGACGCTGGACGCGGCACGCCAGCGTCTGCGCCCGATCCTGATGACCTCGCTCGCCTTCATCCTCGGCGTGACGCCGCTCGCCATCGCCAGCGGCGCCGGCTCGGGGGCGCAGAACGCCATCGGCATCGGCGTGATGGGCGGCATGATCGCCGCCACCGTGCTCGGCGTGTTCTTCGTGCCGCTGCTGTTCGTAACGGTGCGCCGCATCTTCCCCGGCAAGAAGCCGGAGCCGGCGGCGGGGTCCGCGCCCGATGGCGGCGCGGCGAGCCCGCCCCCGGCCGGGGAGGCGCGCGATGCCCATGCGAGCTGATCTTTCGCGCGCTGATCCGTTCCTCCTTTGCTTCCGGCCGGGCGCCTCCCGGCCGGCCGTCCCCTCCCGTCCCGCGCTGTTCTCCCGCCTATCAGGTGTGCCGATGACCATCCCGACCGCCTCCCGTCCCTTTCAGGCGTCGCGCCTTGCCGGCGCGCTGCTCGTCGCCGGCCTGCTCGGCGGCTGTGCCGTCGGCCCGGACTACAGCGCCCCGTCCCTCCAGCTCCCGGCCAAATGGGGCGCGGCCAAGCCGGCGGTCTCCGTCACCGGGGACGAGGCCGACAACAAGCCGCCGCAGCTCGGCCGCTGGTGGGAAAAGCTCGGTGACAAGACGCTGAACGGGCTGGTCGATCAGGCGGTCGCCGGCAATCTCGACGTCGCCACCGCCAAGGCCCGCGTGCGGCAGGCCCGCGCCACCCGCCAGCAGGCGATGGCCGCGCTTGCCCCGACGCTGACCGGCTCGGGCAGCTACAGCCGCGCCGACAATGGCAGCACTGTCTCCGACACCGGCGACGTGACGGTCTCCGGGCCGTTCGACACCTTCAACCTCGGCGCCAATGCGAGCTGGGAGCTCGACTTGTTCGGCGAGAACCGCCGCGCGGCCGAGGCGGCGACCTATGGTCTGGACGCCTCCGAGGAGACGCTGCGCAACACGCTGCTGACGCTGATCGGCGATGTCGCGACCTATTATGTCGAGGCGCGCGGCTATCAGGCGCGGGCGGAACTCGCCCGCCGCACCGCCGCCTCGCAGCGCGAGACCGCTGCGCTCACCCGCACCAAGCTGCAGGTCGGCTCCGCGTCGGCGGTCGATGTCGCCAATGCCGAGGGGCAGGCCGCGAGCACCGAGGCGAATATTCCCGAGCTGGAGTCGAGCTACCAGCAGACCGTGCACCAGCTCGCCATCCTGCTCGGCCAGCCGCCGAGCGCGCTCAACGACGTGATGAAGCGCAGCGCGCCGATCCCGACGCCGGGCAATGCCGTGCCGCGCGGCGTGCCGGCCAATGTGCTGCTGTCGCGTCCCGATGTCCGCCTCGCCGAGCGGCAATATGCGCAATACACCGCCAAGATCGGCCAGGCCGAGGCGGCGCGCTATCCCGATGTCAGCCTCACCGGCGAGGTGTCGACCTCGGCCGCCAAAGTGGGTGACCTCGCCAAGAGCTCGTCGATCAGCTGGAGCTTCGGCCCGAGCGTGAGCATCCCGATCTTCAACGCCGGCCAGCTCAAGGCGGCGGTGGACTATGCGCAGGCGCAGCGCGACGAGTACTTCCTGACCTACCGCGCGGCGGTGCTGACCGCCCTTCAGGATGTCGAGAACGCCAGCGTTTCGCTGCAGCAGGAGCGCGTCAAATACCGCAGCCTCGACTCCTCGGCAAAGTCCTACCGCGAGGCCGCCTCGCTCTCGCGCACGCTCTACCAGAGCGGCTCGTCGAGCTTCCTCGACGTGCTGACCGCCGAGCGCTCCTCCTATTCGGCCGACGACACGCTGCTGCAGAGCCGCGTCGCCATCGCCACCGACTATGTCTCGCTCAACAAGGCGCTGGGCGGTGGCTGGCCGGGCACGGTGGATGACCGCACGCCGGTCATCGTCGACAAGGACATGGCCCCGCGCCTCGTCTCGCTCGACAAGACCGGCCTCAAGCCGCGCGATCCCGAGAACCAGGGCGTCGACCAGGCGTTCGCGCACTGAACGCTTTCGCAAACTGAGGGCCTTCGGGCGCGGCGGGTCAACCCTGCCGCGCCCAGGCGATGCCGTCGGGATGCTCCAGCGCCGCCTCGAGCGGCATCGGGTGGCCGGTGAGAAAGCCCTGCACCGCGTCGCCGCCGAGACCTTCAAGCACGGCCAGCGCCTCCACCGTCTCGATGCCTTCCGCCACCACCGACATGCCCAGCGCATGGGCGAGGTCGATCATGACGCCGAGGATCTTGCGGGCGCGCGGCTGCGTGGCGAGTTCCGTCATGAAGGCGCGGTCGATCTTCAGCACGTCGGCCGGCAGGTGCTGGAGATAGCTGAAGCTCGAATAGCCGGTGCCGAAATCGTCGATGGCGATGCGGCAGCCCAGCGCCCTCAGCCGGTGCATCATCTGCGCCGCGGCATCGGGCTGGGCGAGCAGGGTGCTTTCCGTCAGTTCCAGATGCAGCATCGCGCCCGGCACCCCATGGCGGGCCAGCCGCGCGGCGATCCGCTCGGCAAGGTCGGGCACGGTGAGCTGCGAGGCGGCGAGGTTGACCGCGATGAAGCGTGGCGCCTGCCCGAGCGCTGCGCGCGCGGCGTTCCAGCGGGCACAGGCGCCGAGCGCGCGCTCGAGGATCAGCTCGCCGATCCGGTCGATCAGGCCGGCGGTTTCCGCCAGCGCAATGAACGCGCCGGGCGTCACCTGCCCGAGGCGCGGCGAGCGCCAGCGCGCCAGCGCCTCGAAGCCAAGCACCCGGCCGCTCCGGCTTTCCACCACCGGCTGGAACACCGGGTAGATCTCGTCCCCGCCCGCCGCCAGCGCCTCGCGCAGCGCGATTTCCATGGCGAGGCGCTGCTGATGGTCGGCGCGCAGGGAATCGTCGAACACCCGCCAGCGCCCGGCGCGCTCGCTCCGGCAGGCCATTTCCGCGTCGCGCAGGCTCTGCTCGATGCGCCCGGCCCGCGCGGCGAGCCCGAGATTGGCGTCGAGATAGAAGCGCCGTCCCTCCACCTCCAGCGGCGCGTGCATCAGCGCCTCGAACTGCCGGCCGAGACGTTCGGGGGCCATGCCCGTCGGGAAGATGATGGCGAACTCGTTCTCGCCGGTGCGGCCGAGATGCGCCTGCGCCGGCAGATGGCCGCTCAGCCGCGCGGCGATGGCGGCAATCATCTGCTGCGCGAAAGCCTCGCCCAGCGAGGCGCCGAGAATGGCGAGGTCGGACATCCGCATCACCAGCGCCCCGCCGACCGTCTCGCCCTGCTGCCGCATCAGCCGCACCAGACCGGCGCGGTTCGGCAGCCCGGTCACGGTATCGCTATAGGCGAGTGTCTCCAGCGCCTCCTTCGCGCGCCGACGGTCGGAAATGTCGCGCAGATAGGCGGTGAACAGCCGCCGCGTGCCCGTTCGGATTTCCGTCACGGTGAGTTCGATCGGGAAGACGCGCCCGCCGCGCGTCGCCCCCTCGACCTCGATGCGGCGCCCGAGAATGTGCGGGTTCGCGCCGGCCAGATAGCGCGCCATGCCGGCGCGGTGCGCGTCGCGCAGATGGGTGGGGATGATGGTGTCGCCGAGGAAGCGGCCGGTCACGTCCGCGCGGCTGTAGCCGAACATGGCTTCCGCCGCCGGGTTGAAGTCGACGATCTGCCCGGCCTCGTCGATGGTGACGATGCCGTCGAGCGCCGCCGCCAGCATGGCAAGGCGCGTCGCCTCGCTGAGCGCGCGCCGCCCGTGCGAGCGTTCCACGGCGAGGGCGATAAGTTCGGTGAGCGCCTGCAGGCCGGCGCGTTCCTCCCCCGTCCACAGGCGCGCGGGCTCGTCCGAGCTGACGCAGAAATGCCCCCACCAGCGCCCGTCCACCATCACCGGCAGGGTGTAGAAGCTGACGATCTCGGCCGCCTCGAAGAAGGCGCGCAAATAGCCGGTCAGGTCGTCCGTGCGGCCCTCGATCACCTCGCCGCGCGTGCGCCGTTCCGCCCAGTCGCGCTGGAGCGCGTCGGCCTCGTCCGGTCGCACGGGCGGGTGGGTATTGCCGGCGAGCAGGGGGAGCCCTTTGCGCGCCCAGTCGACCCGGCAGGTGACGCAGAGCCCGGCTGCCGCGCTGCTATGAACCTCGAACAGGGCGGCGCGGCTCAGCGCGAGGTCGGCGCCGAGGCGGGCGAGGAGCGGGGCGAGATCCTCCGCGAAGGGGCGCTGATGGAACAGGCCGGCAATGAAGCCGCTCATGACCGAGAGCAGGCCGCTGGCGGTTGTCCCGCCCGCCGACACCATCCCGCCTGCCATGCCCGGCGGCTCGATCGTCGCGTCCACCACGCGATACTCCTGCCCCTGCCAACCGCGCGCCACGGTTGACAGGGGCTATTAGGTACACGTCACGCGCGGTATTTCCATACGAAAGATTGGAGCGGTTCTAACCGCGCAGCATCGCCTCGGCCTCGTCCAGCGCCTTGGTGCAGGCGGCGCTATCGCCGGACTGGTCGGCCTGCTTGGCGCGACTCATCGCGTCGCTGAGCGCGCCGGCGGTGGAGGACTGGCCCTGCGCCGCCGTGCCGCTGCCGGCGGTCTGCGCCCGCACATCGGCCGGGGAGGCGGCGCGGGTGCCGAGCGCCTCGTTCATGCCGGCGGTGCCGCCAGTGCCCGGCGCCTCGCCGGCCTTGGGCACGCCGGCATCGGGCGCGGTGGTGGGGGCGGCGGGGGAGTTGGTCGGGCCCGAGCCGGCATCCGTCGTGGCGAGCTGCTTGTCGAGCGTGGCGATGCGCTCGGCGCACGGGCCGGCGAGCGCGCCGGTGGCGCCGCCGAGCAGGGTGAGGGCGAGTAGGCCGGCGCTGGCGGCGCGCAGGCGGGACGGGAGGGTGATGGTGGTCGTGATGGCGGTCATGGTGGTCATGGCGATCCTCCTGGGCATGGACTGACCGGCTGGTCGTCGCGGCCTTTATGGGCATCGCGCGTCAGTGCGCGGCGGGAGGACAACGGCACCGGGGCAGGCCCGTTCCGTAGTGGTAGCGGGCTGGCGGAGACCCCTCGGCCGGCCGGGCGCGGGCCGGCGATTTTGGAACGTCCACCGGCAGTGGGGCTTAACCCCCTGACCCACGACACATGACCTTCCCGGAGTGCCCGATGCCCGCCCGTCTGCGTCCGATCCCGTCCCGCTTCGCCCCGCCGCTGCTCGCCAGCGCCTGCCTGCTCGCCCTCGCCGCCTGCAGCGAGGCGCCCAGCCTGTCCGAGAGCGCCGAATACGGGCCGAACCCCACCCTGCCGGAGCCGCACACCTCGCTCATCCCGACGCTGAAGGTCGCCGATGCGGTGGGTTGGCCCGAGGGCGCGGCGCCGACGCCCGCCCAAGGCTTCACCATCACCGCCTTCGCGCGCGGGCTTGATCATCCGCGCTGGCTCTATGAACTGCCCAATGGCGACGTGCTGGTGGCCGAGAGCAATGCCCCGCCCAAGCCCGAGGGCAAGAGCGGCGGCATTCGCGGCTGGGTGCAGGGCATCGTGATGGGCTGGGCCGGCGCGAAAGTGCCGAGCGCCAACCGCATCTCACTGCTGCGCGACGCCGATGGCGACGGCACGGCCGAGATGAAGACGACTTTCCTCTCCGGTCTCACCTCGCCCTTCGGCATGGCGCTGGTCGGCGACCAGTTCTATGTCGCCAATGCCGATGCGGTGGTGCGCTTCCCCTACGGGGAAGGCGAGACGGAGATCACCGCGCCGGCCACCAAGGTCGCGGACCTGCCGGCCGGGCGGAACCACCACTGGACCAAGAGCCTCATTGCCAGCGAGGACGGCTCCAAGCTCTATGTCGGTGTCGGCTCCAATTCCAACGCTGCCGAGAACGGCATGGCGGAGGAGGAGAACCGGGCCGCCGTGCTGGAGATCGACACCGCCAGCGGTCAGAGCCGGGTCTTCGCCGGGGGGCTGCGCAACCCGGTCGGCATCGACTGGAACCCCGCCACCGGGCAGCTCTGGGTGTCGGTAAACGAACGCGACGAGATCGGCGACCATCTCGTGCCCGACTACATGACCAGCGTGCGCGAGGGCGGCTTCTATGGCTGGCCCTATTCCTATTACGGTCCGCACGTGGATGAGCGCGTGCAGCCGCAGCGCCCCGAACTGGTGGCGAGCGCCCTGAAGCCGGATTACGCGCTGGGCGCCCACACCGCGTCGCTGGGTCTGACCTTCGTCGACAACCCGGCCTTCGGGGAGCGCTTCCAGAACGGCGCCATCATCGGCCAGCACGGCTCGTGGAACCGCTCCGAGCGTGCCGGCTACCGGGTGATCTTCGTGCCCTTCGCCGATGGTAAGCCGTCCGGCATGCCGCAGGAATTGCTGACCGGCTTTCTCAACGCCGATGGCGAGGCGCAGGGCCGCCCGGTCGGCGTCCGTCTCGACCGGCGCGGCGGGCTGCTGGTCGCCGATGATGTCGGCAATGTCGTCTGGCGCCTGCGCCCGCAGCAGGGCCAGGCAGCCGGCGCGGCAACGGACAGCGGCGGCTAGTTGCGCAGCCCCGGCGCTTCCTGGCCGGTGCGGGCGACATATTCGGTATAGCCGCCGCCATATTGGTGGATGCCGTCCGGCGTGATCTCCAGCACGCGGTTCGACAGCGCGGCGAGGAAGTGCCGGTCATGGCTGACGAACAGCATGGTGCCTTCATAATCGGCCAGCGCGGCGATCAGCATTTCCTTGGTGCCGATGTCGAGATGGTTGGTCGGCTCGTCGAGCACGAGGAAGTTCGGCGGGTCGTAGAGCATGCGCGCCATGGCAAGGCGCGCCTTCTCGCCGCCCGAGAGCACGCGGCACTTCTTCTCGACATCGTCGCCCGAGAAACCGAAGCAGCCGGCGAGTGAGCGCAGGGAGCCCTGTCCGGCCTGCGGGAAGGCGTCCTCCAGCGTCTCGAACACGGTGCGCTCGCCTTCCAGCACCTCCATGGCGTGCTGGGCGAAATAGCCCATCTTCACGCTGCCGCCGACCGCGACGGTGCCCTCATCCGGCGTCGTCTCGCCGGCGATCAGCTTCAGAAGGGTGGACTTGCCCGCGCCGTTCACCCCCATCACCGCCCAGCGCTCGCGCCGGCGCACATGGAAGTCCAGCCCGTCATAGATGCGGCGGGCGCCATAGGCCTTGTGGATGTTCTTCAGGCTCGCCACGTCCTCGCCCGAGCGCGGCGGCGGCTGGAAATCGAAGGCGACCGACTGGCGCCGACGCGGCGGCTCGACTCGCTCGATCTTGTCGAGCTTCTTCACCCGGCTCTGCACCTGCGCGGCATGCGAGGCGCGGGCCTTGAAGCGCTCGATGAAGGCGATTTCCTTGGCCAGCATCGCCTGCTGGCGCTCGAACTGCGCCTGCTGCTGCTTCTCGGCCAGCGCGCGCTGCTGGGCGTAGAAATCATAATTGCCGGAATAGGAGATAAGCGCGCCGCCTTCGATCTCGACGACCTTGGTGACGATGCGGTTCATGAAGGCGCGGTCATGCGAGGTCATCATCAGCGCGCCGTCGAAATTCTTCAGGAACGCCTCCAGCCAGATCAGGCTCTCGATGTCGAGATGGTTGGAGGGTTCGTCGAGCAGCATCACATCCGGCCGCATGAGCAGGATGCGGGCGAGCGCGACGCGCATCTTCCAGCCGCCCGAGAGGCGGCCGACATCGCCGTCGATCATCTCCTGCGAGAAGCCGAGACCGGCCAGCACTTCCGCCGCGCGGCCTTCCAGCGAATAGCCGTCCAGCTCCTCGAAGCGGGCCTGCACCTCGCCATAGCGCTCGATGACGGCGTCCATCTCGTCGGCGCGGTCGGGATCGACCATGGCGGCTTCCAGCTCGCGCAGCTCGGCGGCGATGGCGCTCACCGGGCCGGCGCCGTCCATCACCTCGGCGAGCACGGACTGGCCGGCCATCTCGCCGACATCCTGGCTGAAATAGCCGATGGTGGTGCCGCGATCGACCGAGACCTGGCCCTCATCGGGGGCTTCCTGCCCGGTGACGAGGCGGAACAGCGTGGTCTTGCCGGCGCCGTTGGGGCCGACGAGGCCGATCTTCTCGCCCTTCAGCAGCGAGGCGGAGGCCTCGATGAAGACGATCTGCTTGCCGTTCTGCTTGCCGATGGAGTCGAGGCGGATCATGTCGAGGGGGCGTCCTGAAGAAGTGCTTGGGGGCGATTAGGCCATTTGGCGCGTCAAGGAAAGCGCGCCCGTGCTATCGCAGGCGGATGAACCGCCTGCTGCGTCTTTTGCGCCTGCCGCTCGACATTGTGTTGACGGTGCTCGTCCTCGTCGACGAGGCGGCGCGTCCGCTCTACCGCCCGCTGCTGCGCTGGGTCGCGGGCCTGCGCGTCATGCAGCGCTTCGAGCGCTGGGTGGCGGGCCTGCCGCGCCTCGCCATCCTCATCCTGCTCGCCATTCCCTTTTGCTTCGCCGAGCCGCTGAAATTCGTCGCGCTGTTCTGGATGGCGGAAGGGCACGCCCGCACGGGGCTCGTGACGCTGGTGCTCGCCTATCTCGCCAGCTTCGTGCTCGTCGAGCGCATCTACCGCGCCGGCGAGGCCAAGCTGATGACCTATGGCTGGTTCGCCTTTCTGATGGTGCGTCTCATCGCCATCCGCGCCACCCTTATCGCCTGGGCGCGGGCGACCGCCATCTTCCGGCTGGTGGAGCGTGCGCGTGAGCGCGTGCGCAGCTGGTTCGGGCGCTGAGCGGCTGGACAGGCGCCCCCGCCCTCCGCGAAGCGACGTGCCTGCCCCCACTCCCACACCGCCGCCGCCAGGGCCAAGGGCATGAGCGACGCGCAGCACCAGCATCTCCTCGCCATCATCGGCATGGCCGCGCAGACCAACGCGCTGGTGACCGCGCTTCAGGTGCCGGTGGACGCGGCGTTCCAGGTGGGGTGAGGGCGGTAAATGACCGTGAACGGATATTGCCGAACCTGATAGCGCGGCTTCCCGTTACGGTACCCGGTGGTATATTGGGAGACAATGTGGCCGGGGGGCCGCGTGGGCGGCAAGCGGGGAGGTCGCGGGTGCGGAGCTGGGGGCTTGTCGGCGGGTGCGGGGTCTTTCTGAGCGTGGTGACGGGTGGCGTGGCGATGGCGCAGGACAGCGCCACGATCCCCCTTCATCCCTTCATCCAGTCCGGCCATAGCGGGGTCGATTACAACCCGTTCTATTTTGTGAACGTGGCCATCGGCGATCCGAACAACGATGTGAATCATGTTCTCGTCGATACGGGCTCGACCGGCCTCTACCTGCTGGAACAAAGCCTGACGCCCGGCAGCTACAGCTTGTCCGCGATGAACTTCAGCTACGGCTATTCCAGCGGCAACCAGATCAGTGGCAAGGTCGGCTACGCGACGGTCTATTTTCCCGGCGCGAAGGACAGCGACGGCAACGTCCTCACGCTCGGGACGGCCCAGCAGATCGCCTTCGGCGTCATCACCGACTTCACCTGCAACAGCTATAATCTCAATTGCGCGGGCTATCGCGCCATCTCCCAGCACACCAATCCCAACAATTATGGCTGGAACGTCGATCAGACCGGCGTGATGGGCGTCGCCTATTCCGGCGGCCAGGATGTCTTCAACCCGCTCGCGCAGCTTTCCGGCAGCTACGCCAACGGCTTCATCTTTCAGGCCGACCGGGTGATGGGCACAAGCTCGCCGGTATTGGTCGTGGGCCTGACGGCGGAGAACACCGCCGG
Organism: Ancylobacter sp. SL191; assembly: GCF_026625645.1. NCBI lineage: Bacteria > Pseudomonadati > Pseudomonadota > Alphaproteobacteria > Hyphomicrobiales > Xanthobacteraceae > Ancylobacter > Ancylobacter sp. SL191. The sequence goes on along the minus strand of NZ_CP113056.1, from coordinate 490,980 downwards.
CTACAGCTTCGCGAACTTTGCCTCGCAGGGAACGACGGGCGGCAATATCGGCCTGCTGGCCTGGAACACCAAGAGCATCCAGACCTGCTTCACCGCCGCGAACTCGACGGGCTGCCTGCAGAGCGTGTTTGATTCCGGCGCCGGCAACGCGACCTTCGAGACCGAGGCGACGGGCGGGCCGGACTCGTCGACCACTGGCCGGGCTCCCCGGCCGGTGACGATCGGTGTCGACGGGGTGATGTCCTTCTCGTCCAGCCTCGGATCCTACGACTACGCCCCACAGCATGGCAGCACGCTCGGTTACAACACCGGCAATGAGATCTTCCTCTATTACACGGTCGCCTATGACTATCTGAACGGGCGCATCGGCTTCCTGCCGGTGTCCAGCATCGCGGCCGGCGAGACCGTCTTCACCGATGACAGCCAGCTCGGCCTGCCGGGCGCCGGCGTCATCGTGTTCGGGTCCATGCAGCTCGGGCCGAGCTTCGTGTCAAGCCGCGCCATTAATCTGGGCGAGTCGACCTATCTCGACATCGGCTCGCCCGAACTCATCGTCGACGGCTCGGTGACGCTGAATGGCTCGCTGTCGTCAACCGAGACGGCGCAGATCGGCTTCTACGGGATCGAGGGCCAGACCAATCACCTGACGCTCAACGGCGTGAACCTGTTCAGCAGCACGCTGCCGATCACGGTGAAGGACATGACCCTTTCGGTGAACGGCATCCTGCCGGGCGCGTTGAGTGTCGCCCAGCACGCCACGCTCGGCGGCACCGGCATCATCGTTGGCAGCCTCGATGTAGGGAACGGGGCCATCGTCGCCCCCGGCAATTCCATCGGCACGCTGACGGTCATTGGCGATGTGACGATGCGGGCGAACTCCACCCTGTCCGTCGAGCTCGGCGCGCCGGGCGTGAGCGACCGGCTGGTGGTGTTCGGCGACATCAACTTCGAGGACATCAGCCTGAATTTTTCGCGGATCGACACCGCCACCCTTGGCATTGGCAACTACACCATCGTCTCCGCCACCGGCACCGTCACCGGCGGGTTCGGCAGCATCACCGGCCCCAGCTTCGGCTCGCTCAGCGCGGAATTCCCGTTCCTGCTGGCATCGCTCTCGACCTCGGCCTCCTCCTTCGCCATCGACCTCACGCGCAGCGCGGTGAGCTACACAAGCGCCGCGCTGACGCCGAATGAAATGGCGGTGGCGACGGTGGCCGACGCGCTCTCCGTCGACAGCCCGGTGAACGTCGCCCTCTCGGGCCTCGATCTCTCCACCGCGCCCGCCGCGCTGAACAGCCTCGCCGGCGAGATCCACGCCTCGCTGCAATCGAGCCTGCAGCAGCAATCCTTCTATCTGCGCGATGCCGCGCTCTCGCGCCTGCGCCAGAGCTTCGCCGTACCGGGCGAGCCCGCCGGCACGCCCGCCCCGGCGCAGCCGCTGCTGCCGGGCTCGCAGGCGACCGTCTGGGGCCAGGCCTTCGGGGCCTGGGGCGACACGGATGGCGACGGCAACGCCGCGCCCGTCTCGCGCTCGCTCGACGGCTTCATCTTCGGTGTCGACCGTCCGGTGGATCTCGGCAGCTGGCAGACGCGCCTCGGCCTGGTCGGCGGCTATGAGAACGCCGATATTGACGTGGACGACATGGCCTCCTCCGCCTCGGTCGACAGCTATGATATCGGCGTCTATGGCGGCGCGCGGCTCGGTGACCTCGGCCTGCGCGTCGGGGCGAGCTATAGCTGGCACGACATCGCGACCAGCCGCACCGTCGCCTTCGGCAATCTCGTCAACGGCCTCACCGCCGATTATGACGGCGCCACCACGCAGGTCTTCGGCGAGGTCGGCTACGACATCCATCTCGGCGCGACGACGCTGCAACCTTTCGCCAGCCTCGCTTATGTCCATCTCGACACGGACAGCTTCACCGAGACCGGCGGTGGGGCGGCACTTCTGGGCGAGTCGGAGACCTTCGCCACCAGCTATGGCGTGCTCGGCCTGCGGCTCAACCACCTGTTCACCCTCGCCAATGGCAAGCCGCTGGCGGTGACGGCGGCGCTCGGCTGGCAGCTCGCCTTTGGCGACCTCACCCCGGAGGCCACGGCGGCCTTCGCGGGAAGCGAGGCCTTCACGGTGGCGGGCGTGCCCATCGCGGAGAATGCGGCGCTGATCGACCTCGGCGTCGCCTACAAGCCGAGCGAGAATTTCAGCCTCGGCCTGTCCTATGTCGGCCAGCTCGCCTCCTCCGCCACCGACAATGCTATCAAGGGCTCGCTGACCATTCGCTTCTGAGGTGACAGGAGCCGGTCACGCCGGCTCCTCGTCCTCCATCTCCGGCGGGATTTCCTGCACCGCTTCGCGCGTCGGCTGGTGGGTGAAGCCGCGGATCGGCGCGGTCGGCTGGAAGTCGCGGGTGATTTCCACCGGGCTCTGCGCATAGGCGGTCACCAGTTCGGCCAGCGAGCGCAGCGCGTGCATGTGGATGCGCTCATAGCCATGCGAGGCATCGACGCCGAAGGTGATGAGCGCCGTGCGCACATCCGCTCCCGCCACCACGGCGCTGGCCGAATCCGAGCGGTAATAGCGGAACACGTCCTTCTGGTAGCGGATGTCGTTGGCGCGGCAGAGCTCGGTGAGCTTGCGGGTCAGGTGATAGTCGAACGGCCCGCTCTGGTCGGCGGCGGCGATGGTGACGCCGAACTCGTCCGAGTTCTGGCCGGGCGCCGTGGTGCCATTGTCGAGAACGACGAGGGAGGCGACATCCGGCGTCAGCAGCGCCGAGGCGCCGACGCCGACTTCTTCCGCAATCGAGAACAGCCAGTGAATGTCCACCGGCGTCTGCGCGCCTTCCTCGGTCAGCGCCTTCAGCGCCGCCAGCATCACCGCCACGCCTGCCTTGTCGTCGAGATGGCGCGAGACGATGAAGCCGCTGTCGAGGAATTCCGGCTGCGGGTCGATGGCGATGATGTCGCCGACCTCGAAGCCGAGCCGGGCGAGATCGCCCTCATTGCGGGCGCGCGCGTCGACGCGCATTTCCACAAAGTCCCAGCCGATGGGAAGCTGGTCCACCTCCTCATTGAAGGTGTGGCCGGAGGCTTTCAGCGGCAGGATGGTGCCGCGATAGCCGCCCTTCTCGGTGAACACCGTGCCGCGCGCGCCCTCCGCGAAGCGGGCGGACCAGGTGCCGATGGGCACCACGGCGAGGCGGCCATTCGGCTTCAGGTTCTTCACCTGCGCGCCGAGTGTGTCCACATGGGCGACCAGCGCCCGCGCGCCGAGCGGGGTGCCGCCCGGCCGGATCGCTCGGATGGCGCCGCGGCGGGTGAGCTCGACCTCAAGCCCGAAGCCGGCGAGTTCCTTTGCCACGAAGCGGGCGATGGTGTCGATATAGCCGGTGGGGCTCGGGATGCTCAGCAGCTTGCGCAGCACCTTGGCGAGGTAGTCGGCGTCGATCTTCAGCCGGCTCATCAATCAGCTCGCCCCGTGGGCGCCTCCAGCACCTGCCGCACGCCGGCGGGAATGGCGAGCGGGAACAACAGGTCGATGAAACGCTCGGCGGTCGGCTGCGGCTCGTGATTGGCGAGGCCCGGCCGTTCATTGGCCTCGATGAAGGCATAGTCCGGCGCGCTGGGCGACGTGACCATCAGGTCGACGCCGACGACGGGGATGTCGATGGCCCGCGCGACCTTGATGGCTGTTTCCACCAGTTGGGGATGGACCCTATCGGTCACGTCATGGATGGTGCCGCCGGTGTGCAGATTGGCGGTGCGGCGCACCTTCAGCTCCTGCCCGGCGTCGAGCACTGCGTCGAAGCTGTAGCCAGCGTCGCGCACGGTGCGCTCGGTCTCGGCATCGAGCGGAATGCGCGATTCCCCGGATGTGGCGGCCGCGCGGCGCCGGCTCTGCGTCTCGATCAGCGCGCGGATGGTGCTGCGCCCATCGCCCACCACCAGAGCCGGGCGGCGGATGGCGGCGGCGACCACGCGGTAATTGATGACGACGAGGCGCAGATCCTCGCCCTCGACGCATTGCTCGATCAGCACCTCGTCGGACACGCTGCGGGCCTCGCCGATGGCGGCTTCCATCGCATCGAGCGAGGTGATGCCGACGCTGACGCCGCGCCCCTGCTCGCCGCGCGCGGGCTTCACCACCAGCCGCCCATGGCGCTTGAGGAAGGCGACGATCTCCTCCATCGGCGCGCTCGTGCTGAGTTGCTCCGGCACGCGCACGCCCGCTTCCGCCACCACCCGGCGGGTGACGCTCTTGTCGTCGCAGATCGACATGGCGACCGCCGAGGTGAGGTCCGACAGGCTCTCGCGGCAGCGCACCGAACGGGCGCCGAAGGTCAGGCGGAAGAAGCCGGTCGCCGGGTCGGTCGCCTCGACGAGGATGCCGCGCCGGCGCGCCTCGTTGATGATGATCTGGGCGTAGGGATTGAACCCCTCCGACGGGTCCGGCCCGGCGAACAGCCGCTCATTGATCGGGTTCTTGCGCTTCACCGTGAAATAGGGCGCGCGCGCGAAGCCGAGCTTCTCATAGAGCGCAATGGCCTGCGCGTTGTCGTGCATCACGGTGAGGTCGAGAAAGGTCGCGCCTTCCTCCGCCATCTGCGCGGCGAGCCGGCGCACCAGCGCCTCGCCGATGCCGGGCTGGCGCGCCTGCGGATCGACCGCAAGGCACCAGAGCGAGGCGCCGCGCTCGGCATCGCCAAAGGCGCGAGCATGATCGACGCCGGTCACCGTGCCGATGATGCGCCCGCTCGCCTCGTCCTCGGCGACGAGATAGGTCAGCGGGTCGGGATCGCGCGCGGCGCGGAAGAATTCCAGCGGCGCCGTCACCATGCCGCGCGCAGCATAGATGCGGTTCACCGCCTGCGCGTCCATGTCGGAGGCGAGGGCGCGGATGGTGAAGCCGGAGATGGCGCGCTCGGCGGATGGCTGCGCAGCGAGATCGAGCCGGTAGGTGTGCGAGGGGTCGAGGAAAACCTCCTGCGGCGCCTGCGCCAGCAGCACATGCGGATCCTGCACATAGACCGCGATGTCGCGCCGGTCCGGCCCTTCCTCGCGCAGCGTGGCGATGAGTTCGGGCATCTCGGTGAAGGTCTGGCCGAAGATCAGCCGGCCCCAGCCCATGTCGAAGGCGCAGGCGGGGAGAGTCCCGGTGGCGGCGTCAGCCGGCAGCGGGGCGGAGCGCGTGGCGTTCATCATGGAGGCACCCGTCATGGTTTCATCGCGCATCGGTTCAGACCCCGTGCGACTGGAGCCACATCTCCAGCAGGGAGACCTGCCAGAGCTCGGAGCCGCGCAGCGGCGTGATGTGGGAGACCGGATCGGCGAGCAGCGTGTCGAGATAGTCCGCCCGGAACAGGCCGCGCTCGCGCGCCGCCTGCGAGCCGAGCACGTCGCGGACCATGTCGAGATAGGGGCCGGAGATGTATTTGAGCTGTGGCACCGGGAAATAGCCCTTGGGCCGGTCGATCACCTGATGCGGCACGACCAGGCGGGCGGCTTCCTTCAGCACGCCCTTGCCGCCCTGCGCCAGCTTGAATTCCGGCGGGATGGTCGCGGCGAGCTCGGCCAGCTCATGGTCGAGAAAGGGCACGCGCGCTTCCAGCCCCCAGGCCATGGTCATGTTGTCGACGCGCTTGACGGGGTCGTCGACCAGCATCACCTGGCTGTCGAGCCGCAGCGCGCGGTCCACGGGCGTGGCGGCGCCCTCGGCCGTCAGATGGGCGGCGACGAGATCGCGGCTGGCGTCGGTCTCGGCCATCCAGTCCGGCGACAGCTGGCGGGCGAGCGTCGCGTGGTTGCGGTCGAAGAACAGCCGGGCGTAATCGCCAACGACATCGGTGCTGTCGGCCAGCGGCGGGTACCAGTGATAGCCGGCGAACACCTCGTCCGCGCCCTGGCCGGACTGCACCACCTTGATGGTCTTCGAGACCTCGCGCGAGAGCAGGTAGAAGCCGATATTGTCGTAGGAGACCATCGGCTCGGACATGGCGTGGATGGTGTCCGGCAGCGCGCCCATCAGATCCGAGGAGGGCACGAAGATCTTGTGGTGGTCGGTGCCGAAGGTCTTGGCGATCAGGTCGGAATAGACGAACTCGTCGCCCTTCTCGCCATTCGCCTCCTCGAAGCCGATGGAATAGGTGGCAAGGTTCGCCTGACCTTCCTGCGCCAGCAGCCCGACGATGATGGAGGAATCCACCCCGCCCGAGAGCAGCACGCCCACCGGCACATCCGCCACCATGCGCCGGCGCACGGCGGTCCGCAGCGCGTCCAGCACGCGGTCGCGCCAGTCCTGCATGGAAAGATCGGAATCCCCCTCGCGCCGCTGATGCGGCGGGCGCCAATAGACGCGCTCGGTGAAGGCGCCGTCCGGCGCGTAACGCCGCAGCGTGGCCGGCGGCAATTTGCGAACGCCGTTGAGAATGGTGCGCGGCGGCGGCACCACGGCGTGGAAGCTCATATAGTTGTGCAGCGCCGCCCGGTCGATCGAGCTGTCGATGTCGCCGGCCGCCAGCAGCGCCGGCAGGCTTGAGGCGATGCGCAGCCGCCTGTCGCCTTCCGCGTAATAGAGCGGCTTGATGCCGAAACGGTCGCGCGCCAGCGTCACCGCCCCGCTCGCATGGTCGAGAATGGCGAAGGCGAACATGCCGTGGAAGCGCTCCACGCAGGCCTCGCCCCAGGCGTGGAACGCCTTGAGGATCACCTCGGTGTCGCCCGACGAGGTGAAGCGGTAGCCGCGCCCTTCCAGCTCGGCGCGCAGTTCCGGGTAATTATAGATGCAGCCATTGAAGGTGAGGGTGAGACCCAGCTCCTCATCCACCATGGGCTGCGCGGCCTTGTCGGAAAGGTCGATGATCTTGAGCCGCCGATGGCCGAAGGCAATGCTGCCGCGTGCCTGAAGTCCCGCGCCATCCGGCCCGCGCGGGGCCAGCACATCCATCATGGACGCGACGGCGCGCGTGTCGGCGGGGCCACCATCGAAGCGAATATCACCGGCGATTCCACACATGCTGGGTTCGGTCTCCTGTGGGAGCGCCCAGCGTCGGCACAGCCGTACCGCGTCGGGCGCGCATCGGTGGAGACAACACCCCGGTCCGCGGATCGTTCAGAAAAAGGTACTATTAAACCTTATTGGGTCTCTCTGGCCCGCCAACGCAAACGGCCCGGACCTTGCGGGCCGGGCCGTTTTTCATGGCGTGAGTTAAGGGAGAGGCGTCACTCCGCCGGGGCGGGAGCCGCATGCGGGGGCAGGACGCGTTCATCCTCGGCCGCAAGGTCGGACACGTCCTCCGGCAGCTTGCCGGCCAGCGCCGCCTTGAAGCGGGCCGCGTCGAACTCGCCTTCCCAGCGGGCGACGACGACGGTGGCGACCGCGTTGCCGATGAAGTTGGTCACCGCGCGGCATTCCGACATGAAGCGGTCGATGCCGAGGATGAGCGCCATGCCGGCCACCGGCACGGCGGGGACGACGGAAAGCGTCGCGGCGAGCGTGATGAAGCCGGCACCGGTGATGCCCGCCGCGCCCTTGGAGGAGAGCATGGCGACCAGCAGCAGCAGCACCTGATCCTGCAGCGACAGGTGGATGTCCATCGCCTGCGCGATGAACAGCGCCGCCAGCGTCATATAGATGTTGGTGCCGTCGAGGTTGAAGGAATAGCCGGTGGGCACCACGAGGCCGACGACCGAGCGCTTGCAGCCGGCCGCTTCCATCTTCTCCATCAGGCTCGGCAGCGCGGCTTCCGAAGACGAGGTGCCGATGACGAGGAGGATTTCCTCCTTGATGTAGCGGATCAGCGCGAGGATCGAGAAGCCGTTGTAGCGGCACACCGCGCCGAGCACGACGAGGATGAACACCGCTGCCGTGAGATAGAAGGTGGCGATCAGCATGGCGAGGTTCGCCACCGAGCCGATGCCGTATTTGCCGATGGTGAAGGCCATCGCGCCGAAGGCGCCGATGGGCGCCGCCTTCATCAGGATCGCCACCAGCTTGAACACCGGGGCGGTGAGGTTCTGCAGGAAGTCGGTGACCGGCTTGCCGCGCTCGCCGACCATGGCGAGGGACGTGCCGAACAGCACCGAGAAGAACAGCACCTGCAGGATGTCGCCGGAGGCGAAGGCGCCGACCACCGTGTCCGGGATGATGTTCTGCAGGAAGCCGACAATGCTCGCATCATGCGCCTTGGCGGCGTAGCTCTGCACCGCCTTGGTGTCGAGCGTCGCCGGGTCGATATGCAGGCCCGTGCCGGGCTGGATGGCATTGCCGATGATGAGGCCGACGATGAGCGCCAGCGTCGAGAAGCACAGGAAGTACAGCATCGCCTTGCCGGCGACGCGCCCGACCTTGTGCATGTCGCTCATGCCGGCAATGCCGGTGGCGACGGTGAGGAAGATCACCGGGGCGATGATCATCTTCACCAGCTTGATGAAGGCATCGCCGAGCGGCTTCAGCGCCGCGCCCGTGTCCGGCCAGAAATGCCCGACCGTCATGCCGAGCGCGATGGCGAGCAGCACCTGGAAGTAGAGCTGCTGGTAGAACTTCTTCGGGGCGGCGGGTGCGGGACGGGTTCCGGCGGCAGCCGGCTGCAGAATGAGCGCCATGGGTGTCCTCCAAGACAGGGTGTGTTTTTGCTTTTGGCGAAAATGCGCATCCCCGTTCGCAACCCCCGTGCCAGTCCGGTTCCGCAGAATAAAATTCAGTTAAATCAATGATTTGAAGAGATTGCTAGCCGTGGTCTCAGGAGGAATTGTGCGGAAATCCGCACATGATCCGCTTGATCAATGCGGAAATTCGCGCAAGATGCGGCATGGCCGATGCCCTCCCGCCTGCCGATCCCGATGCCCCGCTGACCGGCGCGAGCGAGCCGCCCGCGCGCTGGCCATGGCTGGTCTTCGCGGCGATCGCCCTGGCTTTGGTCGCGGTGGCGCTGGTGAGCGCGGCCAATCTCGGGCGCAGCCGCGCCGTGGCCGGCGTGCGCGCGCAGGCGGAGAATGCGGCGACGCTGGCCATCGCCGTGCTGCGCGGCGAGCTGGAGAAGCAGCGGGCCGTCCCGCTCATCCTCGCCCGCGACCCGGATGTGCGGCGCGCGCTGGCGGGGGGCGATCCCCATGCGCTCGATACCAAGTTTTCCGCGATCGCCCGCGAGACCCGCGCTTCCGTCATCTACCTGCTGGACACGCGCGGCGTCGCCATCGCCGCCTCCAACTGGGACGAGCCGTCGAGCTTCGTCGGCAGCGATTATTCCTTCCGCGACTATTACCGAAAGGCGATGGCGGAGGGTGGGGCCGAGCAGTTCGCGCTCGGCACGGTCAGTAACCGGCCCGGCCTCTACATCACCAGCCGCGTCGATGGGGCGGCAGGCGCGCTCGGCGTCCTCGTGGTCAAGGTCGAGTTTCCCCAGGTCGAGGCCGACTGGAAGGCGCTGGGCGGGCAGATCTATGTGACCGACCGCCGGGGTGTCGTGCTGCTCTCGACCGTCGAGGCCTGGCGCTTCCATGTCGAGCAGCCGCTCCCGCCGACGGAGGTCGCGGAGATCCGCCGCTCGCTGCAATTCGGCGCCGCCCCGCTCGCCCCGCTGCCCTTCACCCGGCGCGGCGATCTCGTGGAGGCGAGGGGCCTCGGCGGGCGCTTTGTCGAGGCGCGCACAGCCGTGCCGACCACCGGGTGGACGCTCGATGTGCTGCTGCCGGTCGACCGCGCCATCGGCACGGAGCGGGCCGGGCTCCAGCTCATCGCCGCGCTGCTGCTGATGCCCAGCCTCGGCCTTGCCGCGGAGCTGATGCGCCGCCGCCGCCGGGCGCTGGCGCGCCGCCTCGCCGATGCCCGCGTCAAGGCCGAGCTGGAGCAGCGGGTGGAGGCCCGCACGGCGGAGCTCGCCGGTGCCAATGCGCGGCTAATGGAGGAAATGGCCGAGCGCGCCCGCGCCCAGGAACGCCTGTCGGATGCCCGTGAGGAGCTCGGCAAGGCGAACCGTCTGGCGACGCTCGGTCAGGTCTCCGCCGGCGTCGCCCATGAGATCAACCAGCCGCTCGCCGCCATCCGCACCTATGCGGAGAATGCCCGCGCTTTCCTCCAGCGCGGCGCGCCGGAGGGGGCGGAGGGCGCGCTTGTCCGTATCGTTGGCCTCACCGAACGGGTCGGCGCCATCACCGACACGCTGCGCGGCTTCGCCCGGCGCGGCGACGGCGCGGTCGAGCCGACGCCGCTGGCGGATGTCATTTCCGGCGCGCTGATGATCCTCGACGCGCCGCTGCGCCAGTCCGGCATCCGCCCGGTCGTCACCGCGATCCCGGCGGAACTGAGGGTGATGGGCCGGCGGGTGGAGCTGGAACAGGTGTTGGTGAATCTGATGCGCAATGCCATCGAGGCGCTGGCGGGCGCGCCGCCGGCCTCTTCGATCGCGCCGGCCCTCTCGCTCGGCGTGCGGGCGGAGGGGGACTCGGTGGTCATCACCGTCACCGACAATGGGCCGGGCATGAGCGAGGCACAGGTCGCGGGCCTGTTCACGCCGTTCCGCTCCTCCAAGGCGAAGGGCCTCGGGCTCGGCCTCGTCATCTGTCAGGACATCGTCGCCCGGTTCGGCGGCACGCTCACGGCGGCCTGCCGGCCCGGTGAGGGCTGCGTCTTCACCATCGTGCTGCGGAGGGCCCCCTGATGAGCCTGATCGACCTGTCCGCCGTCGACGTTGCTTTTGTCGATGATGACGAGGATCTGCGCGACGCCAATGTGCAGGCGCTGCAGCTCGCCGGCCTGCGCGCTGCGCCCTTCGCCGCCGCGGCCGAGCTGCTGGACCGGCTCAGCCCGGATTTTCCCGGCGTCGTCGTCACTGATGTGCGCATGCCCGGCATGAACGGCATCGAGCTGTTCCGCCATATCCGCGCGCTCGATGCCGACATTCCCGTCGTGCTGATCTCCGGCCATGCCGACATCGCCATGGCGGTGGAGGCGATGAGCGAGGGCGCCTACGACTTCATCGCCAAGCCCTATGCCGGCGAGCGCCTCGCCGAGACGCTGCGCCGGGCGTTGGAAAAGCGGGCGCTGGTGATGGAGAACCGCCGCCTGCGGGCTCTCGCCGCTGCCGACGAGGGCGACAGCGCGCTGATCGGCGAGACGCCTTCCATGCTGCGCCTGCGCCAGATGATCCGCGACCTTGCCGATGTCGACGTCGATGTGCTCGTCCTGGGTGAGACCGGCACCGGCAAGGAGGTGGTGGCGAATTTGCTGCACCGGCTCGGCCGTCGCGGCACCCGCCCCTTCGTCGCGCTCAATTGCGGCGGCCTGCCGGAGACGGTGATCGAGAGCGAATTGTTCGGCTATGAGGCCGGCGCCTTCACCGGCGCGCAGAAGAAGCGCATCGGCCGGATTGAGCATTCCAGCGGCGGCACGCTCTTTCTCGACGAGCTGGAGAGCATGGCGGTCAGCGCGCAGGTGAAGCTGCTGCGCGTGCTGGAGACCCGCGAGATCGCCCCGCTCGGCTCCAATGAGCTGCGCCCGGTCGATCTGCGCGTGGTGGCGGCGACCAAGATCGACCTTGCCGACCCGCAGGCGCGCGGCGATTTCCGCGCCGACCTGTTCTACCGGCTGAACGTCGTGACGTTGCGCATCCCGCCCTTGCGCGAGCGCCGGCGCGACGTGCCGCTGCTCTTTGCCCAGTTCCTCGCCCGTGCCGCGCGCAAATATGGCCGCGAGGTGCCAAAGCTCGGCCGGGCGGTAGAACGGCATCTGGTCGAGAACGACTGGGGGGGCAATGTGCGCGAACTCGTGCATTTCGCCGAGCGCGTGGCGCTGGGCCTCGACGAAGCAACCCCGCCCGCCAGTGCTGCGACCGGTCGGCCCGGCCAGAGCCTGCCGGAGCGGCTCGGCACGATCGAGGCGAACCTCATCCGCGAGGCGCTGGAGCGCCATGGCGGCGACGTGCGCGCGACGATCGAGGCGCTCGGCATCCCCCGCAAGACCTTCTACGACAAGCTCGCCCGTTACGGCATCGCGCGCGCGGCCTATGAGAGCGACCGCTAGGGCAATGAGCGGTGCGATCCTTGCTAGGCGTGGGCCCCCTCGCAGGAGTGCTGACGCGTGAAATATTGCCCGCAGCGGGAGCCGAGCCCGCTCCCCTTCTCGCCCTTCAAGAGCTGCACCGTGCCGCGCCCCATCGGCTGGCTGTCCAGCGTCAGCCGCTCGGGCGTCGAGAACATCGCGCCCTATAGCCAGTGGCAGAACCTGACCTTCGATCCGCCCATGGTGATGTTCTCGGCCAACCAGTACCCGGACGGCCGGCGCAAGGACACGGTGGTCAATGCCGAGGAGACCGGCTGGTTCGTCTGGAACATGGCGACCTACGCGCTGCGCGAGGCGGTCAATATCAGCGCCATGGCGCTGCCGCCGGAGGAGAGCGAGTTCGACCGGCTCAGCGTCACCCGCGACTATGCCGATAACGCGCCGATTCCCATGGTGCGGGAGAGCCCGGTGAAGTTCGAGTGCCGCTATCTCAGCACGCACCGGCTGAAGGGCAATTCGCCCGCCGGCAGCATCGACATCGTCTTCGCGCAGGTGGAGACCATCCATATCGACGATAGCGTGATCCTGCCCGACGGGCGGCTGGACATCGCCTCGATCCAGCCGATCGCCCGGCTCGGCTATTTCGACTACACGGTGGTGCGCGACATTTTCGAGATGCGCGTGCCCGGATCGGATGCGCAGGCGCAGGCCGGCCTTGAGGGGCGGGCGACGGTCTGACCTTGGGCGGGCGTGCCTTCAGTCGGCCAGCAGCGCGGCGAGGAGAAGGCGGACGGCCTGGGCGAAATCCTCGATCCGCATCGCCTCCTCGGGATTGTGGCTGCCATTCTGGTTGCGCACGAAGATGAGTGCGGCCGGCACGCCGCGATTGGCGAAGACCGAGGTGTCGTGCCCGGCCCCGCTCGGCATCTCCACCGCGCCAATGCCCGCGCGGGCGGCGGCCGCCGCCAACTGGCCCCGCAGCGCGGCGTCGAGAAGGGCCGGCGTGCTTCCCGTTTTCTCGCCGAAATCGAACACCACGCCGCGCCGCTGTGCGATCACCGCCGCATGGGCCATCAGCTCATCGTGAAGGCGCCCCAGCACGGCGGGGCTCTCGCTGCGCACGTCGAGGCAGAAGCCGATCTCGCCGGGCACCTTGGAGAAGGCGTGTTGCGCCGGATCGGTGCCGACCTCGCCAAAGGTGAGGGTGGCGCGCAGCCCGTCGCGCTCCAGACCGTCCCAACTCGTCTCCAGCGCAGCGACAAGATCGGCGAAGGCGACCACTGCGTCCTGCCGGTAGGCGCGCGGCACCGCGCCGGAATGGCCGTAGGCACCGAGGCAACGCCCCTTGCGGTAGCGGAACGAGCCGGCAATGCCAGTGACGAGGCCGAGGGGCACATTCGCCCGCTCCAGCACCGGCCCCTGCTCGATATGCACCTCGATGAAGCCGTGGATATACGCGGGATCGAGATGCGCCGCCCCGGCGGCGACCGCCTCGGGATCGAAGCCGAGTGCCGCCATATGGGCGCGCAAGGTTTGGCCGGTATCGGCGCGCGTCGTCTCAAGCGCCTCGGGCGGCAGCAGGCCGAAGGCGGCGCGGCTGCCGAGATAGGAAACCGGAAACCAGGTGCTTTCCTCGGCGCGGATCACCATCACCGTGAGATCGCGCGCCGGCGTCCGGCCCGTATCGCGCAGCGCCTTCACCACGGCGAGGCCCGCCAGAACCCCGGCGGCGCCATCGTAATTGCCGCCATGCGGCACGCTGTCGATATGCGAGCCGATGATCCAGCCGGGCAGCGCCGGGTCGGTGCCAGGAAGCGTCAGATAGAGATTGCCGGCAGCGTCCACTGCCTCGCTCAAGCCCAGCTCGGCGCCGACGCGCCTGACCAGCGCATGGGCAAACTCCTCGCCCTCGCCATAGGCGGCGCGGGTGATGCCGGGTGCGTCGGTGGTATGGGCGCGCAGTTCCTCGAACAGCGTTTCGGCGAGGGAAATGGCCTGGGCGATCATGCGCCGTGCCCGGCGGGGGCGCGCAGCCACGCTTCGGGGTTCACCAGATGCGGCGGGCGCTGGCCGGCCAGCACATCCACCACCTGACGGGCCAGAGCGGTAGCCGTGCGCCGCAACGCCGCCTCGCTCGAGCCGGCGACATGCGGGGTGAGCACGACATTGTCGAGCCCGATCAGCGGTGAGGAAGGTGGCAGGGGCTCGCGGGCGAACACGTCGAGCCCGGCGCCGCCGATGCGGCGGGCGATCAGCGCTTCGGCCAGCGCCGCCTCGTCGATCACCGCGCCGCGCGCCGTGTTGATGAGGAAGGCGGTGAGCTTCATGCGGGCGAGCTCGGCCCGGCCGATCAGCCCGCGCGTGCCCGCACCACCGGGCAGGTGCAGCGAGACGATGTCGGCCTGCTCCAGCAGCCGGCCGAGATCGGCCACGTGGAGGAAGCCCGCCTCCGCCACCGCCGGATCGTCCGCCCGCCGGGTCCAGACCACCACCTCCATGCCGAGCGCGCGCGCGAGGCGTGCGGTCTCGCGGCCGATGGCGCCGAAGCCGACAACGCCGAAAATGGCGCCTTCCAGCTCCATGAAGCTCGCGCGGTATTTGAACGTGCCGTCGCTGGCGCGAGCGGCTCGGTCGCCCGGCCCGATCTGCTTGGCGAGGTGGAAGGCGAGGGCCAGCGCGTGCTCGGCCACCGAGCGCGCATTGGCGCCGGGCGTGTTGACCACGGCGATGCCGCGCGCGGTGGCGGCGGCAAGGTCGATCCCATCCACCCCGACGCCATGCACGCCGATGACCTTGAGGCCCGACGCCGCGTCCATCAGCGCGGCGTCGATCGGCGCGTCGCGGGTGATGAGGGCGGCCACATCGCGCACATCCTCCATGAGCGCCGCCCGCCCCAGCGAGGTGGCGAGCCGCACCGGGTGGCCGGCCGCCGCCACGAGGTTGGGGCCAGCGGCATGGATGCGCTGGAGGATCAGGCAGGAGGCGCTCATCGAGGCGCTCATCGGGTTCGCGTTGCCTCAGATGCCGCGGATCGCGCCGCCATCGACCCGCACGGTCGAGCCGGTGACGTAGCTGGCGCGGGCGCTGGCGAGGAAGGTCACCACATCGGCGAATTCCTGCGGCGTGCCGTAGCGGCCCATCGGGATGGTGCCGCGCGAGGCGGCGGCGACCTCGTCGACGCTTTTGCCGGTGCGCCCGGCGGCGGCGGCGTCGAGCTCATCCACCCGCTGGGTATGGATGCGGCCCGGCAGGACGGAGTTCACCGTCACCCCGTCGGCCGCGACTTCGGCGGCGAGCGTCTTGGCCCAGCCGACGATGGAGGCGCGCAGCGCGTTGGAAATACCGAGATTGGGGATGGGCTGCGCCACACCGGACGAGACGATGTTGACGATGCGCCCGAAGCCGCGCGCCCGCATCCCAGGCAAGAGCCGCGCGGTGACGAGGAAAATCGCGTTCACCATGGTCTCGAACTGCGCGCTCCAGACCTGCGGCGCGACGCTGGCGACCGGGCCGGGCGGCGGGCCGCCGGAATTATTGACGAGGATGTCGATGGGCTCGCTGGCGAGAAGGTCCAGCGCCGCTTCAAGCGCCGCCCGGTCGGCAAGATCGAGCGCCTGTACCCGCGCGCTGCCGCCGCTCGCACGAATGCCGGCGGCAGCCTCTTCCAGCGCCGCCACATTGCGCCCGGCGAGGATGACGCTCGCCCCCTCGGAGGCGAGCGTCTGCGCGCTGGCAAGGCCAAGCCCCCGACTGGCGCCGAGCACCAGCGCGGTGCGTCCGTGAAGTCCGAGATCCATGATGCCCTCCCGATCAGCCGTGCAGCTTGCGCTGGAGGCGGGCCATCAGCTCGCCCAGCTCCTGATGGTCGCGCGCCGTCAGCTTCGGGCCGGGATGGCGGGTGTCGGAGCAGGCGATGATGCCGCGCCGCTTCAGCACTTCCTTGCGCACGGCGAGGCCGAAGCCGAGCTGCTGCTCATGGCGCAGGATCGGCAAATAGAGGTCGAACAGGTCTTCCGCGCCTTCCACGTCGCCGGCATGGAACTTCTCGACCACGCCAACCAGCATCTCGGGGTAAGCGAAGCCCGTCATCGCGCCATCGGCGCCGCGGCGCAGCTCCTGCGGCAGGTACAGCCCGCCATTGCCGACGAGGATGGAGACGCGCCGGCCCTCGCCCTTGTCGGAGCGCTCGCGCATCTTGGTGATCTTGGACAGGCCCGAGCCCTCTTCATGCTTGAGCATGACGAAGTTCGGGAAGGCGTCGATCAGCCGGTGCAGCACGGAAACCGCGCTCACCGTGTTGCTGGTCTGCGGGTAGTCCTGATAGCAGACTGGCACATCCGGCCCGAGGCGGGTGAGCACCTCCGCCCAATAGCCGAAGACCTGATCGTCGGTCTTGAGGAAGGGCTGCGGCGCGATCATCAGACCGGCGGCGCCGAGGTCCATCGCCTCCCTGGCGAAGCGCACGAGATTGTCGGTGCCGGGGTTCGAGGCGCCGACCACGATGGGCTTGCGGCCATCGACGCGCTTCATGACATGGGTGAGGAACGCTTTCGCCTCGGTCGGCGCCAGCTTGAACGCCTCGCCGAGCACGCCGAGGATGGTGATGCCGGTGACGCCGCATTCCAGATAGAAGTCGATCAGCGAGTCCGTGCTGTCGAAGTCGATGTCCCCCGTTGGCGTGAACGGGGTCGGGGCGATGATGTAGACGCCCCGTGTAGTCTCGTTGATCGTGTCGACCGCCATGATCGTTCCTCAGATGGCGCGGAGCTTCTCGATGATGCTCTGCTTCACGTTTTCGATGTGGGTATGAACGCCAGCCCGGGCCGCCTCGCGGTCCTCGCGGCGCAGCGCGTCGATGATGGCGAGATGCTCGCGGTGGCCGATCTCGAAGCGCTCGGGCACGCGGTCCATGTTGAACATGTGCGTCTTCAGGCGCAGGTCGTGGATCTGCTTGGCCAGCACCGCATTGCCGCTGCGCCTGGCGAACAGGCCGTGCAGCCGGCTGTCCAGCGCCCAGTCCGCCTCCGCGCTCGGCGTGGGATCGTCGAGCAACGCGCGGATGTCGGCCTCCAGCATGTCCAGTTCCGCCAGGGGAACGCGGCCGGTGGCGAGGCCGACCGCTTCCATCTCCAGGATCTGGCGCACATGCAGCGTCTCGATCAGCTCGCGGGTGGAGAATTCCTTGACCACCAGCACGCCGCCGGGCTTGCGGGTGATGAAACCTTCGCTCTCCAGCCGGTTCAGCGCGTCGCGCACCGGGGTGCGGGAGATCGCCAGCGCCTCGGCGAGGCGGCGCTCCTGCAGCACCGAGCCGACGGGAATCTCGCGGCGGATCAGCCGGTCAAGGAGGTCATTATAGGCTTTCTGGCCGAGGCTTTCCTCGCGCGGATCGGCGACGGGCGTCGGGCGGGCGGTCAGGGGCATGGACGACTCTGCGGCACGGCCGGGGCCTTTGGCGGGGGGCGCCCGGCCGGGAAGGGGACCGGCCGGGCGCAGGCACGAAGGGCGATCAGAACTGGGTCTTGATCGGATCCTTCGGCGCAGGCGAATAGCCGATCAAGGGCGTGGTGAGCTTGGCATAAGTACCGTCGGCGATCATGTCCGCCAGCGCCTTGTTCACCGCCTTGACGAGGTTCGGCTTGCCCTTCTTGAAGGGGAAGCCCTTCTGGATGTGGCTGAGATAGTCCGGCACCAGCACCAGCGGCAGCTTGGACGCCTCGATGGCGTAGGCGGCGGCGATGGAGTCGGTGATGACCGCGTCGATCTGGCCGTTCACCAGATCCTGGATGGCGTCGGATTCGGCCTTGTAGCTCTTGGCCACGGCGCCGCGCTCCTCGGCCAGCTTCAGCCAGGTGGAGGAGACCAGCACGCCCACCGTCTTGCCCTTGATGTCGGCGGGCGTCTTGATGGCGGAATCCTTCTTCACCACCACACGGCCGCCCGATTCCAGCCAGCCATCGGCGAACATCACCTGCTTCTGGCGCTCGGCGGTGATGTCCATCGCGTCGGAGGCGAAGTCGTACTGGTCGGCGGCGAGGCCGACGAGCAGCGCCTCCCACTTGATGATGACCGGCTCATATTTGAGGTTCAGCCGGCGGGCGATTTCCTTGCCGACGCGGATTTCGAGCCCGTCCAGCTCGCCGTCGGGGGCGCGCATGGAGAAGGGCGGGTAGGTGCCTTCGGTGGCGATGAGCAGCGTGCCGGGCTTGATGAGCTCCAGCTCCTGCGCGCCGGCCGGCGTGGTGAGGCTGCCGGCAAGGAGGCCGCCGACGAGAGCGGCGGCAAGCACGGGAAGAAGTGTCAGACGCATTGTTTTATCCCCTCTGTCGTCTGCTGTCGGTCGTCAACGGCGCGCGGGTGCGCAGCCGGTCCGCTCGAAGCGGGGGTGAGCCCGCCTGATTTCACATAGCCTCACGTCCGGGCGACACCGGCCGCGCGCAGCGCCAGCAGCTCGGCCATGACGGTGGCCGCGAGCAGCGCGGTGGTTTGGGCCGGCTGGTCATAGGGCGGGCACAGCTCCACCACGTCGGCGCCGACGAGGTTCACGCCCTCGATGCGGCGCAACAGGTCGAGCGCCTCGCGCGCGCTGGGGCCGCCCGCTTCCGGCGTCTGCACGGCCGGGGCGAAGGCGGGATCGACGAAGTCGAGATCGAAGGTGAGATAGGCCGGCGCGCCGGCGGTGCGCTCCGCGATGCGGGCGGCGAGCGCGGGGATGCCCATGGCGAACATCTCGTCGGTGGTGACCACCTCATAGCCGAGCTCGACCGATTGGCTGACGTCATCCGCCTTGAACAGCGAGCCGCGCATGCCGATCTGGATCGAGCGCGAGGGATCGACGATGCCTTCCTCCACCGCGCGGCGGAACGGCGTGCCGGCGCTATACTTTTTGCCGGCGAAATACTTGTCCCAGGTGTCGGAATGCGAGTCGAACTGGATCAGCGCCAGCGGCCCGTGGGTGGCGGCCACGGCACGCAGCGCCGCCAGCGTCACCGAATGGTCGCCGCCAATGCCGAAGGGCGTCACGCCCGCCTCGACCACCGCGCGCACGGCGAGCTCCAGCCGCTCGAGCGATTCTTCCTCATAGCCGGGCACGACGGCGGCATCCCCCGCGTCGGCGCAGGCCAGCGTCTCGAACACGTTGATGTTCCGATAGGGGTTGATCGGGCGCAGCATGATCGACATCGCCCGCACCGCATTGGGTGCGAAGCGCGCGCCGGTGCGGAACGGCGCGCCGGAATCCGACGGCAGGCCGAGAATGGCCGCGTCGAGACCCTTCAGCGTCGTCGCCTGCGGCAGCCGCATGAAGGTTGGCACGCCGCAGAAGCGCGGGGTTTCCAGCGAGTCGATGGGCAGCACGCTCATCTTGAATGTCCTTTCACAGCGAGCGGGCGTAATGCCGCTCGAGCTGGGCCGCGGCCTGCGAGATGAGGGTGGTCATCACGAGGTAGATGACCGCGGTGGCGATGTAGAACTCGAACGGGCGGAACGTCGTGGCGATGATCGTCTGCGAGTAGAGCGTGAGCTCGACGACGGTGATGGTGGAGAGCAGCGAGGTGTTCTTCACCATGGTGATCGCCTCGTTGGTCACGGGCGGCAGGATCACGCGGAAGACCTGGGGCAGGATGATGCGGCTCATCATCTGCCAGCGGCCCATGCCGAGCGCCTGCGCGGACTCTGTCTGGCCCTTCGGGATGGCGGACAGGCCGGCGCGGACGATCTCCGCGACATAGGCGCCGCCATTGACGCCAAGCGCGATTACGCCAGCGCTGAAGGGCGAGAGGCGCAGCCCGAGCTGCGGCAGGCCGAAATAGATGATGAAGATCTGGATCAGCGTCGGCGTGCCGCGAATGAACCAGATGTAGAAGCCGCTCGCCTCGCGCAGCGCCCGAAAGCGCGAGACCTTGCCGAGCGCGGCGAGGAGGCCGCACAGCCAGCTCACCATGATCGCCAGAATGGAGAGCACCAGCACGATCCAGCTGGCGCTGAGGAAGCCGGGAACATAGGGCGCGAAGCCTTCCCACCAGGTCGCGATCATGGCCGGGCTCCCTGCACCGCCGCCGGGGCGGCATAGGCATCCTCATGCAGCACGCGGCGCAGGAACTGCTGCAGCCGCTCGCTCTTGGGCTGGCGCAGCACCTCGCGGGGGGCCCCGTCCTCGGCGATCACGCCCTGGTCGAAGAAAATCACGCGGTTGGATACCTCGCGGGCAAAGCCGATCTCGTGGGTGACGAGCAGCATGGTCATGCCCTCGCCGGCAAGGCTCGCCATCAAGGCCAGCACTTCGCCGACCAGCTCCGGGTCGAGCGCGGAGGTCACCTCGTCGAACAGCATCAGGCGTGGCTGCATGGCCAGCGCGCGGACGATGGCGACGCGCTGCTGCTGGCCGCCGGAGAGTTTTGAGGGGTAGGCGTGGCGCTTCTCGGCGAGGCCGATGCGGGCGAGCAGAGCTTCCGCCTTGGCGATGGCTTCCCCGCGCGGCTCGCCCTTCACCCGGATCGGCGCCTCGATGACGTTTTCCAGCACCGTCATATGCGGCCAGAGATTGTAGCTCTGGAACACCATGCCGATGCGCGCCCGCAGCTCGCGCAGCTGCGCGGCCGTGGGGGCGCGGCGGGCGCCCTCCTCATAGTCGAAATGGACGTCGCCGAAATCCATCGTGCCGCCGCTCGGTGTTTCCAGCACGTTGATGCAGCGCAGGAAGGTGCTCTTGCCGGAGCCGGAGGCACCGATGATCGACACCACCTCGCCGGCATGGACATCCAGCGAGACGCCCTTCAGCACCTGATGCGCGCCGAAGCTCTTGGTGAGGTCGCGGATGCGGATGAGCGGTTCGCCGGCCATCAGGCGCTCCCCGCCGGGGAGAAAATGTCGATCAGGCAGTCGCGCGGCGTGCGGTCCTCGCCATTGATCGGGGTGATGTCCTGCGGGCAGCAGGAGAAGGCCATGATGATGTCGGCCTCGGCCTGAAGCACGAGGTAGGAGCCGGGCTTGGAGGCCGGCAGCAGCCGGTCGAGCGAGCCGTCCGCCCGCACATCCACGCACATGAAGAAATTGGCCGGTGCCGGGGTGACCGGGAAGCGGATGCCGAGTTCCGCCAGCCCCTTATGCAGATTGTCGGCGCAGGAGCGGT
Organism: Ancylobacter sp. SL191; assembly: GCF_026625645.1. Taxonomy (NCBI): domain Bacteria; kingdom Pseudomonadati; phylum Pseudomonadota; class Alphaproteobacteria; order Hyphomicrobiales; family Xanthobacteraceae; genus Ancylobacter; species Ancylobacter sp. SL191. Next base: position 469,855 of record NZ_CP113056.1, on the reverse strand, counting down.
GATAACCGGTGACGCCAAGCTGGCGGTAGATGTCGGCATTGCAGGCGCAGAGCAGCGTGTCGTGCCGGCCCGAAGAGGTGTCCTCGACGATGGACACCAGCGGCCGGCGCTTCGTGCTGACCAGCGGCGTGTCGCTTGTGACATGCACGGTCGAATGGACGGACCGGAAATTGTCCATCGAGGTGAACTCGTAGATGTCGGCCTGGGTGAAGGCCCAGAAGTCGATGGCCTGCGTGCCGAAGGGGTTGGTCAGCTTCAGCCGCTGCCCCGCGCGCATCCGCACCGCCTTGCCGGTGCCGGCGGCGAGGACGAGGGAGTCGTCGAGCCGATAGTCCATCGCATCCTCACGCTTCACGCCGGCCGCCGAGGGGCAGGCGCGCCTTGACCCAACGTCGTGCCGTCATGGTCATCTAACACATTGATATTTTTGGGTATACCGATGGAATGCAAGCGGCATTTTTAGTCAGCTGATGCCTGAAAGCTGAGCACTGTGGCGGCGCCTGCGTGGGTGGGGCCGGCGTACCGCCGCACCCGAGCGGGCCGCCGACGGAGCCGCAACCTTCTGCCGCCGCTGCCATTTGAGGGCCTCCACCGACCCGCCTCCCGCCCGGCCTTGGCGGCTTGGCACATATCTGGAAAAGAGGGGCGCTCACTCCCGCCCGCTGACGGAAGAACGTGCATGATGACGACCGCCACTTCTCTAGCCCCTGAGGCCCCCCGCCTGCTCGATGCCGGCGAGAGCGGGCTGGTCATCGAGTTCGGCGATGCCATCGACGAGGACGTGAACCGGCGGGTCATCGCGCTGGCGGCGGCGCTCGAGGCGCTCGGCCTGCCGGGCCTGCGCGAGGTGGTGCCGACCTATCGCTCGGCGCTGGTGCTGTTCGACCCGCTCATTCTGTCGCGCGACGAACTACGCACGGCGGTGCTGGGTCTCGCACCTCATGCTGATGCGGAGGAGGCGGGCGGCACGGTGTGGCGCGTGCCGGTGCTCTATGGCGGCGCCCATGGCGTCGATCTCGACGCGGTGGCGCGGCTGCACGGGCTCACGACCGATGAGGTGATCGGTCTGCACAGTGGCGCCAACTACCGCGTCTATATGATCGGCTTCGCGCCCGGCTTCGCCTATCTCGGCGGCCTGCCCGAGCCCATCCACACCAGCCGGCGCACCGATCCGCGCCTGAAGACCCCGCCGCGCAGCATCTCCATTGGCGGGCGGCAGGCGGCGATCTCCCCGCCGCTGGAAATCCCCAGCGGCTGGCATCTGCTCGGCCAGACGCCGGTGCGTTCCTACGACCCGGCCCGCGCGGAGCGCCCCTTCCTCTTCGCCGCCGGTGACACGATCCGCTTCGTCTCCATTGCCGCGGCCGAGTACGAGTCCCTCTGCCGCGCGGCGGAGCAGGGCGCGCTCATCGCCGAGCCGGAGGCGGCGTGATGGCGGCTTTGCGCATCGACCGGCCGGGCCTGTTCTCCAGCCTTCAGGACATGGGGCGTTTCGGCTACCAGCGCTTCGGCATTTCCGCCTCGGGGGCGATGGACACGCTCGCGCTGCAGGCGGCGAACCTGCTCGTGGGCAATCCGCGCGGCATGGCGGCGGTGGAACTCACCATGCTCGGCCTCTCCGCCGTGGTGGAGGAGGGGCCAGCGCGCTTCGCCCTCACAGGTGCCGACATGCCTTTGCGCATCAATGATCGTCCGGTGGAGGGTTGGCAGTCGCACGCGCTGTTCCCCGGCGACCGGCTCGACATCGGCGCCGCGCGCACGGGAATGCGTGCCTATCTTGCCATTGCCGGCGGTTTTGCCATCGCTCCGACGCTCGGTAGCCTCTCCACCCATTCACGTTCCGCTATCGGCGGTCTCGAAGGGCGCGCGCTGCGCACGGGCGACCTCCTGCCGCTCAACGGCACGCCCGCCGGGCCGCGGCTTCGGCTGCCCGAGACCCATCGCCCGCGCGCACATGGCCCGATCCGCGTCGTGCTCGGCCCGCAGGACGATTTCTTCACTCCCGCCGGCATCGCCACCTTCCTCGCCTCGGAGTACCGCGTCACCGACAAGGCCGACCGCATGGGCGCGCAGCTCGACGGGCCCTCCATCGAGCACGCGGCCGGCTTTAACATCGTCTCCGACGGCATCATGAACGGCTCGATCCAGGTGCCCGGCAATGGCCGCCCGCTGGTGCTGCTGGCCGACCGGCAGAGCACCGGCGGCTACCCGAAGATCGCCACCGTTATCGGCCCCGACCTCTGGCGGCTCGGCCAGGCGCGCCCCGGCGATGCGCTGCGCTTCACCGCCATCAGCGCCATGGAGGCACAGGCCGCGGCTGAGGCACAGGAGCGGTTCATTGCCGGGCTCCCCCGAGCGATGAGCGAGCCGCCCCTGCCGGGCGCGGAGCTTTCCAGCGAACGTCTTCTCGCCCACAACCTCGTCGGCGGCGTCTGCTCGGCGCTCGATCCGCTGCCCTTCTGACCGGAGCCTGCCATGACCAAGATCGACCTCAATTGCGACATGGGCGAAGGCTTCGGCGTCTATGCGCTCGGCGACGACGCCGCGATGCTGGAGATCGTCACCTCCGCCAACATCGCCTGCGGCTTCCATGCCGGCGATCCGCTGGTGATGGCCGACACGCTCGCCGGCGCCAAGGCGCGCGGCGTTGGCTGCGGCGCCCATCCCAGCTTCATGGATCTGTGGGGATTTGGCCGCCGGCCCATCCTCGGCCAGAGCCCGGCCGACATCGAGAAGCAGCTCATCTATCAGATCGGCGCGCTGCAGGCGCTGGCGGCGGCGCAGGGCCAGCGGCTGACCCATGTGAAGACCCATGGCTCGCTCGGCAACATGGCCAATGAGGACATCGATCTCGCCCGCGCCGTCGCCCGCGCCATCCGCGCGGTGGACCGCGACTTCATCTTCGTGGTGATGCCGGGCCTTCCGACCGAGCGGGCCGGCGAGGACATGGGGTTGAAGCTCGCCCGCGAGATCTATGCCGACCGCGCCTATGCCGCGAATGGCAACCTCGCCTCCCGCAAGCTCCCCGGCGCCGTGCTGCACGATGCCGAGGCGGCGGCCGCGCGCATCCTCGCCATTGTCGAGAGCGGCGAGGTGACCGCGCTCGACGGCACCCGCATCAAGGTCCGCGCCGACACGGTGTGCGTCCACGGCGACACCGCCGACGCGGTCACGATGGCGCGCGCGGTCAAGGCCCGGCTGATCGGCGCGGGCTATGAGGTACGGCCGATGGGCGAGTGGCTGTAGCGGGGGGAACGCCGGCGGTCATTCAGCCGCCGCATAGCCGGCCACCGGATGCACGTCGGCGCGTGTCTGGTGTGGGGCTGATTTGGCGGAGGGAGTAGTCGTCGGCGAACCTGTCTCTGCGAGGTTCCCTGTTACGGGAGAAAACAAGGAACGTCAGCCCGCACGGCACGGCGCGCAGAGAATCCCGTTCTTTCAGTGAGTTGGGTCTAAATCGTCGGACACGCGGTTCCTTGGTTGAAAGCCATTCGCAACCCAAACAGGGAAGCCGCATTGTCGCCGTGCGGGATTCGATTGTTATTATCCGGGACGGAATTGCTTGAGCGCGGATCATGCCGGCGCCGCACCGGGACCGCATTGACGTTTCCGTTCAAGTGACTGTCGCGAAGCGGTTCCCCGTTGCGCTTTTGCAGGAGGTCTGGTCCGGTTGACGAGACGTCTTTGCGGTGAGGGCGCAGCGTGCCGCAGGGAGTGATCTCATCGCGCCGGCTGATGTTGGCAACACCGCTGCGCTCGCGTCGGCGCTGCTTTACAGATAGCGATGCACGTCCACGGCATCGTAGGACGTGAGGAAAGCGTCGTACTCTGTTTTCAAGTCGTCATGGAATGTCGACAGATCCTTGCGGGTCGGCGACATCCTGATGCCTGCCCCTATTCCCGATGGATACGGCGCCCCTTTAAAATTAAAGGCATCCACGAAGATCATCAGTTCGATGAAGTCTTCGGGTGCGGGTCCTGCCGCGACAACTGCCGCCTGGTCGACTCCTGTCGCGTCATCTGTGTCCTTAGGGATAAGACGCCAGTGGGATGGCAGAAATGGGAAATCCGAGCGGGGGTAGGCGGCGATAATGAGACTCAAGTCCATGGTCTCGAAATAGTCGGCCTCATCCTCGTCGACGACTTTCCGCAGAAATGGAAGGAGGGAGCACGGCTCTCCGTTTAGGGCAGAAACCCACCCCAGCGGGTGCCCGACCCTGAATGCCTCTCGCTTCAATATATCGGTGTTGAGCACGGATTGGCCGTTCCACTGGAGACTAATCTCGTAGTGGATGTCTCCCCCATCAATGGCGGCATATATCACCTGGAGCGCGAGGCCTTCGACGTTAAGGGTCGCCATAGCATTGCTTCCGACGCTTCGTGGATAACGCGTAGGGCTAGCAATGCTCGATTTCCTGTCGAAGTCGATATCCGAGTCCCTGGAGGTAAAAAGGTATTGGGCTGGCGACTCGTTTTCCGTGTGATGCGATTCCATGCGACCCGCATTGGGAGCAGACCCGTTGGCGAAGCTGGGAGCAGATATCACGCGTTCGTGATCGCTGCCGAAGGCGACGATTTGGAAGCCTGTTTGGTCCTAAGAGCTTTGAAGAGGTCTGTAAGAGGCCTTTAAGAGCCCTTTAAGAACCGGCGGAATTTGAAAGCCGTTTTCGAGGGCTTTTTCCAGCCCTGTCATGGGTTTGCGGGCACTTGCAATCACCTCGCGTTCCCTCACTGTTCTCTTCGATTTCCCTTGGCACGATCGAAGCAGCAGCGCTGGAGCGACGTTTGTGAACACTTCTGCACCCACCATCGAGATGAGACCCATCGGGGTTTTGCGTCCCTACCCGGGCAATGCCCGGACCCATTCCAAGAAGCAAATCGCTCAGATTGCCGAGAGCATTCGGCGCTTCGGTTTCACCAATCCCGTGCTCGTCGGCGACGACGATGAGATCGTTGCCGGACATGGACGCGTGCTTGCCGCCAGGCAGATTGGGCTTGGGACCGTACCGGTGGTGCGACTGTCGCATCTGTCCGCCGAGGAGCGCCGGGCCTATGTGCTGGCAGACAATAAACTCGCGCTGAATGCCGGGTGGGACGAGGAGATCCTCGCCATCGAACTGCAGGCGCTGATCGACCTTGAGTTCGACGTCACCATCACCGGTTTCTCCCTGGCTGAAGTGGATTTCACGCTCGACCGTGCGCGTGAGTCCGCAACCGATACTCAGGACGCGGCTGATGACGTGCCGCCTGTAACGTCCGCGGCGGTTACACGAACCGGGGATCTCTGGTGCTTGGGCCGCCATCGCCTCCTGTGCGGCGACGCCCAGTCGCGACCCGATGTCGAGCGGCTCGTCAATGGTGCGAAGATCGACCTGATCTTCACCGACCCTCCCTACAACGTCCCGATCGATGGTCACGTGAGTGGGCTCGGCACCGTGCGCCATCGCGAATTCGCTTTCGCGTCCGGAGAGATGACGGCGCCTGAGTTCACCGCTTTCCTGACGACGACGCTGGGGAATGCCGCCGCAGTGGCCAAGGATGGCGCTATCGCTTTCGTCTGCATGGACTGGCGCCACATGCGCGAGATGCTGAATGCCGGCGAGGTCGCTTTCTCGGAACTGAAGAATCTGTGCGTCTGGAACAAGACCAATGGCGGCATGGGCACCTTCTACCGTTCCAAGCACGAGCTGATCTTCGTCTTCAAGGTAGGTGGTCGTCCCCACACCAATAGCTTCGGGCTTGGGGAAACGGGCCGCTACCGCACCAATGTTTGGGATTATGCGGGCATCAGCAGTCTCGGCGGAAACAGGGCTGAGGAGCTGGCGATGCACCCGACCGTGAAGCCGGTCGCACTCATCGCAGATGCAATACGAGACTGCTCGCGCCGTGGCGAAACGGTGCTCGATATCTTCGCTGGCTCTGGCTCGACACTCATGGCCGCCGAGACTTGCGGCCGAGTTGCCCGTGTCCTGGAGTTTGATCCGGCCTATTGCGACACCATAATCGCTCGTTGGGAAGCCTTCACGGGTAAGCGCGCCACGCTCGATAGTACCGGACATTCCTTCGAGGATATCGCCCTCGAGCGGGCGCCAAGCTCGGCGCAACCAGAAGGGGAAGCACCAAAGCGCCCTGTCCGGTCTTCCAGCCGGAGGTCCCGTCATGGCTGACAGAGATGAGAGCGGGAAGAAAGCGAAGACCCTTTCCAACGAGGCCGTCGGCCGCATGAAGGCGGACGTCGCTTACGGAGTAGGTTATGGCAAGCCGCCTGAGCATAGCCGTTTCCAGAAGGGCACATCCGGCAATCCTAGCGGACGTCCTCGCGCCAAGAGCACGGACCTTTCACCAGCGGATCTGCCGACCTATCGCGCAATCCTTGAAGGCATGCAGCGCACCGTCCGGATTCGCGAAGGCGATACGGTCAGTGAGATTTCAACGCCTCAGGCCTTGGTTCGGGCGCTTAATGCGTCGGCCCTCAAAGGCGATCCACGCTCTCTACGCCTCGCGCTCCAGCTGGCGCAGGCGACCGAACGACAGGAGGCGATCTATCTCCGCGAAAAAATCGAACAGGCGAAAAACTATAAAGAGATGACGTCTAGCGCCATGCAAACAGCGCTCGCCGCCGGCAAAGAGCCGCCGTTCTTCCTGCCGCATCCCGACGATGTGGTAATCGACGAACGCGTCGGTTTTCGTGTCGTTGGCCCCGTCGATGAGAATGAGCAGAAGAAGCTTGAGGAGCACCTACGTTTCCGTGATGTGCTCATCATGCAGGATGAACTTGATCGTCGGCTCGCGCCGACGGTTGGCAACCCCTCAGGCCAACCAGGCGGCGCCTTACTCTTCGCCGTCGCGTTCGATCAGCTTGTGCCCAAGCGCTTCCGGCTTAGCGACACCGAGTTTACCAATCGGATGTTCCGCTACGAGACATACGCAAAACGCGCACTGCTCAAGGAGGTTTATCGTGCCTGGCAATCCCTTGGCTACAATCTGCCACGCGGATACCGATTCCACAGCGTCGATAGGGCCGGAGCGATCCTTGGCTTCGGGGTCGATCTGACAGTGGCCTTCAAGGATGGTCGGATCGACGTGGATCAAGTCAGTCGGGCTGAGCCTGACGGAGCGCTAGAGCACCTCGTCGACCATTGGATCGATCGGATTAATGCCGCGCCGCGATAGGGCTAATGGTGCACGCCTTTTCTCTGTCCACAAAGACGTCGAGCAGACCCGAGCTTTGGATGGCGGCCTCCGATTTCTCTACCCGCAAGGCCTTGCATCGACTCGTGGTCGCGGAGGATACGCGCAGAGGTTAGCCGTCGGGAGCGACACCACCATTGGCTTCTTCTCCGGCGCAGCCGGATTTGCCAAACGGCCGTCCCCTCTAAGGACTGGCCTCCAAACGTGCCTGAGTAATCCACGATGCCCCGTTCCAACTTCGCGCGCATGTTGGTGAAATTCTGCCAGCAGCGCGCCTCCGCTGTGCTGTCTGCCGATGACGTCGGAAGTCTCCAATCCTATCTCCTCCACCTGTTGGCCGTTCAGCAGCCGGCGCCGAAAGGCCACCGCGATTATGATTGGGACAGTATCTCAATCGCGAGTGGCATTGAGCTTCGCCGACTACGCGGAGCCGCTGGGGCGCTCGCACCAGGATTGGACGCGCTTGGCCGTGAGGTGGCCAAGGCGGGCCAGCCAAAGACAGAGCAAAGTCCTCTGGCGACCTGGTGAAAGTTGGAGGCAAACTCACCCACAAGCCCATCGCGATGGGGTCTTGATAGTCTGAAGGTGAAGTCGGTCCAAAAGCGAGGGCCCAAGCCAAAACCGATCGTCGAATTTCCCGAGCCGGATGGTCAGCCTGTGCGAGATACCCCAGAGATCGGTCAGCTGAAGATGGCGATGTCGCCTGTAAACAGGCCGGCATTGATCATGCTTTCGCCAGCGATCCGCACGGCAACAGTCAATGCGGGGTGCTTGATCATCAGCTCGTTAAAGTCGAGCGGCCGGTCCAGATGGTCATTAGCCAGGGAGGGGAAGCCACAGGGCGCGGAACTGCCGACCAGTGGCACTGCGGCCGGATCGCGCGCCTACAGGGATAGGAAGGCGGCCCGGCCGCGGAATTTGAACACCTTTCTGGGAAAACCATCGAGGCTTGGAACGCGTCGGCGAAAGCCATAAGGGAAGGGAGAATGGAAACGCAGTGACGTAAATGGCGTGATTGAGGTAGGTTGTATGATCTAATGTGTCATTTCCAACCCTCCAGAGGACCGTCGATGCAAGTTAAGGACAAAGAAGAAAAATCGCTAAGCGATCTTTGGCTTGCCCGCATTAAAAACAACCCCGTCGTGGCTGTTCTAATAGTTATTGTAACAATAATAACTGCCATAGTAAGTTTATGGAAAGAGATAATGTTATGCTGCAGCGGCTACTTAATTACTACGACAACAATTGTTGCGTTGAATCTCTCAAATGATAGCGACGGTTATTTTATCGAAAGCCCCATGAGCTGCAAATTTGACGGGAGGAAGGTGCGAACTTTTCATCCCCTGCCGGATCCAAAACGAATCGCGCTTTATCGCTCGACTTTGTTTTTTTAAATACTGGAGATTCAGACGCCATTTTCAAGGGAGTCGATCTCGTTGTGACTGCAGCCGAACAGGTCGCTGGGGGAACGCCGGGCATCGTCGTACCTAACCATCAGTATATATTAAATGTTGATCACAAAATTGGAACGCAGACGTTTCCTTTCAGCCCTGTTTATAAAATACCTAGAGATGAGGCAGGCTCATTCACGCTCGTATTCAAACCTGCAACGGAAGGCATCGGGTTGTGTTGGATTCTAAGCGTATCATTCAATACAAGCTCAGGCGAAATACGTAGCGACGAATTTTCATTCATAATGTCTAAATTCGACTAATCTACAGGGCGTATCACAAATTTGTTTATTTCATTATCTTCCCAAAATTCATATGTAATATTTTAATGAGTGTGAGCTCCTCCGGCATTGACTTCGTCCATGTTCAAAATCCTATAGATATTCTTACGGATATCATTCGTAATTGTAGGGTTTGTGATCTTAATTATTTTAACCCAGGATACTTGAGCAGCAAAGCCGTCACCGTCTCGCCGCGAAGTCACTTGAATTTTGGTTATACATCGATTTTTGTCTATTTGAACGGAAAGCGTAAGATCCGGACCATCAAGATTTTGGCGAATAAATCCCAAGCCTCCGTATTTCTCGAGACGCCAAGTTCCGATGGTCAGGCTTGCGATTTCTTGGTTCCATCGTTCTACGAATAGATCAGCGGAAAAATCAGCAACGGTACACGATGCTGCTTCGGCTACAGGCCCGTGAGTAGCGGCAATGATAACTGAAATACTGATTACGGTATTTAAAAACCGGTTAATCATGCACATCCCCAACAATTTTGATCCTAGAAATAGACCAGTACATAATATTGTTTCAGAGTGGGGTTATATTACCGAATTGCGGGTTATCGAACGTCTCTCAGGGTGGAGCCTCAATCGATTGACGGTACGGATCAGGTCTCAGTCGGCAGTGTAAACATGGTGCTCGGCGGCGGAGCTGGCGACGTTAAAACTGCGACTTAAAGCTCTTTGACACGCTGAACGGCGGATAGTTGGAGGCGCGCAACGAATCCCGCATGAGTTCAAAATACTGCGTCCAGGCGAACATATCCTTGAATTCAGCCGGCCGCTTGAAATTATAGCGGATCTCATCGATAGGCTGAAATGATCGCTGCGCGACCGGAGCGATGTACGCCTTTATGGCGTAGCTGTTGATTTCCGTCGAGATATGACCCTTTAGGTGAGGGTTTTTCCATCGCGTATTGACCCATATTGGCACTGTCCCTCGTCTTAATTGTAAGCGTTCTTCAAATAGCCAGCCTGGGTCGTTGGCCGATGGAACGTCTGGGTCAGATCTCGACGGAAATTAACATTATGCTATTAATTTCGACACGCCTTCCTTCAATAACCCACTCCAAAAAGCGGATTGGCGACGTTAGTCCATTCCATCTCGGCAGTAATGTTTTCATCCTTTTCCAGGAGGCTGCTTCCTATCCAGCCAAGGCCGGCGAGAATCCCACCTGCTATGACCGTAACCACGACCTTTTCTTTAACACCGTGTCAATCCATCGTAAGCCCTGTGCAAAGTACCCGTTTTGTTCACATGAGAATCTGTACATTACCGTGTTGAAAGAACAATATCTCGCGCGGACTCCCGCATGATGGAGCGTGCCTTGGCCATCTCTGCCGACTTTCCAATCTGGTCGTCCTTTAGCCGAGCGCTCGGCGCAGATCCTCGCGAACACCAAACAATTACAGGCGTTTCTGGTGTGGAGCACACGGCCTTGGTCATCGCCGTCGACGACGCAGCAAAGAGGGTCATCGTCGTTGCGGCCGAACACAATCCACGCATCGCTGCGATGATGCAGGTCGACATCCAAGCGACGATGCCCGATGTCAACGTCCTGATCGTGCGGCCTGTGGTGTTTGATCTAGGAGATATTGCCCGGCGCCTGTTTCAGACTACTGCGGAAGCCCAAGTCGATGTGCCAAGCTTGATGGCTACCATGTCTGCTATGGCATCTCAGCCTACAGAGAAGCAGCAGGAGCACATAGCGAGCGTAGCGGGACCAACGTTTGCACCGATCTTTCAGGCCATCAAGCACATCGAGATTCCGCCGCTTTCCCATATATTCGAGATTGTGCAACAGTCCGCACAACTCGATTGGGAGAAAATCTTCAATGCCGTCACCGGCAAGGGAGAGGGCATCATTTCGTTCCAAGACCTACTAGCGATCGATAACATCGCTGCGGACAGGTCCTTGGGAGTTTGCCCTATTCCTCTATACGAACTTCAAGAGGATGATTGGGGCCTATTATCCTCTGGCCGCGATATCGGTGATGTCAAGCAACTTCTTGAGCGGCTCAACATCTATCAATATTTTTACCCTTCGCCTGATCAAACAGCGCTCGCGGTCATTGATCGAGGCGTGGGTGATCGAGACCTCATTCTTAATCACGTTTCTCGTGCCCCAGTGATTGGTCACCCGTTTGGAGTGCCGGAGCTAACAGATGCGAGCGATCTACCCCACATGCTCCAAGAACTAAGCGATGCCGGTTATGTGGCGGAGGGTGAATTTGGTTACGAAATCTCGGAGTCAGGAACGACTCAGAGGGCCACGATAAAATACCGCCCTCGCGAGGGTGCCATCTCTCGGCTAATCAACGCTTTCAAACTTAACGTAAACGTCAATCCGAGCGACTTTATCAAGTGAGCCCTTATTGCCAGCGCCGCAAGACGCAATAACTCCATGTAGATCACTCCACGTCTCCCGCGCTGATGGCGAGAGACAGTGAAAGCAGGGGTCAGTTCGCGATGGAAAAATCCCCGTGAGACGGGTCCAATCTCATTGGAAATCAACACTATCGCTTCTATCCGACGCTTTTGGCGGCCGAGCTGTAGTCAGCCGGCCGCGCTGCGCGCTTGGCGCGACGGACATCTCGACTTGGTCAAGTGTGACGGATTGAAAGCTTAGGGAACTTCGACCGCGTGAGCAGCGACCGCCCACGCGCTACCATCGAAGACCAGTTTCACATCGCCGGCCTGCGCGGCGGTTCCTACCACGGGCGCGAACAACGCTTTGAAGTCCTTCACCTTCGCTGCTTCCGGGGTAGAGGTAAAGAGCAGTTGCACGTCGTCTCCGTCCCTGCGAACCGTCTCAATGAACTTGGCGAAGACCGCTGATGGCCGGTGCTTGTCGTACGTGCCGTGGGAGAGCAGCAGGTAGGATGGAGCGGTCTGAGACTGGTAGTCTGCCGCAAGGAGGCAGCGATAGAAGTGGGCGTTGTGACCACCGTGATGTGCGACCTGGATAACATGGAGCGGCGAGAGCGCCGCTATAAGCTCCGGATGATAGTCCGCGCGAGGAGAGGGCTTGAAGTCTACGCAGCCGGCATCGCCGGAGATCAGGATCCGCGCCTCTCCGAAATCCATCCGCATAATGTAGCTTAACTGGTTGCTTGGGGTGATCGGCTCGATTGGGAGCGCCGCGTAGGCGACCTTCATGACATAGTCGCCAATCGGGAGCCGCCTCCAGTGTTTTTTGACGAGGCCGTCGGATGGGCCCAGTAGCAGCAGCTCCGGGCCGTCCGAGGCGATCTGCGCTCCGGGCAGGAAGCGCCTGTCAATCTTCGACCAGACGAATCGCCGGGGCTGCCCGTCCTTAATGGTACGGCAGGCGATCGGCGTGCGCCTTTTCTTCAGGGCGTCCACCAGGGCCTTAAGAGAGGTCGCATTGATTGCATCCTTGGCGGCGGAAGCGCGGATCAGCGCCAGCGCTGGCGCCTCGACTTCGGCGCGATCGCTGAAATCAGACCAGGACTTTGCCAAGGCTTCAGGGCTCTGCACCCACCGGCGGCGGTAGAAGGGATCGGCGTCTTCTTCCTGCTCGGGCAAATCGTCGAATACTGCTTCCGCGTGGTCGCCTGTGTCGCGGCCCAGGGTTCGGCTCGCATCCCTGAGATGCCATTCGAACAAAGCCAGGTCCGGAACGTCGCCATCCGGGCGTCCGATTGTCCATGAAACGAACTTGTCGATGTCGCTTTCATCGTCGTCTCTTGTCAGGCTACGGAATTCGTCGCCCCACCGCTCCGCCTGCGCAAACCGGGCGCAAGTTCGGGCCTTGCTGGCGAGGTAGTCTCGCAGCACCCTCTCGCCGTCGTCTCCGGCGAATTGTAGCGCCAGCAGTTGCGCGTCGCCCGGCGCTGCGAGACCTGTCTTCGGTTCGGTGTCGTTGGCGACTGGTGGTAGCCAGGCCTCGCCGATGGAGATCGTGCTGTTCTGGACAATGTCGACCAGCCCGGCCAGGTGGTCGGCGTCGTAGTGGGTGCCGACAATCAGGTCGATATGGGTTTTCGGAATCTTTCCGTCGAACGACGCCATGGCGTCCGCAAGTTTCGTGTCTATGTGATACTTGGCTTCGCCGCCGTCTGCTAGGACACGGACGGCTCCGTCCGGTGTCTCGAACTGCAGCAATATCGCCGCTCCCAGCTCCACCGCGAACATGTCCAGCTGGATCCGCATGCGTTTTTCCCGCCCGCCTCGGCATCAAGCTGGGCCAATCCACCGTACCTGTCCAGATGCCCGATGCGTGAATGTCGAGTTCAATGCGGACCGGATGGATGGTGATGGTCTGGGTGGTCATGGGTAGTCTCCTTTGGCGGGTGAAAGAACGAGTTTGGGAAAGCGTTGGGCTCACGCGGCTAAACTGGTCCCGTCCGCCTCGGGGCTGGCGGCGTCGGGCTGCAGACGGTGCAGGAAGTCGGCGGCCTTCTGCGCATGGGCAGCGGCGTTGATGATGAAGCGGGAGTCGTTCTTCAAGACCTTGAGCCAGCTCGCGATATAGCTGGCATGGTCCTCACGGGGCTCGGGCGTGAGGTTCAGGTCGGCGTAGAGGAAGGCGGAGCCGAGTTCGGCGACCAGTTCCTCGCGGGCGTAGCATTCGTCGCTAAAGCGCTTGCGTCCGAAATCGCGGTCAAGGCGGTCGGCGTGCTTGGTCCAGTGGATATGTTCATGCGCGAGGGTGGCGTAATAGCTCTCGGCATCGCGGAACGCTTCGAAGGGCGGCATCTGCACATGATCGGATGCGCCGCTATAATAGGCTTGGTTGCCGCCGTGGCGGATGGCCGAGCCCCAGGCCGTGAAGAAGGTTTCGGCGTGGCCGATGCGTTCAAAGAGGTTCGGTGGCGGTGCGGCAGGCGTTTGGACACGGTCGGGTAGTCCCTCAATCTGCGCGACATTGAACAGGGTGTAGGATTTCAGGAACGGAATGGCCCGCTCGCCAACACGCGCGGCGCGCAACGGCTATTGACTGGGGACCTAACGCAATTAGCGGAACGCATCCGGAGCGAAGCGGACGGCCTCCTGGCAACCTTTGCCGAAGAGGGGATTGCGCACAGTATTCTCCAGACCATACGCGCTGTCATCGAGACGCGCGCCGTTCACATACTTCGCATGGCGGAGGCGTCGTGACGCCGTCGGAGACGACGTGGCTTGCTGCATAGCATCGCCGAATTTAACGCGCACTCTTGCCAGCCGCTGCGCCAAGAATCGCGCCAAAGGCGGAAGACACGTCGCTCTAGTCCGGAAAATGGACAACGGCTGCGAGCGGGCAGTGGTCCGAAAGAGCAAGCAGCGGATTTGGATGCGTCTGGTTTGCCGGCAACGTACGGCCCTGGCGACCCAAGGGCACCTTGACGGCGGCTTGTCCGGCGGTGAGGCCGGGGCCAAGCACGATGTGGTCGAGCCCGACGGGGTTACGGCAACCGAGGCTGTTGACTCCCGCCAGGGTTTTCGTCGAAGCCCGCCAAGCTGCCTTGTCTTCAGGATTCTCGGCCGTGACGCATGCGGCTTGTGTAGAGGCATCGAGCGGGCAATGCTCTTCAAGAACGGTCAATTTACTGCTGACCGGCTTTCCATCGTTTATTTCTTCGATCAGGCTATTGACACTGACCGGTGACGCGAGCGGCCCCACCGGGTCGGAGCCATCGGTGCGCACCTGCTCGTCTCGATGGAGCTCGTGCCAAATTGCGCGATTGAAATCGCCGAGAATGATCAAGTAGTCGGATTCGTCGCCGGCCGTCTCTATCCACGCTTCGAGCGGCGAGACCTGCTGCTGCAGTACCTGGCAAGCCGGATCGTCGCCGGCCAGAGCTCCGCGGGGATTTCCGGGTTCAGCCTCGACCGGCGTGACGCAGGACGATTTCAAGTGAACGTTCAGCAGCCGCAGTTTTTTGCCGCCGATCGTCAGCCCAAGTGAAAGCCCTGGCCGCACCTGATCCTTGGGAGCGAATTGCGGAAGGCTGATGGTCGTTTCTTCGGCGCAGAGGCTCGCAGGGCCGAGCTCCTTGCGCCAGGCGAAGCCAAGGCGTTGAATTTTAAAGCCGTCGAACGACCAGACGAGATAATCCTTGCCGCCGTCCGGCAAAACATCGCGGATCGCCTGCTCGCCGCTGACTTCCTGAAACGCGATGATGTCGGCCTTAACTTTATCGGCAAGCAGCAAGCGTACCTGATCGGCGCGTTTTTCATAGGCGGCTGCGGTGACGGGGACCACGTCAAAATTGGACTGAAACACATCGCAGGGTGGCCAATTGCCGATATCCCATAAGATCGGGGCATCGCGGCCCCATTTGAGCTCCCATCCCGGCGTTCCCGCCGCTGCGGGTTCCCAAAGGCCCGTTTGAGCGTTTTTCGCAAAGGGCGCACTGCACTTCGCGATCCACGTCGCCGCCTGATCCTGCGACAAGTGCCATCCGAGATTCCATGTCGCGACGGTGGCCTCTCGCGCGTCGGCGGAAGCCGCCCCGAGCAGCACAAGTGCAAAACGAGTGATCCAACGAAACATACCGCGCAACTCCAGCTCCGGATTGAAGCCAAGGATAACACCTACAGTCGAACGATACTTCCGACTCGCCGGTTCTCGCAATCAAGTAGATACGATTTCACCACCAGAGGAAAAATAATTACCTGTTTCAGGCGAGCATATTTCTGTGTCAATCGAAATACGATTGCCACCTCAACGGGAAGCCGATGTGAAGTCGATCAAATTGTCGAGGGACACCTCTGCTATTTCGCCGGTGCGGAAGTCGGTTACATTGAGAGAAAATGCATCGTCGGTTTTCCGATTGCAAAGAGGCAATCGTTTCATCATCTCAGGATGTTCTTTATCGGGATTCTTGGGCCACACATGGAGTGTCGCAGTGCCTTTTGCGACTTTGCTCAGAGAGGAGAGATAGAATTCCTTTCCACATAATTTGACAATGCCGTTTTCTTTGTTGTCCTTTGATAGGATGGTCTTCTTTTTGCCGCCGACAATCACGTCATACCGGTTGAACCCAAATGCAAGGGCACGAGGGATGTTGAGCGTCCCGCGCGAATAAGAGACGTCGTCCAATGCGTCGCTGGCGTCTACCGACGAGATCATCCGCGCCTTTATCTCTCTTGTATTGAGGTTGTAGGCCCCCAGCCAGGCAGCGACGAAGCTCACGAGCGGCGCAGAAAATGAGGTGCCGGCCCAATCGGAGTCCATGACGGCGGTGCCGTTGGACGAATAGGACGGGATACCGCAGCCCGGAGCCAGAAGGTCGACGCGGTCCGCGCTCCAAGAACTGAACGGCGATTTGGTCCCGTCGCGATCATGAGCTGCTACGGTAATTACAATACCGCCTGCTGCATTGCCGGGATCTCCGCCGAACATCGCAGGCCAGGACTCGGTGCTTCCAAGCTCATTGTTTGCGTTCCCCGCCGCGACGACGAGAACGACGCGAGATGCCACATCTTTTATAAGCTGTTCGACGCCTGGGATGCGGCCATTGATCGTGAAACTGGCGTTCATGACCGATATCTGACGGTCCTTTATTATGTAGCTGAGCGCGTCCGAAAGCACAGTCGGGCTGATATGGCCATCGCTTGGCGAGGTAACGCTAGCGAAGCCGAGGCCGATAGGAGAGGACATCAACTGCCGTTCGGCCTCAAACGTGCGCCCTCCGATGGCGACGCCTGCTACTCCGACGCCGTGGAAACGGTAGGTATCGGCCGTACTCGTCTGCGGCGAATTCCTTCTGGCCGTGAGATTGATCCCGTCGACGGACAGCGGGCCGGTCATGGCGCCTGGGTCGCTTCCTGCGGCAGCCGGAAAGGGGACCAGCTTCCTCAGTGCCGTCTTCGGAAACTGAATTCCCGTACCGTCGACGAAGTCGAAGCCCGTATCGGCGACGAGGATGGTCTGCGAAACGAATTGACCGTCCGGATACCGGGTCTTGTTGACAGCCAGCTGGTTAAGCACTGCTTCCTTGTCGAACGGCCATTGCGACGAGGATTCAACAGCGCAGGTATAGTCGTTGTTCGGCGTAACCAGGGATGCGGCCGGGGATACCGTCACATTATTCGGTGGGGAGCCATCGCTCGCCAATGCCATCGCGATCCGCGAGAGAGCCGCCTCTTTGGAAATTCCAGCTGCGAGCGGCAACTCCGACCACACCGGCAAAGTCCCAGGAAGCTGGATTACGGACCCGGCCTTTAGCCGGTCGGGGTTGGCGCCATCGTTCAGCTGGACGAAAGAGATGGCATTATCGACACCTAATAGGACGTCCTTTTTATTGACCGGTCTCTTTTCACCATTTGCGCCAATCCCGTCTGCCGCTTGCACCAACACAAAATCGAATGCCGGACCCTCTCCAGCAGGGCGGGCTTTTGCCTCGACGGCAAGGGCGCCTCCCTCGGCCGCGGGGTCGAGCGAGATGAAATTGGAGAGGAATACCGGCCGGCCGGATATGGGGAACGAGATTCCGTGGTCTAGCGCGAGTTTTCCGAGCGTCGCTCCCTCAGGCACTTGCTGAGGGCCTGCTTCGGGGGCTCGTGCACATGCCGGAAAGGTGAGGGTGAGGTCTCCGTCCATAGGCTTTGACAGAGACTTGCCGATCAACGTCGGATTTTTTTGGGTCAAAATGCCAAGATAGGTTGTGTCGATGGTGTTACAGCGAGACCTGACGGCCTCGAGGATCGACGCGCCCGCCGGCAGCAGGGTTTGTTCTTCGCGGCCGACTTCCGCTATGGTTCGCACAAGCTCAGGCGATGCTTGTTTGGTTCTGCGTACCAGGACGTCGGCATGCGCATCCCCCATGGCATTGACCGCCGAAACGGCCATTAACGCGTATAGGTATCGCTTGCTATCAATCACGGCAGATACCCGCCTGCGCGCCCACCCCACATACCGGCGCGTTCTTGCCTTTCGACCAATCTCCGACAAACGAGATGACGGACGGAGACGCGACATTGGTAAGATACGACGTTTCCGAAATGTCGCCGCGGGAATTGATCCCGATGATGCGCCTACGCAAGGACGTCTTCAGATAGGCGCTTCCGCCGCTGTCACCAAAGCAAAGCGCTGCCACGCCTTTCGTTACGATGTAATCTGCGGAGAAGTTGTCGACCGTCGTATCTCCAACGTACAAGGAGCCGGTGGCTCCTCCACCTCCGACACGCCGGCAGCCATAACCAAGCAGCACGACGCCGCTCCTAATTGCGGGCTGTTGCGGATCATTATTGAGGCGCTCGAACCGCGCCCCGTTCGGCAGCGTCAGGTCTTCCGCAGCCAGACACATCGCAACATCGAGTTGGTGGTTCGCGGCGTAACCCGGATGATGTTCGCAGCGAACGCCTGCGGTTCTACCATTCAAACGGATTGTCCCGGTTTGTCCGTCGTCCACGCAGTGCGCGGCCGTGATCACGGCTCGTGGCCCGACAACCGTACTCGTGCAGGCGCCGTCTGGGGTCGTAAAGTAGAGTGTCGCCGGCCATTCGCTGTTGGATGCCGGTTGTCCGCCTATTACCTGCACGGATGCTGGTTTATCTTCGGGCTCTATCATTTCGAATGCAAACGCTGGAGTGAAATGCCCCATCACGGCCGCGGCGGCCAGCGCAATGCCTATAACGCACTTTGAGAAATGCATGGCAGTCCTCCATCATTGCTATAGATAGAACAGAAATAGCGCGATTTGACTAAATGATTTCGATCCGCCGGAATCGAAGAACCTGACCTGCGGAATCGTACTCGATACGAAAGACGCCTTCGCATTTTGACGATGGCGCGGTCTTCGTGTTTCCCGAGCTGCTGACGGTCGGAGACAGAGGCAAGGCTTTCAGGAGACTTGCCACGGCAGTAATATTATCGGCGGCTTTGGAATCGATGTCGGACTGCAGCCCGTCCAGCCGCCATCCTTCGTATAGAGTCGGCGTGGATTTAGCCGTACCCATGCCAGCGTTGGTCGTTATGGCGTATTCTTCGCTTTTGTCAGGAAGTGTAAACGTTTTGACGTCGCAACTGACGCGGCCTTCTTTATCTTTCGTTTCCTGCAGGGCTAGCAACACTTCGGGGCGCCAGTACCTGATGCCCGCCTGGTTCGGGCTTGTCACGGGACGGACATCGACCGAAGCGCAGGCACTTAAAAATAACGACGTAAAGCCAAGTAAAACAACATGACGCCGCATGTTACCCTCTCCCCCGAAAACTAGGGCAGAATATGGAGATACCGCAACTGGTGCAAGGCCAAATGGTTGCCGATCAAAAGTCCTACGGAATGGATCCTTCAAACCCGGCGGCCTTTAAGCCGGAATGAAACCGTAACCGCTGCTCGGTTGTAAAGGCCTGTTCGTCCGCCTTGCGAGCCAGTGTTTCTGCCCTCGAATATCTCACAGGCGCAAACATGTTCATTCGCACAATACCTCTCCAACCTTTGAGATGATTGAGTGCGGCGAGCTAATTATGCGTCTAAGTCATCATATAATATTTTAAATCGTGAAATAAATTATGGATAATCGATTTTTATAAAATCTATAATGAGAAAAAAGTATAGATATTGAGACGATTAGAAATTTGATATAAAATTGATCAAGAAAAAGCGATAATACGTTGTTACCGGAACATTCAATTATATTTAATGATTATTTATATGTACTAATAACGCCAATGCCCTATCCATTTTGGAAGGTGCAGTTCTTTTCCTGTGGCCGCTTCCCTCAGCGTTGGTTGACTCCGCGTTCCCGCGTTCCCGCGTTCCCGCGTTCCCGCGCTCCGCAGCCGGCAGCACACGCCGCCGCCGGCGCCCATCCTCAAGCACCCGAACGATGAGGTTGTGTTATTGCCTCTGCGTTAGACTGGCCGGAACATTTACCGTTGGCGTAGACGCCAAAGTTCCGAACGCGCACGCGCACTTCTGCGCCCCGATTCGACTTGTTGATATTTCGAGTGGGCTGTGAGAGCCTGCACCTGCGACTTCCGCTACAACTTGGAGTTACCCATGCGTCGGCCAAGGCAGTGGTGGTTGATGGGCGTGCCGCTCATGCTGGCCCTGACCACCGCCGCCGCTGCGCAGACGGACGCGTCCCTGCTGGCGCAAACCCAGGCGAGGTTCGCCACCCGCCTCGCGAGCGGCCAGTACATGAGAGGGGACTGTGCGCCCGTGACACTGGCGAACTGGACCGGTATCGATACGCTCAGGTGTCGATACACCGAGCTCGGCGCGTCGGCGGCCGTCACGCTGCTTCTGCCGGACGCCGCCCGCCTCGCGCGTTGGACGGTCACGGCCTGCAGGGATGCCCGTGCCTCCTCGATGGTCGCGTGCGCTCGTCACGTCGAGGCGAGGATCTGGAGAGCCTCAAACGCCCAGTTCGCCGTCTCCGGTTTCGTCATCGAGCCCAAGAGCGTCCTGGGCGGGAGCTCGCAGGAGCCCTACTGCTTCCTTTTCCGGGACGGGGTCACGATCCGCACGGCCACCGTCAGCTCGCGCGCTCCCATCGGGGGCGTTTGCGGGCCACCGGGCGCTGAGAGCGACGCCGCGACCCGGGCCTTCACGTATGCCCGGATCGCCTCGACAACGCGCGAGGAACTCGCGAAGGCTCCCGGTGCGCCGGCGTTGCGAGACCTTCAGGGGCTGGCGTTCCTGGACGCGGTTCGGACGGAGATGATCCAGGCCTGGGGCAACGAGCGCAATCGGCTGATCTCTGGCGCCGCCATTGCCGACAAGGAACGAGGCAGGTTCAACTGAAGGCGCGTCGACGCGTCCGGGGGCAGATTTCCATGATCCGCAGCGATGGCTTCAACGACGACATCCTCGCCGCGGGCGACCGGCTTTTCCGGGACCATGGAGGGCGCGGGTATGACATCGGCAGCTATTTCACCCACGACCTCGTCTACGGCGACGGAGAGGTGATCCCGGCGAACCACGTTCCGCTGACCATGTGCGTCGCCGCCGCGATGGAGGTGATCGTCGAGGCCATGCAGGGCTGGTACGGTACCAGCCGGGACAAGGCCCCGTTCACGAAGCTGCCGGCCGCCTCCTGGCGGAGCGGGACGCCTACCTCCATCCGCGCCCACGTCTTCATGTATGCCGGAACCGGGTCGAACGGCACGGCGCACGCTCTGGAGCGTTTCGGGATCGGGCGCGTCGTGCCGTTCGCGGACCTCCGTCCCGGCGACTTCATGAACTTCAATCGGGAATCGGGCAGCGGGCACGCCTGCGTCTTCCTCTCCTACCTGGACGAGAAGGGGGACGACCTGTCGTCGTTCTCCCCCAAGGTGGTCGGCTTCAAGTACTTCTCCGCCCAGGGCCGGAACTCGCCGGATGCGGGCCTCGGCTATCGCTGGGCCTTCTTCGCGGGGAAGGGTCCCGCGAGGCTCGACGGCGGGCGCCGGACGGATCGCGGCGTCATCCGGAGTTCGAGGCAATCGCTGCTTTGCTGCGGATACATGCTGCATCCGACCCGGTGGCCGGCGCGGGTCGGACTTGCCGACGCGCAGGTGCGCACGTCCGGCGAGCGAGGCCGCGACGGCGACGCCGAGTTGCCCCTGCCCGACCAGCGTCGCTTCGACGGGGCCACGTCCGGTGACGGGGAGGCTCCGCGCGGCAAGCGAGCCAGCGCGAAGCGTCGCCGCGGCCCGGCGCTCGCTTTCGAGGCAATGGCCGCCGATCGGGACGTTCGCGCCGAGCCGCTCGCCACCGGGCCGGCCGTTATCCAGGATTTCCTCCCGGTGGGTTTCCCGACGCGACCCGGTACGCGCATCCGCGCGACGAGCATCACGATCCACAACACCGACAACACGTCACCGGGCGCAGGCGCCAAGGCCCATAACCGCTACATACGCGGCGCAGATGCGGTCCGTCGGCAGGTATCCTGGCATTTCACCGTCGACGACCAGTCGATCTACCAGCACCTTCCCGTCAACGAGATGGGCTACCACGCCGGTCCGGCCAACGCCTCCAGCGTCGCCATCGAGATCTGCATGAACCCGGATATGGTCGAGGCGCTCGCCTACGATCGGGCGGCCCAGCTCTGCGCGGAGCTGACGACCCAGCTCGGGATCGCCGTGCCGGCCGGGCTGAAGCAGCATTTCGACTGGACGGGAAAGAACTGTCCCCGCGTCCTCCGTTCGGGCTCCGACCGCTGGAGGGAGTTCACGGAACTCGTGGCCGCCCACCGCAGGCGCATGGCCGTGCCCGCCCGCCCCGCCCGGGCAAGCGCCTCCGCAGGTTCGGGGATCGCAGCCGCGGCGCGCGACGACGTCATGCTCGAAATAGATCGCCACTTCGAGGCGCACGCCCTGGAGGCGGCCGCGACCGCGCAGGCGCGGCCGATCCCCGAGGCGGACCCTGTCCTGTTCGCCCGCTCCGCCGCCTTGACGAGATACTGGCCGCTGATCACGCGTCACCCGCAGGCGATGGAGGTGAACACGCTGCTGGCGAACGGCGGCGTTTCCGGGGCGAGGAGCGGACGCCGCTTCCTGGCTGATCGCGCCGGTGGCCGGTATCACGTCGGCCTCGATCTCTTCTGCTCGCAAGGCGACCCCGTCGTTGCGATCGAGGAGGGCAGGATCGTCAATTTCTACGATTTCTACGAGGGCACCAACGCGCTGCTCGTTGCCCATGAAGGCTATGTCGCGAACTACGGCGAGGTGGAGCCCCATTCGCTCAGGACACTCGGACTGGCCTTGGGCTCGAACGTGAGGGCCGGCCAGCAGATCGGGCTCGTGGGCCGCCTCGACATGCTGCACTTCGAGGCCTACGCGACGGGCGTGACGGCGAACAAGCGCTGGATGAAGGCCGATCCGAGACCGGCGCCGCTTCGAAACCCGTCGCAATTGCTGCTCGACCTGGCCGCGACGGCGATCCGTCTTGACCACGAACGGGTCGCCGTCGCGGCCGACTACCCCCAGTCCCCCCTCGCGACCGCCGCGCGGGCCGGCGATGCGCTTCAGCCCGAGGCCTTCGTCGAGATCGAGCCGAGCGAATGGCATCGCTTCGAGGGAGGACGCAGGGAATGGCTCTTCGACGCCCGCGGCATCGCGATCCGCGACGCCGGCGTCGTCTCCCGGCCGCGCTGGGAGGAAAGCCTCAGGACGATGCGATCGATCATGGACCTGATGGGCCGCGAGGTGCTCGACGCGAGCGCCAAGCATGGGCTGCCACCTGCCCTCGTGCTGACGACGATCGCCACGGAGAGCCACGTCCACGCAAGGCACGGCTTCACCGGACCGAGGAGCTTTCGCTGGGAACCGCACGTCGAGAACCGGGACGTGAACCCGCCCGACGACGGGGACTACTCTGCCGGACCCATGCAGACGCTGGCCACAACCGCGCGATGGGTCATCAGGGATCATGGGACCAGGTTCGGATTGGCCTACGATCCGTTCGTCGTGGCCCCGCATTATCGCGATCGGCCGATGCCCCCGCCGGCCGCCAACCCGCTCTATGGGTATCCCGCCAACATCGACATCGGCGCGGCCGAGATCCGCGTGAGGCTGAGGAAGACGGGTTTCGACCCGATCCTCGTCGCCGCCGCCTACAACTCCGGGGGCCTACGCTCGACCGACGCAAATCCCTGGGGGCTGAAGGTCACCGGCGACCATCTCGACCGGGCGGCCAAATGGTATGGCGACGCCTGCGCCCTGCTGATCGAGATGGGGGTCGTCTGAGGTAGGGGCGCCGCGTCTTCGCCAACTCGAGGCCCGACATTGCTGAGATAAGCGATCCGTCCCGGTAGCGGCGCGCGTCCGCGCATGCGCGGCTTACCATTTCTTCAATCTCGGCGCCCGCGCGCAACATCAAGGTGCGTCGCCCCGAGGCGCTGCTCAGGATACAGCATTGGTCCTGACAGCGCGCTCCGCAGGGCAAGCCGAACCGGCCGCAGGCAGCACCTCGTGCTGCCTGCGCACGCCGGCTCTCGATCGCCCAACGTCAGCTGGAAATTTCGCGTGCAGATTGCGTCGTTTCGCGCTTTACTGAGGCGAGGGCCAGACCAGTTACGGATCGTCCTAACACTCAGGACGCCGTTGCTTGTTCGGCAAAATAAGATTGCGGTCGAGACACGGTATGAAGCCCCGCTTAACTTGACTGAACTGAATCACAAGGAATGATCGAAATCGGCGAGAAGTCGCGAAGCAACCGTGTTTCACTCAATCCGGGAGGGGCGTATGAGCGAAGGGGACGAGCAACGACTTGAGGCTTTCGAGGCGCTGCGGGCGCATCAGGAAGAGGCGGACGACGCGATCGACCGCGCCAGTCCAAGAGAGGCTTTGCCGCATTCCGATCCGGAAATGTCTCCCCTGGCGACGGGGCCTCGGCTTGCTATTGTCGTCGGCCACACGCGGATCGCGGCGGGTGCGGTCGCGGGACCTCCGATCAACATGTCGGAGTATCCTTGGAACAAGGACCTCGCCCAGCGGATCGCGGCCATCTGCCAGGCCTCGGGCATCGCGAGCCGCACGTTCTTCCGGGACGGCATCGGCATCGCGGGCGCCTATGCGCAGGTGAACGACTGGCGCGCCGACGCCGTCTGCGAACTTCACTTCAACGCGTCCGGCGGAGCCGGTCACGGCACGGAAACGCTTTATGGGCTGGTCCCCCGGGCGGAGGCCTTTGCGCGCGTCATGCAGCGCTCCATGCTGGATGCGCTTGGCTTGCGTGACCGGGGCATCCTGCTCAGGCGCCCCGGCGAACGCGGCGGGGAGAGCGTCAACGCGCCGAGGATGCCCGGCGTCCTGATCGAGCCCTTCTTCGGCGACAACCGTGCGGACGCCGAGCGCGGGGCCGAACGCAAGGATGCCCTGGCGCAAGCGGTCGTCGCGGCATTCCAGCGATTCGTTGCCGTCCCCGTGGGTTGACATCGGAAAACCGCCAACGCCGGTCCGGTACTGGAGTTTGAGCCATGCGCAAGCGCGTCATTGCCCATTTCATGCATGAGGGGGAGCGGAACGAGGCCGAGCGCATCCTCTCGCGACCAGTCGTCACCGAGGGCTTCGTTATAGGCGAAGCGGACGACAACCAGATAGTCGAGCTACGGACGCAGGGGTTGATCGTCCAGCCCATCGATGCGGAGTCGCGTAGTGAACCGGAGACCCCTGGCCTCGGGACCCGCGTCCAAGGGCGCCCCCGATCGACAGTCTTCTCGGACCGCACCTTCGCGCCATCCCGCGAAATCGATTTCTCCAAGCCCAATGTCTTTCTGATCGAGATCCCCGGACCATTCCTGGAGGAATACCGGCAGCAGCTCGGTGGGATCGAGGTCGAACTGTTGGAGGCGCAAGGCAACGGCTTCTACACGGCGCGGCTCCAGCCGGAGCAGGTAAAGTCCGTTCGATCGCTGCCGTTCGTCGCCCAAGCGATTATGTACGACGGCATGCAGACGGTCCCGACCAAGGACACCCAGGCGGACATGCTGGCACCGCCGCCCCCGTTTATGCCGTCGGAGGTGCGCATGCTCACCTTCGACTTGCTCCTGCACCGAACCGACGATGTTCCGGAGGTGATCGATTGGCTGGATGAGCATAAGGTTGCTATCGCCGGTTCAGCAGAGCGGAAGATCCGCTTCTACGCGCTTGAGAACTCCCCGCTGCTGGGCGAGATCGCAGCCCTGGTCGGCGTGGCTCGGCTGGAGGAATTCCACCCGCCGAAACTATGGAATGACCATGCCCGCCGACTGATCGGTCTGGCCGGTCAGGGCGGCGCGGTTCGGATGCCGTACGACGGTAGCGGGGAGATCGTGGGCATTGCCGACACCGGCATTGACGATACGCACCCGGACTTCGTCGGGCGCCTAAAGCACGTGATTGCACGCGGTCGGTCTACGGCGGACGATCCCAACGGGCACGGCACCCACGTCGCGGGTTCCTGTTCCGGCGACGGCCAAGCGTCCAGTGGTGCCCTGTGCGGGACGGCACCGCGCGCCGAGATCGTGTTCCAGTCCCTGCTCGACTCTAGGGGCGGCCTGGGCGGCCTGCCAATCCACCTCGCTGACCTGTTCGAAGAAGCCTATCAACTCGGCGCCCGCGTCCACAATAACAGCTGGGGGGCGAGTACCGCATCGACGTATACGATCAGTTCGAGCGAGGTCGACGAGTTCGCCGCGAAGCGCCCCGACATGCTCGTGGTCTTCGCCGCGGGCAACGAAGGCCAGGCTGCAGGCCGGCTCAACGCCGAGGTCGGCTTCGTCGACTGGTTGTCGATCGGAGCGCCTGGAACCGCCAAGAATGCGCTCACCGTCGGAGCAAGCCGAAGCGACCGAACGGCAGGCGGCTACAGCGCAATGACCTGGGGAAATGTATGGGGACGGGATTTCCCCGACCCGCCGATCGCGCAGGAACGCATCTCAGGCAACCCGGAATGCCTCGCCGCGTTCTCAAGTCGCGGTCCCTCAGACGACCGCCGCATTAAGCCAGATGTCGTGGCGCCCGGCACCGACATTCTGTCATGCCGATCGGCTAAGGCTCCTCTGAACGCATTCTGGGGAGCCTACCAGGCGAACCCTCGCTACGCATTCATGGGCGGGACCAGCATGGCCGCACCGCTGGTGGCGGGTTGTGCAGCGGCAACGCGCCAGTTCTACAGGGAGGCTCACGAGCACGGTTCCTCATCGGCGCTGGTGCGCGCAACGATCGTTAATGGGACCCGGCGCCTGTCTGGAGCGGACGCCAACGCGAGTAACCTTCCCGGCGTGCTCCATCCTGCCAACTTCGACCAGGGCTTCGGTTGCGTGGATATGCCGTCAACGATCCCCCACCCGACCGCCCCGACATTCGCGCTGTCGTTCGTCGACACCCTTGGAGAAGGAAAGGGTCGCTTCACACGGACAGGCGAGCGGCGTCGCTACGCCCTCGAAGTCAAGTCTGGCCAGCGCCAACTGCGCATCTGCCTAGCCTACACCGACGCGCCCGGCCGCGGCCTTCAAAATAATCTGAACCTGTTCGTCGAGTCGCCGGATCGCCGCAAATTCATCGGCAACGATCGAATGCGCCACTCGATCGGGCTTCCGGATGTGGACAACAACGTGGAGATCGTGAGGGTCGACGATCCGAAGCCCGGCACTTGGCTCTTCCAGATTGTTGCCACTAACCTGCTCAAGCAGCCCCAAGACTTCGCCTTGGTCGTCACTGGCGACCTCGATTCGGAACTCGCCCCGACATGACGACGGGAACCCCGCAGATGTCCGCTTCCGACGAGGCGCCGACCCCGATCACGTTTCGGGAACTCGAAGAGAAGCTCGCGGACCCGACCATCCCCGACGTCGAGCTCCGGCGCTATTTCATCGGCGATCGCAGGCGTTCCCGACCTTTCGCACCGGTTCTCCAGATCGATCGCGACAAGGTCGTGCTAGAACCCATCGACGAGTTCCGGGTACAGGGCGCGTTCGCGATGAACTGGGCCAATGGCGTCTCCCGGCTCAGGCGGCAGTTGAGGTTCGATAGGCGGCGCGCGTTCGGGGAGAAGCTTCCGCTGGTGACGGCGGAAGGCGACTCGTGGTTCGAGTTCCCGATCATGCTGTCGGACGTCGTGGACCAGGTCGACGACCGCTATCTCGTCTGGTCCGTCGCCGCCGCCGGTGACACGGTTCAGAACATGCTCGCGACCGAACGGGAGTACCTGGAGGCGATCCGTCGCAACGCAGTGCCGAAGATATTCATGTTCTCGGGCGCCGGCAACGACATAGTCGGCTCGGATCCGGACGGTCGGTCCGTCATCGAGAAGGTCGTTCGCCGCTTCGAGCCGGGTCGTCCCGCAAGCTGGTACGTCTCCACGGACGCCTTCAACGAACGCCTGGCCGCCGTCGAGCGCAACTATCGCCAGCTTTTCGAGACGGTCGGGCGTGAGTTCGGCGACAGGATTTCGGTCGTGTGCCACGGCTACGATCGGGCGATTCCGGCGCTCGCCCAGGACGATCCCAGGGATCCGCTTTGGGCGAATCGGGACGAATGGCTGGCGGGTCCCCTCGGGCGCCTGGGCATCGCCGATGCAGTGCTGCAGAGGGAGATCGTCGCGCGGATGATCGATCGCCTCAACGAGATGCAGAAGCATCTTTGCGGCGGCAACAACGACGGAGGCGTGTTCCGACATGCCTATCATGCGGACATTCGAGGCGCCCTGCCCAACGTCGACGACTGGGCGGATGAGCTCCACCCCACCGATGCGGGTTTCGCGAAGGTCGCGGCCCGGTTCGCCCCAATCCTGTCCGCGCTCGTTTGAACGGGGGGGCAGATGTGCGTCAACTGCCGCGAGGAGCGATTGGGGAACGACCTCCGAGAGGGTCTCGCCTGGGTGGGCGATGGCTGCGAAAGGTCGCCTACTCCGTCGATGCGGGGGAGGCCATCACCGAGGGCTGCATCGTCCTGGGGACCGAACAGGAGGTCGAGGAGATTTCGCGTTACGTGGACCGGACTCGTGACGTGCTGGGTTCCGCGATCGCGAAGCGATTTCTGAGGATAAATGGCATGGAGAAGCTGTTGTATGGCTTGAAGTCTTAGAGCAAGGTGGAGAGGCAGTTTTGGATGGTTTCGATCGTCGGATCTATTATCTGGATTGTATATGTCCTAATTTTGGGAGATAGTCTTTCTTTCTCCAAAGCAGTATGACGACCATGAACCGAATTTTACCGTTCAGCGGTACGAGAATTTCGATGATTTCAATCCGAGAGCGCTGCATAGGCGTCTCTTGTGGTCGCCGCTCGTTTACCTTCTGGATTTTCGCCGTGGTGTTCGTCGCCAAGCTGGCAAGCGAGCTTGGACGAGCCGGCATCATCTGATGGTCAGTCCGTTCGTTCCTGAAAAGCAAGCTTGGAGCGCGATAGACGCTTACGCGGCCCCGGAAATGGCGGTCAGCGGGCTTTTTGCCGCCTAGTGGCATTGTGGCTTGCCATACGGGCTAGAGACGCTGAGACTGAACGGCGCGCTTTCAATCGTGACGCCGGGGAACGGATGATAGGGGCTTTTCGTGCGCTTAATTCTCGCCGGTCTTTGCGCCGCAAGTTTCGTTTTGTCGGCAGTGCCAGCGATGGCCGAAGAGGGGCGGTATCTTTTCAATGTCGTTAAGACAGACCCGTACCGCAGCGCCTTCAATCGGATGATTGCCGCGCTGCGCAAGACCGAGCCTTGGCTCGACAACGGTGTGACCGCGCCCTCAGTGACAGTTGTCGCGCGTGGCCTTCGGTTCGAAGTGTTTTCGATATGCCAGCCACATAATTGCAGTGACAACCATATGCAGGTTCTATTCAGCCCCGACAGCACCCGGGCTTATGGAGTGTTGATGACGCCAAACGGGGCTCGCGTCTTCGGTGGGCCAAATGCAGCCCAACTCCAGGCGCTCGCCAGCGCGTTTTAGGGATACCGCGACAATTGGGTTGGCGGTCGCAAACATGGTCGCAAGATACCACGGGGTGTCCTCCGAAAGGATGTTGCGGGCCCGTGATTGAGCGATGAGATTCTACCCGCTCCGGCATCATTGGGGTGACCTAGGGGATAGTTTCATTAGCTCGGAAAAATCATCCGCGAATATCCGCTTGTCCACCGCGCGAACCTGATCGGGAAAGCAGTGATTCTGAAAGCCCGTTATGTCATAATCGATATACTTAGATACCTTATTTCGGAAATATTCTAGAAGTCCCGTCTGCTTCATGACTTGGGATGAAATTTCAAATTCGGCGATAGACATGATCGTACACGGAAGGTCATCCAATATCTTAGGATTGATTTGTGCTTCAGTGAGTCGAGCTAGAATTCGTGTTTTCAGTGCGGCGATAGTGTCTGGTAAAATTATCCACCAGTTCTCAAGCGTTATAATCAACGGAAATATCGGTTTGCCATCCGGAATCCAATGTGTTTTACCGTCTAGGGCATCGATTATATTGTTGTAATGCTGGACGATATATTTCGCCATGTTGTCCAGATCCTCGCCAAGAGCGGCCGGGGCGGTCATGAACTTCGCATCATGTCTCAATCGTTTAGTCTTGCATTCGATAAATATCGTCGCAGAAGCGTCCGATAGGCGCCAGTCTACCCCGTCCTTCCGGTTCTTGCCGTCGTAATACTCTCGCTCCGCATCTATTATATACGAATTATCGCTGAATATAGCATGCAGCACCTCCCCGACATATGTTTCAAAGGAGGCGCCGTAAGCATTCCCGATGTCCTGCGCTCCTGCAATATCGTAGAAAAGTGACTCTGACACTCGACGCAATAGGTAGTCTGGAATAGGGCATATGACCCGCTCGGGATGGGTCGCGTCAAATCGAATTAGTGGGGTAACTTGCAGCGGATTGAATGCATATCGCCAACTCGCGTCATATGATTGAAGTGATTTTATCTGTTGCCTTAGTGGAGCGATATCGACGGATATTCTCTGATAAAATGCCGCAGACGATTCCTTTGATATGCCGAGACGAGTATAATCCTGCGCCGTAGACATGCCGTATTCCCGGAGGAAATGTCCCGCTATCGCTAAGCCTAGCTTATACTGCTGCGAGACCGGCAAACCTGTTTCGCGCTCGACAATGGCATCCATCGCCTCGTTTCCGAATATTCGACGATACCTGTGGAAGCTGCGGCTACTAGGGGGGTGTTGCCAAGGAAATTGACTGTGCAGTAGAGGATGAAGGTCACGAAAAACGGTCTGCTCGAAGCCGTACAACCTAGTCGATGAATCCTCGATGTCGCGAATGAAATTTATGGATGTATGGATATCAGGCCATCGCATAATTGATGACCCCTGAGAATTGAGAATGCACTCTCTTGCTAGGAGCGCTAAGTCCCATTTATGTATAAAATTCGCTACAGGAAGAGCTACGCCCATGCTGTTTGTAATTTGTGCACCAGTTGGCAACGGAAGTTTTGCACTTAAGTGCTGGTAGTAGTTCCATATAAGCGGCATGCTCGACTCTAGCGAGAACTTTCGTAGGAAGTTTCGGAATGGTTTGTAATGCAGGTACATTGACCACTTTCTTGACCAGCCGAGTCGCGTGTTATCCTTGCATAGACGGCACGAATTCCGCGACCACAACGTGGCTTCCGTCTGACGATGCACCCCACCCAGAGTCCGCTCGGCGCCCCACAATTGGCGGTCGGCGGGCTATCTGACAGCCTTGATTGCCACGGGGGATCACGCGGCCCTCACGGCTCGGTTGCGTCGGCGGCAGGGGGCGGGTCGACCTTGAAAATAGCCGTTATGATGACCTTGTCCCATAGCAGCAGCGCCCAATAATGCACCCCGCTATCGAACGCCACGTACCAATATGCAAACACCCCTTGATGATTGCCCTTGCTCTCGGCTGGGTGCTTGAGCATTTCCTTGTAATGATCCGGTGGGTCGTTGCCGGGCGGAATTACGAACACCGTCATTGATGTCGACGGATCGATAACAGTTTCGGTCTCGCAAAAGTACAGCCCCCTCACGATCTTGGAGACGACCCGTTCAAAGCGATCAAGATCGTAATCAAGCGCCACTTTGTCGGGCGGCAAATAAACGTCCCCGACCCGTTCTTTGGCCTGCGACAAAACGAGGTTCACCAGAGGTCGGTTCTTGCCCGCTCTGTATTCGGTGACGGCTTTTCGCCAAATGGCATCGCCAGCCTCGGTACCTGGGGCGAAGGGGATGAGGCAATGCACGAAGTATTCTTCGTCTAGCTTGAACGAGTCATTGCAGGCCAGATGCACCTTTCTCGTCACGAAGTTTATAGCGTACTTGCGCCGTATCGATGCGGGTAGGATTTGATCCGGCGGAATGTGATCTCGGTTAGTGGGGCGGTCCCCCAGCGGCTCACCGCAAATGTAGCAAGTCGTTATGGGCGCAGGTTTAGGCCGCTTCGCCAGATCGTGGTGCTTGCCATAGCGCGTGCCGATTTTTCCCGTCATGACGTGCCTAGTTGGCCGACCTAGGGCGATTGGCCCGCGTATCGACCATGCCCGTAAAAATGAACTTAAAGAGTTCGGCGGCTTTCTTGCGTGCTTCGCTATCGGAGTAACTCAGGCGAAGTGCGTTCAAATATTCGTTGTGAAAATTAGCAGCCTGATCGTTGCACGTAATTAGTAGGGAGTTTAGGAATTCTTGCTTCGTTATATTGGCATTATAAAGTCTCAGACCTTCGCCCTTGCCGCATTCCATGAGTTGCGTTTGGGCGATCTCCACAAGCTCCGCCCACTGCTCTTTGGTTTCGGCAGAAGCGGGCGGCGGATTAAACGCGAGCACGCTAAGGGCGACCACTAGGCAGGCGATGTTCCGTCGAAACCATTTGGTTCGCATATGGTCCCTGCCGCCATTTGATGTCGTATGGGAACGGTACCATGAGCCGGGCAGGGCAACGAGAGCCAGGTCATCGATTGCGGGCTATCCGCCGCCACTCCATCGCGTGCCTTTCGCTGCGGATCGGGCCTGACGCCTTGTGCTTTACGCAGTAGCCGCAGCGCATGCGCTTAAGGATGGCGCTAAAGGGCTATCTACGGGCAGCTTGGCGCGTGCGGCCAACGATGCTGGCGGTTCTCGCAAACAACCCCGTACAGGGTATGCCCGGCCCGTATTGTATGCCCGTGGATGCGAATGTTCGCATTTTGTTCTAGTGAGAATTAGCGGTCAATGTGGCTCGGCTACGGGCTCCATCGTTTCCATATTAAAGCTGTCAGATGCCGATGCCCCTTGGTCCCATACAGACATAGATGGTAGCCTGATCTTGATGCGGATATCAGCACATGGGCCGGCGCATCCCGCACGGCGTCGCTTCAAGGTGAGATAAAATGCGCGGAGACCCTTCTACCCCTGAAAATCAAGGAAGATACGTAAAGTTCGCTTGGTTTAATTTGAAGGGTCTACCGACCGTCGGAACGACTGACTATGAGCCCAAACAGGGTGGCGCGTTCCGCATGTATGGGGAAGGCCAATTTGTAGGAGAGTACCTAGAGGCGTTTCCTGTAGTCAAAAAAAGACGAAAACTCGATCCGTTTAAGCGGTGTGTATATTGCGGTCGTGATAGAGATACTGATGGAGCTGCCATTAAGCTGTCTAGCGAGCACGTTATTCCTGAATTTCTTGGTGCTGGTCTCGAGTTGCCAGATTCTTCGTGTCCCGATTGCCAACATGTTACTGCAGTTTACGAAAGTTCTATCGCGACAGAAATGTTTGATCCTATACGCAAGGCGTTCTCGATATCAGGTAAAAAGGGGGTGATAGAGAGAAACGTGTTTCCTGTCGATCTTGGAACCGTAAAGACCGAAGAGGAATTTTTTTCGACTGTTCACCATCCGACTATTCTGGTGATGCCGTTTTTATTCCCTGCTCCGGTGTTCAGTAATACTCCTATAAACGTTGATAAACCTTTTAATTTTAGACTGTACAATATTAATGCGAAACGAGATGTGCTTGAAAAGTACGCAGTGGAAAGTTTTTCGACACAATCTGTGGATATGGTACGTTTTTCCCAGATGATTGCTAAGATAGCGCACGTATATGCGATGCATCATTTTAGAAGTGATCCCTTCATCCCGACCGTGGCGGATTTTGTGCGGACCGATTATGCTCCGGAGACACCTGTAACAGGGCATTTCAATCATGTCGGGTGCTTATGGAAGCAGCAGACGCCTGCATCAACGAACCTTCATGAGATTGAGGTCGGTAAAATAAGTTGGAATGGCGAAGTATTTCATGCAGCTCGTGTTTGCCTCTTCGCGAGTCTTGGGATGCCATCGTACTATGTTGCAGTTGGGCTGCCCATAGCTGCACAAGTTGATGCGGAAGATGTTGCTGCGGCATGAGGATGACTATCGAATTACATCGAGATTTGATCTTTTAAACGGGAGTTTTTCCATCGAGAATTGGCCGATGTTCTCATTGCCTCTGGTCAGGGGAGGGCATGGAATGTGGGTGTAATCTGACCGGCGGCGGCCATCAGCCCGGGTCAGTTCTCAGTGGGAATCCAGGGTCAAATCTCGACGGAAATGAACAGGCGGCCGAAAACGCCCCAGTTGCTACCATAAGCGCTCGCTCCGCGATGACATGTTTTCTGCCCCTCGTTAATCGGCTAGCATTCGTCGGTGTTGGTCGGATTTCTCTGTGCCAGCCCCCAATTTGTGCCCAGAGAGAACCGTTAAGGCGTGAGCTACATTGAGGTCGAAGAGGGTCGCGCGCTTTACGCGGAAGTGACGGTCGAGCAGCCAGTCGTTGTTGTCGAGGGCGTCGAAGAGCCGAAGCTGCCCCTTCGGGTGGGTGGCACCTTCATGATTAAAGATGGCGACATTCGTCTCAGCCTCGTGCGCTTCGATGAGTTTTTCCACGTCGCCGACGAGACACACCTGATCGCGCGAACAGAGAAGAACTGGACGGCATCGCTCTATGACCTTGTTCCCGGTGGGAGTGGTCAGCTTGGCCACACCGACCTAACCACCTACCATCAAACGATTCTCGTCAACACCGCACTTGTTGGCTGGGAACCCTGGCTTCCCGAGTATCGGACGAGACGGACGGTCTTTCGCGTGCCGGGTGCGGATTACTTAATGCGCCACCGTTCTACGTTTGATGGTATGGCGAACAACAAGTTTGGTGCTGAACAGGATCACATGGCGGTGGATGCCACCGTCATGGGCGGGCGCGTTCGCATCTACTACAATGCATCTGGTTCAATGGACAGTGACTATGCCAAGGAGGTCTGGCCTGTCGTTGAGTTGGAGTTTGACGAGTTGCAGCCGCTTCAGGAGATGCGCCGTCGGGTCATTACCTTTCTGCGCTTCTTATCAAGCCTATCCTTGAATGTCTTCACAGCGGGCGAGCAAATCGTGTCGCACCTGTCGCATGATGAGTGGATCAAGGAGGCCCACGAGGGCAACAACCCTCCAGACTTCTCGGTCTATTACTACGAGGGCCGCAAGCGAGCGCCCGTAACGGATGCTCGACTTCATGGCTCTTACGCGCTTCTGCACGATGATGACGAGAGGACAGCCTTCGTAGATTGTCTTGTTGAATGGTTCGCGCGCAATGACAGGTGGGAGGGTGCAGCGTCCGCAATGATGGACGCGTTCTCTCTTGATGATGTCATGTCTCCCAATCGTCTGCTCAACGCTACCAAGTGGATCGAGAGCACGCCTGGAGCCGCTGCAAAGCAAGCAATGGAGGAGAGACATGTGGTCGCGCTCGCCAGCCTGCTCTCCCGCCACGCCATCAGGCTGGGTTATGAAAAGCTGCTGGGGAGGCTTAAGAACTCTCTGAGGCGTATAGCCGAGGAGCAGAATGCGGACAGATTCGTGAGGCTCGTGGCGGAGTTGAAGGCCACGTTTGGCGACAAGGTAGTGGGGGATGACCTCGCGGCCTGGGTTGCCGAGGCGTTCACCCTACGCGGCAAGGCCGCCCATCGTCCGATCATCAGCCAGACCGACGAGGAGTATGAGCTGTTCGCCAAGGCGGTCTACGCGGCCGAGTGCTTTGCCTACCTCATGCTCATCCGTGAACTCCCAATGTGTGAGCGTGGAAGGAAGAGGGCGACGTCAAGCGCGATGGTGGAATACTACAGGTTGGAAATCAAAGGCATCTGGCCTAAGGACATGAAGGTCAAGGGTAGGGGGAAGTGTCTTGCTACATAGATCGCGGCAAGATCTTCTACGTTCTCCCGTTGATCACTCCCTCTAAATTAAATAACGGGCGATAAGACGAAGATTATTTAATTGCAGGAAAACCTCAACCGATGCTCTAACGCAGCGCGAAAATAGGGGGCGCCGAATGTGGCAGGCTGACGCGTAATGAGAATGAAAGACAGCCTGGAGCCAGTTACCGCCGATATTGCCCTCCGCCCGATCCGGCTCGGCTTTCTCGTCGATCCCCGCGACATCGCATCGATTCGGAGCGTGATGCGCATGGCGACAACAATGTGGGGCGGTGTGATGTGTCCCATCATCCCCATCATGAAACGGCTTCCAGCCGCGTGGTCGAGTAATCCGCTGTCGGCGCAGCCGCAGCAGATCAGCCGGGGCTACATCCGTTTCTTCGAGCCGGATTTGCTCGTGCAGACCAAATCGGGACAGCTTGATGCGATTGGCGTCAGTGAAGAGCCGAGATGGTCAGCCCACAAACGTTTCTACAATTTCGATGATCTCATTCGTGAGGATCATGGGATGGCGGCAGACCTCAATGTCGGAACCAATATATCCCATATCTACCGCCAACTCTTCACCGACGAATTTCAGTTCCAGAAGCGGACTGATCCGGAAATCCTGCACTTCTCGAAAGGTTCAACGAAAGACACCGCATTTTTCGAAGCCGCGTTTGGCTATTTCCCGGCCGACGAGCGGCTTGCCTATATCGAGGAAAACTACCGGCAGGCATTCGTCGCCAAACTGAAGCCGCCGTCGTTTGACACGTGGCTGGAGCTTGCCGAGGGGATGGCGGGGTATCCGCTATTCTACACAGTGCGTGGTGCCGAAATCCGTCATGCGGACCAGTCTGATCCG
The DNA here is from genome assembly GCF_026625645.1 of Ancylobacter sp. SL191. Classification (NCBI taxonomy): domain Bacteria; kingdom Pseudomonadati; phylum Pseudomonadota; class Alphaproteobacteria; order Hyphomicrobiales; family Xanthobacteraceae; genus Ancylobacter; species Ancylobacter sp. SL191. Next base: position 433,538 of record NZ_CP113056.1, on the reverse strand, counting down.
TCGATTTTCATCTTTGATCCGACCAGCGGGACTGACCTCATCGATTTCTGGAATTTTCGCCTGTTCACGCGCGATGTGATTCCAGTGAATGTGAATTGGCTGGAGCAGTCTCGCGACTTCATTCTGCGCGATATCCGGAACAATCACCGGCTGCTGCCGACGAATCCGAACGGAGTGATGATTCGCACCGCGATCCATGTCGCGCGGTCTCTAGACATGGAGGCGGTGCTTATGCGCCTCGATCTATCCACCGCGGGCTTACCGGAACATAGTGTCAGCGTTCAGGGGTGGTATCAGGATATATGGCGGGAGTCTGAGGCGGATGAACCGATCTGGCGTTCAGGCGCAAGCACCATTTCACTTAAGTCGCGCCAAGTGCAGCTCACGCCCAGCGGCAAAGACTCGATCACGCTGCAATTCCCGGTGCAGGCACCGGATTTCGAGGTGACCGCGAGGGGCAACGGTGCGAGTTTCGTCAATGTAGTTAAGGTTCGGCAGTATCGTGCAGACAAGCGGATTGCCGAAGCTCTGCCCGCTGCCACATTCGGTTGCAGGGACAGTTATCCCGTGCGCAGCATGGGCGATCAGTTCGTCTCGCGAGAAGGCTATGTCACCTTCCATCGCTATGCTCACGATGATTCCGACCTTCATCTTGCCTCTCCCAAACAGGCAATCCAATCGTGGCTTAAGGCACGCGACATCGTCGCCGTGCCGTCTGATGCCGGACGTGTAGCCGAGCAGGTCATCGCCTCGGTCGGCGGACTGAACGGGTCGCGCGTATTCGGCGAGAAGACGATCATCGAGCTGCTCAATCGTATGGCGCGCAGCCGCACGGAGTGGGCAGATGGCTCTGCCGATGAGTATTCCGACAAGACCGCCGCGGTGCAGGATTGGGCTAAGGTGCTCGGCCCCGTCCAAAAGAAGATCTTCGGAAAGTGGAAAACACTCGATCGTCTTGTCGCGGATGGCCTGCTCCAGCTCGGCTTGGCGCCTCGCTGCCCGCACTGCACGCAGGAGAACTGGTACAGCCTGGACGATGTAGGAACGCAGCTTTCGTGCGCACGCTGCATCCAACCATTCCCCTTTCCCCAGGGCAATCCTGACCCAAAACTATTCAAATACCGGGTTGTTGGCCCGTTTGCCACGCCCGGCTATGCTAGGGGTGGTTACGCGGTTGCGCTGACTCTGCGGTTCATTGAACACGAGCTGGGAGGCATGAACGAGTTTACCTACGAAACGGGACTTGAGCTGACCCATGCCGGGGGCAAAAGCGAAACCGACTTTTTCGGTTGGTACGGAAAGGACCGGGTGGCAAAGGCAGCGCGCGATCCCATCACCATCGTCGGGGAATGCAAAAGCTTCGCGAGCGAGTCGTTCCGACCCAAGGATATGGCGCGCCTTCGCGAACTGGCGACCTTGCTTCCGGGTTCTTATTTGGTGGCGGCATGCCTTAAGGACGAGCTCTCCCCAGCAGAAATCAAAGGACTGCGGGCCGTAGCGAAATGGGGATGGACGCAAGTTCGACCGAGTCCGCTGATCGTGCTGACCGGGATCGAGCTCTTTGGCGATGGACCGTTCTCACATGATTGGAAAGAGGCGGGTGGCGCACGCGCCGCCTACCTGAAAGCCAACCAGCATATTTTCGACTTCACCACATTGGCGGATGCCACCCAGCAGGCGATCTTAGGAATGAGTTCGGATGAGGTGGCAGCGGTGCGCTACAAGCGATCGCGCGCGTTGGCGGTAAAACGCGCACGCGCTCAAAAGGAAATCTAGATCAGGCGCGACCGCTTGCAGGATACCCAGAAACTGGCTGCTAAGACCGGATTCGGGGCGCGTTGCTGAACACGGCCTCGCCATGTTCAGCGAGGCCGCGCGGGTCAGATTTCCGTTGTCTCGGCAAGCGTAAGCGCATCATCGATATCGACACCGAGGTATCGAACGGTGTTTTCGATTTTGGTGTGTCCAAGCAAAATCTGAATAGCTCGGAGATTGCCGGTAGCTTTGTAGATCAGGGCGGCCTTGGTACGGCGGAGCGAATGCGTTCCGTATTCCTCGGGGCGTAGTCCAATCGCCGTAACCCATTCATCGACCAACCGCGCGTACTGTCGAGTGCTGAGGTGCCCTTCTTGGTTGACCCGGCTCGGGAACGCGTAGTCGTCGATACTGCCACCACGGCGTTCGAGCCACGCGAGCAGACTTGCCCTCGTGTCTGCGGTGATCTCGAATTGGACGGGCCGGCCGGTCTTCTGCTGGACCACCATTGATCGGGCCCGTATTGCCGAGCCGGAAACAAGCGATCCGATCTTCATCTTGACGAGGTCGCAACCGCGAAGCTTGCTGTCGATCGCGAGGTCGAACAATGCCCGGTCCCGCATCCGCGCTTCGCGATCGAGGAAAAACCGGATCAACCAGATTTGCTTCACTTTGAGCGCGCGCTTGGCGCCGACCTGCTTGCCTGCATTCCAGGCTAGCCGACCTTTGGCGGCTGGGTCGTACTTTGAGATACCCACGTCATTTCTCCTTTTGGCCACCATGGCCAATAGAGAAATAGGAAGGGGCAGGTGGCAGACCGTCCGCTATTGGGTGCTTCAAGCGAGAAGTGGACATATCGCCGATGAATGTCGAGGGCAGGAACTGACTGATCTGAGACATTGGCGAAGTCCGTTTCCGGGAACACAGACATGCGTCAGCGCTCAACAGTCGTTTCGGAACCGACCCATCTTAAACAGTCACGCGCCCCCCGTCCTCTGCTTGGCTGTCGGCATCAGCTCACGAAGCGGGCGATCTGGGCGGCGAGCGCGTCCATGTCGCGCTCGCGCAGTGCGAACATCCAGTAGGGAAGGGGGATGGCAAGGCTTCCGATGCGCTCCAGCCGGCCGGCCTCGATGTGGGCGCTTGCCGCCCGCTCGGGTAGGATCGCAAGATGGCGCCCGCCCTTCAGCTGCGAGATGACCGCCATGCTGGAGGTCAGCCGCAGCTTCGGGTTGAGAAGCAGGGCGGGGTCGAGTCGCTGCGCCGTCAGCCCGGCGGTGATCGTCGGCGTCAGGTCGCTCTGTTCCCACACCAGCGGGGCGTAATCGGCCAGTTCGCGCCAGCCGGCCTCCGCCGGGAGGCGGCGGGCGAGGGTCGGGTGGGCGCAGACGATCAGCGTGTCGGCGAAGACGCGGGCGAGGCGGAACTGCGGGTGGCTTGGCATCACATTGGTGATGCCGACATCGGCGCTGCCGCGCATCACCAGCGCGGTGACGTCGTCGCCCCCGGCGCGCAGCAGGCGCAGGGACGGAAAGTCCTCGCCGCCGGCCGCCGCCATCTCCGGCATCCAGTGGTCATAGGCATGACCGGTGCAGGCGGCGATGGCGAAGGCGTCGAGCGGGCGCCGGCTCTCGATGCGCAGTATGGTGAGATCCACATCGCGCAGGATGCGCTCCGCCTCGCTCAGCAGCACCTGCCCCGCCTCGGTGAGCACCAGCCGTCGCCCCGTCCGGTCGAACAGGGCGACCTCGTGCTTTTCCTCCAGCTTCTTGATGCAGACGCTGACCGCCGACTGGGTGATGCCGAGCCGCTCGGCGGCATGGGTGAAGCTGCCGTAATGCGCCGCCTCCAGAAAGATCTTCATCTGCTCGAAGGTCACGCCAGATCTCCGGTCACGCCCGTCTTCCTCGCCGGCTGCGCTGTGCCGGACCGCCCGCCCCGGGTATGGCGGCCGCGTTCAAATTCGGCCCACACGGTCGACGCCGGTGCTGCCAAATCGATCAGCCCGGCGCGACACGATGAGCCCGGCTCATCTTCCCCAGCAGGAACGATGATGTCGACGCCGAGCTATTAATAGTATTCCGCGCACATGAACTGAATATATGATCCGCCCTATTATGCACCTAAGATAATCAACTCACTGACTATTATCGGTCATGTCAGCCTAAATTGACGGCATTTCATTATTTCTAGGCCCGTCTCGCTTTCTTGGCGCGCCGCTTGCCATTCCAGGGGCACAGCTCAGCAGCCGCGAGGGGAGCGGACGGACGAGGTTCGTCGCCCCCACCGCGCCGGGCGCGCGCGTCGCAGGGAAATGGGTGAGTGGACACATGGAAATCGGCATCTGGCTTCCGGTCTATGGCGGATGGCTGCGCTCGCGGGACGCGCCCACCGGGCCGGACGTGGCCGCCTGCCTCGCCATCGCGCAGCAGGCCGAGGCGCTGGGCTTCGATTTTCTCTACGCCTCGGAGAACCTGCTCAACTGCATCCACGGCCCGCGCGAAAGCGTCGCCGATGCCTGGACCATCCTCGCCGCCATCGCCGCCGTCACCCACAAGGTCGGTCTGTGCGGCGCGGTGAAGCCGGGCTTCCGCTCGCCCTTTCTGGTCGCCCGCATGCTGGACACCCTCACCCGCATCTCCGAGCGGCGGCTCGGCATGAACATCGTCTGCGGCTGGTGGCGGGAGGAATTCGATCTCTCGGGCGTCGACTGGCTCGACCATGATGGCCGCTATGACCGGGCCGCCGAGTTCCTGCGCTCGCTGCACGGGCTGTTCAACCCGCCCGCCGAGGCCAACGTCGCCGGCGGGACGGCGGAGGCCGGGATCGGCGAGCCGCCCAATTACGGGCTCGACCCCGCCGCCCTGCCGGAAGTGTGGATCGCCGGCCATTCCGATCGCGCCATCCGCATGGCGGCGGAGTGGGGGCACTGCCTGTTTCTCAACGGCATGGGCGACGACGACCTCAAGCGGCACATCGACAATGCCCGCCAGGAGGCCAATCGCTGGGGCCGCGAGCTGCTGATCGCCGCCAATGCCTATGTCATCGCCACCGACACGACGGAACAGGCGCGGCAGCGGTGGAAATCGGTGGTGGCGCGCCGCAACCCGGACACCATCGCCTTCTTCCGCGAGGTGATCGGCGCTTCGGGCGCGGCCGCCTGGGCCGCGCTCAGCGAGGACCAGATGGTCGATTCCAATGCCGGCTTTGAACTTGGGCTGATCGGCTCGTTCGAGGATATCCGCCAGCGCATTCCCCGGCTGGAAGCGCTCGGGGTCAACCGCATCGTCTGCCAGTTCGACGACCCGATGCGCGATGCCGGGCCGTTCATGAAGCACGTCATCCGCCCGCTCCGGACGTCACGGCCGCTTGAAATCGCCCTGAAATAAATTTTTATATAAAATCTATAGATAATACCTACAATCAGATGAGGCTGCCCGTGTCCCTTGCTTCGCCCCACCCAAGCGTCGTCGCCCGACCTGCCCTCGCTTGCGGTGCGCCGGCGCCGCTGCGCGCCGGGGGGAGCGGACGATGACGGAACATCCCCACGACATCACCCGGGGCTTCAAGGATGTCTTCAGCCGGCTCGCTTCCGGCGTCTGCGTCGTCTCGTTCTGGCGCGGCGAGAGCGTGCACGGATTCACCGCGACCTCCGTGACCTCGGTGTCGCTCGCGCCGCTGCGGGTGCTGTTCTGCCTGTCGCGCGGCAGCGACAGCCATGCCTGGCTACGGCCGGGGCTGCCGGTCGGCATCTCGGTGCTGCATGCCGAGCAGCAGATCCTGTCCGAGCGCTTCGCCCGCCGCGTCGGCGAGGGCGAGGGCTATGGCGACGTCCCCCTGTCCCCGGCCATCCGCCACGCCCCGGTGCTCGAAGGCGCCATCGGACAGATCGCGGCCAGCGTGGCGCAGATCATCCCTTCGGGCGACCACTCCATCGTGCTGTGCGACGTCACCGACGCGCAAGCATCCAGCGATGGCGAACCGCTTCTCTACTGCAAGAGAAACTACCACCGCCTTCACCACAGCCTCTAAACCTGCGGAGAATATCGCAATGGACAAATCACTATTTGCGTCTATGCCGAGTCTCACGCCGACGCTCGGCTTCGCCTCGATGATCGGGCTGGGGCTGTTCTCGCTGGCGCTTTCCTATGCGGTGAAAATGCTGCTCGTGCGCAACACGCACGACTTCATCATCGCCGACCGGCGCGTCGGCTTCGGCTTCGGCGTCGCCTCCGTCATCTCGGTCTGGACCTGGGCCATGGCGGTGATGATGAGCTCGGCCATGACCTTCCAGTGGGGCCTGTCCGGCCTGTTCTGGTTCGTGGTGCCGAACGGCCTCGCGGTTATGGCGATGATCCCGTTCGCGCGGGTGCTGCGCAAGAACATGCCCGAGGGCTACACCATCTCGGAGTTCATCCAGTACCGCTTCTCCAAGTCCAAGGTGGCCACCGGCATCGTCACCCTGACGATGATCTTCGGCATCATTCTTGAGATCCTGATCAACCTGAAGGGTACCTCGCTGGTCGTCTCCACCGTGTTCGGCATCGACTGGCGGGTGGCGACCGTGGTCGGCATCGTCTGCGTGCTCACCTATTCCTATTTCGGCGGTCTGTGGACCAGCGTGATGACCGGCACGCTCAACACGCTGATGATCACCGTGCCGGCGGCGATCGTCGTCGCGGCGGTGTTCGCCACTGTTCCCGGCGGCGCCGATGCGGTGTTCGGCGCGGTCAACACCGCCGGGCCGGAATATCTCTCGGTGCTGCGTCCCGAGGCGGCGGCGGGCTTTGGCATCACCCTCGCCTTCGGCCTGCTGGCGGCCACCGTCTCCGACCAGACCTTCTGGCAGAAGGTGTGGGCGATCAAGAGCCGGGATGTCGGCCGCACCTTCCTGTGGGCCGGCGCGCTGTTCTACCCGATCCCGATCTGCCTCGGCATGCTCGGCCTCGTCGGCATCGCCTATGGCCTGACGCCGGCCGATTTCGGCGGCGACATCGCGGCGGTGGGACCCTACATCGTCTCCCATATCGGGCTGCCGCTCACCCTTGTCCTGCTCTATGTGCTGGTCATTCTCGCCGCCTGCTACTCCACCATTGACGGCGCCTCCTCGGCCCTGTCCTCGATCGTCGCGGTGGACATCGTGAAGCGCTATTTCCCCAGCATCTCGGAGCGCCTGCTGTTCCCGATCACCAAGGTCTCGGTGCTGCTGGGCGGCCTTGTCGCCACCATCATCGTGCTGTCGGGCGTCGACTTCACCACGCTGGTGCTTACCACCTACGCCCTGAAGACCTCGATCCTGCTGCCGCTCGTCTTCGCCATTCTCTGGCCGCGGACCAACACGCTCGGCTTTGTCGGCGGCATCGTCGCCTCCATCGCGATCGGCATGCCGATCTACGAGTTCGTCGGCGAGCTGGCGGGCACGCTCTCCATCGTCGCCATTGGCGGCCTCACCGTGGTCGTGTTCGGCGTGCTGGGCGGCAAGGATTTCGACGTCACCGGCCTGCGCCGCGTGCGCGACGAAATCGCCAGCCCGGTTCCGAGCGCCGAGTGAGACAGGCCGCGCCGCTGCGCCGGAACGCCGCGCGGCGGCTGTCACCCAACCCCTAGGAAGGATCGAACATGTACACGCTCATTGTCGTCCTCGGCATCGTGGCGACTCTCCTGTTCCTCGCCGGCTTTTCGCGCGGCGTGCGCAACGCGGTTCTCGAATACAGGCGCGGCAAGCCGGAGCCGACCGAGGTCCCGGACTATAACTATGTCGGTGTGGCCGCCGTCTCGGTCGTGCTGTCGGCGGGTTTCATCGCGCTCGCCGGCGTAGCCCCGATGTGGATCTATGCCGGGCCGCTTTTGGTGCTCGGCACCGCCGCCGGCATCGGGATTGCCTTCTTCGTCGAGCGCCCGAGCGTCTGACGCCGGGCACCCGCCCTCCGACAATTACGCATGGCCGTCACCCCACGGCCATGCCCGTTTCATGACCTTCCAGGCGCGAGGCCCGACCATGACGACAGCGACCAAGAAGCACGCCCATCTTCTCGGCTTCATCCAGCACGGCGTGAACAGCCACGCCACCGGCATGTGGCGGCACGCGCGCGACAAGGTCGAATGGAACTTCGCGCGCCCGGAATACTGGCAGCACATGGCGCGGACCATGGAGCGCGGCCTGTTCGATGCCATGTTCATCGCCGACGAGCTGGCGCCCTACAACACCCATGAGGACAGTTCCGACGCCATCGTGAAATGGGCGGTGCAATGCCCGACCCACGAGCCCTCGACCATCGTGCCGATCATCACTGGAGCGACAAAGCATCTCGGCGTCGGGGTTACGCTGTCCACCGCCTTCGAGCACCCCTACTCGATGTGCCGGCGCCTCTCCAGCCTCGATCACCTCTCCTCCGGCCGGGTGGCGTGGAACATCGTCTCTTCCTATTCGAAGAGTGAGTGGGACGCCTATGGCCAGCCAATGACCGACCGCAGCGGGCGCTATGAGCGGCTCGAGGAGTATATGGAGCTTTGCTACAAGCTCTGGGACTCCTGGGAGCCCGGCGCGATCATCGCCGACAAAGCGAGCGGCATCTATGCCGACCCCTCGAAGGTCAAGGTCGTCTCCCACGAGGGCAAATACTACAAGTGCAATGGCCGGCATTTCTGTGCCCCCTCGCCGCAGGGGCGGCCGGTGCTCTGGCAGGCCGGTTCCTCCGGCCAGGGCCGCGACTTCGCCGCCAAGCATGCCGAGGCGATCTTCGCCGTGCATCCCAATGTCGAGCGGATGAAGGGCTACGCCAGCGATCTCAACGAGCGCCTGTCGGGAAAGTACAACCGCGCCCCCGGCTCGGTGAAGTTGATCTATGGCCTGCAGACCGTGGTGGCGGAAACCCGCAGCGAGGCGCAGGAGAAATATGAGCGCATCCACGCCTGCATTCCGCCCGAGGGCGCACTGGCCTGGATGTCCGGCCATTTCGGCCTCGACTTCTCCAAATTCGAACCCGACGCCATCGTGCAGAACATTGAGGTGCCTGGCATTCAGGGCCTGTTCGATTCGATCATCTACGCCAAGGGCGGGGCGCCGGTGACGGTGAAGGAGGCGGCGATGATATACGCACAGGGCATGGGCATGCCGGTTGCGGTGGGAACAGCGGCCGATATCGCCGACCAGATCGAGCACTACATGGACGATGGCGGCGCCGATGGCTTCATGCTGGCGGCCACCTATACGCCAGGCTGCTTCGAGGAGTTCGTCGATCTCGTCGTGCCGGAACTGCAGCGGCGCGGGCGTATGCGAACGCGTTATCAAGGCACCACGCTGCGCGAGAATTTGCTGGAGCATTGATTCAGTAATTGTCGGGCGAAAGGTGGAACTGCGTGACGGCGCGACGGCCTGCCTTAGAAGGGCAGGCCGATAAACGTGACCTTGCGGAGCCCCAAACGGTCCCGCGATGATGTCATCGCTTATACGCATCTTGGCCATATGATTGCGCGTTAGTTATGGTCACGCTGAGGTATGAGCGCCCGCAGTCGGGCACGCATCGAATGTCCGGTTCTGGCGCCAAGGTGCCCCGACTCGCTAATGTCCGTTTCTGGCTGCGGCGGCTACTAGGGGCAATGACCAAGATGGAGGCGCAAAGCCGTCGTCTCTGCAGTCGGCGCCAACGTCCGCTATCAGGCGACGGCAAAGTTCGCCGGAGCGTCCGGAATGAGGGCGCTTTGCTGACATACGGCTTCGGGGTCGGTGGGAGATTTTCCGCTATTGAGGACTTCAAGCAAGAGGCCGACATATCGCGCCGGTGAATTGCCGAGGGCTAGGCAGCGGACTCATAACGCATTGATCCATATGCGGACGGCTGCGAGCTTGAGGGCTGCGAGGAAGTTGTCTGGGCGCCGGTCGTAGCGGCTGGCGAGGCCGCGCATCTGCTTGATCCTGTTAAAGAAGCGCTCGACGAGGTTCCTTTGGCGATAAAGCCACGGACTGAAGGCGAAGCTGCGCTTGCGGATCGTGCGAGGCGGCACATTGGCAAATCCGCCTCGCTCCGCTGTCTCGGCGCGGATGGCGTCGGTGTCATAGGCCTTGTCGGCGAGCAGGATGCCGCCCGGTGAGAGCCGGGCCAGCAGCTCCCGCCCGGCCGGTGCATCGCCTGCCTGGCCAGCGGTGAGCAGGAGGTGGATCGGCCTGCCTTCAGCATCGACCAGGGCATGGATCTTGGTGGTCAGGCCGCCCCGGGAGCGTCCCATGCAACGATCGTCGTCGCCCCTTTTTGATAGCGGCGCCGTGCTGGTGGACGCGAACGCAAGAGCTATCGATCATGATGATGTCGCCGTCATAGGCAGCGGACACCGCTTCCAGCAGCCGGTCCCAGACCCCGGCCGCCCGCCAGCGCACGAAACGGTTGTAGAGGGTTGTGCGCGGGCCATAGCGCTCCGGCACGTCTCGCCATGGCGCCCCGGTGCGGAACCGCCAGAGGATGCCGTTGATCACCCGGCGGTCATCCACCCGCGCAACCCCGCGCGGCTTGTTTGGCAACAGCGGCGCGATGATCGCCCATTCCTCGTCCGTCAATTCGTGGCGGCGCATCGCTCTCTCCCCTATCGAGAGAGCTTGAATCACGCTCCTAGCCGGCAGGCAAATTTATGGGGCCACTGCCTAAGCTGACCAAAAGGCTACCTTCGAAACTTCCGCTTCGAAGTCCACATCAAGTTGGTGGTCGTCTACTGCTAGCCGAGGATGCAATCTAACTTCGTTGCAGGCCTTGGAATTACAAGGCTGCCCCATCCGTGATCCCCGCTTCGATCCAGGCGCGGGTCTGCTCCAGGATCTCGTCGGAAAGAGCAGGGTCATCGATGGCGCGGGCGAGGATGACCGCCCCGACCATCGCCGCCCAGCTTCCAATCGCTGCCTGACGCCGGCCGGCCGGATCCGCCAGCGGGAGCGACGTCGCGATGCGTCCGATCTGCGAGCGCAACCCTTCCGTCATCGCTTCGCGTGCCATGGGTGACTGGTGGCGGATGGCGGCGGCAAGTCCCGCCGTCGGGCAACCCGCGGCCGGGTTGTCGCGATGGCGCGGCGACAGATAGGCCTCGAGGTAGGCGCGGATTTCTGTGTTCCCGCCGGCGTCCGCCGCGAGGACATGGGCCAGGGTCTGCGCGACCAGATCGTCCTTTGAACTGAAATGCCCATAGAAGCCGCCATGGGTAAGCCCGGCGGCCTTCATCACCTCGGCCACGCTGACGGCGTCGAACCCCCTGTCGCGAAACAGCGAGCTTGCAGCGTCGAGGATGCGGCGGCGGTTCTCCGCCATCTGCTCGCGGCTCACCTTCATTTCAGATTCCTCCGACGCCCGTCATTGACAGTTACATGATGATCGTCATATTTAAAATCAATCATGATGTTCATCATGTATATGGCCACGAATTGAAGAGAGAGCAACCCATGGCCGCACACCCCTCCGTTCTTATCACCGGCGCCTCCACCGGCATTGGCGCGGCTTATGCCGAGCGTTTCGCCCGCCGTGGGCATGATCTGGTTCTGATTGCCCGCAACACGGCGCGCATGGAGGCCCTGGCGGCTCGCCTGCGTGACGAGACCGGCGTCGCGATCGACATCGTCACGGCCGACCTGACACAGCCCGCCGACCTCGCGGTCGTTGAGGCTCGCCTGCGCGACGACGCCCGCATCGGCATCCTCATCAACAATGCCGGAACGGCCATTGGCGGCAGCTTCATCGAGCAGAGCACCGACGCCGTCGCGCAGTTGCTCGCCCTCAACACCACCGCCGTCCTGCGGCTAGCCAGTGCCATCGCGCCGCGTCTGGCTCAGGCCGGCGCGGGCGCGATCGTCAACATAGGCTCGGTGGTCGGGCTGGCGCCGGAATTCGCCATGACGGTCTATGGCGCCACCAAGGCTTTCGCGCTGTTCCTGTCGCAGGGGCTCAGCCTCGAGCTCGGCCCGAAGGGCGTCTATGTCCAGGCGGTACTTCCCGCCGCCACGCGTACCGAAATCTGGGGTCACGTCGGCGCGGACGTCGACGCCATGGCCGGGGTGATGGACGTCGAAGAACTGGTCGACGCGGCGCTGGTCGGCTTCGACCGCCGCGAGGCCGTCACCATCCCGCCGCTGCCCGATGTGGAGCAGTGGACCGCCTATCAGGCCGCGCGTCAGGCCATGCTGCCGAACACCCGCCAGGAACACGCGGCGGCGCGTTACCGCACGGCCGCCTGAGCCTTTGCCCGCCAACGGTCCGGCTTCCCGGCAACAGTCCCGGCCCTCCGACCGGTGGCGGGCCACCCGCAGGAACCCAGAGAGCACACCATCATGAAGGCCTTCATCCTCGACAAATACAAGAAGAGCGGCGCCCTGCGCTTCGGCGATAGGCCGGAGCCGGAACTGGGGGATGAGGATGTCCTGGTCGACATCCACGCCGCAGCTCTCAACCCTCTCGATTCCAAGATCCGCGACGGCGCCTTCAAGCCCCTCCTTACCTATCGCCCGCCTTTCATTCTGGGACACGACATGGCCGGGGTCGTCGCGCGGGTCGGTGCCAAGGTCCGCCGCTTCAAGGCGGGCGACGAGGTCTATGCCCGCCCGCGCGATGGCCGGGTCGGAACCTTCGCGGAGCGGATCTCTATCCATGAGGACGATCTCGCGCTGAAGCCGAACAACCTGACCATGGAGGAGGCGGCGTCCATCCCCCTGGTCGGGCTCACCGCCTGGCAGGCCCTGGTCGACCGCGCCGGTTTGCGCAAGGGGCAGAAGATCCTCATCCACGCGGGCTCGGGCGGCGTCGGGACATTCGCCATTCAACTGGCCAAGCATCTCGGCGCGACGGTCGCGACGACCACCAGCACCGCCAATGTGGATCTGGTCCGAAGCCTCGGCGCCGACGTTGTGATCGACTACAAGACCCAGGACTTCGAGAACGTCCTGTCAGGTTACGATGTCGTCCTGAACAGCCTCGGCGGCGACACGCTTCAGAAGTCCCTGAACGTGCTGAAGCCCGGCGGGAAGCTGATTTCCATCTCCGGCCCGCCGGACCCCGATTTCGCCCGGCAGAAGGGGCTAAACTGGGGCCTGCGGCAGCTCATGCGCCTTCTGAGCTTCGGCATTCGCCGGAAGGCAAAAGGCCGAGGGCTCGCCTATTCCTTCCTGTTCATGCGGGCGGATGGCGGGCAGTTGAGCCAGATCACGGCGCTGATCGAGGCCGGGGCCATTCGTCCGGTCATGGACCGGATCTTCCCGTTCAAGGCCACCAACGAAGCCTTGGCCTATCTCGACACCGGACGGTCCAAAGGCAAGGTCGTCGTCCAGCTGACGTGACGGCCGCGCAACCCCACCCTGACGCATGGCTGGCCCTGCGGCGCCGGCCGGCGGTGCCTATTGGGGCCGCGATGACGGACCCGTTCCCTCGTCCCGCAAATCGGATCAGCAGCTATGTCCTCACACTTTCCGAAAACCGCTCTTGTGACGGGGGCGTCGTCCGGTATCGGCCGGGCGAGCGCCGAAGCCCTGGCGCGGGCCGGCTTCACCGTCTTCGGCACCAGCCGCAAACCGGGCGGAACCGCCCCCAGCGAGGTTACGATGCTGGCCTGCGACGTCACGGATGACGCTTCCGTCGCCGCCCTCGTGTCGCAGGTGCTCGCATGCACGGGGCGCATCGATGTTCTCGTCAACAATGCCGGCGTCGGCATGTTCGGGGGCGCCGAGGAATCGTCAGTCGCGCAGGTTCAGCGCCTTTACGACGTCAATCTGTTCGGCGTTGTCCGGGTCATCAACGCGGTGCTGCCGTCGATGCGGGAACGCGCGCAGGGCCGCATCATTAATCTCAGCAGCGCGCTCGGGTTCATCCCCGCGCCGTACTCGGCCCATTATGCCGGAAGCAAGTTCGCCGTTGAGGGTTATTCCGAGTCGCTCGATCACGAGGTCCGCGCCTTCAATGTCCGCGTGAGCTTGATTGAGCCCGGCACGGTGACCGGCAATTTCGACCAGAGCGCGCTGGAGCCCGACGCCAAGAAGCCGGAGTATGATGGTGGCCGCGCCTGGGTGCGTGGATTCATCGAGAAGGCATTGCCGACGGCGGTCACACCCGAAGATGTGGCGGAGGCGGTGCTTCGGGCTGCCACGGCGCCGCGCTACAGGCTGCGCTACCCCGTCGGCAAAGTGGCGAAACAGGTCAGCCTGCTGCGTCGCCTCATGCCCGCGTGGCTCTTCGACAAGGCGCTGCGCCAGCAATTCGGCCTGCCCAGTTGAGGCAGCTGAAGCTTCGCGCCTGCTTTGTGCTGGTCATATTGTAAAATACCGGGACCGGGCGGGGAGCCTTGCTAATGACCGCTTTTGGGCCGAGGCCGTTGCTCGATCAATGGCCGAGAAGGCGGGGCGCAAAGCCGACGTTCGCAACCAGGTATTGATAGGCCGTTTGGGGGCGTAAGAGCGGCGGCGAGGTTGCCCAGGAATGGTCGGCGGGTTCTGCTCACCCTGTGTGGCGACCGCGTGGTCGGTCCCTTAGTCACGTGCGGAGGTGAACATTCCCCCTCGGGTGCGGGTTAAACGGTCCACGCAGAGCACCACCAAGCTGCCGAAAACCCCTCGACCGTCGTTGCTGGTCATCAAGCCAATTCGGCAGGGATTTTCGCGCAGTTCCGCAGGCGACCGTAGCGCATTGATATGCAGACGTGGCCCCTGCCGCAAAACACCTGTTTTTCGGCAAAGCTGATGCCGTGCTGGTGGAGTCGACTTTCTCCGGGCTGCGCAGCTGCTGACCATTTCAGCCTCCCGTTGACCTTTGAGGGCCGAAGACGCCTTCCTAACCTTGGCGGCAAAGGTTGAGTTGGTTGCGCAGTGCCACGAGCGGGTGAAGCCTCATCACGATGGCATAGTGTAGCCGCGGTGGCCCTTAGCGCTGATTGCGTCCCGTAGGTTGTGCGGACGGGCGTCGGCCGGTCAACCGAAGGGCACTGGACGGAAAGGTCGTGATATGGTCGGGGATGATCATGAGCTCCCCACCCATCGCCGCCTTCGAATCATCCCAATCGCCTTGGCCGGAAGACGTCGTTGACTGCGTCATCCGGCATTCGCGTGCGATACTCGCCCGCGATCCGTCCCTGGCCGACACGGCCCAACGCGCGCTGACCCTCATTCGCGCTGATCTGGTTGCACGGGGTGCGACCGGTTCGCAGCTGGAGGAACTCGACGCCTTCCTGCACGGTCTTCGGCAACAGCCGGGCCCGCTGCATTCATGAAAGCCGAGATGACCTCCTGTTCGGCCATCGCCATCAGGTAGGCGGCAACACCCCAAGCCGGTGCCTTGACGGCGTGGTCCTGGATTGCGGTTCTCAGTTCCGAGACCCTTCGCAGAAGTTCCTGCGGTTCCATGTCGTTTTCCCCCTGGTTTAGTCGTGCTTTCATGCGGCGGCGCTACCCAGGGCGACGGGGCATCGCGGTTTCAGCGACAAGGTGAGGGTCGGCGGTACCAATGTGATGGACGGCTTCGGAGCGTCAGGTGGCGCCCGCATCAGTACGTCGGCCTCGAAGGCCGCCGCGAGTTCGAGCGCGATGACCTGAAGCTCGAGCATGGCCATGCCCAGGCCGACACAGGCCCGCGGTCCCGCACCAAATGGAATATAGGCCCGGCTGGTCGGTTGCCTTGAGGGATCAAAGCGCTCCGGCTCCGGCCAAAAGCGGGCGTCGCGGTGCATGTGCCACGGGCTGATCAGGAGAGAAGTCCCGCGCCGGAAGGTATGACCGGCCATCTCGACCTTGCTGGCCTTAACCTCCCGCGAGAACCACCAGGCCGCCGGATAGAGCCGGAGAACTTCGCGGACCACACCCAGGCTGACCGACGCTGTCGGCAGGTCGCTGGCACGGAGCTCACCGCCGGGACCGGTGCAGCGTGCGGCTTCTTTGGCGAGAGACCGGGCCAGCTCGGCATCGGCGGCGATATGGTAGAGCAGCCAGGCCGCGACACTGCCGGTCGTGTGGTGTCCCGCGAGCAGGATCATGAGCACCTCGTCCTCGAGGTCGCGGTCCGAGAGGCCGAGTCCGTTCAGTGACGCGAGCAGGCTGCTCGCGGTGGCTCTTGCCCGGGTCCGCCGCACCACGGATGCCATAATGGTCCGCGCGGTGCGCAGCCGCCGGCGGTTGCTGAACCAGGTCCAGGGCGCCGGTGGACCAATCCGGAACATGCCTTCGGCGAGGTCGTCCTCGACGAGCTTAACGGCGTTGAGCAGGGCCGCTTCATCGCCGCTCGACAGCACGCCCTCGCCGAACAGCACATTGGCGATGATGCGGAGGGCCAGCGCGGCGCTGACCTGATGGGCGTCGAAGCTGTCCTCGCGGAGGAGACGCGCGAAGGTCCCGCGCACCAGAGCCGATATCTGCGGCACATAGGTGGATGCGGTCCCCCGGGCGATCTGCCTGTGCAGGGTCGCCCGGCGTTCTTTCTGGTCCGGCCCGCTCGTGGTCAGCGAGCTCTTTCCGACGATGGCGCGCAGTTTGTAGATGAGGCGACCCTTGTCGATCTCGACCTCATCCATCTTCAAGATGGGCTTCACCAGATCGGGATCCGTGACAAGGTAAACCGGGAATGGAGCCAGTCGCAGCCGGACGAAAGGCTCGGTGGCGCTGCGCCCCCTCTCGCTCAACAGGCCGAGTGCGTCACGACGGAATGCTTGCAGATCTGAGAGCCAGTGTTGCATCGGCTATGTCCACCGTGTGGTTGCGCATGAGAAACCGGTTGATGACGCCCGGGTCCTGATCTTCCATCGGGATCTCACCGGCGACCGCCTCAATGGAGCGGCCGTGTGTCGTGAACCCGACCTGCTGGGGCGGTCCGTAGCGCCGTGTCCGGATGCCCAGCCGGCGCAGGAGCCGCTCATGGGCGGTGTCGACGACCGCCACCAGGGCGTGAGCCTGTTTCTGCTGCGCGAAGTGGAACATGAGCCCATAGGTCAGCGCCTGATGCCGTGTGCCGCCGAGGCGCGTCACCTCCCATGCATCCGGTCGCCGCGGATAGCTCGCCAGCGTGGCGAGCTGCGGGAAGACGGTCGCGCCGAGATAGGGACCTTCAGTTGGAAGCGCCCTCCAGCCGCCGATGACCTCATTCTCTTCGAAAAGGACGCAGTAGATGGCGTCCCCGCCATCGAACTCATCCCTCTCGTGACCGTCATCAGCCCGAAGAGGCCAGCCCAACTGTTCTACAAAATAGAAATGCCGGAAGCGGCTGAATGCCTGAAAACTTTCTGGGTCGTCATTTTCCATAAAGATGACAGCGTGTAATCTTCGGCCCGGACGTTGCATATCGGCACCTGCCCCCTGATGCTTCAATGCGGGACAAGGTGTTGGACACACTCAAAGCGGGCAATCACGGGAATCCGTGAGTTTGGGCACTTCATGCACATCGAAGAGAGCATCAGTGCGATCGAGGCGTGCGAGAGCTATGACGAACTTCGCACGACGCTGCAGACAATTATCGAAAACTACGGCTTTGCGGCTTTCAATTTCATGGACACCGGCCATCCGCACCTGGACATGCCGTTTACCGACGGCACATCCGGCAAGGCCTGGGAGGCCGACTATCAGGGCAACCGGTTCGTTCATTCCGATCTGTGGGTCGCCAGCGCCCGCAGAAGCAATATGCCGTTCTCCTGGGGCTCGCTCGCGCTCCCTCCGCAGCTCGGGGTCAGAAAGCCCGGCGCGGTCAAGCTCATGGAGGCTGCCGCCGATCATCGCTGGTCGGAGGGGCTGGTCATTCCGTTCCATTTCACCGATGAGATCGGTCGCCTTTACTCCTGCCTGGTCGTTCTTTTCTGGAAGGACCGACTGCAGCGGTTCATGACGACGTTCAAGCTCAAGCGCCACGAGCTCCATGTGGTGATGATCTATTGGATGCAGCGGGCGGTGGAGCTGAAGCGGGCCGACTTTCGGCCGCGCTCATCGACTTTTGGGGGCAGCGCGGTGCGCGCCGCGACCGAACCGGCACCCCTGTCAGACAAGGAGCGGGAGGTGGTCGCCTGGGCGGCCCGCGGCAAGACGACCTCCGGAACCGCCGACATCATGGGCGTCTCTGAGGCGACGGCGGAGACGCATATGCGAAATGCGATGCGCAAGCTCGGCGCCGAGAACCGCACCCACGCGGTCGCCATCGCAATCTATCGCGGATTGATCGACATCTGACCCATGGGGCTACATCCGATCGTCGTATGGCTGACATCCTATCCCGCGGAGTGGCGCATAGGAGGGGACGGGAGGCGCCTGTGCGCCCACCGGGGGAACCCGTTGGGGGGGCGGTCAGGTGCGATTCTTAAGCGCCAGCTCTCGTCGCCAGTCTCTACGATTTCGCAGTGATGTGTCAGGCGGTTAAGAAGGGCGGTGGTCATCTTGGCGTCGCTGAAGACGGACGGCCATTCACCGAAGGCGAGGTTGGTGATGACGATGACCGAGGTCTGTTCATCGAGGCGGCTGATGAGTTGGAAGAGGAGCTGGTCGCCCGCCGAGGGGAACGGCAGTTATCCAGGTGCCCAATCAGGCTGATTGCGAGGTGTTCGCAGTCTTCCACCGCAAGGTGCTCGCGATCCGCAAGCAGAACGCGCCACTTGCGCTGGTGGGGGCCGTCACGGCGTTCCTCTGCACCGATGCGATCCGTGACGCTCTGGCCTTCGAGGAGCCCGGCGTGTTCCAAGCGGTGGCAAGCGCGGAAGTCGCCCTCGCAGCTCATGGAGGCGTCCATGGCTGACATCACCCTTCGCCACTGTTCTGGTGTCGACGATTTGGAATTCCGCTTCATCGTTTCCAGGCGGCGGATCGCGCCGGAATGCTTATTTTCGCAGATCGAGATGTAGTTCGAATGGCTCGCGGGCGAGAATGGAGATGGCTTTGACGCAGCAAGGCGTTTGACCTTCGACGAAATTCTGAGACTCAAGCGGATGATCGATGCTGCGCTTGATGAGCGGGGCAAGCGCTGGCCAGCTAGAGTGAGCATTGCTCCAAAGGTGCGGTGAGAATGTGAGCCGCGCTACGGCCCTGTCGGGCGGAAAGTGCTGAAAGATGACAAAGAAAAAGTGGATATAACGACGTCATGAAAATCCCGCTAGAGGAAGCCGTCAGGATGTTCAATAGAAATTCTCAGCCGATTGAACACTCTAGGAGGTTATTGAAAAGCTATATATCAAGCAGAGAGTTGAGGGTTTACGCGAACTCGGGTTACGTCGGCATACACTCACCAAAATCAATCGATGATGGCTTACCGCCAACGATTAATGAAAGAGATTCATGGAGTTTTGATGATAGAGAGATAAATGGGATTGAATTGCTAATTTCTCTTGATCCAAAAATTGAATGGAAAAAATCTCGCATTGAGATTGATATTGTCGACACAAGAGAAATAATTTCTATCCAAAGGGGGTGGAGAGGCGAGTATATTTCTTTTGTGTTTGAGGGGGTTTGCCTTGATGAGGAGGAGGTCGAGGCCTGTGCGATGTTTTCCACAGCCACCACTGATATGGCACCTAAGGGTGGTAAGCGCGTAGGTCGACCGCGCGAATACGATTGGGAGGGCGCGTTGATATCCCTCATCGTGAGAGCTAATCATCCTGACGGTTTGCCCGACCGCGGCCAGGCGGGCATAGAAAAGCTAATTCGCGACCACCTTGATCCTGACGCTACCGGCAGTCCCGCTGAAAGCACGATCAGGACTCGGGCGAGCAGGGTGATGACTGCTCTCAAAGGCCGGAAATAGTTTCTGGCCTTTCCGTTCACGTCTCCGATTTGAATTGCGCCACTCTCTGCATCGTTCCCTGCGAGCCGGCGCGTATCCAGCCGGCTCGCCAACGATGCGAGACAGACATGACGGTTTCTCTTTCGATCCCCGAGGCGGTAAAGGCCAGTGGCATCGGCCGCACGACGATCTTCGACATGATCAAATCTGGGCGGTTGCCGGCCAAGAAGCTCGGCGCACGCACGATCATCCTTCGCAGTGACCTGGAAGCATTCGTCGCCAATCTTCCCTCCCGCGTCCCGAGCAAGTGACGGGAGGCGGGCATGGAACACAGATTAAAGCCCCGCCCGCGTTGCAGCACGGAGCGGGGTAATCAGGACGATCTTGGCGGATGCATCCCATGGGAAAAAATCCCAGCCGTGATCGACTTGCAAGAAGCCGATCTTGTTCGGCAGTTCGGTGCAATCCTTCCCGAGGCAGATCCCCAGTGTAAACTGCACGTCGCGCCCCACGCTGCTCTCAGTGGGGCCGATCGGTGGAGCTTCAGCTCGAAGCACTCTTCCTTAGAGAAGCGGACGTTCCAAGCCGCGGTTCAGCACGCTTTCTGTAAGCTCGACCAGCTTGCAGCAACGGGGGTGGAAGCCCTTGTAACGATCAAATGCCTGGTGCGAGATCCCAAGAAAACCGTCTGGGCAGCGATCGTAATCTTGCCTGTCGTCGATAGCGACAGCAGCTGGTCTGCATTAGTGGCAACGACACTGGGGACATGGCAGCCGATCGTTGAGCGTATGTCGCGCGATACTGCCGTCTCAATTGCGCTCGAATTCTGCCAGCGCAGGGGCTTCTACGGTTTTATCACGGTCTTCCCGCCTCCTATCGCTCCGCGCTGACATTGAATGGCTGGACATATTCCGGCCATCCCCAGCGCGACACCGATTGAACTCCTAGCGCGCGCTGCAAAGCTGCGGTTCGCGTCGAAGGCTTGCCTCAAATGACCACGGCAATATCCAACCCGCCCCACCTCGGCGACATCCTACAGCGACGCCGGAATGTCTGGGCGCAGGGCTTCCGCCCTATCCCGGTAAAGACCGGCGAGAAGGCGCCGGTGGAAGCCAAGTGGCCCGATCGCGCCCGGCTGAATCCACCGGCGTGCGTTGGCCCTGATGCCGCCATATCGGATGCCGCGCTCAATACCGGCATTCTCGCTGACGGGCTCTCTGTAATTGATGCCGATATCGACGACGAGGCAACTGCCGAAGCGGTGTGGCGGCTAGCAACGGACATGCTGGGCAATGCGCCCGTGCGCTATCGGAGCGACAGCCATAGGTTCCTCCTTTTGTATCGGGCGGCAGGGGGCGAACCTCGCAAGCTGGCGATCCGTGGCGAGCATGGCGCCGTTGAGGTGCTGGGGCGCGGACAACAGTTCGTCGCCCTTGGCCAGCACCCGAGCGGCGCCGAGTATCAGTGGTCTGCGGGCTCGCCGGAAACTCGGCACCGCGATGAGCTTGTGCCCGTTACCGAGCAACAGGTCGCCGAGTTCCTGGCCGCTTGCGCTCCCATCATCGACGCTCAGCCCTTCGATGCCACGCCTTCGACTGTCTCCGTTTCCACATCGACCATCGCTGCTCCTTCAGTGGTAACCACGGCCTGGGGGCGAGCGGCGTTGGATGCCGAATGCGATCGCATCGCTTGCGCCGCGCCCGGCACTCAGTCGGACACATTGGCGAGCGCCGCTTACAAAGTCGGCCAGCGAATCGCCTCGGGCGAAATCGCGCGCGATGATGCGGAGCGCGCCCTGCTCGCAGCCGGGATGCAGATGATCAACGGCGATCCGAAGCGACGTTGGTCGCAGCGAGATGTGCTGGACGTCATAAATCGCCAGATCGACGCTGGCTTTGGAAGTCCGATAGGGCCGGATCGCATTGAAGATTGTGTTCTCGTAGATCTGGATGGGAGCTTTGACAGGAAGCCCAAGCCTGCCGATAGCAAGCCCGCCTCCACGCCGACCAGAGTGCCGATTGTTCCCGTGCCTGCCGATGCGCCGGCCATGGGGTTCAAGCATCCCGCATGGGGCGAGCCGCAGCGGGCGTGGCCCTATTATGATGCCGCCCGGCAGCTTGTGGGCTATGTCGCCCGCTGGCGAGCGTCCGATGTCGAGCCGGAGCACGTTGCGCACATCACCTATTGCGATCTGGGGCCGGGCAAGCGGGCGGCATGGCGCATGAAGCCGATGCCGGCGCCTCGGCCAATGTTCAACTTGCCGGCGATCCTATCGCGTCCTGATGCACCGGTGCTGATCTGCCCCGACGAATGGTCGGTTCAGGCGGCAACGATGCTGATGCCGGAAATGGTGGCGACCACGACGGCGCACGATACCAAGTCGCCCGCATTGACGGACTTCAGTCCTATCATCGGCAGGTCGATCATCCTGGTGCCGACGATTGGCCGCGAGGGCCAGGCTTGGGCTGATATGATCGCCGATCAATCCGCCAGGGCTGGCGCAGGCAATGTGAAGGCGCTCGATCTCACCCGCGTTGCTGGCGGCATTTTGGGGGATGCGCCTCCCCCTGACGACGGGTGGGGTATCGTCGATGCTTTCGATGCGGGGGTAACCGCTGAGGCATTGGCTGACCTGATAAAAACTGATGCTGAAGTGATCCGTTTTCACCTCGACGAGCGGCAAAAGCGTACTGTTGATGCCGTGTTGAACCCTGAAGTGGTGCTCGCTGCCGAGGAGGTATTACCTTTATTCAAGTCGGACTCGACAGGCGTCTTCAAGCTCTGCGAATTTAAAGAGATGGGCGAGTCGCGGCGTGAATATCGCTGGTTCTGCTCGCCATTGACCGTTGTTGCTCAGACGCGTGACGCGGATGGCCGGAATTGGGGTCGACTTCTGCGCGTTCTCGACCGCGATGGTCGCTCCAGCGAATGGGCAATGCCCATGGAGTTGTTGGCGGGTGATGGTTCGGAGTATCGGCGCGAATTGCTGCGCATGGGATTGATCCCGGCGCCCGGCAACAAAGCGCGAGAGCACCTTCACGAATTTATCTGTACCCAGCGCCCGAAGCAGAAGGCCCGGTGCGTGTCGCGCACCGGCTGGCACGGTCGGACCTATGTCACTGTTGACCAGGCGATAGACTCTGGCTCCGCCAGCGAACAGTTGCTGTTGCAGACGGCCGTGCCGCCTGATCATCCGTTCCGCACAGCCGGAAGTCTCTCGCACTGGCAACGAGACGTCGCCCGGTACGCGGTCGGTAACTCTCGCCTCGGGCTGGCCATCTCGGCGGCGTTCGCCGCGCCGCTGCTTTATCCGCTCGATGCTGAGGGAGGCGGCTTCCATCTGCGCGGCGGATCCTCAACCGGAAAGAGCACCGCGCTCGTGGTCGGCGGATCGGTTTGGGGCGGTGGTGGCCTCAACGGATTTCTGCGCACATGGCGCGCTACCACGAACGGTCTCGAAGGCGTTGCCGCACTTCATTGCGATGCGCTGCTCTGCCTCGACGAGATGGGCCAAGTCGATGGTCCTGAGGCCGGCTCGGTCGCCTACATGCTGGCAAATGGCACGGGGAAGTCGCGGGCTGGACGATCCGGCGAAGCGCGGTCTGCCGCGAGTTGGCGCGTCCTGTTCCTGTCGAGCGGTGAGATCAGCCTTGCCGATAAACTCGCTGAGGATGGCCGCGGTCGTCGTGCGGCTGCCGGCCAGGAGGTGAGGATCGTCGACATCCCTGCCGATGCCGGCGGCGGTCTCGGGCTGTTCGAGGATCTGCACGGCTTCGACACTGCCGACGGCTTCTCCCGTCATTTGAAGGCCTCAGCCGCCCGACATTACGGTCACGCCAGTCGCGCCTTTCTCAAGATGGTCGTGGAGCGCTTCGACGATGTGCAGCGAGATGCGCGCGCCTTCTGCGATCAGTTTGTCCGCACCCACTGTCCTGATGGAGCGGATGGACAGATCAGTCGGGTCGCAGCCCGATTCGGCCTGGTTGCTGCTGCTGGTGAAATCGCGCGCGAGGCAGGTATCCTGCCTTGGCCGGAAGGCGAGGCTATGCGGGCGGCGGCGCAGTGCTTCCGCAACTGGCTGGATCAGCGTGGCGGTATCGAGCCAGCGGAAGAGCGGAACGCCATCGCACAGGTGCGCCACTTCATCGAACTGCACGGCGCCTCGCGGTTCGAACCGATCGTGGATGTGCGAGACCATGCCGAAACGCGCGTGATCAATCGGGTGGGATATCGGGTCGGTAATGCCAGCAATGGCTGCGAGTACATCGTCCTGCCAGAGGCATGGAAAACCGACATCTGCGCCGGAATGGACGCGTCTTTTGTCACCAAAGTCCTGGCAAAGCGCGGATTTCTCAAGGTTGGCAGCGACGGGAAGGCCCAAACCAAGTACCGGCTACCGGGATTTAAGCAGTCTGTACGCTGCTACGTGCTCCGATCGACAATCATGGAAGACGCGGAGGCGTAGGCTCGCAGGCGCTAGCAAGCGGCGTCTTGCAGTCATCCAATCTGTTCCCCTTGTTCCCCAAGTCGGAAATGCATGGGGAACAGAAATTCGACAACGATATCAGTTGCGTACCCCTTGTTCCCCCTGTTCCCCGCGAAAATACGATATAAGTGAGACGTCTCATGACCCGCAGCAGTTTGACGGCCAAGCAGCAGCGTTTCGCTGAAGAGTATCTCGTTGATCTCAATGCCACCCAGGCGGCACGCCGGGCCGGCTACAGCCCAAACACGGCGGCGGATATTGGACGGCAGCTCATCCGGAAAACTCCGGTTGCAGTGCGGATTCAGGCCGCCATGGCGGAGCGGTCGGCTCGTACCGAGATCACTCAGGACCGCGTGCTGAAGGAAGTCGCTCGCCTCGCCTTTCTCGACATCCGCAAGGCGTTCAACGCGGACGGCACGATGAAGCCGCTCCACGAGATGGACGACGACACAGCCGCCGCCCTGGCTGGCCTTGATGCGATCGAGCAGCGTGAAGATGGTGCGCTGGTTGGGACCATCAAGAAGCTGAAGCTCTCCGACAAGAAGGGCGCCCTCGAACTGCTGATGCGCCACATGGGTATGCTGAACGACAAGATGCGTGTGCAGGGCGACACGGAGAACCCCATCGCTCTGCTCGTGAAGCAGTGTCAGGGCACTGCTCTGCCTGTTGTCGCCAATCCTCCCCGAGATAATGATGACGACTGACGATCAGCTCCATCATCGATCCAGACAACAGGGCGGCGGCCACAGGCTAGCCGCCCTTTCTATTCGCGGGCGTTCGCCCCAATTCGCTGCAATGCCTGTCGATGAGTGGGGTATGCGGTGGGGTAAGTGAAATTTACGATCTAAAATATCCTGATGTTTCAAGATATTAGGGAAAAATTTTGGCGGAGGGAGCGGGATTCGAACCCGCGATACGGTTTCCCGTATACACACTTTCCAGGCGTGCGCCTTCAACCACTCGGCCACCCCTCCGTCGGCGGGCATAGGGCCCGCCGTCTCGTGGGCGGCGCTGGCGTCGCCCGTCGAGAAGGCGCGGAATATAGCGAAGAGTGTCGCTCTGGCAAGCGGGCGCCCGTGCAAAGCGTGGGGCGGCTCTGGCTTTTCCGCAACTTCGCGATTGGGCGCGCCCAAGACGGCCGTCGACGCAAGGACGACGGCCGGTCCGAACCGCCTTGCTGCGCGCCCTGTGTCGCGTTCAGTTGCCGGCCGGCGTCGTCGCGGTGATCGAGCAGGTCGCGGCGTCGGCGCTCGCGCCCATGAGGTGAACCTGGTCCTGCCCCTTGTCGCCCGGCACGATGTTGAAGATCGTCGTGCTGGCCGAACCGGCGGCCTTGCCCTTGGCGGTGAAGGTGCAGGTCACCACGGCCGAGCCGATGGTGGCGTTGGTGCCGTTGGTGATCGACACCCCCATCACCGAGCCGACCGGATCGGTGAAGATGTCCCCCTGGTGCAGCTTGAGCGCGGGGTCGGCGGCGCGCGCGGGCAAGGCGGCGAGGGCAAGCAGGAGGGCGGCCCCGAGGGCCAGGGTGGCGCGGGTCGCGGCGGGGGTCGTCATGCGGGCTCCCTTGCACGGCAAATCAGGTGACGGACGTCGGCGGCACCGGCGGCACCGGGCGGTCGCCCGCACCGGCTGCGTCGACGGCCGCTCCTTACCAGTACAACCCGCGCACGTCGCCGCCTAGTCGGTCGTTGCGCCCGCGGCGCGCCCGGCCGCTTTCGACCGCGCGAGTTGGGCGCGCGTATAGAAGCGGGCGGGGATATGACAGGACCATCGGCGCGGCTGAGTCGGGCGGGACATGGCTGCCGGATAGCTGGAGCCTCGCGGTTTTTACGACCGTAAGACTATGCTTGTGTGACGTATTTACTGTGTTGGCGAAGAATAATCGTACAACTAGACAAGCCTAATGCGACCGGTATATTTCTGCCGTCGAGTGTGGGCTCGCGAGGGGAATGTGATGATCTCGGCTATGCGTCTGTCGGTGCCAGCGGCCAGGATGGCCGGCATCCTCGGTGTGGCGGCGCTCGCCGGGCTTCTGGGGGCCTGTACGGACGAGAACAAATACGTCCCCCCGCCGCCGGCCAAGGTCAGCGTGGTGCAGCCGCTGAAGCAGGAGGTCACGCGCTACCTCGAATTCACCGGCAACACCGCCGCCATCAACAGTGTCGATCTCGTTGCCCGCGTCGAGGGCTTCCTGATGTCGATCGACTATCAGGACGGCAAGGTGGTCAAGAAGGGCGACCGGCTCTTCCTGATCCAGCAGGACACCTATCAGGCTGATCTCGACCAGGCGAAGGCGCAGCTCGCCTCGGCCAATGCCCAGCTCATCAACGCCAAGGCCGAGTACAGCCGCCAGTCGACGCTCGGCCAGCAGGACTTCTCCTCGCAGGCGACCGTCGACAAGGCGCGCGCGGCGATGGACCAGGCGCAGGCCTCGGTCGACGCCGCCAAGGCCAATATCGAGATCGCGCAGATCAATCTCGGTTACACCACGGTGATCGCGCCCTTCGACGGCATCGTCACCCGGCATCTGGCCGATGTCGGCCAGCTCGTCGGCCATGGCCAGCCGACCACGCTTGCCACCATCGTGCAGATGGACCCGATCTACGCCTATTTCAACATTGGCGAGAACCAGGTTCTGCGCATCAAGGAAGCGCTGGCCGCGCGCGGGCGCACCATCGAGGACGTCAAGCAGGTCGAGGTGGATATCGGCCTGCAGAACGAGGGCGACGCCTACCCGCACAAGGGCCGGCTCGACTATGTCGCGCCCGAGGTCGATCCCTCCACCGGCACGCTGCTGGTGCGCGGCCTGTTCGACAACAAGGATCTGAGCCTTCTGCCGGGCCTGTTCATCCGCGTGCGCGTTCCGGCGCAGAAGATCCCCGACGCGCTGCTGGTCGACGACACCGCCGTCGGCACGGCGCAGCAGGGCAGCTATGTGCTGGTCGTCAACAAGGACAATGTGGTCGAGCAGAAGATCGTCACCACCGGCCAGCAGATGGGCCAGTACCGGGTGATCGAGTCGGGCCTCTCGGCCGATGACCGCGTGGTGGTGGGCGGCATCCAGCGCGCCATTCCCGGCGCCAAGGTCGATCCGCAGCTGACGCAGGCCGCGCCGGTGGCCGCGACGGTGAACCCCGCCGCGCCCGCGGCCAGCCCGGCCGCCACCCCTGCGCCGGCGGCCAATCCTGCGGCCAATCCTGCGGCCAATCCTGCGGCCAATCCTGCGGCCAAGCCCGCGCCGTGAGCCTGCTCCGCGCCGGCGGCCTCGCCCCCGGCGCGCATCCCGATCACGCCTGACGCCGCCGATACCTGACGCTGCTCCGTCCCGACCGAACCCAAGGCCCGCGCCATGATCTCACGTTTCTTCATCGAACGGCCGGTTCTCGCCAATGTGCTGGCGCTGGTCTTCGTGCTGATCGGTAGCGTGGCGCTGCTGACGCTGCCGGTGGCGCAATATCCCAACGTCGTCCCGCCGACCGTGCAGGTGACGACGCTCTATCCGGGCGCGAGCGCGCGCACGCTGGTGGACACGGTGGCCCTGCCGATCGAGCAGCAGGTCAACGGCGTCCAGGGCATGCTCTACATGCAGTCGACCAGCGCCTCGGACGGCACCTACACGCTGACCGTGACCTTCGCGATCGGCACGGACCCGGACTTCGCGCAGGTTCTCGTCCAGAACCGTGTCGCCATCGCCATGTCGTCGCTGCCGCAGGCGGTGCAGCTGCAAGGCGTGACCACGCAGAAGAAGTCTACGGCGATCCTGCAATTCGTCACGCTCTACTCGCCGAACAACACCTATGACAGCCTGTTCCTGGCGAATTTCGGCATCATCAACCTGCAGGACGAGATCGCCCGCCTCAACGGCGTCGGCAATGTCAACGTGTTTGGCGCCGGCCAGTACGCCATGCGCATGTGGCTCGACCCGAACCAGCTCCAGGCGCGCGGCCTGACGCCGCAGGACGTCGTCAATGCCGTGCAGCAGCAGAGCCAGGAGGTCGCCTCGGGCGTCGTCGGCATGCCGCCGGTGCCGAAGGGCCAGAACTTCCAGTACACGATGAACATCGCCGGCCGGCTGAACGACGCCGCCGACTATGAGAACATCATCGTCAAGGTCAGCAATGCCGATGGCGGCCGCATCACCCGGCTGCGCGACGTGGCGCGGGTTGAGCTTGGCGCGCAGACCTATAGCCAGGTCTTCACCTTCAACGGCCAGCCGGCGGCGGCGCTCGGCATCTACCAGCTGCCGGAGGCCAACTCGCTGCAGGTGGCGACGGAAGTCCGCGCCAAGATGGTCGAGCTGTCCAAGAACTTCCCGCCGGACCTCGCTTATCAGGTGCCGTTCGACACCACGGTGTTCGTCAACGCCTCGGTGAAGGAAGTCTACAAGACGCTGTTCGAGGCTGGCATCCTCGTGCTCATCGTCATCCTGGTCTTCCTGCAGGACTGGCGCGCGACGCTGGTGCCGGCGACCACGGTGCCGGTCACCATCATCGGCACCTTCGCCGCCATGTCGGCGATGGGCTTCACGGTGAACCTGTCGACCCTGTTCGCCATCGTGCTCGCCATCGGCATCGTGGTCGACGACGCCATCGTTATCGTCGAAGGCGTGGCGCGGCATATCGAGAAGGGCCTACCCGGCCGTCTCGCCGCCGAGAAGGCGATGGACGAGTTGTTCGGGCCAATCATCGGCATCACGCTGGTGCTGATGTCGGTGTTCATCCCGGCCGCCTTCATGCCCGGCCTCACCGGTCAGCTCTACCAGCAATTCGCCCTCGTCATCGCCGCCACCGCCTTCATCTCGGCGATCAACGCGATGACGCTGAAGCCGACCCAGTGCGCCCTCTGGCTGCGCCCGCCGGTGCCGCCGGAGAAGCGCAATCTGTTCTATCGCGGCTTCAACGCGGTCTATGACAAGGCCGAGCATTGGTATGCCGGCCTCATCCGCCGCATGGTGAAGGTGAGCTACCTCACCACCGCCGTCGCCCTCGTGCTGATCGGCGTCGCCATCTGGGGCCTCACCCGCGTGCCCACCGGCTTCCTGCCGACCGAGGATCAGGGCTATGTACTGATCGGCGCGCAGCTTCCCGACGCCGCCTCGCTCGAGCGCACGACCGAGGTGATGGAGAAGATCTCCGCCATCGCCGGCAAGACGCCGGGCGTGGAAAACGTCATCGCCATCTCCGGCGTGTCGGTGCTCGACAACAACGCCACCCTGCCCAATGCCGGCGTCGCCTATGTGATGCTCAAGGACTGGGACGTGCGCGACAAGGCGGGCGAGGGCCTGCTCTATATCTACGAGACGCTGAATCGCGAGCTGCAGCAGATCGACGAGGCCGCGACCTTCGTGCTGGTGCCCCCGCCCATTCAGGGCATCGGCAACGCTTCCGGCTTCACCATGATGGTGGAATCGAAGAATGGCAGCTTCGACTTCATGGAGCTGCAGGGCCTGACGCAGGCCATCGTGCAGAACGCCTCGTCGCAGTCCTCGCTGCAGCGCCTCAGCACCTCGTTCCGCGCCAATGTGCCCCAGCTCTTCCTGCAGATCGACCGCGTGAAGGCGGAGACGCTGGGCGTCACCGTCGGCCAGGTGTTCTCCACCGTGCAGGGCTATGTCGGCTCGACCTATGTCACGCAGTTCAACCAGTTCGGCCAGACCTTCCAGGCCTATATCCAGGCCGAGGCGGATTTCCGCCGCACGCCGGAAGAGATCCTGAACCTCAAGATCCGCACGCCCTCGGGCGAGATGGTGCCGCTCGGCACGCTGGCCAAGGTGGAGCCGGCCTTCGGCCCGCCGCTGATCACGCTCTATAACCTCTACCCGGCGTCCACCATCGTCGGCGCAGCGGCCACCGGCTTCAGCTCCGGCCAGGCACTCGACGTGATGGGGCAGGTGGCGAGCCAGACCCTGCCGCCGGGCACGGGCTATGAGTGGAGCGCCATGTCCTATCAGGAGGAAGTGGTCGGCAACGAGGTCTACTACGTCTTCGGCCTCGCCATTCTGCTGGTCTATTTCGTGCTCGCCGGCCAGTATGAAAGCTGGATCCTGCCGCTCTCCGTGCTGCTCGCCGTGCCCCTGGCTCTGCTCGGGACGGTCGGCGCGCTCACCGGCCTCGGCGTCGCCAATAACCTCTATACCCAGATCGGCCTCATCCTGCTGATCGCTCTCTCCGCAAAGAACGCGATCCTCATCGTCGAATTCGCCCGCGAGAAACGGGCGGAGGGCATGGAGATCATGGACGCGGCGGTGGAGGCGGCACGGCTGCGTTTCCGCCCGATCCTGATGACCTCCTTCGCCTTCATCCTCGGCGTGCTGCCGCTGGTGCTGGCGACGGGCGCGGGCGCCAATTCGCGCAAGTCGATCGGCATCGCGGTCTTCTCCGGCATGCTCGCCTCGACCTGCCTCGCGGTTCTGTTCGTGCCGTCCTTCTACGCGGTGCTGCAGCGCTTCGAGGAGCGGCGCGGCAAGCGCAAGGACACGGCCCCGGCCGGCCATGAGCCGCCGGCGGGCGAGCCCCCCGCCGCGCCCCACCCGGCCGCGTGAGGTGACCAGCGCCTCATTAAGCGGCAGGCAACTGGCGCTTCCTGAGGCGGTTGCTGATCTGCGTCGTCGTCGCGGGCGCTCTCGGCTGCGGGCTGGCGCGACGCTGCGTTATCCTTGGCCTCGCCCGCCCATGCGGCACGATTCCTGCGTCATAGAGGCCGGAGGCGTCGTGCCGGTTGTCGGGCGCGAGGCTTTTCGCTCCGGCGCCCCGGCGCCGGTCAAGCGCCGCGTACGGGTCCGCTGTCCAGTTGGGTGCCTATGACAATCTTCGCCAGCCTGCATCACGTCACCGCCTATAAATACGACCAGCCGGTGACCCTCGGCCCCCAGATCATCCGGCTGCGCCCCGCGCCGCATTGCCGAACGCCGGTGAAGAGCTATTCGCTCAAGGTCACGCCCTCCAACCACTTCGTGAACTGGCAGCAGGATCCGTTCGGCAACTGGATGGCGCGCTACGTCTTCCCGGAGCCGACCACCGAGTTCCGCGTCGAGGTCGACCTCATCGCGGATATGACGGTCTACAACCCGTTCGACTTCTTCGTGGAGGAGTTCGCGGAGACGCTGCCCTTCACCTATCCGCCCGCGCTCGCCAAGGAACTGATCCCCTATCTCGAGCCGGAAGCCGGTGGCCCGGAGCTCGACGCCTATGTCGAGTCGGTCCGGCCGAAGGGCGAGGTGGCGACCGTCGATTTCCTGGTCGAGCTCAACCAGAAGCTCCAGCAGCGCGTCGGCTATGTCATCCGCATGGAGCCGGGCGTGCAGACGCCGGACGAGACGCTGGCGCTCGCGGCGGGTTCCTGCCGCGACTCCGGCTGGCTGCTGGTGCAGATCCTGCGCCGCCTCGGCCTCGCCGCGCGCTTCGTCTCGGGCTACCTCATCCAGCTGAAGCCGGATGTGAAGGCGCTGGACGGCCCGACCGGCACGGAGGTCGATTTCACCGACCTGCACGCCTGGTGCGAGGTCTACCTGCCCGGCGCCGGCTGGATCGGCTTCGACCCGACCTCGGGCCTGCTCTGCGGCGAGAGCCATCTGCCGCTCTGCGCGACGCCCAACTATGTCTCCGCCGCCGCGATCACTGGCGGCTTCACCGCGCCGGAAGGCACGCAGACCGCCTTCGAGTTCGACATGCGGGTCACCCGCGTCGCCGAGAAGCCGCGCGTGACGCTGCCCTTCTCCGACGAGGCCTGGGCCGCGCTCGACGCGCTCGGCGATAAGGTGGACGCCGATCTCGCCGCGCAGGATGTCCGCCTCACCATGGGCGGCGAGCCGACCTTCATCTCCATCGACGACTATCAGGGCGCCGAGTGGAACACCTCCGCCGTCGGCCCGACCAAGCGGATGCGGGCGGATGACCTGATCCGCCGCCTGCGCAAGCGCTTCGCGCCCGGCGGCATGCTGCATTACGGCCAGGGCAAGTGGTATCCCGGCGAGAGCCTGCCGCGCTGGACCTTCTCGCTCTACTGGCGCAAGGACGGCAAGCCGATCTGGCGCGACCCGGCGCTGGTGGCGACCGAGAACATTTCCGGCGCGACGGTCGATGAGGCGCGCGGTTTCACCGAGAACCTCGCCACCCGCCTCGGCCTCGGCACCGACTTCGTCGAGCCCGCCTTCGAGGATCCCGGCCACTGGATCCTCAAGGAAGGCGACCTGCCGGAAAATGTCACCACGGCGGATTCCAAGCTCGACGACCCAGAAGAGCGCTCGCGCATCGCCCGCGTCTTCGAGCGCGGCCTGGGCCGGGCTACCGGCTATGTGCTGCCGGTGCAGCGCTGGCAGGCGCGCTCCTCGCGCAGCTGGGTCAGCGAGAAGTGGCGCTTCCGGCGCGGCAAGCTGTTCCTCGTGCCCGGCGACAGCCCGGTCGGCTTCCGCCTGCCGCTCGCCGCGCTGCCCTGGGTGCCGCCGGCCGCCTATCCTTATGTCCATCCGGCCGATCCGATGGCGATCACCGGCGACCTGCCGGACGCGGAATCGCTGCACCAGCTCTACCGCCGCATGACGGTCGATGAGGGCCAGCAGGACAAGGTGAACCAGGTGCTCACCGGCACCGGCTCGGTCCGCACCGCCATCGCCATCGAGCCGCGCGACGGGCGGCTCTGCGTGTTCATGCCGCCGACCGAGCGGCTCGAGGATTATCTGGAGCTGCTCGCCGCCGTCGAGGTCACGGCGGCCGAGCTGAAGCTGCCGGTGCATATCGAGGGCTACACGCCGCCGGTCGATCCGCGGCTCAACGTCATCCGCGTCGCGCCCGATCCGGGCGTGATCGAGGTGAACGTCCACCCGGCCAGCAACTGGAAGACCTGCGTCGAGATCACCCGCGACCTCTATGAAGAGGCCCGCCTCTCCCGGCTCGGCACCGAGAAGTTCATGGTGGACGGGCGCCACACCGGCACGGGCGGCGGCAACCATGTGGTGGTCGGCGGCGCCACCCCGGCGGACAGCCCGTTCCTGCGCCGGCCGGACCTGCTCAAGAGCCTCGTCACCTACTGGCAGCGCCACCCCTCGCTGTCCTACATGTTCTCCGGCCTGTTTATCGGCCCAACCAGCCAGGCCCCGCGCATCGACGAGGCGCGGCACGATTCGCTCTATGAGCTGGAAATCGCCATGGCCAACGTGCCGACCCCCGGCAAGGGGCCGACACCGCCGCCCTGGCTGGTCGACCGGCTGTTCCGCAACCTGCTGACCGATGTGACGGGCAACACCCACCGCTCGGAAATCTGCATCGACAAGCTGTTCTCGCCGGACGGCCCGACCGGCCGCCTCGGCCTCGTCGAGTTCCGCTCCTTCGAGATGCCGCCGGACTGGCGCATGAGCCTTGCCCAGCAGCTTCTGCTGCGCGCGCTCATCGCCTGGTTCTGGCGCGAGCCGCAGGAGGGCCCGCTCGCCCGCTGGGGCACGGCGCTCGCCGACCGCTTCATGCTCGAGCACTTCGTCTGGGCCGACTTCATGGACGTGATCCACGATCTCGGCCGCGCCGGCTACCGCGTCGACCCGCTCTGGTTCGAGGCGCAGCGCGAGTTCCGCTTCCCCTATTACGGGCAGGTCGAGCATGGCGGCGTCTCGCTGGAGCTGCGCCAGGCGCTGGAGCCCTGGCATGTGCTCGGCGAGGAGGGCGCGGTCGGCGGCACGGTGCGTTTCGTCGATTCCTCGGTGGAGCGGCTTCAGGCCCGCGTGCAGGGGCTGAACCCGATCCGCCACGTCGTCACCTGCAATGGACGGCGCCTGCCGCTGCTGCCGACCGGCCGCTTCGGCGAATATGTCGCCGGCGTGCGCTTCAAGGCGTGGCAGCCGGCGTCGGGTCTGCACCCGACGATTCCCGTCCATGC
This sequence comes from Ancylobacter sp. SL191, assembly GCF_026625645.1. Taxonomy (NCBI): domain Bacteria; kingdom Pseudomonadati; phylum Pseudomonadota; class Alphaproteobacteria; order Hyphomicrobiales; family Xanthobacteraceae; genus Ancylobacter; species Ancylobacter sp. SL191. Next base: position 399,734 of record NZ_CP113056.1, on the reverse strand, counting down.
CCCGCTGACCTTCGACATCGTCGATCTGTGGTCCAACCGCTCGCTGGGCGGCTGCGTCTATCATGTGGCGCATCCGGGCGGACGCAACTACGATACCTTCCCGGTGAACTCCTATGAGGCACAGGCGCGCCGCCTCGCGCGCTTCCAGGATTTCGGCCACACGCCCGGTTATCTGTTCGTGCCGCCGGAAGAGCCTTCGGGCGAATTCCCCGCGACACTCGACCTCAGGCGCCCGCCGCGCCTGTGAGTGCGGGCCGGCACGCTGCCGGCCCGGTTGCCTTTCTGTGGTGAAGCCTCGCATCGCCACCGCCGTCGGCTTGCCTCAGGCAAGCTCGGGCGCGCATAGAGGAGCCCATGCCCAGACGTAGTGACCCGCAGGCGCTCACCCGCCGCTTCGAGGAGGAAGCGGTCGACGCGTTGCTGGCGGGATACAAGCCGCTCCCCGGGGTCCACGACGAACTCGTCGGTGCCGACGGGCGCCCGCGCGCGCATTGGCACGCGCTGCTGGCGGCGCTGGCGGAAATGGGTGTCGAGGAAGTGCAGCGCCGCTTCCAGGCGGCCGACCGGCACCTCTACCGCTCCGGCGTGTTCTACCGCGTCTATGACGATCCCAATGGCGGCGAGCGCCCCTGGCCGATTTCCCACCTGCCCCTGGTCATCGACGGCGCGGAATGGCGCGCCATCGAGCACGGCATCATCCAGCGCGCGCAGCTTCTGGAAAGCGTGCTGGGCGATATTTACGGGCCCGGCAATCTCGTCCAGTCCGGCGCGCTGCCGGCGGCGGCGATCATGGGTAGCCCGGATTTCCTGCGCCCGCTGGTCGACGTCGATCCGCATGGCGGGAGCTTCCTGCGCATCTATGCCGCCGATATCGGCCGTGGCCCGGACGGGCAATGGTGGGTGATCTCCGACCGCACCCAGTCGCCGTCCGGCGCCGGCTACGCGCTGGAAAACCGCATCGCCATCTCCCGCGCCCTGCCGGACCTGTCGCGCTCGCTCAACGTTGTCCGGCTTGCCGGCTATTTCCAGGCGCTGCGCGCCGGCCTTACCCGGCTCGACCGCTCGGGCGAGGGCAGGGTGGGGCTGCTTACCCCCGGCCCGCTGAACGAGACCTATTTCGAGCACGCCTATCTCGCGCGCTATCTCGGCTTCGTGCTCTTGGAGGGCGAAGACCTCACGGTGCGCGACAACCTCGTCTATGTGCGCACCGTCGCCGGGCTGAAGCGAGTCGACGTGCTGCTGCGCCGCCTCGATTCCGACTATGCCGATCCGCTGGAGCTGAACCCGCGCTCCCGGCTCGGCATTCCCGGCCTCGTGCAGGCGATCCGCTCGGGCGGCGTCGCGGTGGCCAATGCGGTCGGCGCGGGCGTCGTCGAGGCCAATGCGCTTATGGGCTTCATGCCGCGCCTCGGCAAGCGCGTGCTGGGCGAGAATCTGCTCCTGCCCAATGTCGCTACCTGGTGGTGTGGGCAGGAGGCCGAGCGCGAGCGCGTGCTCGACGAACTGGACGATCTGGTCATCTCCCCCGCCTTCCGGCGCACGCTGCCGGGCGTGCTCGACCAGGGCTCGACCATCGGCGCCGATCTCGACAAGGAAGGCCGCGCCCGGCTGGAGGCGGCGATCCGCGCGCGCGGCGTCGATTTCGTCGGCCAGGAGGCGGCGCGCCTGTCCACCATGCCGGTCTGGCACGATGGCAAGCTGGAGCCGCGACCCTTCATCCTGCGCATCTTCGCGGCGGCGACGGAAAACGGCTGGAAGGTCATGCCCGGCGGCTTCTGCCGCGTCTCCGACACTCTCGACGCTCGCGCCGTCACCATGCAGGGCGGCGGCCGCTCGGCCGATGTGTGGGTGCTCGACGACACGCCGGTGGAGCAGACCACGCTGCTGCCGGCAGTGGACCGCGTCGAGATCAAGCGGCAGACCGGCCCGCTGCCCAGCCGAGCGGCGGATAATTTCTTCTGGCTCGGGCGCTATGTCGAACGCGCCGAGATGACGCTGCGCCTGCTGCGCACGCTGGTCGGCCGGCTGTCCTCCTCGGCCGAGGGCGGCGGTTCCTCGGTCGCCAAGCTGATGGCGCTGCTGCAGTCCTGGGGCGCGGTGCCGGACGAACTCGGTCGCGTGCGCCCCGCCCGCCACGCGCTCGCCGCGCTCACCCGCCGCGACCTGCCGGGCGCGGTGCCCAACCTCATCGAAGCCGCCCGGCAATCCGCCTCCGTCATCCGCGACCGGCTGTCGCCGGATGCGTGGCGCACGCTGGCGGACCTCGTCGTGCTCATCAATGAGCGGCTCTCCGCCGCCGAGCCGGACACCTATGAGCGGGCCGACCGTGCGCTGCGCGCGCTCGCCGCCTTTTCCGGTCTCGCCTCGGAAAACATGAACCGGCTGGCGGGCTGGCGCTTCCTCGATCTTGGCCGCCGCATCGAGCGCGCCATCGCCACCTGCCGCTTCGCCCGCGCGCTGGGCGAGGAGCCGACCGCCGGCACGCTCGACGTGTTGCTGGAACTCTGCGACAGCCAGATTACCTACCGCTCACGCTATGTGATGGTGGAAAGCCGCGCCCCGGTGCTCGATCTCGTGCTGCTGGAGCCGGTGAACCCGCGCTCGCTCGCCTACCAGATCGACGCCATCATGGCTCATCTCGACCAGTTGCCCGGCCATCTCGGCGACGAGCCGCCCCCGCCCGAAGAACGCCTCGCCGCGCGCCTTGCCGCTTCCATGAAGGCGTTCGATGCCATCGAGTTCGACGATGCCCGGCTGCGCGAGGTGGAGGCGCACCTGATGGAGCTCTCCAACGAGGTGGCCGAGCGTTATTTCATTCATCGCCTGCCGATCGAGACGCCCTGGGATCTCTTGGCGTAGGATCGGGCCATGTTCTACGACATCCACCAGACCACGACCTATTCCTATGCCTTCCCGGTGCCGGTCGCCCGCCATGTCGTGCGCATGGTGCCGGTGGACCGGCTCGGCCAGCGCGTGGTGGCGAGCCATTTCACCGTCGAGCCCGAGCCGGTGGAGTGGACGGACACGCGCGACTTCTTCGGCAACCGGGTCGTGCATATCCGCATCGAGACGCCGCACACCGATTTCAAGGTGCATACCCGCGCCCGCGTCGAGGTGACCCCGGCCACTGGCTGGGACGAGGACGCTTCGCCGGCGTGGGAAGCGGTGCGCAGCGCCTCCGCCGCCGTGCTCGATGTCTCGCCCGCCTCGCCGGCGCATTTCATCTTTCCCAGCCTGCTGGTCCCGCTGAGCCCGCCCATCACCGACTGGGCCGCGGAGAGCTTCCCCGCCGGACGCCCGATGCTGGCCGGCGCGGTCGAGCTGATGAACCGGCTCTATGAGGAATTCACCTACGATTCACGCGCCACGGACGTCTCCACCCCGGCGCTGGAGGCCTTCACCATAAGGCGCGGCGTTTGCCAGGACTTCGCCCACATCATGATCGCCGGTCTGCGCGGCCTCGGCCTGCCGGCGGCCTATGTCTCCGGCTTCCTGCGCACCGAGCCGCCGCCCGGCAAGGAGCGCCTGCAGGGCGCGGATGCCACCCATGCCTGGGTCGCGGTGTGGTGCGGCGCGGCCATTGGCTGGGTCGGGCTCGATCCGACCAACGCGCTGCGCGTCTCGACCGACCATGTCGTGCTGGCGGTCGGGCGCGACTATGCCGATGTCGCCCCGATCGGCGGCGTGCTGCTCGGCTCGGGCCGGCAGAAGCTGAGCGTGGCGGTGGATGTGATCCCGGTGCCGGACAAGCCCGCCGTGGCGAGCCCGCCCGCCGCGCCGCAGGCGTGAGGGGCGCGCGCGACAGCGTTCCCCTTCCGCGCTAGAGAGGACACCCGGCCCGGGGCGAATCGGGCGGTTCGACGGATGCGCCATCGCCATGACCGACGCTGCCCGCCACCCGGCCGGCCCACCCGACGCGGCGGATCCACCCGCGACCGGCGTACTCGCGGGCCTTGCCGTCTATCTGCGCCCGCGCGTCATCGCCATCCTGCTGCTCGGCTTCTCCTCCGGCCTGCCGCTGGCGCTCTCCGGCTCGACGCTGCTGATCTGGATGCGCGAGGCGGGGGTCGATCTCACCACCATCGGCCTGTTCGCGCTGGTCGGCACGCCCTACGCCATCAAGTTCCTCTGGGCGCCGGTGGTCGACGCGCTGCCCGTGCCGCTGCTCTCGCGCTGGCTCGGGCGGCGGCGCGGCTGGATGGTGTTCGCCCAGCTGCTGCTCGCCGGGGCCATCTGCCTGCTGGCGAGCGTCGATCCACGCGCTGCGCCGTGGCTGGTCGCCTTTGCCGCGCTGCTGGTCGCCGCCGCCTCGGCGACGCAGGACATCGTGATCGACGCCTACCGCGTCGAGCGCCTCGACCTCTCCGAACAGGCCGCCGGCATGGCCGCCTATGTCTTCGCCTACCGGGTGGGGATGCTGGTCTCGACCGCCGGCGCGCTGTTCCTCGTGACCTTCATCCAGGACGGCTTCGGGCTCGACGCCGCGGCCGCGTGGCGCTGGGGCTATCTCGCCATGGCTGCTTGCGTCGGCATCGGCCTTGTCACCACGCTGTGCTCCGGTGAGCCCACATCAACGGCGGGGCGCGAGACAGCGGCGCAGGCGGCCGAGTCGCCGGTGAAGCGCGTGCTGCGCGCGGCGATCAGCGCCTTCACCGAGTTTCTCGGCCAGCCGCTCGCCATCGCCATCCTCGCCTTTGTGGTGCTCTACAAATTCTGCGACGCCTTTGCCGGCGCCATGACCGCGCCCTTCGTCATCGACCTCGGCTTCACCCGCACCGATTACGCGGCCATCGTGAAGGGGCTCGGCCTCGGCGCGACGCTGGTCGGCGGCATTGTCGGCGGCATGGCGGCGCGGGCCCTGCCGCTTCCCACCATGCTGTGGATCGGCGCCATCCTGCAGAGCGCCTCGAACCTGTCCTTCGCCTGGCTGGCGACGCAGGGGCATGACTACACCGCCCTGTCGATCGCCATCGTCGCGGAGAACTTCACCGGCGCCATCGGCACGGTGATCTTCGTCGCCTATCTCTCGGGCCTGTGCCGCAACCCGCTGCACACGGCGACGCAATACGCCCTGCTCACTGCGCTGGCGGCAACCGGGCGGACCTATCTCGCCGCCTCGGCCGGCTATGTGGCGACGGAGCTGGGTTGGTTTTGGTTCTTCGCCGGCTCGCTCATCGCTGCCGTGCCGAGCCTCATCCTGCTCGCCTATCTGCAGGCGCGCGGGCATTTCCGCACGCTGGCCGCGACCAGCTAGAGGCTGGTGCGGGCGCGGATGGCGGCCGACAGCGTGCCCTCGTCGAGATAATCGAGCTCGCCGCCCACCGGCACGCCCTGGGCGAGGCGGGTGACCTTCACGCCGCTCTCGCGCAGCAGCTCGGTGACGTAATGGGCGGTGGTCTGCGCATCCACCGTGGCGCCGAGCGCCAGCAACACCTCGCTGACCTCGCCTACCTGCACGCGGGCCATCAGCGTCTTGAGGTTCAGCTCATCCGGCCCGACGCCGTCGAGCGGGGAGAGCGTGCCGCCCAGCACATGGTAGCGGGCATTGAGCGCACCCGCCCGCTCCAGCGCCCACAGGTCCGCGACATCCGCCACCACGATCAGCAGCGTCGGGTCGCGGGTCTCGTCGGTGCAGACCGAACAGGGGTCGCGCACGTCGAGATTGCCGCAGACCCGGCAGGTGGCGATCTTGCCGAGCACGTCCTGCATCGCCCCGGCGAGCGGACTCATCAACTGCTCGCGCTTCTTGATGAGCTGCAGCGCCGCGCGCCGGGCCGAGCGCGGCCCGAGGCCGGGCACGCGGGCGAGCAGCTGGATGAGGCGTTCGATCTCGGGACCGGCGACGGCGCGGGGCATGGGATCCTCATCGCCGCGGATCGGCGCGGCAGGGGTGGGCACAGCTCACCTCTAGCGCAGCCCGGTCGCCCCCGCCAACCCGCCGCGCACACCCCGGCGGCGGCTCTCTGCCCCGGCCGACGCGCGTGATCACATCGGCACCAGCGAAATCCGGTTTTGCTCGACACCGGGGGAGGGCGTTGCTAACCGGGGTATCACTTCATTCAAGCCGCAGGGAAGACCGATGCCGACGACGAAAGCCGCCGCCACCGCCGCCTTGTCCGCCGCCCTCCTGTTCATGGGCGCGGCGCCCGCCTTCGCCGCGCCGGGCGCGGGCATCGAAGGCGCTACCCTGCCGCTGCTCTGGGGCATCCCCTTTGTCGGGATGCTGCTCTCCATCGCCATTCTGCCGCTGCTGGCCGGCCATTTCTGGCACCATCATTACGGCAAGGTGGCGCTGTTCTGGGCGCTCGCCTTCCTCGTGCCCTTCGTCGCGGTCTATGGCACGGGGCTGGCGACCTATGAGGTCGTCCACGCCGCGACGCTGGAATACATCCCCTTCATCATCCTGCTGTTCTCGCTCTTCACCATTTCCGGCGGCATCCTGCTCACCGGCAATCTGCGTGGCAGCCCGGCGGTGAATACCGGCCTTCTTGCCACGGGCATGGTGCTGGCGAGCTTCATCGGCACGACCGGCGCCTCCATGGTGCTGATCCGCCCGCTGCTGCGGGCCAATGACGACCGGCGTTACAACGTCCACATCGTCGTGTTCTTCATCTTCCTGGTGTCGAACATTGGCGGCTCGCTGACGCCGCTCGGCGACCCGCCGCTGTTCCTCGGCTTCCTCAAGGGCGTCGACTTCTTCTGGACGACGCGGCACCTGTTCCACGACACGGCCGTTCTCGCCGCCGTGCTGCTTCCCGCCTTCTATCTGCTCGACCGCTACTTTTATTCACGCGAGGAGAAGCTGCCGCCCAAGGCCGATCCGACGCCGGAGACGGAGAGCCTTGGCCTGCGCGGCAAGCGCAACATCCCGCTGCTCGGCGGCGTGATCGCGGCGATCCTGATGAGCGCGCTGTGGAAGCCCGGCATCGAGTTCGACATTCTCGGCACCCATGTGGCGCTGCCCTCCATCGTGCGCGATGTCACGCTGATCGCGCTTGCCGGCGTGTCGCTCTGGATCACCCCGGCCTTCATCCGCGAGCGCAATGGCTTCGACTGGGAGCCGATCCGCGAGGTGGCCAAGCTCTTCGCGGCGATCTTCCTCACCATCATTCCGGTGATCGCCATCCTGAAGGCCGGCTCGAACGGCGCGCTGTCCCCGCTGGTCGCCCTCGTCACCGATCCGGCGGGCGAGCCGGTGAATGCCGGCTATTTCTGGATGACCGGCCTGCTCTCCGGCTTCCTCGACAACGCACCGACCTATCTCGTCTTCTTCAACCTCGCCGGCGGCGACCCGCAGCTCTTGATGACGAAATATGCGGTAACGCTGGAAGCGATCTCGGCCGGTGCCGTGTTCATGGGCGCGCTCACCTATATCGGCAACGCGCCGAACTTCATGGTGCTCGCCATCGCCAAGAGCCGCGGCGTCGCCATGCCGAGCTTCTTCGGCTACATGGCGTGGTCCTTCATCTTTCTGATGCCCTGCTTCGCGCTGCTGACCTGGCTCTATTTCCTCTGAGCCGGGCGGCGCCCATCCTCAGCCCTGCGCCTCGCTCGCGAGATAGGGGCGCAGGGTGGTGGTGAACCAGCGCGTGAGCAGCGCCTTCTCGAAGCGCAGCGGATCGACCGAGCGCACCGCCACCGGGTCCATCAGATAGTTCAGGCTGCGGATGGTCTCCTCGCCGCGCGCGAGCACGCGCCCGTCCCGGCGCAGCGTGTAGGCGAGCTTGATCGACGGCCAGGTATCCTCGCGCATCACCCGCAGCGTGCCGGTGCGTGAGGCGAGCGGGTTGATCATGCCGGCGAGGTTAAGATTGAGAACGCTCACCTCCAGCGCGTCGCCGGGCGGCAGCCGCGTGGTGGCGAGCCGCTCGACGATGCGGGCGAGCCCTTCCAGCGTGAGGCGCTGGTCCACCGGTGCCCAGCCGAGATTGCCGTCGGTGTAGCCCTCCGGCGCGATGAAGCTCACACGCGCCGTCCCCGCCTCGGCGAGGGCGGGCGCGAGACCGATGGCGGCGAGAATGAGAGCACGGGCGGCGTGGCGCATGGCGGGCCTCCATTGCGGGAGGCCCATGCTGCCATCATTCGGCGGCGATGGCCAAGCTCGGCTGGGCGCCGCGCACCTCGTCATCGACCAGGCCCTCGAAGCGGGCGAAGTTGTTGCTGAAGCGGATGACGAGCTGGCGCGCGGTCTTGGCGTAGTCCATGCGGCTCGCCCAGCTGCGGGCGGGGTCGAGCAGGCGAGCATCGACGCCCTCGATGGCCTTCGGGACCATGAAGCCGAAATGCGGATCGGTGCGCCATTCGCCGGCCTCCAGCGTGCCGTCGAGCGCGGCGGCGACCAGACGGCGGCTGGTCTCCAGCGGCACGCGCCGCCCGGTGCCGGCCTTGCCACCGATCCAGCCGGTATTGACCAGCCAGCAGGTCATCCCTTCCTGCGCGACCAGCGGACGCAGCAGCGCGCTGCTGCGGGCCGGGTGCGTGGCGAGGAAGGGGGCGCCGAAGCCGGCGGCGAAGCTGGCCTGCGCTTCCTCGATGCCGGCCGCGCTCTCGGGCAGGCGGGCGCTGTAGCCGGACAGGAAATGATAGATCGCCTGTGCTGGGGTCAGCCGGGCGATGGGCGGGAGGATGCCGGTCGTGTCGCAGCTGAGCAGGAACAGCGCGCGCGGCGCGTGCCCCGTGGACGCGGCGGCGCGGATCGCGGCGAGCGGTAAGGCCGCGCGGGGATTTTCCGCCGGGCTGTCGGCGCCGAGCAGCGGCACGCGGCTCTCCGGGTCGAGCGGGACATTCTCCAGCACGGTGCCGAAGCGTGCGAGCCCGGCAAACAGCGCCGGATCGTCCTCGGCGCTGAGGTGATCGGCCCGCACATAGGCGCCGCTCTCCAGCGCGCGGATGCCTTCCGCGCGCCAGCCGAGCCCGCCATCGGCGATCAGCACCCGGCCATCCGCGCTGGCGAGCGCGGACTTGCCGGTGCCGGGAAGGCCGACGAACAGCGCTGTATCGCCCGCTTCGTCCGCGCTCGCGGCGGCGCAGAGCGGCAGCGTGCCACTGTCGGGCAGCATCTGGCCGAGCGCGGTGAGCAGGGCGGCGCGGATCTCGCCGGCATGGGCGGTGCCGGCGATCAGCACCAGACCGGCGGCGAGATCGGCGGCGATGACGGTCGCGCTGCGCACGCCGTATTTCTCCGGCTCGGCCTTGAAGCTTGGCACGCAGAGGAGGGTGAGGCGCGGCGTGGCGCCGGCAATGGCCTGCGCATCGAGCGGGCGCAGCAGGTTGCGCAGGGTGAGCGCGTGCCAGGCGTGCTCGGTCAGCACCCGCACCGGTACGTCGTCGGCCATCACATCCTGCGCGAACAGCGTGCGCGTGCTCGCATGGGCAAGGAAATCGGCCCGGAAGGCGTCGAAGGCGTCGCGGAGGAGGGCGTTGGCGCTCTCCCAGTCCACGCTCTCCTCGGTGTCGGCCTCGCGGACGATGTAGCGGTCGGCCTCGCTCAGATGGCGGTGGGCGCCGCTGTCGGCGACCAGCGCTCCGGTCGCCGAGAGGCGGGTCTCGCCGCGGGCGATGGAGCGCTCGTAAAGGGCGGCCTCGTTGAGGTTCCAGAACAGCTTGCCGGTGCCGTCAAGCCCAAGGGATTCAAGGCCGTGCTGCTCGTTACGCGTGCCAGACTGTTGCAAGGTCGGCTCCTCCTGACGCGGGACATACAGGGGCACCGGGTGCGCCCAGGCGCGTTTTTCGCCGATCTTCCGGGTCGATTGTGTGACGAAACCGGGCCCAAGCGATGGTCATAGGTTAAGGCCGGGCCCGGCGCGCCCGCCTATTGGGACGAATCCACCGGCGCGCCGCGGGCCTTGGTGGCCAGTTCCACAAGGATTTCCCGCATCGCGCGGGCCGTGGTGGCCCGGCGGGGAAAATCGAGGCGCCGCACCTCCGTGCCGGACATCAGGTCGCAGCCGGCGGGGTCGATGCCGATCATCCGCCAGTCGCCCGGCCCGGTGCCGATGAGGTGCAGGGCATAGAGGGTGATGGCGTCGCGGTGGTCCTCGTTCATATGGGCGACCGCGCTCTCCTCCGCCGCCAGCATTTCCGCCGCGTCCGAGGTGTCGAGGATGAGGTCGTCGCGGCTGACATCGGTGATGCGGCCGAAGCCGGCGACGAGGTGCGCGCTCGTCACCTCCACCCGGTAGAAGGCGAAATCGGCGAAGCCGACGAACATCGCCGCGTCGGGGTGGCGGGCCAGGAACCGGCGCCGCGCCATCTCGATCTCATCGGCCTCACTTAGCCTGACTGCACACCCCATCAAACCGGCGCGCGCGCCCTGAAGCTCGTCGCCGGAGCGCCGTTCATCGATCAGAAGCGACACCCGGCTGTCGGCGAGGATATTGCGCGTATGCCGCGCCAGGGTGGATAGCAGCAGGATCGGCGTGCCGTCCGGCAATGTCGCGACCTGCACCAGCGAGGCATAGGGGCCGCCCTCGGCGTCGAGAGTCGCCAGCGCGCCGATCCGTGCCTCGCGCAGCAACCGGCGCGTGGCGGCGGGTGCATCGAAGGACAGGGTGGGGGCTGTCGCGGAAGCCGGGGTGGCGGACGAGCGGGCGGCCATGAAATTCCTCCGTTGCCATAGGTGGTTGGCGGGGCGGGGGACAGTCGTGCCCCCGGCGCTTGCCGTTCGTCAAGCCACGCCTGCGGCATCGCGCGGGAGGGGGAGCGCGGGCGCGGCGGTCCGCGCGATTGGCTATCTGGCGTGAAACGCGCTATTTCTGTTGAATCAGTTTGCCTGTCACATTATGGCCACGGCGGCACGGTTCACCCGCAGGCTGCTTCAACTACCGCCGCCGAACAGGAAAGTGTCCAGATGCCGACCATCGCTCTCGTCGACGACGATCGCAACATCCTCACCTCCGTGTCGATCGCCCTCGAGTCGGAAGGCTACCGCATCCAGACCTATACTGATGGCGCCACCGCGCTGGACGGCTTCAAGACCAGCCCGCCGGACCTGGCCATCTTCGATATCAAGATGCCGCGCATGGACGGCATGGAATTGCTGCGCCGCCTGCGCCAGAAGAGCGACATGCCGGTGATCTTCCTCACCTCCAAGGATGACGAGATCGACGAGCTGTTCGGCCTCAAGATGGGCGCCGACGACTTCATCAAGAAGCCCTTCTCCCAGCGCCTGCTGGTCGAGCGGGTGAAGGCGGTGCTGCGCCGCGTCTCGCCCAAGGACGGCACGCTGCCGCGCGAGACCGACAGTGCCAAGGTGCTTGAGCGGGGCCAGCTGCGCATGGATCCCGAGCGCCACACCTGCACCTGGAAGGGTGAGAACGTGACACTCACCGTCACCGAGTTCCTGATCCTTCAAGCGCTCGCGACCCGGCCCGGCGTGGTCAAGAGCCGCAACGCGCTGATGGACGCGGCCTATGATGATCAGGTCTATGTCGACGACCGCACCATCGACAGCCACATCAAGCGCCTGCGCAAGAAGTTCAAAGTGGTCGACGACAATTTCGAGATGATCGAGACGCTCTACGGCGTCGGCTACCGCTTCAAGGAGTAGCGGCCTCTTGCTCGATCCCGCATCCAACCGGCCCCCGGCCGAGGACGAGGATCCGCGCGACGGCATCGAGGGCCCGGACGACGACGCGCCGCGCAAGGGGCGGGTCGCCGGCCTCATCGGCGCCGCCGGGCGGCTGCGCAATTTCGTCGCCTTCCAGAGCTTCTCCAGCCTTACCCGCCGCATCGTCCTGCTGAATCTCGTCGGCATGTGCGCGCTGGTGTCGGGCATCCTTTATCTGTCGGAGTTTCGGGCGGGGCTGATCGACGCGCGGATTCAGAGCCTTTTGGTGCAGGGCGAGATCATCGCCGCCGCCATTGCCGGCTCCGCGCAGGTCGAGACCAACGCCATCACCATCGACCCCGAGCGGCTTCTGGAGCTGCGGGCCGGCGAGAGCTACGGTCCCGGCGAGGACGGCTTCGCGCCGCTGGAATTCCCCATCAATCCCGAGCGCGTCGCCCCGGTGCTGAAGCGCCTTGTCGAGCCGACCGGCACCAGCGCGCGCATCTATGACCGCGATGGTGGCCTGCTGCTCGATTCCCGCTCGCTTTACTCCAAGGGCGAGATCCTGCGCTTCGAGATGTCGGCGCCGACCGAGCGTCGGCCGAACTGGTTCGAAAAGACCTGGAACCGGCTCAAGCTCTGGTTCGAGCGCGGGGATCTGCCGCTCTACAAGGATCTCGGCCCCAATAACGGCAAGGGCTATGCGGAAGTCGCCGCCGCGCTCGAGGGCCGCAATGCCTATGCGGTGCAGGTGAATGACCGCGGCCAGGTCATCGTCTCGGTCGCCGTGCCGGTGCAGCGCTTCCGGGCCGTTCTGGGCGCGCTGCTGCTCTCGACCCAGAGCGAGGAGATCGAGCAGGCGGTCGCCGCCGAGCGGCTCGTCATCGTGCGCGTCTTCCTGGTCGCCATGGCGGTGATGGTGGTGGTCTCGCTGCTGCTCGCCAGCACCATCGCCGGCCCAGTGCGCAAGCTGGCGGATGCCGCCGAGCGCGTGCGCCGGCGTACCCGTTCGCGCGTCGAGATCCCGGACTTCACCCGCCGTTCGGACGAGATCGGCCATCTGTCCGGCGCGCTGCGCGACATGACGGACGCGCTCTATTCGCGCATCGAGGCCATCGAGAGCTTCGCGGCGGACGTGTCGCACGAGCTGAAGAATCCGCTCACTTCCCTGCGCTCCGCCGTGGAGACGCTGCCGCTCGCCAAGAGCGACACGTCGCGCGCGCGGCTGCTCGAGGTCATCCAGCACGATGTGAAGCGGCTCGACCGACTCATCACCGACATCTCCGATGCCTCGCGGCTCGATGCCGAGCTGCAGCGCCAGGAGGCCGAGCCGGTCGATCTCACCCGCCTGCTCACCACCGTAACCAGCGTGCATAACGATGTGAGGCGGGGCGACGGGGTGAGCGTCAACCTCACCTTCGAGCCGTCGGCTGGCGTCACTGGCGGCTTCATTGTTCTCGGCCACGATTCCCGCCTCGGCCAGGTCATCAACAACCTCATCGACAATGCCCGCTCCTTCTCGCCCAAGGGCGGCGAGGTGCGGGTGACCTGCCGAAGGTTGAAAGACGCGGTGGAAATCATCGTCGACGATGACGGGCCGGGAATTCCGCCCCATGCCCTCGGGCGCATCTTCGAGCGCTTTTACACGGATCGTCCCGAGGAGCAGGGCTTCGGCCAGAATTCAGGGTTGGGCCTGTCGATCTCCAAACAGATCGTCGATGCCCATGCCGGCAGGATCTGGGCCGAGAACCGGCCGGCGACCTCGGGCGAGGCGAAAGGCAAGGCCAAGGGCCGCGCCCGCAAGCCGGTGATCGAGGCGGCGGATGACGGGGCGGGGCCGCGGCCGGCCGGCGCCCGCTTCATCGTGCATCTGCCAGCGGCCTGACCATGGAGAACCCGACGCTCCATGCCTCCTGTGTCAGCGTCGGCGGGCGCGGCGTGCTGATCCGAGGAGCCTCCGGGACAGGCAAGTCGCATCTTGCTTTCGCCCTCATCCTCGCCGGCGGTTCGGGTCGGGTGCCGCCGACCGAACTCGTGGCGGATGACCGGGTGCATGTGAACGCACGCGAGGGCCGGCTGGTCGCCGCCGCGCCGCACGCTCTGGCAGGGATGATCGAAATTCGCGGCGCGGGCCTGCGCCGATTGCCGCATGTCGCTGAGGCGCCCCTCCACCTCGTGGTCGATCTCGACGCGCCCGACGCGGCTCGCCTGCCGGCTCCGGAAGCCTGCCGTTGCGTGATTTGCGACGTTGAGGTTGCGCGCCTGCCGGTGCTGCGCGCGGGGGATGCGCTCCAGCAGGTTCTTGCGTGCCTGCTCAGCGATCCGGCGCCCCTCTAGGTCAATCACCCGAATATGCTTCGACTTTCTGCCCCTACGCCCTTGCCATTCGTGTGCGCTGCAACGATGATGAGCGCCCCATAAAGAGGGGTGCTTCTGAATTGATCATTCAGGAGGTCCCGCGCAGAGATGCACTTGTGCCGTAGGCGGGCGCGGCGGAGCAGAATGATAGGTCTCGTACTTGTAACGCACGGACGCCTGGCCAGCGAATTCCGTTCAGCTCTTGAACACGTCATGGGACCGCAATCCCAGCTTGAGACGATCACGATCGGCCCTGACGACGATATCGAGCAGCGCCGCAACGACATTGTCGGCGCAGTCGAGGCCGTAAACAGCGGCGGCGGCGTGGTCATTCTCACCGACATGTTCGGCGGTACGCCCTCCAACCTTGCCATCTCCGTCATGACCTCGCCCGACATCGAGGTCGTCGCCGGCATCAACCTGCCCATGCTGGTCAAGCTCGCGACCGTGCGCGGCGAGCTGCCGATGGCCGAGGCGGTGGTGCAGGCGCAGGATGCCGGGCGCAAATACATCAACATCGCCAGCCGGGTGCTCGCGGGCAAATGATGGACACGTCGGTCGCCCTCACGCGTGAGCTCGCCATCGTCAACAAGCGCGGCCTGCACGCGCGCGCCTCCGCCAAATTCGTGCAGACCGTCGAGCGCTTCGACGCCGATGTGCGCGTCACGCGCTGCGGCGAGACGGTCGGCGGCACCTCCATCATGGGCCTGATGATGCTGGCCGCCGCGCCGGGCACCTCCATCGAGGTCGCCGCTTCCGGGCGGGAGGCGCAGGCCGTGATCGAGGCGCTGACCCATCTCATTGCCGACCGCTTCGGCGAGGACGAGTAGCAGCCCGTCGCCCGGCCGGCGCCCGTCCCCCGCCTCTATCGCCAATCCCTCCAGACTGGAAGCGTCTCGCATAGCGCGGGTATCGTCGTGCCGGTAAAACCGCGATTGATCCCGTGGGTTCGTCACGCGACATAAAGACATCTTTATGTCGTTATTGCTATGCCAGGCTGTAGCTGGTAAACCGCATGCCGAACCCGTCACCCGTCAGGAAGAGCTTTCATGGCCCTCGCCAGCGAATACATCGTCAAGGACATCGGCCTCGCCGATTTCGGCCGCAAGGAAATCGATCTGGCCGAGACCGAGATGCCGGGCCTCATGGCCATCCGTGCGGAATATGGCCCGTCGCAGCCGCTCAAGGGCGCGCGCATCGCCGGCTCCCTGCACATGACCATCCAGACCGCCGTGCTGATCGAGACGCTGAAGGCGCTCGGCGCGGATGTGCGCTGGGTCTCCTGCAACATCTTCTCGACCCAGGACCACGCCGCCGCCGCCATCGCCGCCGCCGGCACGCCGGTCTTCGCCTTCAAGGGCGAGACGCTGGTCGAGTACTGGGACTTCACCGCCAAGCTGTTCGACTGGCATGACGGCGGCGTGCCGAACATGATCCTCGACGATGGCGGCGACGCCACCATGCTTGTGCATCACGGCCTGCGCGCCGAGAATGGCGACACCGCCTTCCTCGACCAGGCCGAGTCCGAGGAAGAGGTGATCTTCTTCGCCCTCATCAAGAAGCTGCTCGCCGAGAAGCCGAAGGGCTGGTTCGCGCAGGTCGCCGCCTCGATCAAGGGCGTCTCGGAGGAGACCACCACGGGCGTGCACCGCCTTTACAAGCTCGCCGAGCAGGGCAAGCTGCTGTTCCCGGCGATCAACGTCAATGACAGCGTCACGAAGTCGAAGTTCGACAATCTCTATGGCTGCCGTGAGTCGCTGGTCGACGCCATCCGTCGCGGCACCGACGTGATGCTGGCCGGCAAGGTCGCCTTCGTCGCCGGTTTCGGCGATGTCGGCAAGGGCTCGGCCGCCTCGCTGCGCCAGGCCGGCGCGCGCGTCATCGTCTCCGAAGTCGATCCGATCTGCGCCCTGCAGGCGTCGATGGAAGGCTATGAGGTGGCGACCATTGAGGATGCCTTCTCGCGCGCCGACATCTATGTCACCGCGACCGGCAACAAGGACATCATCACCGTCGATCACATGCGGCAGATGAAGGACCGGGCCATCGTCTGCAACATCGGCCACTTCGACAACGAGATCCAGGTCGCGGGTCTCAAGAACTTCAAGTGGAACAACATCAAGCCGCAGGTCGACGAGATCGAGTTCCCATCGGGCAACCGCATCATCCTGCTGTCGGAAGGCCGTCTGGTGAACCTTGGCAACGCCATGGGCCACCCCTCCTTCGTGATGTCGTCCTCCTTCGCGAACCAGACGCTGGCGCAGATCGAACTCTGGGCCAACCCGGGCAAGTACGAGAAGAAGGTCTACACCCTGCCGAAGTTCCTCGACGAGAAGGTCGCCGCGCTGCACCTCGAGAAGCTCGGCGTGAAGCTCACCAAGCTGCGCCCCGAGCAGGCCGACTATATCGGTGTGCCCGTCGAGGGCCCGTTCAAGCCGGATCACTACCGCTATTGATCCATCGGCCTCGGCCGGAAACGGAAAGGGCGCCGCGAGGCGCCCTTTTTCATGCCGGTTGCGCCGGCGTCACAGGCGCGAGATGCGTATAGCGCGCGCCGAGCCGAGTTCCGACCAGCTCCCATATCTGCCGCAGGCGATGGACGTGCAGATCGTCCACCATGACCTCGAAGAGATGGATCAGGTCCGCGTCGCCAAAGCGGCTCGTCGTCGCCGTCGTCGCGCGCGCAGGCGAGGGCCGTTGTGCGTCGTCGGGCGCCGGCGCGCCGGCAGCAGCCGCGGGAGGCACGGCGGCTGCTGCGAGGTCTGCCGCTTGGTTCTGCTGCTGTCCGACACCGTCTGCGGCGACACGCGGATCTTCGGGCTCGGCGAAACGCTCGGACGACCATTTGAAGATGACTTGAGCCAGATCGCGGCGGATCGCCGGGGTCGCTCGCGGATCGATGGTGGCCCGCTCGAGATCGAAGATGGTGCGAATGTTGCGCGAGCGGAGCGCGACGAAGCCATCGGGGCCGACGATGGTGCAAAGCTGCGCCTGCGCGACCCAATCGATCGCCTCATAGAAGCCGAATGGCGTCTCGACGTGCAACATGATGGGGTTGAACGTTGCAAGGTTCTGGACGTCGAATATCTGCTGGTCCTGCAGCCGGAAGGCGGTCGCGGAGTCGATGCCGTCGATCATTTCGAGCGGTACGACGGGTGTTTTTTCCAGTAGATCGCTGCGGTAGCCCTTCAGGGGCAGAGACAGTTTGGAAACCAGCAGGCGCAGGCCCAGATCCGGCAGGAAGCCGATCAGGAAGGCGATGCCGTACCAGAGCCCGCTCGCCGCGGACAAGCTCGGCACCGCCGGCGCGATGCGCCAGAGGGCGATCACGCAGACCACGGCGAACAGCATGTTCATCGTGACGCGAAGAAAGGTCTGCGGTCCCAGCTCGAAATTCGTGACCGCGCGCAGCAGGTAGGTCAGCGAGAACAGGATGGCGCCGGCAAAGGTGAAGGCGACCACGGTGAGGCTGCGCATCATCTGGCAGGAGGTCGTGCCATAGGGACAAGGCTGGGGGGCGACCAGGCTGCCCTCACCCGTGCCATTTGTCGGGGCTGAGGCAGGGGCCTGAGGCGCTGGCGCTGGCGGCGCCGCGCCGGACTGTGCCTGAACGACGTCAGCGGCGGTCATCGATGCCATAGCCGGCTTGCCGTCCTGCGCCGCCGTGCAGTCGGGCCAGCAGCTAAGCCCATCGGCGAGAAGGAGGATTGGCCCGATCTTCGGGGCCTGATCCTTCGTCACCACGTCGCCCAGTGGTGTGAAGATGACGGAGAGCCCTATCGTCGAGAGGACGACATAAGGGATGGCGCTGAGATAGATCTGCCAGGAAGAGAACTCCTGACTTCTCCCATCATACTTCGACTTTACAAACTCGAAGGACGGCGATGTATCAGTCTCGAATCCGAAGGCCTGTGCGATTTCTTGCACAAGGGAATAGCGTTCGCGCCGGAGGTTGTTCCTGATCTTGATGACTATGAATGGCAAGACCAATGCCACCAGCAGCGCGACGACTTCGTCATAGTTCGTTGCGTTCAGCGGATTCATGACAGGGCGCCCCTTCCCAACCAAGGCCCCATGCTAGACGCGTCATAATAGAATATGCAACTTAAAGTTTAATCTGGCGAAATCACAGCTCAAGTTGCATGAACACCAGATCCAGCCGCTGGCCGAACTTGGTGCCGATGCCCGGCATACGGCCGGTTTCGGTGAAGCCGAGGCGGGTGTGCAAAGCGAGGGAGGCGGTGTTGCCGCCGGTGATGCCGCCGATCATCACCTTCTTGCCGATGGCGCGGGCGGGCTCGAACAGCGCTTCCACCAGCTTGCCACCAAGGCCGCGCCCGCGCGCGTGCTCGGCGACATAGACCGAGTGCTCGACGCTGATGCGGAAGCCGTCGAAGGGGCGGAAATCGCCGAAGCTTGCATAGCCGAGCACCTCGTAGCCCTCGGCCGCGACGATGACCGGGTAGGATTTGGCGCGGCGGTCCGCCAGCCAGGCACTGCGGTTGGCAAGGTCGGCCGGTGTGTCGTTCCAGATCGCCGTCGAGTGCAGCACGGCATGGTTGTAGATGGCGAGAATGCCCGGCAGGTCGTGGGCGGTGGCGTCACGCAGGATCATCATGTCTCTCCCGGCGCGGGCGGCGCCTGCCGCAGGGTGATCGCGGATACGCCCGATTCCGGCCGCGGTGGGATTCTATAGGATGGGCGCTGGAATGTCGGCCATTGGCCCCCATATCCGGGAAAAGCGGCAGTACCGCCCAGGAGGAAAGACCAAAAGGATGAACTCGAGCGATCCCTTCGACCGTATGCGCTTCACCGTCCGGCGGGTGAGCTGGTGGCAGGTGGCCGTGGTCGTCGCCGTGGCTCTGGCCGTCGGCATTGCGCTGGCGCTGGTGGCGGCGAGCGTGTTCCTCGTGGTCTTTCCGGTCATCGCCATCGCCGGCATTGCCTACCGCCTGTTCGGCGGTCGCAAGCGCCCGGCGGGCGGCGCCACAGTGATCGACGCCGAATACCGCATCCTCTCGCCCGAGGAGGCTGCCCGCGAGCGCGAGGCGGCGTGGGATCCGAACCGGCGCCTGCGCTGAGCGGGCGCCGGTTCCGGCACTCACGTCTCGACGCAGCTTACTTCTCGACGAAGGCCTTCTCGATCACGAAGTCGCCCGGCTCCGTGGTCGAGCCTTCCTCGAAGCCGCGCTCCTTGAGGATGACGCGCATATCGTCGAGCAACTGCGGGCTGCCGCACAGCATGACGCGGTCGTCTTCCTTGTCGAGCGGCGGCAGGCCGAGATCCTCGAACAGCTTGCCCGAGGTGATGAGGTCGGTGATGCGGCCCTGGTTGCGATAGGGCTCGCGCGTCACGGTCGGGTAATAGACCAACTTCTCGCGCACCAACTCGCCGAAGAACTCGTTGTCCGGCAGCTCGTTCTCGATGAAGTCCTGATAGGCGAGCTCGCCCACGGTGCGCACGCCGTGCACGAGGATCACCTTCTCGTAAGCCTCGTAGGTCTCGGGATCCTTGATCAGGCTCATGAAGGGCGCGAGGCCCGTGCCGGTCGCGAGCAGATAGAGCCGGCGGCCGGGGACGAGATAATCCACCAGCAGCGTGCCGGTCGGCTTGCGCCCGACGATCACCTCGTCACCCACCTTGAGGTGCTGGAGACGCGAGGTCAGCGGGCCGTTCTGCACCTTGATGGAGAAGAACTCGAGGGTCTCCTCGTAATTGGCGCTGGCGATGGAATAGGCGCGCAGCAGCGGCTTGCCGTCGACCGGCAGCCCGATCATCACGAACTGCCCGTTCTTGAAGCGCAGCGCCGGGTCGCGCGTCGTGGTGAAGGTGAACAGATTGTCCGTCCAGTGATGCACCGACAGGACGCGTTCGTGATGCAGGTTGCTCATTTACAAACCGTCTAAGTGAAAACTTCCAAACAAACCGGAAGTCCATGTAATTCCCTGGGGCACCCTTTACTGCGCAATCGCCGGCCTGTCGACCCTTCTGAACGCAGGCCTTGCCGGTGGAGAGCGGGCGCGCCACATCACCTTGGCCGCCTTCTGCTCCCCTTCCATGAGTCAGATCAATGTTCAGCCACATCATCCTCGGTGCCCGCGACCTCACCCTCCTCACCGGCTTTTACGACAAGGTACTGTCCCCGCTCGGGCTCACGCGCGTGGACGAGCCCTCCGATGGCGGGCCGGATGGCGCCATGTGGGTGATGCCGGGCAGCCGCTGGCCACAATTCTTCGTGCAACTGCCGTTCAACGGGCTGCCAGCCACCTGGGGCAATGGCACGCAGGTCAGCTTCGCCGCCCCGTCTCCGGCAGCGGTCGACGCGGCCTGGCAGGCGGCGATCGAGGCGGGCGGGATCGACGAGGGCAAGCCGGGCCTGCGCCCGAGCTATGCGCCCGACTATTACGGCGCCTATTTCCGCGATCCCGAGGGCAACAAGATCTGCGTGGTGCATCTGGCCGCGCTGGAGCACCTCACCATCCGTGCCTGAAGCCTCATCTCAGGCGTCGGGCGTCGCGACGCCCTGTCCGCGCTTGTGCTGGTACATCGCGAAGTCGGCGCGCTTGACCACCTGCTCCAGCCGCTCGCCGGCGAGGCTTGTCGCCATGCCCATCGACACCGAGAGGGTGGTGGCGGAATAGAACTGGTTGTTCAGCTCGATCAGCTTGCCGATATTCTCGATCGCCGCCTGCCCGCCCGCGACATCGACACCCGGCAGGAGGATGGCGAACTCGTCGCCGCCGATGCGGGCGGCGCAGCTCGGCCGGTCCACCGCCTTGGCCAGCACCTCGCCGGCCCGGCGCAGCAGCGTGTCGCCGGCGGCATGGCCGAGCTGGTCGTTGACCAGCTTCAGATTGTTCAGGTCCACCATGATGATGGTGACCGGGAAGGGCCCCTTGCGCTCCAGCCGGTTCAACTCGTCGGCATAGAATGAGCGGTTGTAGAGCTTGGTCAGCACATCGTGCTGGCCGAGATATTCGAGATAGGCCTCGGCCTTCTTGCGCGCGGTGATGTCGGTGAGCGCGACCTGCACCAGCGACCAGTCCTCTTCGCGGCCCGGCAGCACCGAGAATTGCAGATGCACATGCAGCTCGTCGCCGCCAAGCGTGTAGTTCACCACCTCGCGCTGGTGGAACAGCTTGCCGTTCCACAATTCGATGAGCTGCTCGCGGAAATGCCGGTGCATCTCGTCGCGGAACACCGCTCCCATATGGGCGATCAGGTCGGACTTGCTCGCCGCGCCGAACATGTCGAGCGTGTGCTGGTTCACGTCGATGACGCGCACCTCGCTGATGCAGCGCTCGACGAATTCGGGGTGGACGTCGGTGAAGACGCGCAGATCCGTGATGCCGCGGCGGCGCACATCGTCGAGCAGGTGCTTGATGCTGGAGAAATCCTCCACCCAGAGCGAAACCGGCGAATGCTCGAACAGGCCGCGCGCATAGATTTCCGCCTGCGCCGCCTGCCGGCGCGCGGTTTCGCGACTGCTCACATCCTCCACCGCGAGAAGCACCCGTTCCAGGCTCTCCTCATAGCCGGGCAAAACCTGGCCCTTGAGCTGGATGTCGAGGCGCTGCCCCGACAGGGTGTAGTTCACCGTATGGCTGGCGAAGCTGCGATGCCCGTCCCAGAGCTGCGACAGCTCCTCGATATGGGTCTTCAGCATGTCGTCGCGGAACACCTTGTCGAGATGGGCGACGAGGTGGTCGAGGCTGTTGGCCTCGAACAGGTCGAGCGTGCGCTGGTTCACCTTGAGCACGCGGATGCGCCGGGAACACTCCGCCACCCGCTCCGGTCGCCCGCGCAGATGCTCACGCAGCGAGATCACCCCCTCGGCCCGCCATTGCTCGAACAGCGCCTTCACCGCGCTGAAATCCTCAAGCCACAGAGAGATCGGCGCGAGGTCGAACATCATGGCGTCGGTGCGGGCGTCGGTTGTGTCGGCGGTCGCCATATCGGGAGAGAGTTTCAGCATCAGCGACCATCATGCGTGCCGGCGGACGGGTGCCGGTGTTCAGCGATGACCCTCAGATATAGCGAACATCCGCGCGAAATCGGCACTACCAAGGCACCGCAGACGCATCTTGATAGGTTTTGCCTATGCTCCAGCAGCCACTATCGGCGCTGATGGACGGGTGAAGGGGCGCCGCGCTATAGGCAGATGACCAGCGAGGGCAGGTTCATGAGCGATATCGTCTGCATTTCCCCGATCGACGGCACCGAACTGGCCCGCCGCCCGGCCGCCAGCGATTCCTCCCTTGCCGCCGCGCTGGAGGCGGCCCGCATCGCCCAGCGCGACTGGCGGCAGGTGCCGATCGCCGAGCGTTCCGCCCATGTGCTGCGCTTCCTCGACGCCATGCTGGCGATGAATCAGGAGATCGTGCCCGAGCTCGCCCAGCAGATGGGCCGGCCGGTGCGCAATGGCGGCGAGTTCCGCGGCTTCGAGGAGCGCGTGCGCTACGTGGTGGAGATGGCGGCGCGCGGCGCGCTCGACCCGGTCGTGCCGCATGATGCGCGCGACGGCTTCCGCCGCTATGTGAAGCGCGACCCGCTCGGCATCGTGCTGGTCGTCGCGCCGTGGAACTACCCCTATCTCACGGCGGTCAACACCATCGCCCCGGCGCTCATTGCCGGCAATGCGGTGCTGCTGAAGCACGCGGCACAGACCATTCTGGTCGGCGAGCGCTTCCAGATGGCGATGGACCGCGCCGGCCTGCCCAAGGGCCTGTTCACCAATCTCGTGCTGACACACGACCAGACCTCCCGCCTCATCGGCTCGGGTGCGGTCGATTTCGTCAATTTCACCGGCTCGGTGGAAGGCGGGCGCGCCATCGAGCGTGCGGCGGCGGGCACGTTCACCCCGCTCGGGCTGGAGCTCGGCGGCAAGGATCCCGCTTATGTGCGCGCCGATGCCGACCTCGCCTTCGCGGTGGAGAACCTTGTCGACGGCGCCTTCTACAATTCTGGCCAGTGCTGCTGCGGCATCGAGCGCATCTATGTGCATGAGAGCCTCTATGACCGCTTCATTGAGGGCTTTGTCGATCTCACCGCCGGCTATGTGCTCGGCAACCCGCTGGACGAGGCGACCACGCTCGGCCCGATGGCGCAGGGCCGCTTCGCCGACCTGATCCGCGGCCAGATCGCCGAGGCCGTGGGCAAGGGCGCGACCGCCCATATCGACCCCGCCCGCTTCCCCGCCAACCGCGCGGGCACGCCCTATCTCGCCCCGCAGGTGCTCACCGGTGTCGATCACTCCATGTCGGTGATGACGCAGGAGAGCTTCGGCCCGGTGGTCGGCATCATGAAGGTGACGGACGACGCGCAGGCGCTGGCGCTGATGAATGACAGCGTCTACGGCCTCACCGCCTCGATCTGGACCGCCGATGTGGAGACCGCCGAGGCGCTCGGCAACGAGATCGAGACCGGCACCGTGTTCATGAACCGTTGCGACTATCTCGATCCCGGCCTCGCCTGGACCGGGGTGAAGGACACCGGGCGGGGCGCCACGCTCTCGCGCATCGGCTTCGAGATGCTTACCCGGCCGAAGTCATTTCACCTGCGGCACGGTTGAGCCGCCATACCGTCGCGCGGCCTCGATGGCGAGGCCGGTGCCGACCGAGCCGAAGGTGTCGCCCTCCACCACCCGCGCGTCCGGCAGGGCGGCGATGATGGCGGTGCGCACATGGGCAAGGCGCGTCGAGCCGCCGGTGAGGAACAGCGCATCGATGGCGTCGCCCGCGAGGCTGGCCTGGGTGAGGCAAAGCGCGATGCGCCCGGCGATGCGCTCGGCCAGCGCGCTGGTATGCGTCTCAAGCTCCTCCGGCGTGATGCCGAGCGAGAGGCCGGCCTCCAGCCAGTTCAGCTCGATCTCGGCACGCGGCGCGTCGGTGAGGGCGATCTTGGCCTCTTCCGCCGCCATGGCCAGCGTATGCCCGCGCTGCTCCTCGACCACGCGGATCAGCCGCTCGACCAGCGCCGGGTTGGCCGCCTCGCGCCGCACCTCGGTCAGCTCGCGCAGGGTCTTAGCGGTGTAGAGCCGGTTGATGCTCGACCAGGTGGCGAGCTCGTGGAAATAGCCGCTCGGGACATCCCGACCCGCCCGCTTCATCGGGCTGCGGAAGCCGAGCAGCGGCATTAGCGTGCCGAGCGACAGATAGCGGTCGAAATCCGTGCCGCCGATGCGCACGCCGTCATTGGCGAGAATGTCGTCGTCGCGCTCGGCCTTGCGGGCGCGCTGCGGGCCGAGGCGGACGATGGAAAAATCCGAGGTGCCGCCGCCAATATCGGCAATCAGCGCGATCTGCTCGTCGCCCACCTGCTGCTCATAATCCAGCGCGGCGGCGATCGGCTCGAACTGGGTGGAGATGGCCGAGAAGCCCGCCCCCTCCGCAATGGCGCGCAGCGCCTCCTCGGCCTTGCGATTGGCGGCCGCGTCGTCATCGACGAAGAACACCGGCCGGCCGAGCACCACCTGTTCGAGAACGGCCCCCGTGCTCGCTTCCGCGCGGGCTTTCACCGTCTTCAGGAAGTCACCGATGACATCGCGGAAGCCGATGGCGCGACGGCCGATCTGCGTCTTCTCCTCGATCAGCGGGCTCCCGAGCACCGCCTTGAGGCTGCGCATCAGCCGGCCATTCTCACCAGCGACATAGCGCGCCATGGCGTCGCGGCCGATGGAGAGCGTGCCGGCGGGATCGTAGAACACCGCGCTCGGTACCGTCACCTTGCCGTCCTCCAGCGGGGCGAGCGCCGGCGCGCCGGCCCGCCACAGGCCGAGCGTGGTGTTGGAGGTGCCGAAATCGAGGCCGCAGAACGCCATGGGAACTCCTGAGCTGCAGATGCGGGCATGGCGGCCGCGCGGGTGGTCGGTGAGGGCAGCCTCGCTAGCTGCTTCGGAGCGATTGATCAATTGACGTCAGGTTGAGGAGGCGGCACACCGGGGGCGGAAAAGGGAGCGTGCCATGACGATGCATCAATGGACCATGAAGCACTCGATCGCCGCCGTGGTGATCCTGCTGGTGGCGGTCGGCGCCTTCCTGTTCAGCTGGACCTGACGTCGGCGGAAATTGCGCCCGCCTTCTGGTGAACGTCACAATCGGCGCCTATCTGAAGCCGACGTGGAGCCCGGTGATCGGGCATCCGTGAGGAGTTGGTTCGCCTTGCCCAGCGATTTCTCGTCCGACGACACGACGGTGCGCGAGCCCGCACCGGAAACGCCGGACGATTCGGCGGGTGCGACGGACGAGACCGTGCGCCTGTCGGATGTGCTGAGCCGCATCGCCAACGACACCAGCCGCGAGCGTATCGCGGTGGGCGATCTCCTGCACGCCATGCAGGAGCGGGCCTTCGGGCCGCTGATGCTGATCTTCGCGCTACCGAATGTGCTGCCGACCCCGCCGGGCACCTCGACCATTCTCGGCGCGCCGCTGATCTTCCTCACCGCGCAGCTCGCGCTCGGCATGCAGCCCTGGCTGCCGGGGGTGATCGCCGGGCGGTCCATCGCGCGCAGTGACTTCGCCAGCTTCATCGACAAGGCGGTGCCCTGGCTCGCCAAGGCGGAGCGTCTGCTTCAGCCGCGCTTCGGCGCGCTGGCGCATCCGCCGGCCGAATATGTCATCGGCATCATGTGCTTCGTGCTGGCGATCGTGCTGGTGCTGCCGATTCCGCTTGGCAACATGCTGCCGGCGCTCGCCATCTGCATTCTCGCGCTCGGCATATTGGAGCGCGACGGCATCTGGATCCTCGCCGGCATGGCGCTGGCGTTCGGATCGCTCGGCGTGGTCTCGGGCGTCATCTGGGCGTTCCTGCAGACCGCCCTTTACCTCGTCAAGAGCTTCATCGCCTGACGCCCCTCAGCCGCTCAGGCGGGCGCTCTCCAGGGCGCGGGCGAGCATGAGCATGCATTCCTCCGCCTGCTCCTGCCCGGTGACGTCACCGCGCAGCCGCTGGGCGATGTCGCGCAGGTCGCGAATGGCCACGTCCACGGCGGTGAACAGGTCGATGTCGAAGTCGTTCGGCTCGGGCTCACGGAGGCGGGCCGGGAAGGGGATGACGTTACTCATACGAAACTCGTGCGGGGCGAATCGACCATTCGATGCCCGCCAAGATTCGCCGCAATTGGTTAACGTCGCCCTTGCGGTAGCGGAAGCCGCTGATCCATACATGACGCTATTGAATGCAAATTGACTGTATAAATGTTTGCAGTCATTTATTGACTTGATGGCGTCCCGCGCGCATTTCCAAGGCGGCGCCGATGGGACGCGCCGCCGCCCATGACGGGAGAGACCAGCATGTCCGCGCGCGAATGGCCGAGGCTGTCGCCCTTTGAGACCGGTGTGAAGGGGCGTTGCCCCCGCTGCGGGCAGGGGCATCTGTTCGACGGCTTCCTCGCCCTGGCGCCGCGCTGCGAGGTTTGCGAGCTCGATTATTCCTTCGCCGATCCGGCGGATGGGCCGGCCTTCTTCGTCATCTGCTTCGTGTGCATCCCGGCCGTGCTGTTCGGCATCTGGCTGGAGGTGGCCTATCAGGTGCCCTATTGGGTCCACCTCTTCACCACACTGCCGGTGCTGCTGCTGACCTGCATCCCGCCGCTGCGCCCGCTCAAGGGCTGGCTGGTGGCGAGCCAGTTTTACTACAAGGCCGAGGAGGGCCGCCTCGCCGCCGCCGACCGGCCCGAGGTGGTGGGAGACGCCGCGCCGGAAGCGCCGCGCCGCTGAACCTCAGCGCCCGCCGGTCTCCCGGAAGCGCGCCGGCCGAACCCCGGCGGTGGCGAGATCCTCGGCGCAGGCGTCGGAGGTGAGATAGGCTAACTCGTGCTCGCGTGGCTCCAGCAGCGGATCGAGGCGGCGCAGTTCCTCATCCACCGTGCCGGGATGGCAGTGCACCAGCACCCGCTCCCCCGGCCCCTGCAGCGCCGCGCGGAAGACCGTGCGAAAGCCGGGCTCCGGCCCGAAATCATACAGGCCCCGGAAGCTGTCATTGGACGCAATGCCGGCAGCGGCGGCGCGCCGGGCGGTGCCGGCGGTCAGCGTGCCGATGAGCAGCGCCTTGCGCCAACCATGCCCGCGCCGCCGCGCCCAGGCCGCCGGTTCGCGGCAATTGCGCAGCCAGATATCCGCGCCGCCATAGCGGCGGGAAAGTTCTTCCACCACGATCTCGCGGATGCCCGGCAGGCCATGGGCGTGCTGGTGGCCGTCGAGAAAATCGGGCGGCGCGCCCCATTCATCCTCGAAGGCGTCGAGCTGGGCGCGCAGTTCGTCCTGAATGGCGGAGCGCGGCAGCGTGCCGGCGAAGGCGCGCAGGATCAGCGGGCCGATTTCCGGCAGGCGCCCGTCCCGCGCCAGCCCCCGCGCCGGGGTGAGCGGGCGCTGGCCGGTGAGCGTGAAATGCAGGCCGACATCGGCCGGGTGCTGGCGAATGAGCGCGCGGAAATCGCCCGCGCGGGCCCGCCAGCCCGCCATGCCGGTCATCGCCCCGGTCGCGGAAAGCCTCCGCTGAACGATCAGGCGCTCAATTGCATCACAAACGCCCATGCTCAAACCGTAATCATCGGCGCAAACTACTATTGCTGTGCCGTCATCATCCATGGGTTTCGTCACGCCTAACAAACTTCACAATCCGATTTTACGTCTTCGCAAGCTTCAGAACAGCCAAAACTGCTCTAGAGATTTGACAGGTGGCCTTCCCTGACGGTAGGCGTCAAGTAAAACCAGCGACGAAAACATGCCGGACATGCACCCTGCGGAAGCTCGCCTGATCTCCATCGTCGTCCCCGTGTACAATGAGGCGAGCTGCCTGCGCGCGCTCCATGCCCGGCTCTGCGCCGTGCTGGATGCCGAGCCCGGTATCGCGCGCGAGCTGATCTTCGTCGATGACGGCAGCCGCGACGACAGTTTCGCCACGCTGATCGAACTCGGCCGCGCCGACCCCACCGTGAAGGCGATGCGCTTCGCCCGCAATTTCGGCAAGGAGGCGGCGATGGCCGCCGGCCTGCGTGCCGCGGTGGGCGACATGGTCGTGCTGATGGATTCCGATCTCCAGCACCCGCCGGAGGTCATCCCGCAGATGATCGCCCGCTGGCGCGCGGGCGCCCAGATGGTGATCGCCGTGCGCCGCTCGCGCGACACCGATCCCTTTTCCCGCCGCCTGCTGACGCGCGGCTTCTACCATTTCTTCCACGCCCTCTCCGAGGTCGACATTCCCGAGGGCGCTGGCGACTTCCGCCTGTTCGACCGCCGCGTGGTCGACGCGATCAACGCGCTGCCCGAGCGCAACCGCTTCATGAAGGGCATCACCAGCTGGGTCGGTTTCCGCCAGGAAGAGATCGAGTTCGAGGTGGCCGAGCGCGCCGGCGGCGTCAGCTCGTTCAATCTGCTGCGGCTGCTGCGCTACGCCTTTGACGGGCTGTCCTCCTTCTCCATGGTGCCGCTGCGCGTCTGGTCCTTCATCGGCGTGCTGCTGGCCGGCCTGTCGGGCCTTTACGGGATCTATCTGATCGGCGAGGCGCTCGTGTTCGGCGTGCGCACGCCGGGCTTTCCGACCATCATGGTCAGCATGCTGTTTGTCTCGGGCGTCCAGCTCATCAGCCTCGGCGTGATGGGCGAGTATATCGGGCGCATCTTCACCGAGGTGAAGCGCCGTCCGCTTTACCTGATCGCCGACGAGATCGGCTTCACGCCGGCGGCGCTTGGCTCCGCCGCCCTGACGCCGGCCGCCTTCGCTCATGCTGCCGCTGATCACGGTGCGCAGACCCCCTCGCTCGTGCCGGACGGTCGTATCTCGTGAGTGTTTCCCCGTCCTTTCCGTCGGCCGCGGCCGAGAGGTCGCGCCTTGCGCCGGTGCGTTCACGGCTGGCGCGCCTATGGCGCTCGGCCACCCTGACCCGCGTGGCGAGCCTCACCGTCTTCGCCGGCATCGCCGCCTTCATCCTGCTGACCTTCCGCGACTATGGCGTCAGCAATGACGAGCCGGTGCAGCATGCCTATGGGCAGCTTCTGCTCAACTGGTATGCCAGCGGCTTCTCCGACGAGAGCGCCTTCCACTACATCAACCTCTACCTCTATGGCGGGCTGTTCGATCTGATCGCCGCCGGGCTCCAGCCCTATGTGCCGCTGCCGCTCTATGAATGGCGGCATCTGCTTTCGGCCAGCTTCGGCTTTGTCGGGCTGATCGGCGTGTGGCGCCTCGCCCGCCTGCTGGGCGGGGAGAAGGCCGGCATCCTCGCCGTGCTGATGCTTGCCGTCACCGGCATGTATGGCGGGGCGATGTTCACCCACACCAAGGACGTGCCCTTCGCGGCGATGATGGTGTGGAGCCTCTACTGCATCGCCGCGCTCGGCGCGCGCCTGCCGGAACTGCCCAGCTGGCGGCTGGTGGTCGGCCTCGGCGTCTCGGTCGGCTGCGCGCTCGGCCTGCGCGTCGGCGGTGTCTTCGCCGTGTTCTATCTGATGGTGACGCTTGCCGTCGGCACCGCGCTGCTGCGCGACCCGTGGCTGCCGGTGCGCCTGCTGCCGCGTCTGATCGTCTCCGGCCTGATCGCGCTCGCCATCATGGCGGTGACCTGGCCGTGGTCGGTGCTGCCGCCGAGCAACTTCTTCACGGCGATGGGCGCCTTCAACAATTTCGCCTTCGACCTGAAGACGCTGTTCAATGGCGAGACGCTGCCGATCGACCAGCTGCCGCCGACCTACATGTCGGAATATCTGCTGATCAAGCTACCCGAGATCACGCTGATGGGCCTCGTCGCCGCGCTGGCCATGGCGGGCGTCGCGCTGCTGCGCCTCGCGCGCGAGGTGCGCCGCGACGGGACGGCGAACCTTCTGGCGCGCCACCCGCGCCGGCTGCTCGCTGTACTGCCGGTGATGCTGGCGGTGGCCGTGCCGGTGGTGTTCACCCTCATCGACCATCCCCCGCTCTATAACGGCATCCGACATTTCCTCTTCGTCCTGCCGCCGGTCACCGTGCTCGCCGCCTTCGGCCTCACGGCGGCCTGGCGGATGCTGGCGGCGGCCGGCCCGCTTCCGGGCATCGCCTTCGCCACGCTTGCCGTGGGGCTGTTCGGCTTCAACGCCGACACCTTCGCCCGGCTGCATCCGTATCAGTATGTCGGCTACAACCAGCTCGTTGGCGGCACCGCCGGCGCCTGGGGCCGCTTCGAGGGCGACTATTGGGGCGCGAGCCTGGAGGAGGCGAGCCTCACCCTGCTGCACGGCCTCGCGCAGGAAGCGGCCGCCGCGCCGGGCAAGGCACCGCTGCACTACAAGGTCGCGGTCTGCGCCGAGGACGTGCAGGTCTCGACCCATCTCGGCCCGGAATTCGAGATGGTCGAGGACTGGGACGACGCCGATTTCGTCATCTCCGCCCGCAATGTCGGCTGCGACAACGTGCCGGGCCTGACCTATGCCACGATCAGCCGCATGGGCGTGCCGATGGCGAGCGTGTTCGACGTGCGCGGCAAGAACCCGCCCATCGAGCTGCCGGTGCAGATCCCGGATGATGACGGCTGGGGCATCGATTTCAACGCGCCTGCCGTGTCGTTGCAGGAAGCGGTTGGCCCGCAGGTGGCCAAGGCCAAACCGTGAGCGGGGCGCTCCCGCAGGGGGTGACGACGCGCGCGGCGCTTTTGGCCCGCGCCCGCCACATCGTGCTCTTCGCCGCGCTCGGCGCGCTCGGCACGCTGGCCCATTACGCGGTGCTGATCGGCCTCGTGCAGGGCGGCCTCACCGGCCCCGTGCTCGGCTCCACCGCGGGGTTCCTGACCGGCGGGCTGGTGAACTACCAGCTCAGCCGGCGCGTCATCTTCCGGTCCAGCAAGGGGCATGTCGAGGCGGCCGGCAAGTTCTTCACCGTCGCCGGCCTCGGTCTCCTCATCAATGCCGCGCTGATGGCGCTGCTCACCGGCCCGCTCGGCGCGCCCTATCTGCCGGCGCAGATCCTCGTCACCGGCCTTCTCGTGCTCTGGCACTATGCCGGCAACGCCATCTGGACCTTCCGCGAGAGCGGTCGCGCTGCCCCGCCAGCTTCCTGAGCTTCACGTCGTCACCGCACCAACCCTGTCGCGCGCGCCCGATTTGATGCTAGACGGGAGCAAAGCCGGGTGCCGTTCAGGTACGCCCGATCATCAGGTGAGGAGAGCTACATGGCCGGCCGTTTCGACGACTGGGACAAGGACGACAAGGGGCATCTCAAGGTGTGGCCGATGCAGGCCTTCACCACCGCCCTGTTCGGCACGGAGAAGGTGGGGCTGCGCATCGAGATCGGCACCAGCGCGCCCAAGCCCGGCGAACCGGTGCCCGCGCTCCAGCTCGTGCTCGATCCCGCGCAGGTGCGCCAGCTCGCGGAAGCCCTCGCGGAAGCCGAGGCGCGCCTTGCGGACGCCCATTTCACCGCGCTCGCGACCTCCCGGCCGGGCAACGCCTGAGGCGGCGCCCGGCACGAGCCGCTCTCAGGCCGCCAGGAACTGCGCGTCGGCCTGGTCGAGGCGGCGGCGGATCTGGGTGACGATCATCTGGTCGTCCGGCACGCAATTGTCATAGGTCAGCCGCTCGCCCTTGCGCACCGGCTTCACCACGCGGGCGCGCTCGGCAAGGCCGAGGGGGAGGGCGAGGCTGTCGCGTGCGTCGCGCCAGCCCATCGTGTAGCCGCGATAATCATACTCGCCGATCCGCCCGAGCACGTCGCCGGGGGCGAGGTCGCGCTTGGCGAGCGCGGTGCATTCGGCCACGGGATGGTCGAGCACTTCCATGTCGGGCGCCCGGTGCATCACTGCGCGCATCGCCGAGAGCGGCACTTCAAGGCTGGTGAGGTGATAGGGCCGGATCAGCGCGAAGCACGGGCCGGGGCCGACCTTGAGGTCCGCCATGCGCTCCATCACGCGCGGGTGGCGCGGCTTGACGATGCAGAACACGCCGGGCGCCACGCCCTTGCCGAGGGTGAAGTCGACGACGCCCGAGCGCGAGAGGATGCCGCCATCCTCCTTGGTGCAGAGCACCTGCGCCAGCACGTCGCGATCCGCCGCCGGGCCGTGCATGCCCGGCACGTCCGGCACGAGGCCGGTGGCGTTGGCCAGCGCGGCCATCTCCACCATGGTCTTGGAGCCGTCGACGAACTCGACCAGCATGCGCGGGTTCATGTTCCGGGCCTTCGCCTCCTCCTCGAACTCGTCGGGGATGGCGTCGGGCTTGAAGGCGTTGTTCTTCGCCTTGCCGGCGCAGACGATCTCGAAACCGAGCGACTGGGCGAAGCCGATCAGCTCCACCGTGGCGGCGGGCTCGTCGCCGGCGGCGCCGGTGAGCACCACGCCGGCCTTGCGCGCTTCCTGCTTGAGGAAGCGGCCGATGGTGATGTCGGCCTCGACGCTGAGCAGCACCACATGCTTGCCGTTGCGGATCGCCTCCAGCGAGACGATCGTGCCGATATTCGGGCTGCCAGTGGCATCGATCACCACGTCGATATGCCCGGCCGCGCACATGGCGCGGTAGTCGTCGGTGATGGCGAACTTGCCGGTCTCGATGGCGCGGTCGATCTGCCCGCTTGTGCCGACGGAGACGATGTCCTCGCGGGCATGGCCGGCCATCAGCGCGGCGTCGATCGCAGTCTGGGCGTTGAGCTCGACCACGGCGCCGATGCGCACGCCCGGCATCAGCGCGGCCTGCACGATGAGGTCGGTGCCCATCTGCCCGGCGCCGGCGAGACCGATGGTCACCGGCCCGTGCTTGGCGGTCCACTGTTCCAGTTCGGCGGCGAAGCCTGACCGCACGATGCCGCTAGCCCCGAGCATACGCTCAACCCTTCCATCCGGCCCAGCCGCCGACGCTAAGGCCGGCGCATGGGAGTCTTGGTACTCGTCAATGGTCTTCGGTACTCGACATTTCGCCGGAGGCAAATAGGTCGAGCGCAAGATGGAACAGTCTTCTGGATCCGTCGTCCCGATCAGTCCTCGGCGCCCACCGCCTGCAGAACGGCGGCGGCCGTGACCTCGTCGGTGATGAAGACGGTCGGCCGCAGCATGCGCAGCGCGCCGAGCACCGCCGCGGTCTTGCCCGGTCCGCCGGAGGTGAGGATGCGCTCGGGCGTCGCCTGCAGCGTTTCGATGGGGATCGACATGACCCGGCTGTTCACGGGGTGGTCGACCGGACGCCCGTCAATGTCGATGAAGTTATAGACCACGTCGCCCACCGCGCCGGCGGCGATCAGCGAGGCCCAGTCGGCCTGTGAGAAGAAGCCGAAGCGCAGCGAGGTGCTTTCCGTCTCCATCTCGCCGACGCTCAGCACCACCGCGTCCATCTCGCGCGCGAGATTGTAGACGGTGCCGAGGCCGCAGCGCTCGATCAGCGCCTTCTTGGTCTCGATGCTGTCGACGATGGCCGGGGCGGCGATGAGGTGGCAATCGGCCTGGAAAATGCGCGAGAGCTGCCAGGCGAATTCCGAGGGGTTGTACTGGCGCGCCTTGGTGATGCCGCCAAGCAGCGAGATCACCTGCAGGTTCGACACTGCCTTCTCGTCGATGAAGCCGAGCGCGCGCATCAAGGTGCGGCCCCAGCCGAAGCCGATCTTCATGTCGGGCCGGATGAGGTCGGAGATCACCTGCCCGGTGGCGGCGCCGATGGCGCTGGTCGGGTCGGCGAGCGGGCCGGAAAGCGGGGCAACCACCGCCTCGCGCAGGCCGAAGGCCTTCTGCAGGCCCATCTCAAGCCGCGGCAGCTCGGCGATCTCGCGGCTGAGCGAGATCTTCACCTCGTTGAGCTGGCGGGCATCGGCGAGCAGGCGCACCACGGTCACGCGGCCAATGTCGAGCGCGTCGGCGATGGCGCTCTGCGTCATGCCCTCGACATAGTACATCCAGGCCGCGCGCAGCCGCAGCCGGGCCGAGCGGCGCCCCGTGGCACTGAGATCGCCGGCGGCGGGTTCGGCCATGCCGGTCGGCTTGGTCGTAGCAGCCCCTCCCGACATTCGCATTCCCCCGGAGACATGAGTTCACCCTGCTATAGAGGACGCCGCGCCCTTCATCAAATAGCCCGCGCCTCCAACCGCCGCAGTGTTACGCAGAATCCCGCTTGTGGTTGCATCGCGCGCGAGGCACGCTGATGCGCACATTCGCCGCCCCCGGCGAAGAGGTCTCCGGTCGCCGATGTCCAACGACGAAACACTGAAGCTCGATCACTTCATCTGCTTTGCGGTCTATTCGGCGAACCACGCCTTCAACCGCGTCTACAAACCGATTCTCGACCGGCTGGGGCTGACCTACCCGCAGTTCATCGCCATGGTGACGCTGTGGACCGAGGATGGCCTGACCGTCGGGCAGATCGGCGAGCGGGTGCTGCTGGAGACCAACACGCTGACCCCGCTGCTGAAGCGGCTGGAAAGCGCCGGCCATGTGCGCCGCGTGCGCGACGCCGCCGATGAGCGGCAGGTGCGCATCTTCCTTACCGACAAGGGCCGGGCGCTGCGCGCGGAGGCGGAGGGCGTGCCGACCGAGATCGGCATCTGCCTCGATCGTGACCCCGCCGCCATCGCCGAGCTGACCGGCGAGCTGACGCGGATGCGCAACACGCTGCTGGCGCGCGTCAAGCCGTAAGGCCGGCCGCCTCCGGCAGTTCGGCCTGATGACCGGCCCCACCCTCGATGAAGCGGCGGTGCCGGCCGATCTCCACCGCGAGAAAGTCGAGAAACGCCCGGACGCGCGGCGAATGGCGCAGATCCGGATGGGTCAGCAGCCAGAGATCGGCCGCATAATCGTCATTGGGCGGACCGAGCCGCACCAGGGCAGGGCGGGCATCGCCGATGAGGCAGGGCAGGTGGCCGATGCCGACCCCGCTTTCCACCGCTTCCGCCAGCCCGAGCACACTGTTGATCTTGTAGGCGACGCGGTCGGGGGCGACGTTCTCCTGCACGAACTTCACCGCCTTCAGCGTGCCGAGCGTATCGCCGAGCGAGACCCAGTTGCGCGCTTCCAGCTCCTCCAGCTTCACCGCTGCCGGGTCGGGGAAGTCACTCGCCCGGCCATAGAGCGCCCAGGCGATGCGGGCGACGCGGCGGCCGACGAGGTTCTCCGGCGGGTGGTCGGTGGCGCGCACCGCGACATCGGCGTCGCGCTTGGAGAGGTTGAGCGGCTGGTTGCTCAGCACGATGTCGAGCCGCACTTCCGGGTAGCGCTCGCGGAAGGTCGCCAGCATCGGCATCAGGAGATGGATCAGCAGCGAATCGGGCGTCGTCACCCGCAACTCGCCGGAGGGAGCGGGCTCTCGCCCGGCGAGTTTGCGGCCGACCGAGGTGATCTCCTCGTCGAGCCGGTTGGCGAGCGCCACCAGTTCCTCGCCGGCCGGGGTCAGGGCGTAACCGGTGCGGTGGCGCTCGAACAGCAGCGAGCCGAGCTGTTCCTCGATCTGCTTCAGCCGGCGGAACACGGTGGAATGGTTCACCCCGATGGACGCGGCCGCCGCCGGCAGGCCTTTGGCGTCCGCTACCGCCTTGATCAGGCGGAAATCGTCCCAGGCCAGGTTCTTGAATGGCTCGGCCATGGGGCCCTCCGTCCGTGCGGCAACTCGGCTCCCCGCCCGCAAAGCGTTGCGCACGAAGGAAAAACGACAATTCAGCGTGGGCACACCATAGCAGCCAAGTCGTCATTGCGTCAACGCAAACGAAAGTAGATGGCATTGCGCGGGTGCCGGTTTATCTCTTGTCCCAACAGAGCGCGGTTGGCGCTCCCTGAGAGGGCAAGATCATGAACCGCAATGGCATCCATCATGTTACGGCGATTGCCGGCAATGCGCGCCGCAATGTCGAATTCTACACCCGCACGCTCGGCCTGCGCCTGGTGAAGAAGACCGTCAATTTCGACGATCCCGGCACCTATCACTTCTATTATGGCGATGAGGCGGGCTCGCCTGGCACCATCCTCACCTTCTTCCCGTGGGACCATGTGGCGCCCGGCCGGCTCGGCGTCGGCGAGACGCAGGAGACCGCGTTCCGCGTGCCGGCCGCCTCGATCGGCTACTGGACGCAGCGCTTCGTCGAGAATGGCGTCGCCCATAGCGCGCCCATCAAGCGCTTCGGCGAGACCGTGCTGTCTTTCAAGGATCCGCACGGCATGCGCCTCGCGCTGGTCGGTGTCACCGGCGCCGAGAATGAGCCGGCCTGGCTCGGCACGGAGGTGCCGGCCGAGCACGCCCTTCGCGGCTTCCACTCGGTGAATCTCCTGCTGGCCGAGGCCGCGCCCACCGGCGCCATCCTTACCGACATCTTCGGCTTCACCGAGATCGGCCGGGAGGGCTCGCTGGTGCGCTTCAAGGCCGAGGGCACGGAGATCGGCGGTATCGTCGATATCCACGAGGCCGGCGGCTTCCTCCCCGCCCGCATGGGTGGCGGTTCGGTGCATCACATCGCGTTCCGCGCGGCGGATGATGCGGCCGAATTCGCCATGGTGAAGAAGCTGCAGGAGAACCACGGCATCCGCACCACGGAGCAGAAGGACCGCAATTACTTCCGGTCCGTCTACTTCCGCGAGCCCGGCCATGTGCTGTTCGAGATCGCGACCGACGTCCCCGGTTTCGCCGCCGATGAGCCGGCCGCCCAGCTCGGCCAGGCGCTGAAGCTCCCGGATTTCCTGGAGAGCCGCCGCGCCCAGATCGAGGCCGTGCTGCCGGAAATCGCCTGATCCCACCTCTCCCCGCCCGCCACTTCCGGCGGGCGGGCCCCTTTTCCCGCCAGGAGGCCGTCATGAGCGTCAACGCTCCGCTGTCCCGTGCATCCGCGAACGCCGAACTCTCCTTCCTCCACCGCTTCGAGGCCGGCCGCGATCCTGCTGCCACGCCGCTGCTGCTGCTGCACGGCACGGGCGGCGACGAGAACGACCTGATCCAGCTCGGCCGCATGATCGCGCCGGACGCGCCGCTCGTCTCCCCGCGCGGCAAGGTGATGGAAGGCGGCATGCCGCGCTTCTTCCGCCGCCTGCGTGAGGGCGTGTTCGACGAGGCGGATGTGCGCCTGCGCGCGGGTGAACTCGCCGCCTTCGTGGCGGAAGCCCGCGCCGCCTATGGGCTGGCCGCCCCCATCGCGGTCGGCTTTTCCAACGGCGCCAACATCGCCGCCGCGACGCTCCTCACCCAGCCGGGCGTGCTCGCGGGCGCAGTGCTGTTACGCGCCATGGTGCCGCTGGCCGAGCCGCCGGCGGAGGATCTCGCCAGCGCGCCGGTCCTGCTGCTTTCGGGCGGCATGGACCCGATCGTGCCGGAGGAGAATGCCGCCCGCCTCGCTGGCCAGCTCACAGAGGCCGGCGCGCGGCTCGACCACCGCACGCTTCCCGTCGGCCATGGCCTGTCGCAGGCCGACCTGACGCTCGCCCGCGACTGGCTCGCCGCTCTCGGCAAACCGCGCGCCTGACACGATCCGGCGGTTCCCCACGGAACCGCCGGCCTTCCCGCGCATTGCCGCCACGGCGCGCGTGCATCACCATCGCACCGCGCCGTGGCGCTTTGCGGGAGGGATGGCCATGCGGTGGGAAGATTTCCGGCGCAGCAGCAATGTGGAAGACCGGCGCGGGGGCGGCGGCGGATTTCGCGGCGGCTTGCCGGGCGGGCGTGGCGGGCTCGGCATTGGCGGGCTGATCATTGTCGGCCTCATCGCCTGGGCCACCGGCATCAACCCGGCCGTGCTGATCGGCGGCGCGGAAATCCTCATGGGGGGCGGCGAGACGAGCCAGAGCGCGCCGCAGCAGCCATCTGCGAGCCGCACCCCGCCCAAGGATCAGGAAGGTCAGTTCGTCAGCGCCGTGCTCGCCCAGACCGAGGATGTGTGGACCCAGCAGTTCAAGGCGCAGGGCCAGACCTACCGCCCGCCCGGCCTCGTGCTGTTCACCGGCGGCACCCGCTCGGCCTGCGGCACGGCCCAGTCGGCGATGGGCCCGTTCTACTGCCCGACCGACCGGAAGGTGTATATCGACCTCGCCTTCTTCGAGGAGATGAAGCGCCGCTTCCGCGCGCCCGGCGATTTCGCGCAGGCCTATGTCATCGCCCATGAGGTCGGCCATCACGTCGAGAACCAGCTCGGCATTCTCGCGCAGGTGCAGCAGCGCCAGCGCCAGGTCTCGCGCACTGAAGCGAACGCGCTCTCCGTCCGCGTCGAGCTGATGGCCGACTGCCTCGCCGGCGTGTGGGCGCATCACGCGAACGCACAGTGGCGCATTCTTGAGGACGGCGATATTGAGGAGGCGCTGAACGCCGCTTCCGCCATCGGCGATGACCGGTTGCAGAAACAGGCGCGGGGCTATGCCGTGCCCGACAGCTTTACCCACGGCACCTCCGCCCAGCGCACGCGCTGGTTCAAGCGGGGACTGGACACCGGCTCGATGAAGCAGTGCAACGCCTTCGACAGCCGCAGCATCTGAGGATCAGGCCGCATGAGCGCCGCGAGCGAGACGTCCGACAAGGCCCTTTCCGAGAAAGCCTTCATCCCGCTCGCCATCGCGGTGCTCACCATCTCCGATACCCGCACGCTGGCCGATGACCGCTCGGGCAACACGCTGGTGGAGCGGCTGGAGGGTGCCGGCCATCGCCTCGCCGCCCGGTCCATCGTGACGGATGACGTAGAAGCCATTCGCGGGCGGGTAGCGGCGTGGATCGCCGATCCGGCCATCGACGTGGTCATCACCACCGGCGGCACCGGCTTCACCGGCCGCGATGTGACGCCGGAGGCGGTGGAACCCTTGTTCGAGAAGCGCATGGAGGGTTTCTCGACCGTGTTCCACATGATCTCCTTCCAGAAGATCGGCACCTCGACGCTGCAAAGCCGCGCCACCGCCGGCACGGCGAACGCGACCTACATCTTCTGCCTGCCCGGCTCGCCCGGCGCCTGCCGCGATGGCTGGGACGGTATCCTCGCCCAGCAGCTCGACATCCGTCACAAGCCCTGCAATTTCGTGGAAATCCTGCCCCGGCTCGACGAGCACCTGAAGCGCGGCAAGCTGCGCGCCTCCTGAGACCTGGCGGGAGGCTCAGCCTTCCGGCAGCAGCATCTGCGAGCGCAGCAGCACCAGCCTTCCGCGCCCGATGCGGGCGGCGAGCCGGCGCGGGGACTGCCCGCCCGCCTCATGACCGCCCAGCGCTTCATAGAAGCGGCGATGGATCAGCAGCCCCTGCTCGGGCCGCGCCCGGCCGGTCAGCGCATAGCGCGCCACCGCCGCCGCTTCCTTCAGCCGGGGGGCGACGCCGAACCCGTCCAGTGCCAAGCGGAAGGTCGCCGCGCGACGGTCCAGCGCGCCCATGCGCTCGACCTGGTCGATGAAGCCGCGCACCTCGCGCGTCCAGCCTTCCTGAGCAAGGCCCGCCGGCTGGAGGAACATCAGCCAGGGCATGCGCGCCGTCGCCGCGCCGAGGCGCAGGCGTGCCCCGAGATCGGCCGGGCCGCGCAGATATTCGCAGCCTGCCGCGTCCGCGATCTCCGCCACATCCGCCGATTCGCGCCCATCCACCAGCAGAACCTCGCGCACCACGCCGGCGGCGGCGCCCGGTACCAGCGCGGCGAGGGTCGGGATGAGGAAACTGGCGGTTTCGGTCGTGGGAATGACGATCGAGATCACGCGGCAGAGCACCTCGACGGAACGCGCTATGGATTGGCGCATAAGGGTTTTGGGCGAGCGACGTTCTGCCTATAGCACCACATCCGGGGCGTATAGCGCCCTCCGTCACTTTTCGACATATGTTCTTGATATGTTCTCATGAGGAGACTAAAAATCACCCATGGAACAGCGCACCTCCTCCCCCTCTCCGGACCGTCCTGCCGCGGTTACCGCCGGCGCGCCGCCCGCGCGCAAGTCCCGCGCCACGCCGCGTCATCTCGGGCGGCTGGTGGAGGAGCGCGAGGCCGCTGAGCGCGCCGCCTGCGAGGCGGCGGGGCGCGACCTCACCGGCCTTTCCGAGATCGACATTGCGCCTCCCGTGCCGCCGCAGGCCCGCTTTGTCGAGGGCGAGCGCCGGCGCGGACGCGGCGCGCTCTCCAACGCTGCCGGCCGCTTCGAGCCGACGGCGCGCGAAGCCTTCGACGATGGCTGGCAGAGCCTCGATGATCTGCCGGCCTTCCGCACCAGCGTGACGGTGGAAAAGCCGCGCACCATCATCACCCGCAATGATTCGCCCGATGTCGGCTTTGATCGCTCGATCAACCCCTATCGCGGCTGCGAGCATGGCTGCGTCTACTGCTTCGCCCGGCCGACCCATGCCTATCAGGGCCTGTCCGCTGGGCTCGATTTCGAGACCAAGCTGTTCGCCAAGCCCGACGCCCCCGAGTTGCTGGCCAAGGAACTGGCGAAGCCCGGCTATGAGCCGCGCACCATCGCGCTCGGCATCAACACCGACGGCTATCAGCCCATCGAGAAGGAATGGCGCCTCACCCGCCGCATCCTCGAAGTGCTCCGCGATTTCGGCCATCCGGTCGGCATTGTCACGAAATCGGCGCTGGTGCTGCGCGATCTAGACATTCTCGCGCCCATGGCCGAGCGCGGGCTGGTCAAGGTCGCGCTGTCCATCACCACGCTCGACCACAAGCTCGCCCGCATCATGGAGCCGCGCGCCGCCACGCCGCAGCGGCGCCTCGAGGCGGTGCGCCGGCTCAGCGAGGCGGGGGTGCCGACGGCTGTTCTGGTCGCGCCGGTCATTCCCGCCGTGACCGACGCGGAGATGGAGCGCATCCTCGACGCCGCGGTGGCGGCGGGCGCGCAGGAGGCCGGCTATGTCATGCTGCGCGTGCCGCTGGAAATCCGTGACCTGTTCAAGGAATGGCTGCTCGCCCATTTCCCGGATCGCTACCGTCATGTGCTGTCGCTGCTCAAGGAACTGCATGGCGGCAAGGAATATGACTCCGCCTTTGGCCAGCGCATGACCGGCAGCGGGCCCTATGCCTGGACGCTCGCCCGCCGCTTCGAGATCGCCAGCGAGCGGCTCGGCCTCAACCGGCGCCATCTGCGGCTGACCACGCGCCATTTCCACCGCCCGCCGCAGAAGGGCGAGCAATTGTCGCTATTCGGAGAGAGCGCATGATCGGCGCGGCGATGCAGGGGCTGAAGGTCGCCGCGCTCAAGGCGACCGAGGGCGCCACGGTGGGGGCGGGCACGGCGCGTGCCGTGCCGCCGCTGGCGCTCTCGCTGGTGACGCTGGGCGTCGCCGAGCTCGCTCGCGCCATCGCCTTCTATGAGGCGCTGGGGCTCGAGCGCCGGGTGCGGCAGGCCGAGGGCGTCGCCTTTTTCGCCTGCGGCACGGTGGTGCTCTCGCTCTACCCGCGCCACGAGCTTGCCACCGATGCCGGCATGATCGCTGGCCGGGCCGGTCAGTTCGGCGGCGTGGTGCTGGCCTGCAACCGGGCGAGCCGCGCCGAGGTGGACACGACGCTGATCCGCGCGGTGGCCGCCGGCGGGCGGGCGCTGCGCCCCGCGCAGGCGACCTTCTGGGGCGGCTATGCCGGCTATGTCGCCGACCCCGACGGCCATCCCTGGGAGATCGCCCACAATACCGGCTTCGCCCTCGGCCCCGACGGACGGCTCACCTTGCCGGAGTAGGGGCCCGATGTTGAAAAAGGCCGGGCACGTGGGGCGCCTCGCGCCCTGATATCGACCGTCACGCCCGCCCTCATGCCCGGGCTTGACCCGGGCATCCAGCCTTGCCGCAGTCGCGCGTGGCGCTGGGTTTTGGATCCCCGGGTCAAGCCCGGGGATGAGGGGAGGTAAAGGCCGGGGCGGCTAAATCCCCGAGAGGCTCATGCAGCTTCCAAATAAGCCAACGCGGCGGGCTACCCCGCCGCGGCCTCGCATTCAGGGCGGGTTGGCGCCGCCGGGCCTCATGGCTGCGGCGGCGCGGCCCCGTGGCGTCACTGCGCCAGCAGCGGGGCGAGTTCCTTGTCGAGCTCTTCCGGGCTCATCGCGCCGGAGACCTTCTTGCCGTTGATGAAGAAGGTCGGCGTCGAATCGATGCCGAAATCCTTCGCCCCGCGCTCGGCGATCTTGTTGATGTTGTCGGCCAGCGCCTGGTCGGAGAGGCAGGCGTTGAACTGCTGCTCGGTCATGCCGCTCTGCTTGGCGATGGCGAGCAGGGCCTGCGCCGGGTTGTTGGTGAAGGCCCAGTTCTTCTGGGTCTCGAACAGCGTGTCGGTCATCGGGTAGTACTTCCCGTCGCCGGCGCAGCGCGCGAGCATGAAGGCGGCCTTGGCGACGATGTCGAGCGGGAATTCGCGCAGGATGAACTTCACCTTGCCGGTGTCGATGTATTTCTCCTTGAGCACCGGATAGGTGGTCTCGTGGAAATGCGCGCAGTGGCCGCAGGTCATCGAGGCGTATTCGACGATGGTCACCGGCGCGTCGGCCTTGCCGAGCACGTTGTCGGGCAGGGCGCCCGGCGCCATAAGCTGCGCCATGTCGACGGTCTGCGCTTCGGCGCGCCCGATGAAGGAGAAGCGCTCGGCGCCGAGGCTTTCCGGGCTCGCCAGCGCCACCAGCGCGGCGGCGGTGAGGGCGGCGGCACCCAACCCTTCGAGGAGGCGGCGGCGATCGATCATGGATGGTCTCCGAGGGGAAGGCCGGCCCTCTCGGCCAGCGTTGAGCTCTAGCGCCTACAGGCAGCGCGCGATCATGGCAACGGTACGGCAGGCAGGCGCCTTGTCACCGCTGCGTGAAGATTGGCCGCACCCCCGGCGCCGGCTGCGTGGGCGTCGCCGCGCGCCGGCGGGCGACCAGCGCGCCGAGCCGGGCCAGCGCCTCGGCCAGCGCGGGATCTTCAAAAGCGCCGAGCCGCCCGGCCACCGCTGCGCATTCCGCGCTGCCCGGCTCAATGAAACGCGGGCGCACGGGGCGGCGCACCGGCACCGGCCCCTGGCGCAGCGCCAGCCGGCCGATGCAGCGCCAGCCGAAATAGCGGTTCACCCGCTCGATCACCACGGGCGCGTCATGCTGCAATTCGATGGCATAGCCGCCCTCGACCCGGATGTGCAGCACGCCCGGCTCCGGGCTGTCTTGCCGGCTCGGCCAGGCGAGCTTGATCGGCACCGCACGGGCGGCGAGCGCCTCGCCGACGATGTCCGCCCAGCGCGTGACGATTTCCACCGAGGCGAGGCCGCGCTGGCGGCAGCTCTCGGCGATGGTCGCGTCGATCAGGTCGGCAAGCGGCTGTGGTGCGCGGCGCGGGGGCATGAGGGCGATCGGTCAGTGAGGGCGGTGGGACATCAATTCAAGGGACGGCGGTCCGGCGGGGCTTGCCGGGCGTATCGGCACGGCCCACCTTGGCGCCGCCGGAACCAAACATCGCATGCCCGCCCGTCCCGATAAAGCCACCCGCCGCGCCGCCGCCTCCGTGACCGAGCCAGCCCCCGCGGCGCGGCCCGATCCTGCCTTGCTGCTCGCCTGGTATGACCGGCACCGGCGCACGCTGCCCTGGCGCGCTGCGCCGGGCCTGCGGCAGGATCCCTACCGGGTGTTTCTCTCCGAGATCATGCTGCAGCAGACCACGGTGGTGACGGTGCGGCCCTATTATGAGGGCTTCCTCGCCCGCTGGCCGACGGTGGCGGACCTTGCCGCCGCGCCGCTGGAAGAGGTGCTCTCCGCCTGGGCGGGGCTCGGCTATTACGCCCGCGCCCGCAACCTGCACGCCTGCGCCCGCGCGGTGGCGGAGCGCCATGGCGGACATTTCCCGGATACCGAGGCGGCGCTGCTCGAACTGCCGGGCATCGGCCCCTATACGGCAGCCGCCATCGCCTCCATCGCCTATGAACGCCCGGCCGCGCCGGTGGACGGCAATTGGGAGCGCGTCATCGCCCGCCTCTTTGCGGTGGAGATCCCGCTGCCCAAGGCAAAGCCCCGCCTGCGGGCGCTCGGCCTGACGCTGCTCCCCGACGCCCGCTTCGGCGATTTCGCGCAGGCGATGATGGATCTCGGCGCCACCCTCTGCACCCCGCGC
The DNA here is from genome assembly GCF_026625645.1 of Ancylobacter sp. SL191. NCBI lineage: Bacteria > Pseudomonadati > Pseudomonadota > Alphaproteobacteria > Hyphomicrobiales > Xanthobacteraceae > Ancylobacter > Ancylobacter sp. SL191. Next base: position 355,897 of record NZ_CP113056.1, on the reverse strand, counting down.
AAGCCCGCCTGCGCGCTCTGCCCATGGCGCGAGCCCTGCGCGGCGCGGGCGGAAGGCGAACCGGAGCGCTACCCGCTCAAGGTGGCCAAGGCCGCGCGCCCGACCCGGCAGGGCGTCGCCTTCCTCGCCGTGCGGGCCGATGGTGCGGTGCTCACGCGCTCGCGCCCGCCGCAAGGGCTGCTCGGCGGCATGAGCGAGGTGCCCTCGACGCCATGGGAGGGGGACGCTCCTGCCCACCCCGCCGCCCATGCGCCGCTCAACGCGAGCTGGCGTGCCTTGAACGCGCCCGTGACCCACGTCTTCAGCCATTTCGCGCTGGAATTGACGGTCTGGCGGGCCGATCTGCCGGCCGGCACGCCGGCGCCTGCTGGCCATCGCTGGGTGGCGCCGGCGGGGTTCGACGCGGAGGCGTTTCCCAGCGTGATGCGCAAGGTGCTCGCCCGGCTCTGAGCCCGGCCCGCCAATGACATACCTGTGATCAGCGCAACCCGCGCCCACCCGCCGCGTTATCCCGCCGACCGCAACATGCGGAAGAAACAGGAGAACGCATCATGGGTAGCACCGCCGACAAGGCCAAGGGCATGACCAATGAAGCCGTGGGTAACGTCAAGCAGGGCATCGGCAACATGACCGATTCCGAGCGTCTCAAGGCCGAGGGCAAGGCCCAGGAGCTGAAGGGCGAGGGCCAGCAGGCCAAGGGCGAGATCAAGGATGCGGTGAAGAAGGCCGGCAATCTCTGAGCCGCCACCCATCCTGGAAACGACGAGGCCGCCCCACCGGGCGGCCTTTTTGTTGGTTCAGTCCATCAGCCCGATATGGCCGGGCAGGGCGGCGACGCGAGCGAGCCAGGCCTGCACGCCGGGGAAGCCGGATAGATCATAGCCGCCTTCCTCCGCCGTGTGGGTGTAGGCATAGAGCGCGATATCGGCGACGCTGAAGGCGTTGCCCGCCAGCCAGTCGGCGCCGGCGAGCCGCGTTTCCATCACGCCCAGCGCGCGGTTGCCGGCGTCCAGAAGCTGCGCCAGCCGCTCCGGCGTCGCCAGATGCGCCCGCTCCTCATAGGTCAGCAGCGCCCGCCGCACGGCCAGCGCCGGCTCATGGCTGTACTGCTCGAAGAACATCCACTCATAAACCTTGGCGCGCCCGTAGCGGTCCGCCGGCACCAGCGGGCTGCCCTCGGCGAGGTAGAGCATGATCGCGTTCGATTCGGCGAGAAAGCGGCCATCCTCCAGCTCCACGGTCGGCAGCTTGCCGATCGGGTTCTTGGCGAGGAAGTCCGGGCGGCCGGCCGAGCCGTCGCGCGCGGACATGGTGACCCGCTTCAGGCTCACGCCCAAATGCGCGGCGGCGAGCCGGACCTTATAGCTGTTGCCGGAGTCCGGCACGTCATAAAGCGTGATCACGCCGCTCACTCCGCCGCCATCGCCATTTCCGAGCGCACGGCGGCGCGCAGCGAATCGATCGGGCGCAGCCCTTCGCGGGTTTCAATGTGCCAGTAGGTCCAGCCATTGCAGGCTTCCAGCCCCTGCGCGATGGCGCCGGCGCGGTGGATCGAGCCGACCTGACCGAGGCCGGGCGCGGTCTCCAGCGACAGCATGCCGTCGGCGCGCACCAGTGCCCGCACCCGGTGCTTGGCGTCGGTAAGGAAGGTGCCGGGCGCCAGCATGCCGCGCTCGATCAGCGCGTTGAAGGCGATGCGCGGTGCCTCGCGGGCGGAGGGCGCCGGGGCGAGCGCGGCCTCGGGCAGCGGCTCCACCGCGTCGATGCGCGCCTGCGCGGCATCGGCATAGGTCGCGTCGCGCTCGATGCCGATGAAGTGGCGGCCGAGGCGCTTGGCCACCGCCGCCGTAGTGCCGGAGCCGAGGAACGGGTCGAGGATCACGTCGCCGGGCTTTGACGCGGCGAGCATCACCCGCGCCAGCAGCGCCTCGGGCTTCTGCGTCGGGTGGACCTTGTGGCCGGTCTCGTCCTTCAGCCGCTCATGGCCGGAGCAGATCGGGAACAGCCAGTCGGAGCGCATCTGCACATCCTCATTGGCTGCCTTCAGCGCCTCGTAATTGAAGGTGTAGCCCTTGCCGCCGGGGTCGCGCGCCGCCCAGATCAGCGTCTCATGCGCGTTGGTGAAGCGCCGGCCGCGGAAATTCGGCATCGGGTTGGTCTTGCGCCAGACGATGTCGTTGAGGATCCAGAAGTCGAGATCCTGCAGCATCGCCCCGACGCGGAAGATGTTGTGATAGGAGCCGATCACCCAGAGCGTGCCGGTGGGCTTGAGCACGCGGCGCGCCGCCAGAAGCCAGGCGCGGGTGAAGGCGTCATAGGCGGCGAAGCTCTCAAACTTGTCCCAGTCGTCGTCCACCGCGTCGACCCGGCTCTCGTCCGGGCGCTTCAGCTCGCCGCCGAGCTGGAGATTGTAGGGCGGGTCGGCGAAGATCATGTCGACCGAGCGCGGCGGCAGCTTTGCCAGCTCCGCGACACAGTCGCCGCGCAGGATGGTGTCGAGGGGCAAACCGCCGGCGTTGGCGCCACCCGCCGGGGCGGAATGGACGAGACTGACGCGGGATGCCCGGCGGGCCTCCCCATTTCGAACCACCTTCATGGACGGCTACCCGACGCTCGATGACGCAACAGAACTGATTTCCACAATCTCCGCTGGTCAGGGTAAAGACGGGGTAAAGCGCCACCTGAAGTTTCGTCCCGTCCCGCCCATAAAGCGTCAACCACGTCTGCCGGAGCCGCTCGCTTGGCTGAAACCGCGCAACCTGCCGCGCCATCCCCCGCCGCCCCGCCCGCGCCCCCGCCCGGCCGCTGGCATGGCGACGGGCTGATCGCCCGCTCGGTGCGCTTTACGCTGACCGTCATGGCGCCGGTTGGTCTGGGGTTGATCATCGGCAACGATGTCTGGCTGATCTACGCCCTGGTCATCTGCATCCTCGCCACCGCGCTCGATACGGGCGGCACGGCCCGCCAGCGGCTCGCAGCCATGGCCGTGGGCGGCGTGGTGGTGCTGCTCGGCACCGGCCTAGGCACGCTGGTCGCCGGGCATATGGTGCTTACCATGCTGGCCTTCGCGCTGGTGGGGGTCGTCTATGCGCTGGTGGAGAGCCTGCACCAGAGTGTGGCGATCTCGGCCCGCTTCGCCTGCCTGACGCTCGCCATCGGTGCGCTTTACGCCCCGCTACAGTCGGTGGACGCGGTCGCGGTAGGGGTCTTCATTATCTATGCCTGGGTGGTCTCGATCACCTGGGATCTCGTGGTCGGCGTCTGGCGGCCCTGCACCGCGCCGTCGCTGTGGCGCCTGCTGCTGCGGCTGCGGGCCACCAAGCGCGAACGCTGGGTGTTCGCCGGTGCCGTCGCCATCACCATCCCGGCGGCCTTTTTCACCAGCACCGCCCTTGGCCTGCATCGGCCCTATTGGGCGCTGCTCGCCGTGGTGCTGGTGCTGCGCGAGGATTCGCTGGCGAGCCGGGAGCTGATGGGTCAGACTATGCTCGGCACCGTGCTCGGCGTCGCTCTGTCGCTTGGCATCGGCTGGCTGTTCCCCTCAACTGGGGCGGTTCTCGCGGCGATGATGGTCGCGGCCCTGGTTCGCTGGCCGGCGCAGCAATATCACGGCGCGCTCGGCAATGCCGCTCTGACCGTTTTCATCATGCTGCTCTTGGAATTCATCAACGGCGGCGTTGCCGGGGCGGCGCATGACATGATCGCCCGGCTGATCGACATGGCGGTCGGCTGCGCCTTCGCGCTCATTGCGCTGATGATCGACCGGCTGGCCCAGCGCGTCTTCGCGCCGCGGCCGGGTGCGGTCTAGGGCACCAGCCAGAGCACCGGCAGCCAGCCCTGCGCCTGCGCCATCTCGACGCCCTCGGCGAGCGGGATGGCGGCGAGGAACACGCAGGCGTCAAGGAAGGTGCGCACCACGAGGTGGGTGTTGATTTCCAGCGTACTGACATTCTGCCAGAGCCGGAAATTCGGGATGAAGCGCGGCACCCGCGCCTTGTAGGCGAGATAGGGTTCGCCGAATTTCTCGCTCAGGAACCGCTCCTCCTTGCGCACCACGATGGAGAAGACCAGCACGGTCAGCAGCGTGGCGGCCAGCGCCGCCGTGACATTGCCGAACTGCGCGCCGGCGCCCGCGGCGCCGATGAAGGAGAAGACATAAAGCGGGTTGCGGCAGATCGAGTAGGGGCCGAGCGCCACCACTTCGCTCTTTTTGCGCCCGCCAATATAGAGCGAGCTCCAGGTGCGGCCGATGATGGCGACCAGCAGCAGCCCGAAGCCGATGGTCTCGATGATCTCGTGCAGGCCGTCCTCATTGGCGTCCGGCCAGAGCGAGTGGCTGAACAGCAGCACGCTGAACGACGCGGCCCCCAGAGCAAACATCACGAGCTTGCGGATGTGCTGGACAGCGCCGATGTCGAGAAGCGGCGCGGCCTTGGGTGTGTCACTCATCTGTCGCCAATCGGGTTTAGAGTCTTTCCAAACCTATCATGACCCATGCCGGCTTTTTTCAGGCGGCGGGGCGTGATTTTACGCCACGCGCGATGCGGGGTTGTAGAGCGGCGCCGGTAGCCGCCGGTCGCGCAGCGCCAGACCCCCCAGCACCAGCGCGAAGCCCAGCGCGTGATAGAGGTGCAGCGCCTCGCCCAGCACCCCGACCGCCAGCCCCGCGCCGAACACCGGCATGAGCTGGAGAAACTGCCCCGCCCGCGTCGGGCCCAGCACGCTCACCCCCTTCGCCCACAGCACGAAACCGAGCGTCGGCAGGCTTGCCACATAGAGGATGAGCAGCCCCGCCGTTCCCAGATCGCGCATCTCAAGGGCGAGCGGCGTGGTCGCCAGTTCCCACGCGGCGACCGGGGCGAGGGCGGTGAGGCCGAAGGGAATGCTCACGGTGAGCGCCGCCGCCGCCGACAGCCCACCGGGAAAACGCTTCAGCAGCACCGCATAGAGCGCGAAGGCGCTGATGCCGAGAAACAGCACGAGATCGCCGCCGTGGAAGTCCAGCCGCGCCAGCGTGCCAATATCCCCGCGCAGCACGATGAAGGCGACACCGGCGCTGGAGACGGCGAGCGCGAGGCGCGAGCGGGCGCTGGTGCGCTCGCCGAGGATCAGCCAGCCCAGCAGCCCGACCACGATGGGCGCGGCCGAGCCGATGATGGAGCCGTTGACCAGGCTGGTATGGGCAAGACCGGCATAGATCAGCACGGTGAAGACGGCGATGTTGAGCACCCCCGCCGCCAGCCAGAGCGGCCAGCGGCGCAGGATCTCCGCCCGCTGGCCGGCGATCTCGCGGAAGGTGAAGGGGGCGAGCAGGGCCAGCGCCAGCAGCCAGCGCGCGGCGGAGAAGGTCGCGGGCGGCAAAATGTCGGCGGCAAGCCGCCCGGCGAGGAAATTGCCGGACCACAGCAGCGCGGCGCCGGCGAGGGCGAGCGTGGCCAGCGCGGTGGGGGAGGCGGAAAGCTGCCGACGCACCGGGCGGGCGGTGCGGGACACCAGAGGCGTGAGCGTGTCTGCGACGAAGGCCATGACGCGTCTCCCGGATGGTGAAGGACAATCAGCCGAACTAGGTCAGTGTAGTTGACCTACCCCGGCATGTCCTTGCGTTCTCGGGAGGCGGCGCAGCCTCGCGCGGCAGAATCTGCCGTCAGGGCCGCTTTTTTGCGCTCGCGCTTTCGCTGCCCGTTTTCTCGGCAGGGATTTCCGGCGCGGCGGGGAGGGCGCGTAGATGATCGAGCGGCAGGCGGGCGCGCTCCTTCACCCGCTTCAGCGCCAGCGAGGAACGCACGCCGCGCACGCCCGGCAGGCCCATCAGGATGGCATGGGCGAAATGGGCGAAGCCTTCCAGATCCTCGCACACCACATGCAGCATGTAGTCGCTGTCGCCGGTCACGCTGTAGCAGGCGACGACCTGCGGCAGCGCCAGCACTGCCGCCTCGAAGTCGCGCGCCGCCTCCTCCACCTGCCGCTCCAGATGCACATGGATGAAGGCCATCACCCCGAGCCCGAGCCGGGAGGCATCGAGCCGCGCCTCATAGCCGGCGATCAGCCCTTCCTCCTCAAGTCGGCGGGTGCGCCTGAGGCACGGCGAGGGCGAGAGGCCGATGCGCTCGGAGAGTTCCTGATTGGTCAGGCGCCCATCCTCCTGCAATTCCCGGAGAATGCGTAGATCGAACATATCCAGCGTCGGTACGCGCATGCTCTGCCTCCCCTTGCGTCATTAGCGGCAGGATCGGTCGCCTCAAGGCAGAATGACGGCAGGGGATGGCGCGGCGCAACTCAACTTTGGTCAGGGAGGCTGACCTGAATGGCGGGCGCGGGTTCGACCCTCATGGCCGGGCTTGGCCCGGCCATCCACGTCTTGGCGCGTGCGGTCGAAGGCGTGGATCCCCCGGCCGAGCTCGGCGATGACGAATCGGGCGGCAAAATCCCAACATCTCGTGGATCGCGCCTGCCGAAACACTTGAACTTGTGGGTGCCGCGCGGCACGCTGGGGGCATGAAATTCACCCGGCTGCGCGTCACCGGCTTCAAGACCTTCGTGGAGCCGACCGAGATGCTCATCGAGCCCGGCCTGACGGGCGTGGTGGGCCCGAATGGCTGTGGCAAGTCGAACCTCGTCGAGGCGCTGCGCTGGGTGATGGGCGAAAGCTCCTACAAGGCGATGCGCGCCGAAGGGATGGACGACGTCATCTTCGGCGGCTCCACCACGAGGCCCGCGCGCAACTCCGCCGAGGTGGTGCTCACCGTCGATAATGGCGACCGCTCCGCCCCCGCCGTGTTCAACGATGCGGATCTACTGGAAATCTCCCGCCGCATCGAGCGCGAATCCGGCTCGGCCTACCGCATCAATGGCCGCGAAGTGCGCGCGCGCGACGTGCAGATCCTGTTCGCCGACGCCTCCTCCGGCTCGCGCTCGCCCTCCATGGTGCGGCAGGGACAGATCGGCGAGATCGTCGGCGCCAAGCCCGCCGCCCGCCGGCGCCTCTTGGAAGAAGCGGCGGGCGTCGCCGGCCTGCATGCCCGCCGGCACGAGGCGGAAATGCGCCTGCGCGCCGCCGAGACCAACCTCACCCGGCTCGACGATGTGATCGGCCAGATCACCGGCCAGCTCGACGCGCTGCGCCGCCAGTCGCGCCAGGCGAGCCGCTACCGCGTGGTCTCCGGCGATATCCGCAAGGCCGAGGCGACGCTGCTTTGGCTGCGCTGGCTGGAGGCCGTCGGCGCGCTGGACGAGGCCGCCCGCACCCATGATCTCGCGGTGCGCGATGTGGCGGAAGCCACCCGCGCGCAGGGCGAGGCCGCCCGCGCCGCCGCTGTCGCCGCTCATGAACTCCCCCCGCTTCGCGAGGCCGATGCGGTAGCCGCCGCGACGCTCCAGCGCCTCACTCTGGCGCGCGGCGAGCTGGAGCGCGAGGAAGCCCGCGCCGGCATCCGCCGCGAGGAACTCGACCGCCGCCTCGCCCAGCTCGCCGGCGACATGGAGCGCGAGCGCGCGCTCGCCGCCGACGCCGAGGGCGTGCTCGCCCGCCTCACCGACGAGGCGGAGGAGCTGGCGGCGGCGCAGGAAGCCGTCGCCATCGAGGATGAGGAAGCGGTGTATGCCCGCGAGGAGGCCGCCGCGGCGCTCGCCGCCTCCGAGCGCGCCTTCGCCGAGGCGACCGCCGCCCATGCCGAGCAGGCCGCACGGCGCGGCGCGCTGGAGCGGGCGCGGCGCGAGGCCGGCGACCGCCTCGCCCGGCTTACCCGCGATGTCGCCACGCTCACCGAGCAGCACCGGCAATTGGAAGGGCTCGCCGGCACGGAGCGGCTCGACGAGCTGCGCGACCGCGCGGAGATGGCGCAGGAAGCCTTCACCGAGGCGGAAATCGCCGCGCAGGAGGCGGAAGCCGCCCATGCCGAGGCCCGCGCCGCGCTCGACCATGCCCGCCGTCCGCTGGCCGAGGCCGAGCGCGCCGCCCAACGCCTCGACACCGAGGCCCGCACGCTGGCCAAGCTCCTCGATGTGGGCACGCCCCGCCGCTGGGCGCCGGTGCTCGATTCGATCCGCGCCGCGCGCGGCTATGAGGCGGCGCTGGGTGCGGCGCTCGGCGATGATCTCGATGCCCCGGCCGACCCGTCCTCGCCCGTCCATTGGGCGCTGGTGCCATCGGATGGCGATGCGCCGCTGCCCGCGGGCGTGTCCCCGCTCGCCGCCCATGTCGAGGCGCCCGCCGTGCTCGCCCGCCGCCTCGCGCAGATCGGCGTGGTTGACCGGGCCGATGGCGCGGCGCTTGCCCCCAAGCTCATGCCCGGCCAGCGCCTCGTCTCGCGCGAGGGCGACCTGTGGCGCTGGGACGGGCTGACCGCCGCCGCCGACGCGCCCACCGCCGCCGCCCGGCGCCTCGCCGAGCGCAACCGCCTCGCCGACATCGAAGCCGAACTGATCGGTGCCCGCGCCGAGGTGGCGAGCCGCCGCAAGGCGCTGGAGGCGGTGGAATCCGCCCTGCGCGCCGCCGGCTCGCGCGAGAACGCCGCCCGCGAGGCCCGCCGCCAGTCGCTCCGCTCCATGGAGACGACGCGCGAGGAACTCGCCCGCGCCGAGCGTCAGGCCGCCGAGCAGGCCGCCAGGCTCTCCGCGCTCGCCGCCAATCTTGAGCGTGCCGAGGCCGAGCGCGAGGCGGCGCTGATCGCCGGCGAGGAGATCGAGGCGCAGCTGGCCGAGGTCGCCCCGCCGGTCGAGAGCGAGGCGACGCTGGCCGAGGCCCGTGCCCGCGTCGCGCAGGACCGCGCCGTGCTGGCCGAGCTGCGCGCCCGCGCCGATGGCCTCGCCCGCGAGCGCGAGCAGCGCGCCCGGCGCCTTGCCGCCATTGCCGAGGAGCAGCGCGGCTGGCGCGCCCGCGCCGAGGGCACCGGCGAGCGGGTCGCGGCGCTGGAAGCGCGCATCGAGGAAGTCGCCGTCGAGCGTGAGGATCTGGAGGAGGCTCCCGCGCGCTTTGCCGCCCGCCGCCGCGCGCTGCTCGACGAGATCGCCAAGGCCGAGATCGCCCGGCGCGACTGCGGCGACCGTCTCGCCGCCGCCGAGAGCGCGCAGGCGGACAGCGACCGGAACGCCCGTGCCGCGCTTGATGCGCTCGCGAGCGCCCGCGAGGCCAGCGCCCGCGCCGAGGCGCGCATCGAGGCGAGCCGCCAGCGCCGCGAGGATCTGGTGCGCGAGATCGCCGACATGCTGGACGGCCCGCCCGACAGCGCCCGCTCCATTGCCGGGCTCGACGGTGATTCGCCGCTGCCGGAGGCGACGGGCGTCGAGGCCGATCTCGACCGGCTGAAGCGAGAGCGCGAGCGGCTCGGCGCGGTCAATCTGCGCGCCGAGGAAGAACTCTCCGAGGTCGAGACCCGCCAGCAGGGCCTGTCGGCCGAGCGCGAGGATCTGACCGAGGCGATCAAGCGCCTGCGCCAGGGCATTTACAGCCTCAACCGCGAGGCCCGCGAGCGGCTTCAGGCCAGCTTCATCGTGGTCGACGGCCATTTCCGCCAGCTTTTCGGCACGCTGTTCGGCGGCGGCGAGGCGCAGCTGATTCTCACCGATTCGGACGATCCGCTGGAAGCCGGCCTCGACATCATCGCCAAGCCGCCGGGCAAGAAGCCGCAATCGCTCTCGCTGCTCTCCGGCGGCGAGCAGGCGCTGACCGCCATGGCGCTGATCTTTGCGGTGTTCCTTACCAATCCGGCGCCGATCTGCGTGCTGGATGAGGTGGATGCGCCGCTCGACGACGCCAATGTCGAGCGATTCTGCAACTTGCTGGACGAGATGCAGCGCCTCACCGAGACGCGTTTCCTCACCATCACCCACAACCCGATCACCATGAGCCGCATGAACCGGCTGTTCGGCGTCACCATGGCCGAGCGTGGCATTTCCAAGCTGGTCTCGGTCGATCTCGCCACCGCCGAGAGCTTCCGCGAGGCGAGCTGATGGGGCGCCACGGGGCACGCCACGTCGCCGTGGACAGTGCCGGCGCTGCGGCGATTGCCGTATTGGGTTCCGCGCTCTGGTATGCCAAACACCACAAGACGGCTTCCCTTGGTGCGCCGCGGCATGGGATTGCCTGCGACAGAGCGTCCACCTTTCCGATTTTCGTTGTGTTTACAGTCACTTAAAAGATGACTTCACATCCTTGACACCCCTAGGGCCGAACACTATGGTGCGCCCGGTTTCGGGGATGGGAAATCCTTCTCCGGCAAAGCCCGAGCACAGATCGATGGACGACCGACGCAAAACGGACGGCCAGAAGAGCTCGGGGGAGCCGGACCTCTCCGATGCCGAGCTCTCCGGCAGGCTGAGCGGACTTGGCAGCGCCATCGACAAGGTGCGCGCCGAACGCCGGGCTGAGGAGAAGGCGGCGACGCCTAATCGGACGTCGGCGACGGCGGGCATGACATTGGCCTTCCGCCTGGGGGCTGAGTTCGTGGCCGGTGTACTGGTCGGTGCCGGCCTCGGCTGGGGCGTCGACTATCTCTTCGGCACCGCGCCGTGGGGCATGATCGTGTTGCTGCTGTTCGGCTTCGGGGCCGGCATTTTCAACATGATGCGCGCCGCCGGCGAGACGGGCCGCAAAAAGCCGCCGCACGGCGGTTGACGGGTTTCGGGCGATCGGCCATCCGGCGGATCGGCAGCATATTTCGACGGTGCCGGCCTTGCGGACGGTGCCTTTAGGCGGGGACGGGCGCTTCTGAGGCGCCGCGTGTTGAGGGCAGCGACCGGCATGGCCAGTGGCAGCGTGATTGATCCGATCCATCAGTTCCAGATCATCAAGATCGTGGATCTGGGGGCGCCGGGCGGCGTGCAGCTCGCCTTCACCAACTCCGCGGCCTTCATGTTCGGCATCGTGGCGCTGGTGTTCTTCTTCCTCACCTTCGCGACGCGCGGGCGCACTTTGGTGCCGAGCCGGCTGCAGTCGCTGGCGGAAGTCTCCTATGAATTCGTGGCCTCGATGGTCCGGTCCACGGCCGGCAATGAGGGCATGAAGTTCTTCCCGCTGGTCTTCTCGCTCTTCATGTTCGTGCTGGTCGCCAACTTCGTTGGCATGATCCCGTACACGTTCACGGTCACCAGCCATCTCGTCGTCACCGCCATGCTGGCGCTGATCGTCATCCTGACGGTCATCGTCTACGGCTTCGTGCGGCACGGTACCCACTTCCTCCACCTCTTCGTGCCGTCGGGCGTGCCGGCCTTCCTGCTGCCCTTCATGGTCGTGATCGAGGTCATCTCCTTCCTCTCGCGCCCGATCAGCCTGTCGCTGCGTCTGTTCGCCAACATGCTGGCGGGCCACATCGCCATGAAGGTGTTCGCCGGCTTCATCGTGATGATGAGCGCCACGGGCGTCGCCGGCATCCTCGGCGCGACCCTGCCGCTCGCCATGGTGGTGGCGCTGACCGCGCTCGAGTTCCTTGTCGCTTTCCTGCAGGCCTACGTCTTCGCGGTGCTGACCTGCATCTATCTCAACGACGCGCTCCATCCCGGTCACTGACCGGCGCGTCGCGGGACACTCATCCAGCCTTCAACTCAATCTTGCGAATTCAATAGGAGAAGACCATGGATCCGATCGCCGCCAAGTTCCTCGGTGCCGGTCTCGCCTGTCTCGGCATGGGCCTCGCCGCCATCGGCGTCGGTAACATCTTCGGCAACTTCCTGTCGGGCGCCCTGCGCAACCCGTCGGCGGCCGATGGCCAGTTCGCCCGCGCCTTCATCGGCGCGGCGCTCGCGGAAGGTCTCGGCATCTTCGCGCTCGTCGTCGCCCTCGTCCTGCTCTTCGTGGTCTGACGCATCCTGCGGTTGGTTGCGGGCGCGCCCACCCGGCGCGCCCCGTCCGTTTTGATCGAGGAAGCCTGAACCATGTCCGAGACCCAGGGTCCGGCCGGCACCTTCGTCATCGCCCAGGCGGAAACGCCCGCGGCGCATGGCGCGGCGTCCGGCCACGGCGTCGAAATCCAGGTCCCGCCGGGCGAGGCGCACGGCGCGGGCTTCCCGCCCTTCGACGCCCACACCTTCCCCTCGCAGATCATCTGGCTGGCGATCGCCTTCGGCGCGCTCTACCTGCTGATGAGCCGCATCGCCCTGCCGCGCATCGCCACCATTCTCGAAGAGCGTCACGATCGCATCGCTGACGACCTTGAGGAGGCCGGCAAGCTGAAGGGCGAGAGCGAGGCGGCGGCCACCGCCTATGAGCAGGCGCTCGCCAGCGCCCGCAACAAGGCGCAGGGCATCGCCACCGAAACCCGCGATTCGCTGGCGGGTGAAGCCGAGACGCGCCGCAAGGCGCTCGAGGCCGAGCTTGCCGCCAAGCTGGCGGCGGCCGAGGCACAGATCGCGGCCACCAAGACGTCGGCCATGGCCAATGTCCGCGGCATCGCCGTCGACGCGGCCGGCGCCATCGTCCACCAGCTGATCGGCACCGTCCCCGCCCCGCAGGCGGTTGAGGCGGCGGTCGATCAGGCCACTAAGAGCTGAGGTCGCGGAAATGGGTACAGCGGAACTCTGGGTCGCCGTCGCCTTCGTGATCTTCATGGGGCTCGTGATCCGCGCCGGCGCCTTCTCCGGCATGGCCGCGAAGCTCGACGCCCGTGGCGATCGCATCCGCCAGGAGCTCGAGGAAGCCCGCCGGCTGAAGGAAGAGGCGCAGAAGCTCGTCGCCGAGTATAAGCGCCGCCAGCGCGAGGCCGAGGCGGAGGCGGAAGCCATCGTCACCACGGCGCGCGCCGAGGCCGAGCGTCTCGCCACCGAGGCGAAGCAGAAGCTCGACGATCTCATCACCCGCCGCACCAAGATGGCCGAGCAGAAGATCGCCCAGGCCGAGGCGCAGGCGCTGGCCGATGTGAAGGCCGCGGCCGCCGAGGCGGCGGTGAAGGCGGCGGAAACGCTGCTCACCGCCCAGCTCGTCGGCGACGCCGCCGAGCGCGTGACCGCCGAGGCGCTGGGCGAGGTCAAGTCCAAGCTCAACTGAGCCGGGCTCCGCGTCCTCACCACCACACGATCAATGCCCGGCCTCGTGCCGGGCATTTTCGTTTGGGACGGGGGCGCCCGATAGGTACGCCGCCCGCTTCAGTGCAGCGGCCGCCCCGTCAGCCGACCGGTGCGACGAGGCCGGTGGCGAGATCATAGACGCCGCCGACCACCTTCACCTTGCCCTCGGCAATGGCGGTGGCGACCTCGGAATGCTCGGTGCCGAGCTTTTTCATCGTATAGGCGACATTCTCGCGGATGGCGGCGGCCACCGGGTCCGCCGGCTTGCTGGCGAGTGCCGCGCGCACCGGCGCGGCCAGATTCGCCACCAGCGCCGGCAAATGGCCCGGCAGCTTGGCCTGAGACTTTTCCACCTCGACGGCGGCGGTCAGCGCGCCGCAGCTCGAATGGCCGAGCACCATGATCACCGGCACGCCGAGATGGCCGACGGCGTACTCCATGCTGGCAAGGCCGTCCTCGTCGACGAAATTGCCGGCGACGCGGACGACGAACACCCGGCCCGGCGCCTGGTCGAAGACATATTCCGGCGCGACGCGCGAATCGGAACAGGCCACGACGATGGCGATCGGGCGCTGGCCCTTGGAGAGCGCAGCCCGGTTGGCGATGAAGTCGGTGCAGGTCTGGATGCCCTTGGCATGGCGGGCATTGCCGGCGGCCAGATCCGCGACCACCTCGGCATGGCTTGGGCCGGGGGTGCTGGCGGCGGTTGTGGCCGTGGCGGCGCTGGAGCCGAAAAGCACGCCGCTGGCCAGGGCCGCCGAGCCGAGCGCGGCGCTGGTGGCCGCGTGGCGGAGCAGATGGCGGCGCGAGAGCCCCGCGCTGAGGTCTTGGCAGTCTTGGCACATGGCGGAGATCCCAGGAGAGCCGCGCCCCACGGGGTCGACGGCGTTGGTGACGCGCGCGGCGTGCCGATGGCTCATCGCCCGGTCACGCCGCCGCGGCTCCTAGGGTCATCCGCGGGGCTGGTGCGGGGCTGTCGTCGCCCGCCCCCTCGCGCCCGCTCAGCTGGTCCAGCGGCGGGGGCGGTAGAAGGTGTGCTCGCCGATGCGGTCGAGCTTGCGCATCTCGCTGAGCCAGTTCGGGCGCACCGACTGGGCGTGGTAATGCGTGGCGCGGCCGACCTTGTCGTCCCACACCAGCCCGTCCAGCATCTCGGCGGCGATTTCCTGCGCCTGCTTCCACAGGCGCGGCTCGGTCACCACGTCCTTGATGTTGTCGCAGGCGAAGGTGAACTGGCAGGCGAGCTTGCGGTTGGCGTTTTGGTAGACCGCGCGGCAGATGTCGGCGGGGTAATAGCCGGAGAACACCCGGTTGATGACCACCTGGGCCACCGCCACCTGACCCCGGCGCGGCTCGCCCCGGCTCTCGAAATACACCGCTTCCGCCAGGCACTTCTCCGAGCGCTCGCGGCGCTTGCCGGTGAGGCCGAGCCGCTCGGCCGGACTCGGGCCGCTTGCGAGACGCGAGCCGTCGGCGCCCTCGCTCTTGGCCGCCGTCGTGGTGCCGCCGGGCGGGACGGGCGGCGCCGGCGGGCTGAGCGGCAAAGCGAGGCCGTCCTGATGCAGGAAGGGCTGCGGCGGCAGCGCGGCGGTGTCGTAGCCGAACACATAGGAGGCCTGCCGGTAGAGCGGCAGGGCGGCGTCGGCGGCGACCTCGTCGTCGAGATCGAGCCCGCCGGACAGGTCGCGGCCGAGCTCACCGCCCAGCTCGCCGGCGGTGAGGTCGCCGAGGCTGCCACCCATCCCCTCGTCCAAGCTCGTGCGGGGGGCGTCGGCGGCCAGCGCGCGCTCCAGCTGGCTCGGGTCGCCGGTCGGGTCGCCGGCGGAGAGCGAATCGACGCCGGCATGGTCGAGCGCGGCGAGATCGCGCGGGGCGCTCGCCTCTTCCGTCTCGGCCGGGTCGGTGCCGAGCCCGGCGAGGGTGGTGACGGGCAGGCCGGTGCCGGTGCCGATGCCGCTGCCGGCGGTCGCCAGCAGCTCGGTCCCGGTCCCGGTGCCCGTGCCGCTGCCGACAAGGCCCGGCCCGGTGGACTGGCCGGCGCTGGCGAAGGGGTCGGCGGGGTCGGTGATCTCGACCGGCAGGCGGTCGCCCTTGTGGCCGCGCTCGACCACCAGCGCCAGCGGCGCCTCGGGCGGCGGCTCGGCGATGGCGGAACCGGTGATGAGCGATGAGCGGGCGGGCCAGGCGAAGGCGGCGGCCTTCAGCGTGTGCACCGGCCCGGCGAGAATGGAGAGGCGCGCGCGCTCGGCAACGCCCGGCTGGTGGGCGAGGCGGCCGGCAATGTCCTGCAGCCCGATGGCGCTGCTGCCGCCCGCCACCATCAGCCCCGCCAGCAGGGCGCAGCGCAGCCCGGACCGGAGCGGACCGCGGAGAAACCGGCGACGACTGGTGGAACCCGACATGAGCAACGCCTACGCAAACCCCCGACGCGTGACCGCCTCGCCACAGGCAAGCCGGCGCGGCCGCATGCTTATGGTTGTCGCGTATTAACCTTGCTCGACGGTTAATTCCGGAGAGACAGCCGCTCTGCGTTGGGCTCGACGCCGGCCTCAGCGCGGGGCGGCGGCGCGGCGAAGGCGGTCGGCGATGGCCTCGCCCAGCCCGTGGCCGGGCAGGGGAACGACCGCGATGCCCGTCGCGCCGCTGGCATCGAGCGCCCGCAGCAGGGCGAAGAGGGAGGCGGCAGCCTCGGTGAGGTCGCCCGAGGGGCTGAGATCGGCCAGCGCCAGCGCGCCCTCGCTGCCCGGCGGGCGAGCGCCGGCGAAGGTCAGTAGCGCCTCGCCGGGGCGCACATCATGGGCGTCGAGCCGCACCCGCGCATTCGGCGCGTAATGCGAGGCGAGCATGCCGGGCGCGAGCGGGGCGTCCTCGTCCTCCGCCACCGGCGCGCGGGCGGCGAGCGGGGCACCGAGCGCGTCCTCGATGGCCTCCCGCGCGAGGCCGCCCGGCCGCAGCATCACTGGCACGTCGCCGGTGCAATCGAGAATGGTGGATTCGACGCCGACCCGGCTCGGGCCGGCATCGAGCACGAGGTCGATCCGCCCGTCGAGATCGGCCATCACATGGTCGGCCGAAGTCGGCGAGACATGGCCGGAGCGGTTGGCGCTCGGCGCGGCGATGGGGCGCCCGGCCGCCCGCAGCACCGCCTGCGCCACGGGATGGGCGGGCACGCGGATGGCGACGCTGGTGAGCCCGGCGCGCGCCAGTTCGCTCGTCGCCTCGGGGATCGCCGGCACCACCAGCGTCAGCGGCCCCGGCCAGAAGCGCGCGGCGAGCGCCTCGGCGGCTTGGGTGAGATGGCCGACGCGGCGGGCATGGGCCACATCCGGCACATGGGCGATCAGTGGGTTGAAGGAGGGGCGGCCCTTGGCGGCGTAGAGGCTGGCCACGGCGCGCGGGTCGGTGGCATCGCAGGCGAGGCCATAGACCGTCTCGGTCGGTAGCGCGACCAGCCCGCCGGTGATGAGCACGCGCGCGGCCTCGGCGATGCCGGCGGCATCGGCGGGCAAATGGCGGGTCTTGCGCGGGGGCGTGGTCATGGTCTCTCCGGTCTGGCGGGCTCGATAGGCCCGCGCCGGGTCGCGGTCAACGGCGCGGTGCCGGGCAAGGTGGCGAGGCACGGCGCGGCGAGGCAAGGCGCGGCGAGGACGGGAAAAATCCGCCGGTCCCCCCTTGCCCCGCTGGTCGCGGCTGCCGACGTGGCATATCGTCCACCATCATTGGAACTGGAATGAGCTCATTCCCGGCCGGACCGTCACCGACAAGAAGCCGACGCCAAACGGCAACGCGCCCCAAGGAATGCCATGACCACGCTGCTGATCGCGCATGATGCCTGCCTCGACCACCTCACCCCCGCCGGCCATCCCGAGCGGCCGGACCGCGTGCGGGTGCTGAACCGCGTCTTCGAGGCCGAGGCCTTCGCCACGCTCGCCCGCGAGCAGGCGCCGCTCGGCGCGCGCGAGGACATCATCCGCGTCCACCCGGAGGATTTCGTCGAGGCGCTGGAAGCCGCCGTGCCGACCGAGGGGCTGGTGCGCATCGACGGCGACACGGTGATGTCGCCCGGCACCTTCGAGGCGATCTCGCGCGGTGTCGGCGGCGCGGTGCTGGCGGTCGACGAGGTGCTGTCCGGCAAGGTGTCGAACGCCTTCGTCTCCATGCGCCCGCCCGGCCACCATGCCGAGACGCGCACGCCCATGGGCTTCTGCCTGTTCAACAATGTCGCCATCGCCGCCCGCCACGCGCAGAAGGTGCACGGCATCGGGCGCGTCGCCATCGTCGATTTCGACGTGCATCACGGCAATGGCACGCAGGAGATCTTCTTCTCCGATCCGAGCGTGATGTACGCCTCGACCCACCAGATGCCGCTGTTTCCCGGCACCGGCTCGGTCGGCGAGCGCGGCACCACGGACAACATCGTCAACGCGCCGCTGCGCTCGGGCGATGGCGGCGAGGCGTTCCGCGAGGCGTTCGAGAGCCGCATCCTGCCGCGCCTCACCGCCTTCGGGCCGGAACTCATCATCCTCTCCGCCGGCTTCGACGCCCATACGCGCGACCCGCTGGCCAACATCAACCTGCTGGAAGACGATTTCAGCTGGGTCACCAAGAAGCTGATGGACGTTGCCGACAAGCAGTGCGGCGGCAAGCTGGTCTCGGTGCTGGAGGGCGGCTACGACCTCGAAGGCCTCGCCCGCTCGGCCTCGGCGCACGTCATGGCGCTCATGCGGGGCTGAAGCCCCGCAATCGCGCTCATGCGCGGCTGACGCGCGTTATCGGGCGCCGCCGCCGGGGGTGAGTTGGCGGGCGCGAGCCTGTATAAGGGGCCGACTCACAAGGATCAGGAGGCTCGGATGAGCGCAGCGACCACCCCGGACCTCGCCGATGTCAGCGGGCTGAGCTTCGAGCGGGCGCTGGCCGAGCTCGAATCCATCGTCGGCAAGCTGGAGAAGGGCGACGTTCCGCTGGAGGAATCCATCGCCCTCTATGCGCGCGGCGAGGCGCTGAAGGCCCGCTGCGACGCGCTCTTGAAGGACGCCGAGGCGCGGGTCGAAAAGATCACGCAGGGCTCCGACGGCCGCGCCACCGGCACCGTGCCGCTCGACGGCGAGTGAGCCCTGCCGGCCCCCTGAGCCACGCATGATAAGGCTGCGCGCCCATCATCTGCTGTGCCTGCTCACCTATGTCGGGCGGGGCTACACCCCCGCTTTCGTCGCCCAGTACAGCGCCATCGTCGCCCGGCTGAATGCGGGGGAGGGCGCGGTGCTGGTCGAGGGGCCGGACGACATCTGCGCGCCGATGCTCGACAGCGGCCATCATTGCCGTGAACCGCGCATCACCACGCGCGATGCGCTCGCCCGCGAGGCGGTCGCCGCCGCGCTCGGGCAGTCGCTTGCGCCCGGCGACACGATCCCGCTCGATGGCCCGACAATCGCCCGCCTGCGCGAAAACTTCGCCGCCGGGACGATCCGCGCCGCCTGCGCCGCCTGCCAGTGGGACGGGCTGTGTTCCGGCATCGCGGCGAGCGGTTTTTCCCGCACGCGGCTTTCCGGGGCGCCGGTCTAGCTGGCCTTCGCCGCCCGGCAATCCGGGTTGAACACCCGCACGGTGGAGGCCGGGTTGCGCGCCAGCGGGCCCGGCGGGCGCACCGGGCGACGCACCAGCTCGCCGCCGCAATTGGGGCAGGTGCCGCCGAGCACATCGCCCGCGCACGCCGCGCAGAACGTACACTCGAAGGTGCAGATCATCGCCTCGCGGGTCTCCGCCGGCAGGTCGCGGTCGCAGCACTCGCAGTTCGGACGCAGTTCCAGCACCGTTATCTCCCGTTCAGTAGACACCCGGCAGCAGGCGGGCGGTACGCGCGCTATAGGCGCGGTATTCCTCGCCGAAGGTGTCGAGCATCATCTTCTCTTCGCGGCCGACACGGAAGAGGTAGAGGATGCCGAAACCGATCACCCCGGCCGGGCCGGCGATGAAGTTCGGGATCAGGATGAGCTGGGCGATCGCCCACAGGAAGAAGGCGGAATACATCGGATGCCGCACATAGCGGTAGACCCCGCCGGTGATCAGCTTGTGGCTGTCCTTGATCTCCAGCGTTACCGACCAGTTCTTGCCGAGATCCTTGTGGGTGCGGCGGAACAGCCAGAGCGCGGCGATGAAGGCAAGCGTGCCGAGCGCGAACTGCACCGGCGAATAGGGGTAGTTGGCGCCGTCGAACACCCGCGAGGTCGCCCAGAACAGCGGGACGATGCCCAGCCCCAGCGTCGAGCAGGAGAGCAGGATCAGCTCGCGCAGCCGGTCGCGCGCATCGACCACGCGCTCGCGCTTCACCTTGCGCTCGAAAGGCAGGCGGATGACGTACCAGCCGATCACACCGATGGCCCAGACGATCTTGGCGGCGAGGATGAGGTTCATGGAGTTCCCGTCATTCAGGCAATCAGCGCGCCATCGATCAGGCTACCGTCTTGGGCGAAGCGGCCCAGCGGTCCTTCGGCGCGCGCGGTGAGGTCGGCAAAGGCCAGCGGGCCGAGCGCGACCATGAAATAGTCGTAGGAGGCCTGCCGCTCATTGGCCAGCAGGAACTGGTAATGCACCCGCATCGGCCGCTTGCGCACGCGCTTGAGCTTTTCCGGCGAGAGCATGTGCTTGATGTTGGCGTTGCGCAGCAAGGGCTGGCTGCCCTCGATCCGCTCGAAGCCGGCGGTGCGCAGCGTCACCGGGTGGAATTTGTAGAAATTGATCGCGTCGTGCCGGCCCTGATACTCGACCCAAATGAGGCCGGGCGTGCCGGCGACGCGGGCCGCCTGCCGGCGCACCTTTTCGCCGCGCGCGTGCAGGGCGAGCTTGGGGATGGTGGCACCGCAGGTCATCAGGCACAGCCGCGCCGGCCCGTCGGCCAGATGCGGGTCGCGGTCGAGCGCGCGGTCGAGCACGCCGAGCATGAGGGTGGCCCCGAGGCTGTGGCCGACCAGCACGATCTCGTCATAGGCGCCGGTCTGCGCCGCCGTCACCAGCACGCCGGCGAACTCGTCGAGCCGCGCATCGACGCTCGGCGTCGCGTCATGCAGGTAGTTGCGGGCGAGATCCCAGTCATCGAGCGCCTGATGCAGCCGCCAGAAGCGGCCGGGCCAGCGGAACAGGCCGAAAAACGTCGCCACCCCCGCCACCACGCCGGCCAGCGCGGCGAGCATGGTGCCCAGCACGCCGGCGAGCAGCCAGAAGGCGAGGCCGCCGGTGATGAGCCCGCCCAGCGCGAACAGCCAGACCATCACATAGGGAAAGAAGAAGAAGAAGCCGTAGCGCGGGCTGGCGCGGAAATAGCCGCGCGCGGCGCCGCCGAACAGAAAATCGGTCAGCCCGCCCAGGCCGCGCCACAGCCGCACCGGGTCCGGCCGGTCGTCGAGCGCGCGCACGATGTCGTCCCAGCACAGGATGCGGTAATCGGTCTGGCTGCGCCAGTTCGGCCCCTCGGTGGTCACGTCCCAGCGGGCGAAGGGGCGGGTGCCGTCATCGCCGCGCGGGGCGACCTCCACCTTGAACGACCACAGCTTGGCGAAGCGCCCCGCCTGGTTGGCGAAACGGCCATGGTGATAATCCATCGGCGTCGGGTCATGGCCGGGCAGGAACAGCACGAGGCGGCGCGTGCCGACGCGCGGCGCCGGGCCGCCTGCGGCCCTCGCCCCGGAGGCCGCCCGGTCCGCCGCTCCGTCCGCCGCTTCGTTAACCACGTCGTTCATGCGTCCCGGTTCTAGCCGAACCGTTCGGTCCGATCCAACATTTGTGACGGGACGCCGTTTCGTCTCCACACTCTTGCTCGGCTTTGCCGTGTAACGATCGCACGGCGCCGCGGGCCAGAGCCCGCCCACACCCCGCCCGATCCCCCTCGGCACCTGCATAGCCGCCGGGCGCCGCGCGTTGCGCCTGCTTGGGGCTTTGTGTATGCCCTTGAACTTCGTCCACGGCATCGCATCTGCCTAGGATGAGCCGTTACCGGAGACGTCCTTGACCCGTCCTTCCACGCCGCTTCTCGATACCGTCCGCCTGCCGGCCGATCTGCGACGTCTGCCGGACGACAAGCTGCCGCAGCTCGCGGCCGAGCTGCGCGCGGAAATGATCGACGCGGTATCGGTCACCGGCGGGCATCTCGGCGCCGGCCTCGGCGTGGTCGAGCTGACCGTGGCGCTGCATCACGTCTTCGACACGCCGAACGACCGGCTGATCTGGGATGTCGGCCACCAGTGCTACCCGCACAAGATTCTCACCGGCCGGCGCGAGCGCATCCGCACGCTGCGCCAGGGCGGCGGGCTCTCCGGCTTCACCAACCGCACCGAGAGCGAGTACGACCCGTTCGGCGCCGGCCATTCCTCCACCTCGATCTCCGCCGGCCTCGGCATGGCGGTGGCGCGCGATCTCGAGGCGGCGAAGGCGGCGGGCGCGGCGCCGCGCAATGTGGTCGCGGTCATCGGCGACGGCGCCATGTCGGCGGGCATGGCCTATGAGGCGATGAACAATGCCGGCGCCATGGATTCGCGCCTCATCGTCATCCTCAACGACAATGACATGTCGATCGCGCCCCCCGTCGGCGCCATGTCGGCCTATCTCGCCCGGCTGATCTCCGGGCGCACCTACCGCTCGCTGCGCGAGACCGCCAAGCAGCTCGCCGGCAACCTGCCGAAATTCTTCGGCCGGCAGGCGGCGCGGGCGGAGGAGTTCGCGCGCGGCTTCTGGACCGGCGGCACGCTGTTCGAGGAACTCGGCTTCTACTATGTCGGGCCGATCGACGGGCACAATCTCGACCATCTGCTCCCCGTGCTGCGCAATGCGCGCGACAGCGAGACCGGGCCGATCCTGGTCCATGTCGTCACCCAGAAGGGCAAGGGCTACGCCCCCGCCGAGGCCTCGGCCGACAAATATCACGGCGTGCAGCGCTTCGATGTCGCCACCGGCACGCAGCGCAAGGCGGTCTCCAACGCCCCGACCTATACCAGCGTCTTCGCCGAGAGCCTGATCAGTGAGGCCAAGCGCGACGAGAAGATCGTCGCCATCAACGCTGCCATGCCGGCCGGCACCGGGCTCGATCTGTTCGGCCAGGCCTTCCCCGAGCGCAGCTTCGATGTCGGCATCGCCGAGCAGCACGCGGTGACCTTCGCGGCGGGTCTGGCGACCGAAGGCTACAAGCCGTTCTGCGCGATCTACTCGACCTTCCTGCAGCGCGCCTATGACCAGATCGTGCATGACGTGGCGATCCAGCGCCTGCCGGTGCGTTTCGCCATCGACCGCGCCGGGCTGGTCGGCGCGGATGGCGCCACCCATGTCGGCGCCTTTGACGTGCCAATGCTCGCCTGCCTGCCGGGCATGGTGGTGATGGCCGCCGCCGACGAGGCGGAGCTGGTGCATATGGTCGCCACCGCCGCCGCTTATGATGAGGGCCCCATCGCCTTCCGCTACCCGCGTGGCGAGGGCGTCGGCGTGGAGCGTCCCGAGCGCGGCATTCCCCTGGAGATCGGCAAGGGCCGCGTGCTGCGCGAGGGCTCGAAGATCGCGCTGCTTTCGCTCGGCACCCGGCTCGCCGCCTGCCTCAACGCCGCCGAGCAGCTCGCTGGCTTCGGCCTGTCCGCCACGGTCGCGGATGCCCGCTTCGCCAAGCCGATCGACCGCGATCTCGTGCTGCGTCTCGCGCGGGAGCATGAGGTGCTGATGGTGGTGGAAGAGGGCGCGATTGGCGGCTTCGGCAGCCATGTGCTCACGCTGCTGGCGGAAGCCGGCGCGCTCGACCGGGGGCTGAAGGTGCGCAGCCTTGCCTTGCCGGACCTGTTCATCGACCATGATTCGCCGGCGGTTCAGATGAAGCAGGCCGGTCTCGATGCTGATGGCATCATGCGCGGCGTCTTCGCGGCGCTTGGGGCCGATGAGGAAGCCCGCCTCACTCTGCTGCGCGGTTGAGCGCGGATGTCCACGCACGAGCCGCCCGCCGCGCCCACCCGCGACCGGGCCGACCGGGTGCTGGTGGCGCGCGGCCTGTTCGACAGCCGCGCCCGCGCCCAGGCCGCGATCGCCGCCGGCCTCGTGCGGGTCGCCGGCCGGGTTCTCGCCAAGCCCTCCGAGACCATTGCCAGCGACGCGGTGATCGAGGCGCAGGAAGCCTATGAATGGGTCTCCCGCGCCGGCCTCAAGCTCGTCGCCGCGCTCGACGCCGCCGGGCTCGACGTGACCGGCCGGGAGGCGCTGGATGTCGGCGCGTCCACCGGCGGCTTTACCGAGGTGCTGCTGGCGCGCGGCGCCGCCCGCGTCCACGCCGTGGATGTCGGTCGTGATCAAATCCACAGCCGGCTAAGGGGTGATCCCCGCGTCATCTCGCGCGAGGCGACCGATATTCGCGACCTCGCCCCCGGCGATCTGCCGGCGGCGGGCATCGTCACCATCGACGTCAGTTTCATCTCGCTCGACGCCGTGCTGCCGGCCGCGCTCGCCCATGCCCAGCCCGGCGCCGATCTCGTCGCGCTGGTGAAGCCGCAATTCGAGGTCGGCCGCGACAAGCTCTCCAAGGGCGGCATCGTGAAAGACGCGGAGGCCCGGCAGGCGGCAGTCGAGCGGATCGAGGCGCGGCTGACCGCGCTCGGCTGGCGGGTGAGCCATCGGCTCGCCTCGCCGATTCTCGGCGGCGACGGCAATGAGGAATTCCTACTCGTCGCCAGTCAGCTCGTGGCCAGTGATCTCGTGGCCAGTGATCTCGTGGCCCGGCAGGGGGAGGGCTGAGTCATGGCGCGCGGCACGCGACACACACTGGCCTCACCGGCCACCGAACCCGCACACACTGCACCGACTGGTCACCTCACTGCACTGACCATCCACCATCTCGGCCAGCGCGGCGACGGTGTCGCGCCGACCGAAAACGGGTCGGTCTATGTGCCGCTGGCGCTGCCCGGCGAGGTGGTCGAGGCGGAGGTGAGCGGGGATCGCGGCAAGCTCCTTTCCATCCTCCAGCCGAGCCCGGAGCGGGTCGCGCCGGTGTGCCGCCATGTCGGCCAGTGCGGCGGCTGCGCGCTGCAGCATTGGGAAGTATCAAAATACCATGACTGGAAGCGCGGGCTGGTGGAAGAGGCGCTGGCCCGCGCCGGATTATCGACCGAGATCAAGGATTTGATCCCCGCCCATGGCGAGGGCCGGCGCCGCGCCGTGTTCCATGCCCGCTCCACCGGCGGCAGCGCCGGGCGCGGTAATGATATACTGGCGGTGGGCTTTGCCGGGCGGCGCAGCCACGCCATCGTCGCCATCGATGCCTGCCCCATCCTCGCCCCCGGCCTCGACGGCGCGCTGCCGGCGGCCTGGGCGGTGGCGCAGATCCTGGCGCCGCTCGCCAAGCCGCTCGACATTCAGGTGACGGCGACGGACACCGGCCTCGACATGGATGTGCGCGGCAGCGGCCCCTTGAAGCCGGCGCTGGTCGCGCGCCTCGCCGAGATCGCCGGGGAGCACCGCCTTGCCCGTCTCACCCGCCATGGCGAACTGGTGCTCCAGCGCGAACCGCCCATGATTTCAATGGGTTCCGCCCGCGTGACGCTGCCGCCCGGCTCCTTCCTTCAGGCCACGGCCGCCGGCGAGGAGACGCTGGCCGGGCTGGTTCTGGAGGCGACGAAGGGCGCGGCCCGCGTCGCGGATCTGTTCAGCGGCGTCGGCACCTTCGCTTTGCGCCTCGCCCGCAAGGCGCGGGTGAGCGCCTATGAATATTCCGAGCCCGCCATCGACGCGCTCAACCGCGCGACGCGCGGCGTCTCCGGTCTGAAGCCCGTCACCGGCGAGGTGCGCGACCTGTTCCGCCGCCCGCTTTATCCCTTGGAACTCAAGAACTTCGACGCCGTGGTGTTCGACCCGCCGCGCCAGGGCGCGGAAGCGCAGGCCCAGCAGCTCGCCCAGAGCAAGGTGCCCCTCGTGGTGGGCGTCTCCTGCGATCCCGTGAGCTTCGCCCGTGACGCCAGGATATTGACCGACAAGGGGTTTCGGCTGGAGAGCGTCACCCCGGTCGACCAGTTTCTCTATTCCGCCCATGTCGAGCTGGTCGGGGTATTCCGGCGTTGAGGGTGTTTTAATACCTCAATTGCCCCAGCGCTCCATCCACATGCGCTCGCCAATGGTGCAGGACACCCGCTTCTGATCCGCCGCGCGGTGGAACATCGCCGGTTTCGGGGGCACGACGCCGGCGACTTCCAACACCAGCTTGGTCTTGATCGCGTCGGCGAACTGGTGCGCCCCGCGCACGGGAATGACGAAGGCGCCAGGCCCGCCGATCACGCAGTCCTCATAATAGATGTCGAGCTGGCCGATATCGAGCATGGAGCCGGCCGGCTCCTTCAGCATCAGCGGTAACCCGTTAATGGTGATGCCGCGCTTGACCACCGCGTCGCGCGTCGGCTCGACCATCGGTCCCTGATTGTTGGTGCCGTCGCCGGAAATGTCGATGACCCGTCGCAACCCCTTGAATCGGTTGCGGTCCAGCAGATCGGCGCTGAACTCCATGGCGCCGGAGATCGAAGTCCGGTAGACCCGCCGCAGCGGCGCGGCGCGGATCGCCTCGGCAAAGCGGGCGGCATCCGCGGCCCCGCCGACCACTGTCCAGTCGACCACCAGCTTCTGTTCCTCCGCCCCCGCCCATTCGACATAGGCCAGGGCGACACGGCCATGCGGGCCGAGCTTGAGCGCGTTGAGGAATTCCGGCGAGGTGACGGCCCGGCTATAGCCATCGCGCTGGAGCGCGAGTTCGTCGAGGTCCATCGAGTAGGAGATGTCGACGGCGAGCACCAGCTCGACATCCACCGGCTCGGCACCCTGCGCCCGCGCCGGTGCGCCGAGAACGCACCAAGCGAGCCCGCAGGCGAGCCCCATCGTCGCCGTCCACAACCTCACGCACGCCATCGCGACCTCCGTCCATGACGGGAACACGACGTGTCAGAGACGCGTCAGCGAAAGGGTGACACGGGGACGGGGCAGCCCAAAGCTGAAATTTCAGGCCCTTACCTCCCCCGGCGATGCCATTCGCGTGAGCGGGGTCAGGCGTCCAGCACCTCGGTGTCGGTGATCTCGATGCCGAAGCCGGCGACACCGACATAGGTGCGCGCGCGGGACGCCAGCAGCCGGATCGAGGAAATGCCGAGATCGCGCAGGATCTGCGCCCCGAGACCGACCTCGCGCCAGCTCTCGTCGCGCAGCCGCGCGCTGTCAGCGGCGTTGCCGTCCGGCCCCACCGAGTTCACCGGAACGCCCGTGGTGCCGTCGCGCAGATAGACCAGAACCCCGCGCCCCTCGGCCTTGATGCGCTCCAGCGAGGCGCGGATCGCCCTGCCGCCGGTGAACACGTCGCCGATCGGGTCGGCGCGGTGCAATCGTACCAGTACGTCGCGCCCGTCGCCGATCTTGCCGTGGACGAGGGCGATATGGTTCAC
The DNA here is from genome assembly GCF_026625645.1 of Ancylobacter sp. SL191. Classification (NCBI taxonomy): domain Bacteria; kingdom Pseudomonadati; phylum Pseudomonadota; class Alphaproteobacteria; order Hyphomicrobiales; family Xanthobacteraceae; genus Ancylobacter; species Ancylobacter sp. SL191. Next base: position 329,468 of record NZ_CP113056.1, on the reverse strand, counting down.
CGGCTCGAAGGGCGTGACATAGGAAATGCCGTGCATGTCGCCGACCGCTGTCGGGGCGGTGAATTCGGCGGTGCGCGTCACCAGCTTCTCGCGCAGCTGCCGATAGGCGATGAGATCGGCCACCGAAATGCGGGTGAGGTTGTGCTGGGCGGCGAAGTCGGTGACCTTCGGTCCCCGCATCACCGTACCATCGTCATTCACCAGCTCGCAGATGACGCCAACGGGTTCGAGATCGGCGAGCCGGCACAGGTCGACCGCCGCCTCGGTATGGCCCGAGCGCATGAGCACCCCGCCTTCCTTGGCGATCAGCGGGAAGATATGGCCCGGCCGCACGAAATCCGCCGCGCCGGCATTGGGGTTGGCGAGCCCGCGCACCGTGGCGGTGCGGTCCTCGGCCGAGATGCCGGTGGTGGTGCCGTGCCGGTAATCAACGGAAATGGTGAAGGCGGTGGCGTGCGGCGCGTCATTATCCGTCACCATCGGGTTCAGCCGCAGCCGCTTGGCGTGCTCGGCCGGCAGCGGCGTGCAGACGATGCCGGAGGTGTGGCGGACGATGAAAGCGAGCTTTTCGGGGGTGGCGTGAACCGCCGCGACGATGAGGTCGCCCTCATTCTCGCGGTCGTCATCATCCGTCACCACCAGCATCTCGCCGCGCGCGAACGCCTCGATTGCCGCCTGAACGCGGGCCTGCAGATTGTCGCTCATCATTGCCATCTCGACGCTATCGATCCCGAGAAAATCGTTGGGCGTGACCGCGCCGCCGGTCATGGCGGCGATCCGGCTGCCCACGTCGCGGGAGACCCAGGCTTGCTGGTCGTTGCACAGGGCGGTGATGCTGGCCGGCGACAGACCGACGCTGCGCGCGAAGGCGCTGCGCGTCGTTCCTGTCAGGGCAAGCCAATCCGCAAGCTTCATGCCCCGAGCATAGGCGCGGCGAAATTCACTAGCAATGAAAAACCGCGACCCTTTCAGTAATACTGAATAGTGGTCGTCGCCTCAGCGCGGAAAGGGCCATGCGGGCGGCGTGCCGACCTGCGCGCGGGCCCGCAACAGGTGATCGGCCAGCACGCAGGCGACCATCGCCTCGCCCACCGGCACGGCGCGAATGCCGACGCAGGGGTCGTGCCGGCCCTTGGTAATGATCTCGGCGTCGTCGCCGTATCTTGTTACCGTCTTGCGCGGCGTGAGGATGGACGAGGTCGGCTTCACCGCGAAGCGCACCACCACCGGCTGGCCGGTCGAGATGCCGCCGAGAATGCCGCCGGCATGGTTGGCGAGGAAGACGGGCCTGCCGTCATTGCCCATGCGCATCTCGTCGGCATTGTCCTCGCCGGTGAGGGTGGCGCTCGCGAAGCCCTCGCCGATCTCGACGCCCTTCACCGCGTTGATGCTCATCAGCGCCCCCGCCAGCTCCGCGTCCAGCTTGCCATAGAGCGGCGCGCCGAGGCCGGCGGGCACGCCTTCGGCGATCACCTCGATGACGGCGCCGACCGAGGAGCCGCTTTTGCGGATGCCGTCGAGATAGGTCTCCATCCGCGCGGCGGCCTGCGCATCCGGGCAGAAGAACGGGTTGCGGCCGATCTCGGCGCTGTCCCACTGGGCGCGGTCGATGGTGATCTCGCCCATCTGCACCAGCGCGCCGGTGAGGGTGACGCCTTCCAGCACCTTGGCGGCCAGTGCTCCGGCGGCGACGCGCACGGCGGTCTCGCGGGCGGAGGAGCGCCCGCCGCCGCGATGGTCGCGCAGGCCATATTTCACGTCATAGGCGTAGTCGGCATGGCCGGGCCGGTAGCTCTCGGCGATCTGCGCATAGTCCTTGGAGCGCTGGTCGACATTCTCGATCAGCAGGGCGATGGGCGTGCCGGTGGTAATATGCGACCCATCTTCCTGCGGCAGCGTGCCGGAGAGCACCTTCACCTCGTCCGGCTCGCGGCGCTGGGTGGTGAAGCGCGACTGGCCGGGGCGGCGCTTGTCCAGCGCGTCCTGGATCTCCTCCAGCCGGAAGCGGATGCCGGGTGGGCAGCCATCCACCACCCCGCCGATCGCCGGCCCATGGCTTTCGCCGAAGGTGGTGACACGAAACAGCTGGCCGAAGGTGTTGAACGACATGGACGGGGCCCGGACTGGGAGGGGGTGAGGGCTTCTAGGCCCAGCGCGCGCGGGCGTCAAACCGCGTCATCCGCACGGCCGGGCACGGGAAATTGCGGCGGCGCCATGGTCAAGGCGGCGGCGCTGCCCCATAATGGGGGCATAGTTTACCCTCACGGACCCAATGCCTCTCTTTGAAATCGCCGTCGTTGTCCTGCTTGTGCTGATCAACGGCGTCCTCGCCATGGCCGAGCTCTCAGTGGTCTCGGCCCGTCCCGCGCGCTTGCGGGCCATGGCGGATAAAGGCTCGCGCGGTGCCCGCATCGCGCTGTCCCTCGCGGCCGATCCCGGCCGATTCCTCTCGACCGTCCAGATCGGCATCACGCTGATCGGCATCCTCGCCGGCGCCTTTTCCGGCGCGACGCTGGGCGGCCGGCTCGGCGAATGGCTGCGCGACCTTGGCCTGTCGCCCGGCCTTGCCGATGGCCTCGGCTATTCGCTGGTGGTAGCGGCGATCACCTATATCTCGCTGATCCTCGGCGAGCTCATTCCCAAGCGTCTGGCCTTGCAGAGCCCGGAGAAGCTGGCGACCCTCGTGGCTCCCGGTATGATGGTACTGTCGCGCGTTGCCGCGCCGGCGGTGTGGCTGCTCGACATCTCCTCGCGCGCCGTGCTGCGGCTGCTGGGCGAGCAGAGCAAGGGCGAGGACGGCAACGTCACCGACGAGGAAATCCGCGCCATCGTCGCCGAAGCCGAGACCGCCGGCGTGATCGACCCGGATGAGCGGCGGATGATCGCCGGCGTCATGCGCCTCGCCGATCGCCCGGTCCGCGCGGTGATGACGCCGCGCACCGAGGTCGACTGGATCGACCTGACGGATGACCCCGACGCGGTGCGCCAGACCATTCGCGAGACACGCCACACCCGCATGCCCGCCTGCGAGGGCACGCCGGAGGAGGCCACTGGCGTCATCGACATTCGCGACCTGCTGGAAGCCTATCTGAACGGCGAGACACCGGATCCGCGCCAATATGTGAAGCCGGGCGCGGTGCTGGTGGAGACCGCCGGCGCGCTCGACGCCATGAAGGTGCTGCGCCACTCGGAATCCCCGCTGGCGCTGGTCGTCGATGAATATGGCTCGATGGTCGGCGTGCTGACACCGGCGGACTTGCTCGACACCATCGCCGGCTCGGTCGTGTTCGACGAGGGCGGGCAGGTGAAGCCCGACGTGGTCGAGCGCGCCGATGGCAGCTATCTGGTCGCGGGATCGACGCCGGTGGACGAACTGGCGGAGGTGCTTGGCATACGGCTGCCGCAGGAGGCCGGTTTCCACACAGCGGCGGGCTTCGTGCTGCACGAGCTCAAGAAGCTGCCGCAGGAAGGCGCCGTCTTCGAGACGCTGGGCTGGCGCTTCGAGGTGGTGGACATGGATGGGCGGCGGGTGGACAAGATCCTCGTCGGCCGCGCCGTTGTGCCGCGCCGGCGCGCGCCGGTCATGGGCTGACGCCTCAGCGCGCCGCCCGGTCGACGGTCATCGTGGCGGCGGCATTCGCCTCCCCGCCATAGCGGGCGCTGAGCCCGGCGACCACCGTGACGATGGCGATGGCGAGTGCGGCGGCGATCAGCCCGTATTCCAGGCCGGTGCTGTGCCCGCGGCGGGCAACCGCTGCGCGCCGCCGCATGTCGCGACCGATCAGCTCCCTGTCAACCAGCTCTCTCATGGGCCTACTCTGCTTGCGCTGTCTTTGCCGCTATCTGTCTTCGGACAGATTTTGTTGTGGGTTCAGCCTGCGCCGCAGATGTTGACCGCGCGTTAAATCGCTCGCTCCACGCCGTTTGGCGGGGCGGTTACTGCCTCCGTGGTTAATGCTTTGCAGCCGGATCGTTCAGGATTCGATGCAACGCCGGCTGGGCCGACGTGGCTCAGCGGCGCGCCTCAACTCCGCGGCTTGGCGCGGCGGGTCGGCTCGGCATGGGCCGGGTCTTCCGGCCAGGGATGGCGGGGGTAGCGCCCGCGCATGTCGGCGCGCACGTCGCGCCAGGAGCCGGCCCAGAAGGCCGGCAGGTCGCGCGTGAGCTGGATCGGCCGGTGGGCGGGGGAGAGCAGCGCCAGCGTCAGCGGCACCCGGCCCTGCGCGAGGCTCGGATGGGTCTTGAGGCCGAAAAGCTCCTGCACCCGCACGCTCAGCATCGGGCCACCCTCGGCGGCGTAATCGACCGGTATTTTGCTACCCGTTGGCACTTCGATATGCGTCGGCGCCTCCGCGTCGAGCCGTCCGGCGAGTTCCCAGGGCAGAAGGGCCTGCAACGCCTGACCGAGCCGGCTGGCGTCGATCTGGCCGAGGCTGGTCAGTCCGTCGAGCTCAGGTGCCAGCCAGTCCTCCACGCCCTCTGCCATCTGCTCCCAGGACAGATCCGGCCAAGTCTCCGGCAGGCGGGCATGGAGAAAGCGCACCCGGTCGAGCCATTGACGCTGATGATCCGACCAGCCGAGCCGCTCCAGCCCCCGTGACTGCGCCGCCTGCGCGAGCGCCCGCGCGGTCTCCGGCCCGGCTTTCACTGCCGCCGGGCGCTCGGCGAGCACCAGCCCGCCAAGCCGGCGCACCTGCCGGGCCCGCAGGGCACCGGCGGCGGCATCGAAACTGGTCTCAATGGCCTGCGTGATGGCGTCGCCGAACTCGGCTTCCAGCTCCGCTTCGGTAAGTTCCGCCGCGAGCAGGATGCGCGCCTCATCCGCCGTGCCGGTCAGCTCCGCCACGGCGAGAAAGGGCGCGCGGGCGAGCGCTGCGGCAGGGTCCATCGCCGCGCCGCGCCCATTGGCCAGCACGAAGCGCCGCCCGTCGCCGCGGGCCCGCGCCACGCGGTCGGGAAAGGCCAGCGCCAGCAGCGCGGCGGGGGAAGGAGCGAAGAGCGAGGTATCATGATGTGGCGTTCGGCTGGCGAGGCCCTCGGCTTCGCGCGCCCAGCGCTCGGCGAGGCGCCGGGCTTCCTCCACCCGCCGTCCGCTCTCGCGTGCGAAGCCGTCCAGCCGGTGGGCGAGGTCGACGCCATCCCCGCCCAGTCCGCGTTCCGAAACGATGGCGGCGATGCGCCCCGCCATGAGCCCGGCGCCCCGCGCGGCGCCGTCGATCACCATGCGGGCGAGGCGCGGCTCCAGCGGCAGGCGCGCCATGGCCCGGCCGCGCTCGCTCGCCTGCCCGTCGGCATCGAGCGCGCCGAGCGTGCGCAGCAGCGCCTGCGCCTCCCGCCACGCGGCATCGGGCGGCGGATCGAGGAAGGCCAGCGCGCCGGGCTCGCGCACGCCCCAGACGGCGAGGTCGAGCACGAGGCGGGAGAGGTCGGCGGCGAGGATTTCCGGCGCCGCGAAGGCCGGAAGGCTCGCCGTTTCCGGCTCGTTCCAGAGCCGCAGGCACACGCCCGGCGCGGTGCGGCCGGCGCGGCCACGGCGCTGGTCGGCGGCGGCACGGGAAACGCGCACCGTCTCCAGCCGCGTCAGCCCGAAGCCCGGCTCGAAACGCGGCACGCGGGCAAGGCCGCTGTCGATGACGACGCGCACGCCCTCGATGGTGAGGCTGGTCTCGGCGATGGAGGTCGCCAGCACCACTTTGCGCCGCCCGGCCGGCGATGGCGCGATGGCGCGGTCCTGCTCGCGCGGATCAAGTGCGCCGTAGAGCGGGGCGATGTCGACCGAGGGGTCGCGGATCGCCTCGTGCAGTACGCGCTCGGTGCGGCGAATCTCGCCGGCGCCGGGCAGGAAGGCGAGGATGGAGCCGGCCTCGCTGGCCAGCGCGTGCTGCACCGCCTCCGCCATCTGCCGGTCGATCGGCGCGCGCGGGTCGCGCCCGAGATAGCGGGTCTCGATCGGAAAGGCGCGGCCGAGGCTTTCGATCACCGGCGCCTCGGCTCCGAGCAGCCGGGCGACGCGGGCGCCGTCCAGCGTCGCGGACATGACCAGCAGTCGCAGATCCTCGCGCAGCGCGCCCTGGGCGTCGAGGGCGAGGGCAAGGCCGAGATCGGCGTCGAGGCTGCGCTCGTGGAACTCGTCGAACAGCACGGCGGCGACGCCGGACAGCTCCGGGTCGTCCAGCATCATGCGGGTGAAGATGCCCTCGGTGATGACCTCGATGCGGGTCGCACGCCCCACTTTGGAGCCGAAGCGGGCACGGTAGCCGACGGTCTGGCCGGCGCTCTCGCCCAGCGTCGCGGCCATGCGCTCGGCGGCGGCGCGGGCGGCGATGCGGCGCGGTTCCAGCACGAGGATCTTGCGGCCGGCGACCCACGGCTCATCCAGCAAGGCGAGCGGCACGCGCGTCGTCTTGCCCGCGCCGGGCGGGGCGACCAGCACGGCGGAACTGCGCGCGCGCAGGACGCCCGCCAGTGCGGGCAGGGCATCGTCAATGGGGAGGGGCTGGTCGAAGGCGCGCATGGCGCCCGCTCATAGCAGAAATGTGCGCCGGACGTCGCTGCGTCCGGGGCATCCAACAAACGTCATCCCGGAATGGCCGTCAGGCCAGATCCGGGATCGCGTGGGAGAGGCCGGAGAGCGATCCCGGCGCGCGCTTGGCGCGGCCGGGATGACATCTTCATAGAGGGCCGGGATGACGTGAAGGCCTGCCGGCCTCACATCACCGCGTCGATGGTCTTGCCGATCTTCTCGACCAGTTCGCCAATCTGCGACTCGTTGATGATGAGCGGCGGGCTCACGGCGATGGTGTCGCCGGTCGCGCGGAACATCAGACTCTCCTCGTGGAAGGCATGCTCCATCGCCTCATAGCCGCGCTTGCCGGGCGTCTCGGGCTTCGGCGCCATGTCGAAGGCGGCGACGAGGCCGACGGTGCGGATGTCCAGCAGGCCGGGCTTGCCCTTCAGCGTCATCACCGCGTCGGCGAAGGTCGGCTCCATGGCGCGGGCGCGCTCGAACAGGGCTTCGTCGCGGTAGACGTCCAGCGTCGCCAGCGAGGCGGCGCAGGCCAGCGGATGGCCGGAATAGGTATAGCCGTGGAACAGCTCGATCACATGCTCCGGGCCGTTCATGAAGGTGTCGTAGATGTGCTTGCGCACGATCACGCCGCCCATCGGCACCGCGCCGGAGGTCACGCCCTTGGCGAAGGTGATCATGTCCGGCACCACGCCATAGCGCTCGGCGGCGAAGGGGAAGCCGAGGCGGCCGAAGCCGGTGATGACCTCGTCGAAGATCAGCAGGATGCCGTACTTGTCGCAAATCTCGCGCAGGCGCTTGAGATAGCCCTTGGGCGCGGGCAGGCCGCCGGTGGAGCCAGCCATCGGCTCGACGATGACGGCGGCGATGGTCTGCGCGTCATGCAGGGCGACGATGCCCTCCAGCGCCTCGGCGCGCTCGGCGCCCCATTCCGGCTCGCCCTTGGAGAAGGCCTGCTTCTCGCGGTCATAGGTGTGCGGCAGGTGGTCGGCGCCCGCCAGCAGGCTGCCGAAGAAGCGGCGGTTGGGCGAGATCCCGCCGACCGTGATGCCGCCGAAGCCGACGCCGTGATAGCCGCGCTCGCGGCCGATCAGGCGGGTGCGGGTGCCCTTGCCGGTCACGGCATGGAAGGCCAGCGCGATCTTCAGCGCGGTGTCGCCGGCTTCCGAACCGGAGTTGCAGAAGAACACGTGATCGAGATCGCCCGGCGCCAGCTCGGCAATGCGCGAGGCCGCCTTGAAGGCGAGCGGGTGGCCGAACTGGAAGGTCGGGGCGAAGTCCATCTCCGCCGCCTGCTTCTGGATCGCGGCGACGATGGGCGCCCGGTTGTGGCCGGCATTGGAGCACCACAGGCCGGCGGAACCGTCGAGGATCGCCCGGCCCTCCGGCGTGTAATAGTGCATGTCCTTCGCCTTGGAGACCATGCGCGGGCGACGCTTGAAGGCGCGGTTCGCGGTGAAGCCCATCCAGAACGCCTCAAGGTCGTTCGGGGTGGTGGTGGCGAGATCGTAATCATAGGCGACGGACATGATGAGCTCCGGTAGACGGTCCATAGGTGGGGGCCGCGCTTTTGATCATGTATAATGCTTGAGCACGCCCGCGCTCACGAGAAATAATTATGATGTGATCACTTTCCTTTCTGGCGTGGCGCCCAACGGCCCCGTGGCACCCCGCCGCGCCCTCCTTCCTCGTCATGTGCCTCGCTATGTGCCCCGCCGTGCGGGCGACGCGGCAGGGGTGGTCATGAACTTGCCTTACGGGGCGTTACAGTCACCCAGCGTCACGTTATTTGGTCGACAAGCGCATCCCGCTGGCCTACCGGGTGCGTGCATTCCGTTCACAGGACAGCCTGATGTCCGATAGCCCCACAGCCGATAGCGCGGCCACGCCGGTGGCGACCGGCGGCGACGCGCCGGTCGAGCCGCCGCCCGAGGCGGTGCGCCGGGCCTTGGCGCAGGTGCTGGAATCGGAAGAACTGCGCTCCTCCCCGCAACTGTCGACCATCCTGCGCTTCATCGTCGAGGCGACGCTGCAGGGCCGGGCCGACGCCATCAAGGGCTACACGATCGCGGTCGAGGCGCTGGGCCGCGACGCCTCCTTCGACCCGCAGACCGATCCTATCGTCCGCGTCGAGGCCACCCGGCTGCGCCGGGCGCTGGAGCGCTACTATGCCGGGGCGGGGGCGGGCGATGAGATCGAAATCGCCGTGCCGCGCGGTAGTTATGTACCGCAATTCGTGCTTCGGCGGGGCAGCGAGGCGCCGCTCGCGCCCGAGACCGAGCCAGCCGCAGAAACCGAGGATGGGGCTCCTTCCGACGCACCCCTCTCTCCCGCGTTGCCCGAGAGCGCTGGCGCGCCGGGCGCCCGCCGCCGCCTGCCGCGGCTCGTCGCCCTCGGTACGCTTTTCCTGCTCGCGGTCCTGCTCGTCACCGCCTTCACCGTCGACATGGTCGATCCCGTCGGCTGGCGCGCGCTTGTCTCCAGCGCCGCGCTGAAGCCGGTGGAGCGCGCCAACCGGCTGGGCATGCCGATGATCGAGGTGCGCGCCTTCGATTCCACCGGTGGCAAGCCGCTGCCGCCGAGCGAGATCACCGGCTCGGCCGGCGCCGTCACCAGCGGCGACTTCACCGCCCGCGCGCTGGAGGTGCGGGTGCGCGACGCGCTCGCCCATTTCGACCTGCTGGACGTGCTGGCGAGCCCGGATGTGCGTCCCGCGCTCGATTGCGGGCCGGGCAGCAACTCGCCGCATTCGGTGTTCGCCCTCGGCGGGCTGGTGGAGAACCATGACGATGGCAGCATCTCGCTGCTGCTGCGGCTCTCCGACATGTGCGACGGCACCATCGTCTGGTCGCGCGAGTTCGACAGCCTGAAGCGCGGCGGCGACGTCACCGCCTCGGAGGTCGCGCTGGTGCGCGACATCATGGCGGCGATCGCCGAGCCCTATGGCGTCATTCAGGCGCGGGCGCGGGCACAGGTGATGGCGGCGGGCGGCCCCGCCAGTGCCGGTCCCTATGGCTGCGTGCTGCTCGCCTATTCCTACTGGCGCTCCTACCGGCCGGAGGAGCACGAGCGGGCGCGCGCCTGCCTCGAAGCCGCCGTAGCGGCCGATCGCGGCTTCGCGCTGGGCTATGCGCTGCTGGCCGAGCTGACGCTCGACGAGATCCGCAACGCTGCCCCCGCTGCTTCGCCTAAGCCCGCCGCGAATCGGGCGCTGGCCGCTGCCGAGCAGGCGGTGGAACTTGCCCCGACCAGTTCCCTCGCCCAGCGCGTGCTGATGCATGTGCATTTCTTCCGCGGCGAGCGTGGCGGGGTGCTGGCCGCCGGCGAGGCGGCGCTGGCGCTCAATCCCTATGATGTCGACGTGCTCGCCGACTTCGGCGGGCAGCTTATCCTGCTCGGCGAGGTCGAGCGGGGGGAGGCAATGCTGGCGAGCGCCACCAGGATCGCCCCGGGCATGCCGCCCTCGGTGGATTATTACCAGGTGATCGCCGCCTATCTGCGCGGCGATGCGCCGGGCGCGGCCGCCGCCGCCGACCAGCTGATGGGCGAGGGTTTTGCGCCGGGTCTGCTCGCCCGCGCGCTCGCCGCCCATCTCGCCGGCGAGGAGGACGCCGCGCGCGCGGACATACGCCGTCTTACCGAGGTCGCGCCGCTCTGGGCCGCCGACACCGACGCGATGGTCGCCCGCTTCTTCCCGCGCGCCGAGATCGCCCGCCAGGTGCGCGAGGATCTGGTCGCGCTCGGCCTGCCCATGCGCAAGACCTCGGCCGCCGCCAACTGAACCCGCGAGGTTCGGCCCTTGATCGCGTAGCGCGCCGGCGGCGAACGCGCTATGAGGCTGTTCCCACCTCCCGCCTTCCCCTCTGCCGTCTTTCCCTTTGCAGCTCTGCCGGATGCTTCCCATGTCGCACAGCTATGATCTCGCTATTGTCGGCGCGGGAGTCGTTGGTCTGGGTCACGCGATCGCGGCGCTGAGGCGGGGCCTCAAGGTTGTGGTGATCGACCGTGATGCGCAGGCCAATGGCGCCTCGATCCGCAATTTCGGTTTCGTCACCGTCACCGGCCAGCAGCGCGGCGAATGCTGGCGCCGCGCTGTGCGCTCGCGCGACATCTGGGCCGAGATCGCGCCTCAGGCCGGCATCGAGGTGATCCATCGCGGCCTGCTGGTCGCCGGGCGCCGCGCCGAGGCTATGCCGGTGCTGGAGGCCTTCCGCGCCACCGAGATGGGCGAGGGCTGCGAACTGCTGACACCGGACGAGGCCCGCGACCACCTGCCGGCGCTGACCGGCGAGCTCTCCGGCGCGCTGTGGAGCCCGCACGACATGCGGGTAGAATCGCGCCACGCCATCCCCAAGCTCGCCGCCTGGCTCGCCGGGCAGGGCGTCACCTTCCGCCGCGAGACGGCGGTGACCGGGGTGGAGCCGGGCAAGGTCCACACCTCCGGCGGCACCGTCACCGCGGCGCGCATCGTCGTCGCGCCGGGCGATGATTTCCACACGCTGTTCGAGGACCGCTTCAAGCTCTACGGCGTCACCCGCTGCAAGCTGCACATGCTGCGCGTCAGCGATCCCGCGCTCGGCTCGCTGCCCGGCTCGGTGATGACCGACCTCTCGCTCGGCCGCTATCTCGGCTATGCCGAGCTTCCCGAGGCCGAGCCGCTGAAGCGCCGGCTTGCCGTGGAGCAGGCCGCGCATCTGGAGCATGGCGTTCATCTCATCGTCGTCCAGTCGGCCGATGGTTCGCTGGTGGTCGGCGATAGCCATCATTACGGCGCCACGCCCGATCCCTTCGCGCCGGAGTTCGTCGATGAGCTGATCCTTGACGAATATGCCGCGCTGTTCGGGCGCCGGCCGCAAGTGACGGAACGCTGGATCGGCACCTATGCCTCGGCGAGCGACCGGCTTGCCTTCATCGACCGGCCGCATGACGACATCCGCCTCGTGGTGGTAACCAGCGGCACCGGCGCTTCCACCGGTTTTGCCATCGCCGAGGAAGCGGTGGCGGAGCTGTTCGGCTGATCGTCTCACCTTTTGAGGACTGGACCATGCTCAAGGCGCTGATTCTGGACTGGGCCGGCACGGCCGTTGATTTCGGCTCCCGCGCCCCGATGGGCGCTTTTGTCGAAGCCTTCGCGCGATTCGGCGTGGCGGTCTCCATCGAGGAGGCGCGCGGGCCGATGGGCCTGCCCAAGCGCGACCATGTGGCGAGCCTGATCTACAGCCCGGCCATCGCACCGCGCTGGCAGGAGGCGCATGGCTCCGCCCCAACCGAGGCTGATGTCGACCGCGTGCTCGCCGTGTTCGAGCCGCTCAATGTCGAGGTCATCCCGCGCCACGCCGACCTCATCCCCGGCCTGCTCGACGTGGTGACCGAAGCCCGCCGGCGCGGCATGAAGATCGGCTCCACCACGGGCTATACCCGCCCGATCATGGAAAAGTTGATGCCGCTCGCCGCCAGCGCCGGCTATGCGCCGGATAATGTGGTGTGCGCTGGCGATCTCGCGGCGGGGCGGCCGAGCCCGCTGATGATGTACCGCACCTTCGCCGATATCGGCGTGTGGCCGCCGAGCGCTTGTGTGAAGCTCGACGATACCGAGCCGGGCATCGCCGAGGGGCTGGCCGCCGGCACCTGGACGGTGGGTCTCGCCCTCTCCGGCAATGCGGCGGGCCTCTCCAAGGCCGAGCTCGACCGGCTCTCGCCGGATGAGCGCGCCGCGCTGCGCAAGCGCGCCACCGACAAGCTCGCGGGCGCGGGCGCGCATTTCGTCATCGATACGGTGGCGGACCTGCTGCCGGTGCTCGACGCCATTGAGGCGCGCCTCGCCGCCGGCCTGCGGCCCTGATCGTCAGGCGAGCGCGCCCGATACGAGCACGCCCGCCAGCGCGGCGGCCAGCATCAGCCCGTCATGGGCGGCGAGCTGCAGGCGGGTCGGGCGACCCGCCTCATGCAGCATCAGCGTCGCTCCGCACATGGCGAGCGACCAGCCGGCGCCGACGCAGAGAAAGGCCGCGCCGATGCCCAGCGCATCGGGCGCCAGCCGCACCATCGCGGCCGCACCAAGGCAGAGTGTGAGCGCCAGCGCCGCCAGCCGCGCGGCGCCGAGCCGTTGGGCCAGCGCACCACCGGCCAGCGCCGGGGCGTACATCGCCACCACATGCCAGGCGACGAGGCCGGAGACCAGCGGCACGCCAACGCCGCAGCCAACCAGCGCCAGCGGCGCCCCGGCCATGGCCGAGGTCATCGCTCCCCAGGCCATCGCCCCGATCAGCGTCGGCACGGCAAGCGCGCGCCAGGCCAAAGCCGGGGGCGCTGCGCGCGAGGCGGTGGCCTCGACGGTGAAGTCGGCATGGGAAAACCGCGCTTCCGGCAGCATCACCGCGAAGGCGAGCGCGCCGAGCTGGGCGAGGGCGGCGAGGATCAGCGTGCCGGCGAAGCTGTAGGGCACGAACAAGGCTTCCGCCCGCTCGGCCAGCAGCGGGCCGGCAAGCCCGGCCAGCGCGCCGGCGCCGATGAGCCGGGCGACCGCTCCCGGCCGGCCGGCGGCTTCCGCGCCGAAGGCGGCAGCGTGGCGGTAGAACATGCCGAAGCCTTGCGCGGCGCCGAGCCAGAAGGCGCCGACGACCAGCAGCGGAAAGGCCGCCGCCATCACCGCATAGGCGCAGATGAGCCCGCCGGCGACGCCGAGGCTCGCCCCCAGCGCGAAGCCGGCGCGGCGGCCAAAGCCGTCGAGCAGCAGGCTGGCGGGCAGGCTCGCCAGCGCCGCCCCGGCGAGGAAGGCGGCGAGCGGCAGGCCGGCGGCGGGGATCCGCCCGCCGAGCGCGTGGGTGGGCGCCAGCATGGCGCCGGCCAGCGGCAGGGCACCGAGGGTGAGCGCCTGCGCCAGCACCACGAGGGCGAAGCCGGCGGCGAGCGGCAGCGCCCCGGCGCGGCGGCGCAGCGCCAGCGGCGCGTCCTCCGGGCAGGCGCAGCCGAGCCGGCCGGCGCGTAGCCCCTCCGCCTCGCTGCCGAACAGGTCGCCCGCGCTCATGGCCGCCTCGGGCCTTGGGCCGGCGGGGCGAGGTCGTCATCGTTCAGCACCCGCAGCGCGGCGCCGTCGAGATCGTCATATTGCCCGCTGCGCAGCGACCACAGGAAGGCGAGCAGGCCGATGAGGCCGAGGCCGAGGGCTGCGGGGACCAGATAGAGCAGGATGGTCATCGGGCCCCCCTTGATGCCGGTGCGGGCGCGCAGCGCGTTGAGCGTGACGATCACCGAGGAACCGGACATGGCGAGCGCGGCGATGAGCGGGGTCACTAGCCCGGAAATGGCGAGCGGCACGGCGATGAGGTTGTAGACGACGGCGATCAACAGGTTCTCGCGCATCAGCGCGCGCGCCTTGGCGGCGACGGCCAGCGCGGTTTCGACCGGGGCGAGCCGGTCGCCGAGGAACACCGCGTCGGCATGGGCGCGGGTCACGTCCGCGGCGGTGATTGGCGAGAGCGAGACATGGGCGCTGGCGAGCGAAGGCGCGTCATTGAGGCCATCGCCGACCATCAGCACGCGGCGGCCCTCTTTGGCGAGGCCGTCGAGCACGGCGATCTTGCCGGCCGGGCGGGTCTGCGACCACCAGTCGACGACGCCAAGCGTGGCGGCGACGGGAGCGACGGCTTCCTCCCGATCGCCGGAAAGCACCACGACATGCAGGCCCGCGCCACGTCGCCCGCCGGAGGTTTTCAGCCGGCTCATCACCGCCTGCGCATCCGGCCGCAGCGCCTGGCGGATCTCCAGCACGGCCGTGCGCTCGCCGAGCCGCACCGCCACCAGCGAGGTGTCCGCCGCATGTGGGGCATCGTCGGCGCAGCCGCAGAAGGCCGGGCTGCCGAGCCGCGCGATCCGCCCGTTGATGGTGCCCTCGAGGCCGAAGCCGGAGGTCTCGCGCGCCGCCGCCACCGGCACGGCGTCCGGCCGCAGGGCGGCGATGGCGCGGGCGAGCGGGTGGGTGCTGGCGAGCGCCAACCGCGCCGCGGCGTCCATCAGGTCGGGAGGAATGTCGGCGGCGTTGGCGACGCTCGGCTCCGGCAAAGTGAGCGTGCCTGTCTTGTCGAAGGCGACGGTATCGACCTCGGCCAGCCGCTCGAAGGCGTCGCCCGAATTGAGCAGGATGCCGTGGCGCATCAGCGTGCCGGCGGCGACCACCTGCACGGCGGGCACCGCCAGCGCCAGCGCACAGGGGCAGGTGATGATGAGCACGGCGACGGCGATCAGCACCGCCTGGTGCAGCGAGGCACCGGCGATGAGCCAGCCGATCAGCGACAGAAGCGCGGTCGCGTGGACCACCGGCGCGTAGAGCCGCGCCGCCCGGTCGGCAAGGCGCACGTAGCGCCCGCGCGCCGTCGCCGCCTTGTCGAGCAGCCGCTCGATCTCGTCGAGAAACGTGTCCTCGCCCGCCGCCGTGGTCCGCAGCCGCAGCGCGCCGTCCTGCACGAGGCTGCCGGCATGGACCGTGGCGCCGGCCTCCACCGGGCGGGGCAGCGTCTCGCCGGTGACGAGGCTCTCATCCACCGCCGCGCGGCCGGAGACGACGATGCCGTCGACCGGCGCCCGCTCGCCCGCGCTCACCAGGACTTCGTCGCCCGCCACCACGGCGGCGGCGGGAACGGTGACGAGGCTGCCATCGGGGGCAAAACGGCGCGCGCTCACCGCCTTCAGCGCAGCGAGATTGCCGGCCTCGGCCCGCGTCTTGCGGCGCATGGCGTGGTCGAGATAGCGGCCGGTGAGCAGGAAGAAGAGCAGCATCACGGCGGAATCGAAATAGGCATGCTCGGCATGGTTCAGCGTCTCGAAGACCGAGACGCCGAGCGCCAGCATGACGCCGAGCGTGATCGGCACGTCCATGTTGAGCGAGCGCGACTTCAGCGCCCGCAGTGCGCTCTGGAAGAAGGGCTGTCCGGCATAGGCGGCGGCCGGCAGCGCGATCACCGCCGAGAGCCAATGGAACAGGTCGCGCGTCTCCGGGGTGATGTCGGTGGCGTTACCCGACCAGATCGAGACCGAAAGCAGCATGATGTTCATCGCCGCGAAGCCCGCGACCGCGAGGCAGCGCAGCAAATGGCGGGCATTGGCGTGCTCGATGGCTTCCAGCCGGTCCGCCTCGAACGGGTAGGCGCGATAGCCGATGCGGCCGAGCGCATCGAGCACCGCGTCGGGCCGCGCTTTCTCGCGCGCCGTCCAGCCGACAGTGAGGCGATGGGCGGTGTAGTTCAGCCGGGCGCGGACAACACCGTCCAGCGCCTCGGCCGCGTCCTCGATCTCGTCGATGCAGGCGGCGCAGTCGATGCCCTCAATGGCGAAGGCCATCTCCGCCCCGCCGCCGGGCTCCTCGCGCAGGAACAGTGAGAAATCGCGCGGCGCCTCATCCGGTGTCGGCGCAGCGGGAGCCGGTGCCGGCTCGGCCGCACGCGGAAAGGCGATGACCTGCGCGCCCATGCGAGTGCCCTAATGCACGACGATGCGGTTCATCGAGCGGTAGACGCGCTCGCCGCCGCGGGTGAAGTCGATCACCAGCTCCCATTGGCCGGGCGGAATGTCGCCGCGCGCGGTCCACTGACCCTCGGTGACCTCGCTCGGCGTCAGCACCATGTCGAGCTTGCGGTTGGTCGGGTGATGCAGCTCGACGGCGAGATCGACGCCGGCGAGCGGCAGACCCATGGCGTCGCGCGCGCTCACTACGACGCGGGACGGCTCGACATGGGCGTCGACCTGCCAGCGCAACCGGGCCTGCGCCGCCGCGGCCTCGCTATCGCGGCGGAAATCGAGGCCGGCCTTGTAGGAGCTTTCCGTTTCCACCCCGCCGAAGCTCGTCACCGCCGCGCGGACCAGGAAGAAATTGGCGGCGAAGACGATGCCGAAGAAGCCGAGGAAGATGGCGAGCACGGTGCGCCCGGTGATCGGACGGCCGGCGGTCCCAGCGGCATCGGTGGCGTCATAGGCCATGGCGGTTCTCCTCAGGGGCCCTTGAAGTGGTCGGGCGCCGTGCTCGCCTGGCCGGCGGCGATGTCGGTGATGGTGAAGGTCGCGGCAAGCGAGGCATTGGCCGGCAGCTTGGCGTGGGTCGAGACCAGCACGCGCAACTCATAGGTCTGGTCTGGGCCAACCTCGACCACCGGCGCGTCATTGACCATCGTGCTCACCCCGCCCGCGACCTCGAGCCGCGCGTCCGGTACGCCTGCCACCGAGATGGCGAAGCGGCGCGGCTGGTTCAGCTTGTTGACGATGCGCAGCGTGTAGGCGTTGCGGATCGAGCCGTCCGAGAGCTGGATGAAGAGCGGGTTGCGATCATGCAGCACCGAGACGCTTTCCGTGGTCCGCGCGGCGAGCGTGTAGAGCATGATGCCGCCGATCAGCGCGATCAGCGCGAGATAGAGCACGGTGCGGGCGCGGAAGATGCGGGTGATCGGCGCCAGCCCCTTCATGCGGCGCTCAACGTTCATCTCGGTGTCGTAGGCGATCAGCGCCGTGGGCCGGCCGACCTTCTTCATCACCGTGTCGCAGGCGTCGATGCAAAGGCCGCACTGGATGCAGGCGAGCTGGCTGCCGAGGCGGATATCCACGCCCGTCGGGCAGGCGGCGACGCATTGCCGGCAGTCGATGCAGTCGCCGGCCGGCAGGCCATCACGCTTCAGCGCCTCGGTCTTCTTGAACGAGCCGCGCGGCTCGCCCCGGTCATAGCGATAGGTGACGTTGAGCGCGTATTCGTCGGTCAGCGCCGCCTGGATGCGCGGCCAGGGGCACATATAGGTACACACCTGCTCGCGCATGTGGCCGGCGAGCACATAGGTGGTGAAGGTGAGGATGCCGATCCACAGATAGGCGACCGCGGGCCCCTCGCCCTTGAGGAGTTGCATCGTCAGCGTCGGCGCGTCGGCGAAATAGAGCACCCAGGCGCCACCGGTCCACCACGCGACCATCAGCCAGAGGAAGTGCTTGGAGGCGGCCTCGAAGGCGCGCTGCGTGCGCGAGGCGTGCTTGAGCTTCTCGCGGCGCTGGCGCGGATCGCCCTCGACCATGCGCTCGATCGCCTGGAACAGGTCGGTCCACACGGTCTGCGGGCAGAGATAGCCGCACCAGAGCCGGCCAGCGACGGCGTTCATCAGGAACAGCACCAGCGCGGCCAGGATCAACAGACCCGTGACGTAATAGATTTCCTGCGGCCAGATCTCGATGAAGAAGAAGTAGAAGCGGCCATTGACCAGATCGACCAGCACCGCCTGCGAGGGCGCGTTCGGGCCGCGGTCCCAGCGCAGGAAGGGCAGCAGATAGTAGATGCCGAGAGTGATGACTAGCAGCGTCCACTTGATGCGGCGGAAGGTGCCGTGGACGGCGATCGGGTAGATCTTGCGGCGCGCCTCATAGAGCGGTCCGTCGATCTCGGTGTCCACGGTTTGCGGTTTGGTTGCCACGTTCATCGTCTTCCCCGGGCACGGCGACAGCTTCTTTTAGGGCTTCGAAGCTACGCCTTCGATCCGGTCGATGACGGGCGGGAAAATGCTTATGCGGCGGCACGCCACGGTGTGCCAAGCTCCTCGACGCCGTCCTCCCGGACGGTCCGCTGGACCGATCCGGGAGTTTGTCAGGCCGCGCGCGCCCTTCTGCGCGCGCCGGCATGCCGGTCTCCGATCAGGTGTCGCCACCGGATCGGAAAGGTCTCTACTGGCCGCCGCCCAGCGCATGGACATAGACGGTCAGCGCTTTGATGGTGGTCGGATCGAGGCGCGTGCCCCAGGCCGGCATGATGCCGCCGCGGCCATTGGTCAGCGTGGCGATCACGCTGTTGCGGTCGGAGCCATAGAGCCAGATGCCGTCGGTGAGGTTCGGCGCGCCGAGCTCGATATTGCCCTTGCCGTCGGCGCCGTGGCAGGCGGCGCAGTTCGCCTCGAACAGCTCCTTGCCCTTGGCGAGGTCCGGTGTGACGCCGACCGGCACCGGCAGGTTGCTGAGCGAGCGGACATAGTCCGCCACCGCGACGATCTCCGGGCGCTGCAGGATACCGTCACGGCCGAAGGCGGGCATGTCGCCGATATGCGCGTCCGGGTCCGCCGAGCGGATGCCGTGGATCAATGTCTGCTGGATCTGTTCCAGCGAGCCGCCCCACATCCAGTCGTCGTCATTCAGGTTCGGGTAGCCCTTGGCCCCGCCGCCGCCCGCCCCGTGGCAGGGAGCGCAATTGTCGCCGAAGGCCGCGCGGCCCTGGGCCCGGGCGAAGGCCAGGAGCTCCGGTGTGCTTTCGATCTGCTCCAGCGAGGCGGCCTGAAGCTTGTCGGCGAAGACGGCGCGCTGCGCGGCGAGGTCGGCGAGCTGCACCTGCACCGCATCGCGCGACTTCCAGCCGAGCACGCCGCTGGTGTAGGAGCTGACCATCGGCCAGGCCGGGTACACCACCCAATAGGCCACGGACCAGACGATGGTGATGTAGAACACCCACAGCCACCAGCGCGGCAGGGGGGTGTTCAGCTCGCGGATGCCGTCCCACTCATGGCCGGTCGTCGCGACGCCGCTGATGGCGTCCACATCGGGTTTGTGAATATCGGCCATGATGTCAGTCCTCGCTCAGAGGCAGGCGGGCGGCGTGGTCGAACTGCGCCTTGCGCGAGGGCGAGAGCGCATAGACCAGCACGCAGAGGAAGAGGCCCACGAAGTAGAGAAGCCCCCAGGTCTGGGCGAATTCGGCGAGGGCGCGATAGGTCTCGTTCATGTCCATCTCCCTCAGCGAATATTCGCCTTGTCGTCATAGAGCTTGAAGTCGACCATGGTGCCGAGCGCCTGGAGATAGGCGATCAGCGCGTCGGCTTCGGTGAGTTCCTTCGGGTTGCCGTCGAAGTCGCGGACATGGGCGCCGGGGTAGCGCTTCTGCAGCTCCGCCACGTCGCCATCCGGGGTCGCCTGGAGGCGAAGGTCGGCGATCGCCTTTTCCTTCATCTCGTCCGTGTAGGGCACGCCGAGGATGGCGTTGACCGCGACGTCCTCGCCGATGTTCTCGTACTTCAGCGGCGTCTTTTCCAGGAACGGGTAGCCCGGCATGATCGAGCCCGGCACCACCGAGCGCGGATCGGCGAGGTGCTGGCGCTGCCACTCGTCGGAATATTTCTCGCCGACGCGGGCAAGGTCCGGCCCGGTGCGCTTGGAGCCCCACTGGAACGGGTGGTCATACATGCTCTCGGCCGCAAGCGAGTAATGGCCGTAGCGCTCCACCTCGTCGCGCAGCGGGCGGATCATCTGCGAGTGGCAGTTGTAGCAGCCCTCGCGGACATAGATGTTGCGCCCGGCGAGCTCGAGCGGCGTGTAGGGGCGCACGCCGGAGACGGTCTCGATCGTG
This sequence comes from Ancylobacter sp. SL191, assembly GCF_026625645.1. Taxonomy (NCBI): domain Bacteria; kingdom Pseudomonadati; phylum Pseudomonadota; class Alphaproteobacteria; order Hyphomicrobiales; family Xanthobacteraceae; genus Ancylobacter; species Ancylobacter sp. SL191. The sequence goes on along the minus strand of NZ_CP113056.1, from coordinate 309,591 downwards.
CTCTTGAGGTAGAAGAGCGGCACGATCTCGACGAGCCCGCCGACCGAGATCACCAGCAGGATGCCGATGATCAGCCAGATCGAGTTCTTCTCGAAGAAGGCGTGCTTGGCCCAGAGGGACTTTTTGGGGGATGCGGCCAGTTCAGCCATGTGTCTGTCCTCACTCAGCCGGCACGAGGGACGGGGTCCGCACGCCGGTGTCGGCTTCGACGGTTCCCGGCTGGCGGATGGTCATGAAGATGTTGAAGGCCATCAGCAGGGCGCCGATCAGGAACAGCACGCCGCCCAGCGCCCGGATGATGTAGAAGGGGTGCATCGCCTCGACGGTCTCGATGAAGGAGTATTCGAGGAAGCCGAGCGAGGTGTAGGCGCGCCACATCAGGCCCTGCAGGATGCCCGCCACCCACATCGACGAGATGTAGAAGACGATGCCGATGGTGGAGATCCAGAAGTGCCAGTTGACGAGGCGCAGCGAGTAGAGCTCGCGCTTCTGCCAGAGCCACGGCACCAGGCAGTAGATCGCGCCGAAGGAGATGTAGGCGACCCAGCCCAGCGCGCCGGAATGGACGTGGCCGATGGTCCAGTCGGTGTAGTGGCTCAGCGAGTTCACCGCCTTCACCGACATCAGCGGACCCTCGAAGGTCGACATGCCGTAGAAGGCGACCGAGACCACCATCAGGCGCAGCACCGGGTCGGTGCGCAGCTTGTCCCAGGCGCCGGAGAGCGTCATCAGGCCGTTGATCATGCCGCCCCAGGAGGGCATCCACAGCATGATCGAGAAGGTCATGCCCAGCGTCTGCGCCCAGTCCGGCAGGGCGGTGTAGTGCAGGTGATGCGGGCCGGCCCAGATGTAGAGGAAGATGATCGCCCAGAAATGCACGATCGACAGCCGGTAGGAGTAGACCGGCCGCTCGGCGCGCTTGGGGATGAAGTAGTACATGATGGCGAGGAAGCCGGCGGTCAGGAAGAAGCCGACCGCGTTATGGCCGTACCACCACTGCACCATCGCATCCTGCACGCCGGCCCAGACGATGTAGGATTTGGGCGAGAACACCGAGATCGGGATGCTGGCATTATTGCCGAGATGCAGCACGGCGATGGTGACGATGAAGGCGAGGTAGAACCAGTTCGCCACATAGATGTGCGGCTCCTGCCGGCGCCACAGCGTGGCGAGGAAGACCAGCAGATAGGTCACCCACACGATGGTCAGCCACAGATCGGCGTACCATTCCGGCTCGGCGTATTCCTTGCCTTGGGTGATGCCGAGCAGATAGCCCGTGCCGGCGATGACGATGAAGAAGTTATAGCCGAGCACGACGAACCACGGCGCCAGATAGCCGGCGAGCCGGGCGCGCGAGGTGCGCTGCACCACATAGAAGGAGGTCGCCAGCAGCACATTGCCGCCAAAGGCGAAGATCACCGCCGAGGTGTGCAGCGGGCGAAGCCGGCCGAAGGCGGTCCAGGGCAGGTCGAAATTCAGCACCGGAAAGGCGAGCTGGAAGGCGATGACGACGCCGACCAGGAAGCCGGCAATGCCCCAGAACACAGCCGCGATGGTCGCGAACTTCACCGGGCCGAAATTGTAGTTTGGCTTGCCGTCAATGGTCAGCGCCGGCAGCGCGGCCGGGCGGTCCATGTAGCGGTTGAGGATGACGAACACTGTCGCCAGGCTCGCAAAGGCGGAGAGATAGGCGTGGAAGGCATAGGCGCTGTCCTGCGCCTTGGCCGCCACGGTGATGCTCGATAGGGCGAGAAGGGCGAAGACGACGGCAAGGCCACCCTCGCCGAATGTCAGACTCTTCTTTGCGCCCCCGGCGACGCTGCTTTGCTGCGACATCAGACCCTCCTCGCCCGGATCCTGGTGGCGTGCCCACATCAGACCTGGAACGACTCCATTTTTCCGGCTGGAGCTTTCGCGCTGCGGAAAGGTCGCGGCCTTGATGCAGGTCAAGGCTAGGTGTCTTCACGGACGCGCGAGGCGGCGGCGCAATGCCGCGCCGCAGCAGGGGTTTTCGATGCGGGCGCGCCATGGGGTTGCCCGCGCCCGGCGCGGGCGTCTAAGAGGGGACAGCGCGCGTGTGGGCGCGCGGAGCTCTGGGGCGATGAGGTCGACGTGCTGCGCATGATCCGCTTCCTGCTGCGCTTTCTCGGCATCTGGCTGATGGCCGGCGGCTTCGTCGCGCTGGTGCTGGACGGGGTGCGCTCCATCGCCTCGGCCGAGCTCGTCGCCACCCCGCTCGGCGTCACCTGGCTCGCCACCCATGAGGAGAGCCTCGCCGCCTTCCAGCAATGGATCGGCGACAGGCTGCCGGTCGGTACATGGGATCTGGTGATCGCGCCGATCCTTCAGGCGCCGCTCTTTCTCGTGCTGGCGGTGATCGGCCTGATGCTCATGCTGCTGGGCCGCCCGCGCGCCGGCTGACGCCTTTCGCGAATCGGCCGCGCGGCCCCGACCCTCGCAAAAATCGCTCGCGCTACTTACATTGGCGTCATCCACCGCGAGGACGCGCCATGTTCTTCTTCAAGAAGAGTCCCGAAATGCCGACCCCCGCCGAGGCGCTGCCCGGCCGGTCGCGCCCGCTTCCCACCGCCACCCATCATTTCGTCACCAAGCGCCCGCTCAAGGGCCCCTATCCCGAGGGCCTGGAGACGGCGATCTTCGGCCTCGGCTGCTTCTGGGGCGCGGAACGCAAGTTCTGGCAGACGCCCGGCGTGTGGGTTACCGCCGTCGGCTACATCAACGGCATCACCCCGAACCCGACCTATGAGGAGACCTGCACCGGCCTCACCGGCCATGCCGAGGCGGTGCTGGTGGTCTTCGATCCCGATCAGGTGAGCTATGAGCAGCTTCTCAAGCTGTTCTGGGAGATCCACGACCCGACGCAGGGCATGCGCCAGGGCAATGATGTCGGCACCACCTATCGCTCGGGCATCTACACCACCTCGCCCGAACAGAAGGCCGCCGCTGAGGCGAGCCGCGCCGCCTATGACGTGGCGCTGAAGGCCAAGGGCTACCCGCCGATCACCACAGAGATCGTCGAGGCGCCGGAGTTCTATTTCGCCGAGGACTACCACCAGCAATACCTTGCCAAGAACCCGAACGGCTATTGCGCGCTCAGCGGCACCGGCGTCTCCTGCCCGATCGGCACCGGCGTCACTGCCTGACGCGAACGGGCGGCGGCGCACCCGCCGCCCGGCCTTCCCGAGGGGGTGTCGATTGTTGATCGCATCGCCTGCGGCATCTTCCGCCGAGCGGGGCGGGGGACGTAATCTGTGGTCATTGAGACCCACCCGCGAGGGACCGCCGTGACCGACCGCTGCCGCCTGACACCCCGCTTTTTCCTCGCCGCCCTCGTGGCGGCTCTCCCGTTCGCCGCCCCGTCCGCGCATGCCCAGTCGCCCGCGCCACCTGTGCCGCAGCTGCCCGCGACGCTGCGCGATGCGCGCTATTGCGAGATTGTGCCCATCCATGTGACGCGCGAGGGGCTGCGCGCCTCGGTTTACAACACGCTCGGTTTCGACGCCTGCCCGGCCGATAAATGGGAGGCGCTCACCCGTCTCCAGCTCTTCCGACAGTTCGAGACGCTCGCCGTGGTAATGAACGGCCCGCGCCATTTCATCATGGACGACATCATCGCCACCGGTGCCACCAAGACCGGCGAGGTCATCACTATCGGCGGCATCACGCTGGCCAAGCGCGCCGAGGTGGGGCTGTCTCTGCATCAGGCCATGGGGCCGGCCTATAGCGAGCAGACCATCGAGCGCGACACCACCTACCGCTTCGAGGCCGGCAAGCCGGTCTTCACCCTCACCGCGCCGGACGGGGCGGTCTATGTCATGCAGTCCTACGCGCAGATCGTTGACCCGACGCTCACCTATGCCGAACTTCCCGGACTCGGTGCCAAGCTGAAACTGCCCGCCGGCTGGAGCTATGGGACGCGCACGCCCGACGCCGACCTGCTGCTCACCGCCAACGGCACGGCAACGGTCATTCAGGACGACCTCAAGAACACCTACCAGAAGATGCCGCCGCGCTGAGGGGGGGCTCTGAGACGCGGCGCCGGCCCGATGGAAGGCCGGCGTTCGCCCATGGGCCTTGCCGCCGGGCGGGCGTCGTGTCACCCCTCTCGCAGTCGCGAAAGGGAATGGACCCGCCCCATGCAGAAGCTCATCGAACGCTTCATCTTCATCAGCCGCTGGATCATGGCGCCGTTCTATATCGGCCTCGTCATTGCCCTGCTGGTGCTGCTGTTCAAGTTCGGCCATGAGTTGTTCCACTTCGTCACCCATGCCTATGCCTCGGACGAGAGCGACATCATCCTCGGCCTGCTCGCGCTGATCGACCTGACCTTCACCGGTAGCCTGGTCATCATCGTGATCTTTTCAGGCTATGAGAATTTCGTCTCGCGCATCGACGCCGAGGGCCATGAAAACTGGCCGGAATGGATGACCAAGGTCGATTTCGCCGGGCTGAAGCAGAAGCTGCTCGCCTCCATCGTCGCCATCTCCGCCATCGCCCTGCTCAAGGCCTTCATGAATCTCGACAAGGGCGTGGACGAGAAGCAGCTCATGTGGCTGGTCATCATCCACATGGTGTTCGTCGTCTCCGGCGTGGTGCTGGCCTGGACCGACCGGCTGTCGGAAAAGGGTCACTGAATTTACCGGACGATACACGTTTATTGATTTCAATGGACGTAAAGTCTGTGTAATAAGCGCCATTCCCTTCGCGAGCCCGACCGACCCGCCATGAGCACCGATACGCCGCCGCCCGCCCCGTCCCGCCGCGCCGCCCCGAATGGGGCGCGCATGGCGCCGCTGGCGCGCCTGCCGGTGTTCTTCACGCTGGAAGGCCGGCGCGTCGTGCTGGCCGGCGGCTCGGAAGCCGCCGCCTGGAAGGCGGAACTGCTTGCTGCGGCTGGCGCCGAGCTCCTCGTCTACGCCGCCGAGTTCTGCGAGGATCTGCTGGCGCTCGCGAGCGCCCCGCCCGCCGGCGCGATCACGCTGATCGCCCGGGACTGGGCGCCGGAGGATCTGGTCGGCGCGGCGCTCGCCATCGGCGCGCTGGAGGAAGAGGACGACTGCGCCCGCTTCCGCGCCGCCGCGCAGGCCGCCGGCGTGCCGGTGAATGTCGTCGACAAGCCCGCCTATTGCGACTTCGCCTTCGGCGCCATCGTCAACCGCTCGCCGCTGGTGGTCGGTATCTCCACGGACGGCGCTGCCCCGGTGTTCGGGCAGGCGGTGCGGGCCAAGATCGAGGCGGTGATCCCGCAGGGCTTCAAGCGCTGGGCCGAGGCGGCGCGCCAGTGGCGCCCGGCGGTGCAGGCGCTGGAGCTGTCCTATCAGGGCCGCCGACGCTTCTGGGAGCGTTTCACCGGCGCGGCGCTGGAAGCCCCCGAGGAGGAGCCCTCCGAGGCGCTGAAGGCCGATCTGCTCGCCGATGCACAGACCGGGCGCAGCGATTCCCCGCGCGGCTCGGTCGCGCTGGTCGGCGCCGGGCCGGGCGACCCGGAACTGCTGACGCTGAAGGCCGTGCGGGTGCTGCAATCGGCCGATGTCGTGCTCTATGATGATCTCGTCGCCCCGGCGGTGCTCGATGTCGCCCGGCGCGAGGCGCGCAAGATGCTGGTCGGCAAGACCGGCTACAAGCCCTCCTGCAAGCAGGACGACATCAACGCGCTGATGGTGGCGCTGGCGAAGCAAGGCAAGCGCGTGGTCCGCCTCAAGGGCGGCGACCCGATGGTGTTCGGCCGCGCCGGCGAGGAAATCGCGGAAGCCCGCAAGGCCGGCCTGCCGGTCGAGGTGGTGCCCGGCATCACCGCCGCGCAGGGCGCCGCGAGCCGGCTCGCCACCTCGCTCACCCATCGCGACCATGCCCGCCGGCTGCAATTCGTCACCGCCCATGCGCGCGACGGCAAGCTTCCGCGCGATCTCGACTGGGGCGCGCTCGCCGACCCCGCCGCGACCACGGTGGTCTACATGCCCCAGCGCACCTGGGCCGAACTCGCGGCCAAGGCCATGGCAGCCGGGCTCGATCCGGCGACGCCGGCCATCGCCATCTTCGCTGCCACCCGCCCGCAGGAGCGGCAGGTGCCTGCGACGGTGGGCACGCTTGCCGCCGCGCTCGAGCAGGCGGTTTCCGACGGCGCCACCGGCCCCTGCCTCGTCCTGTTCGGCCACGCGCTGGGCGAAGCCCCCGCCTTCGCCGCCCTCGACGGCGTGGACGACGCGCAGGCGGCGCAGGGCTGACCGCCCTTTGCTGTAATCCCGGCCGAAGCGTAGCGCAGAGCCAGGATCGTGCTCAGGATTGGCATACGGTCCCGGATCGGCCTGCCGGCCGTCCGGGACGACGGCTGAATTGAGGGAATGCTACCCGATCTTGGCTTCCAGCTTGGCGTAGAGCGGGTTCTCGGCCGCGAACACATAGTCGAGCGGACCAACCGACACCGTCGACGCTCCCTTCTCGCGCAGGAACACGGCGAGGCCGTGCAGCGTGTCAGGCGGACAGTGCAGCGTCACCATGCCGGACGAGGTCGGCGCGCCGAAGGGCGCGGTGCAGCGGAAGCGGCGCACCGCCTCGCTCACCACCAGGCTGTCGCAGGCGGTGAAGCGCGTCTTCACCTCGCGCATGGTGGCCGCGCGCTTGGCGGCGGTCACCCGGTCGAGCAGCGCCCGCGCCGCCGCCCGCGCGCCCGTGTTCCAGTCGGCCGAGAGCGAGGCGACGAGATTGGCCTCGGAGCGCAGGATCACCCCGTCATCCACAACCTTCAGCGCGTTCGCCGCCAGCGTCGAGCCGGTGGTGGTGATGTCGACGATCAGCTCCGCCGTGCCGGCCGCCGGCGTGCCCTCGGTGGCGCCCAGACTTTCGACGATGCGGTAATCGACGATGCCGTGGCGGGCGAAGAAGGCGCGGGTGAGGGTGAGATATTTGGTCGCCACGCGCATGCGCCGGCCGCGGCTCGCATGGAAATGCGTCGCCACATCGTCGAGGTCGCGCATGGTGCGCACGTCGATCCAGGCCTGCGGCACCGCCACCACGACATTGGCATGGCCAAAGCCGAGGCCTTCCACCAGCAAAACCTTTGAATCGGCGTCGGGAATGCTCTCGCGCACCAGATCCTCGCCGGTGACGCCGAGATGCACGGCGCCCGCCGCGAGCTGGCTGGCGATCTCGGAAGCCGAGAGATAGGCGACCTCCACCCCCTCGACGCCCGACAGTGTGCCGCGATAGTCGCGCGCCCCGCGCGACTGGTTCAGCGTCATGCCGGCGCGACCGAAGAAGCCGGTGGCGTTTTCCTGCAACCGGCCCTTGGAGGGCACGGCGACGATCAGCGGGGTAGTCATTGGCGCGCCTCCACGGCGTCGAGGCGATCGAGCCACACGGCGAAGCCGACCGCCGGCACCGGACCGGGCGCGCCGAGCCGGGCGAGCAGCCCGTCATAGCGCCCGCCGGCGACCAGCGGCGCGCCGTTTCCATTCTCGTGCAGCTCGAACACCATGCCGCTGTAATAGTCGAGCGGCCGGCCAAAGGCGGCGGCGAAGGACAGGCGCTCGGGCTCGATGCCCTGCGCGGCGATGAAATTGGTGCGGCTCTCGAAGCTGTCGAGCGCGGCGGCAAGGTCCAGCCCGGCCTCGTCGGCCAGCGCCCGCAGCGCGCCGGCGGCGGCGTCGGGATTGCCCTGAATGGCGAGATAGCGCTCCAATACTGCGACCTTCTCCGGCGCCAGCCCCTCCGCGTCGCCCGGCGCGGCCTGCTCCAGGAAACGCTCGGCGATTTCCGAGACGGTGCGGCCGGCCACCGTGGTGATGCCGGCGATGGACAGCAGGTCCGCCACCAGCGCGCGGGCGGCGGCGGGGTCGGAGCCGGCCAGCGCCGAGAGCACGCCGGCATGGGCGGAGACGCCGCCGGCTTGCGGGCGCTGCTTCAGCGCCTCGAGATCGGCGCGCAGATCGCCGGAACGGGCGAAATCCTTCATCAGCCGGCGCCGCCAGCCGGGCGGCAGGTCGAGCGCGTCGAGCAGCGCTGCGAACAGACCGGCATCGCCGAGGCGGATGGTCGGGTCGATCACGCCCCAGAGCGCGGCCGTCTCCAGTCCCAGCGCCAGAAGCTCGGCATCGGCGGCCTCGCGATCCGTGCGGCCGAAGGACTCGACGCCCGCCTGCAACAGCTCGCCCTGCGCGACATCCGAGCGGAACACCGGGCCGAGATAGGCGAAATCGCGCGGCTGGGCGGCACCGTCGGCGATGTAGAGGCGGCACACTGGCAGAGTGAGGTCCGGCCGCAGGCAGAGCTCGCGCCCCTCCGGGTCGGTGGTGATGAACATGGTCCGCCGCATTTCCTCGCCGGAGAGGTCGAGAAAGGCGTCGGCCGGCTGGAGCACCGGCGGCTCGACACGCGCGAATCCGGCGCGCGCATAGAGCGCGAGCAAGTCGTCGGCGTGGCTCATTTCGGCGGGCATGGGGCTCTGGTCCGCTGCGATCAGTCGAGGAGCGCCCGGCGGGCGCGCCGCGCGCTTCTAGCAAAGGGGGCGGGCCCGGTCCATGCACGGCGCATGACATGGTTGCCAGCCCGCCACGCGCGCCGTCGCCGGCTGGGTTAATCCGTGATGACCCGCGCGAACTGCTCCGGCCGGGCGAAATAGGCCGGCTTGATCTTGTCCAGCTTGCTGGTGTCGACCACCAGATAGGCCGCGCCCGCCCGCGCCAGCACCGCCTGCTTGATCGGCACCTCGTGGAAGTTCGAGCAGGTGACGCCGTGCTGGGCGTGGACGCCGCCGGCGGAGATGAACGCCTTGCTGATGCCGAGCCGCTCCAGCGTGCGCAGCGCCTCCTCGCCGGAGAAGGTCTGCGATGAGGCGTGGAACAGCCCGCCGAGCAGGATCAGGCTGGTATTGGGCCGCCCCGCCACCCGCGCGGCGATGTTCATCGCATAGGTGATGACGGTGAGCCGCCCGGTGACGGGCAGGTGGTCGATCATGCGCGGCGTGGTGGTGCCGCAGTCGATGAAGATGGTGTCGTCGGGCTCGACCAGCCGCGCCGCCGCACGGCCCGCCAGTTCCTTCGCCTCGGCATGGGCATCGGCTTCGGTATCGAGCCGGTAGGTCGAGGCGCGCTCGCCGCCGGCGGGCAGGATGTAGCCGCCGAAATAGCTGAACAGATCGGGTGAGGCGGCGAGGTCGCGGCGCACCGTCATCTCCGAGACGCCGAGATGCTCGGCGGCGTCGCGCAGATGCAGCACGCCTGCGGCGCGCAGCCGCTCATCCAGTTGCCGGATGCGTTCGGACTTTTTCACAGCTTCCCCCGTCGCCCTCACTTCCATCGACGCTCGGCCTTGACTCGTCAAGGGACGCATGAAATGTTCGCAACAAAATTTGTGATAATTATAACAAATTACGCCAGATCGAGACATTCAATGGCAGAAAATGCACAGGCGCCGCGGGATCCGCGCGCGCTGGCCGGTTTCATCGACCATACGATCCTCAAGGCCGAGGCCTCGCGGGCCGAGGTGGCGCGTCATTGCGACGAGGCGCTCGCCCATGGCTTCGCCTCTGTCTGCGTCAACGCCGTCCATGCCGCCTTCGTCGCCGGCCGCCTCGCCGGCAGCCCGGTGAAGACCTGCGTGGTCATCGGCTTCCCGCTCGGCGCGGGCGGTGCCGCCGCCAAGGCGGCGGAAGCCGCGCTCGCCATCGCCGCCGGGGCGCAGGAAATCGACATGGTCCTCGACATTGGCGCGCTGATCGAGGGCGACCTCGCGCGCTGCCGGAGCGACCTCGCCGCCGTGCGCGCCGCCACGACCGGGACCGTGCTCAAGGTCATCCTCGAAACCTGCTTGCTGACCGACGCGCAGAAGGAAGCGGCCTGCCGCCTCTCGCGCGAGATCGGCGCGGATTTCGTGAAGACCTCGACCGGCTTCTCCACCGGCGGCGCCACTGTCGCCGATATCGCGCTGATGCGTCGGGTGGTCGGCCCGGCGATGGGCGTGAAGGCCTCCGGCGGGGTGCGCGATGCCGCCACCGCCTGGGCGATGATCGATGCCGGCGCCACCCGCATCGGCGCCAGTGCCAGCCTCGCCATTGTCGGAGGCGCCGCCCCGGCTACGGCGGGCTACTGACCGACTCAACGCCACAAGATCGAACGCCACACGATCACGAGCGATCTCAAGATCAAACGCATGTCTGGGAGGACATCCATGAGAAAGACCCTACTCACCCTCGCCGCCGGGCTGTCGCTGCTCGCGCTGCCCGCCCTCGCCGATGGCGTGGTCGACACCAGCCAGGTGCGCAAGGACATCACTGCCGCCGCCACCGGCAAGAAGTTCTCCATCGCCACCGTGGTCAAGGTCGACGGCATCGCCTGGTTCGACCGGATGCGTGACGGGGTGAAGCAGTTCGGCACCGACACCGGCATGGATGTGTGGCAGGTCGGCCCCAGCCAGGCCGACGCCGCCGCGCAGGTGCAGCTGATCGAGAATCTGATCGCCCAGGGCGTCGACGCCATCTGCATCGTGCCCTTCTCGGTCGAGGCGGTGGAGCCCGTTCTGAAGAAGGCCCGCGATCGCGGCATCGTCGTCATCGCGCACGAAGCCTCGAACCTGAAGAACGCCGACTACGTTCTCGAAGCCTTCGACAACAAGGCCTATGGCGCCCAGCTCATGGAAGTGCTCGGCAAGTACACCGGCGGCAAGGGCAAGTACCTCGCCACGGTCGGCAGCCTGACCTCGCAGTCGCAGAACGAGTGGATCGACGGCGCCATCGAGTACCAGAAGAAGCACTTCCCCGACATGGCGCTCGCCACCCAACGCCTCGAAACCTATGACGACGCCAACACCGACTATAACCGCCTGTCGGAAGCCCTCACCACCTACCCGGACGTGAACGGCATCATTGGCGGCCCGATGCCGACCTCGGCGGGCGCCGGCCGGCTGATCGCCGAGCGCGGCCTCAAGGGCAAGGTGTTCTTCTCCGGCACCGGCCTGCCGTCCGTCGCCGGCAAGTATCTCGCCGATGGCGACATCCAGTATATCCAGTTCTGGGATCCGGCGGTCGCCGGCTATGCCATGAACGAGCTCGCCGTGATGGCGCTCTCGGGCAAGAAGGATGAGATCAAGGCCGGCCTCAATCTCGGCCTCAAGGGCTATGAGAAGCTCACCACCCCGGCCGGCGCGGCGCCCAACCTGCTCTATGGTCAGGGCTGGGTCGGCGTGACCAAGGAAAACATGGGCCAGTACAAGTTCTGACGCGCCTTTTCCGGGCGGGTGGCCTTGGCCGCGCCGCCCGGCAGAGGGTGCCCAGCTTGAGCGATCCACGGAGCCTCAGGCTCCGTGAGCGGCCGGGAGCTTTCCCGGCCGTCCCTGTCCCTTCCCAGAGCACGTCTCATGGCCGAACCCCTGATCGAACTGCGTGGCGTCACCAAGCGCTTTCCCGGCATGAAGGCGCTGGACGGAATCGACTTCCGCATCGACCCGGCGGAGATCCTTTGCCTTGCCGGCGAGAATGGCTCGGGCAAGTCGACGCTGATCAAGATCGTCTCCGGCGTCTATGATTTCGACGAGGGCGCGCTGCTGATCGACGGCGCGCCGGTCACCGGCTTCTCGCCGCGCGCGGCCATCGCCGCCGGCATTCAGGTGATCTATCAGGACTTCTCGCTGTTCCCGAGCCTTACCGTGGCCGAGAATCTCGCCATGGGCCGGCTGCTCAGCGAAGGCTGCCGTTTCATCGCCCCGGCCGAATGCCGCCGGCTCGGCGCCGAGGCGCTGGCGCGGCTCGATGTCGCCATGGACCTCGAGGCGCGCGTCGGCGACCTCTCCACCGCCGACCGGCAGATCGTCGCCATCGCCCGCGCGCTGATGAGCCAGACCCGCCTGCTCATCATGGACGAGCCGACCACGGCGCTCACCGGGCGCGAGGTCGACCGGCTGTTCACGCTGGTGCGCGAGATCCGCGCCAAGGGCATCGCCGTGCTCTTCGTCAGCCACAAGATGCGCGAGATGCTGGAGATTTCCGACCGCATCTGCGTGTTCCGCAATGGCCGCAAGGTCGAGGAAGGCCCGACGACCGATTTCACCGAGGCCCGCATCACCCGCGCCATGACCGGGCAGGATCTCGGCCATGAACGCTATGTGTGGGCGGGCGATGCCGCCGCCGCGCCGCGTCTGCGCGTCGAGGGGCTGAGCGTCGGCGAGGCCGTGCGCGACGTTTCGCTCGAGCTGCGCGCCGGCGAGATCGTCGGCCTCTCCGGCCTGCTCGGCTCCGGCCGCACCGAGCTTGCGCTCGCTCTGTTCGGCATGGAGCCGGAGCATCGTGGGACCATCACCCTCGACGGGCGGGCGCTCGCGCTCACAAGCGTGCCCGAGGCGGTCGAGGCCGGTATCGCCTATGTGCCCGAGGACCGGCTGTCCGAGGGGCTGTTCATGAGCCAGTCCATCGCCCGCAATGTGGTGGCGAGCGCCATCGAGCGGGCGACGCGCGGGCCGTTCCTCTCCGATGACGCGATGACCGCGCTGGCCGAGCGCACGGTGGACGACATGCGCATCGCCACCACCGATGTCGACAAGCAGGTCGGCAAGCTCTCCGGCGGCAACCAGCAGCGCGTCATCATCGGTCGCTGGCTGCTCACCGGCCCGCGCGTGCTGATCCTCAACGGACCGACCGTCGGCGTCGATGTCGGCTCCAAGGCCGAGATCCACCGGCGCATCCGCGACCTCGCGGTGACCGATGGTCTGGCGGTGCTGATGATCTCCGACGACGTGCCGGAGCTGCTGCACAACTGCAACCGCATCCTCCTCATGCATCGCGGGGCGATCGTCGACGATCTCGACCCGCGCGGCCTCGAGGAGGACGACATCCACACCCGCTTGAAGACGCTGCGCTGATGAACCTCCTCGCCAAGCTGATGCGCCGCTCCGAGACGGCGGTCTTCCTGATCGTTGTCGCGATCATGATCCTGATCGGCCTGATCAACCCCGCCTTCTGGCAGGCCGACAATCTGTTCAACCTGCTGCGCGCCAATGTCATCATCGGCATCATGGCGCTGAGCGTGCTGGTGGTCATGGTCTCCGGCGGCATCGACGTGTCGTTCCCCGCCTTCGCGGCGGCGGCGATGTACCTCACCGTGCTGGCGATGAACGCCTATGGTCACGAGGGCGTCCTGCTGCCCTTCATCGGGGCGACGCTGATCGGACTGGTCTGCGGCCTCGCCAACGCCTTCTTCATCCACACCTTCCGCATGATCCCGCTGATCGTCACGCTGGGCTCCGCCTCGGTGGTGCGCGGGCTGCTGCTGGGGCTCGTCGGCACCTCCATCGTCAATATCGACCGCATGCCGCCGGCGCTGATCGCCTTCGGCCGCTCCAGCGTGGAGATCGGCGGGGCCAAGCTCTCGGTGATGGTGTTCGTCTATCTCGCCATCGCCGCGCTGGTGTTCGCGTTCCTCACCCGCACCATGATCGGCCGCTCGATCTTCGCCTATGGCGACGACGCGGAATCGGCCAAGCGCGTGGGTTTCAACACGCGGCGCACGGTCTATGTCGCCTATGGCCTCGCCGGCGCGCTGGCGGGTTTTGCCGGGCTGCTGCACGCCTCGATGATCTGGCTCGCCAATCCCCGCGACTTCGTCGGCTATGAGCTCGACGTGATCGCCGCGGTGGTGCTGGGCGGCGCCTCGATCTTCGGCGGGCGCGGCTCGGTGCTCGGCACGCTGCTTGGCGTGTTCCTGCTGGTGCTGATCAAGAACAGCCTCATCATCATGCGCATCGACAATACCTGGCAGGGCGTGGTGGTGGGCGGCGTCATCGTCGTCGCCACGGCGCTCACCGCCTGGCGCGACCGCAAGACGCTGGCGTGAGGGAGACCGGCCCGATGAACAAGCAGTTCGACCTCTCGCGCGTCATCAACCGCGACAACAACATCCTCCAGCTCATCCTCATCACCGTGGTGATCTTCGCGGTGATGAGCTGGCTCGAACCGACCAAGTTCCTGCGCTACTACAATTTCGAGTCGATCAGCTTCATCTTCCCGGAGCTCGGCATCGTCGCCATCGCCATGATGCTGGCCATGCTCACCGGCGGCATCGACCTGTCGGTGATCGGCATCGCCAATCTCGCCGGCATCCTCGCCGGCGTGTTCTTCACCAAGCTCTTTCCCGGCGATCCCGCCGCCGGCATGGCCGGGGAGATCGCCCGCGTCGCCGCCGGCGTAATGCTGGCGCTGGGCGTCGGGCTGGTCGCCGGGGCGCTCAACGGGCTGCTGATCACGCGGGCGAAGATCACGCCGATCCTCGCCACGCTCGGCACGGGGCAGGTGTTCACCGGCCTGTGCATGGTGCTGACCGGCGGGCCGGCCATTGTCGGCTTTCCTGCCTATTGGGGGCTGATCGGCAATGGCAAGCTGTTCGGCATCGCCGTGCCGCTGCTGATCTTCGTCGCGGTGGCCATGGTGATCGCGGTGCTGCTCACGCGCACCTCCTTCGGCCTCAACCTGTTCCTCATCGGCACCAACCCGCGCGCCGCCCTCTTCGCCGGGCTGAAGAGCGACCGCATGGTGCTCGCCTCCTACATGCTGAGCGGCACGCTCGCCGCGCTCGCCGGCATCATGCTGTCCGGCCGCACCAATGCGGCGAAGTCGGATTACGGCACTTCCTACCTCTTGCAGGCCGTGCTGATCTGCGTGCTCGGCGGCACCAACCCGGCCGGTGGCCGGGGCACGGTGCTCGGCATCTCCATCGCGGTGATCGCGCTCATGCTGCTGGCCTCGGGCTTCCAGATGATGCGCTTCTCCAACCATCTGATCGACTTCATCTGGGGCGGCTTCCTGCTGCTCGTCATGGTGCTGAACGCCTTCAGGAACCGCGCATGACCCGCTTTCATCTCGACCGCCGCGCTTTTGGCGAGGGGGAAACCCTCGCCGTCGAGCATGAAGGGCTGACCGCCCGCCTGTTCCGCTACAAGACCGGCGTCGAGGCGGTGCGGCTCGCCAATGCGCGCGGCTCCCTCGTGGTGCTGCCCTATCTCGGCCAGATGATCTGGTCCGCCGCGTTCGACGGCGTCGATCTGACCATGCAGAGCATCTTCAAGGCGCCGCGCCCCGTGCGCACCATCGCCGAGACCTATGGCTGCTTCGCCTTTCATTCCGGCCTGCTGCGCAACGGCGTGCCCGGCCCCACCGACAGCCACCCCGCTCATGGCGAGATGCCCTGCGCGCCGATGGACTCAGCCGGCATCGAGGTGGGAAGCGATGCGCGGGGCCCGTGGATGCGGCTGTTCGGCGCGTACGACTACGCCATGGGCTTCGGCGCCCATTACGAGGCCCGCCCGAGCGTGACGCTGCACGCCAGTGACGCCCGCTTCGAAATGGCGATGGAGGTGACCAACCTCTCCGCCGGCGACGCCATGGACCTGATGTACATGGCGCATGTGAACTACGCCTTCGTCGAGGGCGGCGAGATCCTGCAACAGGCGCCCTTCGACGCGGAGCACACCGCGGTCCGCCGCGCCGTGCCGGCTCATGTCACGGCGAACCCGGCCTATCTCGCCCGCATCGAGGCGCTCGCCACCGACCCTTCCGCCAGCCGCGTCATCCGCCGGGACGACGGTTTCGATCCCGAGCAGGTGTTCTATCTGCGCGATCTCGCCACCGATGCCGCCGGCACGACCACCCAGCTGCTGCGCCGGCCGGAGGGCGACGCCTTCCTCACGCGCTACAAGCCGGCGGATTTCCCGAAGACGGTGCGCTGGATACTTGCCGGGCATGACCAGTCGGTCTGTGCCTTCGCGCTGCCCTCGACCTGCGAGCCGGAGGGCTATGCGGCTGAAAAGGCCAAGGGCAACGTCATCCGCCTGCCCGCCGGGGCGACCGTGCGCTACAGCGTCGAGCTCGGCCATCTCGATGCGGGCGAGTGCGCGGCGCTCACCGCGATGCTGGCCGGCTGAATGCAACAAGGCCGTCCCGGCAAGGGGCGGGAAGGGGAGTTGAGATGTCGAAGATCGCCGTCGTCGGGTCCAACATGATGGACCTCATCACCTATGTCGACCACATGCCGCTGCGCGGCGAGACGGTGGAGGCGCCGAGCTTCGAGATGGGCCATGGCGGCAAGGGCGCCAATCAGGCGATCGCCGCCGCGCGACTCGGCTCCAAGGTGGTGATGGTGACGCGGGTGGGCGAGGATACGTTCGCCGACGCGACCCTCGCCAATTTCCAGCGCAACGGCATCGACACCACCCATGTCATCCGCACGCCCGGCGCGCCGTCCGGCGTTGCGCCGATCTTTGTCGAGCCCTCGGGCGAGAACTCCATTCTCATCGTCAAGGGCGCCAATGCGCAGCTCTCGCCCGCCGATGTCGACGCCGCCGCCCCCCTGCTCAAGGGCTGCGCGCTGATCCTGATGCAGCTCGAAATCCCCGTCGAGACGGTCTACCACACCGTCCGTCGGGCAAAGGAGTGGGGCGTGCCGACGCTTCTGGTGCCGGCGCCCGCCTTGCCGGACCTCGACGTGTCCCGCCTCGCCGATCTCGCCTTCCTCACGCCGAACGAGACCGAACTCGCCACGCTGACCGGCCTGCCGGTCGATACCGAGGCGCAGGTGGAAGCGGCGGCGAAGTCGCTCACCGGGCGCGGCATCGGCACGGTGGTCGTCACCATGGGCGGGCGCGGCGCGCTGCTGGTGACCGGCGATGAGGTGACGCGCGTCGCCCCGGTCAAGGTCGCGCCGGTCGACACGACGGGCGCGGGCGACGCCTTCATCGGCGCCTTCGCGCATTTCCACACCCAGGGCCTGCCGGTCTTCGCCGCGTTGGGCGAGGCGGCCAAATACGCCGCCGATTCCATCACCCGGCGCGGCACCCAGCGCTCCTACGCCACCGAAGCCGAGTTCCGGTCGCGCTTTCCGGGGTGAGGGGGCGCAGTGGTGCCGTTATCCCAGGTCCAATGGCCTCGCGCCCTATGTCAGCTAGGCCACCTCCTTCGAGCCGGTAAGCGGAGTCGACATCAGCGGCACCCCCTTCTTGCCCTCCACCGCCGAGCAATATGAGATAGGCGCGCTTGCCCGCGAGCGACGCAGGCTGGAACGCCATCGCGGATCGCGCCGTGATCATTCCCTTCCGCTGTGGGGCAGCACCAGATTGTCCACCCACGCTTGCAGGATATGGGGGAAGGTGAGTTCCGGTTCGCGGCCGAGCAGCAGGGCGAGGACGCGCGGCGGCGTCAGCGGGAGCTCCTGCACCCGAAGGCCCGTGGCGTTTGCCACCGCGCAGGCCACCGTCGCCCCTACATTGAGGATCGGCACCTCGCCTGCACCCTTGACGCCCAGCGGTCCAAGCGATGGCGCGCCCTCGAACAGGTCGATCTCGACCGGCACCACGTCGCCGGCGAGCGGCACGCGGTAGGTCTCGAAGCCCGCCTGGCGGACACGGCCGCAGGCGTCGATCGACACCTCCTCGTGCAGCGCATAGCCCAGCCCCTGCACGACGCCACCCTGGATCTGGCCGCCAATGGCGCTGCGGTTGAGCGCCCGCCCCACATCCTGCACGACGCGATAGCTCAACACCTCGACATGGCCGGTATCGGGATCCACCGCGACATCGCAGTCATGGACAGCGAAGACCGGAATATCGAGTGCGTCGATGAAGTGGCCGGCGACGCAGCCCGGCAGGGCGGGTACACCCTTGCGGGTGGAACTACCGGTACCGCCGACCGGGCCCGACAGGGCCTGCGCCCGTGCGGTCACCTCGGCAATGCTGAAGCCGGTTCCATTGGGCCCGGCGATCTCGATCCGTCCATTGCCCATCACCAAGTCGTCCGGGGTGGCATCCAGCATCTGCGCCGCGACGGCCAACAGCTTTCCCCGGACGTCTTCCGCCGCCGCGAGACTGGCGGCGCCGAGCGACACGGTCTGCCTGCCGCCGCCGACGCCGACATCGTAGCCCGAGGCATCGGTGTCGGCCTGACGAACCACCACATCCTCCGGGCGGATGCCGAGGGCTCCGGCGACGATCTGCGGCAGGCTCTGCATCATCGAGCCGGAGCCGATCTCGACACCGGAGGTGACGAGTGTGGCGCTGCCATCGGCATTCATGTTGACCGTTGCCGCCGACGGCCCCGTGAACACGAACCAGGTGCCGACGGTCGTCGCCCGCCCGTAAAGGCGCCCATCCTCGGCGCGAGCCGGCTCGTGGCGCGCGCGCAGGGCGTCCATGCGCGCCAGCATCGGGCGCAGCACCTCACCTTCGAAAACCTGGCCGGTGGCGCCGAGATCGCCGTCGCCGAGCACATTGCGCCGGCGGAACTCGAGCGGGTCCATGCCGAGGGCGGCGGCGATCTCGTCGGTGTGCCGTTCCAGCGCGAAGGTGTTGTAGACCCCGTTGCAGGCCCGGAAGGCGCCGTTGGGCGGAGTGTTGGTGTAGACGGCACGGGAGGCGAGGCGGACCGCACCCAGCCGGTAATTGCCGCCCAGCGTGTGGGCGGTCATGGTGGTCAGGAAGATCTGCTCGCCGCCATGGGCGCCGCAATCCATCAGCACCACCGCCTCGCGACCGGCGATCTCGCCCTCCCGCGTCACCGCGGAACGAATGCGGATCTCTGCATTCTCGCGGAACAGGCAGGTGAGCATTTCCTCTTCGCGCGAATTGGCCAGCCGCACCGACCGGCCGCTCTTCTTCGCCAGAAGCGCGGCGAAGGGTTCGATGGCAATGTCGAATTTGAGGCCGAAGGCTCCGCCCACCGGCGGTACGGTGACCCGCACATGCGAGGCGGGCACGCCGAGAAATCGCGCGGTCGCGATGCGCACGGTCCACGGCACCTGCGTGGATGTCTCGATATGGAAGCGGCCTTCCTCATAGCGCGCCACGGCTGCCCGCAGCTCGAAGGCCATGTGGTTCTGCCGGCCAACGCGGAATGTGCTCTCGATGATCGTCACATCCGGCCGGGCGAAGGCGGCGTCGACATCACCGCGCACGACCGTCGCCTCCCAGGCGACATTGCCGGCGCGGGCGCCGCCTTCAAACAGAATCTCATAGTCCTGCCAGTGCGGGTGGACGAGCGGGGCATCGGGTGCCAGCGCCTCCTCCATGGTGACGACGGCCGGCAGCGGCTCGATCTCGACCTCGATCGCCGCAAGCGCCGCCAGTGCCTGCTCCGGTGTGTCCGCGGCCACGGCGGCAAGCGGTTCGCCGACATAGCGCACGCGATCCTCGGCGAAGAGCGAATGATCGGCGATGCCGATTCCCACGCGACCCGGCGCGTCGGCGGCGGTCGCCAGGGCACGCACGCCCGGCAGCGCGGCGGCCTTCGAGGTGTCGAGCCTCACGAGCCGCCCCGACGCGACCGGTGCGCGCAGTACGGCGGCGTGCAGCATGCCCGGAGCCGCGCGATCAATGGTGTAGCGCGTGCGCCCGGTCAGCTTGTCGCGGGCATCGCGGCGGCGAAACTCCATCACGGCATCGACGGTCACCGGGGCATCTCCATGCGGGCGCCGGCGACGGCCAGCGCCGCCTCGACGATGCGCTCATAGCCGGTACAGCGGCAGATGTTGCCGGTGAGCGCGGCGCGAACGTCATCGCGGCTCGGCCGGGGGCTGTGATCGAGAAAATGGGTCAGGGTCACCACCATGCCGGGAAAGCACATGCCGCACTGAACGGCGTCGTTCAGGTCCAGCTGCGCTTGGACGGCGTTGAGGCGGTCGCCGGCCGACATGCCTTCGATGGTGACGACATCGCGCCCCTCGAGCAGAGCGGCCGGGGTCAGGCAGGACGTCGTCGGCGTGCCATCCACCAGCACCGTGCAGGCGCCGCAGAAGCCTTCGCGGCACACGGGCTTCGCGCCCGTGAGGTGGAACTCGTCCCGCAGCACATCGATGAGCGGGGTCAGCGGATCGCAGGCGGTACGTCTCGCCTCACCATTGACTGTCATGTCGATCGGCATCAGGACCTCCCGTGTTGATCAGTGAAGCGCCGCGACCGCCCGTCGGACGAGGGTCGGCAGCACGCTGATGCGGTACCAGCCGGGCGCATCGATGCCGTCGCGCCCGTGGAATTCACCGGCAAGTTCCGTCGCCGCGCGGTGGGCCGAGGCGGCGTCGAGCGGAGCGCCGATGAGCGCGGCTTCGAGGCGCGGCCAGCGCCGGGCAACAGCCTCGACGGCGCCGACGGCGACACGCGCCTTGGTGACGCGCCCGGCCGCCTCACGCTCCACCGACAGGCTGACGATGGCGGTCGGGTAGTCGCCCGCCTTGCGAAGCGGCAGGCGGGCATGCGCGCTGCGGCCGAGCGAGCGTGGGATTCGCACACTCGTCAGCAACCGCCCGGCTTCAAGCGAAGGGCGACGGGCGAGGAACCGCTCCAGCGGCAGGCGCTCCACGCCTGCGGGCGAGGCGATGTCGACCTCGGCGTCGAGACACAGCAGTGCCGGGACGAGGTCGGCGGCCGAGAAGCTGGCTGTGCACAGATTGCCGCCCAGCGTCGCCATCCGGCGCACCGCCGGGTTAGCGGAGCGGCCGGCCGCCTCTGCGAGCACCTGCATATCCGGCAGGTCACGCAGGCTTTCCGCGAGGTGGGCATGGGTGACACCTGTACCGAGGCGGATATGGCCGTCCTCCTTCTCGATCCGGCTCAGTTCCGCGACGCGGCCGAGGCCGACATAGGCCCGCCCTGGCCGCTCGTGGCGCAGCGGCGCCCGCATGATCCAGGTGCCGCCCGCGAAGGGCGAACCCTCCACACCGCGCTCGGCGAGGGCGGCGAGAGCGTCATCGAGCGAGGAAGCCACATAGAGCGAGGGAAAGAACGCCGCCCTGTTCGGCACCATGTCGCGACCATTCTCGCGCATCAGCGTCGCTCCAGCCGCAACCGGTCGAGGACCACGCCAATGATGACGATGGCGCCGAGCACGACCATCTGCACATAGCCGTCGATCCGCGTGAGATTCATGCCGTTGGACAGGATGGTCACGAACAGCGCGCCGACTACCGCCGTGCCGACGCCGCCACGCCCGCCGGCAAGGCTGGTGCCGCCCACCACGGCAGCGGCGATGGCCTGCAGCGACAGCGAGCCGCCTAGATTGGGTTCGCCCGAACCGGTGCGTGCGGTCATCATCAGCGCGCCCAGCGCCGCCAGAGTCGAGCACAGCACATAGGTGGCGACCAGCAGCCGCTTGACCGGCAGGCCAGCTACCGTCGCTGCGCGTGGATTGGTGCCGATGATGTAGAGCTCGCGGCCGTAGACGGTGCGGGTCAACACGAGATGGAGGGTGGCGCCGACAATGAGTGTGATGAGCACAGCCGCGGGCACGCCGAACACGCTGGCGCCGTAAAGCAGGTGCGAGAACAGGTCGGGCACGCCCTGCACCGGTCGCCCGGCCGACAGCGTGGTGGCGATGCCGATGGCGATGTTGTAGCTGCCGAGCGTCGCCACAAAGGGGCTGACACGGAGACAGGCGACGACAAGGCCGTTGAACAGGCCGCAGGCGGCGCCGAGTGCGAAGCCGGCGGCGAGGCCGATGAGCAGCACCGCTACCGGATCATAGCCGCTGGCCACCGTGCCGGCCATGGCAAGCGCGGCGCCCACGCTGACCATGGAGACGGTGGGCCCGAGCGCGAGGTCAAAGCCGCGGGTGAGGATCACCACCGTCTGCGCCATGGCGAACAAGGCGAGATAGCTCGCCTGCTGGACAATGTTCACCAGATTGCCCGGGGTCAGCACTGTCGGCTCCACGGCTGCGAAGCCGAGCAGCAGCAGGACGAGGGCGATAGGCACTGCCGCCTGCCACAACAGGGCCTGGACGGCGAGGCGCCGGGCCCCGGAGGCGGTCGCCGGTGCGGCCGACAGATCGAGATCAGACAAGGGCTTTCCTCCGCTGGCCGAGCTCGTCCAGCGCCACCGCCGCCACCATGATGACGCCGAGGAACACCGGCTGCAGACGCGAATCGATGTGGAGCAGGTTCAGCGCATTGCCGAGGATGGTGAGGAACAGCGCGCTGACCGCGACGATCTCGACCCGTCCCATGCCGCCGCGCAGGCTGACGCCGCCGATCACCGCCGCGGCGATGGATTGCAGCATCATGCGATCGCCGCCGAAGCTCGCCTGACCAGAGCCCACCTGCGCCGTGAGCAGGAGGCCGGTAAGCGCCGCCAGTACCCCCGACAGGATGTAGGCCCCGACGATATGGCGCTTGATGCGCACGCCTGACACCACCGCCGCATCGGCATTGCCGCCAATGGCATAGACATAGCGGCCGAACAGTGTGCGGCGCTGCACCAGCACCATGATCAGCAGCACCGCCAGGGCGATGTAGATCGTTGTCGGCAGGCCAAGAAACTGGGCGCGACCAAATTCCTTCACGAAGCTCGGCGGCATGCCGTAAACCGGGATGCCGGAGGTGATCATCAAGGCGACACCGGCGGTGGCCGACATGGTGCCGAGCGTGACCACGAAGCCGGACACTTTCAGCCGCGCGACGCACAGGCCATTGATCAGGCCTACAACCGCGCCGCTGCCGAGCCCGGCGATGACGCCGCAGGCGATGATCAGCGCGTCGTTGCCGGGGAAGGCGAGGGCTGCCATGGCCATGGCCTTGGCGGTGACCACGCTTGCCAGCGCCACCACCGCGCCGACCGAGAGGTCGAAGCCGCCGACGATAATCACCATGGCCTGTCCGCAGGCGATGATGGTGAGCAGCGCGGCATTGCGGAGAATGTTGAGGATATTGATCGGCCCGTAGAATTGCGGGTCGAGGGCCGACATGCCGGCGACGACCAGCACGAGCAGTGCCGGCAGGAAGCCGATGCGGCCGAGAACGCGGCGGCCAAAGGCAGCGGCGATGCCGGGCCGCGCGTCTCCACCGGGCGCGTGGGAGAAGGCCTGCGCGCTCATGCCGCCTCCGTCGCCAGATGGTCCTTGAAGAAGGAGGCCAGCACGTTCTGTTCGGTCTTTTCCGCGCCCGCCAGTTCGGCGGCGATCCGGCCGTGATGCATGACGTAGAGGCGGTTGGAGAGTGCCAGCACCTCCGGCAGCTCCGACGAGACCACAATGACCGCCGCCCCCGCCTCGACCAGTTGCTTCATGAACTCATAGACCTCGAGCTTGGCCCCGACATCGATGCCGACGCTCGGCTCGTCGAACAGGAAGACTTGGAGGTCGCGGGTCAGGGCCCGGCCCAGCATCACCTTCTGGCGGTTGCCGCCGGACAGCGCGCCGGCGGACCGCTCGATATTGGGCGGGCGCAGCTTCAGCCGCTCCATGGCGGCTGCCACGAGACTGCGCTCCTGGCCCCGGCGCATGATGCCGAACCGGGCGAGCCGGGGCAGGTCGAGCGCCGTCATCGAGGTGTTCTCACGGATGGGACGCGACAGGGCGAGACCTTCCGTGACCCGGTTGGCCGGGAAATAGGCCACGCCGCGCTGGAGGCTCGCGTGCGGCGTCGCGGCCTCGTAAGGCGTGCCGTCGATGCGCACCATGCCGCCGACCACCGGCTCGAGACCATAGATCGCCCGCACCAGTTCCGACTTGCCGCAGCCGACAAGGCCGGCGATGCCGGTGATCTCGCCGGCGCGCGCATAGAAGTTCACGTCGCGCACCGAGCCGTCGGCGAGGGTAAGACCCTCAACATCGACCTTCACCTCGGCTGGCGCATGCGGAATGGAGGGGAACAGCACGTCGATCCGTCGGCCGGTCATCAGTTCGACGAGCTCCCCATCGGTCACCCGCGCGGCGTCGAGGGTGCGGATGTGCCGCCCGTCGCGCAGCACCGTCACCCGGTCGGCCAGCGCCCGGATTTCCCGCATGCGGTGGGAGACGTAGATGATGCCGACATTCTGCGCCTTCAGCCGAGCGATCAGCTCGAACAGGCGGCCGGTCTCGCGATCGGTCAGCGAGGCGGTCGGCTCGTCAAGGATGAGCAGGCGCACCTTGCCGAGCAGGGCCTTGGCGATCTCCGTCATCTGCTGATGCGCCCGCGACAGGTCGTCAACGCGCCGGCCCGGATGGAGGTCGAAGCCCAGTTCGTCGATCAACGCGCGGGCCTTCTTGCGCATTGCCCCAGCCCGCAGCACGCCGCCGATCGACGCCTCGCGGCCGAGGAACAGGTTCTCTTCGACGGTGAGGCTCGGCACCAGTGAGAACTCCTGGAACACCGGGCTGATGCCGATCGCGCGCGCCCGCTGCGGCGAGAGGTGGCGGATCTCCGCGCCGTCGAAGTGGATGCTGCCCTCGTCCGGCGGGAAGGTTCCCGCGATGATGTTGATCAGTGTCGATTTGCCGGCACCGTTCTCGCCGAACAGCACCTGCAATTCGCCCGCGCGCACATCAAGGCTGACATGATCGAGGGCTCGCACGCCGGTGAAGCGCTTCGATATGCCCTTCAGCTCCAGCAGTGACGCACCGGCAGCGGCCGCCCGCGGGAGTTCTGCGCTGGTGTCCATCGGCTCTCCTTCGGCCGCCTGCGCTGCAGAGGCCGTGCCATTCGCGTTTTCCGGCGTTCGTCAGCTCCTGCGAGGCACGGCCTCTCCCCCTCTCCCGTCGCGGAGAGGGGGAGGATCGCCGCGCTTCGGCAACGCCGGCTCCGCTCATTTCGCCTTGACGGAATAGACCGGGCTCCAGCTTGCCGGTGCGAGCACGAGATCCATCTGCAGGTTCGGAACGGTCGTCTTGTCGATCACCGCGGCGACCGGTTGCACCAGCGACATCACCGGCTTCTTCTCGATCAACCGGATCGCCTGGTCGATCGCGATCGCCCCTTCACCCACCGGGTACTGCGTGGCGAAGGCCAGGATGTCGCCACGGTTCAGCGCGTCGAGCATGGCCTGGTTCTCGTAAGACGAGACGATCTTGATGTCGGCGCGACCGGCCTCGGCAACGGCGCCGATGGCGGCTTCGGCGGTCGGCGCCGTGCCCCAGATGACGTTGATGCTCGGATAGGCCTGAAGCGCGTCCTGGATCAGCTGAAGCTGCACGGCCACGCCGGAATCGCCGAACTTCTCACCGAGAATCTTGGCGTCGGGGTTCTTCGCCACGGCCTTCTTGAAGCCCTCGTTGAAGGATTCGGCCCAGCCCGAGCCGGCCGGGCCAGGGAAGGTGACGATGTTCAGCTTTTCGCCGGGCTTGGTCTGCGCGAGCAGACCCTCGCCGGTGACCTCGCCCATGGCGACGAAGTCGACATAGTTGGCGGCCGGCAGCGCGTTGGGCGGCAGCGGGTTGGTGACGCCGACCACCGGTATGCCCTTGGCCTTGGCCTCCTCGAACTTCTTCATCAGCCCGGCGCCGGAGATGGCACCGACGATGATGGCATCGGCCTTCGCGGCCATGCAGTCGTCGAACTGCGAGAGTTGCTTGGGCAGGTTCTCGTAGCCGCCGGCCTCGTAGAGATTCATGTTCACGTTCGAGGTCTCGGCCTGCTTGACGATGCCATAGGCAACCGCGACCCAGAAGCTGTCCTTCATGTGCGGGAACAGCACACAGATATTGTAGGGCTTAGCGGCCTTTGCGAGCGGCGTGTACTCCGCCGCCTTCGGCGTCCCCGACGAGGCGTCATAGATCTTCATCGGGAACCACTTGGTCTCCGCCGCTGCCGGGGAGAGCGAGGTGGCGGCGAAAGCGAGAAGCGCGGCGCCGGCGAGGGTCCGGCGCCTCAGGCGCGAAAGGACCGGATGGCGGGTGGTGGCGGTGAACATGGTTCTTTTTCCTCTGGTTGGTTTTGGCAGAGGATGGTGGACGCTCTCGCCCACCCCTCCGAAAGCACTGTCTGGCGCCGCAAGAGCGGCGCAGGCGACGCTCCACCGCCCGAGGGCGGCGACGAGGATCAATGTCTCCAATTGGCGAGCGAACGGCGTTCGAAGACCTCGCGGAACTGGCGCGTGGACTCCGGCAGCAGCGCACCGGTGCCCCAGTCGAGGATCACCGCGTGGCGGCGGATGGCGTCCATCGCGTCGATTTCGCCGGCCCGGTAGCGCGCGGCCACCGCTTCCGGGTCAATGCGCGCTTCGTCGACGCGCATGCTCCGCTGCGTGGCCCGCAAGCCCTCGGTCGCCGGCGCGTCCACCTCGTACTCGCACAGCTCGGCATCGATGGTGCGGATGACGACGCCATAATCCTTGGCGGCCCGTTCGACCGAGACGTAGTCGTCCTTCACGTCCTCCAGCACCCGCGCCGGTTCGCGATCGAGCGGATCGCCGAAGCCGCCGCCGCCGGCCGTGGGACGGGAGAACACGTCGCCCTCGCCGATCGGCACATCGGAGAAGATCGAGCCGAGCCGCTCCTCCGTGTCCGCACCCGCGCGCTTCAGCGTGAGCCCGTGCGGCATGGAGGGCAGGCCGCCTTCGATGCCCCAGACCACCGCGCGTTCGCGGTCGCAGATGTAGGAGATGACCGTCTTCTCGGCCGCCAGCATCAGCGAGGTCTTCACCACGCCGGCGCCGCCGCGCCATTTGCCGGGGCCGGGCGAATCCTTGAGGATCTCGCATTCGGTGGTGAGGATCGGGTTGGCCCGTTCCTGTCCCTCGACCGGCTGGGCCATCATGCCGGTGCCGAAGCACGCGGTCGTGACATTGGCGCCGTCCTTACCGTTGCGCCCGCCCCAGCCGCCGGGCAGCCAGTCGTAGAACATGAAGATCGGCTTGTCGGGCGTGCGCGCATCCCGCCCGCCGGTGAGCAGATATTCGAGGTTGAACGCGCAGGCGAGCGCCCGCTCGGGCATGAGCTTCGACCACATCTCGTAGATCGAGTTCATGATCTTCTCGAACGGCATCAGGAAGCCCGTCACCGCGACCGGCCATTGCGCGTCGACGATCGAACCCTCGGGAACGATGATCTCGAAACAGCGGTAGAAGCCGGAATTGAGCGGCAGATCAGGGAAGAAGGTCTTCATCCCCGCCGCCACTGCCGAGAAGGTGGTGCCGAAGGCGGAATTGTAGATGGAGCCGATCACCGGGTGGCTGCCGGTGAAATCATAGATCGCCTTGTCGCCCTTGATGGTGAGCTTGATGTGGATCGGGATCATCCCCTCACCGCCCGCCGGATCACGGTCGATGAAGTCGACCGTCTCCCACTCGCCGTCCGGCAGCGCGGCAATGCGCGCGCGTGCCGAGCGCTCGACATAGTCCTGCACAGCGGACAAGCCGGTCTCGACGGTTTCGCGACCGTACTTGCCGACGAGGCGCAGGATCTCGCGCTGGCACACGGCGGTCGCTTCGGCCTGCGCCTGGATGTCGCCGATGATCGAGGCGGGATCGCGGGTGTTGGAGGCGATGAGGTGCGCCACGTCCTTGACGAAGCGGCCTTTGTCGAACAGCCGCACCGGGGTGATGCGCAGCCCTTCCTTGAACATCTCCTTGGCGGAGACGTCGAACGAGCCGGGCACCGAGCCGCCAACATCCGACCAGTGGCCGTTGGACTGCGAGAAGGCGATGATCTTGCCGTCGGCGAATATCGGCCGAATGAGGCGCACATCGGAGAAATGCGTGCCGCCGGCATAGGGGTCGTTGATCGCGTAGACGTCGCCCTCGTGCATGTCGCCTGCGAAGTGGCGCATCACTTCCTTGCAGGTGAAGTGCAGCGTGCCGACATGCACGGCGATGTCCGCATTGCCTTGGGCGGCGCATTCGCCGTTCGCGTCGTGCAGGGCGCTGGAAAAGTCGTGATTGTAGATCACGAACGAGTAGCAGGTCCGCAGGATCTGCTCGCCCATCTGGTCGACGCTGGTGATGAAGGAGTTCTTGAGGACCTCGAAGGTCACGGGGTCGAGCTCGGCCATCGTCTCAGCCCTTCACACGGATGATGATGTTGAGGAACTTGTCGACTTCGGCGCGCGCGCCCGGCGGGACGACGGTGGTGGAATCGAGCTGCTCGACGATGGCCGGCCCCTCGAAGACGAAACCGCAGGGCAGTTCGTCGCGGTCGTAGACCGGCGTGTCGAGACCCTCGCCGTCGAACCAGACGCGGCGGTGGGAGGAGGGCAGGGGTGTGGCGCCGGTGGGCGTATGCACGGCCAGCTCTGCCTTGGGCACGACGCCGATCGCCTTGAGATTGAGGCGGAAGAAGCTCACCGGCGCGTCGTCACGGCGGAAGTTGTATTCACGCTTATGTTCGGCGTGGAAGTGGTCGACCAGATCGGCAATGGCGCCGATCGGGCGCGGCGCATTGACCGCAAGGGATCGCCACTGGCCGCGATACATCATGTCGATGGAGCGCTGCAGTACGATGTCGGCTTCAGTGACGCCCTCATGCGTCAGCCGCTCCATCGCTTCGCGCTCCAGCGCGGCGAACTGGGCCTCGATGGCGGCCGGGTCGGCCTCATCGGCGGCGACCATGCAGCTTTGCGAGAAATCGTGCTGCATGTCGACCAGCAGACAACCCAGGGCCGAGGTGACACCGGGATTGGGCGGCACGATCACCACGGGAATGGCGAGTTCGCGGGCGACATCGACCCCGTGCAGCGCACCGGCGCCGCCAAAGGCGACGAGGGCAAAATCGCGCGGGTCGTAGCCGCGCGAGATCGAGATCAGCCGCACCGCATCCGACATGTTGGCATTGGCGACCCGGACGATCGCGTCCGCGGCCTCGTGCAAGCCAAGGCCGAACGGCTTGGCGACGCCTTCCTCCACCGAATGGCGGGCGAGTTCCGGATCGAGCTGCACCTTGCCGCCGGCCAGCGAGGTGCCGAGGCGGCCGAGCGTGACATTGGCGTCGGTGTTGGTGGGCTGCGTGTTGCCGTTGCCATAGCAGGCAGGACCGGGAAACGCGCCCGCCGACTGGGGGCCATTGCGCAGGCCGCCGGCGGGATCGGTCCAGGCCAGCGAGCCGCCACCGGCGCCGATGGTGAGCACCTCGATGGAGGAAAAGCGGATCGGGTAACCGAACTCGATATGCCAGTCCTTGGTGACGCGCGACTGGCCATTATAGGCGAGCGACACGTCGGTGGAGGTGCCCCCCATATCGAGGCCGATGGAGTGGGGGAAACCGCACAGACCGGCGATGTAGCGGCTGGCGATGGCCCCCGCCGCGATGCCCGATCCGGCGAGGCGGGCGGCAAAATCCTTCACGCTGGCTGGCGTCATCACGCCGCCGCCGGTGTGCAGCAGCAGGAGGTCGCGGGTGTAGCCGCCATCGGCCAGACGCTCGCCGAGCCTTGTCGTGTAGTCGACCACCACGGGGCTGACGACGGCGTTCGCCACGGTCGTGGAAAAGCGCTCGTGCTCGAAGATTTCGGGCAGCACCTGCGATGAGATGGAGACCGGAATATCCGGCATCGCCTCCTTCAGTATCTCGCGCATGCGCTGCTCGTTGGCGCCGTTGAGATAGGCGTTCATGAAGCACACGGCGATGGTGGCGACGCCGCGCTTCTTCAGGATGCGGGCGACATCGCGGGCGGCGTCCTCGTCCAGCGGCTCGACGATGCGTCCGGCCGCGTCGATACGCTCGGGCACGGTGAGCCGGTCGCGGCGCGGCACATAGGGTGGCACCACGTCCTTGTAGACGTCCCAGAGGTCTTCCTTGTTGGCGCGGCGGATCTCGATGACGTCGCGAAAGCCCTTGGTCGACACCACGGCGGCGCGGGGCAGTCGGCGGGTGATCAGCGCATTGGTGGCCACCGTGGTGCCATGCGAGAACAGCGCGACCTGCGAAAGGTCGATACCGGCTTTCTCGACACCGCTCATGATCCCGTCGATGGGATCGCGGGTGGAGGACGTCTTCTCGATACGGATGAGGCCGGTCGCCTCATCCATGATGCAGATGTCGGTGAAGGTGCCGCCGACGTCGACGGCCACGCGGAGATTCTGCACGGCAGCGCTTCCTTTCGCACGCGCTCCCCTGTCCGCGCGCCACATCCCGGCGAGCGAGCGGTTGGATCGGTGATCCCAACCCTCGTCCCCAGTCGGCCAGCGGCGGAATGTCGGAGCAGTCGACGGGATTAGACGTGCTTTGCGGCTGGGGTTCTTGACGCTGAGTGCAGAAAGATTTGCGCCACAGAGCGCAGAACGACCATCTTCCAGGCGACCGCCAGACCTGCCTATTGATTGGGCGCTGTCATATGGTTCAAGGCGCATGGCGACATACCCGTGGCGAGGGAATCCAGGACGAGCGCAGGGCCCCGCCGCCCCGTCGGATGGCAGGCGGAAGCATCCCCGGGGACGCTCGTGGCAGATGGCGGCAGATGCACGCGTGCGGGGATCAGGCGTCCGGCATGCCGGCGTTGACCCAGCTGGTGATGTCGTCGAGCGTGAGCGTGAACCGGCGCAACAACTCGTCGATCTCCGCCTCGGTGATGATCATCGGCGGGCAGAAGGCAATCGAGTCGCCGATGGCGCGGATGATCAGGCCGTGATCGTGCGCGCGGTCGAACAGCCGCAGCCCGACCTTGCCGACCGGGTCGAACCGCGCTTTGGTCGCCTTGTCCGCCACCAGCTCCACCGCGGCGATGAGGCCCATGCCGCGCACCTCGCCCACCAGCGGATGGTCGGCGAAGCGGGCAAGGCCGGCGCGCATATACTCGCCCATGGCGGCGGCGCGGGCGACGAGGCCGCGCTCCTCGATGATGGCGAGGTTCTCCAGCGCCACGGCCGTCGCGACCGGATGAGCCCCCGTCGTGTAGCCATGACCGAACACGCCGAGCTTCTCGGAATAATCCGCGATGGGCTGGAAGATGTCGTCCTTCATCAGGATGGCGGCGAGCGGCTGGTAGGAGGAAGTGATCTGCTTGGAGCAGACAAGAATGTCCGGCGCGATGCCAAGCGCTTCGCAGCCGAACATCGTGCCGAGCCGGCCGAAGCCGTTGATCACTTCATCGGCGATGACCAGGACATCATACTTCCGGCAGATCTCCTGTACCTTCTGCCAATATCCCGCGGGCGGTACGATGACCCCGCCCGCGCCCATCAGCGGCTCGCCGATGAAGGCGGCGACCGTCTCCGGTCCCTCCGCGAGGATCATGTCCTCGAGTTCCTGGCCAAGCCGCTCCACGAAGGCGGCCTCGCTCTCCCCCGGCAGACCGTTACGGTAATAGTGTGGGCGCGATACGTGCCGAGCGAAGGGCAGCGGCAGGTCGAAGCCCTTCTGGTTTCCAGCGAGCCCGGTGAGGCTCGCGGCGGCAATGGTGATGCCGTGATAGGCGCCTTCGCGCGAGATGAACTTCTTCTTCTCCGGCCGGCCCAGCGCGTTGTTGTAATACCAGACGAACTTGATGACGGTGTCGTTGGCCTCGCCGCCGGAATTGGTGAAGAAGACGCGATCGAGCCCCGCGGGACCGATCTCTGCCAGCTTGGTGGCGAGCAGCGCCGAGGGCGCATGCGCTTTTTGCGAGAACACATGGTAATAGGGCAGCTTCTCCAGCTGCCTTGTCGCCGCGGCGACAAGGCGAGGCTCGCCGAAGCCGACACCGACGCTCCACAACCCCGCCATGGCCTCGAGATATTCGCGGCCCTCGTCGTCATAGACATAGATGCCCGCGCCGCGGTCGATGACGATCGGCCCCTGGCGTTCATGCCGGCGCAGATTGGTGACCGGATGAATGTGATGGGCGACGTCCAGACTGTGCAGCGAGTTCGACAGCATGCTCGGAACCTTCGGGCAGGACGGAGACGATGGGCTCCCGCGATCAGTTTGCGGGAGAACGGGAAACGGCACGCGCCTCGCTCGGCGTGCAGCCGAAGCGGGCGCGGTAATTGCGACTGAACTGAGCCTGGTCGCCGAAGCCCCATTCATAGGCAATTTCGGAAATCGACTTGCGGCAATGCGGGTCGCGCAGCATCGCGTCGCTGGCGAGCAGCCGCTGGTTGCGGATATAGGCGCCGACGGTAATGCCCTCGGCCTCGAAGATCTGGTGCAAATAGCGCACGGAGATGCCGCAACCTTCGGCCACCAGTTGCGGCGACAGCCGCATGTCGCCGAGCCGCGTGCGAATGAAATGCTCGCAGCGGTGCAGATGAGCGTTGCGCACCGTCGAGGAGTTCCCGGCGAGCACCCGTTCGTCCGCCTCGATCGCCATGGCGAGCAGATCGACGAGCTGCTTGCCAAGCAGCGCGCGGGCTGGTTCGTCCATCTCATCAATGCGCGCCCCGGTCAGGCGCAGCATATCGACGAACATGGCGCCCACGGCGCGGCTGGCGTCGAACTGAAGCGTGGCAAGGCGCTCCGGCCGGGCAATGCGGGCCCGCAGCACCGCGCTCGGCACCTTCATCACCCAGAGCGCGGCCGGATCGCTGTGGCTGAACTCATAGGGCAGATGGCTGCGCTCGATCAGGAAGGCACCCGGCCGGCACTGCACTTGCCGCCCGTCCTGCTCGAAACGGATCTCGGCC
Source organism: Ancylobacter sp. SL191 (assembly GCF_026625645.1). Classification (NCBI taxonomy): domain Bacteria; kingdom Pseudomonadati; phylum Pseudomonadota; class Alphaproteobacteria; order Hyphomicrobiales; family Xanthobacteraceae; genus Ancylobacter; species Ancylobacter sp. SL191. Next base: position 277,326 of record NZ_CP113056.1, on the reverse strand, counting down.
AGTTCGGGGACAGTGATGAGATAGCTTTCCTCGCGTTCGGCGACCAGGTGGCGCTCATGACGGCGATAGAGCAGCCCGTCGGACACGTTGCGCGAGACGGAGATCGGTCCCAGCGACCAGGCGCCGAGGCTGCCGGTGAAAGTGTCTCCGGAGGCGAACCGCAGATCGAGCGGAAAATATGTGCTGGAGACGGCCGTCTGCCAGAACTGGCGCCTCTGCATCGGCGCCGCCTGATTGGTCGAGTAGCTGGCACGCATGTCACGCTCCTCCGATCCAAATGCGGACGTCTTCCGGACGCGCCGCGGTGGGTTCAACAGGCACGGCTCCCGCACGCCGCCGCCGCGCCCTGGGCGCGACGCGCAGGTGAGGATGGGGTCAGGCAAGCCAAGGCCGCACCGACTCTTTCAAGACGCGCGCCAACTCCACCGCGTTCGGCGTGTCGGAGTGGATGCAAATCGTATCGGCCTTCATGTCGAAGTCACGGCCGTCGATGGTGGTCGCTTTGCCGTCCGTCAGCATCCGCACCGCCCGCCGCGCCGCCTCCACGGGATCGCGCGCCGCATGCGCGCGGGTGATCAGCAGCGCGCCCGCGGAATCGTAGTCGAGATCGGCATAGTATTCCGAGACGAAGGCGAGGCCTCGGCTGCGATAGACTTCTTCGTGCAGCGTGCCGGCCATGCCGATCACCGGGACGCCATAAACCAGGGCGGCGTCGGCCACGGCCTGCGCCACCTCTTCGCGGCGCATCGCGGCGCCGTAGAGCGCACCGTGCGGCTTCACATGATTGAGCTTCAGGCCGGCATCGTCCAGGAACGCCTTCAGCGCGCCGATCTGGTAGAGGACGCAGGCAGCGAGTTCCTCCCGCGTCATCGCCATGTCGCGACGGCCAAAGCCCTGCAGGTCCGGAAAGGACGGGTGCGCGCCCACCGCCACACCATTCGCGACAGCCAGACGCACCGTCTCGCGCATCACCATCGGGTCGGAGGCATGGAAACCGCAGGCGACGTTACCGATATTGATATGCGGCATGATGCCGGCATCGTCGCCGCAGCGATACAGGCCGAACCCCTCGCCCATGTCGCAATTGATGACGACACCCATGCCCCGCGCTCCACTTGCCTGATGACCGGCGAAGCGTGACGACGCCAGGTGGTAAGCGTCAAATCGTATTAAACGGAAGCGGATATCTTAAATTTCGATGGCACCCGTCCGACCGCGTGACTCGTCCGAAGACGCCGAACGGCCGGCACTGTCGCCGGCCACGGCAAAGCGCAGGAAATCGCAGAACGCCCGCGTCGCCGCGGTAAAGCTGGCGTCGCGCCGCCATGCCAGGCCCACATCCATGCTCGGCACCTCGTCGGCCAGATCGCGCAGTTCGATACGCTGCCCCTCCAGCGACCACGGCCGGTAGATCAGGTCGGACAGCACGGTGATCCCCATGCCTCCGCCGACCATGGAGCGCACGGCCTCCACCGAGGAGGTGCGGAAGATCGTGCGGGGCTCAAGTCCCAGCGCGGTCCAGTAGCGCAGGGCCGTGTGCTTGGCCTCGTCGACGGTCAGCATGACATAAGGGTAGCGCGCCACATCGGCGAGGGAGACCCGCTCCGGCCGGGTCAGCGGATGTGACGGCGCCAGCCACAGCCGGCGCGCCGAGCGCAGCAGCAGCTGGCTGGCGAGATCCTCGCGGTTGTTGAGATTGGAAACCAGCAGAACCGCGACATCCAGAGCCCCGTCGACCAGAGCCTGCTCCACCACCGAGCGCGGCGCCTCGAACAATTCGATGGAGATGCCGGGAAAGCTCGACTGGAAGCGCATCTGATGGCGCGGGAGGAAATAGCCGGAGACGGTATAGGTCACGCCGACGCGGACCGTGCCGGAAATCTCGTCGGTCGAATGGCGGGCGTCGCGCACCGCCTCGGCCACCGCTGTCAGGATCTGACGTCCCTGGGACAGAAAACGGCTGCCCTCAAGCGTCACGCTCACCCCTGTGGGAGTCCGGTCGAGCAGCCGCGCCCCCAGCATCCCCTCCAGCTGCTGGATCGCGGCGGTGACCGCAGACTGCGAGACATTCAGTTCGACGGCGGCCTGGCTGATCCGCCCGGTTTCGGCGGCTGCGACGAAGTAGCGGATCTGCTTCAGCGAAATCGACATGGCGGTCCTCGAAGCCAGCCGGCGAGGCTAGGTTTCACGATGCTATCTGAATTTCTGATGTCCCAAATTCCTTAATGCTATTTCTCGTTCGCAGCGTCTTTTGCAACTCTTCGGCCATCGATGATCCGCAGTTTGAATGGACGCACCGTGATGGCGAAGACGATACAGGCACCGCTTCCGGGTACCTTCTACCGGTCGGCCGCGCCGGGCGAGCCGGCGTTCAAGTCCGTGGGCGATGCGGTCGCCGTGGGCGACACGATCGGCCTCATCGAAGTGATGAAGTCCTTCACGCCGGTCGTCGCCGAAGAGGCGGGCACGCTCACCGCCTTCCATGTGGAGAACGAGGACGCGGTAATGGCGGGCCAGCCGCTCTACGATCTCGACGCCTGACCATGGGCATCTCGACGATCTTCATCGCCAACCGCGGCGAGATCGCGGTGCGCATCATCCGTGCGGCGCGTGAGCTGGGGCTGAGAACGGTGCAGGCGGTCAGCGCGGCCGATGGCGACATGCTTGCCGCCAGGCTCGCCGATGCCGTTGCCCCGGTCGGCCCGGCCCACGCCACCAAATCCTATCTCAACAAGGAGGCGGTGGTGCAGGCGGCGCTGGAGAGCGGCTGCGACGCGGTGCATCCCGGCTATGGCTTCCTGTCCGAGAATGCTGACTTCGCGCAGATGGTGGAGAAAGCGGGTCTCGTCTTCGTCGGCCCGAAGCCCGAGACGATCCGCCAGATGGGCGACAAGGCCCGCGCCCGGCAGGAGGCGCAGGCCGCCGGCGTGCCGACTGTGCCCGGCACCGAAGGCGTGGTCGCCGATCTCGAGACCGCGACGTCGGAAGCCGCGCGCATCGGCTATCCGGTGATGATCAAGGCGGCCGCCGGCGGTGGCGGACGTGGCATCCGCGTCGCCTGCGACGAGGCTGAGCTGTCCGTTCAGTTCCCGCAGGCGAGCGGCGAGGCCCGTGCCGCCTTCGGCGATGGCGGACTGTATCTCGAACGCTTCATCGGCCGCGCCCGCCATATCGAGGTGCAGGTGCTCGGGGACGGGGAGCGCGCCATTCATCTGTTCGAGCGCGAGTGCTCGCTGCAACGGCGCCGGCAGAAGGTATGGGAGGAGGCTCCCGCCGCCTGCCTGACGCGCGAGCAGCGTAGGGCCCTGTGCTCATCGGCGGTGCGCCTTGCCGAGCGTGTCGGCTATCGCGGCGCCGGGACGCTGGAATATCTGTTCGACGACACCACCGGCGAGTTCTTCTTCATCGAGATGAACACGCGCATTCAGGTCGAGCATCCCGTGACCGAGATGGTGACGGGTGTGGACCTCGTGCGGGCGATGATCCGCATCGCGATGGGCGAACCCCTGGCGCTGAACCAGGAAGACATCGTGCTCAAGGGCCATGCGATCGAGGCGCGTATCTGCGCCGAGGATCCGGCCGCCGATTTCCGGCCCTCGCCCGGCACGGTCAGCGCGCTTACCGTGCCGGGTGGCTTTGGCGTGCGCTTCGATACGCTGCTCTATGCCGGCTACACGATTCCGCCCTTTTACGACTCGTTGCTCGGCAAGCTCATTGCCCATGACGAGGACCGTACTGCCGCCATCGTTCGGCTCGACCGGGCGCTCGGAGAGTTGACGATCGAAGGGCTACCCACCACGGCGCCGTTGCACCGCGCGCTTGCCACCCATCCAGCGGTAAAGACCGGCACCGTTCATACACGCTGGCTGGAAGAATGGCTGGCGAGCGCGCCATTGGCCGTGCCTGCCTTACCCATCATTGCCACTCCAGCCTGAGGGATCGACCGCGATGCAGACGCGCTATTCATTCGGCGGCGACGAGCACATCTTCGTCGAGGTCGACGAAGAAATGTCCCTGGAGGCCTTCTTCAAGAGCCTGTCCATGACCAATGCGGTGCGCGAGGCGAACATCGCCGGCGTCACCGAGATCTGCCCGGCCAACGCATCGTTCCAGATCAAGTTCGACCCCGACATCATTGCACCGCACGACCTGATGGCCGAGCTGAAGAGCTTCGAGGCCGCGGCCGAGCGCGCGGAGAAGACCATCGCCACCCGGATCATCGAAATTCCGGTGCTTTATGACGATCCGTGGACCAACGAGACCCTGATGCGTTTCCGCGAACGCCATCAGGATCCGAATTCCACCGACCTGCAATATGCGGCACGGGTGAACAAGTACGAGAGCGTGGCGAGCTTCATCGCGGCCCACGCGGCCGCGCCATGGTTCGTATCCATGGTCGGCTTCGTCGCCGGCCTGCCTTTCACGTACCAGTTGGTGGAACGGGCCAAGCAGATCGAAGTGCCCAAATATCTGCGTCCGCGCACCGACACGCCGCGCCTCACCATCGGCCATGGCGGCTGCTTCGGCTGCATCTATTCGGTGCGCGGCGCCGGCGGCTACCAGATGTTCGGTGTCACCCCGATGCCGATCTACGACCCGAGCGGAAAGATCAGCTATCTCAAACATCTGATGATCTTTCGCCCGGGCGATATCATCAAGTTTCGCGCCATTGAACGCGCGGAGTACGACGCCACAGTCGCGGCCATCGACGAAGGGCGTTTCGAGCCAAGGATCGTCCCGGTGCCGTTCTCGCTGGACGCCTTCACCGCAGATTCCGACGGCACGAACGCCAAGCTGCTGGAGGCCCTCCATGGTTGAACGCTCCTTCGAGGTCGTCAAAGCCGGCCTTGCCACAACCGTGCAGGATCTCGGCCGTCCGGGTTACTATCACCTCGGTCTGCCGCTCTCCGGTGCGATGGACCGCTTCGCGCTGATCGCCGCGAACCGTCTGGTCGGCAATCCCGACGGCGCGGCGGGGCTGGAAGCGGTGTTCCTCGGCCCGGAACTGCGTTTCTCCGCCGACGCGCTCGTCGCCATCACCGGCGCCGAGCTGCCGCCCCGCCTCGATGGCGTCGAGCAGCCGCTCTGGACCGCCTTCGCGGTGAAGGCCGGGCAGGTGCTGTCCTTCGCCTTCCTCAAAGCCGGCGCGCGCGCCTATATCGCCATCAATGGCGGCATCGACGTGCCCGAGGTGCTCGGTTCGCGCTCGACCTATGCGCTCGGCGCCTTGGGCGGCTTTGAGGGCCGCGCACTCAAGGCGGGCGATGTTGTGCCGCTGGGAGCACCGACGGCGACAGGGCATGAGGGCGCGACGCTGCCGGCATCAGGCCGCCGTCCGGTTCACGCAAGCGGCGTGGAGATCCGGGTGGTGCCGGGCCTCTACTGGCACCGCATCACCGAAGAGGCGCAGGCCGGTTTCTTCGAGGATAGCTGGAAGGTGGCTCCCGAGGCGGATCGCATCGGCTACCGCTTCCGCGGCGGTCGAAAGCTCGACTTCGTCCCGCGCAAGCAGCCTTTCGGTGCCGGTTCCGACCCGTCCAACATTGTCGACAGCTGCTATCCCTATGGCTCGATACAGGTGCCGGGTGGCACCGAGCCGATCGTGCTGCACCGCGACGCGGTGTCGGGGGGCGGCTATTTCATGATCGGCACGGTGATCTCGGCCGACATGGACCTGATCGGGCAATTACAGCCGCACCAGCCCGTGCGTTTCGCCGCCGTGACGCTGAAGGACGCACTCAAGGCGCGTGCGGCAGAAACGATGCGGCTCAAGCAACTGGACCTGTTGCTGCCGTTACAGGGTCGGTGAACGCTGCGGCTGGCCGCTATCATGTCTAAGGTGCTACGGCTTGCCCAACGCCGGTGCGCTCGGCGTTGATCTAACTAGGAGCAGCCTTCCGATGAAGGGATCAGAGACATCCCCCACCTTGCTCAAGAGCAGGTGTCGGAGTCGGTTGAGACCTGCTCGGCGATGACGGATGCAGCCTCTGTCAGCGCAGCTTTGCCCCCGGGGGATCCCGGATCGGGCTTTGGCCGTCCGGAATCCCCGGCTTTAGAAAGACCCTACCCCACGCACTCGGCGATCAGCCCGCTGAGGAACCGCTCGCAGGCGCGCAACTGACTGACCTCGATGAACTCGTCGGGCTTGTGCGCCTGGTCGATGGAGCCTGGCCCGCAGATCACGGTGGGGATGCCCTGCGCCTGGAAATGCCCGCCCTCCGTGCCATAGGCGACGGTGTAGGTGCGGTTCTGCCCGGCGAGGCGCAGCGCCAGAAGCTCGGCCTCCGAGCCTGTCTGCGGCGCCAGCGGCGGCACCTTGTAGATGAAATCGGTGGTGATGCTGGCCTCGGGCGCCGAGGCCAGCAGCTTCGGCAGCACCGTGCCTTCCGCGAAGGCTTTGAAGCGGGCGAGCAGCGTCTCCTCGTCGAAATCGGGCAGGCCACGCACGTTCCAGCGGATCGCGCATTGGCGCGGCACGATGTTGCCGGCGGTGCCGCCCTCGATCACCGTGACCTGTAGCGTGGTGCTGGGCGGGTCGAAGCGCCCGCTCGGGTCGCCGGCCGCGATCAGTTCAGCGCGGTAGCGGTCGAGCTCGCCGATCAGCTCTGCGGCGGCGAAGATCGCGTTGGCGCCGAGCTGCGGCATGGAGGAATGCGCCTCGCGCCCGGTCACCGTCGTCTTATAGGCGATGCCCGACTTGTGTGCGTCCACCACCCGCATCGAGCTCGGCTCGCCGACGATGCAGGCGCGGGGCAGCGGCAGATCGACGCCGAGCCGGCGCACCGCCGGAACCACGCCGGTGCAGCCGATCTCCTCGTCATAGGACACCAGAAGATGGATCGGCGTCGCGAGCTTTGTGGCCGTCATCTGCGGCACCATGGCGAGGCAGGTGGCGATGAAGCCCTTCATGTCGCAGGAGCCGCGGCCATAGACCCGCCCATCGAGCGGCGTGAGCGTGAAGGGGTCGGTGGTCCAGGGCTGGCCGTCCACCGGCACCACGTCGGAATGGCCGGAAAGGCAGACGCCGCCCACGCCCTTCGGGCCGATGGTGGCGAACAGGCTGGCCTTCTGCCCGCTCTCCTCGGGAATGATGACGCTCTCCACGCCATAGGCGGCGAGGTAGTCGCGCACGAAATCGATCAGCGCGAGGTTGGAGTTGCGGCTCGTGGTGTCGAAGGCGACGAGGTAGGCGAGCAGTTCCTCGGTCGTCGTTCGTGCGGCAAGCATAAAGGCGGTCCCCGTAGCGGTCAGGTCGCTAGCATAAAGGGCTTTGCTGCACCGCCCAACTAGCGCCGCCAGAAACTCGGCAGGATCAGCACGAGAACGGTGAACAATTCCAGCCGCCCGAGCAGCATGGCGAAGGAGAGCAGCCAGATCACGCTGTCCGGCAGACCGGCGAAGTTCATCGCCGGACCGACAACAGGCCCGAGTCCGGGCCCCGCATTGGCCAGTGCGGTGATGCTGGCGGAGAGGGACGTGATGAGATCGAAGCCCAGCGCGTTGATGGCAATGCCGATGACGAGGAAGCTCGTCAGATACAGGAAGGCGAAGGATAGAACCGAGGCGACCACATCGTCGCCGATCGGCTTGCCGCCATAGCGCGCCGGGAACACCCCGCTTGGGTAGATGATGCGCTTGAGATGCTGCACCAGAGCCGAGCCGAGAATGGCGATGCGGAAGGTCTTCATGCCGCCGGCGGTCGAGCCGGTGCAGGCGCCGAGGAACAGCACGACAAAAAACAGCGCGTCGCTCGGCGGGCCCCAATGGGTGTAGTCCACCGCGACGAAGCCGGTGGTCGACATCAGCGACACCACGGTGAACAGCGCCTGGCGCAGCGCCGTCTCGCCCACCGCGATGCCGCCATTCACCTGCTGGACCGTCGAAATCAGCGTGAAAATCGCTACCAGAGCGAAGAACAGCCGCACTTCGGCATTGGCGAAGATGCGGCTGAAGTCGCCGGCCAGCACCCGCACATAGAGCACGAAGGGCAGCGAGCCGGAGATCATGAAGATGATCGCCGCATAGTCGATGGCCGGGCTCTTGAAGAAGCTGATGGAGGCGTCGTGGGTGGAGAACCCGCCGGTCGAGATCGTCGCCATGGCGTGCGCCACCGCGTCGAACACGCTCATGCCGAGAAAGGCATAGGTCAGCGCGCAGGCGAAGGTGAGCAGCAGGTAGCTGCCGAGAATGCCCTTGGCCATCTGCGCCGCGCGCGGCAGCACCTTCTCGGACTTGTCGGAGGATTCGGCGCGAAAGAGCTGCATGCCGCCGATGCGCAGCATGGGCAGCAGCGCCATCGCCATGACGATGATGCCGATGCCGCCATACCAGTGCAGGAAGGCGCGCCAGATCAGCACGCCGGGCGGGCGGTCATCGAGACCGGAGATCACCGTCGCGCCGGTGGTGGTGAGCCCGCTCATCGCCTCGAAATAGGCGTCGGTGAAACTCAGATCCGTCTCCGCCCACATGAACGGGACAGCGGCGAAGGCCGAGAGCACGACCCAGCTCGCCGCCGTCAGCACGAAGGCCTGGCGGATGCCGAGCCGCTCGACCTCGCCGGAGCGGCCGGCGAGCCAGAGGGAGAGGCCGACAAAGGCGGTGATGACGGCGGTGGCGGCGTAGACGAGAAAATCCCGCTGCCCGGCGATCAGATCCACCAGAGCGGGGATCATCATGGTCGTGCCCAGCACGGCGAGCAGGACGCCCAGAATGGCGGCGATCGGGCGCAGGTCGATCACGGGTGGGGCAGACCGTTGCTCAAGGCGGGAGGGCTCGGCGGCGAAAGCGGGACGGGGCGGCGGTTCGGCGACAGGTAAGCCGTCACTCTGCCCGCACCATAGCCGCTTCGCCGGCCTGCCGGAAGCAGCGCCGCGCCGGTGCCGACACTCAGTTGAGCGTGCGGGCGAGACCGGGCAGGTCGAGCGAGAAGGGCGGCACGGCGGCGTCGAAGGCCTCTCCGGCCTGCGTCACCATATCGTAGCTGCCTTCCATGATGCCGGTCGCTGTCGGCAGCGGCACGCCGCTCGTATACTCGAAATGCCCGCCGGGCGGCAGCACCGGCTGCTCGCCGACGACCCCCGCGCCGCGCACTTCCTGCACACGGCCGAGCGCATCGGTGATGATCCAGCGCCGGGCTCGCAGCTGAACGGTGTCGACGCCGAGATTAAGGATATCCACCGTGTAGGCCCAGAAATACTGGCCCCGCTCCGGATCGGAACGTTCCGGGGCGAAGCGCGGCGTCACCGTCACCTGAACGCCTCTCGTCGTCGCCCGATACATGCCGATCCTCCGCTGTTGTCGTGTCTTTATGAAAGGCGGAGCCCGGGCAAGACAAGCCGCGGCCGGTCACGAAATGGTCGGCCGCGGCCTTTTGCCAGGGGATCAGACGGCGGCGAGCGCGCGGGTGACGTCGTCTGTGAGGTCGTCCACATGTTCCAGGCCGACGGAGAGGCGCACCATCCCGTCGGAAATCCCCATCTCGGCCCGCGCCTCGGGGCTGAAGCGCTGGTGCGTCGTGGTCGCCGGATGAGTGACGAGGCTCTTGGCATCGCCCAGATTGTTGGAGATGCGCACCACCTTCAGCGCGTTGAGGAAGCGGAAGGCGCCGGCCTTGCCACCCTCGATCTCGAAGGTGACGAGCGTGCCGCCGCCCCGCATCTGGCGCTTGGCCAGCTCATGCTGGGGGTGATCGGCGCGGTAGGGGTAGATCACCTTGCCGACCTTGCCCTGCGCGGCCAGCCGGTCGGCCAGCGCGCCCGCCGTCGCTTGCGACCGCTCGACCCGCAGCGGCAGCGTCTCCAGCCCCTTCAGCATTACCCAGGCATTGAAGGGCGAGACGGACGGGCCGGTCTGGCGCAGGAAGGTCTGGAGATGGTCGGTTAGGAACTTCTCCGAGCACAGCACGACGCCGGCGAGGCACCGGCCCTGCCCGTCAATGTGCTTGGTCGCGGAATAGACCACCACATCCGCGCCGAGCGTCAGCGGGCTCTGCAGCATGGGGGTCGCGAACACGTTGTCGACGATGAGGCAGGCGCCCGCCGCCTTGGAGATCGCCGCGACGCCGGCAATGTCGACCAGTTCCAGCGTCGGGTTGGTCGGGCTCTCCAGGAAGAACACCTTCGTCTCCGGCCGCACTGCCGCCTGCCAGGCGGAGAGGTCCGTGCCGTCGACCAGCGTGGTGGCGACGCCGAAGCGCGGCAGCAATTCCTCGATCACATAGCGGCAGGAGCCGAACAGCGCGCGGGCCGCCACCACATGGTCGCCGCTCTTCAGCTGGCAGAGCAGCGAGGCGGTCACCGCCGCCATGCCGGACGCGGTGGCGCGCGCCACCTCGGCGCCTTCGAGCAGCGCGAGACGGGTCTCGAACATCGCCGCCGTCGGGTTGGAATAGCGCGTGTAGATGAAGCCGGGATCCTCGCCCTTGAAGCGGGCCTCCGCCTGCTCGGCGGTGTCGTAGACATAGCCCTGCGTCAGATAGAGCGCCTCGGCGGTCTCGCCGAAGGGCGAGCGCAGGATGCCGCCCTGCACGAGGCGGGTATCGGGACGAAGCTGGGCGATCTCGGCGGGGGAAAGCTTGTCGGTCTGGCTCATCGGGCGGCTCCGCTATCTCTCGACAGACCGGGAACGCCCACGCGCATGCGCTGCGCGGCCCCGACCTTTTTAGCAACCTTATTTAGCGTGGCGGCAAGCCGGCCGGCTCAAATGACCACGTTCCCGGCGGGATTACTCCCGCACCCGGCTTGGCGTCAAGGGGCGCGTCCGTTAAACCGAACGGGACTTGCGCGAGGCTGGGCCGCGCGTGGCGAGAAGCGGAGCGAACGGCGTGGGGATTTCCGGTCTGAGCGGCGAGGGCATCCTGCCCGGCCATGCCATCGAGGCTTTGGCCGAGCGCGGCGCCATCCGCCTTGCGCGCCCGTTCGACGGCGATCAGGTCCAGCCCGCCAGCCTCGATCTGCGCCTCGGCCCGACCGCCTGGCGCATCCGCGCGAGCTTCCTGCCCGGCCCGAGCGAGACCGTGGCGGACCGACTGGCGCGGCTCGCTTTGCACAAGCTCGACCTCACCGGGGGCGAGGTGCTGGAGACCGGCTGCGTCTATCTGGTCGAGCTCGAAGAGGCGCTGGCGCTGCCTTCCGACATCGCTGCCTCGGCCAATCCGAAAAGCTCCACCGGCCGGCTCGACGTGTTCACCCGCGTCATCGCCGACCGCTCGCGCGCCTTCGACGTGGTGCCGGCGGGCTATGAGGGCAAGCTCTATCTGGAGATCAGCCCGCGCACCTTCCCCATTCTGGTACGGCGCGGCTCGCGCCTGTCGCAGATCCGCTTCCGGCGGGGCGATGCGCGCCTCGACGAGGCCGCGCTTGCCGCCCTCAACACGGCCGACCGGCTGGTCGACAGCGCGACGCCGGACACGGTGGGCGGTGGCATCGCGGTGAGCGTGGATTTGTCCGGCGCCGGCTTTGGCGGGTTGCTCGGCTTCCGTGCCAAGCGGCACACAGCGGTGATCGACATGGACAAGCGCGCCGCCTGCGAGGTCGAGGATTTCTGGGAGCCGCTGGTGACGCGCGGCCGGCGCGAACTGGTGCTCGACCCCGACGCCTTCTACATCCTCGCCTCCAAGGAGGCCGTGCATGTGCCGCCGAGCCATGCCGCCGAAATGGTGCCGTTCGACCCGCTGGTCGGCGAGTTCCGCGTGCATTACGCCGGCTTCTTCGATCCCGGCTTCGGCCATGACGCCGCCGGGGGAACCGGCGCGCGCGCCGTGCTTGAGGTGCGCTCGCGCGAGGTGCCGTTCATCCTGGAGGACGGCCAGATCGTCGGGCGTCTGGTCTATGAGCGCATGATCGAGCGCCCCCGCACCCTCTATGGCGAAAGCCTCGGTTCGAACTACCAGGCGCAGGGGCTGAAGCTCTCCAAGCACTTCCTGCCTTGGACGCGCGACTGAGGCGTCATTCCGTCCCTCCCGTCCTTTCGTCATCCCGGCCCAAGTCGTGGATCCCCGGGCCAAGCCCGTGCCGGCACCGGTTCCGACAGTCGCGCGAGAGTGCGGGCGCGATGGGTGCGGTGACCGGCTTTGCGAGGTGTGTCTGCTTCCTGCGATACCCAGTCCGCAATAGCGACGACGTCGCCATGCAGCACGGCCTGCACTTCCCCACGCCTCGCACCGGGCGTGAGCACGGCACGGGTGACGAGTTGGCGGATGGCGTCGATCGCCTCGTAGCGGTCCTGCGGAAGGTCGAGGGCCTCGGATAGCCTCTCGACCTTGCGGCGATAGAGCTCGGCGATGTTGGGATGCAGGTACGGGACGTCTGGCCTGCTGCCGGTTTCGTGGAGATGAGGTTAAGCTAATTTAGCTCGCTCCTCGAACTCGACGGGGCTGAGCGACGCGGCGGCCCGCACGCTGCCATCCTTCGGCAGCCCACGACGGCGCGGCCGGGTCCGCAACCCATGCTCCCGCATGATCCGTTCGACCCGATGCAGTTCGCAGGAGAACCCTTCCGCCAGCACATCGTGCCAGCCGCGTCGCGCGCCATAGGTTCGGTCGCTGCTCTTGAAGCTCCGGTCGATCGCCGTCGCGAGCACGTCATCGCGCCGGGCATGCGCACTGGGGCTGCGGTTGAGCCAGGCATGAAAGCCCGACCGGGAGACGTCCAGAGCGTCGCATAGTCTTACAGCCTCAAGCTTGAACTCGCGGCTGAACCTCCGTCGTTACATTCCCGGTGAACACCTTATCTCGGTGTCCACGAAACCGGCAGCAGGCCACTTAGGCCTGAGCTTCCGCGAAAGCGGGGGCCCGATTCGTCACAACTGCACCAATATCTACGTCCTCGACGCCGCTGAGCGTGATGTACCTTGCTATCTGCGTGGCCGAAGTGGTCCCTCATCATTTCGGGATATTGGATTGGTTTCGCGCCCAAGTTCGATCACGGCACGCACGCCGGTACGGTCTGTGCGGTTGGCGATGGCCAGGGTCGCGCCGAGACGACGAGTGGCGGCATCCGCGATGGCAAGGCCGAGTCCCGAGCCGGAGCCGGCCGCCTTGCGGCCGCGATAGAAGCGCTGCCGCACGAGGCCGAGTTCCTCGACGGGAATGCCCGGGCCCTCATCCTCGATCACGAGCTGGTCCTCCCCTCTGAGGCGCCAGTGGATGGTGCCGTCGGTCATGTTCTGGACGGCGTTCTCCTGCAGGTTTCGCAGCACGAGTGATAGGGTGTCCCGGTCCACCTGCCGTTCGCTGCGAGCGAAGTCGGGATCGATCAAGGTGACCACGCCGGGCGGATGCGGCACCGCCTCCACGAGGTCGCGGATGAGGGCACCGAGCCCTGTCTCGGCGGGCGTGCCGGCCGCGCCTGCGTCCAGACGCGCGAGGGCGAGGAGTTGCCGGACAAGGCGACTGGTCCGGTCGACCGAGACTATGATCTGCCGCAACGCCTTCTCGCGTAGATCGCCGTCGCCGGCGGCAAGGGCGACCTGGGCCTGCGTCTTCAGTCCCGCAAGCGGCGTCCGCAGTTCATGCGCGGCGAAGGCGGTTATCTCGCGCTCGTGGGCGCGCGCAGCCTCCACCTTGGCGAACAGCCCGTTCAGCGCGCCGATCAGCGGCTGAATCTCGCTGGGCGCCTCTTTGGGGGCAACAGGGCGCATGTCGTCGCCCTCCCGCGAGGCTATGTCTTCCGCGGCCTTGCTGAGGGGGCGAAGGCCTTGCCCGAGACAGAGCCAGATCAGCAGCCCCAGCAGCGGGAAAGCCAGCAGGGCTGGCGCGGCGAGCCCGGCGACAAGGTCGTGCACCAACCGGTCGCGCAGCCCGATCCGGTCGCCGACGACGACCCTGACCCCTTTCGCGGGATCCTCGATCGTGTAGACGCGCCAGGTCTCGCCCTTGATTTGCCGGTTGGAAAAGCCGGCGCTCTCGCCGGTCAATGCCTCATTCGGCGCGCCGGAGGAACGGGCAATCAGGCGTCCGTCGAACGCCCAGATCTGGCAGGACAGCTGCCGCTCATAGCCGGCATCGGATGGGAGCAGCGCGGGCGCGGGCGGGGCCCGCTCGCTCGCCGTCGCATCATCGGCACCCGTCGCCATGGCCAGCGAGTGGACCATGCGGGCCGCTTCCTGCAGGCGGGCGTCGAGTACATGTTCCAGTTCGCTGCGACTGCCAATGCTGATCCAGGCGATCGCGCACAGCCAGATGACCCCCGTGGCTGCCAGAAGGATGAGAAAGAGCCGGCCTCGCAGCGACTTCATGCCATTCCTCGAAGCCGATAGCCGAGGCCTCTCACCGTCTCGATCACGTCGCGACCGAGCTTGATGCGCAGATTATGCACATAGACTTCCACAGTGTTGCTTTCGACCTCCTCCTGCCAGCCATAGAGGCGCTCCTCCAGTTCGCTTCTGGAGCGGATTACGCCGGGCCGCTCCATCAGCATGGACAGAACCGCGAATTCCCGCCGCGACACCGGAACGGGCGTATCGCTGAGGCTCACTGTGAGCCTGGCGGGATCGAGCGCAAGGGCGCCATGGGTCAGCAGCGGGCTCGCGCGCCCGGTGCCCCGCCGAGCCAGGGCGCGCAGTCGGGCGGCAAGTTCATCGAGATCGAAGGGCTTGCCGAGATAATCATCGGCGCCGCCGTCAAGCCCGCGCACCCGGTCAGCCGTCTCGTCGAGAGCGGTCAGAAGCAGGACCGGGGTCGGATCCTCCCGCCCGCGCAAGCTTGCCAGAACATCAAGCCCCGAGCCGTCCGGAAGCTGAAGGTCGAGCACGACGCCATCAAAACGCGAGACGCGGAGCGCTGCGGCCGCATCGGCACAGCTTTCGACGTGATCTACCGTGAGCCCGGCCATCATCAGCCCGGCGCGGATGCCATCGGCCAGAACGGCGTCGTCTTCCACCAAAAGTATGCGCATCACGCCCTGTTCATCTCGACTCCGCCCCGAACTTCCAGCCTGCACCGTCAGCTTAAGGCTGGCTTAAGGTGAGGATAAGAGCGCTGCGCCGCGACCAATAAGGAGCGGTGACGCGATGACATGGCAATTACTGGCGCGGGCAATCCGCGCGGCGGTTTTCGGCTTGGCGTGCCTGTCGCTACCCGCCGCCGCGTCCGGCGAGACGGCAAATGTCACCGCGCTTTTCGCCCCGCAGGCTACCGCAGAACCCTTCACAATGAAGGCCGCACGGTCGCCCTCCGGCGCGCTGCTGCTGCGCTGGAACGTGGCGCCGGGGAACTACCTCTATCGCGACAGCCTGGAGGCGACGCTGGACGGGGTGCCGATACGACTCGATCGTCCGGCGGGCGGAGCCAAGGACGATCCCACTTTCGGCAGTGCGCAGATTTTCCGGCACGATGTCGAAGCCAGCGCCGGCGCTCTCGCCCGTGCCGGCCAGCTTCGGGTCAGCTATCAGGGCTGTTCAGAGACGGGCATCTGCTTTCGGCCGCAGTCGCGCCTGATCGATCTTGCGAGCCTCGACATAACGGAGGCGCCGCCCGGTTTGATCACTGCCATGCGGGACGCATCGGTTGGGAGTGGCTCGGCTCCGGCGGCAATCGAGCCGGCATCGGCATCCGGCGCGAATGCCATGGGCGACGATGACGGCATCGCCGCGCTGTTCTCCGGCAGTCTCGCCTGGACGCTGCTGACCTTTCTCGGCTTTGGCCTGCTGCTGGCGCTGACTCCTTGCGTCTTCCCGATGATCCCCATTCTCGCCGGCATGCTCACCCGCTCGGGCGGCGCCCTGACACGGCGGCGCAGCCTGGCGCTCACCGGCGCCTATGTACTCGCCATGGCCGGCGCCTATGGGCTGGTCGGCGCGGTGGCCGGCTGGTCGGGCGCGAACCTGCAGGCAGCACTGCAGACTCCGTTGGCACTGGGCGTTATGGCGGCGCTCTTCGTGGCGCTGGCGCTTTCCATGTTCGGCCTGTTCGATCTCGCTTTGCCCACCGGGCTTTCCGCCCGATTGGCCGGGCGCGGCGGCACTGGCTCCGTCGCGGGCGCTGCAGCACTCGGCTTCGGCTCGGCGCTGATCGTCGGGCCCTGCGTGACCCCGCCGCTGGCCGGCGCCATGCTCTATGCTGCGACGACCGGCGATGCCCTGACCGGTGCGGGCGCGCTGTTCATGCTCGGCCTCGGCATGGGCCTGCCGCTCATGCTGGTCGGCCTGTTCGGCCCGAGCGTGCTGCCGCGCGGCGGCATCTGGCTGGAGCGGGCCAAGCAGGTATTCGGCACGGTTTTCCTCGCTGTCGCCATTCTGCTGGCCGGACGTCTGCTCCCGGCACCGGCGACGCTGGCGATGCTCGGTGCGCTTCTGGTAGGGGCAGCGGCGTTCTTCGGCGGTTTCGACCGGCTAACCACATCGAGCAACCCGGCCGCGCGGCTCGCCCGCGGCGGCAGTATAATAGCCGTGCTCTATGGCGCGACGCTGATCATCGGCGCCGCCGGCGGGGCACAGGATCCGCTTCGCCCGCTGGCCTTCGGAGACGTTGCGGAGGCCCGCCGCCCGGCGGCGGAGGCCTTCGTCACCGTCGACTCGTCGACCCGTTTCGACCGCGCGCTCCTCGCCGCGGCCGACGGTGCGACGCCCGAACGCCCCATTCTTGTCGACTTCAGCGCGGACTGGTGCACCGTCTGCAAGACCAATGCGAGGGTGATGGCGACGCCCGAGCTACGCGCGCGGCTCAGTGACCTGCCGAAGGTCACCGTCGATGTCACCAAAAGTAACGCTGAGACCCGCTCCCTGATGGCGCGGTTCCGCGTGGTCGGGCCCCCCGTCCTGTTCTTCGTCGATGCGCGGGGACTTGAGATCCCCGGCTCCCGCATCGTCGGCCCCGTCACCGTCGACGCCATGCTCCGGCGGCTCGACGCTGCCGGCGTCTGACTCTCTTTGCCCCCATCCCCGAAACCAGGAGCTCTCATGCAGCGCCGTCAATTCCTCACGCTCGCCAGCCTGCTCGCCATCGGCGCCTTCGGCGGATCTCGACTCCTCGCGCAGGGCGTCGATGTCGAGGCGATCCTGCATGATCCCGCCGCGCCGATGGCCGGCAACCCGAAGGGCGACGTCACCGTCGTCGCCTTCCTCGATTACAACTGCCCCTTCTGCAAGAAGGCCGCGCCGGACCTGGAGCGCGCGGTAAAGGAGGACGGACGGATCCGCCTCGTCTACAAGGACTGGCCGATCCTGACCGAAGCCTCGGTCTATGGCGCGCAGATGGCTCTCGCGGCCAAGTACCAGGGCGGCTACGACAAGGTCCATCACGCGCTGATGGCGATCCCCGGGCGCGGCGTCAGCAAGGAGCAGATGGCGGTAGCGGTTCGCGCGTCGGGCGTCGATATCGACCGGCTCAATGCCGATCTCAAGGCCCATGCTGGCGAGATATCCACCCTGCTCAAACGTAACCTCGCCCAGGCGGAATCGATTGGCCTGCAGGGCACGCCGACCTATCTCATCGGCCCGTTCCGCACCTCGACGCTGGACTATGCCGGCTTCAAGGAAGCCTTCGCCGAAGCGCGTCGTCGCCAGGCGGCGGAGTGATTTGATGCAGCGCAGAAATGACCGTCAGACGCTGTGCAGCGTATCTCGGCGCGGCGTGATCCTGCTTCTTCCCCTCGCGCTCGCCGCCTGCGCCACACGCCGGCCCGAGCCCGCTCCGCTCCCCGCGGCCTCGCCCTTCTCCCCCCGCTACGGAGCGCTGGACGATGGAGGCTTCCATGTGCCGGGCGTGCCGGCCGGCGAGATGAAGGACCGCAACCGGCGCACTTTGGTCGTCGATCCAACTGGCCAGCCTGCGGGAACGCTGGTGGTCGATCCGGAAAACCGCTTCCTCTATCTCGTGCAGGAGAACGGCAAGGCGCTGCGCTACGGTGTCGGCGTCGGCCGCGAGGGGTTGCAGTTCAGCGGCACTGCCGAGGTGGCCCACAAGCGCGCCTGGCCCCGATGGACGCCGACGCCCAGCATGATCACCCGCGAGCCGGAGAAATACGAGAAATGGGCGGGCGGCATGGCGGGCGGCGAGAGCAACCCGCTCGGTGCCCGTGCCCTTTACCTGTTCAAGGACGGTAAGGATACGCTCTACCGGATCCACGGCACCAACGAGCCGTGGTCGATCGGCGAGGCCGTCTCATCCGGCTGCATCCGCATGATGAACCAGGACGTGATCGATCTCAGTCAGCGCATCCCTGACGGAACGAAGGTCGTGGTCCTGCCCGCCAACTGAACCCGCATATCTTCATGAAATTTCTATATAACAAAGGCTTATGCAGAAAACATGGCGGAGGGAGCGGATTCGAACTTGGATCGCTGCGCGGCTTCTTGCCAGTAAACGCTGCTCATATCTCGCTTAGCAGAGTGTGTCGAAATCGTTTGAGACCTGCCCGAGGATGACGGTGTGAGGGGTGGGGATGACGCGCGAGCCGGTCAGCTTGCGCCTCACCCCACCGGCGGGTCGCGGCCTTCCACGAAGGCGCGGATGAGGTGGTGGGCGATCGCCATGGCGGGCGGGGCGGTGAGGCCGTCCGGATGCGTGCGGGTCAGCAGCAGCGCGGCCTCGTCGCGGTGGAACCAGCGCGCGGCTTCCAGCTCGTTCGGGTCGATGGTGATCTCGCGCGACAGGGCCTGCGCATGCATGCCGATCATCACCGACATCGGGAAAGGCCATGGCTGGGAGGCGAGATAGCGCACCGCGCGGGTGTGGATGCCCGCCTCCTCCAGCGTCTCGCGCTGCACCGCCTGCTCGAAGGTCTCGCCCGGCTCGACGAAGCCGGCGAGGCAGGACCACATGCCCGGTACGAAGCGGGCAGAGCGGCCGAGCAGGCACTCGTCGCCATCGACCACCAGCATGATGACCACCGGGTCGGTGCGCGGGAAATGCTGCGCGCCGCAATGCGGGCATTCGCGCCGCCAGCCGCCCTCGACCACGTCGAGCGTATGGCCGCAATTGGAACAGAAGGTCCGCCGCGCGTGCCAGGCCAGCATCGACTTGGCGCAGGCGAGCTCGCCGAGTTGCTCCGCCGACACCAGATCCTGCACGGCGATGCTGCGCAGGTCGGTCACCAGGAGATCGTCGCGCGTCGTGAGTTGGTCGAGCGCCGCCGGGTGCAGCGGAAGCACGAAATGCGGCACGTCATCGGCAAGACCCAGCAGGCACGCCTCGCTGAGCCTGCCGCCGAGCGAAATGGCGTGGCTGATGCCGAACAGCGCGTCATAGGCGCCTGCGCCTTCCCCCGCCTCGCGGCGGCGCTGCAGCACGATGCTCTCGCCGGAGATCAGGCACACACGGCTGCGCTCGTCGCGCAGCAGCGTCGGTGCCTCGCTGCGCCGCTCGCTGGCGCGGTTGAGCCGGTTGCCGACATAGCCGAGATGCGGCCAGAGGCCGAGCTTGTTCGTCGCCATCAGGCACACCCCAATTCGCGGCGCAGCCGGCCGGCCAGCACCATGGCCTGCGGCGCCGCATAGTCCTTCCGCTGCCCCACGCCCCATACCGGGCCGGGCCAGGCCGCGTCGGTGGTAAAGCGGGCGATCACATGGATGTGGAGCTGGCGCACCATATTGCCGAGCGCCGCGACATTCAGCTTGTCGCAGCCGGTCGCCGCCTTCAGCACCCGGCTTGCCGCGTCAATCTCGGTGGTGAGCCGGGCCCGCGCCGCGTCGTCGAGGTCGATCAGCTCGGCGAGGTCCGGCTGGCGCGGCACGAGGATCAGCCAGGGAAAGCGCGCATCGTTCATCAGCCGCACGGTGCAAAGGCTGAGATCGCCGACCGGGAACGTGTCGGCCTCCAGCCGTGGATCGAGCCGGAACCCGGATGCCTCGCTCATGCCATGCCCTCGCTCGTGCTCGCTCTGGCGAGACCCACCGGCGCACGCCCGAGCCGGCCGGGGAGCTATAGCCGCGCCAGCCGGGCGATGCCACGGCGAAAGGATGAGTTTGTTGGTATTATAGTAATTTATCGCATCGGCCGACCTGTCGCTACACTAACCCCGGCTGATTCCTCCACCCCGACACCATCCCGAAGGCCGACATGAGCGAACTGCGCACCCTCTACCCCGCCATCGAGCCCTTCGACAGCGGAATGCTCGATGTCGGCGACGGCCACGCGATCTATTACGAGCGGGTCGGCACCAAGGGCGGCAAGCCGGCCGTGTTCCTGCATGGCGGGCCGGGCGCGGGCATCTCGCCGGATTATCGCCGGCTGTTTGACCCCGCGCGCTACGAGGTCGTTCTGTTCGACCAGCGCGGCTGCGGGCGCTCGACGCCCTATGCCGACCTCACCAACAACACGACCTGGCATCTCGTGGCCGATATCGAGCGTCTCCGGGAGACGTTCGGTTTCGAGAAGTGGCAGGTGTTCGGCGGCTCCTGGGGCTCGACGCTGGCGCTCGCCTACGCCGAGACCCATCCCGAGCGGGTCTCGGAACTCATCCTGCGCGGCATCTACACCGTCACCCGCCCGGAACTCGACTGGTACTACCGCTTCGGCGTCTCCGAGATGTTCCCTGACAAATGGGAACGCTTCCTCGCGCCGCTGAAAACCGACGCCGAACGCGCCGACCCGATCCGCGCCTATCGCGCCTTGCTCACCAACGAGGACGAGGCGGTGAAGATCGAGGCCGCCAAGGCCTGGGCGATCTGGGAGGGCGAGACCATCACGCTCCTGCCCAACCCCGCCTTCACCGCGCCCTGGCATGACGGGCATTTCGCCCTGGCCTTCTCGCGCATCGAGAACCACTATTTCTTCCACGATGCCTGGCTGGAGGACCGCCAGCTCCTCAACAATGCGCACAAGCTCGCCGGCATTCCCGGCGTCATCGTGCATGGCCGCTACGACATGCCCTGTCCCGCCCGCTACGCCTGGGAGCTGCACAAGGCCTGGCCGCAGGCCGAATTCCACCTCATCGAGGGCGCTGGCCACGCCTATTGCGAGCCGGGGATCCTCGACCGGCTGATACGGGCGACGGACCACTTCGCCGGGTGAATCCCGGTTCGGCGGGTGGGGACGGTTCGGCGCGTGGGGTCTTGCATCGCCCGCGCATCTGCCCGATATAGGCGCCGGGAGGTTGGCGGTGGACGAGCCACTCGCCAACCGGGTCAGGTCCGGAAGGAAGCAGCCCCAACGAGCCCGGTCTCGGGTCTCTGTCCAGCCTCCCACCCTTCCCGCATGACGGACGAGGCGGCCATGGCGAGCGGCGAGCGTATCTCCGAGCGCCGCGGCAACCTCGGCGCGGCGCGCGGCGGCATCGCTGTTGTGCTGCTCACCGGCCTCGCCGCCGTGACCCGGCTGCCGCATGACACCTTCCTCGACGGCGCGATCGTGACCGCCATCGCCGCGCTGTCGCTCGGTGGCGCCTATGCGCTGTGGCGGCTGTCACGCCGCGCGTCCATCAGTGGCTGAGCGCCGGCCCTCTCCGGCCCGCGCCGATTTTTCCCCACCCGGCTCCCGGCGCGGTTGCCCTATCGGCTCCCCGCGATGATATGAAGGGGCCAGCAGCGAGGGACCATGAGCGCGGACAGCCCTGATCTTCCGGCGACCGACGATATCGACGCCTCCCCCGGCTTCGATCTCGGCGAGGCCCCGCAGAGCGTGCGTGGCGCGGTGACGCCCTATCGCGTGCTCGCCCGCAAATACCGGCCGCAGACCTTCGCCGACCTGATCGGCCAGGAGGCGATGGTCCGCACGCTGAAGAACGCCTTCAGCTCGGGCCGCATCGCGCAGGCCTATATCCTCACCGGCGTGCGCGGCGTCGGCAAGACCACCACCGCCCGCATCCTCGCCCGGGCGCTGAACTATGAGCCGGCGGACGGTCCCGCCGGGGGGGCGCTCCGACGCTCGACATGCCCGTGCTCGGCCGGCATTGCCGCGACATCATCGAAAGCCGGCATGTCGACGTGCAGGAGATGGACGCAGCGTCCAACACCGGCATTGGCGACATCCGCGAGATCATCGAGGCGGCCCGGTACAAGCCGGTGCTGGCGCGTTACAAGGTCTTCATCATCGACGAAGTGCACATGCTCTCCACCGCCGCCTTCAACGGCCTGTTGAAGACGCTGGAGGAGCCGCCCGAGCATGTGAAATTCATCTTCGCCACCACCGAAATCCGCAAGGTGCCGGTCACCGTGCTCTCGCGCACGCAGCGCTTCGACCTGCGCCGCGTCGATGCCGGGACGATGGCGCGGCACCTGCGCGGCATCTGCGACGCGGAAGGCGTCGGCATCGATGTGGAGGCGCTGAGCCTCGTCGCCCGCGCGGCGGAAGGCTCGGTGCGCGACGCGCTCTCGCTGCTCGATCAGGCGATCGCCCATGCCGGCGGTACGGTGCATGGCGAGCAGGTGCGCTCCCTGCTTGGCCTTGCCGATCGCGGGCGGGTCATCGACCTGTTCGAGGCGCTGATGAAGGGCGATATCGGCCAGGCGCTGACCGAGCTGCGCGAGCAATATGACAGCGGCGCCGACCCGGCGGTGGTGCTGACTGACCTCGCCGAGTTCACCCATCTCGTCACCAAGCTGAAAATCCTGCCGCAGACGGCGGACGATCCCTCGCTGATCGAGGCCGAGCGCATGCGGGGGGGCGAGTTCGCCAATGGCCTGTCCATGCGCGTGCTCTCGCGGGCGTGGCAGATGCTCAATCGCGGTCTCGCCGAGGTGCAGCAGGCGGCCAAGCCCATGCAGGCGGCGGAGATGGTGCTGGTGCGCCTCGCCTATGCCAGCGACCTGCCGACCCCCGACGAGGCGTTGCGCCGCCTGCGCGATAGCGCGGACGATGCGCCCGCCCGCCCGCCCGCCGGTGGCGGCGGATCGTCGGGCGGTGGATCGTCGGATGGTGGATCTTCCGGCGGCTCGGCGGCCACCGCCATGGCGGCCCCGCGCTTTGCCCCGAGCGCCGCGCCATCCTCGGCGCCTGTGGCGGCGAGCCACCTGTCGGTCGCCGCGCGCGGCACGCCGCAGCCCGTGGGACGAGCGGAGGCGAAGCCGAGCGTCGGGGTCAACACCCTCGCCGATCTTGTGGCGCTGGCGACGCAGAAGCGCGACCTCAAGGCCAAGTTCGCGCTGGAGAACCAGGTCCGCCCGGTCTCCTTCGAGGACGGCAAGCTGGAATTCTCCCTCGCGCCGGGCGCCTCCATGGCGCTGGTGCAGGAGCTTCAGACCAAGATTTCCGACTGGACCGGCAAGCGCTGGCTGGTCGCGCTCTCCCGCGAGGAGGGTGAGGCGACACTGGCCGAGCAGGCCAAATCCGCCCGCGAAACGCTGCTCACCGATGTGCGCGCCGACCCGCTGGTGGCGGCGGTGCTCGCCCGCTTCCCCGGCGCCTCGGTCGTGGATGTGCGCACGCAGGTCGCCGATGAGGGCCCGCCGCCGGGCTCGCTGGACGATTACGAAATGATGGCCGCGCGCGACGATGCCGGGCCGGACGATGACCTCGATTTCTAAAGGGAGCCTCGCATGAAAGACCTTCTCGGCATGATGTCCAAGGTGAAGGAGATGCAGGCCCGCATGGAACAGATGCAGGCCGAGCTCGAGAGCATCGAAGTGGACGGCGCCTCCGGCGGCGGCATGGTCACGGTGCGCCTCACCGCCAAGGGCGCGCTGAAGGCGATCCGCATCGACCCGAGCCTGCTCAACCCCGACGAGGCCGAGATTCTCGAAGACCTCATCGTCGCCGCCCACACGGAAGCCCGTGCCAAGGGCGAGCGGCTGATCCAAGAGAAGACGCAGGCGCTCACCGCCGGCCTGCCGATCCCGCCCGGCATGAAGCTGTTCTGAGCCGCGGGCGCCGGCCAGGCCGGCGCCTCGCGATCATGATGTGAAGCGTCGGACAACCCGGCGCTTCAGTCGGCCTTGGCCCGCTCCACCAGCGCCATCACCGCGCCCGCGATCTCGTTTGCGCGCGGTGCGAGCGGGCCGTCGAGGCGGCCATAGAGCGCGAAAACCGCCGGCTGCACCACGCAGCCCAGCGCCATGGCAGCGGTGAGGGTCGCGCCCTCGCCGGACAATCCCCCCCCGCGCATCAGCCGCGCCACCGCTTCCACCACATTGCCCTCCGGCGTGTCCGGCACGTAGCGCAGATGGTCGTGCTGGTGGATGAGCAGATAGGCGAACAGCGCCGGCTCGGCATCGAACAGCCGGCAGGCGAGCCCCACCACTGACGCGACCTTCTCCGCCAGCGTGCCGCCGCCCGCATCGACCGCGCTGATGTCGCGGGCGAGCGTGGCGTAGCGGGACAGGAACAGCTCGCGCGCCAGCTCCTCCTTGGAGGGGAAGTGGCGGTAGAGCGCGCCTTCCGACAGGCCGGCCGCCTGAGCGATGTCGCGCACCGAGGTGCCGTCCACCCCCTTGGCCGCGAACAGCGCGAGCGCCTCCGCCTCGATCCGCGCGCGCGTCTCCGTTCCATCCCGGCCGCGCCGGGGCGCGGTGGAGGCGGGGCGGGCGACGGGGCGCGCGGGGCGAAGGCTCATGCCGGGCCTCCAGCCCCACCCGCCGTGACGTTGCGGGCGGCGATCATCTCCAGCGCCATGACGCGCGCCTTGGTGAAGTCCACCTTGCCGGTGCCGAGCAGCGGCAGGCTGTCCATCGGCAGGATTTCGGCCGGGATCATCAGCTCGGTCACGCCGATCTCGCGCCCATGCGCCTGCAAGGCCGCGCGGGTGAGATCGGTGGCGGTGGTGAGCAAGAGGATACGCTCGCCGCGCTTGGCGTCGGGAATAGCCACCGCGACATGCTCCGCATCCGGGCGCAGCGCGGCCACCATGGCGTCGATGGCGGCGAGCGAGATCATCTCGCCGGCGATCTTGGCGAAGCGCTTCACGCGGCCGCGAATGGCGACGAAGCCCTCCTCGTCCAGCGCGACGATGTCGCCGGTGTCGTACCAGCCCTGCTCCGGCGGTTCGAGCACGCCCGGCGCCTCGGCGCGGATATAGCCGAGCATGATGTTCGGCCCGCGCACGCGCAGCCGCCCGCCCTCCTCGATGCCCGTCATCGGCTCCAGCACATGCTCAATGCCCGGCAGCATCCGGCCGACCGTGCCGGCGCGGTTGAACATCGGCGTGTTCACCGCCAGCACCGGCGCGCATTCGGTGACGCCATAGCCCTCCAGAATGCGGTGGCCGAACTTCTCCATCCACACCCGCCGCGTTTCCGTCTTCACCGGCTCGGCGCCGGCCACCACGAAGCGCAGCGAGCGGAAATCATAGGGATTGGCCGTGCGGGCATAGCCCATGAGGAAGGTGTCGGTGCCGACAATGGCCGTGGCGTTGGTGGCGTAGACCAGTTCCGGGATGATCCGGTAGTGCAGCGGCGAGGGATAGAGATAGGTCTTCAGGCCCGACACCATCGGCAGGATCAGCCCGCCGGTGAGGCCGAAGGAGTGGAACACCGGCAGCACGTTGAACATGATGTCGGCCGGCGAGAAGTCGATCCGCGCCGCCACCTGCGCCACATTGGTCAGGATGTTGCGGTGGGAGAGCACGACGCCCTTGGGGCTGCCCTCCGAGCCCGAGGTGAACAGGATGAAGGCCGGCTCGTCGGGATGGGCGGGCTTGGGGTCGGGCAGCGGCAGCAGCGCCTTAAACTTGTCGGCACCGGTGACCTGGGCGCGCAGATCCTCGGTGAGCAGCACGCGCACATGCTTCGACAGCTCGGCCACCTCCGCCTCCAGCCGCGCCTTGTCGATGAAGGCCTGGGAGGCGACGACGATCTTCACCTGAGCCGCCTTGCAGGCCGCGACGAGGTTCACGGCGCCGGCGGTGTAGTTCAGCATCACCGGCACGCGGCCATGGCGGGACAGGCCCATCAGCACGACGGCGATGCCCGCCGCGTTGGGCAAGAGCACGCCCACCTTCTCGCCGCGTTCCGTGACCGCCGCCAGCTTGTCGCCGAGGATGCGCGCGCCGAGCACCAGCTTGCGGTAGGTGAGCGCGGTGCCGAGCGGATCTTCCACCACGAGGCGGCCCATGCCGAGCCGCTCGCCTGCCTCCTTCACCGCCTGATAGATGGTCTGGTCGGTGTGCGAGGTCTCGAAGATGAGGTCCGACATGATGTCGTAGAGCGCCGCGCCCGCCGCGCGCCGACGCTTGCGGCCGAACAGTTCCGGGTCGAGTTCGATACGCTGCGGCGGCAGGATGGTGACGCGCACCTTGGGGAACAGGCGCTTGCGCGTCTGGTCCGGGGTGAGGCGGGAGAAATAGGTCTGCTCCAGCCCCTCGATGCGCACCGGCACCACGGGGGCCTTCGCCTTGTCGGCCACCAGCGCCGAGCCGTCATAGATCTTCATGATCGAGCCGGTGACGGTGATGCGCCCCTCCGGGAAGATCACCAGCCGCTCGCCCTGCTGGACGAGGCGGATGAGGTCGCGCGTCGCCAGCGGACGGGTGGGGTCGAGCGGGAAGGCGCGGACCAGCTTGAGGAAGGGCTTGATCCACCAGCGCTCGGCGATGCCGGCATCGACCGCGAAGATCGGGTCGTGGTCGAGCAGCGCCATAATGAGCGGCGCGTCGAGGAAGCTCACATGGTTGATGGCGATGACCGAGCCGGGCCCGGCGGCTTTCAGATGCTCGGCGCCCTTCACCTCCACGCGGAAGGCGACACGGAAGACGAGGCGGATCAGGTCGCGCAGCACATGGCCGCGGAAGGCCCGCGCCGTGAGGAGGGCGGCGATGAGCGTCGTCACGCCGATCAGCGCCAGCAGCGCCGACGGGCCGACGCCGGCGGCCTGGAGACCGGCGACCACCACCGCGCCCACCGTCATGAAGGCGGCGTTCAGCACATTATTGCCGGCGATGACGCGGGCGCGGCGATCCTCGCCCGCTTCCGCCTGCACGAAGGCGAAGGTCGGCACGACGAAGGCACCGCCCGCCGCGGCGAGGCCGACAAGGCCGAGCGCCGCCAGCAGGCCGACATCCGAGGTGAGGAAATCATACCAGCCGATCGGCGCGGCGGCCGGCGTCAGCGCGGCGAAATGCGCGCCGAGGAACAGCGCGAAGCCCGCCATGACGAAGCCGGCGAACGGCACCAGCGCCAGCAGGATGCGCCCTTCCGACAGCTTGGCGGCCAGCGTCGAGCCGATGGCGACGCCGACGGTGAACAGCAGCAGGAACAGCGTGACGACGCCTTCCGTGCCGCCGACATCTTCCTTCACCAGCGTCGGCAGCAGCGCCAGCACCACCGCGCCGACCAGCCAGAACCACGAGACGATCAGCGTGCCGCGCCAGATGGCGGGGGTGGCGCGCAGCTCGGAAATCAGCGCCACCGTGCTGCGCCAGATATTGTGGTCGATCTTGAGATCGGGCGCGCCTTCCACCGTGTGCGGGATGGCCCGCGCGCTCAGCCAGCAGATCACCGCGAAGACGAAGGTGAAGCCGGCCACCGCCCAGTCATGGGTGTGGGTGACGGCGATGGCGCCGCCCACCGTGCCGGCGAGAATGGCGGCGAAGGTCGCCATCTCCACCAGCGCATTGCCGGAGACCAGCTCATCGCGGGCGAGATGGTCGGGCAGGATGCCGTATTTCACCGGCCCGAACAGCGCGCTCAGCGTGCCCATCAGGAACAGGCCGAGGAACAGCAGCGGCAGCGAGCCGAGCACGAAGCCGGAGGAGGCGACGAGCACGATCCAGATCTCGGCGAATTTCAGCCGGCGGGCGATCAGTGCCTTGTCGTAGCGGTCGGCCAGTTGCCCGCCGAGGCTGGAGAACAGGAAGAAGGGCAGGATGAACACGCCGCCCGCCAGCGTCACCAGCGCCCCGCCGGTCTCTGCCGTGGAGGCGAGGCCGTAGAGGATGAGGAGCGCCATGGCGTTCTTCACGAAATTGTCGTTGAAGGCGGAGAAGAACTGGCACCAGAAAAGCGGCGCGAAGCGCCGTGACGTCATCAGCCGGGTGAACAAGGCGGAGCCTCCCGCATTTTGTTAGTGAACGATCACTTACATAAAACGGAACATACCGTCAAGACTGACTTCCGCTGCCGCCAGTCGCCGTCTTGCCGCCCGCGCCTGCGTCCTCTAAACCGCGCCGAGACTTTTGAAGGACGGTGCCATGGCCACGGACAAGCCCAGCAAACTCAAGGCGAGCAAACCCAAGGCCCGCCTGCCGCGCGGTTTCGCCGATCGCGGGCCGGCCGAGCTCGGCGGCACGCGCGCCATGCTGGAGACCATCCGCAAGGTCTATGAGCTCTACGGCTTCGAGGCGCTGGAAACCCCCTTCATCGAATACACCGACGCGCTCGGCAAATTCCTGCCCGATCAGGACCGGCCGAATGAGGGCGTGTTCTCCTTCCAGGACGATGACGAGCAGTGGCTCTCGCTGCGCTACGACCTGACCGCCCCGCTCGCCCGCCATGTGGCGGAGAATTTCGACAAGCTGCCCAAGCCCTTCCGCTCCTACCGGGCGGGCTGGGTGTTCCGCAACGAGAAGCCCGGCCCCGGCCGCTTCCGCCAGTTCATGCAGTTCGACGCCGACACGGTGGGCGCCCCCACCGTCGCGGCGGACGCCGAGATCTGCATGATGATGGCCGACACGCTGGAGGCGCTTGGGCTGGCCGGCAAGTTCGTCATCAAGGTCAACAACCGCAAGGTGCTCGACGGCGTGCTGGAGGCCATCGGCCTCGGCGGCGAGGAGAATGCTGGCCGCCGGCTCACCGTGCTGCGTGCCATCGACAAGTTCGACAAGGTGGGCATTGACGGCGTGCGCGACCTGCTCGGCGAAGGCCGCTGGGAGAACCCCGAGGCCAAGAGCGGCGACTTCACCAAGGGTGCCGGGCTGGATGACGAGGCTATTGATACCGTCGTCAGTTTCGTGGCCCTCCAGTCCGGTGATGTCACGCCGCTTGAGGATGTTACTGGTGCGGCCGAGGGTGGACACCACAAAGGCTATGGTGGCTCGTTCCGTGAGAGCAACAAGGGTGTTCTCGATAGCCTAATGACCCTCTTCGGAAACTACGAAACATCGCGGAAGGGCATTGAGGAACTGGCCGAGATTGCCGTTCTTGCGGAGGCTTCAGGCTATGGCCGCGAGCGCATCCGCATCGACCCCTCCGTCGTGCGCGGCCTCGAATACTACACCGGCCCGGTCTTCGAGGCCGAGCTGACCTTCACCGTCTCGGACGAGAAGGGCCGCCCGGTGCGCTTCGGCTCGGTCGGCGGCGGCGGGCGTTATGACGGGCTGGTCGGCCGTTTCCGCGGCGAGGCGGTGCCGGCGACCGGTTTCTCCATCGGCGTCTCGCGCCTGGCTTCTGCGCTCTCCTATCTGAAAACCGAGGCCAAACCCGAGTTCGGCCCGGTCGTGGTGGTGGTCATGGATCGCGACCAGACGGCCCATTATATGGGCCTCGTGGCGCAGTTGCGTAAAAGCGGCATCCGCGCCGAGATGTATCTCGGCAACCCGAAGAATCTCGGCAACCAGTTCAAATATGCCGACCGGCGGAACTCTCCATGCGTCGTCATTCAGGGTTCGGACGAGCGGAACGCCGTTGATGAAGCCGGCAACCCTCGCCCCACGGTCCAGATCAAGGATCTGATCGAGGGCGCCAAGGCCGCCGCCGCCATCACCGACAATGCGGAATGGCGCGAGAGCCGCCCGGCGCAGTTCTCCTGCGCCGAGGCCGAGCTGGTTGCGAAGGTCATCGAGGTGCTCGACCATCACGGCGTGCCGCATGGCGCGGCGCTGGGCTGAGACGGGGAGGGCCGCACCATGGCACTGTTTCCGCTCAACCCTCGCACCAGCGGCGCGCTTGCCGGCGGCCTCGGCGCGGTGGCGGGCTTCCTCGCGGTCAGCTATCTCGAAGGGCGCTATCCCGATGTGGCGGAGAGCTTTGCGCTCTACGCCGTCATCATGTTCCTCGCCTCGTTCTTCTTCATTTCGGTGTTCCTCGATGTCCTCAACCGGCTGAACGGCCGGCGCCGGGGCGAGTAGAAGGCGCGCCGGCGCCCGGAAACACTCCCCGTCATCCCGGACGGCCAAAGGCCGATCCGGGATCGCGTGCCGCCCTGGTCACGCGGTCGCCCTCCCAGAATGCCGTCATCCCCGGACTTGATCCGGGGATCCACGACTTGGGGCCGGGCGCGACGGCGGGAAGACGTGGATGGCCGGGTCAAGTCCGGTCCTGACGTCGTGCAGGTGGTGATGAGCGCGTCATGCGATCCCGGCTCTCCGGCTTCGCGGAGCCTGCCCTTGGGCTTGCCAAAGGCAAGACCCGAGGGGCCGGGATGACGAATGGACACCTCCGCACCAAAACCCCCGCACCGCTGTCGCGGCCGGGGCTCTGCACCGTTCCCATCCGCCCTTGGAAGGGCGCGCGGGGCACCGGGGCGGACGCCAACGGCGGCCGCCTGCACCTTTGTTTTGAAAGGTGGTGCAAGCCTTCACTCAGCCAACCGACACGCCGCTCCCGGCGCCCCGCACGCGGTGTTTTATGGCTTGCTTCGGGAGGCCCCTGGAGGAGTCAGACTTGCTATCCTCCACTGAAGGCGGCGCCCA
This sequence comes from Ancylobacter sp. SL191, assembly GCF_026625645.1. Classification (NCBI taxonomy): domain Bacteria; kingdom Pseudomonadati; phylum Pseudomonadota; class Alphaproteobacteria; order Hyphomicrobiales; family Xanthobacteraceae; genus Ancylobacter; species Ancylobacter sp. SL191. The sequence continues at coordinate 246,892 of NZ_CP113056.1, read as the reverse complement.
CGCGCTTGAAGGCGCGTAGCATCCCGCCCGTGAACGGCGCTACGCCGCACGGGAACACCCGACTTGGGCCGCGACGCCACCGGGTGCGTTACTCCCGCCGACGCCGCCACCGCCCCCATCCCCCACGCCGGCCGCTCCGGACGCACCCCTCGGTGAGGACAGGTGCGGGCAGGATGACGGAGATTGGTGGATCTGTCTAGGTTTATTTTCCTAGAAAGCTCTTCGCCGCGCCGGTGCGTCGGCGCCTCCGCCCATCGCGGCGCCTGTAACCGTCATCCCGGACGGCCGCAGGCCGAGCCGGGATCGCGCTCCGGCTTGCCCGATGTACCCGCCGCAGGCTCTCCAACGGATGACGATCCCGGCTCTCCGGCTACGCCTCCGGCCGGGATGACGACATCTTTGTGAAGCGTCATCCCGGACGGCCAAAGGCCGATCCGGGATCGCGTGCCGCCTTGGTCACGCCGTCCCCGCCCCAACGCCGTCATCCCCGGACTTGATCCGGGGATCCACGACTTGGGGCCGTGCGCGGCGAGCCAAGTCGTGGATGGCCGGGCCAAGCCCGGCCATGACGTCGTTAAGGGTGGCGGCGTCGCCCCCGAGGTTGGGTACCCGTTCCGTCCCCGCGCGTCCCCCTCCCAGAATGCCGTCATCCCCGGGCAGGTCTCAACCGATTCCGACATTCGCTGTCGAGTGCGATTTGACGACTTCATCGCCTTGGAGATCGCACACCCACAGCGTCACCCCACAATGTCTTCGCCGCCGTTCAGATTGACCACCGAACCGGTGATGTAGTCGGCGGCATCGCAGGCGAGGAAAGCGGCGAGTTGGGCGACCTCCACAGGTCGGCCATGGCGGCGCAGCGGGATGCGGGCGATGCGCTCGGGGCTCGTCTCGAGCAGCGCCGTCTCAATGCCACCGGGCGCGATAGCGTTGACGGTGATGCCCCACGGCGCGAATTCGCGCGCCCAGGACTTGGTCAGCCCCATGATCGCGGCCTTGGAGGCGGCGTAGATCGACGAATTGGCGTGGCCGACCACGCCCCAGTTCGACGAGGTGTTGACGATGCGTCCCGCGCGGCGGAGCTTCATGCCGGCGATGACGCCGCGCGTGGCGGAGATGGTGCCGCCGACATTGACCCGGAAAACGCGGTCGATGAACGGCGCATCGACCTCCTCAATTGCGCCGTCGCCGGCGATGCCGGCATTGTTGATCAGCACGTCGATCGGGTGCGTCTGGTCCAGCGCACGGATGCCGTCCTCGAAACGCTCGACTTCCAGCATGTCGCAGGCGAAGGCGATCGCGCTGTGTCCGGCCTCCCCCAGCTCGCCGAGCGTCGCCGCGAGGGCGGCAGGGGTGATGTCGTGGGCGATGACGTTGCAGCCGATGCCGGCGAAATGCACCGCATGGGCGCGCCCGATGCCGGAGCCCGCGCCGGTGATGAGCACGGTCTTGCCCCTAAGATCGGACATGATGCTGGCCTCTAGCCGTTGAGGAAATCAAAGGCGGTGACGGTGAATATCTCGCCGAGCGCCACCAGTTCGTCGATCACGACATGCTCGTCGGCCGCGCCCATATTGTAGGAGGTCGGGCCGCATACCACGGTCGGCACGCCGGCACCGCGATAATGCCGGGCATCCGACGCGCCAACGCGCATGTTCACCATCGGGGTGATGCCGAGGATCGCCGCGCAATTGGCCTTGAGCAGGCCGATGACCTCATGGCCGGGATCGGTCCAGCTCGGCTCGTAGCGACGGGTGATCTCCACGCCCACATCGTGCAGCGTCGCCAGCCTGACGATCTCGGCCTCCACCTGCGCGACGCTGATGCCGACCGGCAGGCGCACATCGGCGGTGGCCTCGGCATGGTCGGCGATGAGGTTGGAAAGCCGCCCACCGGAAATGGTGCCGAAGGTGATGGTGACATGGCGCAGCACGTCGCTTTCACCGGCACCGGACAGTGCCTCGGACGCCGCGCTTGATGTCGCGATAGCGTCCAGCACCGCCGGCGGCGCATCGACCGGCAGGGCCCGGAGCGCGCGCAGCGCGGCGATGGCGTCGACCAGCTTCTCGATGGCACTCTCGCCGCGATGGACATGGGCGGCGTGGGCCGCCTTGCCCTTGGCGGACAGCTTCAGCCAGATCATGCCCTTCTCGCCGAAGCGCAGCACGTGGGGCGAGCCGGCATCGGCGCTGATCATGGCGTCGCCGCGGGCATGCGGGACGGTGTCGAGCAGCAGCTTGGAGCCGAGCACGCCCATGGTCTCCTCGTCGCCGGCAAAGGTGGCGACGACCTCGCCAGGAAGCGCGTCGCGGTGGGCGGCGAGATGGCGCAGCGCGAACAGTATGGCGGCCAGCCCGCCCTTCATATCGGAGACGCCAAGGCCGTAGAGCTTGCCGTCGCGGACCTCGCCATCCGGGTCGGTGGACCATGCCGCGCGGTCGCCGAGCGGAAAGGTGTCCATATGGCCGTTGAAGATCAGTCGGCGGCCCGGCCTGCCCCCGCGCAGCCGCAGGACGAGGTTCATCACAGGGTCGGCGCTGGGGTGGCGCTCGATTTCGATGGCCGGCATATCGTCGAGGATCGCCACCACCTCGTCGGCCATGGCGTTGGTGTCGCCGGGCGGCGTTTCACTGCGCCTTGCCAAGAGGCGCTTGGTGATGGCGACGAGACTGTCGCCATCCGCGCGCGCGGCCCGCGCCAGTTGATCCCGCACGCTCATATCCAACCCTCAGCCGGCCCGCAGCGCGGCGGTGCCCGCCGCATCGACCTTGCCCTCGGCGGTGAGCGCCACGCGATAAATGTCGCGCGCCCGGCCGACGCTGACCCAGCCTTCCGCCACATCGACCGCGACGCGCGCCGGGTCGCGCTCGCCAGGCACGCCAAAGCCGCCGCCGCCATTGGAGAGCGACACCACGCGCTGGTCGACGCGCACATGGACATGCTCGGAGGTCGTGAGATGCACCACCTCGCCGGCGTCCGATTCCAGATACTGGCTGGCGGGCAGCGCATTGCCGCCGCCGCAGGTGCCCAGCGAAGGATTGACCGTCCCGTCGCTGCAGAAGCCGAGTTCGAAATCGCAATCGATCGGCCGGAACGCGGTCTTGATGCCCGGCGCGCCACGAAATGTGCCAGCGCCCTCGCTATCGATGAGAATCGTGCGGGTCTCGATCATCATCGGGTGCAGCATCTCGTCGATCTCGATGCTGTCATAGAAGGGCATACCGGCATTACCCATGCAGAACAGCGAGAGCCAGCCATCCTGCACCGGCGTGCCCGGCCCGCCACCGGCCGCCAGGATCACCTCATTGACGAAGGCGTGGCCATTGCGCGGGTCGTGGCCGGAGATGACGCCGGCTGAGGGCGGCAACGCCGCGCCACCTTCCGCCATGCCGACGCTCGGGTCGATAGCGGCCATGGCGAGCTGCACGGCATTGGAGACGCGATCGCCGAGATTGGTGGTGGCGACCGAGGTGGAATGCGGGTGGCGCGGAATGCCGACGACGCAGTTCTCCCGCAACCGCACCTCGATGCGCCGCAGGCTGCCAGCGTTCGGCGTCACCGGGCGAGGCAGGCTGTTGAGCACGCCGACCAGCGCGGCGGTGCGGGCGCAGGCGTGGCTGAGATTCACGCCGACCGGCAGGCAGTCAATATTGTCGGTGAGGTCGACGATGATGCGGCCATTGGCGGCGTCGATGGTGACGTCGGCATTGGCGGGGATGCCGCCCGCCGGCGTTCCCGGCAGCGGATCATGCGTGCAGGTGCCGCGCGCGCTGCCGGAGTGGATCGTGGAGATGACCTCGACCATCTGACGCTCGGTGACGTCGAACCATTGGGCGGCGTGCTCGGTGAGCGCGTCCCAGCCGAGTTCGCGGCCCATGCGGACGATCTCGCGCTCGCCGATGCGGGCGGCACCGACCATGGCGAGGTAGTCGCCGCGCCACTGCTCCGGCACGCGGATGCGCATCAGGCACATATTGATGATGTCGCGATTGTCGACGTAGTCGGACTGCACCTTCACCGCCGGGAAGATCAGCGCGCCTTCCTCATACACGTCGCGCGCATTGCCCATATAGGTGGTGGGCAGCGAGTTGCCGCAGTCGGCCTGGTGCGCCTTGGCCACGACGGTAAAACGGTGGACGTCATTGTCGTCGAACACCGGCACGAGGATCGTGTGGTCGGCAGCGTGCGAATTGCCGTGATAGGGCGAATTGTGCAGGAAGGCGTCGCCGCGCTTCACGTCCGGGTGGATGTCGAGCATCGCCCGCGCCATCAGATCCGCGCCGCCGATGACGTGGATCGGGTAGCTGTCGGCAGCCGTCAGCAATTCGCAATCGGCGGTGACCAGCGCGCAGGAAAAGTCGCGGGCGGTATTGATGACGCCGGAGCGGGCGGTGCGCAGCAGCGTGTTGGCCATCTTGCGGGTCACGCCGTCGAAGCGCTTCTGCATGATGGCGAGCTTCACCCCGTCGAACTTGGTGGCGGCCGGAGCCGGTGCCTGGATGTTCATGTCCTGCTCCTATGCCGCGCTGTGAACCACGAGATGGCCGCCGGGCCGCCGCACTGCCCGGGCACCGGGATTGATGACGATGGTGGTGAAGTTGCTGTCGACGATGGCCGGGCCATGCACCTCGGTGTCCGCCGGCAGATGTTCCAGCCGGTAGGCCGGCGCGTCGATCAGCCCGGTCTCGCGGAAGAACATCGGGCGGTGCGCGAGGGCGTCTGTTTCCTGCGCGTCGTCGGCCAGCCGGATCGAGGTGGCATCCGACAGACGGCAACGGGCGAGAGCGCGCCAGCTCATGATCTCGACGGCGTCACCGTCGTCGCGGAACGAGAACAGATCGACATGGCGGGCGTGGAAGTCGGCGATCAGCGCGGCGACATCAGCGTCGGTTTCGAAAGTGGCGCCGCGCAGGGGCACGTCGATCTCCCACACCTGCGAGGGATAGCGCGCCTCGATGGCAAGATCGATGCGCTTGTCGCGGGCATTGGGACCGGCCTTCTCGAAGAAGGCCTGCGCCCGGCTGACCAGATCGGCGATGATGGAAGTGGCGCGCTCAGCGTCGAATGCCGTCGTCTTCATGAAACCGATCTGGGAATACTCCGTCGTCAGTTCCGACATCATCGCGCCGGCCGCGCTGAGCGCCGCGCCGACATCGGGGAAGATGATGGTGTCGCAGCGAAGCCGCCGCGCGATCAGCACCGCATTGATGCCGGCCGCCCCGCCGCCGCCGATCATCACGGTCTCCTGCGGGTCGATGCCCTGCTTGACGGTGATGTCCTCAATGGCGTTGACCATGCCCTCGGTGGTGAGGTCGAGGATGGAGAGCGCCGCCTCCTCCACGCTGATGCCGAGCGGACCGGCGACCTCGGTCTGGATCGCGTCGCGCGCGGTCTGCAGGGCCAGACTCATCTGGCCGCCGAGGAAGAAGGTCGGGTCGATATAGCCGAGCGCCACGGCGGCGTCCGTGACGGTGGGCTTGGTGCCACCGCGGCCATAGCACACCGGGCCGGGGGTCGACCCCGCGCTTTCAGGGCCGACATGGAGCAAGCCGGCGCTATCGACGCGCGCGATGCTGCCGCCGCCGGCGCCGACGCTTTTCACGTCCACCGAGGGAAAGCCGGTGAGGTTGCCCTGATAGATCGGTCCGAGCCAGGTCTCGCGGGTCCAGGGCAGTGCGCCGTCCTTGACCAGAGAGACATCATAAGTCGTGCCACCAGCGTCGGTGACGATGGCGGTGGTGGCGCCCTCCAGCTCGGCGAAATGCCGGCCGGCGACCGGGGCCATGGCCGGCCCGGAATTCAGCGCCAGGATGGGACGTTCGGCGAGATCCGATACATCGACGAGGCCGCCCTGCGAGGTGACGGCGAAGATCTGGCCCTTGAGGCCGCGCTCTTCCAGCCGCGCCTTCAGCGTGCGCAGATAGTCGCTCATGATCGGCTTGAGCGAGGCGTCGATGGCGCAGGACGAGGTGCGGCGATACTCGCGCACCGTCGGATTGAGTTCATGCGACAGCGTGTAGGGAACGCCCGGCAGGTGCTCGGCCAGCATCTGGCCCAGACGCCGCTCATGGACGGGATTGACGATCGACCAGATCAGCGACACCGCGACGGCCTCAACCTTCCTGGCCTTCAACTGCTCGATCACGGCGAGGGCGGCGGCTTCATCCAGTGGCGCATGCACGCGGCCATCGGCCCAGATGCGCTCGGGAATCTCGAACGTCAGCGCACGCGGAATGTAGGGCGCGGGATAGGCATTGCGGTAGTTGAACGGGTCGGTACGCCCACCCTCGCGGATAAGCAGGATATCCGGGTGGCCCTGCGTCACCAGCAGCGCCGTGCGGGCGGCATTGCCGGTAATGACGGCGTTGATGGCGCGGGTGGTGGAGTGGAACAGGATTTCAGTCTGTGCCAGCAGATCCCGGACGCTGACGCCCCGCGCGCCGGCGGCGAGTTCGACCGCACCGAGGATGCCGCCGATCGGATCGGGATAGGTGGTCGGCGACTTGAACATGGTGGCGGCGCTGCCGGGAACATCCACCATCAAGTCGGTGAAGGTGCCGCCCACGTCGATCGACATCCGCATCGTTTATCCTCCCCCGCGATCTGCTGACTCGGTTATGCAAGTGACTTGCGTATTATGCAACTAATTTTAACAGCTTGCGAAAATAGGATCTGCGCTTGCGTTTTGCACAAGCGGCGGGGGTTCTGCTAAGGAGGACAGGGCGTGCCCAGAGCGAATCCTGTTCAGCACGTCTCCAGGGACGCGGCAGCAACAGCGGCTTGGAAACAGGGCGGTGTGACAATGGCAAATAGCGAGATCGACCACAGCGATGAGACCCTGCCAGCGGTCGGTCCTCGCGTGCGCTATCTGCGCCGTCTGCACCGGCTGCGGTTGAAGGACCTGGCCACGGCTGCCGGCTGCTCGGAAAGCCTGCTGTCGCGCATCGAGAACTCCCTGGTGGTGCCCTCGCTGAGCACGCTTCACCGGCTGTGCAAGGCGCTGAACGTCAATGTCGCCGCGCTGCTCGACCCCAAGGAAGACGAGATCTGCACGGTCTACGGGCCGAACGACCGGCCGCGTTACACCCGCGCCGCCGAAGAAGGCGACGGCAGCACCGCTGAAATCCTCACGCCCTTCGCCCAGCATCGCCAGCTTGAGGGCCTGCTTCTGGAAATGCCGGCCAAGGGGCCGATGTGCGGCCCGTTCCAGCATGCCGGTGAAGAGGTTGGCTATGTGCTGACGGGCGAACTCGAACTCATCGTCGAGGGCGAGCAATACCGGGTGCCTACGGGACACAGTTTCTTCTTCCTGTCCGACCGCACCCACAGCTATCGCGCCTCTGGCGACGAGAACTGCCGGGTCATCTGGATCAACACCCCGCCCACCTTCTGAGGGATCGCCCGCCCGCTCATGGTGGATTGACGGCGCGCAGGAAGCGGCGCGTGCGCTCATGCGTCGGGTTGTCGATCACCTGTTCCGGCGTGCCCTGCTCCACCACCACGCCGCCATCCATGAAGACGACGCGGTCGGCGACATCGCGGGCGAAGCGGATTTCGTGCGTCACCACCACCATCGTCATGCCGGCATCCGCGAGCTTGCGCATGACGCCGAGCACCTCGCCGACCAGCTCGGGATCAAGCGCCGAGGTCGGCTCGTCGAACAGCATCAGGCGCGGCGAGATCGCCAGCGCGCGGGCAATCGCCACGCGCTGCTGCTGGCCGCCGGAGAGCCGGTGCGGCAGGTGATTGATGTGGTTCTGCAGGCCGACCTCGCCGAGCAGACGGGTTGCCATATCGCGGGCGACATCCGGCTTGATGCCGAACACCCGGATCGGCGCCTCCATGACATTTTCCAGCGCACTCATATGGTTGAACAGGTTGAAGTGCTGGAACACCATGGAGATGCGGGCGTCCGCCCGGGCCTTTGCCAGCCGACCGGTCGGGCGCGGTTGGCCACCGGGCATCAGCTGGTAGCCGACATACGCGCCGCCGACTGTGATGGAGCCCCAGTCCACTGATTCCAGATGATTGATGGCACGCAGGAACGTGCTCTTTCCCGAGCCGCTCGGCCCCAGCAGCACGACAACCTCGCCGCGATTGACCGTCAGGTCGATGCCGTTCAGCACCTTGTTGGTCCCGTATTCCTTCTGCACGTTGTGACAGACCACCAGCGGCTCGCCGCGCGGCACGGGGTCGGCATCGGCGTTCACCAGCGTGCGGAACAGGTCGTCCGAACCGGCGGGAACGGCCGCGAGCGTGTCCCCCGCGGGCCCATCCACCGCGACGGGCGCCGCAGCAGGCGCGGGCTCGGCCTTCAGGCGAAAGCCGAGCATGCGGCCGAAGGCCGTGTCGGTGCGTTGGTCCTTCTCCAGGTCGAAGCGCCGCTCCGCCCAGCCCTGCGCCAGAGAGATGATGCTCACCAGGATCAGGTAGATCAGCGAGGTCGCGGCGAAGACGGTGAAGAACTTGTTGTTCTGGCCGACGATCTGTTGCGAGCGGAAGGTGAGTTCGTTGACGAACACGATCGAGGCGATCGAGGTCAGCTTCAGCATGCTGATCGTATCGTTGCCGACACCGGGCAGGATCGCGCGCATCGCCTGCGGCAGGATGATCCGGCGCAGGGCCAGAAACGGGCCCATGCCGAGCGAGGTCGCGGCGATCGCTTGGTTGCGGTTCACCGAAAGGATGCCGCCGCGGATGATTTCGGCGCTGAACGCCGCCTGATTGAGCGAGAAGCCGATGACGGCGGTGGTGAAGCTGTCGAACTTCAACCCGACGAAGGGCAGCGCGTTGAAGATGAACACCAGTTGCAGCAATTGTGGGGTGCCGCGTGTGATCCAGATGTAGAACCACGACACCCCCCGCACGACGCTCAGCGTGGACAGCCGCATCAGCGCCAGCACGAGGCCGAGCATCAGGCCGAGGGTCATGGAGATGGCGGTGATCTGGACCGCCACCCAGGCTCCCTCCCACAGGAAGCTGGAGGTGCAGTAGGACAGGAACTCCCAGAACCAGCCGAACGCCATGGCGGCATAGGGATCGGCCGCGCTCAGGCCGCTCGCCATGTCCTCGATGCTCGATCCGGTCGGAGCTTGCGCCATCGCCGGCACGAGGCTGACAAACAGGGCCGTCGCCAGGGCGAGAGCGGCGTTTCCAAGTCGTGTCATATCCGAGTGCCCCGCTTGCGGAAGGCCGCCCATTGACGTGCAGCTGCCTGACGGAGACGTGCCGGGACGGAGCCGCCCCGGCATGTCGCGTGGAATGATGCGCGGGACGCGCCCCAGTTACTTGGTTTTGATCTCGACCGGAATCTGGAGCGCCGCGTCGGTGTTGTACTTTGCGAAGATCTTCTTCTGAGTACCGTTGGCCTGCATGATCTTGATGCCGTCATAGATGGCCTTCACCAGATCATCATTGCCCTTCTTGACGCCGACGCCGATCTGGAAGCCGCTGACGATCGAAAAGGCGCGGGTATATTTGGTCGGGTTGGCGGCGGCCATGAAATCGACGTAGCCAAGATCCCACAGCAGGATGTCGGTGCGATCACTCTCAAGCAGGCGCAGGCCGGCGGCGAGATCCTGGAACGGCATCGTGGTGATAGCGGCCTTGCCTTCGGCCTTGCAGGTTTCCTGCTGCTTGAGCGTGGCAGCCTCTTCGATGCTGCCAATGCCATAGGCGACGGTCTTGCCGCAGAAGTCGCCCAGCGCCATGACCTTCTTGGGATTGCCGGCCGGCACGAGGGCGCCGGTGCCCGCGCCCATATACATCACGAAGTCGATGTTCTTGGCGCGATCGGGCTTATAGTAGAGGTCGTCCCACATGGCGTCCATCTGGCCGGAAATGACGGCGGGCAGGATGCCGGACCATGCGCCGAGCACGAACTCGTACTTCGCGCCGGCGCAATCCATGACTTCCTTGGCCATGTCGACGGCGATGCCGCTCATCTTATTGAAGTCGGCGCCGTCGCGCGCGACGTAGGGCGGCGTCTGCGGATCAGCACCGAACTTGACGGTCTTGCCCACGAGGCCCGGATATTTGCTGGCCAGCTTTGCCGGCTCGCAGGCCGGATCCATGGCCGCCGAGGCGACGTTGGCGACGAGCAGGCTCGCGGTAATTGCGGCTGCGAACGTGAAGGATAGGCGAACGCTCATTTCCCGACTCCGTTGTTATCGCTGAGGCAAACCGCTGCACCCGCTGGAGCAGGCCGCAATTTCATTTATCTGTGCGCAAGTATTCTTGCATGGCACGCAATATAAGCAATTCACGTGCCAGCTTGTTTCGGGAGATCCGCCACGGTCCCGCGTGGCGATTGGCGCTTTTTTGCCCATCGATCCGCTTGCTTCGCCAAACTGCGTATCAAAGCGGCAGGCCCGGGCGGGGAACCGTCAAACCAGTCCGAGCGTGGCGACACGTTCGCCGCGTGAGACGGTGCCGAGCGTGGTGGCGCGCACGAACAGTCCGTCCTCCGGCGCCGTGACCACCTCCACTTCGTCGCCATAGACATTGAAGATGCGGCACAGCACCTGCCCCTGCGTGACCGCCTCGCCGAGCGCGACCTCGGTGATCAGCAGCCCGCCATGGGTGGCGCGTATGCCGAGGAAGTCGCGCATCACATGGGTCTGCGCCGGCGGCACACGCTCGCCCGGAATCATGCCGAAGGAGCGCAGCAGGTTCAGCACGCACTGGGCCCCGATGTCGACGAATTCGGCGTCCAGCCGCCCACCCTCGCCGATCTCGAAGGTGAAGCACGGCACGCCGGCCTTGGTCGCCTCGACGCAGAGAATGCCGTCGCTGATGTACATGCCGTGCTCGCCGCGCATGATCCAGCCGGTGCCGAGGGCCTGCGCCATCTCTTCCGCCCTGGCGGCATGGGTGCCGAGCGAGTGATGCGGCAGGATGGCGATCGGCACATATTTGCCGCCGCGGGTCGGGGTGTGGACGTCAAGCGCGTAGTCGCACTGGGTGATCAGCCGGAACAGCGTGGCCGCCATCACCTGCGCGATATTGCCATTGGCGTCGCCGGGAAAGCAGGTCCAGGCATCGGCCGGCACCTGATCGAGGGGCGATTTAAGGAATTGCGACAGCGGCAGGCGATGATCCGCCTGAAGGGCGAGCGGCTGCTGCACCGGCACGCACACGATGCTCCCGCTGAGCTGCTGCGGATCGACGGTTGCCAGCGCCTTGGCCACCAGCGCGATGCTGTTGACCTCGTCGCCATGGATGCCGGCGCCGATATAGAGGCGCGGCCCCGGCCTTACGCCGTTGATGAGCAGCAGCGGCAGGTTCACCACCGTGCCGTCCGCCAGTTCGAGCGCCGGCAGGGGAGCGCGCACGCAGGTGCCAGGGGCGACGGTGATGCCTTCGATAACGAGAGCGTCCATGAATGGTCCTCAGCGCGCCAGCGCGGCAAGCGGGGTGGTGACGGGGGCCGGGCTCGCCATGGCCGGCGTGTCGTAGCTGCCGAGCATCGCGTCCACGGCGCCGGTGGCCCTGTCCCAATCGAAGGTGCGGAAGGCCATGCCGGTGGTGACCGTGCGCGGCCCGGAATAGAACATCTCATATTGCGCGTGGCGCGAGGCGAACTCCGAGCCCACGGCATCCCACGCCAGTTTGAACAGTTTGACCCGCTCCGGCGAACTCAGGCTTGGGGAGTACTGCGTGCGCTTGATGAGAGGCGCGATGTCGGGATGGTCGAAATCCCCGACGCAGGACGGCAGCATCAGCACGCCGCCGCCGGAAAGCTCGCGCAGGAAGTGGATGATCTTGGGGTAGAGCAGCTGCGACTGCACCTGCGCGGCATAGATCAGCCCGGCATCCGGCAGGAAGTACGGGCCGCGATGACGGCCCTTGGCCTCCATGCCGTAGACGAACGCCTCGATCATGCCGACATGGCCAGCCAGTTCGCCGAGCGTCTCGCGCACTTGGGGGAAGTTGACCGTGCCGATCGTCTCGGTGATCTTGCGCGCCAGCCCGACCAGAAAGCGCAGCTTCACCAGCAGGCGGATCTCCGCCTGGTAGTTCTGGTAGGCATGGGCCGGCGTGTCGTGCCATTGCGCCAGCTGCGCACGGGTGTCGCGATGCACGAAGACGCGATCCCACGGGATCTTCACATCGTCGAAATAGAGCAGCGCGTCGTTCTCATCGAACCGGCTGGAAAGCGGATAGTCGAACGAGGATGACACCGCCCCCTCATAGGAGCGTCGCGACAAGAGCTTTATGCCGGGCAGGTTCATCGGCACGGCGGCGGTGAAGGCGTAGCGTCCTTCATCGTCCTTCAGCGGGCGCAGCGTGGTGACCAGCACCTCATTGGACAGCACCGCCCCGGTGCCGAGCATCTTGGCGCCGCGGACGGTAATGCCGCCGGCATCCTCGTCGACGATGGCAACTGCCAGATCGGCATTGCCCTCCGAACTGGTGGCCCGGGAGCGATCCCCCTGCGGGTCGATGATGACATAGGAGATGTAGAGGTCGTTCTCGCTGGCGTAGCGATAATAGTCGCTCACCACGCCAGGCCGGCCGCCGGGGTGCGCCGCATAGACATCGAGGCCCATATACATGCCGGCAAGGGTCGAGCCGACATGGTCGGGCGAACGCCCCATGAAGCCGTGATGCAGCTCGGCCCAGGCGACGAGCGCCTCGCGGCGGGCAACGAGTTCGTCATAGGAGGTTGGCAACTGCCAGGTGCGGCTCACCCGCGCGCCATTGCCGGCAGCAATGGTCATCTTCTCGATGTTTTCCGGCCGGGCCTGAAAGTCGTACAGCCGGGCCACCGATCCGGCGGCGTTGCGGAAGGCCGGGTGCTCGGCAACATTCTCCACCCGCCCGCCATCAATGTAGATGCATCGCCCATCATTGAGGCTGCGCAGATGACTCTCGGCTGACTTCGACATGGCCGCCCACTTTCATCGTTGACGCTTTGTAAATTTGCTAACTAACTTAGCTTTGTCAATTATCTATTTTTAGGCAAGACTGCCCATCTGGCGGGCACTTTGCTGGCGCCCGTCGCTTGCGTTAAAGCAGGCCGGGGTCGGCGCAGACGGGTGGGACAGATGGCGAAAGACAAGCAGGCCACGGCGCTTCAGGCGGCGCCCCTCACCACCTCGCGGTCCGCGCTGCTGGTCGATGGCAGTGACCGCCCGTTCCGCGAACTGGTGCGCGATCTCGTCGACTTTTCCGCGCGGCTGCAGGAAATCCGCGAAGGCATCGCCCGCGCCATGGGCATGACGCCGCCGCAGTACAATATTCTGATGACGCTCTCCCATCTCGGCGATGCCGTGACTGTCGGCGATCTCGCCGAGCGGCTGCGGGTGAGCGTGCCGTTCGTGGTCACTGAGACCCGCCGGCTGGTCGCGATGGGGCTGCTGGAGAAACGTCCCGATGCGGTTGACCGGCGCCGGGTGATGCTGGTGCTCACCCCGAAGGCCTGGGCCATGCTGCAGGACATTGCTCCGCTGCAGGTGAGCGTGAACGACGTGCTGTTCAGCACGCTGGGCTCTCGCGACGTCGATACGCTGGCGCGGCTGACGCGCGGGCTGCTGTCATCCTGCGACGGGGCCCTCGCCAAGGCGCGCCGGAAGCCGGACTAGGCGGCGCGGGTGGCCGCGCGTGCCGCGGCTGGCGCCAGAGCGCCGTCGAGCAGCCGTCGCGCCTCCGCCCAGTCGAACGTGCGGAACATATGGGCGTGGTTCACATAGGAGGCCCCGCCATAGAACATCTCGTACTGCATGTGGCGCGAGGCATATTCCGAGCCGAGCGCGTCCCATGCCAGCTTGAACAGGCGAACCCGCTCCAGCGGTTCGGCTACCGACGAAATCTGCGTCGCCTCGACCAGTTCCTTGGTATGCGGGCTGATCATGTCGCGCTCGGAGGATGGCAGCATGATCACGCCGCCGCCGGCGAGGTCACGGATGGCGAGGACGAATTGCGGGTAGAGTTCCTGCGTCAGCGTCTGTGCGGCGTAGAGCAAATGCGAGGACGGGACGAAATAGTCGCCGACCATCCGGCCCTCCGCCTCCATGCCAGCCAGCATGCCCTCCACTAGCGAGGCCTGCGCCGCCAGCTTGCCGAGCACGCCCCTGATCTGCGGGATATCGATCGAGCCGTTGACCTCGGCGATGCGGCGCGCCAGCCCGGCGAGGAAGCGCATCTTCACCATCAGCCGGATCTGCGACTGGTAGTTCTGCATCACATGGGCCGGCGTGCCATGCCATTGCGCGGCGGCGGCGGCGATGTTGCCGCACACAAACACCCGGCTCCACGGCACCCGGACATTGTCGAAGAACACCACGGCGTCGTTTTCGTCGAAATGGCTGGAGAGCGGGTAGTCGAAATCCGACGCGGCCGCCTGCTCATAGGACCGGCGCGACAGCAGCGCGACACCGGGATGGCTGACCGGCACGGCGAAGCTCAGCGCATAACGTTCCTCGCCCGGCCGCAGCGGCTGGATGGTGCCGACGAAAATCTCGTCCGCCATCACCGCGCTGGTGCCGAGCATCTTGGCGCCGCTGACGACGATGCCCTCGGCATCCTGCGACACGATGTGGGCGACCACGTCGCGGGCCTGCTCGGACGCCGCCCTTGCCTTGTTGGCCTGCGGGTTCTGGATGACATAGGTGACGAACAGATCGCGCTCGCGAGCGTCGTCGACGTAAGCCGCGAAGGCATCGGCACGCTGAGCGTCGAAGGCGCGCATCGCCGGCAGGCCTATCATCATGCCGACCAGCGTGTTGGCGAGATGGTCCGGCGAGCGGCCGAGAAAGCCGAGATTGAGCGCCGACCACTCGGCGATGGCGTGCCGGCGAGTCACCAGCTCGGCATGAGAGCGCGGCAGCGACCAGGCACGGTGAACGCGCGCGTCTCCGGCCGCAATGGTGATGCGTTCGAGGTTCGCCGGGTCGGCCTGGTAGTCGTAAAGCGCGGCGAAGGACGCGACCGCATTGCGGAACGCAGGGTGCGTGGTGACATCCGCTACCGGTTCGCCATCGATCAGCACGCGCCGGCCGTCGTTAAGCCCGCGGATATAGGCCGCACCGTTCCGTACCCGCATGATGGGGACTCCCTTCACGATCCTCCCTTGTGGCTAACACGCAAATTGCGTAATACGCAACTAACTTGCATAGCTCGCCGAGCGATAAGGAGAACGCATGTCGACACGCGATTTTCGTGGCTATGGCGAGCATCCCCCGCAGGCGAACTGGCCGAACGGCGCGCGGATTGCGCTTAACATCAATCTGAACTTTGAAGGTGGCGGCGAGCGCTCGCTTCTGGAAGGCGACGGCCAGTCCGAGGGCGTGCTCAACGACATCGGCCAGCCCGCTCTCGAGGGCCTGCGCAGTCCGCTGGTCGAGAGCGTGTTCGAATATGGCTCGCGCATCGGCGGCTGGCGCCTGCTGCGGCTGTTCCGCGAGCGCGGCATCAAGATCAGCCTGCTGGCGGTGGCCAAGGCCGCCGAGGCCAATCCCGAACTCACCCGCGCCTTCATTGCCGACGGTCATGAATTGGTCTCGCATGGCTATCGGTGGCTCGACTATCAGCTCATGCCGGAAGCGCAGGAGCGCGAGCACATCCGCCTCGCCATCGAGACGCTGGAGCGCGTCACCGGCCTGCGCCCGACAGGCTGGATGACAGGGCGCCCGAGCGCCAACACAAGGCGCCTGCTGGTCGAGCATGGCGGCATCGTCTATGACCGCGACGCGCTGAACGACGAATTGCCCTATTGGCTGCAGGTCGGCGGTCACCCGCATCTGGTGATCCCCTATTCGTTCGAGACCAATGACAACCGGTTCAACGAGAACAGCGGTTTCTCCACCGGCAATGACTTCGCCCGCTACATGATCGATTGCTTCGACGTGATGTATGCGGAGGGTGCCACGGCACCGAAGCTGATGTCGTTGGCGCTGCATGACCGACTGATCGGCCGGCCCGGCCGCATCACCGGGCTGATGCGCTTCCTCGACCATGTCGCCACCCATGATGGCGTGTGGATCTGCACCAGCGCGGAGATCGCCGCTCACTGGCGCCAGGAGCATCCAATGCCATGAAGCGGGTCCATGTCACCGGCGCCAATGGCTTTATCGGCCGCGAGGTTATCGCGCGGCTGCGGGAGGCGGGTTACGCTGTTACGGGCAGCGATCTCAGAGCCAGCCCCGATGTGCGGGCGCTCGACCTGCGCGACCGCGCGGCGGTGGTCGCGCTGATGGGCGAACTGGCGCCCGACATCGTCATGCATGGCGGCGCCATCTCCGGCGCCATGCTGGCCACCGACGATCCGGCGCTGATGTTCGACGTGAATGTCATGGGCACGCTCAACATCGTCGAGGCGATGCGGCGGACGGGCACCGCGCGCCTTGTCTTTCTCTCCTCCAACGCGGTCTATGCCGAAGCGGACACGCGCGATCCGGTGCCGGAGGATGCCCCGTGCGGGGCCGCGGACGCCTATGGCGCGAGCAAGCTTGCGGCGGAAAGCGTGCTGCGCGCCTATGCGGCAAGCTTCGGCATCGGCGTCGTCGCGCTGCGGATTTCCTCGGTGTTCGGTGCGGAACGCGTGACGCCCTATCTGATCTCGCAGACGCTCGACGCGGTGAGGAACGGCGCACCCATCGAGGTCACCGACACGCGCTCCAACATGCGGCAATTCGTGCATGTGTCAGACGCGGCACGCGCGGTGTGCCTCGCGGTGGCGGCGGTCCGGGAAGGCTTCACGCCAGTGAACATTACCGGCGGCACCTATCTCTCCGAGGAACAGGTGGTTCGCCTGCTGCTGGCCGGCCTGCCGGCCCCGGCGCTCTCGGTCATTGCCGATCGCGGCCGCCATGATGATGGCCGGGTCGGCCCGCTGGATATCTCCCGCGCCGCCGCGCTGCTGGGCTATGCGCCTTCGGTCGACATTGCCGAAGCGTTGACCGCGCTGGCGCGGCCGATCGTGCCGGCGATCACCCCGACATCGTAGCTGGCGAGCCGGTCATCGAGCGGGCGTAGAACCGCCCGAGCCATCCGCAGGACAGGCCGGGGATGATCGCGCTGCATCGGCTGCGCTTTTCCAGATCCTCCCGATTGCACGGTGCCAACAAGAGACTTGCGCAGGATGCAAATAATCTTGGCAGATGAGCCGGGCCGCCCCATTATCGCACCGCAAAATCCGGCCCTGCGTGCAAGCGGCGACACCGACCAACGAGGTTCACATGCCACTCGTCGACGAGATCGTGACGCTTCACCCGGAGATGACCGCGTGGCGGCGCGCCCTTCACGCTATGCCCGAGACCGCCTTCGAGGAGCACCGTACCGCGGCCTTTGTGGCGGAGAAGCTGGCGAGTTTCGGTATCCCCTTTGAGCAGGGACTGGCCGGCACCGGCATCATCGCCACGCTGCACGGGCGTGAAAGCGGGCCATCGATCGGGCTGCGCGCCGACATGGATGCGCTCGATATCCAGGAGGCGACCAATCTGCCCTATCGCTCGACGGTGCCGGGCAAGATGCACGCCTGCGGCCATGACGGCCACATGGCCATGCTGTTGGGAGCCGCGCAGCATCTGGCGAAGACGCGGAATTTCGCCGGGACGGTGCACTTTATCTTCCAGCCGGCCGAGGAGATGGCCGGCGGCGGCAAGGTGATGGTCGAACAGGGGTTGTTCGAGAAATTCCCCATGAGCCAAGTCTTCGGCCTGCACAATTGGCCGGGACAGGCTTTCGGGACGTTTTCCGGCAAGCCGGGCCCGATGCTCGCGGCGTCCGACGTGTTCGAAGTGACGATAACCGGCACGGGTGCCCACGGTGCCATGCCGCATCTGGGCATCGACCCGGTACTGGTGGCGGCAGAAATCATCTCGTCACTCCAGAGCATTACCAGCCGGAGTGTCGATCCGAACGAGTCCGCCGTGGTGAGCGTCACGCAGATTCACGGTGGCGATGCCTGGAACATCATTCCCGGAGAGGTCGTGCTGCGCGGCACGGTTCGCACCTTTCGCCCCCATGTGCGGGCGCGGGTGGAAGAGCGCTTACGGGCCATCACCCACGGCATTTGCGCCGCTCATGGCGCGGAAGGAAAGGTCTGGTACGACTACCGCTATCCCGCGACCGTCAACACGGCCGGCGAGACCGCGCTGGCGCAGGCCGCTGCCGGCGACGCCGTGGGGGCTGACAATGTCATCCCCGATCCCGCCTCCTCGATGGCGTCGGAGGATTTTGCCTACATGTTGGAAGCAAGGCCGGGGGCCTATCTCTGGCTCGGCAGCGGCGCCGGCATCGGCCTGCACAATGCGGGCTACGACTTCAATGACGCGTTGCTGCCAATCGGCGCCTCCTACTGGGTCCGCCTCACGGAGCGGGTGCTTGGCATGTCAGCGGGCGAGCGGCGCATCAATTTTTAAACGGTTGGTGAAACATCCATCGGGTAGCCGGCCTCGCAGCTCCGCGCGTCAGTCGTAGACCCCTGAAGAAGTTCCCATTGCAGGTGTATGGGAGAGTCGGTTGAGTCATGGGCATGTCTCAACCGTTTCTGACACTCGCTTTTGAGCGAAATCTGAGGTCGCTTCGAATGTATAAAATGCCGAGGTGGTACGAGTTCGAATCTCTTCGGGTGCGCCATTTTCGCTAGAGCACGCTGCCGTGCTCAGAAGACTGAGCAACGTCGCAAAGCAGCGATCTTGTTGTCGTCATTGTCGGATCTGGTGCTGGATATACAATGCCTGATCTGTCCGCCTCAGCGGCGCTCGGACCAATCCCGCAGACGATACCAGGCCGCCACGATGGGCACGAACCAGGGATTGCCGGAATAGAGCGGCACCGCGGTGAACTGGTCGCGATCAAAGGCGGTGGGCTGGTTCTGGCGCCCGAGGATCTTTTGCGCGGTCTGGTAGCCGAGATAGGACATCAGCGCGACGCCGTTGCCGTTGCAGCCGGCGGCGAAGTCCGAATTGTCGCGCGTGCCCATATGGGCGACCTTGTCCGCCGTCATGCCGACGAAGCCGCTCCAGGCATGGGTGATCTTGTAGGCCTTCAGTTCCGGCCAGATCTCCGTCATCCGCTCATAGATCGCCGGCGCCGCCTCGCGGTCGTCGCGCTCGAAGAATCCGGGGCGCGAGCCGAACAATATGCGGCTGCCATCGGGCGAGGGGCGGCTATAGATCACGTCGCGGCGGGTGTCCGAGATCATCCGCGCCTTGGGGATCAGGGTTTCGATAAGATCGGGCGGCAGGGGCTCGGTGGCGATCTGATAGCTCTTCACCGGGACGATGCGCCGGGCGAGCTCGGGGTGACCGTCCTTGCGGGTATAGCCATTGGTCGCGCTGACGACATGGCGGGCGAGGATGTCGCCGCGTTCGGTCGGCACGAGCTTCAGCCCGTCGGCGGCATCGCGTACCGGCCCTGCCTTCGCATGCGAGCGCAGCTTGGCGCCGGCCTTGCGCGCGCGCTCGCGAAGCGCCCGGTGGTACTTGCCGGGGTGCAGCCCGCCATATTCGTCGACGACCATGCCGCCATGGTAGTAATCGGAACCGATCACCTGCCGCTGGGTGCCGCGGTCGTAGAAATGCACGTTCACGCCGGTCTTCTCGGCGAGGATCCGTCCGTTCCGCCAGGTCGGCTCGACCAGCGAGCGGGCATGGGCACCGAAGAAGCGGCCGGTGATGGCGAGGTCGGCATCGAGCCCTTCGCCCTGGATCAGGGTCTGGAGATAGTCGAAGGACGAGATGCTGTCGCCGATCATGCGGTCGAACAATTCGGGATCGATGCCCTTGATGGCGCCGCCCACCACCAGTTTCTGACCGCTCGACACCATGCCGCCGGAGCGGGTGGAGCCGCCCTCGCCGAGGCGGCCGCCATCGATCACCACCACGTCGAGCCCGGCGCGGGCAAGCTCGGTGGCCGCATTGAGCCCGGCATAGCCCGAGCCAATGACGACCGCATCGGCGCGGGTAGGAAGCGGATCGAGATCGGTCTCCGGCGCGGCGGCTTCCCACCAATAGGGCTCGGCCTTGAAGCCTTCCGCGAAAATGTCTGCTGCCGACATGGCACTGCCTCTGCTTGAAGGGGCGCCCGCGGCTCGACCGGCCGTGCCGCCGCCCCGATGGCGGCGATGGGTGCCCTGAATGCGGGGAAAAGCTCGCCGGCGCCCTGCATCCGGGGCCGGCCTCTCGGAGCGTCTCTCAGAGCACCTGTCCGAGGAATTCACGGGTGCGCGCGTCCTGCGGCGCGTCGAAGATCTGCGCCGGTGGGCCGCTCTCGACGATGCGGCCATGGTCGGTGAAGCAGACACGGTCCGCCACTTCGCGGGCGAATTTCATCTCGTGGGTGACGAGGATGCAGGTCAGCCCCTCGTCGACCAGCTCGCGGATGGCGGTGAGGACTTCCTTGACGGTTTCCGGGTCGAGGGCTGCCGTCACCTCGTCGAACAGGATCACCTGCGGCTCCATGGCCAGCGCGCGGGCGATGGCGACACGCTGCTGCTGCCCGCCGGAAAGCTGCCCGGGATAGGCATCCGCCTTGTTGGACAGGCGCACCTTGGCGAGGAGGCGATGGGCGCGCGCCTCGACCTCCTTGCGGTCATGACCGAGCACCTGGACCGGCGCCATCATGATATTCTGCAGCGCGGTGCGGTGAGGAAACAGGTTGTATTGCTGGAACACCATTGACACCTGATGGCGCAGCGGGCGCATCTGCTTCTCGGTGCGCAGCTTGTGAACTTCATGCGTGCCAACGCGGATGCTGCCAGCGTCGATGGGGATCAGGCCGTTGATGCAGCGCAGGATGGTCGACTTGCCCGACCCCGACGGGCCGATGATGCACACCGCCTCGCCATCCTTCACGCTCAGCGAGATGCCCTTGAGCACCTGAAAGGAGCCGAAGCTCTTGGTGACGCTATCGAGTTCGATCAGCGCATCGGCCCGGTTCATAGGGCATCTCCCTTGACCGATTGTTCCATCCGGCGCGCCAGCAGCGCGATCGGGTAGCAATAGGCGAAGAACAGGAACAGTGTGGCGATGTAGAAGTAGACGATGACTCGCTCGTTCTCCATGGAGAGCAGCGTATTCAGCGTCGTGACGACGTCCTGAATGCCTGTCACTGTCGCCAGTGACGTGGCGATCATCAGAAGTGCATAGAGGTTCATCCATCCGGGTATCATCCGACGCAGCGCCTGCGGCAGGATGATGCGGCCATAGATGGCCATGGGCATGTAGCCGAGCGCGCGCGCGGCTTCCCATTGCCCGGAATGGATCGACTGCACCGCGCCCCGAATGATCTCCGCGAAGTTCGCCCCGGTCGGCAAAGCAAGGCCGATCAGCGCCTTGGCGAAGGCCGGCACGGCGATGCTGATCCCGAACAGGCGCACATTGAACGGGATGATGTAGAGCATCGCGAACAGCAGCACGATCCAGGGCGAATTACGCAGGAAATTCATGATGAAGAAGCAGGGCAGGCGAACGAGCCGGCTCTTCGCCATCATGCCGAAGGCGAGCAGCGTGCCCAGCACCGCCGCGAGGGCCATCGAGCCGAGACCGAGGAAAATATTCAGCACGAACCCGCCGGTCAGCGGCCAGCCGTCGCCGGAGCCGGTGAGCAGCAGCGGCAGGCGCATCCATACCCGCTGCCAATGCGCGGCGCCGCCGGACAGCGCATCCGCCGTGATCCACGCCGCCAGGGTGAGCGCGATGGCAAGCTGCACCACCCGCTTCTTCTCGTGATAGGTCAGGGGCCACTGCATCTCAGTTCCCCTTGCCATAGCCGGGGAAGGCGAGCGCGCGCTCGATGCGCGACAGGCCCCAGGAGAGAAGGCTGACAAGCGTCACATAGATCAGCAGCACGAGGATCATCACCTCGGCGGTGCGGAAGGTGTCGTTGTAGATCTGGCCGGCATAATAGACGAGCTCCGGCACGGTAATGACCGAGGCCTGCGAGGTGGTCTTGAACAGGTTGGTCAGGATGTTGGTGAGGGCAGGCAGGCAGATGCGGCTGGCGATCGGCACCTCGATGCGCCGGAAACGCGCCCAGCGGCTGTAGCCGAGCGAGCGCGCCGCTTCGGTGACGGCACGCGGCAGGCTGTCCAGCCCCGAGCGGAAGGCCTCGATGCACAGGGCGCCGCCGAACAGGCTGAGCGACACGAGCGCGCAATCGAAGGCCGAGAGCAGCGGCATGCTGAGCCCGGTTGCCGGGTCGGTCACCCGCAGGCCGATGGTGCTCAGCGTGAAGTAGAAGAACAGCATCTGCAGCAGCGGCGGGGTGTTGCGAAACAGCTCGACGAACAGCTCGATGAGGGCGTCGAGCCAGGCGATGCGCAGGGTGAGGGCCAGCGCACCGAAGCCGCCGATGAGGACGGCAATCGCCGACGACGCGAGCGCCAAGGCGATGGTGTTAAGCGTCCCACGGAGCAGCCACCCCTGATAGACCGGGTCGCTCAGCCAGGAATAATCGAGACCGAACACGGGCAGGACTCCACGGGACGGGGGATCAAGGCGTCAGCTTCGCGGCGGCGGCCTTCGCGCGCTCGGCGATGTAGGCGGCGTGCGGCATGCCATAGGTGGTTTCCCACTCGATCAGCTTGCCCTCGGCCTCAGCCTTCGTGATCGCCTTGTTCACCGCCGCGCGGAACGCATCGTCACCCTTGCGGATGCCGGCGGCCTGCGGAATGTACTCATAGGGATCGACGGCGATCTTGTAGTCGGCCCATTCGGCTTCCTCGGTCTTCTTGCGCAGGGTCATGTCGTCGAACACGAAGCCGACGCAACGATTGTCCTTGAGCGCGCGATAGGCCTCCGGCTGCGTCTTGAAGGCGGTGAGCTGGATGCCGAGATCCTCGGTCAGGTGCTTGTTGTAGTACGAGCCCTGAATGCCGCAGAGCGTCAGGCCCTTCAGCTGTTCCCACTTGGAGAAGGTCGCCGCCTTGGAGGCGATGACGGACGGACCGGGGGCGGAGACGTAGTACTCCGAGAAGTCGATGACCTTGGCGCGGTCGGCGGTGACGCCGAGGGTGGCGAAGATGATGTCGATGCGCCCGGAGTTGAGGAACTCGATGCGGTTGGCGGCCACCACCGGCACGAGCTCGACCTTGCCCTCGGGGCCGAGCAGTTCCTTGGCGACGTATTTGCCGAGATCGACTTCGAAACCGACGATCTCGCCCTTGTCGTTGAGGAAGCCATAGGGCGGATAATCGTTCTTCACGCCGATGGTCAGCGTGCCCTTGGATTTTGCGTCGGCGAGCGTGTCGGCGCTCGCCGCACTGATGCCGAACGTCACCGCAAGTGCAGCGGCGATGGTCAGGATGGAAGTTCTCACGTTACGGCCCTCTGGTTCTGGTTGAGCATGACGTCGCGTGGCGAGAAGCGGCGAGGCTGCGGACAAGTCGGCACTCCGCCGACATTGGTCAAAATTTGGCCTTTGCCTCATCTGCTTGTTTTTTAAACATTGATTACCAGAAAATCTCATACTACAAGGTGTGATCTCGTGATTTTTCATTATGTGGTAAAATGGCTATCGCCTCTGCTAATGGCTCCCAGTTGCTGGACCGCGCTGCCCTGCTGCTGGACCTCATCGCCGACGGCGCGACCGACGGCATGACGCTCAAGGATCTGGTGCAGCAGTCGGGGCTCAATACCGCCACCTGCCACCGCATCCTCAATACGCTGGTCGGGCATCGGCTGCTGGCCCGCGACGACAAGCGCAAACGCTACCGGCTGGGCGCCAAGATGTTCATCTACGGTGCCCGCGCCGCCCGTGGTCCGGGGCTCATCAGCCGCTGCGAGATCAGCCTGGCGCGGCTGCGCAAGAAGACCGGCGAGACCACCCATCTCATGGCCCGCCACAACCACGATTCCATCTGCCTTGACCGGCGCGACGGCGAATGCGTGGTGCAGACGCTGACCGGCTCCATCGGCGGATCCGTGCCCCTCGGTGCCGGGCCGGGCAGCATCGCCATGCTGGCCTACCTCGATCGTGAGGAGCAGGACTTCATCCT
This sequence comes from Ancylobacter sp. SL191, assembly GCF_026625645.1. NCBI lineage: Bacteria > Pseudomonadati > Pseudomonadota > Alphaproteobacteria > Hyphomicrobiales > Xanthobacteraceae > Ancylobacter > Ancylobacter sp. SL191. Next base: position 222,948 of record NZ_CP113056.1, on the reverse strand, counting down.
GCGCGCCAACGAATCCCGCTTCTGCGCCTTTCGCGACCTTCCCACTGAGAAGGTGGAGAGGTTGATCGGGGAAACGCGTGCGCGCGGCTATGCCGTCGATATCGGCGAGCTTATTCCCGGCATCGCGGGTGTCGCCATGCCGATCCTCGACGAGGCCGGCGTGCCAGTGGCCTCGCTGGGCTTCACCTTTCTCTGCGCCAAGATCGTGCCGGGCTTCGTCGAGACCTACGCCGCCCTGTTGCGGGCCGAGATCGACCTGATCGAGAGCCGCAACTGATCCGCGGTCAGAACGACTCCTCCAGCGTCCAGTTGACCGCGAATTCGGCGACGCTCGAGGTGTTCGGCAGCTCGATCAGAAAGCGGATGGCGCGGCCGATATCGGCCGGATCGGTCAGTTCCTCGGCACTGCGCGTGGTGAGCGGCAGCCCCATGTCGGTCGCCACGAAGCCGGGACAGACGGCGGTCGCGCGGATGCCCTTGTCGAAGCCGGTGTGCCGCAGCGCATGGGCAAGGCCGGTGGCGGCGAATTTGGACACCGAATAGAGGCTGGAGACCGCCGACTTCACCCGTTTGCCGGAGAGCGAGGAGACGATGATCACCCGTCCCTGCCCGCTGGCGGCCAGGTCGTCCCAGGCCGCCTTGGCCAGACGGCGGGGGGCGGCGACATGGACCTCCATCAGTCGGGCGAGCTCGTCGTCCTCGGCGGCGATGACATCCTTGCGGATCATGATGCCGGCATTGGCCACCACGGCATCAATACCGCCAAAGCGCGCCCGCGCCTCGGCCACCCAACGCTCCGCCGCTCCGGGATCGGTCGCTTCATAGGCGCAGGCTTGCACCTCACCCGGGCCCTGCGCGGCCCAATCCGGCAGGCCGGGATCGCGCATGCCGAGCGACACGTTCCAGCCAGCCTGCATCATCGCCCGGCCAGTCGCCGCGCCGATGCCGCGTCCACCACCGGAGATGAGAACGGTACGTGTAGCCATGATGATCCTCTCAGGCGTGGGGGGGCAGCTCGGCACCCTCGCGCCGTGCAGCGCGGGTGTCGGTGTAGCGGAAGTAGCGCAGCCTCAGCTTCGGCGCATAATCCATGTAGAAAGGCGCGGCTTCCAGCGGCTCGATGCGCAGCGACAGATCGGCCTCGGGCACGCCCATGGCCCATTCCGAGAGAATGCCGCCGAGCATGGAACCGGTCGGCACGCCGCGTCCGGAGAGCCCCGTGAGCGCCACGACGCCAGGCGCCAGGCCGAATAGGCGCGGCACGGTGCGCACCTGCATATCGAGCTCGCCGTACCAGAAATATTCCCAGCGAATGGGGCCGGCGATCTGCGGGTGCAGCCAGCGCAGCCGGTCTGCCATCACCTGATGGGTGTAGGCCATGTCCGTGCCGCGCGCGCCCATCGGGAACATGGAAGCGACGATGCGCCCCTCGGCATTGTATTTGTAGACATAGATATCGCCACGCCCGTCATGCATCGTGGTGTTCTGCGGCAACACGCGGGCGCGCAGTTCCAGGTCGAGTGGCTGGGTGGCGCAGACGAAGACCTTGAGGATCTTGAAGCTGCGGTCGAGCTTCGGCCACGCCTTCACGGTGTAAGCGCCGGTGGCGAAGATCACCTTGTCGGCGATCACCTCGCCGTGCGGTGTCCTGACCTTCCAGCGCAAGCCTTCCGGTTCGATGTCTTCGGCCGGCGACTGCGTGAAGAGCGCGGCGCCTTCCTGCATGGCGGCGCGGGCCAAGCCGCGCGCATAGCCGAGCGGATTCATGTGCCCGGCTTCTTCGTGGAACCAGCCGGCATGGAAGCGCGGGCTTCCGGTGAGCGCGGTCACTTCGTCGCGGTCCAGCAGCCGGGTGCGGGCGCCGACGGCGTTGTACTGGTCGACCTTGCCCTTGAGTATGTCCACCGCGCCGGGACGCAACGCGCCCATGACATAACCGTTCTGCTGCCACTCGCAGTCGATCTGATAATCACGGATCATCGCCGAAACCCGGTCATTGGCGCGGGTCTGGCGGTGGATCAGGCGCTCGGCCCAGGGCTCGCCGAGGATCTTGCGCAGCGCGGGAATGCTGTAATAGCTGAAGGTCGGCGTGCAATGGCCGGCATTGCGCCCGGAGCCGCCGAAGCCCGCCTCCTGGGCTTCCAGCAGCACGACCTTCACCCCTTGTCGGGCGAGTTCGAGCGCCGTGGTCAGGCCGGTGAAACCCGCCCCGACAATGCAGACATCGGCGCTCACGCGCCCTTTGAGCGGCGCCGTTACCGGCGCGGGGGATGCGGTCGCGTACCAAAGGGTGGTGGTGAAGGGGGAGAACTTGCTCATCGTCGCCCCTGCCGTGGCAGGCTCCGAAATCATGGATGTCGGTAGCCGACCATGTTCCCGGCAGAGGCGTCAATAATATTCCACGATAAGAATTTCAGATCATAAGATTTTCATATAGTGGAAATTCCTTGTGCTTATGATGGCGGGGGCTGAGACAACTCAGGAAAATCGCTCATCTCAGTGAGCTTTACGGCTGGGTGGCTTGCCAACACGTAGTCGCGTGCCAGCAAGGCGTCGCTTTCCACCACAGTCATATTGGCGCCCCGCGGGCCTTGCGCCCGGCGGTTGCGGCAGCAGGCTCGTCTTGGGAAGCGCGCGAACTAGCGCGATTTCAATGACATAGGTGTTCGTAGTTTCGCTTTGGTCGGCGCGCCGACGTGGATGAAACTGAGAACTGCGTCTTCGCTGCGGCACTCTAGGATGCGACTTCGCTTCGGCTGATCGTGGGGCACATTGGGCTCGTCCAATCGCTAGAGCTCTTCCGCTTTGAAAGGCCAACCGGTCAGGGCTCGTCGCTTGCGGCAGCGCATCGATGCGGGGGGGCACTTCTCCAACAACCGGCTCAGCTAAGAATTCTCCCGCCACTCCCGTAGCAGCATGTCGAGGAAGTGCTGGGCAGCGGGAGAGAGGCGCCCGCTCCGGCGCTGGACGACGCCGATCGGGCGGGAGACCTCGGGGTCGATCAGCGGCCGCGTCATGATGAACGGGTGATTGGACTGCGGCGTCGCGAGGCGCGGCAGCACGGAAACGCCGAGCCCGGCTTCCACGAGGCCGAGCGAGGTCGACAGATGCGTCACCTCGTAGAACCACTGCAGCCGGAGATTTGAGCGGGCGAGGGCGGCGTCGAGCAGGGTCCGGTTGCCGCTTGTCCTCCCCACCGTGATCAGCCGGTGTGGCTCCAGCTCCGACCAGCGCAGCGGCCCCTCCACCGCCAGCGGGTGATCGCGGCGGCAGGCGAGCACGAAGGGGTCGTCCATCAGCGGGGTGAACTGGAGCTGGGGATCGGAGGAGGCCATGAGGCTGATGCCGAACTCGACCTCGCCGCGCGCCACGCTCTGCAAGCCATCATTGGCGCTGAGATCGAGGATCCGGAAGCGGATCTGCGGGTAGATCTCGTTGAAGCGCTTGATGACGCCCGGCAGGAAATAGAACGCCGCTGTCGGCAGGCAGGCGATGGTGACCACCGCGTTCTGCCGCTGGCCGAGCTCGCGCACCGAGAAAAGCGAGCTCTCGAACTCGTCCAGCATCCGCTTCACCAGCGGAATGAGCTCGCGCCCGAGCGCAGTCGGCGCGACACGGCGGGTGGTGCGTTCCAGAAGCGCCGCGCCCACCGCCTGCTCCAGCTTCTGGATGCGCCGGGTCAAGGCGGGTTGCGAGAGGTTGAGCGCCTCCGCCGCCTTGTGGAAGCCCTCAAGCTCAACCACCGCAAGGAAGGCGCGCAGATCGAGTATGTCGCAATTGATATTCAAATCACATCAATCCTAACGATCTTTGCATTTAATGCGTATCCGGCTGGCCGGTAAAAGCATGAATAACGATTATTCATGCGAGGATCGGATCAGATGCACAAGAGCTCCGACATGCGCATCCCGGCCGTGATGATGCGCGGGGGAACGTCGCGCGGCCCGTTCATCCTCGAAAGCGACCTGCCGACCGATCCCCAGCTGCGCGAGCGCGTGCTGCTCGCCATCATGGGCTCGCCCGATGCGCTGCAGGTCAACGGCATTGGCGGCGGCAACCCGCTGACCAGCAAGGTGGCCATCGTCTCGCCCTCAAGGCGGCCGGGCGTGGATGTCGAGTATCTCTTCGCGCAGGTGGCGGTGGACCGGCCCATCGTCGACATGACGCCGAACTGCGGCAACATGCTCTCGGCCGTCGGTCCCTTCGCCATTGAGAGCGGGCTGCTTCCCGCCGGCGCGGGCCAGACCACGGTGCGCATCTTCAACCGCAACACCAGCAAGACCATAGAGGCCATCGTTCAGACGCCGGATGGCAGCGTGACCTATGGCGGTGATACCGAGATCGACGGCGTGCCCGGCCGGGCGGCGCCGATCAAGCTCACCTTCCTCGATGCCAATGGCTCGAAGACCGGCAGCCTGTTCCCGACCGGACAGACAGCCGAGCTGATCGACGATGTGCCGGTGACGCTGATCGACTATGCCATGCCGATGATGATCATCCAGGCAGCGGCATTCGGCCTGTCCGGCACCGAAACGCCCGAGCAACTCGACGCCAACCGGCCACTGTTTGTCCAACTGGAGCGGCTGCGCCGCGAGGCCGGGCAGCGCATGGGGCTGGGCGATGTCTCCAATGCGGTGGTGCCGAAGATCGGCCTGATGGCGCCGCCCACGCGCCCCGGCGGCACGATCACCTCGCGTTATCTGGTGCCGCACCGCATCCACCGCGCCCACGCCGTCACCGGCGCCCTCTGCGTCGCCGTGGCCGCTGCCATGCCAGGAACCGTCGCCCATGCGGTGGCGCGGCTACCCGCAGCTGGGGCGCCCATCATCATCGAGCATCCCAGCGGCAAGATCGATGTCGACCTGGAGATCGACGCGTCGGGCGTGGTCCGCCGGGCCAGCCTGATACGCACCGCCCGCCGCATCTTCGAGGGCACGGTGATCGTGCCCTTGCCGGACGAGCCGGACACCCGCGTTCCGCGCGCAAGGCGTGCCTGACCCGCCTTTGTGACCCACCCTTGGGCCTGAGCCAACAAGACAAGAACCCTACGGAGGAAAGCCATGTTGACCCGTCGCCATCTGTCCCGGCTGCTGCTCGCCGCCGGTTGCCTCGCCGCCCTTCCCGGCACCATGCCCATTGCTGTCGCGCAGGACGCCTATCCCGTGCGCCCGGTTAAGCTCGTCGTGCCCTATGCCGCTGGCGGCGGCACAGACGCCATCGCCCGCCTCGTCGCCAATGGCGTCGGCGAGAAGCTGGGGCAGGCGATGGTGGTGGAGAATAACGGCACCTCCGGCGGCAATGTCGCCTCCCAGCGCGTGGCGAGCGCGGACCCGGACGGCTACACCGTGCTGATGGCCAATCAGGGCCCGATGGTCGTCAACCCGCATCTGTTCAAGAGCCTGAAGCTCGACCCGCTCACCGCCTTCGAGCCGGTGACGCTGATCGCGCGCACGCCGCTCGTCGTGGTCGTCTCCAAGAACTCGAAGTTCAAGAGCTTCGAGGAGATCATCGCCTTCGGCAAGGCCAATCCCGGCGCGCTGACCTATGGCTCGGCCGGCAATGGCTCGGCGAGCCATCTGGCGACCGCGCTGCTGCTCTCGCAGGCCGGCATCAGCGCCGTGCATGTGCCCTATAAGGGCGCCGGCCCGGCGCTGAACGACATGCTGGGCGGTCGCGGCGACTTCATGGTGACGACGCTCCCCTCGGTGCTCGGCCTCGTCGACAGCGGCGAGATGATCCCGCTCGCCGTCACCACCAAGGAGCGGGTGGCCAAGCTGCCCCACGTGCCGGCCATCGCCGAGCGCGGCTATCCCGCCTACGAATCCGCCGCCTGGTACGGCTTCGCCGTGCCCAAGGGCACCCCGCAGCCGGTGATCGACAAGCTGCGCAGCGCGACGCTGGAAGCGCTCGCGACCCCGGTCATCAAGGAACGCCTGACGGCCGAAGGCACCACCATCGTCGGCGACACGCCGCAGGAATTCGCCGCGATGATGAAGTCCGAGAGCGCGCGCTGGTCCACGTTCCTCGGCCAGGCCGGCATCTCCATCGACTGACCGGTCCGCGCACCGGTATCCACCGGGCGCGGCCAATCTGCGCGGCGGTCGCTCCGCCGCGCATGGAACGAGCCCGGCACCGCGTGGCGGAACGAACCGGCCGCTGAGAAGCCAGCCGCGCCACGGGCCAGTGCCCGATGAATGCTCAGGGAGGGGAACATGACGGATTTGGCGCGCGGAGCCTTTGGCTCGCGCAAACAGGCGGGAGCCGTTTCCCGAAGGGAACTGGGGGCGGCGGCGATCCTCGTCGCGCTCGCCGTGCTCGGTTTTGCCCTCTCGTCGGAGCTGCCGCGCGGCACGCTGCGCTCGGTTGGCGCGGGGATGCTGCCGCAGGCCCTGTCCATCCTGCTCGGGCTCTGCGCCATCCCGATCCTCATCGGCGCGCTGCGCGGTGCGGCGGCATCGGACAGCCTGACCTTCTCGCTGCGCGGTCCGGTCCTCGTGCTCTCGGCGACCGCGCTCTTCGCCCTGACCATCAAGACGTCGCATTTCGACGGCTGGAGCACGCCGGAACTCGGCCTGGTGGTGGCGGGGCCGCTCGCCATCATCATCGGCGGCTACGCCACGCCCGAAGCGCGGCTGCGCCCTCTGGTGACGCTGGCGCTCTTTCTCACGCCTTTCAGCCTCGTTCTGTTCGGCGATCTGCTGAACCTGCCGATCCCGATCATGCCGCGCTATGTGCAGGACGTGCTGCTGGCCGGCTGGAGCTATCGCGGCGCGCTGCGTCTGGCCGCCGCGCTGATGGTTGGCGCCGGGCTGCTGCTGCTGTTCACCGGCCGGCGCGCCGCCGCGACACCACCGACCGCGACGATGGGGGGCTGAGCCATGTTCGATCTCATCGGCAATCTCGGCCTCGGCCTCGCCGTCGCCTTCTCGCTCAAGAATCTCGTTTTGTGCCTTACCGGCTGTCTGGTGGGAACGCTGGTCGGCATCCTGCCCGGCGTCGGGCCGATCGCCACCATATCGATGCTGCTGCCGATCACCTTCGGGCTTGATCCGGTCGGCGCGCTCATCATGCTCGCCGGCATCTATTACGGCGCGCAATATGGCGGCTCGACCACCGCCATCCTCGTCAACATTCCCGGCGAGGCGACCGCGGTGGTGACGACGCTCGACGGCCACCAGATGGCCCGGCGCGGGCAGGCCGGTATTGCGCTCGGCATCGCCGCCATCGGCTCCTTCATCGCCGGCACCTTCGCCACGCTGCTGATCGCGGCGCTGGCCAAGCCGCTCACCAGCCTCGCCCTGGTCTTCGGCCCGGCCGAATATTTCTCGCTGATGGTGATGGGGCTCGTCTTCGCGGTGGTGCTCGCGCATGGCTCGATCATCAAGGCCATCGCCATGATCCTGTTCGGCATCCTGCTCTCCACGGTCGGCATCGATCTCGAGACCGGCGAAGCCCGCATGACGCTCGGCATGGACTTCCTGGCGGATGGCATCGACTTCGCCGTGCTCGCCATGGGCGTGTTCGGCGTCGCCGAGATCCTGCGCAATCTTGACAATGTCGAGACCCGCGACGTGGTGCGGCAGGCGATCGGCCGGCTACTGCCGGGCCACAAGGAGTTGCGCCAGTCCGCCGCGCCCATCGCTCGCGGCACGATCATCGGCTCCATTCTCGGCATCCTGCCGGGCAATGGCGCGGTGCTCGGGCCCTTCGCCGCCTACACGCTGGAAAAGAAGCTCGCCAAGGATCCCAGCCGCTTCGGCAAGGGGGCGATCGAGGGCGTGGCGGGGCCGGAAAGCGCCAATAATGCCGGCGCGCAGACCTCGTTCATCCCGCTGCTGACGCTCGGCATCCCGCCCAATGCGGTGATGGCGCTGATGGTCGGCGCCATGACCATCCACGGCATCGTGCCGGGGCCGCTGGTCATGACCAATTCGCCGGAGCTGTTCTGGGGCATGATCGCCTCCATGTGGATCGGCAACCTCATGCTGCTCATCATCAACCTGCCGATGATCGGCCTGTGGGTGAAGCTGCTGAAGGTGCCCTACCAGCTGATGTTCCCGGCCATCCTGATGTTCTGCTCCATCGGCATCTTCTCGATCAATTCCGAGCCGGTGCAGGTGCTGCTGATCGGGTTGTTCGGCTTCGCCGGCTATCTCCTCGCCAAGTTCGGTTTCGAGCCGGCGCCCATGCTGCTCGGCTTCGTGCTCGGCCGGCTGATGGAGGAGAATTTCCGCCGCGCCCTGCTGGTCTCGCGCGGCGACATGGCGACCTTCATCGACAGCCCGATCTCCGCCGGCCTGCTTGCCATTGCCGCCATCATGCTGGTGATCGTGCTGCTGCCGAGCTTCCGCCGCGGGCGTGAGGATGTCTTCGCAGAATAATCCTTGGTCCAAGAGATGGTGGCGCAGCGTCAAGCGCGATCCGACGTGAACAAGTTCATGAAGGACATCATGGCCGGTAAGACTCGGATGTCCGAGAATACGAGGAAGCCACGCAGGAAAGTCATTGTTCGCGGCGGCGGCGCGCCTCATGAGCCGGCTGCACCAGCCGGGGCGGCGATAGCGCGTCGTCCGCTGTCCTGGGCGGCGGCTGCAATTGTTCAATTGCGGCTGCGTAGTATATTCGGCGCATCTGGTCGCTTAATTTATTCAGTGAAAATGCATAGGGGAAGGCGACTGGAAGCCCTCCAACGCGCGGGCTAGGTCGAGCGGGTCCATGCCGATCATTGGACCATCCCGAAGGATCTCCCCGAGCGGCCTTGCCTATGACCGCTCGCTTGTCGGCGAAGGCCCCAATCGCCGCATGGCCTCGCACCTCACCCTCGCCCTCGACCAGCGCCGGGACACGCTGGTCGATCTAGCGCTCGCCAAGCGACAGCCGGGTGGCGGCATCGACGCGCCCAACCTGCTCAGCCGCCTCCAGCGCCGGGAAGTGGAGCGCGTCGCCGCCGACCTCGCCAAGTCCACGGGCCTGACCTACGAACCCTCCCGGCGCTATCAGGACATCTCCGGCCGCTTCGCCATGCTGGCGGATGGAGCAGACGATGGGCCTTTGACGGGTCATGGCAGATAGGCTTCCGCTCCGATGGCGATGATGTCATCCTCGCTCAGGGCACGGTTCCAATGAGAATAGAGCGTCTGGCGCTCCGCCGGGAGCCCGACCTCGTGGCGCAGATGGCGGTGGATCTGCCGGAAGGCCTTATGCTCGCAGCCGCCCCAGAAGAAGGCGCGGGAGAGATCCTCCGGCCAGCGCACCGTACGTACGGCATCGGCCAGCAGGAGGGTCGTCCCGGCGGGCGCACCGCCCCGGTGCAACCATCGCAGATCGACGCCGGCGGGGCGCATCAGCGGCAGTTCGTCGGCGCGGCCGTCAACCTCGATGAAGGCGTTGCCGCAGGCGCCGGGCGCCAATTGTTCCAGCAGGCGCGCAATCCCCGGCAGGCCGGTTTCATCACCGGCCAGCACGTGAAAGTCGGCCGGCTTCGTGCCATTGGCCGCCGGCCCGAGAATACCAACGATGTCGCCCGGTTCCGCCGCCATCGCCCAGCGCGTGGCGGGGCCCGGTCGTTCATGCAGCGCGAAATCGACGGTGAGTTCGCCGGCCGCGGCGTCGATATGGCGGATGGTGTAGACCCGCGTCGGCAGTTTCTGGCCGTCGGGCCAGACAACATGGCCGTGATCATCCAGCACCGGCCATTGCCGTGAGGATGCCGACTTCGGCTGGAAGATGAGTCGGCAATGAAGCTGGTCCGGGCGATCGTAGCGCGCGAGATCCTCGCCATGGAAGACCACGCGCTTCATGCGGGGCGTGAGCCATGCCATCCGCACAACGCGGAGAATTCTCAGATCGGCGGGGAGCGCGGGCCCCACCTCGTCACCGGTCCAGACGATGTCGAGCCGCTCACTCGCGGCAATGAAGCCGATGGCCCCGACCAGCGCGTGCTTGATGCGGTTGAGAGCGTGGTCCTCCACCGTCTCGACGGTCAGGCGAAGCCTGTGGGGATGGATGTCCAGCCGGGCCTTCCCGAAGGCGCTGGTCACCGCATAAGCCGCGCCCTCGGCGGCATCCGCTGAGGCTCGCACGGTCATGTCATGCGTCTCGATCGACCTCAGGATCGGATCGAGGAAATGATCCAGCCGCGGAAAACGCACATCCGCTGTCGCCCGGTAGGTGCGCGGGCGCGTTGCTTCCTTCATGGGCGCTCTTCCTTCAGCGACACCCAGAGCGGACCATCGATCGGCACCGCCATGAAGCGGTTGATCTCGGCCAGTGTCCGCGCCGGATCGAGGTCGGCGCAACGCTCCGGGTGAAGCCATGTGGCGACGATCTCGATGAAGAGGATGTTGAGCGGTGCCGCCGCGATCAGGCCGGTCCAGATGGCGTGGACGCGATCTTGCCGCACGCTGGCCATCTGGTCGAAGCCGACGCGACGGGTGAGCGCCGCCAGCGCCGTGCGGGCGGTCGCCGGATCAAGGCCGGGACCGATGGGCGGGCGGCCGCCCGCAGACCAGCCGCCGCCCGAAGCGATATAGACGTCATGCGGCGTGGCGATGAGATATTCCAGCGCCAGCTTCTGGAACCAGGGCGCCGTGATCGCCGGCAAGGACCGTCCACCGGACGCGGCGAGGAGGTCGCCCCAAATCCGGCGGCCCGCCGCCCAGCAGCAATCATCGCGGGTCGACTGGATCTCGAGATAGGCGGCCACGGGCGACGTGCCGTCCAGACGCGCCCGCACATCACGCAGATGCGCGTCCATGAAGGCGATATAGGCCTCGGCCTGCGAGCCGGCGCCAAGGAGCTGCCCCCAAAGGCGCAGTTGGCCCTTGGCCAGCGCCAGCGGATCCTGCGGCGCAGGAGGATCGTCGGCATTGCTGGACGCGTCGCTGAAGACGACAGGGACGCCGTTGCTCTCAAGCCATTCGATCAGTGGGTCGGCGGGCCCCTCGGGCGTCATGACGTAGTTCGTCACCACAAGGTCCGGCGACAGACCCGCGATCTGCTCGCGCGAGATGGTATCCGCCGTGAGGCGGCCAACCGGCGCGATGGCGTGAGCTTCCTGCAGCCGCTGCTGAAGCTTTGGGCTGTCGATCCGCTCCGCCGCAGCCCAGCCCACCACAAGGCCGGCAGGATCGGGATGCAGGCACGCCATGGTGAGAATATCCCGCGCTTCCAGCAGGATGATCCGTCTCGGCGGCGCGGTAAGGCGGACCGGGCGACCGGCCATATCGGTGAGCACGATAGGGTCTCGGCCGGCGGCCTGAGCCGTTGCAAGCGGGCTGCAAAGCCCGCCGGCCCAACCGCCAAGCATGAGCGCGCCGCAGAAGCTGCGCCGGTCGAGAGCGCCCGGCACTACCATGTGTAGCGCAGGCCCGCGAGCACCAGCCGCCCATTGCCGAACTGGCAGTAATAGGACGAGCTGCAGCTCGAATAATACTCGGTATCGAGCAGGTTGGTGACGTTCAAAGTCGCCTTGAAGCCCTTCAGGCTCTTATTCAGAACGCTCAGATCATAGCTGAGCGCAGCGTCGACCAGCGTGTAGCCGTCGAACTCCAGCGTGTTGGCGTTGTCGGCATAGCTCGGGCCGACGATGCGCACGCCGCCGGCGACCATGAGCCCGTTGAAGGTGCCGGAATCGAAGGTGTAGCTCGCCCAGAAGGAGCTGAAATAGTTCGGCACCGCCGGGGGGCGCTTGCCGATATCGGCCGGGTTGCTCGACTCGGTGACTTCCGTGTCGAGGAAGGTGACGGCCGCGATCAGTTCGATGTTGCGGGTGACATTGCCCCGCGCCTCCAGCTCGATGCCGCGCGACTGTACTTCCCCCTGCTGCACGTTGAGCCCGGTGAGGACGTCTTGCGTCAGCACGTTTTGCTGGCGGATATCGAACGCCGCCATGGTGAACAGCGCGTTGAGGCCCTCCGGCTGATACTTCAGGCCGATCTCATATTGCTCGGCGGTGGAGGGCACGAAGGGCGTGCCGCTGATGTCGACGCCGCTCACCGGCTCGAAGGAGGTGGCGTAGCTCACATAGGGCGCGAGGCCATTGTCGAAGAGGTAGAGCAGGCCGGCGCGGTAGGTCGTCGCCTCGCTGTCCTGGACGGTGCTGGTGTTGGTGAGCAGGTTCTCGGAGTTCTGGTCCACCCAGTCGTGGCGGATGCCGAGCAGGGCGCGGAACTGGCCGAAGCTGATCTGGTCCTGCGCGTAAATGCCGGTCTGCCAGAGCGACTGGTCGGCGTTGATGACGGTGCTGAGCGCGCCCACCGGCTGGCCATATTGCGGGTTCACCACATTGAGCGACGTCGCGCCGCCCATGAGATACTGCCAGCTGCTCGACGTGTTCTCATAGTCGATGCCGAACAGCGCCGTGTGCTGGAAGGCACCGGTCGAGAAGTCGAACTGCAAATGGTTGTCGGAGGCGACGCCGCCGACCTCCTCAATGGATTGCAGCGCCGCGCGGGGAATAAGCCCGTCCGCGCTGATCGGGCCGAACATCTGCAGCGACTGGAAATCGACGTCGACATGAGAGTAACGCAAGCTCGACTTGAAGCTCACCATGTCATCGAAGCGGTGCTCGAACGCGTAGCCGATGCCATATTGCTCGCGGCTGAAGGAATCGAAGTCCGGATCGCCGACATTGAGGTCGCGGTTGAGATAGGACTTGTAGGCAGCGGGGGCGAGCTCGCTCGGGTAGAGCGAGTTGAAATAGCCGCCGTCGGGGTCTTTCTGGTAATAGCTGCGCAGGGTAAGCGAGGTGTCGGCATCCGGCTGCCACGTCACGATCGGCGCGACGGCGAGGCGCTGCTCGTCCACGCCGTCATACTGTGTCCCGGAGTCGCGGCCGACGAGGCTGAAGCTGTACTGCCAGGTGCCGTCCTTGGTGATCGCGCCGCTGGAGGCGAGGCCGGCCTGGATGCGGTCATAGGTGCCGCCCTGCACGAAGACCTCGCCATGCGGCTCCACGGTGGGCGATCGGCTGATCTGGTTGACGATGCCGCCGGGGCTGACGGCGCCATAAAGCAGCGCGGCCGGGCCCTTCAGCACATCCACCCGCTCCAGCAGGAACGGATCGATCGATGTCTGCGCGAAGGCCTGCCCACGCGGGAGCTGTAGCCCGTCCAGGAAGCTCACATAGTTGGTCGCGGTTCCGAAGGAGCCGAAGCCACGGATGAAGATCGAATCGTAGCGTGCATTGGTGTCGCGATCGGACAGAACGCCCGCCGTGTAGCGCAGCGCCTCGCTCACCGTCTGCGGGTTCTGCTCGTCCATCTGGCGGCGGGTCACGCTGGTCACGGACAGAGGCGTCTCAAGCACCGGCGTGTTGGTCCCGGTCGCGGTCGCGTTACGTGTCTGCAGCAGAGGGTCGGCATCGGCGCCCGCGGCTTCCTCCACGGTGACGGTCTCGAGCGCGATGGGCGCCTGTTGGGCCGCGGCAGCGTGCATCGCAGCGTTCATGGCGGCGAGCAGCGCGCCGATGGAGACGGCATGCCGGAACAAGGTGCGCTGGACCATCGTGCCCTCGTGGAAAAGACCGGGCCTGTCGCGGCGAGCGGCGCGACCGGGTGCGCGATCTGTTGGTTGTCGATGAAGCGCAGATATATAAACGGGACGGTACCGTCCAGTTTATTTATGCTTGTTATCAATAGATTAGAATTGGACGCAAGTGCATTTTGGGTTATGGACGCGGGACAGGCGTGACGCGTGGAGCCGGGTGCCCACGTGCGCTAGGTTGGCGGCGACAGGCAGGGGGGAGCATGATCGAGAAGGTGGTGCGGCGACCCCTTCGCGGCGGGCGGCCCTCCCGCGGCCAAGCGCAGGAGCCGGTGGAGCGGATCCTCGAAACCGCAACGCGCCTGTTCGCCTCGCGGGGCTTTGCCGGCACGTCCATTGACCAGGTCGCCGCGATCTGCGGTGCGGGCAAGGATACGATCTACCGGCGCTTTCCCTCCAAGGTGGCGCTGTTTGAAGCGGTGGTCGAGCACGCGAGGGCGCGCGCCCTCGCTCAGGTGCCGGACCTGTCGGCCATTGACGGGGAGCCACTGGAACGGCTCGAACGGCTGCTGCGCATCTTTCTGACGATCAACATGGAACCCGACCTGATCGCGCTGAAGCGCATTACCTTCAGCGAGGCGGTGGTCCTGGAGCGCGCGGGCCCGGCCGTCGGACAGCCCGATCCCCTCATGACCCGGCTGGTCGACGCCGTTGTCACCGCGCAGCAAGCCGGCTCCCTCGGCGCCGGGGATCCCGAGGCGCTCGCCGCCCATCTGATCCATGCGCTGGTGTCGATCCCGACCACGGACGCCATGCTCGGTGGCGCCACTTATGCCGCCCCGGATGCGCTGGATGCGCATTTCACAACGACGTGGCAATGGCTGCTGCGCGGGGTGAGTGGGCGGGGGAACTGACGACCAAGGGAGCATTTCGATGCGATGGCACGCCTTTTTACCCACCCCGTCATCCATCAGCTCCGGGATTATGCCGAGCGGCAGGGCTGGAGCATCGTCGAGAGCTACACCGATCGCGCCATCTCCGGCGCTTCACTGATCCGCCCTGGCATCCAGAAGCTCATGGCCGATATGCAGGACGGCCGGTTCGACATCGTGCTGTCGGAAGCGCTCGACCGCATCAGCCGGGACCAGGAGGATGTCGCCGCCGTCTTTAAGCGCCTGCGCTTTGCCGGGGTGCGGCTCATCACTCTCTCAGAGGGAGAGATCAGCGGACTGCATGTCGGCCTCAAGGGTACGATGAACGCGCTGTTCCTGAAGGATCTGGCGCTCAAGACCCACCGGGGCATCCGCGGCCGGGTGGAAGCGGGCAAGCTCGGCGGCGGCAACGCCTATGGCTATCGCGTGGTGAAGCCGCTCGATGCCCGAGGCGAGCCGGTCCGCGGCGAGCGCGAGATCATCGACGCCGCGGCCGAGATCGTCCGCCGCATCTTCCGTGAATATGCCGCCGGCAAGGGGCCCCAGCGCATCGCACCAGCCACCTGCGGGGCACTGGCTGCACCAACAGCCGGACCGTCACAGGTGACAAGCTTGAGGCGCGCGTGGTGAACGGCCTGAAAAACCGGCTCATGGCGCCGGACAAGGCGGTCGAGGCGATGCGGGCCTTCGCTGAAGAGACCAACCGGCTCACCGGGAGCGTCGGACTTTCTGCGCATCTGACCGGCACGAACTGAGCCAGATCGAAGCTTTCATCCGCGAGATCGTCGCCGTCGTCGAGCAGGGCGGCGTCCATCGCGCGCTGCTGGACCGACTGACGGCTCTGGAGGCCAAGCAGGCCGAACTCCAGGAGCGGCTGGCCAAGGCTCAGGCCAGACGTCCCGTACCTGCATCCCAACATCGCCGAGCTCTATCGCCGCAAGGTCGACAGGCTATCCGAGGCCCTCGACCATCCCGGGGCCGGGATGACACCTGGCCGGCCATGACGGCGGGCAGGCGGGTGGCGTCCGGGCGCGGCCGCGGCTCGCCCTCAGTTCCCGGCGGCGGCCTCGCCGGCCTCGTCCGGCCCGACCACTTCCTCTGCCGTGAAGCCGTAGTTCCGGCCGCAGAACTCGCAGGTGACGGTGATGCGGCCGTCCTCGACCAGGCTCTCACGCTCCTCATGGGAGAAGCTGGCGAGCACGTTCTTCACCCGCTCCTGCGAGCAGGAGCATTTGGCGACGACGTCCTCGGCGTCGAAGACGCGCACGCCGCGCTCATGGAACAGGCGATAGAGCAGACGCTCGCTGGAGAGGTCGCTGTCGACCAGCTCGATATCCTCCAGCGTGGCGACCAGCGACTGCGCCTCCATCCAGGCATCGTCGTCGTCTCTCTCCGGCAGTTCGATGCCTTCCGGCGCGTCGCCGGGATGCAGATCGACCGGGCGCAAGCGCCCGCCCTCGGTCGGCAGGAACTGCACCATCAGCCCCCCGGCCCGCCAGGACGAGGCGGCTCCGCCGGGGCGCATCTCCTCGGCGACCGCCAGCCGCACGCGGGTGGGGATCTGCTCGGACTGCGTGAAATACTGGTGCGCGGCCGCTTCCAGCCCCGCGCATTCCAGCGCCACCACGCCCTGATAGCGGTTGACGCTCAGGCCCTGGTCGATGGTCATGGCCAGATGCCCGTGGCCGAGCAGCGCGCCGCTGTCGATGCCGAGACCCGCCGCCTGAAGCGCGGCAAGGCGCTCGGCGTCGAAGCGGGCATAGGCGCGCACATCCTGCGGCGCGGTGAAGTCCACCACGAGCAGGTCGACCGGCCCGTCGGTGCGGGTCTGCAGGATGAAGCGGCCGGAGATCTTCAGCGTCGAGCCGAGCAGCACGGTAAGCGCCACGGCTTCGCCCAGCAGGCGCTTCACCACGGGCGGGTAATTGTGGTGGGCGAGCACGGCGTCAAGCGTCGCACCCAGGCGCACGACACGCCCGCGCACGTCGAGCCCGTCGACGTGGAAGGGGGTCACGCGGTCGTCCACCGCCTCGGCGGAGGGCGGGCGGGAGGGAAAGTCGATATGTTCTGTCATGTCGCCCGCCCATATGGGTGCGAGGGGAGAGTTTCGCGAGGGGCCGTGCGAGCCCCTGCGCAAGCCGACGGTCCGCGTGCCGAAGCCCGGCCCGAGCGGGAGCCCGGGCCGGGTTTGATCGTCAGGGAACCGCCCGGGTCGTCCGGCGCTCAGGCCGCCGCGCCCTCAAGGCACCAGGCGAGGATGCCCTTCTGCGCGTGCAGCCGGTTCTCCGCCTCGTCGAACACCACCGATTGCGGGCCGTCCATCACCTCGTCGGTGACTTCCTCGCCGCGATGGGCGGGCAGGCAATGCATGAAGATGGCGTCCTTGGAGGCGCGCCGCATCAGCGCGCCATTGACCTGGAAAGGCTTGAGCAGATTGTGCCGGCGCTCGGCCTCGGCGTCGCCCATCGACACCCAGGTGTCGGTGACCACGCAGTCCGCGCCTTCCACCGCCGCCTCGGCCTGGTGGCCGAAGCTCACCTTGGCGCCGGTCTTCTTCACCCAGTCGACCAGCGCCGGACGCGGGGCAAGCTCGGGCGGGGTCGCGACGTTGAGCGCGAAGTCGAAACGCTCGGCCGCGTGGACCCAGGAGGTCAGCACGTTATTCGCGTCACCGGTCCAGGCGACGGTGCGTCCGCTGATCGGGCCCTTATGCTCCTCGAAGGTCATCACATCCGCCATGATCTGGCAGGGATGGCTGTCGCGGGTGAGGCCGTTGATAACCGGCACGCTGGCATGGGCCGCCAGCTCCTCGAGCGCCTTGTGGTCGAGGATGCGGATCATGATGGCGTCGACATAGCGCGAGAGCACCTTGGCCGTGTCGGCGATGGTCTCGCCGCGGCCGAGCTGCATTTCCGCGCCGGTGAGCATGATGGTCTCGCCGCCGAGCTGGCGCATCGCGACATCGAAGGAGATGCGCGTGCGCGTCGAGGGCTGGTCGAACACCATGGCCAGCACCTTGCCGGCGAACGGCTTCGCGGCGGCGACCTCGCGGCGGCGGCTCTTGAGGTCGTGCGAGAAGCGCATCAGCGCGCGCAGTTCTTCGGCCGAGAGGACGTCGAGGTCGAGAAAATGTTTCACGGCGCTGGCCGTGCTTCCATTCGTGCCGCTCATGCTGCCGCTCCTTCACGGCGCCGGCCTCAAGGCCGCTTTCGATCTTCGTGCAGGCGGCGTCGAGCCGCGTGAAAGCCGCGTCGATTTCCGCCGCGCCGATGGTGAGCGGGGGCAGGAGGCGGACCACATTGTCGCTCGCCGCCGGCACCAGCATGCCTTCCTCGCGCAGCGCGGCGATGAGGTCGGTGTTCGGCACATGGGTGCGCAGGCCGAGCAGCAGGCCCTCGCCGCGGATCTCGTCGATCACGCGCGGGTGGCGGTCCTTCAGCTCGGCGAGCTTCTGGCGCAGCCGCCCGGCGGTGTCCTGCACCTGGTCGAGGAAGCCGTCGGCCAGCACCACGTCGAGCACCGCATTGGCGACCGACATGGCGAGCGGGTTGCCGCCATAGGTCGAGCCATGGGTGCCCGCCGTCATGCCGCGCGCGGCTTCTTCCGTCGCGAGGCACGCGCCGACCGGGAAGCCGCCGCCAATGCCCTTGGCCACCGCCATGATGTCCGGCGTGATGCCGGCCCATTCATGGGCGAACAGCCGGCCGGTGCGCCCGACGCCGCACTGCACCTCGTCGAGGATGAGCAGGATGCCATGGGCGTCGCACAGCGCGCGCAGCTCGCGCAGGAACGACCAGGACGCCGAGCGCACGCCGCCCTCGCCCTGCACCGGCTCGATGAGGATGCCGGCGGTCTCCGGCGTGATCGCAGCCTTCACCGCGTCGAGATCACCGAAGGGCACATGGTCGAAGCCGGGCATTTCGGGGCCGAAGCCTTCGAGATATTTGGCGTTGCCAGCGGCGGCGATGGTCGCGAGCGTGCGGCCATGGAAGGCGCCGTTAAAGGCGATGATGCGGTTGCGCTCACCGTGGCCGCCGGCGAAATGGTACTTGCGCGCCATCTTGATGGCGCACTCCAGCGCTTCCGCACCCGAATTGGTGAAGAACATGGTGTCGGCGAAGGTCGCCTGCGTGAGCCGCTGGGCGAGGCGTTCGCCGCCCTCGATGCGGAACACGTTGGAGATGTGCCAGAGCTTGCCGGCCTGCTCGGTGAGCGCGGCGACGAGATGCGGGTGGGCGTGGCCCAGCACGTTCACGGCGATGCCGGCGGTGAAGTCGAGATATCGCTGCCCGTCGCGCGTGAACAGCCAGGCGCCTTCGCCCCGCTCGAATACGAGGTTCACACGGTTATAGGTCGGCAGGACGGGGTCGATCACCACTCCCCTCCATCTCTTCTTCAAATGCCCCAGCGATCAGACAGGGGCAGGCCCAAAACGAAACGTGCCGCCCTTGCGGGGGCGGCACCCGAGAGCGCGGATTTTATAGAAGAACCCTTGAGGGTCAATATTGCGCCGGGGCCTCGCGGCCTCAAGCGGGCAAGAAAGAGCGGCCCCGGCGCGCGGACCCGCTTTTCGCTCATCGGTGCTCGGCCTCGAAGACCCGCCGTCGGCTGCGGCGTGCCGGGGATGACGGTCGTGCCGGGAACGGGGCAGATATGGCCGAGCACCCCTGCGCCCCGCGTGACGGAGGCACAACCCCAAAAGGGGCCTGCCGGGTTCTTTCCGGAACCGTTCCAGGCGGCGCGGCGGGCTTTTGGTGGATAGGGCGGATCAAAATACCAGCGGAGTGGCGAGGGCCGCCGACTCAAGTTATTGATCCGACTCATATCCTTTCCCGAGTGTTGCGGCGCGGACTCTCAACTGGGGAAAACGATCGTTTCGGACGTGAACCTACTGTCCGCGAGTCTGCGCATATTGTAGCCTTCTCCTCGTCAGATACGACATCTCGTGCGGCGGCATTCCCAGTGGCGTTATGCGGCGTTTCTTCCCGGCCGGGGTTCTCGGCCGGAGGGCCACGGGATTCCGCCTGCTGGGCGGCGAGCGAAGGAGGCACAGCGATGAACTGGACGGATGAGCGCGTCGAGCTGCTCAAGAAACTCTGGTCCGAGGGCCTCTCGGCCAGTCAGATCGCCGCGGAGCTCGGGGGCGTCACCCGTAACGCCGTCATCGGCAAGGTTCACCGGCTCGGCCTGTCGGGCCGCGCCAAGGCGGTGGCCGCCCCGGCTGCCCGCCCGCGCAAGCCGCGCCCGACCACCAGCGCCCCGGCGGCCCGCCCGATGGTTCAGGGCAACACGGCTCTCGCGCCGGTGCTGCACCCGGTGATCGAGCCCGAGCCGGCCGAAATGCCCAATCCGGTTGCCAATGTCGTGCCGATGGCCGACCGCTGCACCATTCTGAACCTCACCGAATTCACCTGCCGCTGGCCGGTGGGCGACCCCGGAAAGGCGGACTTCTTCTACTGCGGCAGCCGCACCAAGACCGGGTTGCCCTATTGCGCTTATCATGCGCGCATCGCCTACCAGCCGGTCCAGGACCGCAACCGCCGCCGGTTGGCGCGCTGAACGTCACGCGCTGATCCTGGCGCGCTGATCGCCCCCGCCGCTGCGGAATGAACCGCGGCGGCAAAACCTGGCTGACGCCCGGCCCGCAGGGCGCCATAATGGCGCCCGGATTTCCCGGCCCGGTGGACTGATGCTCTTCCGCCCCGCGCAGCCTCCCGCCCCGAAACGCGCACCGTCGCGGGCCACCCGTCCTGTCGTGGTGGAGCCCGCGAGCTTCCGCGTGCGGGTCGGCACCGAGGAAATCCCCGTCACGCTGCGCCGAAATCCCCGCGCCCGTCGCTATACGTTGCGTGTGCGGGCGGCGACGCGCGATGTGGTGCTGACCCTGCCGGCGCGCGGCACGCTGAACGAGGCCTATGATTTCGCCCGCCGCCATGCCGGCTGGATCAAGGTGCGGCTCGACCGTCTGCCGCAGACGGTCGCCTTTGCGCCCGGCGCGGTGATCCCTGTGCGCGGCGTACTCCATCGCATCGTGCATGCACCGGCCGCGCGCGGCACGGTGTGGACAAGCGAGGCGGGAGGCGTGCCGGCGCTCATGGTGGCCGGCGAGGCGGCCCATGTCGCCCGGCGCCTCACCGATTTCCTCAAGCGCGAGGCCAAGCGCGATCTCATCGAGGCCTCCCGCCGCCACGCCGCCGCGCTGGGTGTCACCATCACCCGCGTCACCCTGCGTGACACGGCGAGCCGCTGGGGTTCGTGCTCGGCGCAGGGCGCGCTGTCCTATTCCTGGCGGCTGATCTTCGCGCCCGCCGAGGTGCTCGACTATCTCGCCGCCCATGAGGTGGCGCACCGGCGCGAGATGAACCACGGCCCGCGCTTCTGGGCGACGGTCGACCGGCTGTTTCCCGGCCGCGAGCGCGCGGAAGCCTGGCTGAAGGCGCATGGCGCCGAGCTTCACCGCTACGGCGCGGAAGACTGACGTCGCCTTGGCCGAGGGTCAGCTTCGGCCGAACAGCTTTTCCATCAGCCAGTTGTCGAGGCCCGGCTTCGGCGGGCTGCGCGTGGCGGGCTGCGGGCCGCCAGTGACCACCGGTTCCTCCGGCACCTCGCCCGGCGGCACCGTGCCGCCCGGCAGATAGGTTCCCGCGCCGGGCAGCGCGACCGGCGGCATGTCCTTGTGCGCCGCCTTCATCACCTGGCTCCAGATATCGACGGGCAGGCCCGAGCCGCCGGCCTTCTTGGTCGGCGAGGCATCGTCATTGCCGAGCCACACGCCGGCGATGAAGCGGCCGGTATAGCCGAGGAACCAGGCGTCGCGGTAATCCTGGCTGGTGCCGGTCTTGCCCGCCGCCGGCCAGCCCGGCAGGTCCGCCCGCCGCGCGGTGCCGACCAGCAGCACGTCCTGCATCATGCGGTTCATCATCGCCACATGCGGGGGCGCCATCACCATGCCCCGGCTCGGCTGGGCATAGGCGTAGAGCACCGTGCCGGACTTGTCGCGCACACGCTCGATGACATGCGGGGTGATGCCGATGCCGCCATTGGCGAAGGGCGCGTAGGCGCTCGCCATCTCCAAGAGCGAGACTTCGGAGGTGCCGAGCGCGATGGAGGCATTGGGCTCGAGCTTGGAGGTGATGCCGAGCCGGTGCGCGGTCTTGATGACCTCCTCCGGCCCGACTTCCAGCGCGAGCCGCACCGCCACGGTGTTGAGCGAGAAGGCGAGCGCCGTTTTCAGCTCCACCGGGCCGCGATAATCCTTGGAGAAATTCTCCGGCTTCCAGCCCTTGATCTGGATCGGCGCGTCCTCGCGCACGCTCTCGGGCGTCAGCCCGCGCTCCATGGCGGTGAGGTAGACGAAGGGCTTGAAGGAGGAACCGGGCTGGCGTTTGGCGGTGATGGCGCGGTTGAACTGGCTCTCCTCATAGGAGCGCCCGCCGACAAGGGCGCGCACGCCGCCATCGGTGTCCATCACCACCACGGCGCCCTGCTCGACGCCGAATTTCTTGCCGCTCTTGGCCAGCGTGTCCTTCAGCGCCCGCTCCGCCGCCGCCTGCAGGCTCGGCTCGATGGTCGTCTGGACGATGATGTCCTCGGTGATCGGCCCGACGATGGATTTGAGCTGCTCCATCACCCAGTCGGCGACATAGCCGGTGGAATCTGGGCCCTGGCCCTTGGCCAGCGTCGCCGGGCGGGCGAGCGCGGCCTGCTGCATTTCCGCCGAGATGAAGCCCGCGTCACGCATCGCCGCCAGCACCACCTCGGCGCGGGCCTGCGCCCCGTCGAGATTGCGCGTCGGGGCGAGGGAGGAGGGGGATTTGACGAGGCCGGCCAGCATCGCCGCCTCGGAGAGCGTGACCTGCCGCGCCGACTTGCCGAAATAGCGCTGCGCCGCCGCCTCGACGCCATAGGCGCCCGCGCCGAAATAGACGCGGTTCATATAGAGTTCGAGGATCTCGTTCTTGGAGTATTTGGTCTCCAGCCAGATCGACAGGATCAGTTCCTGGATCTTGCGCGAGAGCGTGCGCTCCTGCGTCAGGAACAGGTTCTTGGCGAGCTGCTGGGTCAGCGTCGAGCCGCCCTCGCGCAGCCGTCCGGCGGTGAGATTGACCACCACGGCGCGGGCAAGGCCGAGCGGGTCGAGCCCGAAATGCGCATAGAAGCGTCGGTCCTCGATGGCGACGAAAGCCTGCGGCAGATAGGGCGGCAGCGCGCGCAGCGGCACATTCGCCCCGCCCATCTCGCCGCGCGTGGCGATCGCCTTGCCGTCCGCGCCCTGGATGATGACGGTGGGCGGCCGGTCGGGAATGGCGAGGTTCTGAATCGGGGGAAGCTGGCTCGCCTCATAGAAGATGAGGCCGCCTATCGCGATCACGCCCCAGAGGCCGAGCACCACGCCCCAATAGAACAGCCGACTGATGAGCCCGCGCTTGCGTCCCCGCCCGCGCCCGCCGCCGGCGGCGCCGCGCCGCGCCGTCTTCCCCTCGCCGGAGGAGTTTTGCGAGCCCTGTGATCCCTGGGAGCCGCCCTTGCGCCGTTTGCCGCCCGAGGCGCGCTCGCGGGCGAGGGGGGCGGCGGCCAGCGTCGGGCGGTCCTCGGCGGTCAGGCGCAGGTCGCCGTCGAAGCCGGGCGTGCCCAGCACCGGCTCCCGCCGCTCGATCTGACCGCGCCGTCCGAACATGAAACGCAACACCCCCAGGCCCCACCGGTAAACGAACCCTAAATGACGGCGTTTAAAGGGGGGTTAAGCGGAGAGATTGCGGCGCGGCGGGGGGCCGGCTCGCGCCTCAGCCGGCCGGCAGGCGCAACAGCGCCTGCGCATTGCGGCGGCAGACCTTGTCGCGCACCGTCTCGTCGATCGCCGCGTTCTCGATGAAGCGGGCGGCGGTGGCGGAGTCCTCATAGGGGTAGTCGATGGAGAACAGCACCCGGTCCTCGCCCAGCGCCGAGAGCGCGGCGATGAGCGGCACGTCGGCGCATTGGCCGGAGGTGGTGACGTAGACGTTGGTGCGCAGATAATGCGAGGGCGGGGCGGCGAGCGGGCGGTTGCCGGTGGTCAGCGCGGCCCGGCTGTCGAGGCGCCAGAGCACATAGGGCAGGGTCTCGCCCATATGGCCGAGAATGAGCCTGGCGCGCGGGTAGCGGTCGAACACGCCGGCAAAGACCAGCCGCAGCGCGTGCGAGGCGGTCTCGAAGGTCCATTCCCAGGTCGGCTTGAGCAGCTCGTCGCAGCCTTCCAGCACATAGGGCTTCACGAAGCTGTCGTCGGGATGCAAATAGAGCGGCACGTCGAGCGCCTCGAGCCGCTCCCAGAACGGGGCGTAACGCGGGTCGTCGAGATAGACGCCGAGCGTGTGGCCATTGACCATGGCGCCGACGAAACCGAGCTCGCGCACGCAGCGTTCCAGCTCGTCGGCGGCGCCCACGGGATCCTGCAGAGCGAGATGGGCGAAGCCGGCATAGCGGTCCGGCCGGCGCTGGATTTCCGTGGCGAGCAGGTCGTTCGCCAGCCGCGCGCCGCGCAACGCGACGGCGGTGTCGGGCTCGATCTGCACGCCCGGCCCGGAGAGCGAGAGCACCGCCCGGCCGACCCCCGCCGCGTCCATGGCGGCCAGCCGCCGCTCGCCGAAATCCGAGAGCTGGGCGACGATGTCGGCATAGACCTCGGGTGTCACCTTCGGCATGGCGTGGCCGAGATAGTCGAGGAAAGCCGGGAAGACGACGTGTTCTTCAAGCGCGATCTTCATGGGGTCGTCTCCGGGAGGGCAGGGAAGGGTCAGAAGCCGGCGATCAGCGTCCACCAGCCCAGCGCGGTGAGCATGGAGAGCGGCACGCCGATGCCGATGAGGGCGGCGATCAGGTCGGGCTCGAGGTCGTTGTCCATGGCGATGACGCTGGCGCCGAGCATAGGCGGCATGGCCATTTCCAGCATGGCGATCTTCGCGACCGGGTCCGACGTGTCGCCGAGCGCGGCATAGAGGCCGATCAGCAGGGCGGGGGCGAGGAGCAGCCGGTGCGTGAGCCCCACGCCGAGCGGCGCCAGATGGTGCTTCAGCCGGTCGATGCGCAGCGCATAGCCCACTGCGGCGAGTGCCAGCGGCGTGAGCGTCGCGGCCAGCGCGGTGATGATCTCATCGAGCCAGTCCGGCCGGTCGAGATGGTTGGTGGCGAAGGCGATGAGGATGGCGATGAAGGGCGGGAAGATGATGATGCGCTTGCTCACCGCCTTCAGGTCCAGCCGCCCCTCGCTCGCCACGGCCGCGATGGCAAGGCCCAGCGTCGAGAGCGCGAGATAGGAGCCGAACAGGTCGATGACGATGCCGAGGCCCAGCCACTGGCTGCCGGCGAAGGCGGCGATCATCGGCAGGCCGACAAAGGAGGTGTTGCCCCAGCCCGCGCCGAGGATCAGCGCCCCGGTGCGCCCGCGCGACCAGCCAAGCGCCCGGCAGAGCGGCACCAGTACGGCGATGGCCACCGCCACGCCCAGCCACGGCGTCGCCGCCGCCAGCCACCAGTCGGGATGGACCGTGAGCTTGTGAAAACTCTCCAGCGCCGCCGCCGGCAGCGCGACATTGATCACCCAGCCGGACAGCACCTTGCCGGCATTGTCCGGCAGCCGCCCGCTCCAGCGCAGCACCACGCCCAAAGCGAGGCACACCAATATCAGCGCGATCTCATGCACGCGGCAGCTCCCGGAAGGGTCGACGGGATTTCGATACCGCGCCGGGCGCGCCCTTGCCAGCGTGCTTTACGCCGCGTTCGCCTCGTCGTCTGCGTCGAGCACCGCGAGGAGCGCGCGGCGGATGGCGGAGTGGCGGGCGGCGCCCATGATCTTGGCGCCCATCAGGTCGGTGACGTAGAACACGTCGACCGCCCGCTCGCCGAAGGTGGCCACATGCGCCGAGGCGATGTTGAGGTTGAGGCGCGAGAGCGTCTGGGTGAGGCCGTAGAGCAGGCCCGGCCGGTCGAGGCCGGAGACCTCCACCACCGTGTGCTTGTTCGACCACGAATTGTTCAGCGTCACCTCGGGCTCGACGGTGAAGGCGCGCGGGCGCTTGGTGAGCTTCTTCGCCACCACCTCGGGCAGGCGGATCTCGCCCGACAGCGCCTTCTCGATGGCGCCGGCGATGCGGTCGGCGCGGCGCAGCTCGTCCTCGTCGCGCTCGAAGGCGCGGGTGAGCGAGATGGTGTCGAGCGCCCGCCCATCCGTCGTGGTGCTGATCTGCGCGTCGACGATATGCGCCCCCGCGCTGGCGCAGGCGCCGGCGATGACGGCGAGCAGCTTGGGGTGATCGGGCGCGAAGACGGTCAGCTCGGTGATGCCGCGCGCCGGGTCGGTCTTGGTCGCGGTGGCGAGCGCGCGGCCCGCCGTCTCGGCCTCGACGATGAAGCGGGCATGGGCGACCTGCTGGTCGCGGTCGGTCTGCAGCCAGTAGGACGGGTAGTGGCGCGCGGCATAGGCCTCGAGCGCGGGCGCCTGCCAGTCCGTCATGGCGGCGCGGAATTCGGCCTGGGCGCGGCCCACGCGTTGGGTGCGGTTGCTCTCCGAGAAGCCGCCGGTGACCACCGGCTCGGTCTCGTAATAGAGCGTGCGCAGGAGCTGGGATTTCCAGTTGTTCCACACGCCCGGCCCGACGGCGGCGATGTCGGCGGTGGTGAGGATTTCCAGCAGCCGCATCCGTTCGAGGCTCTGCACCACGGCGGCAAAGTTCTCGATGGTCTTGCGGTCGGAGAGATCGCGCGACTGCGCGATGGTGGACATGGTGAGGTGCTGCTCGATCAGCCAGGCCACCGTGTCCGTATCGCTCGGCGACAGGCCGAAGCGCGGGCACAGCTTGCGGGCGACGCGGGCGCCGGCGATCGAATGGTCCTCCGGCCGGCCCTTGGCGATGTCGTGCAGGAAGGTCGCGACATAGAGCAGCTGGCGGTTCTTGATCTGCTGCATCAGTTCGTTGGCGAGGCCGAAATCCGGCCGGTCGCCCTGCTCGATGCGCGCGAGCACGCCGATGGAGCGGATGAGATGCTCGTCCACCGTGTAGGAGTGGTACATGTTGAACTGCATCATCGCGACGACGCGGCCGAAATCCGGCACGAAGCGGCCAAGCACGCCGGTCTCGTTCATCCGCCGCAGCACGATCTCGGCGCTGTCGCGCGAGCACAGGATCTCCAGGAACAGCCGGTTGGCCTCGGGGTGCTCGCGCAGCCGCGCGTCGATGAGCTTGAGCGAGCGCGTGGCGAGGCGCATCGCGTCCGGGTGGAAGGCGAGGCCGTGCTTGCCGGCGAGATAGAAGATGCGGATCAGATTGACCGGATCGCGGCCGAAGGCGCTCGAGTCGGCGACGTTGATGCGGTCATTGTCGACGATGAAATCGGTCGTTTCCTTGAAGGTGCGGCGCGGCGAGCGGCGCAGCCGGGCGATCATCCGGTTAAGGCGCGGCACCGGCTTGTCGTGGCGGTCCTCCAGCGCGGCAGAGACGATGGCGGTGAGATCGCCGACATCCTTCGCCACGAGGAAATAGTGCTTCATGAAGCGTTCGACGTCGCGCATGCCGGGATGCGAGACATAGCCGAGGCGCTCGGCCATCTCGCGCTGCACGTCGAAGGACAGGCGCTCCTCCGCCTTGCCGGTGACGAAGTGCAGATGACAGCGCACCGACCAGAGGAAATCCTCGCAGCGGCGGAAGATGCGGGCTTCCTCGTCGGTGAACACGCCCTTGGCGACGAGTTCGCGCGTCTCGTGGACGCGGTAGACATATTTGGCGATCCAGAACAGCGTGTGCAGGTCGCGCAGGCCGCCCTTGCCGTCCTTCACATTGGGCTCGACCACATAGCGCGACTGGCCGCCGCGCTTGAGGCGATCCTCGCGTTCGGTGAGCTTGGCGGCGACGAACTCGGCGGCCGTGCCCTGCACCACTTCCGCATCGAAGCGCGAGGTGAGTTCGTTGAACAGGGCCCGCTCGCCCAGCAGCAGCCGCGCCTCCAGAATGCCGGTGCGGATGGTCATGTCGGCACGCGCCTGGCGGATGCACTCATCGACCGAGCGCGTGGCGTGGCCGACCTTCAGCCCCATGTCCCAGAGCACATAGAGCATCGCCTCGGCGACGCTCTCGCCCCAGGCCGTCTGCTTGTAGGGCAGGAGGAACAGGATGTCGGTGTCCGAGCCCGGCGCCATCAGCCCGCGCCCATAACCGCCGACGGCGATGATCGCCATGCGCTCGGAGGTCGAGGGGTTGTCGGAGGGGTAGAGGTAGCGCACGACCAGCTCATGCACGAGCTGAATGATCTCGTCCTGCAGGCGCGACAGCCGCTCGGCGCAGCGCCGGCCGGAGCCTTCCTCCATCAGCCAGCGCTCGGCGGTCTTGTGGCCGTGCTGATAGGCGACCTTGAGCCGGCGCGCCAGCTGGCCGCGCAGCTCGATCTCGCGGCCCGAAGCGGGCCCCTGCATGACGGAGGCGGCGAGGGCGGAGAGTTCCACCCGCATCGCGTCGAGATCGAAGAGCTCGCGGAAGGGATGGTCGGCGCGGCGGCGGCGGGGCTCGGTCATGTCGGGGTCCGGCTGGTCACCCCCCGCTTTACCCGATCCGCGCGGCCGCGTCATCGTGCGCCGCGTACTCCCTCGCCAGGTGGCCGGGCAGGGCGGAAACGCCAACTGGGAAACGCGACATGCCCGGCCACCTCACACGGGATGGCCGGGCATGTCCGTCCTGACGGGCGCGGCGGGCGCGGCCGTCGCTAGACGAGATCCCCGGCGCCGGGCCGGGGATCGCTAGGTGATGCGCGCGGTCAGTTGGTGGTGGCGGGAGCGGCCGTGCCGGTCGTCGCGTTCGAGGCGTCGCCACGATTATCGTCCAGCGACTTGAACTCGGGCGCCGAATTCAGCTCTTCCTTGGTGAGGGCGACGACGATCTTCTGGCCATTGTCGGTCGGGGTCGGGGTCAGCGAGTCGAAGGAGACCGCGACCGGCTTGGCGCCGATGCCGAGGAAGCCGCCGACATCGATCACCGCCGCGACGATGGAGCCGTCACGGTCGATCACCACGTCGCTGATCGAGCCGAGCGACTCGTCATTGGAGGTGACGACGGCGGTTCCCATCAGGTCCGAGCCGAGCCACTGGCCGCTGGACTGGGTGCTGACGAATTTCGGCGTGGCCGGCACCGTGGTCTGGGCGGCGTTGGAGGTGCCGGTCGGAGCGGTTCTGTTGTTCATGGTGCCGGTCGGGGAATTGGGCATCTCCGACGCGGGTGCCTGCGGGGTGCCGGCATCGGGGGCGACCGGGGAGGCGGCGGGCGGGGTCGTGCTGCCGGGGGCCGCACTCTGCGCGAAGGCCACCGCGGGAGCCAGCGACAGGGCGGCGACGGCCGTGAGGGTCACGAACTTGTTGGTCATCGTCTTTCTCCTGTACGTAATATGTCGAGGATGGCGCGGCCATTTCGGCTGCTTGTAAAGTAAACGTAGGCGAGTTACTTTTGTTCCGTCCCGACTATTGCGCAAAATCAGAAGATAATATTACCAACCATCTCGGCCGATGCGACGCAGATGGTCAGGTCTTCGGTAGCGAGGCTTGAGCGGGTGGGGCCGAGGGCGGAGACGCAGCCTTTCGGCGTGCGCGCGGCGCGGGCGGGTTGAAGCTCAGGCGCGTTCTGCGCCGTCGCAGCGCCATTGGCGCCGACGGGAGAGAGGGCGGGCGCGCCCGGCAGCACGTTCTTCGCCATCATGGAGCTGCCGACCGGCGCCGGCGGGAGGCGCAGATCGAGCCGCGCGCCCTTTATGGAGCGGTTGACCATTTGTGCCTGCGTCGGCAGTTCGCGCGGGCCCTGGAGTGTCGCGGCATGTGCCGTCGCGGCGTTCACCGCATGCGGCGCGGTGCTGGCGCCGAGCGCCACCGCGGCCAGCGGAATCGCCAGCGCGAAGCCGCAGACGGCGCCGACGAGACAGGAGGGGGATTTTCCGGCGGCACGGACAAAGGCGTTCATTGTGCTTCTCCACCCGGATGCCCGGAACGGCGGCCATGAACGGCCTCACCATGCGCGGCCAGGGGCCCCGCCGGATCGTCGTCCGCGAGCGGTGATCGTTGAAAACTCGGAGGGAGCTGGCCTCATCGCGCCGTTTCCCCGCCATCGCATGGTTAACGCGCGTGAAACGCGCCGGGTTCCCGGCGGTAGGTCAATGAGGTCAGGCGTCAACGATGTGTGATCGCGAACCCACGGTGCCTGGTCGTGGGGGCCCCGGCGGGGGCGCGGCCTAGCGCGAGATCAGCGAGTGGAGGTGACGTGCGGCTCGGGGACCGTGACGTGGCAGGACAGGCCGGTGGTCGCGAAGTCCAGCTCCACCGTGCCATCGAGCGCGCGCGCGAGGTTGCGCTCGATGACCAGCGAGCCGAAGCCGCGCCCGCGCGGCGGCTCCACCGGTGGCCCGCCGCTCTCCGTCCAGGACAGCTCGAACCCGCCCCCGGCCTCGACCGGGCGTCGCGCCCAAAGAATCGAGACATGGCCGGTCGGCACCGACAGCGCGCCATATTTCGCCGCGTTGGTGGAGAGCTCGTGCAAGGCGAGGCCGATATTCTGCGCCGCCTCGGGCTTGAGGAAGATATCCGGCCCCTCGACCGAGACCTGGCTGTTCTCGCGGTCGATGTGAT
This sequence comes from Ancylobacter sp. SL191, assembly GCF_026625645.1. Taxonomy (NCBI): domain Bacteria; kingdom Pseudomonadati; phylum Pseudomonadota; class Alphaproteobacteria; order Hyphomicrobiales; family Xanthobacteraceae; genus Ancylobacter; species Ancylobacter sp. SL191. The sequence continues at coordinate 192,900 of NZ_CP113056.1, read as the reverse complement.
GGCCGAGCTGCGAGCGCACCATGTCGGTGAGCGAGGCGCCGTGCCAGCCCTCCTGCACCAGCAGGTCATGCGAGCGGGCGAGCGCCTGCAGGCGGGCGCTGAAGATCTCGACGAAATCGTCGATCGAGCCGGCATGGCGGGCAGTTTGCCGGGCCATGGCCTGGATAACGGCGAGCAGGTTCTTCGAGCGGTGCGTCAGCTCGCGCATGAGCAGGCGCAGATGCTGCTCGTTCTCCTTGCGGTCGGTGACATCCACCACCGCGCCGGTGAGGCCGACGGTGACGCCGGAGAGGTCGCGCAGCGGCTCGACATGGACATCATACCAGCGCTTGGCGCCGTCCTCGTCGACTTCGGCCTCGCCTTTGCGCGGCTCGGTCGCGCCCAGCGCCTCGCGCTTCAGCAGCGAGATCGACTGCGCCTGCGCCTCGCCGAGCAGATCCGCATCGGTCGCGCCGACGGCCATGTCGACGGGATGGCCGAAGAGCGGCTTGCTCACCGAGGTGTAGCGCAGGTTCCGGTCCTGGGTGAAGACCGCCACATTGGAGCCGCGCAGCGCCATCTCATAGCGCTGCAGCACGGTGGCCAGCTCCAGCGTCAGGCGGCGCTGCTCCTGCGCCACCCGTGCCGGGGTCGGCAGGTCGGCGAGCGCCCGCAGATTCGACCACAGGGCGATGGCGCCGATGGCATTTACCAGCGCCAGACCCGTGCGCACCGCCGTCGGCATCCACTGCATGACACGGCTGTCCCACGTCACCACCAAAGTGAGCAGGCCGACCAGCAGCAGCAGCACGCCGAGCAGGCAACCAAGCAGCTTCATGCGCCCGGACAAGTCCCGGCGCAGGATCATCAGATAGAAGATGCCGGCGGACATGGCGCCGCACGACAGGATCGTCGTCCACCGCGAAGCGGTGTCGATAAGGCTCAGGTCGAGCGACATGAATGAACCGGGTCAGGCGGTGGCGCGCTGCTCCCGTGGGCGGGCCTTGCGCTCGAAGAACAGCGCCTGGCTGATCACGGCGGCGACGGTGGAGGGCTGGAACGGCTTGGCGATGAGGAAGGCCGGTTCCGGTCGCACGCCGGTGAGGAAGCGCTCGGGATAGGCGGTGATGAAGATCACCGGAACTTCCACGCCCTCGATCAGCTCGTTCACGGCCTCGAGCCCCGAGGAGCCGTCGGCGAGCTGGATATCGGCGAGGATCAGGCCCGGCGCCTTGCGGCGGGCGAGGCTGACGGCTTCCGAATGGGTACGGGCGATGCCGCTGACGCGGTGGCCGAGGCCCTCGACCAGGCCTTCGAGGTCCAGCGCGATGAAGGGCTCGTCCTCGATGATCAATACGTCGGTAGCGATCTCGGCGGCGAGCTCGCGGCCGGCATCCGCGACGAGGTTGCGCAGCGTGGGCACGCCGATGTCCAGCACGGAGGAGGCGTCGTCCTCGCTGAAGCCCTCCAGCGACACCAGGAGGAACGCCTGCCGCACCATCGGCGTTATATGTCCAAGGCGCCGCTCGCCCTGCACTTCGGCCGAGGCCGGGTCGATCTCGGCGTTGATGGCGACCGAGTTCCACAAACGGGTCAGCAGGCGGTAGAGCGCGACGCGCGGCTCGACCTGACGGTCAAGCGTCGAGGGGTCGGCGATCAGCGTTTCCAGGAGTGCGGTAACATAGGCGTCGCCCGCCGACTGGTTGCCGCTGAGCGCGCGGGCATAGCGGCGCAGGAACGGCAAATGCTGCGCGACAAGTTGCGAGGTGCTCACACGCGTCTCCCCAAAGTGCGAAAAGGCAAGCGACGGTTAACGCCATATGAGGGGCATGGTTCCATACTGCCGCAAGAATAAAATTTAAATCTGCATCGGTTCTGGAACCACCTTGCCCGACCGCCGTTATGCCGGGGTAGCAAGCGACGGAGCCGTCCTCCCCTTTTTCGCTTTGGTGGCTCAATGTCGGGAAAAAAGACGATGAATGACGAGCAGTCCGGGGGACATGCGGTCAGCGCGGAAGCGCTGGGCAAGACCTCAATGGCGGGGGGCGCGGGTAACGCTCTCGGCAGCGACATCCAGGCCAAGATCGGCCAGCATCTGCGCGCCATGTATGACGACGTGGTGCGCCAGGGCGTGCCCGATCGTTTCCTCGACCTTCTTTCGCAGCTCGATGAGCCGGCCAAGGCTACCAAGTCCGGTGAGGGCGGAGGCGAGAAGTGAGCCAGTTCGATCCCGTGCTGCGCGATGAAATCATCGCGGCCATTCCGAATCTGCGCGCTTTCGCGATCTCGCTGAGCGGCAATGTCGACCGCGCCGACGATCTGGTGCAGGAGACGCTGCTGCGGGCCTTCGCCAACATCAACAGCTTCCGCACCGGCACCAACCTGCCGGCGTGGCTGTTCACCATCCTGCGCAACCTGTTCCGTTCGGAATACCGCAAGCGCCGGCGTGAAGTGCCTGATTCCGACGGCGCCTTTGCCGCGACGCTGACGACCAATCCCGACCAGAACACGCATCTGGACTTCGAGGATTTCCGCACGGCGCTCGACAAGCTGCCGCCGGACCAGCGCGAGGCGCTCGTTCTCGTGGGTGCCTCCGGCTTTTCCTATGAGGAAGCCGCCGACATCTGCCAGTGCGCGGTCGGCACCATCAAGAGCCGCGTGAACCGGGCGCGCAAGCGGCTGGGCGAATTGCTCGCGATCGAAGATGCCGGGGATTTCGGCCCCGACAAGACCACCCAGGCCATCATCGCGGCCAGCGACCGGCTCTGAGCCGGACCTTTTTCCCCCGTCACCGATACCTGACCAGCCTGCCATCGCGGGAGCGTGGAACTGTGCCCGGCGCCCTCGCGCCCGGCCCGGTTCCGCGCTCACGTATGCGTTTCCGGCGCGCGGGCGCACCTGCGAAAACGCCCCCGGTTGTGGCCGGGGGCGTTTCACCTTGCAGGGGCGTGAGGGGCGATCAGGGCGCCCGGCTCGATCGGCCGCGCAGCATGCCGACCACGGCGGAGACCAGGAACAGGATGATCGCCACAAAGAAGATGATCTTGGCGATCTCGATCGCCGTGCCCGCAATGCCGCCGAAGCCGAGAACCGCCGCGATCAGCGCGACGACGAGGAAGGTCAGAGCCCAACCCAGCATGGTGTGCCTCCAGATGTGAGGCGGCGTCGCCGCCGCCGTGCAAGCTGCGGCCGATGCCGCGTCGCCCTGACAACTTGGAGAGAGGCACCGGGTTCCCGTCCGGTCGGCGTCGCGCCTTAGATGCGGCCAGTCAGCGCCGGGGCTACCGCCTTGGCCTCCGCCACCAGCGCGGTGACGATCGGCGTCATCGGCTCGCGGTCGAGCACCACGAGGCCCATCTGGTGCGAGACTTCCGGCGAGACGATGGGAATGGAGCGGATGCTGGGCGGGAAGGCGAACACATCCGCCAGCGTCTTGGCGACCACGCTCGCCCATTTGCCGGTGCGCACATGCGAGAGCAGGGCAATGGTGGAGTTGGCCTCCAGCATCGGCGTGACGGTATGCCCGGCTTCCGCCAGCTGCTTGTCGACGATGCGGCGGTTCTGCATGTCGGGGGTGAGCAGGCAGAGCGGCACCTGGCCGATCTCCGCCCAGGTCACGCTCGCCCGGTCGCCCAGCGGGGAATCGACCGAGGTGAGAAAGCGATAGCCTTCCTTGTAGAGCGGGACCGTCTTCAGCCGGCCGACGGGATCATTGTCGAGATAGGTGATGCCGGCATCGGCTTCGAGGTTCTCGATGAGCCGCAGCACCTCGTTCGAGCTCGCCGACATCAGCGTGAAGCGCACATCGGCGTGCTTCTCGTGGAACGGCGTCGTGAGCTCGGAGAGCATGGGCATGGCGGTCGGGATGGCGGCGATGCGCAGATGGCCGGACAGGCCCTTGCGCATGCCGGCGATCTCCTGGCGCATGGCGCGCACATCACCGATGACGCGGCGGGCCCATTGCAGCGCGCGCTCGCCCTCCGGCGTGAAGCCGATGAAGCGCGAGCCGCGCTCGACGAGGCGCACGCCGAGCTGTTCCTCGAGCTGCTTGAGGCCGGCGGAAAGGGTCGGCTGGGTGACGCCGCACGCTTCGGCGGCGCGCCCGAAATGGCGCTCCTTGGCGAGCGCCAGCAGAAGTTCAAACCGATCGATCACGCAACGCTTCCTGACGGGTACGATAGAACGTTTCTATCAGACTATCAGATTCCGCTTCAGATACGAATTCGACTGATTACAGACACAGGGGAAACTCACAGGGAAGAGGGGGGCGGCGTACCTCTCCCGCCGTCATCCCCGGGCTTGGCCCGGGGATCCATGACTTTGGCCGGGCGCGAAGGGGAAGGCGTGGATGGCCGGGCCAAGCCCGGCCATGACGGCGCACGGGGAGGGTCGCCGCCTATGGCCGATCTGGGATCGCGGGGGCGTCTTGATCGGCCTACCATCCCGGTTGTCCGCCGGCACCCGACCGATCCGACGATCCCGGCTCTGCGCTGCGCTTCGGCCGGGATGACGCCTTGATGGGTCTGTTCGGCCGCGCCTGCCCTTGGGCTTGCCGAAGGCAAGTCCGGAGGGGCCGGGATCACGCGAGGGGAAGCGGCCGCGCTTACTCCGCCGCGCCGCGGATCTGGCGCAGGCCCTCGCCCATGGGGAGCGGCGGGGTGTCGGCGGGGATGGGCTCGCCGTCGAATTCGAGCTGCTCGATGCGCGCGCCGCGCTTGGCGATCTTGTCGGCGGAGGTCAGTGCCTGCGACACGTCGTCGGTCACCTGGCCGAAATGCTTCTGCAGATTGCCCACCCGGTCGCGCAGCCGCATCACATCGGCGACCAGCTTGCCGCATTCGGCGCGGATGAGGTCGGCCTGCTCGCGCATCCGCGCATCCTTGCAGATCGCCTGCACCACCTGCACCGCGAGCATCAGCAGCGAGGGCGAGACGAGGATCACGCGGGCGCGGAACGCCTGCTGGATGACGTCGTCGAAATGCTCGTGCAGCTCGCCATAAACGGATTCCGAGGGCACGAACATCATCGCGATGTCCTGCGTTTCGCCGCTGATGAGGTAGCGCTCGGCGATGTCCTTCACATGCTTGCCGACATCGGCCTTGAGCCGCGTCTCGGCCTGCTTGCGCGCTTCCGCCGTCGGCGCCTCGCGATAGGCGGTGACGGCCTCCAGCGGGAATTTGGAATCGACCAGCAGCGGGCGCTTGTCGCCGGGCAGGAAGATCGCGCAGTCGGCGCGCCGTCCATTGCCCAGCGTGTGCTGGAAGGCGAAGCTGTCGCGCGGCAGCCCGTCGGCGATGATCGCCTGCAGCCGGCCCTCGCCAAAGGCGCCGCGCGCCTGCTTGTTGGACAGCGTCTCGCGCAGGCTCATCACCTGCCCGGAGAGCTCGCCCAGGCTCGCCCGCGCCTGATCGACAAGGGCGAGGCGCTCATTGAGCTTGGCGAGGTTCTCATGCGTCGCCTCGGCCGAGCGCGCGAGGCTTTCGCCGACCCGATGCGAGGAGGCGTCCAGCCGCTCGGCGACCGCGCGGGCGAGCTCGCCCTGGCGCTGCGCCAGCACCTCGGCCATGGACTGAACGCGCCCGACCGTCTCGGCCTGCGTGCGTGCGAGCTCGATCAGCCGCGTCTCCAGGTCTTCCGCCCGGCGGGCCTGCTCGTCCGCCTCCTCGGCGCTGTGCCGTGCCGCGCGCGAGACCGCCCGCAGAACGGCGAGCAGCAGCAGGAAGCCGAGCGCCGCGCCGGCGATCAGCGTATGGGCGAGGGTCACGGGCTGCGTGCCGATAACAAAGAGAAGCTGATCCATCGCGCGCTTTTAGCAGATTCTCGTCAAAGCGCGAACGGAGAGTGAACATCCGTCCCCATCCGCGCGCCGCCTCCGTTGACCGGAAAACGGCCAGCCCTTATCTGGACGCCATGTCGATACGCTCCTTGGTCATTCTCCCCGATTCCCGCCTGCGGCTCATCTCCGATCCGGTGACGCGCGTGGATGCGCGCGTGCGCGCGATCGTCGAGGACATGTTCGAGACCATGTATGACGCGCCGGGCATCGGCCTTGCCGCCATCCAGGTCGGCATTCCCGAGCGCATCGTCACCGTCGATGTCGGCCGGCGCGAGCGCGAGGATGACAGCGAGGACGCCAAGAACCCGATCGCGCTGATCAATCCTGAGATTGTCGGCGCCTCCGAGGAGCTGTCGGTCTATCAGGAAGGTTGCCTGTCGATCCCGGAATATTACGCTGATGTCGAGCGCCCGGCGCGGGTGAAGATCCGCTACATGGACCTCAACGGCGAGACGCGCGAGATCGACGCCGAGGGCCTGCTCGCCACCTGCGTGCAGCACGAGATCGACCATCTCAACGGCGTGCTGTTCATCGACCACATCTCCAAGCTGAAGCGGGATCGGGTGCTGACCAAGTTCACCAAGCTCGCCAAGCAGAAGGAACGCGACGGCGACTGAGCCTGTCCGCGGTCCGCGCATCATCATCGGGGGCACTCATGCGCATCGTCTTCATGGGCACGCCCGATTTCGCGGTGTCGACGCTCGCCGAAATTGTCGGCACCGGCCATGAGGTCGTCGCCTGCTACACGCGCGCGCCGGCGGCGGGCGGGCGGCGCGGGCTCGATCTCGTGCCCTCGCCGGTCCACCGCGCGGCCGAAAAGCTCGGCGTGCCCGTGCTGACGCCCGCGAGCCTGCGCACGCCCGAGGCGGCCGAGACCTTCGCCGCCCATGAGGCCGATGTCGCCGTGGTCGTCGCCTATGGCCGCATCCTGCCGCAGAACATTCTCGACCTACCCGCGCTCGGTTGCTTGAACCTGCACGCCTCGCTGCTGCCGCGCTGGCGCGGCGCGGCGCCGATCCAGCGCGCCATCATGGCGGGGGATGCCGAGAGCGGCGTCGCGGTGATGAAGATGGAAGCCGGGCTCGACACCGGCCCCGTCGGCCTCGTCGAGCGCGTCGCCATCGGCCCGGACATGACGGCGGGCGAGTTGCATGACCGGCTGATGATCGTCGGCGCCGATCTGATGGGTCGTGCACTCGCGGCGCTGGAGCGCGGCGGTCTCGATTTCCGCCCGCAGCCCGCGGAGGGCGAGACCTATGCCGCCAAGATCGACAAAAGCGAGACCCGCATCGACTGGAGCCGCCCGGCCAAGGCGGTGCACGACCATATTCGCGGCCTGTCGCCCTTTCCCGGCGCCTGGTTCGAGCTGGACGGCGCGCGGGTGAAGGTGCTGCGCTCGACGCTCGCGGCGGGGTCTGGCGCGCCGGGCACGGTGCTGGGCGATGATCTCACCATCGCCTGCGGCGAGGGCGAAGGGGCGAGCGCCGTGCGCCTCACCGAGGTTCAGAAGGCCGGCAGCCGCGCCCTGCCGGCGGACGAGTTTTTGCGCGGCGTGGCGCTGGAAAAGGGCAGGGTACTCGCATGAGCGATACGGGCATCACCATCCGGCCGCTGGTGGCGGAGGACTACGCCGTGTGGGCGCCGCTCTGGCAGGCTTATCTCACCTTCTATGAGGCGAGCCTGCCGGAGGCGACGAGCCGCACCAGCTTCGCCCGCCTGACCGATCCGGCCGAGCCGATGTGGGGCGCGCTGGCTTTCGAGGGCGAGACGCCGCTCGGCCTCGTTCACGCGCTGTCGCACCGCTCGACCTGGAGCGTGCAGGATTATTGCTATTTGAACGACCTGTTCGTCAGCCCCGCCGCGCGCGGCAAGGGCGTCGGCCGGGCGCTGATCGAGCATGTCTTTGCCGAGGCGGCCCGGCGCGGCTGCGCGGATGTGTATTGGCTCACGCATGAGACCAACACCACCGCGCAGCGCCTCTACAACACGCTGGCCGACCGGCCGGGCTTCATCGAGTACCGCAAGAAGCTCGGCTGAACCAAGCTCGGCCAATCGGTCAGATGCGGTGTCATCTGCACCCTACTCCGACGTCATCCCCGGGCATGACCCGGGGATCCACGACTTTTCCGGGCGCTACAGGTCAAAGGCGTGGATGGCCGGGCCAAGCCCGGCCATGACGGTCCATGGGTGGACCATGGCGGTCCCCTGCCCAATGTCCTCCCGGCTTGATCCGGGAATCCACGACGTCTTCGGCACGGCGGCTTGGAGGGAGCCGTGCCTCACAGCGCGGCGAGCGCCGGGGTGTTGGCGGCGAGCCACTCCGCGAAGGGGCGCGGCTGGCGGCCGGTGAGGCGGGCAAAGTCGCCCGTGATCTCGGCGACCCGGCCGGCGGCGGTGTTGCTGTCGAAGGACGCGAAGACGCGCGCCAGCGGCTCGGGCAGGCCCGCATGTACCATGCCCTGCACCAGCCCTTCGAGCGGCACCTGCACCACCGCGATCGGCTTGCCGATGGCCGCGCTCACCGCGCTGGCGATCTCCGTCTTGGTCAGCGCCTGCGTGCCGGAGAGCGTGTAGGTCGCCTTGCCGCTCTCGCTACCGGCCAGAACCTTGGCGGCGGCGAAGGCGAGGTCGTCGCGGGCGATATCGGCGCTGCCCTGGCCCTCATCGGCCGTGTACCAGGCGCCCGCCGCGATGGCCGGCGGCAGGAACATGAACAGGTTCTCGAAGTACCAATGGTTGCGAAGCACGGTCCAGCCGGGCAGGGCGCTGGCCGCGAGCGCCTGTTCCGTGCCCTCATGGTCGGGCGCGAGCAGCAGCGGCGAGTCTTCCGGCTTCGGCGCCGAGATATAGACGACGTGGGTGACGCCAGCCGCTTCCAGCCCGGCGATGGCCGCCTGATGCTGGGCAAGGCGGCGACCCGGCCGGTCGAGCGCATCGGTGCTGATCAGCAGGGCGCGGCCGACGCCGGCAAAGGCGGGGGCGAAGGTGCTGGCGTCCTCGAAATCCAGCGCGCGCACATGGACGCCCTTGGCGGCCCAGTCGGCGAGCTTGGCCGGATTGCGGGAGCCCGCGACGATGCGGGAGGGGGCGACGCCCAGCTCCTGGGTCAGGTGACCCAGAACGAGCTGGCCGAACTGGCCGGAGGCGCCGGTCACCAAAATCAAATCAGTCATGTCAGCCTCAACGCGTGGTGAACTTGATGCGCGGCACGCTAGCGTCCATACTCTCTAATGGAAAGTACGCACCTTTTGGTTAGTATTGCGGGTGCGCGGAGGTAAGGACGCGATGGGTCGGGATCGGGAAACCTTCAAGGAGCGGGTCCGGCGCGGCGAGCTACGCGCGACCGACTGCCCCTCGCGCGAGGTGCTCAAGCATGTGAGCAGCCTGTGGGGCACGCTGTGCCTGCTCATCCTGCGCGACGGCACGATGCGCTTCAGCGAGCTGCGCCGCATGGCGGCAGGGGTGAGCGAGAAAATGCTGGCGCAGACGCTGCGCCTTCTGGAGGAGGACGGCTTCGTCGCGCGCCGCTCCTTCCCCGTCGTGCCGCCCCATGTCGAATACAGCCTGACGCCGATGGGCCGGGAAGTCGCCGATCATCTGGGCACGCTGACCGACTGGATCGAAGGCAATGTCCACCGCATCCTCGGCCACCGCCGGTCGGCGGAGGCAGCGGGAGCGGCCGGGGACAGCCCCCGGCCGTGAGAGACGATGCGCGGCACGGGCGGACGCCCGCGCAGGGCGTCGCGCCGCGTCTTGCGCCTCACTTGCCCGGCTGGGGCACCACGCGCAGATAGGGCTTCAGCGTCTTCCAGCCGCCGGGGAACTTCTCCTTGGCCGCCTCGTCGCTGACCGAGGGGACGATGATGACGTCGTCGCCATCCTTCCAGTTCGCCGGCGTGGCGACGGAGTGCTGGGCGGTGAGCTGGAGCGAATCGATCACCCGCAGGATCTCGTCGAAATTGCGCCCCGCGCTCGCCGGGTAGGTGAGCGAGAGCTTCAGCTTCTTGTCCGGGCCGACGACGAACACCGAACGCACCGTCATCGTGTCCGACGCGTTGGGGTGGATCATGTCGTAGAGGCCGGAAACCGTGCGATCCTGGTCGGCGATCAGCGGGAAGTTCGGCGCGAAGCCCTGTGTTTCCGCGATGTCGTCGGCCCATTTGGCATGCGCGTCCAGCGGATCGACCGACAGGCCGATGACCTTCACGTTGCGCCGGTCGAATTCCGGCTTCAGCCGCGCCACCTGGCCGAGTTCGGTGGTGCAGACCGGGGTGAAGTTCTTCGGGTGCGAGAACAGCACGCCCCAGGAATTGCCGAGCCACTCATGGAAGCGGATCGGGCCTTCGGTGGTCTCGGCCTCGAAATCGGGAACCACGTCCCCAAGGCGGATGGTCATGCGTCTCTCCACTGTCAACCGGCTGCACGGTTAATTACGTTTAACGTATGTGGTTATTATGATAATCCGCATTTTCTCCCGTAGGAAGTCGGGCGTCGCCGGTCTGCGGTATTTTCGGGAACCGTCACCGGCTTTGTGCGTTGAACGGTCAGACTTCACGGGCGGCCCTTCAGGCGCGCTCGACGAGACAGGGCCAAGTCTGGAGAGGGAAATCATGTTCAAGGTCATTGCCATCTGCGCCATCGCGCTGAGCGCGGCTGCCTGCACCACCACCGAGCGTCGCACCGCGGGCGGCGCGCTGATCGGCGGCGGCACCGGCGCCGTCATCGGCGGCATCGCCGGCGGCGGCACGGGCGCGGCGATCGGTGGCGCCATCGGCGCGGGCACGGGCGCGGTGATCGGCGCGGCCACCTCGCCGGGCGACTGCTACGCCCGCGATGCCTATGGCCGCACCGTGAGCGTGCCCTGCCGCTACTGACCGAGTTCTTGAGATGCGACGGGAACGGCCCCTCGGGGGCCGTTTCTATGTGGAAGGCCCGCCGCTGGATAGGCGGTTACTGGCTCGCCCAGAGCACACGGGCGATCCAGGCAATCTCGCCTTCCGTGAAGCTGCGGTCGGGGTGCTCCGGGTTGAGCGAGCGCAGTTCCACCGTGCGCGTGGTGCGGCGCTTCAGCTCTTTGGCCAGCACCTCGCCCTCGCGCGTCTTCACGATCACCCGGTCGCCCCGCCGCACCGGTGCCGCCGGGGAGACCACGACGACATCGCCGTCGCGATAGAGCGGCAGCATGGAATCGCCGGCGATCTCCAGCGCATAGGCGTGCTCGTCGCCCACATTGGGAAAGGCGATCTCGTCCCAGGCGCCGCCGACCGGAAAGCCCGCATCGTCGAAATAGCCGCCGGCGCCCGCCTGCGCGAAGCCGATGAGCGGGATCGCCCGGCGCCCCGCCGTCGCGCCCTCGATGAGCGCCATGAAATCATCGAGGCTGGTCGCGGTCGCCGCGAGGATCTTGGCGATGCTCTCGGTCGAGGGCCAGCGCAGATGCCCGTCAGCCGTGGTGCGCTTGGAGCGGTTGAACGTGGTCGCGTCGAGCCCGGCGCGCTTGGCCAGCGCCGAGGGGCTCAGCCCATGGCGCTCGGCCAGCCGATCAATGGCCCGCCAGATCTGCGGATGAGTCAGCACGATGCACCGCCGCCGGAATTTTGTCGGATGAATAGGAATTATACCCTATTTTTGCCAAAGTCCAGCCGCCTCGCACGCCATGCGTGCCGACCACTTCGCCGTTGCCAGCCCCGGCAAGCGGGGCTAGAGCGGGCGCGGCCCCGCCGCAGCAGGATGAAGCCCCGTGAGTCAGCCCCCCGCCCTCATCTACAAGATCGTGCCGCGCGCGCTGTGGCAGCTGGCGGAAGACGCCGGGCGCTTTGATGGCGCGCCGGTGGACCTTGCCGACGGCTTCATCCATTTCTCCACCGCCGCGCAGGTTGCCGAAACCGCCGCCCGCCATTTCGCTGGGCAGGACGATCTCTTGCTGGTGGCCATCCGCACCGAACGGCTCGATCCCGCCGCGCTGCGCTTCGAGCCTTCCCGTGGCGGCGATCTCTTCCCGCATCTGTATGCGCCGCTGGAGCTCGCGGCCGTCGCCTGGGTGCGTGACCTGCCGCTCGGCGAGCATGGGCGCCATCTCTTTCCCGCCTTCGAGGGCTGAACCATGCGCGCTCTGCTCGACCTCGCGCTTCCCTTCGCCCGGCTGATCGACCCGGAAACCGCGCATGGCCTCGCCATCAGCGCGCTGTCCCGCCTGCCGGCCGGGCCCGCCCCGGCGGATGATCCGCGCCTCGCGGTGGACGCCTTCGGCTTGCGTTTCCCGAACCCGGTGGGCCTCGCCGCCGGTTTCGACAAGGAGGCCGAGGTGCCCGACGCGCTGCTTGGCGCCGGCTTCGGCTTCGTCGAGGTCGGCACCATCACGCCGCGCCCGCAGCCCGGCAATCCGCGCCCGCGCAATTTCCGCCTCGTCGAGGACCGCGCGGTCATCAACCGCTATGGCTTCAACAGCGGCGGCCATGGCCCGGCGAAAGCCCGGCTCACCGCGCGGCGCGGCCGGGCGGGGATCGTCGGCGTCAATGTCGGGGCGAACAAGGACAGCACGGACCGCGCCGCCGACTATGTCTCGGGCATCCGCGCCTTTGCCGGCCTCGCCAGCTATTTCACCGCCAATGTCTCCTCTCCCAACACACCGGGCCTGCGCGATCTGCAGGAGGAGAGCGCGCTCGATGATCTGCTCGCCCGCGTCATCGCTGCGCGTGACGAGGCGGCGCCGGGCATCCCGCTGCTGCTGAAGATCGCGCCCGATCTCGCGCTGCCCCATCTCGACAGCGTGGTGGAGGTGGCCCGGCGCCGGCGCATTGACGGGCTGATCGTCTCCAACACCACCATCTCCCGTCCGCCGACCCTGCGCGCGGCGGCGAAAAGCGAGACCGGCGGGCTTTCCGGCCGCCCGCTCTTTCCGCTCTCCACCCGCATGCTGGCGGAGACCTATCTGCGTGTCGATGGCGCCTTCCCGCTAATCGGCGTCGGCGGCATCGACAGCCCGCAGACGGCGCTGGCCAAGATCGAGGCCGGGGCGAGCCTGATCCAGCTTTACTCGAGCCTGGTCTATGAGGGGCTGGGGCTGGCCGCGCGGATCAAGGCGGGGCTGGCAGCGCGCCTTGACCGCGACAAGACCACGCTCGCCGCGCTCACCGGCCGCAACGCCGCCGCGCTGGCGCGCGAGCCCTTTCCCGGCTGATCGCGCGCCTGAACCGGGCGCCTAGCCCATGCAGGCGTTCTCCTGCGCGCTATAGCCTTCGGGGCGCGGCGCGTTCTTCTGCGGCTGGCCGCGCCCGAGCGCGCCATCCGAGCGGGCGCGCAGATAGACGAAGATGGCGTCGATGAAGCACATCACATTCGGGTTGTTACCGAAGGCGGGCATCACCAGATCCTGGCTGGCGCTGACATTCTTCTTGCCGTTGGCCACCGTGTCCATGAAGGCGGCATAGTCGAGCGTCTGCAACGCATCGACGAGCGAGGGCGCGAAGCTCGAGCCGAGCCCGTCCGGCCCGTGGCACTGCATGCAATTGGCGGTGTAGCGGATGTAGCCGACCGAGGTGTACCAGTCGACCGTGCCATCCGTGTCGATCTTGAAGGTCGGGTTGCCGGCCTTGTCGCTATATTCCCCGTCGCTGACGCTGGCCGGCGTCGGGTCGCCCGAGCCATCCGCCGCGAGCGGCGAGGACAGGGCGAGAAGCAGGGCGGCAGCCGCCCCGAAGGCGGCGCCGGTGCGTGGCGTTGTCATGATCGCTCCCTCATCCCCGGCTTCTTGCCGTCCGGGGAAAGGCGAGCCTCCTGCCGCCAGCTCAGCCCGTCAAGGGCGCGTTCAGCGCCCCCGGTTAGCGAGGCGCATGATGATCCAGAGCGGAATGACGATCACCGCGCCGAGCACGAAATAGCGCCATAGCCGCTCCACCGCCTCGAAGCTGAAATTGAACAGATGCCGCACCAGGCTTTCGAGGCTGGCGAAGATGTTCATCGGGTCGAGCCCGAGGGCGGAGAGGATGACGCCGACCACCAGCGAGAGCAGCAGTAGCCGGATGAGCACCCAGAGCGGCGAGCCACCCATCCAGCGGGCGAGCTGATTGTCGGCCATGATCTACGCTCCTTCGGCAGTCGATGGTGCCTTCCCTAGCACGCCGGCGGCGGGGTTGGGAGCGGCGCGGCGAGGGGCGCTGCCCTCCTCGCCGATCATCGCTTCAAGCGTCGCCAGCCGGTCGGCCTCGCCCGGCGGCTTGTCCCAGCGCAGGCGGGCGATGCGGGGGAAGCGCATGGCGAGGCCCGAGCGGTGGCGGGTGGAGCGCGCCAGCCCCTCAAAGGCGACTTCGACCACCAGCCCCTCGCTGGCGGTGTGGACCACCTCGCGCACCGGGCCGAAGCGGTTCACCGTGTGGCGGCGCACGAAGCGGTCGATCTCGATCAGCTCGGCATCGGTGAAGCCGAAATAGGCCTTGCCGACCGGCACCAGCTCGCCCTCGCCGGAACGCTCCCCGGTCCAGACCCCGAACGTGTAGTCGGAATAATAGGAGGAGCGCTTGCCGTGGCCGCGCTGGGCGTACATCAGCACGGCATCGACGCTGTGCGGGTCGCGCTTCCATTTCCACCACGGGCCCTTGGGACGGCCGGGCAGATAGAGGGTGTCGGCGCGCTTCAGCATCACGCCCTCCACCGCTTCCGCATCCTCCCCCGCGCCATGCGCGGCCGGGTCGGCACGGGCGGCCGCGAGATCGTCCCAGCTCGCGAAGGGCACCAGCGGGGAGACGTCGAGACGCCCCTCGGCCGGATGCGTGGCGATCAGGGCGGCGAGCCGCGCGCGACGCGCCTCGAAGGGCAGGTCGCGCAGATCCTCCCCCGCCTCGACCAGGAGGTCATAGGCGCGGATATGGGCGGGGAACTCCGCGATGAGTTTGGCGGAGACGACCTTCCGGTTCAGCCGCTGCTGCAACACGTTGAAGGACTGCACCCGCCCCTCGCGCAGGATCAGCAATTCGCCATCCACCGCACCGTCGAAGGCGAGCGCCTCGGCGAGGTCGGGGAAGGCGCCGGAAATATCTTCGCCAGTGCGGCTGTAGAGCCGGGTGACGTGCCGGCCATCCGGCCCGGCGGCCCGTACCGCCTGCACGCGGATGCCGTCCCATTTCCACTCGGCGTGGAAATCGGCGGGGTCGAGCGCAGCGAAATCGGCGTCCTCGATGGGGTGGGAGAGCATCACCGGCCGGAATGGGGCGGGGTCTTCGGTCGCGGGTTTTTCGCCGTGCCCCTCGGCCCAGGCGAACAGCGCCTCATAGGGCGGGGCGAGGCCTGGCCAGACCAGCTCGATCTCGTCCGGCGCGCGCGCGCCGAGCGCCGCCACCGCTGTCTTGGCCAGGCGCGCGGACACGCCGATGCGCAGCCCGCCGGTGATGAGCTTCAACAGCGCCCAGCGCCCGGTCTCGTCCAGCCGGTCGAGCAGGCTTGCCAGCACAGCGGGCATTTCCGCCCGGCCCATATGGGTGAAGGCGTGGACGATGTCGGAAAGCGGCACGTCGGAGGTGGGGGAGGCGGGCTCCCCCTCACCCCAACCCTCTCCCCCACGGGGAGAGGGGGCTCGGTCGGTCGCTTCCAAAGCCCTCTCCCCGTGGGGGAGAGGGTTGGGTGAGGGGGGCTCACTCCGCGGCGGCGCCGGCCACATCAGCGCGACGGTCTCGGAGAGGTCGCCGACATAATCATAGGACAGCGCGAACAGCACCGGGTCGGTGCGCTCCATGATGAGCTGGCGGATCAGGCCCGGCTTGGCATTGCGGAACGACAGTGCCCCCGTCAATGCGGCCAGCGCCCATCCGCGCTCCGGGTCCGGCGTGTGCCGGAAATAATCGGCGATGAGCGCGATCTTGCCGTTGCGGCGCGGCTCATAGACGAGGCGGTCGAGAAGCGCGGCGAAGCGGTTCATGCCGTGCCCTCCGCGATGGCGGTGGCCTCGGCGGCGGCGTTTTCCGCCTCCTCTTCCCCATAGCCGACCATGTGCAGCGGGCGGGCGCGCAGTCCGGCGAGCCCGGCCCAATGCACCAGCGCGTCCTCCTGGCCATGGGTGACCCAGAGCTCCTCGCAGCCCGTGGCGAGGATGGAAGCCTGAAGGTCGTCCCAGTCCGCATGATCGGAGATGATCAGCGGCAGCTCTACGCCGTTCTGCCGGGCGCGGGCGCGAATGCGCATCCAGCCCGAGGCGAAGGCGGTGACGGGATCGGGGAAGCGCCGCGACCACACATCGGTGAGCGAACTTGGCGGGCAGAGCACCACCGCGCCGGCGAGCTCCGCCCCCTTCAGCCCGCGCGCGGGGCTAACCTCGCCGAGGTCGATACCCTCGGCCTGATAATAGGCGGTGAGCTTTTCCATCGCCCCATGCAGCAGGATCGGCCGCTCATGCCCGGCGGCGCGCAGGAGCGCCATCACCCGCTGCGCCTTGCCGAGCGCATAGGCGCCGACGAGATGCGCCCGCTCCGGGAACAGCGCGAGCGATTGCATCAGCTTGGCGATCTCGTCGGCCGGCTCGGGATGTCGGAAGACCGGCAGGCCGAAGGTCGCCTCGGAGATGAAGACACGGCAGCGCACCGGCTCGAAGGGCAAAGCGGTCGGGTCGGCCCCCGGCTTGTAGTCCCCGGAGGCAACGATGCGGCAGCCGTCCTTTTCCAGCAGGATCTGCGCTGAGCCCAGAATATGCCCGGCCGGGTAAAAGGTAACGCTGACACCGTTGACGCTGACGCTCTCGCCATAGGCGGCGGCCTGCGTCGAGCCGGCGAAGTTCTCGCCATAGCGGATGGCCATGATGTCGAGCGTCTGCCGCGTCGCCAGCACGGCGCCGTGGCCGGCGCGGGCATGGTCGGAATGGCCATGGGTGATCAGCGCCCGCGCGACCGGGCGCGTCGGGTCGATGAAGAAATCGCCGGCCGGCGAATAGAGGCCTTGCGGCGTGGAGTGGAGAAGCTCTTCCGGGCGCATCGCCAACGATATATAGGGCGGCGCCGCGACTTTCCGCGAGCCCCCTGAAAGAACCTCTCATGAGCGCCGCCCGGCTGATCCTCTCTTCCGGTGACCCTCTGGTCGACCGCCGGATGGACTGGGCGCGTGCCCTGATGGCCGAGGGCAATCCGGGCGACGCCGCCGCCCTGCTCGACGAGGCGGTGGCGCGCGCCGATCACTACGCGCCGGGCTGGTTCCTGCTCGGCGAGGCGCGCGAGGCGCTGGGCGAGGCTGAGGCGGCGCGCGCCGCCTATGAGCGGGCGCTCGATCTCGACCCCGCCGACACGCTGGGCGCCGGACTGCACGTTGTGCGCCTCGGCGGCACGCTGCCGGACGCGGGCGGGGCCGGCACGAGCTTCGGCATGAGCGAAGCCTATGTGCGCACGCTGTTCGACCAGTATGCCGACCGCTTCGACGCGGCGCTGGCCCGGCTCGGCTATCGCGGGCCGGAGCTGATCCATGCCGCGCTTACGGAAGCCTGCGCGACGCTCGCGCAGGCCTATGCCTTTGGGCGCGGGCTGGATCTCGGCTGCGGCACCGGGCTGGTGGCGGCGCGGCTTGCCGATCATGTCGGCGCGCTGGAAGGCGTCGACCTCTCGCCCAACATGATCGCGCTGGCGACCCGCCGCGGCGTCTATGAGCGGGTGGTGGCGGGCGAGATGGTCGCCTTCCTTAAGGAACGCCCGGCGGAAGATGCCGACCTCATCTTCGCCGGCGACGCCTTCTGCTATCTCGACGATCTCAGGCCCATCCTAAACGAGAGCGCCCGCGTGCTGGAGCCCGGCGGGCTGCTGGCCTTCACCGTCGAGACCCATGACGGCGCGGGCATCCTCCTGCGCGACACGCTCCGCTTCGCCCATGCCGAGCCTTACGTGCGCGCGGCGCTGGCCGAGGCCGGCCTCGCGCTCGTTTCCTGCGCCGCGCAGTCGACGCGGACGGAGAAGGAGCAACCGGTGCCGGGGCTGGTGGTGGTGGCGCAGCGGGTGTCTTGAACGTCTATTTGCAGAATCGTTAGCTAGGGAATGGCTCTCCATGCTGTGCCAATTCGCTCATCAATTTCCGTACTTTGTTGAGAGTTTTCTAGAGCAGGGGCGTTCATTGCGCCGCCGGTTCCGCGAGGAAACCGTCACCGATGTTATGATGGGCAGCCTCATCACTGCCGGCGGTGGTAGGGTGGTCGTGGAGTTCCCCAACGAACCCGTGACGGGTGCTGACATGGAGTGGAACTTCGTTAATACGAGCGATGGGACGTTCTTCCGTATCCTGCTGCAGGCGAAGCAGGCCTATGGCGAAGGGAAGAGTTGGATGAGGCACGGTTACAAAGAGTTGCTTCATACCTCGGGAACTGGACCCAACCTTCAGGCCGAGACTCTATGCGATACAGCCCGTGCGCCTGGATCAGCCACTTATCCACTTTATATCCTCTACCATCCAGCACAGACCTGCGCATTGGTACAAAAATATGGGTCGACCCTACTGTCTGGAGTAAATTTAGCCGATGGTTTCGTGATTGAGAAGCTTGTTAAGGCTGCGAATACACGCGCGCTTCGCACCAGAAACAAGAGTCTAAAGGCTATTGCCCCGCATCTATTCTCTTTGACCGATCTATTTTGTCCTCCGACTGTGTGTCCTGTGGGGCCGGTCGCATTTGCCCCCGGAATGTTCCCTATACCCATGTATGTCTCGACGGCGACGGGAAGGCCCGTCTTAGGAGTGCCTATTCCACCGACACCACGCGACATCAGAGATCGCATTGCTAATAGGCGGAAAGGAGACTTAGCTTGGACGTCCGAAATGCAAGATACGACTGTACCTGAAGTCCCGCGTGTCTCAGAGACTATACCTGACGACGTAAAGGCTATCATCGCGAGGCGAGTAGATGGAGCAGTAGGGGCACCCGAGCCTCTTAACCGCTGGCGGATGACATTTATAACCACGATTCCTCGAGACGTTCCTGGCGCTCCATCCGCGGAGAGCTAAGACCGCGCCGACCCTCATGTGTGGCAGCACTGGCTAAAGCCGGCCTCACGCTCGTCTCCTGCACACCGCAGTCGAGGCGGCCCGGCCATCCACGCCTTTCGCTCCGTTGGCGCACACGGGAAGTCGTGGATGCCCGGGCCAAGCCCGGGCATGACGGTGTGCGAGGCGGCAGGTGTTCCGGCACGCGCCCCCCTCGCAATTCCCTCCCGGCGCATTAGCTTGGCGCGGTGGCCGCACGCGATTCCGATCCCGACGATCTCCTGCCCGAGAGCTTCCGCCGCTGGTTCGCCGGGCGGGGCTGGGCGCCGCGTGCGCATCAGCTGGAACTGCTGGAGAAGGCGCGCGAGGGCCGCTCCACCCTGCTGATCGCGCCCACCGGCGCCGGCAAGACGCTGGCGGGTTTCCTGCCGACCCTCGTCGATCTCGCCCAGCGCCCGGTGGTGCGCAACAGCGTGCGCCCGCCCGGCATCCACACGCTCTACATCTCCCCGCTCAAGGCGCTGGCGGTGGATGTCGCCCGCAATCTGGAGCGGCCGGCGGAGGAAATGCGCCTGCCGATCCGCATCGAATCGCGCACCGGCGACACCCCGGCCTCGCGCCGCCAGCGCCAGCGCCGCGACCCGCCGGACATATTGCTCACCACCCCCGAGCAGATCGCCCTGCTGCTCGCCTCGACTGATGCCGAACCACTGTTCGGCGACCTCAAGCGCATCGTGCTCGACGAACTCCACGCCCTCGCCGGCTCCAAGCGCGGCGACCTGCTCTCGCTCGGCCTCGCCCGCCTGCGGGCTCTCGCCCCGCTGGCGCAGACGGTCGGCCTTTCCGCCACGGTGGCGGACCCCGACACGCTGCGCCGCTGGCTGGTGCCGCAGACCGGCACTCATGAGATGGGCGACATGGTGGTGGCGGAGGCCGGCGCGGCGCCGGATCTCTCCATGCTGGAAAGCGCCGCCCATGTACCCTGGGCCGGGCATACCGCCCGCCACGCGCTGAAGGAGATCTACCGGCTCATCACCGCCAACACGACGACGCTGGTTTTCGTCAACACGCGCATGCAGGCCGAGCTGCTGTTTCAGGAGCTCTGGCACATCAATGACGACAATCTGCCGATCGCCCTGCATCATGGCTCGCTCGATGTCGCCCAGCGCCGCAAGGTGGAGGCGGCGATGGGGGAGGGGCGGCTGAAGGCGGTGGTCTGCACTTCCTCGCTCGATCTCGGCATCGACTGGGGCGCGGTTGATCTCGTCATCAATGTCGGCGCGCCCAAGGGCTCCTCGCGCCTCATGCAGCGCATCGGCCGGGCCAATCACCGGCTGGATGAGCCCTCGCGCGCCGTGCTGGTGCCGGCGAACCGCTTCGAGGTTCTGGAATGCCGCGCCGCGCTGGAGGCGGTGCGCGCGGGGGCGCAGGACAGCGCGGTCATCCGCTCCGGCGCGCTCGATGTGCTCGCCCAGCATATTCTCGGCATGTGCTGCGCCGGGCCGGTGAGCGCGGATGATCTCTACCGCGAGGTCGTCTCCGCCGAGCCCTATGCGGAGCTCAGCCGCACGGATTTCGACGACACGCTCGATTTCGTCGCCACCGGCGGTTACGCGCTGCGCGCCTATGAGCGTTTCGCCCGCATCCGCCGGATGAAGGATGGCCGCTGGCGCGTCGCCAACCCGCAAATGGCGCAGCAATACCGGCTGAATGTCGGCACCATCGTCGAATCCACCATGCTCAAGGTCCGCCTTGCGGGAGCCAAGGCGCGCTATGGCGGGCGGGTGCTCGGCGAAGTGGAGGAATATTTCGCCGAGCAGCTCAGCCCCGGCGACACCTTCGTTTTCGCTGGCGAGGTGCTGGCCTTCCTGACCATTGCCGAGAACGAGGTGCGCGTCACCCGCACGCAGGCGACCGATCCTCGCGTGCCGTCCTATGCCGGCGGCAAGTTCCCGCTCTCCACCTTCCTTGCCGCCCGCGTGCGCGCGCTGCTGGCCGAGCCCGCGCGCTGGGCGAGCCTGCCCGGTCAGGTGCGCGAATGGCTGGAGCTGCAGAAATGGCGCTCGCGCCTGCCGGGCCGTGAGGATTTGCTGATCGAGACCTTTCCGCGCGGGGAGCGGCATTACCTCGTCGCCTACCCGTTCGAGGGCCGGCTCGCCCACCAGACGCTCGGCATGCTGCTGACCCGCCGCCTCGACCGCGCGCGGCTGAACCCGCTCGGCTTCATGGCCAATGACTATGCCATCGCCATTTACGGCCTGTCCGACCTGTCGCTCGCCATTGCCGATGGGCGCCTGTCGCTGGACGGCCTGTTCGACGCCGACATGCTCGGCGACGATCTCGAGGACTGGCTGGCGGAATCCTCGCTGATGAAGCGCACCTTCCGCCAATGCGCGGTCATCGGCGGGCTGATCGAGCGGCGCTTTCCCGGCCAGGAGAAGAACTCCCGGCAGGTCACCATGTCCACCGACCTCATTTATGACGTGCTCCGCCGGCATGAGCCCGGCCATGTGCTCTTGCGCGCGGCGCGGGCGGACGCGGCGACCGGCCTTCTGGACATTCGCCGCCTCTCCGACATGCTGACGCGCATTCGCGGGCGAATCGATCATGTGCCGCTGGCGCGCGTCTCCCCGCTCGCCGTGCCGGTCATGCTGGAGATCGGCCGCGAGCGCGTGGCGGGCGAGGCGTCGGAAGCCCTGCTCGCCGAGGCCGAGGACGATCTGATCCGGGAGGCGATGAGTGGCGCAGGTGGTCGCGCAGACAGCGGAAGCGGCGGATGAGGCGGTGGGCGCGGGCGACGAGTTCGCCCTCGCCGACGCGCGCCTCGTGCTCGACTGCGCCGGCGCGCTGTACTGGCCGGCCGAGCGGATGCTGATCGCCGCCGACCTGCATCTGGAGAAGGGCTCCTCCTTCGCCGCGCGCGGCGTGCCGCTGCCGCCTTATGACACCCGCGCCACGCTCGCTCTGCTTGGCGAGATCGTCGCCCGCTGGAATCCGCGCCGCCTCGTCTTGCTCGGCGACAGCTTCCATGACCGGCGCGGCGCCGAACGGCTGGGTCTGCTGGAACGCGAGCAGCTCGCGGACCTTATGCGTGGGCGCGAGGTGGTGTGGGTCGCCGGCAATCACGATCCCGATCCCATGCCCGGCCTTGGCGGCACGCCGGCGGACGAACTGCGCGTCGGCCCGCTCAGCCTACGCCATGAGCCTTCCGCCCAACCGGTGACCGGCGAGATCGCCGGCCATCTGCATCCGGTGGCGCGGCTCGTGGTGCGCGGGCGGGGCCTGCGGCGGCGCTGCTTCGCCAGCGACGGGGCGCGCCTCGTCATGCCGGCGCTCGGCGCCTATGCGGGGGGATTGAACATTCGCGATGCGGCGGTGGCCGGGCTGTTCGCCGGGGATTTCGCCGCCCATCTGGTCGGGGGCGCGCGCATCTACCGCTTCGCCCACCACGCCTGCCTGCCGGACCGCTAGGCGGTCGCTCGCCCGCGATCAGCGCGAGGCGGTCTTCTTCGGGGTCGTGCCGTCGGCGGTCCAGTCCGAGCCATTGGCCTTGGCGTCGACCAGGGTCGGCGTCCATTTGGCGATGGCGGCACGGGCGCTCGCCAGTGCCTTGGCGTCGAGCTTGCCGGCGATCTCGTCGCGCTTCACCGCCGCTTCCGCGTCGCCCGCCGCTGCCGCCAGCGAGAACCAGCGCCAGGCCTGCGGCAGGTCCACCGCGACGCCGAAGCCACGGGCATAGAGCACGGCGAGATTGTACTGGCTGTCGCGCACGCCGCGCTCGGCGGCGCGGGCGAACCACTGGGCGGCGGTGCGGTAATCGGGCTGGCCATCCACCCCGGCGGCGAGCAGCACGCCGAGATTATGCATGGCCCGCACATTGCCGGCATTGGCGGCCTGCTCATAGAGCTGGCGGGCGCGGGCGACATCACGCGCCACTCCGTCGAGGCCCTTCTCATAGATCGCGCCGAGCCGGTAGGCGGCCGGCACCGAACCATTGGTGGCGGCGAACTCGAACCATTCGGCGGCGCGGGCGGGGCTGGCGGTCACGCCGATCCCGTCGAGGAAGCGGTGGCCGATCTCATAGGCGGCGGCCGGATCGCCCGCGAGGGCGGCCGAGCGCAGGCCCTGCCCGCCAATCGCGGCCGGCAGGTCCGAGGGCACGAACAGGCTGGAAGACGGGCCGGGCAGCGGTGTCACCGGCTCGCTTGGGGTCGCCTCCGGGGCGGGGGCGGGCGCCGGGATCACCTGCGGCGTGACGCTGCGCGGCGCGCCGATGGAGCCGGTGATGTCGTCGGGCGACGGCAGCGAACCGGGTGCGGCCGTGGGCGCCGCCGGGCGGGCGACATTGCTGGCAGGGGCGACCGGCGCCCTGGCGCGCAGCTGCGCCTCGCGCATGGTGGTGAGCAGGTGCCAGGAGCCATAGGCCATGGCCGAGCCGCACATGCCGATCAGCAGCATGGCGCGGATGCGCGCGAGCCAGCGCCGGCTGGCCGACACCGGCCGGGGGCGCTGATGACGGTCGCCGATGCGGCTGTGCATCTCCGGCAGCACGACGGAGGCGGGCTGGGTCGCCCGGCGGGCCTGCGCGATGAACTGGGTGCGGCTCGGCGCGCCGGTCCCCCGCGCCTCGGGCTCCTCATCCTCGCTCAGGCGGGCGTTGGCGTCATAGGCGTAATCATCGCCCAGCGCGCCGATCAGTGCCCCCTCATCCGGCTCGAAGGCCGGGGAGGCGGGAGCCGCGGCGGCGGCAGGAGCGGCGGCAAGCTGCGGGGCGACCGGCGCCGACGCGGCTTCCGGCGCCATCTGCGGCGTGACGAAGGCGGCGGCGACCTCGGGGGAGCGCGAGAGCTCCTCCAGCGCCGCGCGCATGAGCTGCGGCTCGAAGGGCTTGGGGATCGAGGCCGGCGGCGGGGTGAAGATGGGCTGCGGCTCGGCCGCGACCGACGGGGCCGGGGCCTGCGGGGGTGTCGCCTGCGGGAGCGCCTGCGGGGGCGCGGCGGGCGCCTCCAGGACGGCGGCCACCGGCGTGGAAGCGGGGGCGACGGCGGCCGCGCGGTTCGCCTCGATGGCGGCGATCTCGCGCTTCAGCAATTGCCCGCCCGTGCCGCCACCGCGCGGCCGGTGGCCGGCATTGGCGAGGATGGTGGCGCGGGTCTCTTCCATCTGGATGAACAGGTCGTTCACCGCGCGCTCGATGGTGGCGAGCTGGCCGCCGATCTTGGTCGCCGGGTCGCCGGCATTGTCGAGCTTCTCGGCGATGGCGGCGACCTGCCGGCTCAGCGCGTCGAAGCGCGGGCCGTGATCGGGCATTGCCACCGGGCGCTCGATGCGCTCGATGCGGTCGGCGAGGCCCCGGATCAGCGGCTCGACCTCGGCCGGCACCTCGCGGCGCACGCTGGCGAGGCCGTTCTGGATCGAATCGAGGCGGCTGAAAATGTCGCCGAGCGGGATGGTGGGCGCGGGCTGGTTGCCGATCCGGTCGGCGAGATGGTCGATGCGGCGCTCGATCTGGCCGACGGCCGAGCGGATCATCGCCTCGTCCACCACCGGCATCTGGCTCACCTTGGCGGCGAGCAGCGCCACCTGCTCGGCGAGCAGGCGCAGCGCGTCGGTCGACAGCGCGCGGCCGAGAAGGTCGCGGATCTCGCTCGCCTGCGCCTGGAGCCGGGCGATGGCGGCGCCGTCCACGCTCTTGGCGTTGACGATGTCGATCTTGCGCTCGAGCGTCTCGATGCGGCCGATCAGCACCGCCGGGTGCTCCGGCAGCTTGAGCGAGCCGATCATCTCGCGCATCGCGCCAAGGCTGGCGCGCATGTCCTCATCGCCGAGCTGGGCGCGTTCGGCGCGCTCGGCGAGGCGGGTCACGGTGCGCTGGAGGTCGTCCACCGCGCGACGCGGGGCGAGTTCGCTGACGCTCGCGCGCATGTCGCCGAGCTCACGCTGCAGCGCGCCGATCTGCTCATTGATGAGCAAAGGGCGCGGCGCGGCGGCGCCAGCGGGCGGCGTCATCGGGGCCGAGGGCGGGGAGGAGATGCGGCGCTCGCGGCCAATCTCGCCGCGGACATCGCGGGAATAATCGTGGTTTGCCTCGCGGATCGGCTCACGAAGAGTCTCGCGGGCCGGTTCGCGCAGCGTCTCGCGGGCAGCGTCGAGTTCGTTCTGGCGCGCGGCGATCTCCGCCACCGCCGCCTCGATCGCCGCCGGGCCGGGCACGGCATCGGTGAAACGGGCCCGCGGATCGGCCAGCCGAGGGCTGCTCGCGGGCGGCGCGCTGACGGACTGGGCGCTGGCGAGGGGCTGGCCGGCGCGGGCCAGCGTCTCGGCGGTGCGCACGATCTCGTTCGCCCGCCGGTCGAAGTACTGGTTGGACGCGCTCGCCATCTGAGCGCTTGCCATTCCCGCCGACGCGGCGGCGCGCTGG
Organism: Ancylobacter sp. SL191; assembly: GCF_026625645.1. Lineage (NCBI taxonomy): Bacteria > Pseudomonadati > Pseudomonadota > Alphaproteobacteria > Hyphomicrobiales > Xanthobacteraceae > Ancylobacter > Ancylobacter sp. SL191. The sequence goes on along the minus strand of NZ_CP113056.1, from coordinate 167,728 downwards.
CGCGGGGCGTTCATCGAATCGAGGCGCTCATTGATCTGGCGCAGCGCGGCATCGAGCCGGTTCTCGGCGGAAGGTGCCGGCGCGGGGCGCGCGGTTGCCACCCCCGCGGTCGCGGTGGCCGCCGTCGCATAGCTGTCCATGCGCAGCGCCTCGCGGCGCGGCTCGACGGCGCGGGCCTCGACGGGGTGGGTCTCGGTGCCGCGGGTGTCGGCAAGCCCGGCGGACATGCTCGCGGGGGCGGCGCTGACCAGACGGTCGATCACGCCGGACAGCTCCTGCACACGGCGTTGGAGGTCGTCCACCGTGCCGCCGACGGCGTTCGCCGTCTGCATCGCCCCGGCATTGGAGGCGAGAAGCTGGTCCTTCAGCCACTGGTCGAGCGGCAGGCCGGCCTGGCGTGCGGCCTCGCTCATCGCTCGCCATGCTTCGGGCGCGATGTGGCCCGTCGTCGAAGGGGCGCCTTGCCTCACCTGGGGTCTCCGTCGCATCGGCGCGGGCGAGGCGAGAATCGCCACCTCCAGCGCTGGAGCTCATGCGACCGACTGTTCAATTTCTTGGTAAATGTCGCGTTAATGCGCTACCGCCGATTAACCACGACGTGGCGATGCCCCTGAAAAACTGCCGCGCGGACGCCCCGCTCCGCTTTTGAGAGTCGCGGTGGGCCGTCCCATGCCGGCGCGCCACCCACCGCCGTCGCAAATGAGTCGGCGGCGGGTGCCTTTCCCTGCATTGCCGTCATGTCCGAAGGTAAACTCAGCGCCCCTCACACCGCTTAACGCGGCGGTTTCGACGCGTGCCGTATTCTCGCCGTAATCCGAAAAATCGATTGGTAACAAGCGGTTGATGGGTCGTTTAACAGTAAGTTGCCCTAAGGGAGGGTGCGACTTTCTCCCCTAGCGGAAGCCGGTCTGCGAGACTGCGTCAACTTCACTGACGTGTCCCCGTCAAAACCCTCTGGAGTCGCCCCGATGGATTTCTCCTCTTTTGAAGCCGATCGCGCCGTCGATGCCTCGCTCGCCAGCAGCGAGACCCAGTACTTCACCATTGGCGATCTCGCCCGTGAGTTCGATGTGACGCTGCGCGCCCTGCGCTTCTATGAGGACAAGGGCCTCCTGTCGCCGCGCCGCGAGGGCCTGACCCGCCTCTACACCGCCGCCGAGCGCGCCCGCCTCGCCATCATCCTCAAGGGCAAGAAGCTCGGCTTCACCCTCGCCGAGATCAAGGCGATGGTCGCCCTGCGCGAAGGTTCGGCGATGCCGAATGGCGGTCTGGCGCTGACCCGCGAGAAGTGCGCCGAGCAGCTCGCCCTTCTCGAGCAGCAGAAGGTCGAGATCGACGAGGCCATCGACGAGCTCCGCCAGATGGTTGCCGCCTTCCCGGCCCGCGTCGCCGCCTGATTTCGGCGCCTACGCTTTTCTCCTCGATTGTCCGTTTGGCGGCGCTCCCTCGTGGGGCGCCGTCGGCGTTTTGGGGGGGCTTTGCGCCGGAGCGGGTGGTGCTTTAGCGTTCGCGGCGTGATTCCGGCGCCCGCCTGAGCGCCGCAGCCCGAGGCGCCCATGTCCACCTCCACCTCCCGTTCCATCGACTATTATTTCTCGACCCAGAGCCCCTGGGCCTTCATCGGCTTTCCGCTGTTCCTCGACATTGCCGCCCGCCATGGCGCCCGGATCAATTTCAAGCCGGTGCTGCTCGGCGAGCTGTTCGCCGACACCGGTGGCCTGCCGCTGCCCAAGCGCCACCCGGCGCGCCAGCGCTACCGGCTTTTGGAGCTGAAACGCTGGCGGCTGGCGCGGGGCCTCGATTTCCATATCAGCCCGGCGCACTGGCCGTTCGACCCGAACCTCGCCGACCGGCTCATCATCGCCGCCCAGCTCGCCGGGCATGACCCGGCCCCGCTGGTCGCCCGCCTCGGCGCCGGAATCTGGCAGCGCCAGGAGAACATGGCCGATGCGGCGACGCTGTCCGCCGTGCTCGCCGAGTTCGGCCTGCCTGAGAGCCTGATCGAGGCCGCGCGGGGCGAGCGCACGCTGACCATCTACAAGGGCAATCACGATGCCGCGGTGGAGGCTGACGTCTTCGGGTCACCTTCCTATGTCCTAGATGGCGAGGTGTTCTGGGGACAGGACCGGCTCGACCTGCTCGACGCCGCCCTTGCCAGCGGCCGCGCGCCGTTTACGCCCTGAACAGGCGCCCGTGCGGTGGCGACCTGACCGACGGAGGACCACCATGAAGGCGCTTCGCCACCTTGCCGCTCTTGCCGCCGTCGCCGCTCTGCCCCTCGTGGCGGTGGCGCCGCCGGCTCTCGCCCAGGCGGGCGCCACCACGGCCACACCCGGCACCACACCCGGCCCCGCCGCGCCCGCGCCCGGCTTCAGCCTGCAGGCGGTCGAGGGTGGCGTCCTGAAGCTCGACACGCGCACGGGCGCCCTGTCCTTCTGCTCGGCCAAGGCGGGCGCCTATGTCTGCGAGGCGGTGCCGGAGGATCGCGCGGCGCTGGAGGCGGAGATCAGCCGCCTTCAGGCCCGTATCGCGGAGCTGGAAAAGGGCCGCGCCGGCGTGCCCGACATCATGGCCCCGCCGGCGGGGAAGGAGGGCGCGCCGGACGCGCCGATGACCGAGGAAGCTCGCAAGCGGCTCGACGAAGCACTGGACGTCGCCGAACACGCCTTCCGCCGCTTCATGGACATGGTGAACCGCCTGCGCGGCGAGCCGGCGCCGCAGGGCGAGAAGCTCTGAACCCTGTCGTCCCGCTCAGCAGGCGCTGATGAAGGCGTGGCTGCGGGCCAGCGCCTGATCAGCCAGCGTGCCGGGAAAGCCGATGAACACATGGCAGCCGCCGGGATAGACGGCGAGCTCGGCCGCATTGCCCGCCGCCAGCCAGCGCGGCGCGAGGAACAGCGTGTCGTCGAGCAATGCGTCGCGCGTGCCCACCGTGAACAGCGCCGGCGGCAGGCCTTTGAGATCGGCGTGCAGCGGGGAGATGTCGGGGTCGGCGATGTCGCCGCCCTCGCGCAGATAATGCCCGACAAACACGTTGATATCGCGGGTGTTGAGCACCAGGGGCTCGTCGCCCCACTGCCGCGCGCTCGGCGTCAGGCCGAGGTCGTAGCAGCCCGCGGTGAGATTGGCGGCGCGGAAGGGGGTGAGCCCGTGCCGGTCGCGCAGCCTGAGCAGCGTGGCGACCGCGAGGTTCCCGCCGGCCGATTCGCCGCCAATGGCGAAGCGCTCGGTGCTGAAGCGCCCCGGGCCCTCGCGCACCAGCCAGAGCGCGGCCGCCTCGCAATCATCCGGCGCCGCCGGCCAGGGCTGCTCGGGGGCGAGGCCGTAATCGACGGAGACCACGGCAAAGCCGGTGCGCTCGACGAAGCGGTGATTGATGCCGTCATTCTCCCGCGCCGAGCCGAGGCACCAGCCGCCGCCATGGATGTGCAGATAGACGCCCTTGGGCGTCGTCGGCGGGGTGAGGATGCGCAGCGCCACCGGCCCGCGCTTGCCCTCGATCTCGATCACCTGCGCATAGGGGCTCTCCGGCGCGAGGGGGAACGGGCCCTTGCCCTCCAGCCGCAGCTTGCGCAGCATCGCCATGGGAAACACCCAGCGGTCCGGCACGGCGCCGAGCGCCTTGACGATGGCGGCATTGAGCGCGCGCGTATCGGGGGCGATGGCGGCCGGGTCGAACACCGACGGATCGAGCGTCAGCGCGGCGGCATTACGGGCCGTTTGGGTGTCGGCGAGGGCGGACGACATGAACGAGACGCGCTCCGTGAACGGGAGTGGATTGGGTCTGTCACCGGGGGCTGAACGGGCCTATCCAAACCCAGCCGGGCGCGTTCGTCCAGCTTACCCTAGGGCAAGGAGGTATCCCCATGAGCCGCATCCGCGCCGGCGAGATCCGCGAAACCCTTGTCACGCGCCGGGTCTCGACCGTTCTGAGTGTCGACACGAAGGGCCGCTCCTTCACCGAGGTGACGGGCGCGCTTAGCCAGTTTCTCGCCACGATTGGCGCCGGCGATGGAGAGGTGAGCCTGTTCTGCCGGCACACCTCGGCCTCACTCACCATCCAGGAGAATGCCAGCCCCGAGGTGCAGCTGGACCTTCTCACCGCGCTCGACCGGCTCGCTCCGGAACATGCCGGCTGGGTGCATGATCTCGAGGGGCCGGACGACATGCCCGCCCATGTGAAGAGCGTGCTCACCGGCATCCATCTCGCCATTCCCGTCATGGGCGGGCGCATGGCGCTCGGCACCTGGCAGGGCATCTACCTCATCGAGCACCGCGCGCGGGCGCATCGGCGCGACTTGGTGGTGGCGTTCGTCGGCGATGGCGGATGACGGTCGTTCCGCCAGCCTCGCGCCTCAGGGCGTCGGCGCCGCTTCCGGCCGCACATAGACCATGACGCCGCCGACTGTGATCTCCCGGTAGCCGGCCGCGCGCAGCGCATCGACATAGCGCTTCGCCCACACCTTCACGCGGGAAATCTCGGTGCCGTTGACGGCCCAGTCAAAGATGACCACCACCGGCGTCCTGGCGCTCAGCGTCTTCTCGATGGTCCGGTCGATCCAGCCGGGATCCGTCAGCAGGAAGCTGTCATCGGCATAATATTCGCGCAGCAGCATGCGCCGGTCGCTGATGAAAGCGAGGCCGGGGCAGAAGGGCAGGCAGACGATGCGCTCGCCCGGCGCGGAATGGGCCTCGATGAGGTTTTTCAGCTCGCCCAGCTGGGCCTTGTCCTCGGCGGGCACATAGCGCGTCTCGCCCGTCGCGATCGTGAAAGGCTGGTCGGCGCCGTAGGAGCGGGTGATCGCGCCGGTGCCGGGCAAAGTGAGGCCGATGCCGCCATAGACCGCCAGCGAGGCAATGATGACGAGCGCGACAAGCCAGCCGATCAGCCGCAGCCATAGTCGCCGCGCCCGGCCATAGCGCTGCCCGGTGAGAATATCGCCGCCGCTTACCTGCCAGGCGAAGATGGCCATCAGCGCGATATAGCCCGGCATGAAGTTCGCGACATGCGGCAGGTCCGGGCGGAACAGCATGTAATGGGGAAACGAGGCCAGCGGCACGACGAACAGCGCGGCGGCCAGCACCAGATGGTCGAAGACTCGCGCCGGTGAGGCGAGGGCGCGCAGGGCCGCCCCGCCGAGCTGGATCAGCACAAAGGCGGCGAGGCCGACCACCGGCGCATAGACCGCGAAGGCGTAGCCGGCGGCCTGCCAGGAGCCCTCCCAGATCGTCGCGACCGGCGGGCGCTGCATCAGGGTGCCCGCATCCGCTGGCACGGCATCCGGATTCGCTTCGGAACTCGGCAGCAGGAACTGCGCCATGGTGCGGGGATAGGCCAGCACATCGTCGACCATGAGGCCGAGATAACCGCCCTTGAGGGCCATGATGGCCACCGGCAGCAGCACGATCGCCAGCGTTCCGAGGGCGATAGCCGCCAGCCTCAGCAGGCGTTGGCGCCCCTGCACGATCCCGGTCAGCACCAGCAGGCCGATGAAGGGCAGGCTGAAGGCGTAGCCGAAGTCCGGCCGTATCAGGAAGGTGAGGGCCAGGGCGACCGCCGCCGGCACCACCTCCCGCCCCGACAGCGCGCGCCAATGCAGCGCCATGCCCGCGAGGGTGAAGAGATTGATGAGGGAGCAGAAGCCGTAGAACGCCGTCGGGGGAAAGTTCGGCACCAGCGCCGCCAGCAGGCCGGCAAGCACGCCGGCGATCCAGCTTTGGGTGACTCGATGAACCGCAGCGAAGACAAACGCTGCCGTCACCGCCATGAAGGCAAAGAACACCACTTGCGCCAGTAGAAAGCTCGGGCCGAACAGCGCAAACAGCCACTCGCCGATCTTGTACCAGAAAAGCCCGTAGCCGTAGCGGATATCGTGCGGCGATGTACCTGTGAGAAGTTCCTTGGCGACTTGCGCGAAGTTGCCATCGTCACCGATATTCAGTGAGTATCTAATGTATTGAGCATAATATGAATAAGAAAAAATAAGAATAAAGCAAAAGCCAATCACCGTAATGAGATTTTTGTGCACTATGGATCGATAATCACCGGGCATGTGGCCTACACACTTGTGATCCAGCGTCTATTTTCGTAATCAATACGAAATAAATTGTGAGTTGATAAAAGCAATTACGAAAAGCGCGGCAATCAAAAGATTGCCAATGATAATTCGGTTGTTTATGATTATTTCTGAAAATCGTCAAGTTTGTTGTTGTCGCTGATGCCGTTGAACACTCATTCCTCTCCGGGAGCCGGCGCGGGCTCCACGCACCGCTTTGGCTATGAGTGGGGCCATTACAGCGAGATGCGTCCGCTCTATGAGACGCAGTTCCGGCGCTGGACGCCGTTCATGGCGCCCGAGGATTGGGCGGGGAAGACCTTCATCGATGTCGGCTGCGGCATGGGCCGCAACAGCTACTGGCCGATGACCTATGGCGCGGCCGGCGGGCTCGCCATTGATCTCGACGAGAACAGCCTCGCCTCCGCCCGGCGCAACCTCGCCGGCTTCCCGACCCTCGCCGTGGAGCGCTGCAGCGCCTATGAGCTCGATGGGCGCTCAAGCTATGACATCGCCTTTTCCATCGGCGTCATTCATCATGTCGAGGATCCCGACCTCGCCCTCGCCAATATGGTGCGGTCGGTGAAACCGGGTGGCCTCGTGATGATCTGGGTCTATGGGCTGGAGAATAACCGCTGGATCGTCCACGGCTTCTCGCCCTTGCGGCGGCTTCTCTTCAGCCGCCTGCCGATCGGCGTGACGCATGCCCTCTCCGTCGTGCCGGCGGCGCTGCTCTGGCTGGCCTTGCGGCTGGGCCTGAGCCGGATCGAGTATTTCCGGCTGATCCGCCAGTTCGATTTCGCGCATCTGCGCTCCATCGTGTTCGACCAGATGCTGCCGGAGATCGCCCATTACTGGTCGCGCGAGGAGGTCGAGGCGCTCATGCGGCGCGCCGGGCTCGCGGATGTCGAATTGTCCTGGGTCAATGAAATGTCCTGGGCGGCAAAGGGGCGGCGGCCCGTCGGCGGGCCGGGTTGAGGCCGATGAGTCGCGAACCGGCTGCGCCCGCGGCGTCTTCCGGCGCGGCGCCGGAGCGTCTGCTGCTCATCAACCACGAATACCCGCCGATCGGCGGCGGTGCCGGCAATGCGACGGAAAATCTCGCGCGTGAGCTCGCCGCGCTCGGCGTTGGCGTGCGCGTCATCACCGCCCGCCATGGCGACCTGCCGGGGCGCGAGACTACGGCGGAGGGGGTGGAGATCATCCGCATTCCGGCCTTGCGCCGCCGGCGCGACCGCAGTTCCATCCTGGAAATGCTGAGCTTTCTCGCCAGTTCACTGGCTTACGTGCCGCTGCACGCGGCTCGCTGGCGACCTTCCGCCACCCTCGCCTTTTTCGGTCTGCCCGCCGGCCCGTCCGCCTGGCTGGCGCGGTGGGTGAGCGGGGCGCCCTATATCGTCTCGCTGCGCGGCGGCGACGTGCCGGGATTCCAGTATAGCGGCATCGGCGTCTATCACCGCCTCACCGGGCCGGTGATCGGTTTCCTGTGGCGGCGAGCGGCGGCGGTGGTCGCCAATAGCGAGGGTCTGGCGGACCTCGCGCGCCGCTTTGCGCCCGATATCGCCATCGCCCTCATCCCCAACGGGGTCGACGCCGGCCGCTTCGTGCCGGCGCCAGTCTCGGCGTCGGGGGAGGCGATGCGGCTGGTCATCGTCGGGCGCCTCGTTCACCAGAAGGGCATCGACAGCCTGCTCACCGCCATGGCGCGGGCCGGCGTGCCGCTCACCCTCGAGATCGTCGGCGATGGCGAGGCGCGGGCGGAGCTGGAGGCGCAGGCCGCCGCGCTCGGGCTCGCCGGGCGTGTCACTTTCACCGGCTGGCTCGACCGCGCGCATCTGCCGGCCGTCTATGCCGGGGCTGATCTCTTCGTCTTCCCCTCGCGCGACGAGGGCATGCCCAATGTCGTGCTGGAGGCGATGGCGGCGGGGCTGCCGGTCATTGGCAGCGACATTGCCGGCAATCGCGATCTCATCGTCCCGGAGGAGACGGGGCTGATCGTGCCTGTGGATGATCCCGACGCTCTGGCGCGGGCGCTGGCGCGGCTGCAGGGCGATCCGGCTCGCCGCCGGCTAATGGGCGCGGCCGGGCGCGCGCGGGTGGAAACACTTTTTTCCTGGCGCGAGGCCGCGCGGCGCTATTGCGCGCTGGCGAGCGGGATGTGTGCGGCGGCTGACGCCGCGCGCGATTGACAGGGCGGCGCCATGACGTCCAAGTGCAAAGCATATCAGGAGTAGGCCACGTGGGCGCCGAGTTGCACAATCGACAGGACCGCTCCCCGCAGGACCGCGCCATCGCCTTCGATTTCGGCGAGAACTGGAGCGATTATTCGCGCGACGTGCTCGATTCCGGGCGTCTCGACGCCGCCGCTGGCAGCATGGCGGAACTGATCGGCGCTGACGCCATTCGCGGCAAGCGCCTGTGCGATGTCGGCGCGGGCTCCGGCCTGTTCAGCCTCGCCGCCGCGCGTCTCGGCGCCGCCTCGGTGGTCGGCTTCGACATCAACGCCCGCGCGGTCGAGGTGGCCCGTGCCAATCTCCAGCGCCTCATTCCCGAAGCGGCCGGGACGGTCTCCTTCGTCCAGGGCTCGGCCCTCGATGGCGGCTTCATCGACGGTCTCGGCGACTTCGACACGGTCTATGCCTGGGGCTCGCTGCACCATACCGGGCAGATGTGGCCGGCGATCACCAATGCGAGCCGGCTCGTCGGCCCGGACGGCACCTTCGTGCTGGCGATCTATAACCGGCACTGGACCTCGCCGATCTGGACGCCGATCAAGATCCTCTACAATGTCGCGCCGCGTTTCCTGAAGTCGCTCGCCAATGTGCTGTTCGGCGGTCTGATCTATCTCGCCGTGCTGCTCAAGACGCGGTCCTCGCCGCTGCGCAAGGAGCGCGGCATGGATTTCTGGTACGACGTGATCGACTGGCTGGGCGGCTATCCCTACGAATATGCGGGAATCGCCGAGGTGCAGGCGCGGGTGGAAGCTCTCGGCTTTCGTCTGGAAAAGGTCGTTCCGCCGCGCGTGCCCACGGGCTGCAACGAGTTTGTGTTTCGCCGAGTTTTTCTTGCGCAGGGTGACGGAAAATGACTGAGGCGGTATCCGGTCCCGGCGATGTCGATTACGACCAGAACTGGGACACGCGCTGGAACGACATGCGCCGCTTCGGCCCGACAGGCCGGCATCTGCGCAACATCGTGCGCACCCTCATCGAGGATCTTCCCTATGAGACGATGCTGGATGTCGGCTGCGGCCAGGGCTCGATGCTGCAAAGCCTGATGCCGCTACGCCCTTCCGCGCGCTACACCGGCATCGACTTCTCCGAGGGCGCGCTGAAGGTTGCCCGCGAGCGCGCGCCGGGGGCGGAGTTCATGGCGTTCGACGTGCTCAACGGCACGCTCGACCGGCGCCATGATCTCGTTCTCTGCACCGATGTCGTCGAGCATATCGAGGACGACGTCACCGCCATCCGCAACATCGCGGCGATGACCGGCAAGTACCTGCTCGTCTCGACGCTTCAGGGCACGATGCGGCCTTACGAGTACAAGGTCGGGCACTACCGCAACTACGCGCATGGCGAGCTTCAGGCGAAGATCGAGGCCAATGGCCTCAAGGTCCGCCGCGTGGTGCAGTGGGGCTTTCCGTTCTTCTCGCCGCTCTACCGCGACCTGTTCCGCGCCACTGGCCTCGACGTGACGCAGGGCACCTACGGCCCCGTGCGCCGCCTGCTGTCGCTGGTGCTCTACGGTATTTTCAGCCTGAATTCCTGGCGCAAGGGCGACTACATCTTCGTGCTGGCCGAGCGGCCGTAAACGGGCGCTAGCGCACCCGCGCATGGCCCCAGAAATTGGGGTAGAGCGGCATCGGGAAGTAGTTGGACACGCGCAGGATGACGAGCCCGGTCCAGCCCAGCGTCTGGCGCACATGGTCGCGCTTGAACGCGGTGTCGAGGCTGTTGCGCTCGATGATGATCTCCGCGAAGCCGGCCCTGCGCAGCAGTCGCCGCAGGCTGCCATAGGTCTGCAGCGAGCAGTGCTCGGTGAACATCCAGCGCAGCTTTTCGCGGGTGAACAGGCGCAGCGCGATGATCCAGTAGGGCACGTCGATGACGATGTTCGGCGTCTGGAACACCAGCAGGCCGCCCGGCCGCAGAAGGGTTTTCACCTTCGCCATATAGCCGTCGATGTCCTTGATGTGCTCGATGACGTCGAACATGGTGATGACGTCGAACGTCCCGGCCTCGAACGGTAGGCGGTCGCCGTCATAGGCGGTGAGCCGCCCCTTCAGCGCGGGATAGGCGGCCTCGCCCTCGGTGATGGCCGCGGCATCGACATCGAGCCCGGCAATGTCCTCATAGCCACGGCGCCGCAGGTTCTCGAGGAAGCTGCCATGCCGGCAGCCAATGTCGAGCAGGCGGGCAGTGCGCGGCACGCCCAGCGTCTCGAAATAGGTGACGCAGGACGCCGTGTCGCCGCGCTCATGGGGAAGGCAAACGATCTCCATGGCCCGCCCTTCAGTTCCGCTTGCGCAAATGGAGGACGATCGGCGTCTCCCACCGCAGATGCCGCGCCGCCCACAGGACGAGATCGAGCGCGCCGACGCGGTGGATCAGCCGGGCGATCCGCTTCACGCTTCGCAGCGAGGCCCATTCGGAGAATTCGAGCGTGCGCAGCCGCCGCTCGAACACGTCCCATCCCCAGCCCAGAATCTCGATCTCGTCCCGGTGCGGGCGCAGCCAGGCTTCGATCTTGCGGTGCGACACCAGATTGAGCGTGTCGATATAGGCGGGATCGCGCCCGAGAGCGCGGACATAGAGCTTGGCCATGCCGGGGGGCATGTGCGGCAGCCAGGGCAGGCCGTAATGCCCCTCCCACCATGAGCCGTAATTCGGCACGACGAAGAGCAGGTGGCCGCCCGGCTTCAGCACGCGCAAAGATTCGCTGAGCACCGCCTGCGGGTCGCGCACATGCTCCAGCACGTTGGACGAATAGACGAGATCGAAGCTGGCGTCGGGATAGGGATTCTCCTCGCCGGCGGCGTCGAGGATCAGGTCGTCCGGCAGGCCGTAATGCGCCATCAGCGCGCGGGAGACGGCGAAGATGGAGCTGTACTCGGCCGAGCTCGGCTCGATGCCCCAGATGTCCAGCCCATGGGCGATGCGCCCGCGCGCCACCACGAGGCCGGTGCCGGACCCGACCTCGAGGATGCGCCTGCCGGCAAGATCGCCCGTGCGCCGCATCTCGGCGATCTGCTCATCGGCGCGCGAGGGCGAGAGCATGTCGGCGACCACGGTGTCCACCGGAATGCGGGTAACGCCGCCGGCAAAGCCCGTTTCGATATAGCCCTGCGCGAGGATCCGGCCGAGCGCGTCCCAGTCCGGCTCGCCGGGGCCCTGTGCCGCGCTCATGCCTGCGCCTGCTTCACGGCGCGCACCACGAAGATCGTCGCGCTCTTCATGCGGCCGAGCCGGTCCTGAATGCAGCTCGCCTCGAACCCGTTGCGCCGGAACAGATCGAGGATTTCCTCGATCGAATAGAAGGTCTTGTAGGGCGGGTAATACCAGTCATCGACCTGCGCCTGGATCGAGACATTGTCGTCGCGGCGGTTGATCTCCTGCCCGCGCAGCCGGCAGACCAGATTGGTCAGCCCGGCGAAGAAATCGAGCACCAGCGCCTTGCGGCGCGGCGTGTTCATGAAGCGCCGGCAGAAATGCCGCACGCCCTGATGCACCGGGGAGAGCCAGGTTTTCAGGTAAAGCCCGAGATAGACCGTACCGCCGGGCGCGGTGGCGCGCATCAGATTGTGCATCACCTTCATCGGGTCGGGCGCCATCATCGCGACGCCCCAGCACCAGACGAGATCGAAGTCGCGCAATTCGGGCGCCAGCGTCTGAAGATCCTGATGGTGGAAGCTGATATTGCCGCGCCCGAAGCGGGCGGCCTGCTCGCGCGCGGTGGCGAGACTGTCGGTCGACAGGTCCACCGCCGTCACCGTGTCGGCGAGTTCCGAGAGCACGACGCTGCAGATGCCATGCCCGCAGCCGGCATCGAGAGCGCGCCCGACCTGCCGCTCGGTGATCGTCTCGAGCATGTAGGCCTTGGTCTTCTCATAGATCGGCACATGCTTGGGCCAGAACTCGTCGTAGAATTCCTTGGTATCAAGATCGATCACGCCCATCCTCCCCGGCATCCCTGTTGTCTAGAAAATCGGCTCTTCCTGAGCAGGAAGGACCGGTGCGCGGTCGGGCTCGAAATTGAGTTTCGACTTGATCGGGTAGTGCGCCTCATGCTGGAGGCCGAAATAGACGCGGACCAGCAGCTCCGCCAGCAGCCCCATCAGCGTGCACATGACGCCGGTGATGAAGCTCAGCGTCACCAGCAGCGGCAGCGGTGTCTGCACGAGCGAAATCTCATGCGCGAATTTCAGATAGATCGCGTAGATCCCCGCCAGAACAGCGAGCACCATGAAGGCGAGGCCGATGAGGCCGAAGACGTAGATCGGCTTGGTCGCGTACTGGGTCAGGAACTTGACCACCATCAGGTCCAGCAGGACTTTCAGGATCCTGTTCAACCCGTATTTCGACTGGCCGAACCGGCGCGGATGGTGCGCCACCGGAATCTCGGTGATGCGCCCGCCCTGCCAATGGGCGTAGATCGGCACGAAGCGGTGCATCTCGCCATAGAGCCGGAAGCCCTGGAGAACCTCGCGGCGGTAGGCCTTCAGCGTGCAGCCATAGTCGCGCAGCTTCACGCCCGAGACCTTGGAGATCAGCCAGTTGGCGATGCGGCTGGGGAAGGTGCGGCGGACGAAATTGTCCTGCCGCGCCTGCCGCCAGCCGGACACGACGTCGTAGCCGTCGCTCAGCTTGGCGACCAGCCGCGCAATGTCCTTGGGGTCGTTCTGCAGGTCGCCGTCCATCGGGACGATGATCGCCCCGCGCGCATGGTCGATGCCCGCCATGGTGGCGGCGGTCTGCCCGAGATTGCGCCGAAAATTGATCACGCGCACCCGCGCATCGCCGGCGGCGACCGCGCTCAGCTTGGCTTCCGTGCCATCGCGCGAGCCATCATTGACGAAGATGACCTCGAACGGCTTGCCCAGCGCCTCAAGCGCCGGTTGCAGCGCCTGCCAGAGCGGGAAAATGTTCTCGTCCTCGTTGAAGACGGGGATGAGCACCGAAATATACACAGCCTCGCGCATCACCGGCGCCCCGTCCCGCAGAAGGCCGGCGCGCTGCCGGCGACGGCGCGGCGCGCCTGTACTTGCCGCAAGGTAATGGCAGATGCGGGCGGGTTGTTCATCCGGCCTTCCCCAGAGGCTGTCATCGCGGCGCGCGGCGGTCGCGCGCCAGAACAAGAAGATCGCATGACAGTCCGATACCCCCGAAGATGATCTGGACGCCAAGCAGCGCCAGGCCCAGAGCCAAAGCGGCTTCGGAGCCAACGCCGAACATGTCGAGCAGCCCGATCAGCGACGCTTCGCGTAACCCCAGCCCGGCCAGGGCGACCGGCGCCAGAAGAATGATGGTCAGGGCGCCGAGAACGACGCACCAGGCGAGGAAGCCCAGCTCGATACCCAGTCCACGCGCGAGCATCAACGTGCCCGCGACGGACAGAAATTGTGCGACCAGCCCCCATGCCAGCGACAGAAACACCAAGCCGGGACGTTTCACAAGGTCTTGCCAGTGTCTCAGGAAGTCGATCAGGTGGCGACCAAGTCGAGCCCGCCAGCCTGTTGTCGGGTCTTTCAGCACATAGGCAATGAGCGGTCGGAGCAGCCGCCGCGAGCCCATCATCGCGGCGACGGCGGCAAGGGCGCTGATGCCGATCAACGCCGCCAGCATGAGCCCGACGCCCTTGCCGAGCGGCAGGGCGGTGAGTCCCGCCAGCAGCATCACCAGCACGCTGGCAAGGCCCGTCACCTTGTCGAAGGTGACCGAGGAGGCGGCGCGGCTGAAGCCCGTGCCGGGCGCGCGCCCGAGGCGGAAGGCCTTCACCGCGTCACCGGCGAGCTGGCCCGGCAGCATCAGCGCATAGGCCTGCGCCAGCAGCGTGAAGCCGAGAAGCTGCCACAGGCTCCTCTGCGGCAGGAGGACGCGCAGCTTGGCGGCGTTGCTCAGGTGCACGAGAAAATACAGGCCGAGCGCGACAAGGCCATGAACCGGCTCGAGGCTCCCCAGCCGCGCCAGCGTGCCCGGCAGATCCACGGTCATCAGCAGGAGGACGAGGATGATGACGCTGACGGCGGCTTGTAAGCGCAGGAGCATGACGGGCCGCTTCAATGGATCGGACCAAGCGGCGGTCTGCGGACACTTTACGGCTCGCCCGCGCGCACTCGACACATGCTGAGTACCGCCATATGCGTGAGTCGGCAACGTGCGGTTACAGAGCGAAAGCCTACGCTGCGGGTGACACGCCGCGCCGTGGCGGTCTCATGGGGATCCGGTGCCCGGCGCGATTCGCGCCGGCATAGGGGGGTGGAGAGCGGGCATGTGTGGGATCGCCGGTTTTGTGGGGCCGGGCACGGGCGCGGACCTGCGCGCCATGACCGATGCGCTGCAGCACCGGGGACCGGATGACAGCGGCACCTATGAGGATCGCAGCCTGCCCGGCGCGCCGGTGCAACTGGGCTTCCGGCGCCTCGCCATCGTCGATCTGGAGGGCGGGCGCCAGCCGATGCAGACCGCCGACGGCGCGCTGGTCGTCGTCTTCAATGGCGAGATCTACAATCATATCGAGCTGCGCGCCGCGCTGGAGCAGAGCGGCCACCGGTTCGAGACCGACCATTCCGACACCGAGGTGCTGCTCCATGGCTATCGCCAGTGGGGGGAGGGGCTGGTCGAGCGCCTGAGCGGCATGTTTGCCTTCTGCCTCTATGACCGCCGGGCCGGGCGCCTGCTGCTGGCACGCGATCATTTCGGCAAGAAGCCGCTGTTCTATGCCCGCACGCGGGAGGGGTTCGTCTTCGCCTCGGAGGCGACGGCGCTGCTGCGGCATCCCTCGGTGTCCACGGACATCGATGCCGAGGCGGTGCTGAAATATTTCGCCTATGGCTTCGTGCCGGCGCCCCGCTCGATCTACCGCGACATCGCCAAGCTGCCGGGCGGCTGCCTGATGAGTGTGGATCTCGCCACCGGGCAGATGCAGACCCGCCGCTATTGGGAATACCGCATGGCGGTGGACGATCCCCCGCCGGGTAGCATCGAGGATTGGGCCGAGGAACTGCGCCATCTGCTCGGCCAGGCCGTCGAGCGCCGCCTCGCCGCCGATGTGCCGCTCGGCTTCTTCCTCTCGGGCGGCATCGACAGCACGGCGGTGGTCGCGCTGGCGGCCGCGCGCCGCGATCCGGCGAGCATGAAGACCTACACGATCGGCTTCAACGAGCCGAGCTATGATGAATCGGCCATCGCCGCCGCCATGGCCCGCCATTACGGCACCGACCATCACAGTACGACGCTGGACCTCGATCTGGCGGCGCGGATGATGCCGCAGCTGCTGCGCGGGCTGGACGATCCCATCGCCGATGCCTCGATCCTGCCGACCCATCTCCTGTGCGGCTTTGCCCGGCGGGACGTGACGGTCGCGCTTAGCGGCGACGGGGGCGACGAGCTGTTCGCCGGCTACGACACCTTCGCCGCCCTGCGCACCGCGCGGGCCTACCACCGCCTCGTGCCCGGCTGGGCGCATCGCGGCATCAGCGCCGCCGCCGAGTATCTGCCGCGCTCGGACGCCAATATGAGCCTCGATTTCAAGATCCGTCGGGCGCTGCGCGGGCTCGGCCATGCGCCGGCGCACTGGATGCCGTCCTGGCTCGGCCCGGCCAGCCTCGAGGACATGGCGCGCCTGTTCGGCGCCACGCTCGATCCGCACGCGCTCTATGAGGAGGCGGAGGCGCTGTGGGCGAGCGGCGCCAGCCCGCACGATGTCGACCGCTCGCTGGAATATTACGGCCGCTTCTATCTGGGCGAGAACCTGCTCATCAAGGCCGACCGCGCCAGCATGCTGGCCTCGCTCGAGGTGCGCTCGCCCTTCCTCGACCGCGATCTCGTCGCCTTCGCCACCCGCCTGCCGGCCTCGGTGAAGATGCGGGGCGGGGTGCGCAAATGGATCCTCAAAAAGGCCATGGCGCCGCTCGTGCCCGCGCAGATCCTCGACCGGCCGAAGAAGGGCTTCGGCATTCCGGTCTCGCGCTGGCTGCGCCACATGGAGCTGCCCTCGCCCGACGCCAGCGCCCGCCTCGGGCTCGATCACGCGACGCTGGAAGGCTACTGGAGCGACCACCGCAAGGGCCGGGCCGACCATCGGGGTCTGCTTTGGGCCGCCGTCGTGCTCGCCACCATGCTGGACCGGCCCTGACGCGAGGCTAGCGACGGGCTGTCTCGATCCTTACCCGCCTCAGGGCGCCCCGCCGCCTCCGGCCGCACATAGACCGTCACATGATCAACGGTGATCGCCCGGTAACCCGCCGCCCGGTCGGCTCGGCTGCGTTATGGGAGAGCCGTGGCGCGCGATGGGCGGGGCGGTGACGGCCTTGTCGCGATGGATCGCCTGTACGGGGCGCATCGGCGCGAATTGGTTGTGGCGTTTGTCGGCGATGCTCACTAAACGTCGATGAAATGGGCTCCTGCACGCGACCCGCGCAAGACGGGCAAGGGCGGGGTCTGACCATGATCGCGGCGCGGCCTGCCGAGAGGGCGGGGCGCGCAGGTTGAAGGGGCCTCTGCGAAGTGGATATGACGACGAGTTTCCGGCTGGTGATCGCCGACGACCACCCGCTGTTCCGTGGCGCGCTGCGCGAGGCGGTGTGCCGCCAGTTTCCCACCGTCGAGCTGTTCGAGGCTGGCGGCTTCGAGGATCTTCAGGGTCTTCTGGAGCGCGAGAGCGACATCGACCTCGTGCTGCTCGATCTCTCCATGCCCGGCGTGCGCGGCTTTTCCGGCCTGATGTATTTGCGCGCGCAGTATCCCGGCGTGCCGGTGGTGGTGGTTTCCGCCCATGAGGAGGCCGGCGTCATCCGCTCCTGCATGGAATTCGGCGCCTCCGGCTTCATCCCCAAGACCGCCTCGGTGGACACGATGCGCGCGGCGGTGGCCGCCGTGCTGGAGGGGCGCACCTGGACGCCGCCGGACATCGACCTGTCGGGCGCCACCGACAAGGAGGGGCAGGCCCTTGTCGCCCGCCTCGCCACCCTCACGCCGCAGCAGGTGCGGGTGCTGATGATGCTGTCCGAGGGGCTGCTCAACAAGCAGATCGCCTATGAGCTCGGCGTCTCCGAGGCCACGGTAAAGGCGCATGTCTCCGCCATCCTGCAGAAACTCGGCGTCGAGAGCCGCACCCAGGCGGTGATCGCCGCCGCCAAGATCGAAGGCGGCAACTGGGCGCAGGCGACCGGCTGAGGCCGCCGCGCCCGGCAAGGCATGGAACAGCGGCACGGAGAGTGGCCCCGATGACCATCGACGTGCAGGCTGGGATCGCGGCCATTCAGGCCGTGAGCGCCATTCCCGCGATCCTTCAGGTGGTGTGCGAGACCACCGGCCTCGGCTTCGCCGCCGTGGCCTGCGTGACTGAACAGCGCTGGGTGGCCGGGGCGGTGCGCGATGGCGTTGGCTTCGGCATGAAGCCGGGTGACGAGCTGCCCATCGACACCACCTTCTGCGACCGGGTGCGCCGCTCGCATGTCGAGGTGGTGTTCGACGACGCGGCGAACGACCCGGTCTATTGCAACGACCCGATCCCGAAGATGTACGGCATTGCCAGCTACATCTCGGTGCCGATCGTGCTGGCCGATGGCCGCTTCTTCGGCACGCTCTGCGCCCTCGACAGCCGCCCGGCGCCGCTGACCACGGGCCCCACCGTGCCGATGTTCCGGCTGTTCGCCCAGCTCATCGCCCGCCATGTCGAGGACCAGATGCTGCTGGTGGCAAGCCGGGCCGAGCTTGCCGTGCTGCACGAGACGAATGAACTGCGCGAGCAGTTCATCGCCGTGCTCGGCCATGATCTGCGCAGCCCCATCGCCGCCATCCAGAGCGGCGCCCGGCTGCTCCAGCGCGAGCCGCAGAGCGAGCGCGGGCGCGCGCTGCTCGACCTGTTCCACCAGACCACCCAGCGCATGGCGCGCCTCGTCGATGATCTGCTTGATCTGGCGCGCGGGCGGCTGGCCGGCGGGCTCGACCTCAGCCGCGATGCCGCCCGCCCGCTGGCGCCGACGCTGGACCAGGTGGTGGCCGAAACCCGCGCCGCCTCTCCCGACCGCGACATCCGCGCTGTCTGCACGGTCGAGAAGCCGGTGCCTGTGGACCATGCGCGCCTCGCCCAGCTGCTCTCCAACCTGCTCAACAACGCCGTCATCCACGGTGCCGCCGACCAGCCGATCGAGGTCCATGCCGAGCTCGACGCGGAGGGCGCCTTCCGCCTCAGCGTCGCCAATGGCGGCGCGCCGATCCCGGTGGATGTGCAGACGCAGCTTTTCCGGCCCTATTATCGCGGAAGGGGCGGCAACAATCAGGGCCTCGGCCTCGGCCTCTACATCGCCGCGCAGATCGCCCACGCCCATGGCGGCACGCTCACCGTTACCTCCGACGCGGCGGCGACCGTCTTCACCTTCCGCCTGCCGCTGGCGGGGTGAGGGGAGCGATGGCCATGGAACGTGACACGCTGGTCCTGCTCGCGCCGGGCTTCACCGATCCGGCCTATCCCGGCCAGACCTTCTATTGCTGGCACTGCGCGCTGCTGGAGGGGGTGCTGGCCTCCTTCCCCGAGCGTGCCGCGCGCCTCGATGTCCGGCGTGTCGCCTGGCCACGTCCCCGCCATCCGGTGATCGAGCTGGTGGGCGAGGCCAACCAGTCCCTGCCGCTGCTCGTCCTGGCGGCGGGCGCCGTCTCGCGGCACCAGACCGGCACGCATGAGGGGCGCGGCTTCATCAGCGACAAGGACGCCATCCTGGCCGCCCTCGCCGAGCGTCACGGCTTCCCCGACCCGCATCCTTGAGAGGGCCGTCCGCCTCTACTCCGCCGCTGCCCGCGTCGCCCGCCATTGGGCCAGCAAGGCGCGCAGGGCGGCGGGGCGGACGGGCTTGTTCAGCACCTCCATCTCGGTCTCGCGCGCGGTGTCGCGCACCTTCTTCGAGCGGTCGGCGGTGATGAGCACGGCGGGCAGGCCCTGATCGAGCTTCCAGCGCAGCTGCTTGGTGGCCTCGATGCCGTCGCCCTCGTCGAGATGGTAGTCGACCAGCAGCACGTCGGGCGCGATCTTCAGCTCGCGCAGCGTCGCCAGCGCCTCGGTGACGTCGGCCGCCTTCACCACCCGGCAGCCCCAGCCGGAGAGCAGCGTCTCCATGCCGTCGAGGATTGCCGGCTCATTGTCGATGCACAGCACGGTCAGCGCCTCCAGCGTCGCGGCCGGGGCGGCGCGGGGCAGGGAGCGCGGCAGCTCGGCGGGAATCGGCGGGGCCGAGGGCACCTCCACCGCGAAGGCGCTGCCGCGGCCGGGCGTCGAGGCCAGCGTGATCGGGTGGTCGAGCACGCGGGCGATGCGCTCGACGATGGAGAGGCCGAGCCCCAGCCCGCGCGCGGCCTTCGCGCCCTGGTCGAGCCGCTGGAATTCCTGGAAGATCACCTTCTGCTTGGCGGCGGGAATGCCGAGCCCGCTGTCCAGCACCTGGATGCGCAGCCGCCCGCGCCGGTGGCGCACGCCGATCAGCACCCGCCCGCGCGGGGTGTATTTGATCGCGTTGGAGACGAGGTTCTGCAACAGCCGCCGCAGCAGCCGCCGGTCCGAGCGCACCGCCGCCGAGCTCGCCACGAAGGTGAGGCGCAGCCCCTTCTCCTTGGCCAGCGGGGCGAATTCGAGCTCGAGCTGGCGGAAGATGTCGTCGAGCCGGAAGGCGCCGACCTCGGGCTTGAGCGCGCCGGCATCAAGGCGGGAAATGTCCAGGAGCGCGCCGAGGATCTCCTCCACCGCCTCGAGCGAGGCGTCGACATTGCGGGCGAGCCGCGAATCCTCGCCCGCCTGCGCCTGTTCGACGAGGCTCGTGGCGTAGAGCCGGGCGGCGTTGAGCGGCTGCAGGATGTCGTGGCTGGCGGCGGCGAGGAAGCGCGTCTTGGAGATGTTGGCCTCGTCGGCCTCGGATTTTGCCTGGGCGAGCTGGGTGTTGAGGTTCTCCAGCGCCTTGGTGCGCTCGCGCACCCGCCGCTCCAGCGTCTCGTTCGCCCGCTCCAGCGCCTCGGCGGCCTCCACCGTCGGGGTGATGTCGTTGAAGGTCACCACCACGCCGCCATCGGGCATGGTGTTGACGCGCACCTCCATCACCACGCCGCGCGGGGCGAGGCGCTCCTGGAAGGTGACGTTGCGCCGGGCGAAGCGGCCGAGCTTCTCGCGCACGATCTCCTCCACCGGCCCCGGCCCGAACACGCCGCTGGCGGCGTTGAAGCGGATCATCTCGTCCATGCCGACGCCGATGCGCACGATCTCCGGCGGCAGGTCGAGCATGTCGCCGAACTGCCGGTTCCAGCAGATGAGGCGCAGATCGCGGTCGAACACGGCGATGCCCTGGCGCACATGGTCGAGCGCGGTCTGCAGGATCTCGCGGTTGTACTGGATGGCGGCGGAGGCATCGTCCAGCAGCTTCAGCGCCGCCTTGGTGGAGACGGTGCGCTTCCGCAGCATCAGCGACAGCACGAGGCGCGAGGAGGCCGCGCCGATGGCCGAGGCGAGCAGATGCTCGGCATAGCGGATGAGCTGGAAATCCGCCTCGCGGTTCGGCTCCAGCGTCACCCCGCGCATGGCCGAGACGCTTTCGAAGGAGGCGCGGGTGCGCTCCTCGCCGAGATAGCGCGCCACCGTGCCGATCAGCTCGCCCACCGTCACCGGCGAGCGCCAGAGCCGGAAGCTCGGCGCCGAGGGCGCGCGGTCCGCCTCGACGAAGACGCTGGCCTGCAGCCGCTCGATCGGCCGGGGCTGGCGCGCCAGTGAGCCGATGAAGAAAAAGATGACGTTGACCGTCAGGCTCCACATCACGCCATGGGCGAGCGGCCCGGCATTCACCCCGAGCAGCGCCTGCGGGCGCAGCCAGCCGAGCCCGAACGGCCCCTCGGTCAGCAGCGCGCGGGTGAACAGGCCGGAATCGATGAGGCTCGGCAGCAGCAGCGTGTAGGCCCACAGCGCGATGCCGGCGGCGATGCCGGTGATGGCGCCGAGCGCCGTGCCGCGCCGCCAGATCAGCCCGAGCAGCAGCGCCGGGCCGAACTGCGCCACGGCGGCGAAGGACAGCAGGCCGATCTGCGCGAGCTGCGCCTCGCCGGTCAGCCGGTAATAGAGATAGGCCAGCAGCAGGATGGCGAAGATGGCGATGCGCCGCACGGTGAGCAGGCGCAGCCCCATATCGGTGAGCGCGCTGTCCTCGCCATAGGGGCGCGCCTCGCCGGGGCCCCCGCCGCGCCGCAGCAGCCCCGTTGCCTCCGCCCCGCGCCGCCCGCGCACCAAGAGCGGCATGAAGATGTCGTTGGACACCATCACCGCCAGCGCCACCGTCTCGACGATCACCATGGCGGTCGCCGCCGACAGGCCCCCGACAAAGGCCACCAGCGCCATCACCTTGGAGCCGGCCGAGAGCGGCAGCGTCAGCACATACATGTCGCCGTCGATGAAGCCGGGCGGGAAGGAGATCAGCCCGGCCACCGCGATGGGAATGACGAACAGGTTGATCAGCACGAGATAGAGCGGGAACAGCCACGCCGCCGTGCGGATCTCCGCTTCCGAGGTGTTCTCCACCACCGCGACATGGAACTGGCGCGGCAGCAGCAGGATGGCGAGCGCCGAGAGCAGCGTCATCACCGCCCAATTGCTGGCGGAAAACCCTTCCGTCAGCACCGGCAGCACGCCCTTTTCCGCGGCTCGCGCGAACAGGTCGAACGGCCCGGCGAACATCACGAAGGTGACGAACAGCCCGACCGCGAGAAAGCTCACCAGCTTGACGATGGATTCGGTCGCTACCGCCAGCATCAGCCCTTCCTGATGCTCGGTCGCGTCGATATGGCGGGTGCCGAACAGCACGGCGAACACCGCCATGGCGACCGCGATCATCAAGGCGAGGTCGCCGACCAGCGGGTAATGCAGGCCGAGCCCGTCGAAATCGCCGAGCAGGGCAACGAGCGAGGCCGACACCGCTTTCAGCTGCAGGGCGATATAGGGGAGCGAGCCAACGATCGCGACCACCGCCACCAGCGCGGCGACGCCCTGGCTCTTGCCGTAGCGCGCGGCGATGAAGTCGGCGATGGAGGTGATGTTCTGCGCCTTGGCGAGCCGCACCATGCGCAGCAGGAACGGCGCGCCGAGCGCGAAGACCAGCATCGGCCCGACATAGATGGTGAGGAAGTTCACCCCCTGCGTGGTGGCGAGCCCGACCGAGCCGAAGAAGGTCCAGGAGGTGCAATAGACCGCCAGCGACAGCGCATAGATGTAAGGCCGCCCCTTGCGCCCCCTCGGCACGCGCGCCACCCGCCGGTCGCCAAAGCTCGCCACCGCGAACAGGAAGCCGACATAGACGAGGGCGACGGTGATGATGACCCAGGCCTGAAGCATGGGGTCTCCGGCAAGAAGCGCAGCCGATGAGGCGCGAGGAACCTAAGCGCGATCTTTATGCGCCGGAGGGGAAGGGCGGGCAAGGAGGGGGCTCGGTCGTCGGTTGGCCCTTAAGGCAGCGCCTTTTGGTTTGTGAAATTGACTGCAGAAAATTCAGGCTCGATTCTTGATGCACATTTAATGCGGGCCGCGTTTTTGAGTGGTAGCCTAAGTGACGTCGGGAGCGAGCCATGACCCACGAAGAGCGAAACCGGGAAATTATCAAGGCGATCAAGGAAGTCACCGAGCGCGTCAACGTGTCGAAAAAGGCCGCACGTGATTTCCTGATCAAGGGCGGCATCTACACGAAGAAGGGCAAGCTTCGCGCTGAGTTCGGCGGTGAACCGTCGAAGAAGGACACTGAAGCTGCTTGAGCCGCCTCGCGACCTCTTTCGTGCTGGGCTATCACGGCTGCGACGAAGCGGTCGCGCGTCGTGCAGTACTGGAAGGCGTCGATCTCCTGCACAGCGATCAGGATTATGACTGACTAGGCCCGGGAGCCTATTTCTGGGAATCGGACCCAGTCCGTGCCCGCGAATGGGCAGATGAGAAGGTCTCGGCGGGGCGCGTTATACCAAGGCTGCGGTCGTGGGGGCGGTAATCGATCTTGGCAACTGTCTCGACTTGGTGTCCCGCGCCGATATCGAGCTCCTGCGATGGGCCTATGGATCGTTTGTTGAAACCCAGACGCATGCGGGGTTGTCGATCCCTGAAAACCGAAAATCCAAGTCCTCGGCGGATACAGACTGGCTTCTGCGCTTTCTCGATTGTGCCGTTATCAAGCACCTTCATAACCTGATGCAGGATGCCGAGAAGCCCGCCTTTGACACCGTGCGTGGCATGTTCGTCGAAGGAGGCAGGGCGTTTCCCGGTAGCGGCATCTATCGCAAGAGCCATGTGCAGATCGCGGTGCGTAATCCTGACTGCATCAAGGGTCTGTTCTTTCCGCTGCCGAGACCTTAGTCGAGACGGGCTCGCAGTCTTCTCCCCCACACTTGCCGCCGCCCGCATACCGCCCCACAATTGCGCGGGGAACCGTCGCGACGGAGGGCTGCGCGTGAGCACTATGTTGAAGGAATTCCGCGAATTCGCGGTGAAGGGCAATGTCGTCGATCTCGCCATCGGCGTGATCATCGGCGCGGCCTTCGGGCAGATCGTGTCGTCCATCGTCTCCGATCTGTTCATGCCGCTGGTGGGCGCGGTTGCCGGCGGGCTCGATTTCTCCAATCATTTTGTCGGCCTGTCCTCCAGCGTTACCGCCACGACATTGGCCGCTGCGCGCGAGCAGGGGGCGGTGTTCGCCTATGGCCATTTCCTCACCGTGGTCATCAACTTCCTCGTCATCGCGTGGATTCTGTTCCTGGTGGTGAAGGGCATCAACCGCCTGCGCCGCAACGCGCAGCACGAACTCCCGCCGCCGGCCCCGCCGACCAAGGAAGAACTCCTGCTGACCGAAATCCGCGATTTGCTCGCTCGCAGAACGCAGTGACGCGAGCCGCGCGTAAGCCGTAGGCGCACGCGCCGCGCGCACCTCAGGATGACGGCGTGCGGGGTGGGGAGCGGCGGCTCGTTCGGTCACCCACATCCCGCCGCCCGTCATGCTGAGGTGCCGCCCGACGGGCGGCGTTGAGGCACGCAGGCCGTCTCTGTCATCCGAGTTCGTCCGAAAGGGTGACTGCGATGCCGTCAAATTGGGCTGTCACGAAGCCTGCACAGCTTCTAATCTGAGGGGGATATGGACCGCGCGCCGGCCCGCCCCCTTTGAGACCTGTGCCCCATGAATATCGCCAGCCCCGCCGCCGATCTCGTGCCGGAAACCGCGCCTTATCTGCACGAGCCCTTCCCGCACACGCCGTTCGACGGCACGCGCAAGCCCTTCTCCATCGCGCTCGCCCCGCTCGATCTCGCCGAATGGATCGAGCCCGATGCCAAGCTCAGCCAGACACTCACCGAGCGCGCGGCGCTGATGCGGGACAAGCGCGATGTGGTGTTCCGCGCCGAAGAGGGGACGGAAGACGCGCAGCGCGAGACGCTGGAGCTGTTGGTGGAGCACCTCACCCAGCGCTTCCCCGACCAGTACCGGCTCGAGGGGCGCCGGCTCGACGTGCTGGCGACGGGGGCGAGCTTTGATCTCGACGACCCCGCGCGGCTCCCGCTCGACACCGCCAGCCACATCGTCTCCGACGATCTCGTCCTGCTCACGCCGAGCGAGGGCGGCTACCGGCTGGTGGCGGCGGCGTTGTGTTTCCCCTCGGCCTGGTCGCTGGCGGAGAAGTTCGGCCTCACCATGGACGGGGTGCATGAGAAGGTGCCGGGCTATCCGACCAAGCTCGCCCGCGTGATGAACCGCATCTTCGAGAATCTGAAGGTCGACCAGCCGGTGTGGCGGGTGAACTGGTCGATCTACCCCGACGCGGCGCTGCACCACCCCGAATCCAAGGAGCGCCCGCGCGCCTGGTTCGACGACCCCGCCAATCTGGCGCCGGAAGCCTTTGTCCGCGTCGAGCGCCAGACGCTGCGCCGCCTGCCGCAGACCGGGGCGCTGCTGTTCACCATCCGCATCCATGTCGACCCGTTCGACGCCTTCCGCCGCCACCCGGAAGGGCGCGCGCTCGCCGCCTCGCTGCGCGAGCAGATCCTCGGCCTCGACCCGGATCAGCTCGCCTATAAGGGGCTGACCGAGCATCGCGACGCCGTGGCGCGGGCACTGGAGATGATCGCCACAGCCGGCTAAGCTCACCCTTCCGTTAAGGGAGGGGCGCATGGTCTTCTGGTTTCCGCTGCTGTTCTGGGCCGCTGCCCTTCTGGTCGCCGGGGTGATGATCGGGCGCGGCCCGCGCCCCCTCACGCTCGCCCGCATCCTCGAACAATTGCTGCGCTGGATCCTGGTCTTCCCCGCCGGCCTCATGGGGCTATGGGCGTTCTCCGGCCATGTCTTCGTGCCCGATCAGGTGGCCGCCTCCATTGGCTGGGCGCCGAGCCCGTTCCAGTTCGAGGTCGGCATGGCCAATCTCGGCATCGGCCTTGCCGCGCTGATCGGCGCCTTCCTCGGCTCGCCGGGCTTTCGCGCGGCGGTCGGGGTGATGATGCTCGGCTTTCTCGGCGGGGCGGGCGTCGGCCACCTCGTCCAGATCAACGCCACCGGCGACATGGCCGCCGGCAATGCCGGACCGATCCTCTACACCGATTTCGCCACGCCGCTGGCGGTGCTCGGCCTCTTGCTGATCCAGCGCCTCCTGGTGCGCGTACCGAAGGCGTGATCCGCGTGACGTGATCTTTGCTTGCGTCCGGCCGGGCACGCCCTATCTGCTGGGCACCAGCGAGGCCCTCTTGTCCGATCATCCTGACACGCCCCACGACCGCGAAGGCAACCGCCTCGCCGCCCGCGCCGCCCGTTACGCCCGCGTCGGCACCCGCGTCGGCGGGGTCGCCGCGCGCATCGCCGGCACCCGCCTGTTCGGCCTCGACGACAAGACCGGCAACGCCGCCGCCCTCGCCGCGGCACTCGGCGGGCTGAAAGGGCCGATCATGAAGGTCGCCCAGCTCATGGCGACCATCCCCGACGCGCTGCCGCCGGAATATGCCGCCGAGCTCGCCACGCTGCAGAGCCAGGCGCCGCCCATGGGCTGGGCCTTCGTCAAGCGCCGCATGATGGCCGAGCTCGGGCCGGACTGGATGGCCCGCTTCAAGGAATTCGGCAAGGAGCCCGCCGCCGCCGCCTCGCTCGGCCAGGTGCACCGCGCGGTGAGCCTGGAAGGCGCCGCGCTCGCCTGCAAGCTGCAATACCCGGACATGCAGTCCGCCGTGGAGGCCGATCTGCGCCAGCTCGGCGTGGTGCTCGCCATTCATCGCCGCATGGACCCGGCGATCGACACGAGCGAGATCGCGCAGGAAATCGGCGCCCGCGTGCGCGAGGAGCTGGACTACAGGCGCGAGGCCGCCCATGCCGCGCTCTATGCGGAGATCCTCAAGGGCCACCCCATGGTGCGCGTGCCGGCCGTCCATCCCGCCCTCTCCACCGGCCGGCTGCTGACGATGGACTGGCTGGAGGGCCGGCGCATGCTCGATTTCGTCGATCATGGGCTTGAGGAGCGCAACCGCCTCGCGCGCGCCATGTTCACCGCCTGGTGGCTCCCCTTTGCCCGCTTCGGCGTCATCCATGGCGACCCGCATCTCGGCAATTACACCGTGTTCGAGGAGGAGGGGGCGCCCGCCGGCATCAACCTCCTGGATTATGGCTGCATCCGCATCTTCCCCCCGAGCTTCGTCGGCGCGGTGGTCGATCTCTATCGCGGCCTGCAGGCGGGCGACGAGGCGCGCATCGTCCACGCCTATGAGACCTGGGGCTTTCGCGGCCTCAAGCGCGATTTGATCGAGGTGCTCAACATCTGGGCCCGCTTCATCTATGGCCCGCTGCTCGATGACCGCGTGCGCACCATCGCCGACGGCGTCTCGCCCGGCGAGTACGGACGGCGCGAGGCCTTCCGCGTGCATCAGGCGCTGAAGGAAAAAGGCCCGGTGAAGGTGCCCCGCGAATTCGTCTTCATGGACCGCGCCGCCATCGGCCTTGGCGGGGTGTTCCTGCATCTGAAGGCCGAGATGAACTTCCACGCGCTGTTCGAGGAAGCCATTGCCGGCTTCGATGTGGAGGAGGTCGCCGCGCGTCAGGCCGCCGCGCTCGGCCGCGCCGGCCTCGCCTGAGGCCGTCTGTCCCACCCCCTCCGTCTCGCCGCACCTGCGCGGTTTTTGCCGGAGCCGCGACGGCAGGTGCCGTTGCCGCTGCCCCCGTCTTCCGCTAAAGCGGAGGACCACATCATTCTTTGGGAGGGGGTCGACATGGCCGATCACGGAGCGCCCGAATACGCCACCGCCACGGGCAACGACTATGGCGCGCATAAGGGCACCTACCACTTCTTCGTGAAGTTCACCCTGGTGAGCACTGTCGCCCTGTGCTGCTTCATGATCGCCTTCGCGATTGGCGGCGTGAACGGCCATTGGGGTCTGTTCACCCTCGGCACGCTGGCGTCCTGCGCCGTCGCCGCCATCGGCCTCGCCTCGGAGAACGGCCAGCCCAAGCTGCTGTTCGGCCTGCTCGGCCTGCTGCTCCTGACGCTGATCATCACCTCCTGAGCTGAACATGCGCATCACGATTGTCAAAGAGAGCTCTGCTGGGGAGCCACGGGTTTCGGCGTCTTTGGAGACGGTGAAGCGGTTTGTGGGTCTGGGTGCGGAGGTTGTGGTTGCGTCGGGGGCGGGTCTCGCTTCGGGCGTGAGCGATGCGGAGTTTTCCGGCGCCGGGGCGTCCATCGCGGCGGATAATGCGGCGGCGGTGTCCGGCGCGGATGTCGTGCTGGCGGTGCGCCGGCCGGAGGCGTCGGCGCTTGCGGGGCTGAAGCCCGGCGCGCTGGTGATCGCCATCGCCGACCCCTATGGCAATGAGGCGGCTCTTGCCGAGATCGCGGCGACGGGCGCGAGCCTGTTCGCCATGGAGCTGATGCCGCGCATCACCCGCGCGCAGGTGATGGACGTGCTGTCCTCGCAGGCGAACCTTGCCGGCTACCGCGCGGTGATCGACGCCTCGGCCGAGTTCGGCCGGGCCTTCCCGATGATGATGACGGCGGCCGGCACGGTGCCGGCGGCGCGCGTCTTCGTCATGGGCGCGGGCGTGGCCGGCCTTCAGGCGATCGCCACCGCCCGGCGCCTTGGCGCGGTGGTGTCGGCGACCGATGTGCGCCCGGCGGCGAAGGAACAGGTCGAGAGCCTCGGGGCGAAGTTCATCGCCGTCGAGGACGAGGAGTTCAAGCAGGCCGAGACGGCGGGCGGCTACGCCAAGCAGATGTCGGCGGAGTATCAGGCGAAGCAAGCGGCGCTCACCGCCAGCCACATCGCCAAGCAGGACATCGTCATCACCACGGCGCTGATCCCCGGCCGCCCGGCCCCCAAGCTCATCTCGGCCGAGATGGTCGCGGCGATGAAGGCGGGCTCGGTCATCATCGACCTCGCGGTGGAGCGCGGCGGCAATGTCGAAGGCAGCGTGCCGGGCGAAGTCGTGACGACGGACAATGGCGTCAAGATCGTCGGCCATCTCAACGTGCCCGGCCGTCTGGCGGCGACCGCCTCGCAGCTCTACGCCAAGAACCTCTACGCCTTCGTCGAGACGCTGATCGACAAGGGGTCGAAGGCCCTTGCCGTGAAGTGGGACGACGAGCTGGTGAAGGCGACGCTGCTGACCAAGGACGGGGCCATCGTGCACCCGAACTTCAAGCCGGCGGAGCCGGCGGCGAGCGCGGCGTAAGGACAGCGTCCTCCCGGCCGGCCGCAGGGCCGGGCCGGGATCGTCCCGCAACACCCGCGTCATCCCCCGGCTCAAGGCCGGGGCAGGGATGATGGCTGGGAGGATCGCAGGACCGCCTGACGACAGACGAGACATTCCGGGCGGTTGCGCCCGGCACCTTCAGGGGACAGGCCGGTCGCGGCGCGGCAGATGCAGCGACCCGGCGTCGAGGCTTCAGGGGATTAGGAAATGGCCAATCCGGTAGCGGGCGATCCGATCGCCCAGAACGCGGTGGAGGGCGCGCGCACCGCCGCGGAAGTGGCGCGGCAGGCGGCGGAGGCGGCGCAGGCCTATGCGGACGCGGCGACCCAGCATTATGCGGAGATCGCGGGGAACGCGGCGCACGCTTTGTCGGGCGGGGCGATCGATCCCTTCGTGTTCCGCCTCGCCATCTTCGTGCTGGCGGTGTTCGTCGGCTATTACGTGGTGTGGTCGGTGACCCCGGCGCTGCACACGCCGCTGATGAGCGTGACCAACGCCATCTCCTCGGTGATCGTGGTCGGCGCGCTCTTGGCGGTCGGCGTCGACACGGTGGCGGAAGGCACGGGCTGGGCGCGGGGCTTCGGCTTCCTCGGCCTCATTCTGGCGGCGGTGAACATCTTCGGCGGGTTCCTGGTGACCAGCCGCATGCTCGCCATGTACTCGAAGAAGAAGTGAGGGCGCCCCGATGAACGCCAATATCGTCGCGCTGCTCTACCTCGTCTCGGGCGTCCTGTTCATCATGGCGCTGCGCGGGCTCTCCAGCCCCGCCACCTCGCGCCAGGGCAATCTGTTCGGCATGGTCGGCATGACCATCGCCATCCTGACCACGCTCGCGGCGTCCCCGCCGGCGGGTCTGGGCGGCTGGGCGCTGGTGATCGGCGGCCTCGCCATTGGCGGCGGCGCCGGCGCCTATATCGCCAAGAACATCGCCATGACGCAGATGCCGCAGCTGGTCGCGGCCTTCCACTCGCTGGTCGGCCTGGCCGCGGTGATGGTGGCGGCGGCCGCGCTCTACGCGCCGGAAGCCTTCAACATCGGCCTGCCCGGCGAGATCCACGCCCAGGCGCTGATCGAGATGAGCCTCGGTGTCGCCATCGGCGCGATCACCTTTACGGGTTCCGTGATCGCCTTCGCCAAGCTCAACGGCAATATGAGCGGCAAGCCGATCCTGCTGCCGGCCCGCCACCTCATCAACATCGCGCTGGCGGCGCTGATCGTGGTGCTGATCGGCGTGCTCACCGTGACCGAGAGCCACACCGTGTTCTGGCTGATCGTCATCGCCAGCCTGATCTTCGGCGGCCTCCTGATCATCCCGATCGGCGGGGCGGACATGCCGGTCGTGGTGTCGATGCTGAACTCCTACTCCGGCTGGGCGGCGGCGGGCATCGGCTTCACGCTGGGCAACACGGCGCTGATCATCACCGGCGCGCTGGTGGGCTCCTCCGGCGCGATCCTGTCCTACATCATGTGCAAGGGCATGAACCGGAGCTTCGTCTCGGTGATCCTGGGCGGCTTCGGCGGCGACGCCGCGGCGGGCCCGGCGGGCGCGGTCGAGACGCGGCCGGTCAAGCAGGGCTCGGCGGAGGATGCGGCCTTCATCATGAAGAACGCGGCCAAGGTCATCATCGTGCCCGGCTACGGCATGGCGGTCGCCCAGGCCCAGCACGCGCTGCGCGAGATGGGCGACCGGCTGAAGGCGGAGGGCGTCGAGGTCAAATACGCCATCCACCCGGTGGCGGGCCGCATGCCCGGGCACATGAACGTGCTGCTGGCCGAGGCCAACGTGCCCTATGACGAGGTGTTCGAGCTCGAGGACATCAACTCGGAGTTCGCGCAGGCGGACGTCGCCTTCGTCATCGGCGCCAATGACGTGACCAACCCGGCGGCGAAGACCGACCCGACCTCGGCGATCTACGGCATGCCGATCCTCGACGTGGAAAAGGCCAAGACCGTGCTGTTCATCAAGCGCGGCATGGCGGCCGGCTATGCCGGCGTGGAGAACGAGCTGTTCTTCCGCGACAACACCATGATGCTCTTCGCCGACGCCAAGAAAATGGTCGAGGACATCGTCAAGAACCTCGGGCATTGAGTGAGGCTGGACGCATCGGCCCGTGGCGATACACACTGGCCTGATCGTCCACCTGACTGCACTGAC
This sequence comes from Ancylobacter sp. SL191, assembly GCF_026625645.1. Classification (NCBI taxonomy): domain Bacteria; kingdom Pseudomonadati; phylum Pseudomonadota; class Alphaproteobacteria; order Hyphomicrobiales; family Xanthobacteraceae; genus Ancylobacter; species Ancylobacter sp. SL191. The sequence goes on along the minus strand of NZ_CP113056.1, from coordinate 136,587 downwards.
ACGCCACGGTGAAAACACCGAAAAGGCCGGGCCCGCGCCCGGCCTTTTTGCTATGCGGCGCCGCCAGCCTGACGCAGCGGCAGTCCGTGCTGCACTGCCGCGACTCTTTTGATTGACGCAAAGGTGTTATGCATACCAGACTTCGACTTAAGACTAGGACGTGACCAGCCGCCGTGATCCCGAACCGTGAGGAAACGCCATGCTCGTCGCCGATCTGATGAAGCTGAAAAGCGCCCGCGTGCCGACTATCCGCATGACGGAAACCATTGAAATGGCAGCGACTTTGCTCAACCGCGAGCGTATCGGCGCGGTCGTGGTGAAGGACGCCTGCGGCTCGGAAGGGGTCACCGTCGTCGGCATCTTCTCCGAGCGCGACGTGGTCCGCGCCGTCGCCGAGAAGGGCCTGGCGGCGCTGAAGGCGCCCGTCGCCGACCTCATGTCGCGCAACATGATCTCCTGCACCATGGAGGACAGCGTCGACCATGTCCGCGCGCTGATGGACACCCACCATGTCCGCCATCTGCCGGTGCTGCAGGAGCACCAGCTGGTCGGCGTGCTCAGCATCCGCGACATCCTCTCCCACGACGTCCGCCTCGCCGCGGTGCTGGCCGATGCCTCCGCCGCGCATCTCGCGCCCCTTGCCGCGGGCGACGCGCTGCCGGCGTAAGTCGTTCATCGCGCGATAAAAAACCGCCCGGCTTGGACCGGGCGGTTGGTTATTCTCGGGCTGGCCGCCGCTCAGAAAGCGGGGGAATGGTCCTGCCGCATCGGCGCGGCTTCCATCTGGTGCACGCGGTCGATCACCGCCTTCTGCACCTTCTCGAAGGCCCGCACCTCGATCTGCCGCACGCGCTCGCGCGACACGCCGAACTCGGCGGCGAGGTCTTCCAACGTCATCGGATCGTCCGACAGCCGCCGCGCCTCGAAGATGCGGCGCTCGCGGTCATTGAGCACCGAGAGGGCCCCCGACAGCGCGCTGCGCCGGTTGTCCATCTCCTCATGCTCGACCAGCGAGGTCTCCTGATCCTCACGATCATCCTGCAGCCAGTCCTGCCATTCACCCCCACCGTCCAGATCGCCCCGCAACGGCGCATTCAGCGACGCGTCGCCGGACAGGCGGCGGTTCATGTCGATCACGTCCTGCTCGGTGACGCCGAGCTTGGTGGCGATCTGCTGCACCTGGTCGGGGCGCAGATCGCCTTCCTCCAGAGCGGAAATCTGGCTCTTCGCCTTGCGAAGATTGAAGAAAAGCTTCTTCTGCGCCGCCGTCGTGCCCATCTTCACGAGGCTCCACGACCGCAGGATGTACTCCTGGATCGAGGCCTTGATCCACCACATGGCGTAGGTCGCGAGGCGGAAGCCCTTTTCGGGCTCGAACCGCTTCACCGCCTGCATGAGGCCGACATTGCCCTCGGAGATGACTTCGGAAATCGGCAGGCCGTAGCCGCGATAGCCCATGGCGATCTTCGCCACGAGACGCAGATGGCTGGTGACCAGCTTGTGCGCGGCATCGGGATCCTCATGCTCGCGCCAACGCTTGGCGAGCATGTACTCCTCCTGCGGCTCCAGCATCGGAAAACGCCGGATCTCCGCGAGATAATGCGACAGGCCGCCCTCGGTCGACGGCAGGCTCATCGTGGAACGGGCCATAATGCACCCTCCTTCTTCTCGGTCCCCGTCATTGGGCGACCGCCTGCGGCCGCTGACGCCAACCGCAACGCTATCATAGCAGGACCGGAGCGGTTTTGCGAAAGCGCAACGCGACGACCGGTCACGAAGCGTTGAGTGGGCGTCACTGCTTGTACGGGCGATCAGCCCTAGGAGATCAACGCCGCGTGGAGGGCCGCGAGTTCCGCCGGAAGCGGGCTCTCGAAGCTGAGAAAGGCACCCGTGCGCGGGTGCTCGAAGCCGAGCCGCGCGGCGTGAAGCGCTTGGCGCCCAAGGGTTTCCAGCCGTTCGCGTGCCGCCGGGCCGAGCCGGTTCGCCTTGGTGCGCTGGCCCCCGCCATAGACCGCGTCGCCCAGCAGCGCATGGCCGATATGGGCCATGTGCACGCGGATCTGATGGGTGCGCCCGGTTTCCAATCGGCACTCCACCAGAGCGGCGAGCGGGCGGCCATCGCGGTCGTCGAAGCTCTCGAGCCGCGTCCAATGGGTGATGGCAAAACGCCCGCTGGTCCGCACCGCGATGCGCTCGCGCGCCACCGGATGGCGGCCGAGCGGCGCATCCACCGTGCCGCTCGGCAGTTCCGGCGTGCCCCAGACAAAGGCGAGATAGGCCCGCTCCAGCGGCCCGGTGCGCCCATGGTCGGCGAACTGGGCGGCGAGTGCCTGATGCGCCCGGTCGTTCTTGGCGACCACGAGCAGGCCCGACGTGTCCTTGTCGAGCCGGTGGACGATGCCCGGCCGACGCACACCGCCAATGCCGGAAAGGCTGGCGCCGCAATGATGCAGCAGGGCGTTGACCAGCGTGCCGTCCGGGTTGCCCGGCGCCGGGTGGACGACCATCCCCGCCGGTTTGTCGATGACGATGAGATCCTCGTCCTCATAGACGATGACGAGCGGAATAGCCTGCGCCACCGGATCGGCCGGCTCGGCCGGCGGCACCTCGATGGTAAAGCGCGCGCCGGTGGTCACCTTGGCCGAACCACCGCTGAGCGGGCGGCCCTCGCGGCTGACCCGGCCGTCGGCGATGAGGGCCTGGAGCCGCGTGCGGCTGAGGTCGGGTAGGTGCCGGGCGAGCACGCGATCGAGCCGCAGGCCTTCATCCTCGGGGCCGGCGGTGATATCGACGCGTATCGCCACCTCGGCGGCGACCTCGTCCCCGTCGTCCAACAACTCGTCCGGTGCCAATGACTTCTCCTGTTTCAGACGACGACAAGCTCGATCCGGCGCAGGAGCGCGTGCTGCGCAAGCTGCGCGGCTTCGCGGCCGTTTCCGGCCTGCTCATGGGCTTCGGCTTTCTCGCCCTCTTCGGAGCTATCGGATACAGGGTCGTGGTCGGTTGGAAAAGCACGCCGTCCGAATTCACCGGCATGATCCAGTTGCCCAAGGGCGCCGAGGTGCGGTCCGCTGTCATTTCCGGCGATCTGATCGCGGTGACCCTGACCCGCGAAGGCCGGGTGGAAACCCGCTTCTTTGACCTCGCCACCCGCGCCCCGCGCGGCGCCATCGGCTTCGCCAGCGAGCCGTGACGCGGGGCCTGTTATCCCCAGCCCGCCGACAAAATACGCCAGCCGGGTACGAGGCGCCTTGATCCGGCGGCCGAATGGCTCTAAGAGACCGCCCTGCCTAGATGCGCCCATCGTCTAGCGGTCAGGACGTCGCCCTCTCACGGCGAAAACCGGGGTTCGATTCCCCGTGGGCGCGCCACTTCCGTACAAAGCCGCGAACACCCGAATGGGTGGACTGGTGGCGAGTACGACCCTCTCCAGCTCTGACCTTGATCCATGGATCCGCACGAGGTGCTGGTCGACGTCGACGTTATCGATGAGCAGTGCCGGTTCGAATTCGTCGCTAGAGCGCCGGTCGGTAGGCTGCGGGGCCGACACTGCGTGCCAGGGGGCAAGGTGTAGCCGCCGGCGCAAGACCATTGATGCGTTGCGGTTTCCGTGGCCTGAGATTGATCGCTGATTCTCACTGTGGCGCGGGCGTTTTCAACGCGGCAGGCCTTGGTCTGGCCCTGGTCGCCGCATCCGCCGATTATCCGACCTACAGCACGCGCAGCGGCAAAGTCAGCTCGCTGTTCGACCGGGTCAATCAATGCCTGAAGCGCAGCATGAACGGGCGGCCGATACCGGCGGATGATCGCCCGATGCCGGCGATCCTCGCCTATCTGAACCTGCTCTCGACCAACCTTCCGGCTGAGGCGAGGATCGCCGGGGCCGGTCCGGGCGCGATGTCGGAGCTGGATCGTGCGGCCGAGCTGTCGCGAGGCGCCGTCGTCTATGCCCGTGTCTGCGCGGGGTGCCATCGCCGCGATGGGCTCGGCGTCCGGCGCAACGAGACGCTGCCTGCGATGGGCTATGCGGTGCCGCCTCCGTGGGGCCCGGGCAGCTTCAACGATGGAGCGGGACCGCCGGATGATCATGCTCGCCAACTTCGTTCACGACAACATGCCGAACGGGACATCCTGGGTCGCCTCGACATTGAACCCCGAGGACGCCTGGGACGTGGCGGCCTTCGTGCTGTCGCAACCCCGACCTGCTGCTGAAACCCATCGATCCGGCCTCTTCGCCGTTCGCCAGGCGAGTCGGCAAACTCCGGCGCCTCCAGAACAAAACGGTCAGCAAGGCAGATGGGTTAGGGGTGCCGCTCTCCTATGGACGTGATGTTGTGCGTGCGCAGCGCGACCGCTTCATCGAGCATCCAGGATCGGAAGATCTGTACGCGCGGATCTTCCAACCGCGATTCGTGAATGAGAAGATAGTATTCGCCCGCGCTCGCTATCTCGCTGGAATAGGGAATGCATAGGCCCCGCGCGCCCTCTTCCTGCGCCAGCAGGATATCGGGCACCAGGGCGATGCCGCGGCCCTGCCGCGCCGCATCGAGCGCCATGAAGAAGTGGCCGAATTGCAGGTGCGGATCGCTCTCCGCCTCGTAGCGCACGCCATTGGCCCGCAACCAGTCGGGCCAGGCATAGCGCCGCGTCGTGGTGTGGATCAGCGGGTAGGCGAGGAGATCGGCGGCCTCGCGCACCTCGCCGGTCAACAGCGCCGGCACGCAGACCGGCACGAGACGATCCGGGAACAGTTCATCGGCATGTACCCCGTCCCAGCGGGTGACCATAGGCAGCTCGATGCGCGGCTGGCCGCGCTCATAGCGCCGGCCCGGCAGGCGGCCGACCCGGATGGCGATGTCGGCATCATGGGCGAGCAGGTCCGCCGCCTCGATCGAGGAGACGATACGCGCCTCGATCTCCGGATGGCGGGCGACCAGCAGGTGCAGCCGGGGCATCAGCCAGACGGTGGCGATGGTGGGTAGCGCGCTGATGGTGATGGCGGGATCGCTGCGCCGGCGCGTCAGGCGCAAGGCGGCGCGCTCCAATTCGTCGAAAACCCCTTCCACCACGCGGTAGAACTGCTCGCCCTCGGCGGTGAGCTCGATGCGCCGCGTATGGCGCACGAACAAGTCCTGGCCGAGTTCGACCTCGAGTTCCTTCACCTGCCGGCTGACCGCGCCCTGGGTGAGATGAAGCTCGTCGGCCGCACGCGTGAAGGAGAGATGGCGGGCCGCGGCCTCGAACCCCTTCAACGCATTCAAAGGCGGCAGTCGCCTCTTTCTCATCCAGCACCTCCATCATGCATGAACGTAGATCATGCATGAGTGCCGAACAAATCGTTTGTGACAGGCCCACCCGCCCGGCATCGTAGCGGCACCTGATTTCCACCGGCCAGCCACCATCGTCGCACGCACCCCGGACCGACCGTGTCCGGGCGAGGATTCCCATGCCCGCATCCGATGAAGCGCTCCTCGCCACCGGCATCGCCAAGACCTATGGCGCGACCTGCGCGCTGCGCGATGCGCGGCTCAGCCTGCGGCGCGGGCGCGTGCATGCGCTGCTCGGCGAGAACGGCGCGGGGAAGTCGACACTGGTCAAGATCCTTGTCGGCGCGGTGACGCCTGATGCCGGCCGTCTCGATCTGGACGGCGCACCCGCCGCCTTCGGCTCGGTGGCGCAGGCTATCCGCGCCGGCATCGTGCCGATCCACCAGCATCTCAGCCTGTTCCCGGAACTGAGCGTGCATGAGAATCTCTCAGCCTTCGCTCTTGCCGGTGGCAGCGGGCTATGGGCGGGGTGGCGTCTCGTCGATCCCACCCGCGCCCGTGGTTGGCTGGCCGAGGTCGGTCTCAATGTCGATCTTGCCGCGCCGCTCGGCACATTGTCGCTGGGCGAGCGCCAATTGGTCGAGGTGGCTCGCGCGCTGAGCCTCGACTGCCGCGTGCTGGTGCTCGACGAGCCGACCGCCGCGCTCAATGCCGGCGAGGCCGACCGGCTGTTCGCCGTCGTGCGCCGGCTCTGCGCGAATGGCACGGCGGCGCTGTTCATCTCCCACCGCTTCGACGAGATTGAGGCGCTCGCCGACGATGTCACCGTGCTGCGTGATGGCCGCACGGTGATCGACGCCGCGCCCATCGGCCGCCACAACCGCGAGGAACTGACCCACGCCATGCTTGGCGCGGGTGTCGAGGCCGGGCCGGAGCGCCTGTGCGCGCGTGCCGAGCCGGTGTTGGTCGGGCGTGGCTTTGCCGGCCGTCGCGACGCAAGCGGCGGCACCGACGTCACCGTTCATGCCGGGGAGATCGTCGGGCTCGCCGGCCTCATCGGCTCCGGCGCGCTCACCCTCGCCGCGTGGCTGGCCGGCGCGCAGGTCGGCGCAGGGGAACTGTCGGTGGCGGGGCACAGCTTCACTCCCGGAGACCGCCGGCGCGCGGCGGCACTCGGTATCGCCTATGTGCCAGCCGATCGTCATGCTGAGGGGCTGTTCGCCCGGCTCTCGGCGCGGCGCAACGTGTCGGTCTCGGCGCTTGGCCATCTGGCGCGGCTTGGCTGGCTGCGGGCGTCCGAGGAGGCGGAGCGGATCGACCCGCTGCTGCGCCGGCTGAAGCTGCACCCCGCGCGGCCCGAGGCGGACGCGGCCACTTTCAGCGGCGGCAACCAGCAGAAGCTGCTCATCGCGCGCTGCCTCGCTTTGCCGGGCTTGAAGGCGATGGTCCTTCTGGAGCCGACACGCGGGGTGGATGTCGCGGCACGCAGCGTCATCCACGATGCCATCCGCGAAGCTGCCGCGGCGGGTCTCGCGGTCCTGGTCGCGACCAGCGATCTCGACGAGCTCATGGTGCTGGCCCATCGTTACCTCGTGGTGCGCGACAGCCGGCTTGCCGCCGAGCTGCCGCAGGACGCCCCGCGCGCGGCGTTGCTGTCGGCGCTATCGGGGAGCATCGCGGCATGAGGATCAAACGCCCGCCCGCGGTAGTGCTCGTCTGCCTCGGCCTGTTCCTGCTGTGCTGCCTGTTCGTGCCGCGCTTCGCCACTCTCGGCAATATCGAGAACGTGCTGCGCGTCGCCGCCATTCTCTGCATCGTCGCCTGCGGACAGGCGATCGTCATCATTCTCGGGGGCATCGAGTTCTCGTTCGGCGCTTCCGTGGCGCTGGCCAGCGTGGTGACCGTCACGGTGCTGCCCACCACGGGTCCGATCGGTGGACTGGCGGCAGGCGGCGCGTGCGTCATCGGCATTGGCGCGGTCAATGGCTGGCTGGTCGGGCGCATGGGGCTGCCGCCGGTCATCGTGACGCTGGGCACGTTGATGATGGCGTCCGGCACGGCCGCCTGGTTGGTCGGCGGCCTGCCGCTTGATGCCCCGCCTTCCGCCATCTTCTCCTGGCCGGCGCGTGGCCGCGTCCTCGGCATTCCCGTCTCGATCCTCGCCGCAATGCTCGCCTGCCTCGCGCTGCATCTGCTGCTGGCCCACGGCCGGATCGGGCGGCTCTGGTACCATGTCGGCGCCAATCCGCTGGCCGCCCGGCTCGCGGGGATCGATGTCGCCCGCATCACCCTTCTCGGCTACGTGGTTGCCGGCGCCTTCTGCGCCGTCGGGGCGATCATCCTGACGAGCCGCGTCGCTTCCGGCCAGCCGGCCCTTGCACCAAATCTGCCGTTTGAGACCATCGCCGCCTGTGCCATTGGCGGCCTGCCGCTGTCGGGCGGGCGGGGGCATGTGCTGCAGGTCGTGTTCGGCGTGCTCACCGTCGCCATGCTCAACAACGCCGTGGTTCTGATCAACCTGCCTGTCGCCTGGCAACTGGTGCTGCTCGGCCTCGCGGTGCTGGCGTCGGTCGGCCTGCAGAAGGACTGGGCCGCGCTGAAGCGCCTCGCCGGGAGGACAGCCCGATGAGACCCCTCAGCGACAGCGGCGCCCGTTTCCTCGTCGCGCCGGCCTCCATTTTGGCGGCATCGGTCCTGTTCGGCCTCGCCACGCCCGGCTTCCTGACGCTCGACAACGGGCTGAGCATTGCCGGCCAGATATGGATCCTGGCCCTGCTGGCGGTCGGGCAGATGTTCGCCATCACCGTGCGCGGCTTCGACATCTCGGTCGGCGCGGTCGCCGCGCTGTCGGGGACGCTGGGCGTGATGGCGGCGAACGCCTTCGGGTTGCCGGCGCTGCTTCTCGCCGTGCCGGTCGGTCTTGCCTGTGGCACCGTGAATGGCTGGCTGATCGGGCGCGCCCGGTTTCAGCCGATTGTCGCCACGCTCGGCACAGTGCTGGCGGTGAAGGGCCTCGCGCTCCTCGTCACCGGTGACGGACAGGCGGTGCCCCTCGCGGCGGGGGACACGGCCGGGCTGGCCTTCGACACGGTGCTCGGCCTGCCCCCGCTCGGCTGGGTTTCTCTCGCCTGCATCCTCCTCGCCCATCTGGTGCTTCGCCACGTCGTCCTTGGCCGGCGCCTCCTGATGCTCGGCTCGAACCCGGAGGCGGTGGCGTTGGTGGGAGGGTCGCCCTGGCGCATCGAGCTGCGCGCCTACCAGCTCTGCGGCGCCTTCGCCGGGCTCGCCGGGGCGCTGATGGCGGCCCGCGCCGGCGCCGGGCTGCCGACCGAGGGCGCCGGCATGGAACTGCAATCCATCGCCGCGGCGGTAATCGGCGGCACCGCGCTGGCGGGCGGACGCGCCAATGTGTGGGCGGTGCTGGCCGGTGCGACCTTCGTCCAGGTGGTGCTCACCGGTCTGAACCTGTCCGGCGTCTCGCCCTTCTTCGCCCAGATCGCCGTCGGCGCCGTGATCATCGCCTCAGGGCTGATGGACAGGGGCCTGCGCTTCCTTCTTTCCCGCCTTTTCAGAACCTTCCAACAAAAAGGGACATTCCAATGAAGCTGTTCCGTGCCGCCTCCCTTGCCGCCCTGCTGCTGTCCACCACCCTCGCGCCGGCTCTCGCCGCCGAACCGGTCATCGGGGTCTCGGTCCCCAATCTCGGCTCGTCCTTCTGGATTTCCGTGCTGTACGGTGTCGATACCGCCGCCAAGGCCGACAAGGTGAAGCTCGTCACGCTGAGCGCCGGCGGCGATGCCAATTCGAGCCAGCAGATCTCGCAGATCCAGGATCTGATCCAGCGCAAGGTCGACGCGATCATCGTTGGCGCCACCAATGGCGATGCGGTGAAGGCGATCGTCGAGCGGGCGGTGGCGGCCGGCATTCCCGTGGTCGGCATCTCCTCGCCGCCCAACACGGACAAGCTCGCCGCCATGGTCAGCGCCGACCATTACGACATGGGCAAGCTTCAGGCCGAGTGCCTGGCCAAGGCGATCGGCGGCAAGGGCGAGGTGGCGATGATGGCCGGCCCGAGCGGCCAGGCCTGGTCGGACCTGCGGGCGCAGGGCTTCAAGCACACCCTGGCCAAGGTCGCGCCGAACGTGAAGATCGTCGCGGAGTCGCGCCTCGCCGACAACCGCAACGCCGCGCTGACCACCGCCGATGACTGGATCCAGCGCTTCCCGGACCTCTCCGGGGTCTACAGCGCCACCGACGACATGGCGGCCGGCGTGGTCTCCGCGCTCAAGAGCGCCGGCAAGGGTTCGGTGAAGGTGTCGGCCTCCAACCTCTCGCCCACCGCCCAGCAGATGCTGAAGGATGGCGATCTCGCCTGCACCTCGATCCAGCAGATCGTCGCGCAGGGCAGGGCGGCGCTGGATCAGGCGGTCGCCGCCGCGACCAAGGGCAAGGTGGACGCGAAGGTGGTCACTCCCGCCGTGCTTGTCACGCCCGAGAATGTCGGCAGCATCGACCTCAGCCTCGTCGTCGCCCCCGCCGATTATCGGCCCTGATCGCCCGGAGCCTTGCCATGCTGCCGTCCCATGACCGCTTCGCCTATTCGCCCATCACGGCCCGTCCGGACTTTTCCTGGCCGGACGGCAAGCGCCTCGCCGTCTATGTCGCGCTGTGCGTGGAGCATTTCTCCTATGGCTCCGGGCTCGGGCTGGCCTATTCGCCGGGGCTCAGCCACCCCAATTCCTACAATTGGGGCTGGCGCGAATATGGCAACCGCGTCGGCGGCTGGCGGCTCATCGAACTGTTCGAGGAATACGGCCTGTCGTTGACGGTGCTGCTCAACAGCGCCTGCTACGACCATTGCCCGGAACTCGTCGCCGCCCATCGCCGGCGCGGCGACGAGATCGTCGCCCATGGCCGCACCAATTCCGAGCACCAGAACGGCATGGATGAGGCGAGCGAGCGCGCGATCATCGCCGAGGTGACGGCCAGAATCCGTGAAGCGGAGGGCGCGCCCCCCGCCGGCTGGATGAGCCCCGGCGCGCATCCCAGTGCGCGCACCGAGGATCTGCTGGCGCAGGCCGGCTACGGCTACACGCTGGACTGGCCGATCGACGACCAGCCGGTGTGGATGAAGACCGCTGGCGGCCCGCTGCTCGCCATGCCCTATCCGCATGAGGTCAACGACGTGCCGATGGTGGTGCTGCATGACGGCACCGCCACCGCCTTCGCCGACATGGCCATCGACAATCTCGAGGAGATGCTGGCGCAATCCGAGCGCCAGTCGCTCGTCTACGGCATCACCATTCACAGCTTCATCGTCGGCCAGCCCTTCCGCCTCCGGCAGTTCCGCCGGGTGATGGAGGCGCTGGCCCGCCATCGCGACCGCATCTGGTTCACCACGGCGGGCGCCTGCGCGCAGCATTACGCGACGCTGTTTCCCGCACCCGCGGATATTTCCACGCAAGGCACGCAGTCATGAGTTCTCCCGACACCGAGCCGGCACGCATGTCGGCCACCACCGATCACAGTAGGGGCGCGCGTCGCGTCGCCATCGCCGGCCTCGGCGCGGTCGGCCTGCGCGTCGCTGAGGCCCTCGACGAGGGCCTGCCCGGCTGCACGCTTGTCGCGGTCTCCGCCCATGACCGTATGCGCGCGGCCGAGCGGCTGGCGCATCTGCGGCGCCCGGTGCCCGTCGTGCCGGTCGAGGAACTGGAGGCGCTCGCCGACATCGTTGTCGAATGCGCGCCGGCGGCGCTGCTGCCGGCCATCGCCGAGCCCTTTCTCCGGGCCGGCAAGACGGTCATCGTGCTTTCTTCCGGCGCGATCCTCGCGCATCAGGAACTCGTGGAACTCGCCCGCGCCCATGGCGGCCAGATCGTAGTGCCGACCGGCGCCCTGCTGGGGCTCGATGCGGTGACGGCGGCGGCTGAAGGCGACATCCGCTCGGTGCGCATGATCACCCGCAAGCCGGTGAAGGGGCTGGTCGGCGCACCCTATCTGGTCGAGCACGACATCGCCATCGACGACATCACCGAGCCCCTGCGCGTCTTCGACGGCACGCCACGCGAGGCGGCGATCGGCTTTCCCGCCAATCTGAACGTCGCCGTGGCGCTGGCGCTGGCCGGCATCGGGCCGGATCGCACAAGGCTGGAGATCTGGGCCGATCCCGCGCTCACCCGCAACACCCATACGATCGAGGTCGACGCGGATTCGGCGAGCTTCACCATGTCGATCGCCAACGTGCCGACCGACAATCCCAAGACCGGGCGCATCACCGCCCTCTCGGTCATTTCCTACCTGCGCAAGCTGAACGCGCCGCTGCGGGTCGGGTCGTAGAAAGTCATTCCCATGGATCTGGAACTGAACGGACGCACGGCGCTGGTTCTCGGCGCCGGCGGCGGGCTCGGTCGTGCCATCGCCCGGACATTGGCGGCGGAAGGGGCGAGGGTCGCCCTCGCCGACATCGACGCCGAGGCGCTGAAGGCCACGCAAGCCGAAGTCGAAGCGCGGGGGGCGGCAACGCTGCCGCTGTTGTGGAACATCGCCGACATCGACGCCTGCGACGCCCACGTCGCGGCGATCGAGGCGGCGCTCGGGCCGGTCGACATTCTCGTCAACAACACCGGGGGCCCGCCGCCGAGCCCCGCCCATGGCGTCGCGCCGGAGAGCTGGGATGCGCAGTTCCGCGCCATGGTGCTGTCGGTGATCCATCTCACCGATCGCGTGCTGCCGAACATGCGGGCGCGCCAATGGGGCCGTATCGTCACCTCCACCTCGTCGGGCGTTGTGGCGCCCATCCCCAATCTCGGCGTCTCCAACGCGCTGCGCTCCACGCTCGTCGGCTGGTCGAAGACGCTGGCGCGCGAGGTGGCGCCGTTCGGCATCACCGCCAACATCATCCTGCCCGGCCGCATCGCCACCGCCCGCATCCGGTTCCTTGATGAGCAGAAGGCCAAGCGCGAGGGCCGGCCGGTCGACGATGTCGTCGCCGAGAGCACGGGCTCCATTCCCGTCGGGCGCTACGGCACGCCGGAGGAATATGCCGATGCCGTCGCCTTTCTCGCCAGCGCCCGCGCCGCCTACATCACCGGTTCGGTGATCCGCGTCGACGGCGGCTATCTGCCGAACATCTGACCTCAGGGAGCCCCCCGATGACCCCGATAGACAACACGCCGGCCCTCACCGCGGCGCAGAAGGCCGATATCCGCCGCCGCTACCTCGCCGTCGACACCTCGAACGTCGCCGACGTGCTCGACACGCTCGGCTTCATGGATCAGAGCCTCGCCGCCGACTTCGCGCCCTATCCCGCGCACAACAACCGCATCGCCGGCTGGGCCTACACGATCCGCGGCCAGAAGACCCCCTATCCGCTCGGCGGCGACGCCGAGAAGATGAAGGCCTGCCACGGCGTCGGCCCGGACGAGATCACCGTGTGGAGCGGCGATGGCGAGGGTGTGTGCTATTTCGGCGAGCTGATCGCGCTGGGCATGAAGGAGCGCGGCAGCGTCGGCGCGGTGATCGACGGCGGCATTCGCGACATACGCTGGATCGGCGAGCACGGCTTTCCGGTCTTCGCGCGCTACCGCACGCCGACCCAGTCGATCGGCCGCTGGAAGGTCAATGCCTGGCAGATTCCGGTGGTCATGCGCGGCGCCACCAGCCGCACCGTGGAGGTGTCGCCGGGCGATTTCCTGCTCGGCGACGAGGACGGGGTGATCGTCATCCCCGCCCGTGTGGTCGAGACCGTGCTCATCGAGGCCGAGCGCCTCACCCGCACCGAAGTCGCCATCCGCGCCGAACTGGCGAGCGGCCTCTCGCTTGCCGACGCGCTGGCGAAGTACGGTCACGTCTGACACACGCGCTTGCGTGCCCGGCCGGCGCCGTTGCCGCGCCGGCCGGGAGCTTTCCTCGACGCGGAGCCGATCATGCCCGAGAACCTCGACGACCTCGCCGCCGATCTCGCCGCCGGCCGGACCGATCCGGTCCAGCTCGTCGAGCGCGCGCTGGAGCGGGCGCGGGCATCCGACGCCGTGTTCATCACGCTGATGGAGGACGCGGCGCTTGCCGACGCCCATGCCGCCCGCCGGCGCTGGACGCGGGGGCAGCCGCTCAGTAGCCATGACGGCATCCCGATCGCCTGGAAAGACCTGTTCGATATCGCCGGCACGCGCACCAGCGCCGGTTCGCGCACCCGCGACGAGGCGGTGCCGGCAGGGTGCGATGCGCCGGTGGTCGCGGCGACGCGGCGCCTCGGCTTCATCCCGATCGGCAAGACCAATCTCAGCGAATTCGCTTTTTCCGGCCTTGGCGCCAACCCGCATTTCGGAACGCCGACCGCGGATCTGCCGGGCGCGCCCCGCATGCCGGGCGGCTCCTCCAGCGGCTCGGCGGTCGCCGTGCAGCGCGGGATCGTGCCCGCTGCGATCGGCACCGACACGGCCGGATCGGTTAGGGTGCCCGCCGCCTTCACCGGCTGCGTCGGCTACAAGGCCTCGCAGGCGCGCTACGACATGGCCGGCGTGTTTCCTCTGGCGGGCAGCCTCGACAGCCTCGGGCCACTCGCCGGCTGTGTCGCCGATTGCGCGACGATGGACGCGGCGATGCGTGGCGTTTCGGCGCAACTCCTGCCGCTCACGCCGCCGCAGTTCGTTGTCGACGATTCCATAATTGACGACCCCGCGGTCACAGCGCCGGTTCGCGCGCATTTCGAGGACGTTCTGGCACGCGTGTCGCCATACGCGCCGATCCGTCGCCAGCGCGTCGACGCCTGGCACCGTGCCCGCGAGGCCATTACGACGCTCGGCTGGCTCGGCGCCTATGAGGCGCGCCACCTGCATATCGACACGCTGACCGGCCCGAAGCGCTCCCTTGTCGATGCCCGCGTGCTGAGCCGGCTCGACGGAGCCGCCCGCATCTCGGCCGAGGCGGCGGCGGAACTCGTCGCGATCCGCGCACGGGAAATGCAACGCCTGCGCGCGGAGCTCGCTGGCGCGACGCTGATCCTTCCGACCGTCAAACACACAGCCCCGCTGCTGGCGCCGCTGGAGGCTGATCCCGCGCGCTTCGCCGAGGTCAATGTCGCGACCCTGGCGCTGACGATGATCGCCAGCTTCCTGGATATGCCGGGTGTGGCGCTGCCTACGGGGAGCACGGCCGACGGAAGGCCGCTCTCGACCCATCTGTGCGCGGCTTCGGGCGAGGACGACCGGGTACTCGCGCAGGCAGTCTGGCTGGAGCAGCGTCTACGCAGCTGAAAGCCCACCCTGCATCGCCTCACCGGCTGGGGCGATTATGCCGAGGTTTATGAACCTCGATTCGGGGATTCGGGAGCCCCGCCCAGGCGGGGGGCCTCTCAATGATGCTCCAAGGTGTTTCCTCCTGGCCGTAGAACCGACCAAAAGGAGCCCTGCCGGATGGGCCCCCCGGCATCTTTATCGGCCGATCACCATACGGTATGTAAAGGCAACAATGAGAGCGCGACCTGCCACGAATCCTCGTCGAGGCGGGTAGCGTGTGGGGGAGTGGTTTGTTGTCCAGAGTTGCGCATGCGGCGTTTGCCGCCAGTCTGTTGTTGTGCTCGAACGCGACCGTCAGCACCGCCTTTGCCGATTCGGTCTACTGGCAGGGCGGAACCAGTTCCAACTGGTTCACCGATTCGAACTGGGTGTGGGACGGCCATGCGCCCGGCCCCTCCGATCAGGCCCGGATCGACGAGGCATCCCCCAACAGCCCGGTCATCTCTTCGGCCGGCGCGACGGCTGGCACGCTGTTCATCGGCGTCACCTCCACCACCGGCACCTTGACCATCGACGGGACCGGCGCAACCGCCTCGCTCGCCACCACGACCACCACGATCGGCAATGCGGCGGGATCGCTCGGATCGCTCCTTATCACCGGGGCGGACGCTAGCTGGACCAATAGCGGCGCGGCCTATATCGGCAATGAGGGCGACGGCACCCTCACCATCACCGGCGACGGCGCGCAGGCCACCATTCAGGATACGCTGTATATCGGCGCTGGCGGCGGCAAGGGCACCGTGACGCTGGAAGACAGCGGCGCGCTGGACGTTACCAACACCCTGTTCGTCGGCTATGCCGCGTCGAGCGTCATCAGCGAACTCGTCGTCACTTCCGGCACGGTCACCAGCGGCGCGGCCACGCTGGCCGATGGCGTCGGCTCGAAGGGCTCGGCCTCCGTCACCAGCGCCGATTCCTCCTGGACCAATACCGGCCTGATGACGGTCGGCGGCGGCGGCGTCGGCTCGCTGACCATCTCCGGCGGCGGCACGGTGGATACCGGCAGCGCCGGCGTCGGCAACCTTGTCAGCGCGGATGGCAGTTTTGTCGAGGTGAGCGGCTCGGGCAGTGCCTGGACCGTGACCGGCGACCTGTTCATCGGCAATTTCGGCGATACCACGCTGACCATTGAGGATGCCGGCAAGGTCACGAGCGCCCTGTCCATCATCGCCCGTCTCACCGGCAGCACCAGCTCGGCGACGGTCACCGGGACAGGCTCGCTCTGGGAGGCGGGCGACCTGCGCGTTGGTGGCTTCGACGGCGCCACTTCCGATCTCGGTGGCGACGGCACGCTGACCATTGAGGATGGCGGCAAGGTAAGCACCAGCGGCGTCAGCGCCGGCGATGTGGATGGCGCGAGCGGCACCATCTCCGTGACGGATAGCGGCTCGCTGCTCGAATCGACCGGGCGCATCTTCATCGGCCGCGCCGGCACGGGCGAGATCACCGTCTCGAACGGGGGCGACGTGACCAGCGTCGGCGCGAACTTTGCCAATGAGGCGACCAGCACGGCCACCGTTACCCTCACCGGGGCCGGCAGCAGCTGGACCAGCACCGCCAACATCTATGTCGGCAATTTCGGCGATGCCACGCTCTCGGTGCTCGCCGGGGCCTCGCTCTCCGGCGTCGACGGCTATGTCGGCACCGAGCTCGGCTCCGTCAGCTCCGCCACGATCGATGGTGCGGGCTCGGTCTGGACCAATTCCGGCGACTTCCTCGTGGGGCACAGCGACGGGTCGGTGGGAACGGTCACCATTTCCGACGGCGGCAAGATCACCGATGTGCAGGGCCTGCTCGGCGACCTCGATGGCTCTTCCGGCACTATGACGGTGACCGGTACGGGTTCGCGCTGGGAGAACACGAGCGATCTCAATGTCGGGCGTTTCGGCACTGGCGATCTGACCATTTCCGATGGCGGCGTGGTTGTCAGCAACCGCAGCTATCTCGGCAATGAGGAGAGCGGTTCCGGCACGGTGCTGATCACCGGCGCCGGTTCCAACTGGACGACGACGACCGGGCGCCTGTTCGTCGGCACCGATGGCGACGGCGAGCTGACGCTGACCGACAGCGGCTCGGTGACCACCCGCGAGGTCGTGATCGCCTATGGCGCCAACAGCACGGGCACGCTGAACATCGGCGCGGCGCAGGGCGCGACGGCGGCGCTGGCCGGCACCATCGACGCGCCCTCCGTGGTGTTCGGCGACGGGACGGGACGCCTCGTCTTCAACTTCTCCAATGCCAGCTACACCTTCTCCTCGACCATCAGCGGCAATGGCGCGCTTTATCTCGCGGGCAACACGCTCACCCTTACCGGCGCCAACAGCTTCAGCGGCGGCGTTACGGTCGCGGCCGGCACGCTGATCGGCAGCACCGCCAGCCTCGGCACCGGCAACATCGTCAACAATGGCACGGTGGAATTCGCCCAAGCCTCGACCGGCACCTATGCCGGCGAAATTTCCGGCTCGGGCGCGCTGGTGAAGACGGGTTCGGGCACGCTGATCCTGACCGGCGACAACAGCTATACCGGCGGTACCACCATCTCCGAGGGCACGCTGCAGATCGGTAATGGCGGCACGACGGGTTCGGTAATCGGCAGCATCGTCAACAATGCCGCGCTGGTGTTCTACCGGTCCGATACCTATGACTTCCCCGGCACCATCACCGGTTCGGGCTCGGTCACCATTCTCGGCGGCACGGTCAATTTCACCGGCGCCGGCGGCTATAACGGACCGATCGCGGTCGAGGGGGCCGACCTCGTTCTGGCGGCGAACTCCAGCACGGGCTCGACCTTCACCATCGAGAGCGGCGGCACCATCGGCGGCACCGGCACCATTGGCGGGCTGACCGTGCTGAGCGGCGGTACCGTCGCTCCCGGTTACTCGCCGGGTACGATCACCGTCGCTGGCGATGTCAGCTTCGCCGCTGGCTCGACTTATGCGGTGGAAATCTGGGCGGATGGCACGCATGACCTGATCAGCGCGACCGGCATCGCCACACTGTCGGGCGGCACTGTCGCGGTGCTGGCGCAGGCCGGCTATGCCAACCCGCTCGCCACCTACACCATTCTCACCGCGCAGGGCGGGGTGACCGGCTCCTTCGATACGGTCACGACCAACTATGCGTATCTCACGCCCTCGCTCAGCTATGACGCCAGCAATGTCTATCTGACGCTGGCGCGCAACGATGTGCGTTTCGCCTCCCTGGCGCAGACGCCGAACGAGACGGCGACCGCCAACGCCACGGAATCGCTCGGCCTCGGCAACGCGGTCTATGACGCGGTGCTCCAGCTCACGGCGGCGCAAGCGCCGAACGCGTTCGACCAGCTCTCCGGCGAGGTGCATGCCTCGACCCAGAGCCTGTTTATGGAACAGTCCTCGCTCATTCGCGGCGCGCTGAATGACCGCCTGCGGGCGGCGCAGGGCGGCGTCGGGGCCTCCGCCGGCACGGTGGTCAATGTGGTCGAGACGTCCTCGGGCGCGCTGGCCTATGCGGCGCCCTCGCCCGTGAAGGTGGCCGCCGATCTCGCCATGCCGGTCAAGGCGGCGCCCGCTCTGGCGCCGGTGGAGCGCTTCGCCTTGTGGTCGACCGCCTTCGGCAATTGGGGCGACATGAACGGCAATTCCAACGCTGCCGGCGTCTCCGATTCCACCGGCGGCTTCCTGATCGGCGCCGACACGCTGGTCGGTGACGGCTGGCGGCTCGGCGTCGCCGGTGGCTACAGCTACACCGACTTCTCGATCTCGGGCCGCAACTCGTCCGGCTCGAGCGACAACTGGCACATCGGCGTCTATGGCGGCAACGCCTGGGGTCCGCTCGCGCTGCGCACCGGCCTTGCCTATACGTGGCAGGACATCTCGACCAACCGCTCGGTCGCCTTCACCGGCTATTCCGACAGCCTGTCTGCGGATTACGACGCCGGCACGGTGCAGGCCTTCGGCGAACTCGGCTACCGCATCGACGCCGCCGGCATCGCCTTCGAGCCCTTCGCCAACCTCTCTTATGTCAGCCTGCATCAGGACGGCTACACGGAAGAGGGCGGCGCGGCGGCCTTGACGGGCGACTCGCAGACCATGGACACGACCTTCACCACGCTGGGTCTGCGCCTCGCCAAGGAGATCGCCTTCGGCTCGACGGCGGCGACGCTGCGCGGCGCGCTGGGCTGGCGCCATGCTTTCGGCGACATCGACCCGACGGTGACGCAGGCTTTTGCCGGTTCCGACGCCTTCACCGTCACCGGCGCGCCGATCGCGGAAGACGCGGCGGTGATCGAGGCGGGTCTGGACATGCTGATCAGCCCGACCGCGACGCTCGGCATCGCCTATACCGGCCAGTATGGCGACGGCGTCAGCGAGAACGGCGTCAACGCGCGGTTGAGCGTGCGGTTCTGAGGGGGGCGTGGCACAGAGCTACGGGGGGCGGATGTGAGAGATTGTTTCGGACAATTTCATTGACGGCGCCAATGACGCAGTGTGGCTAAGTCACATGTGTCTATGCGGTGGATGAGGTCGTCACCATCAGATCGCGTGGCCCGACGCTCTGGTCACCGACCGAATCGAACCTGATTCCTAGCAGTTCGTTCCCAAGGGCGTTGGAGATGGTGATTCTGGCGCACCTCCGTTCCCTGCGGATGTAGCGCCCCGCCGGGCCTCAGGGCTGAGGCACTGGATCAGCCCCTCGATCAGGGCATGCGCCAGGCTGAAGGTCGAGGCGTTGGTTGTCGTCGGCGCCGCGCGCCAAGTCGGTACTGTGGTCGTGGTCGGCGACACCCCCATCGGCCAGGGCGTCAACAAGGCCGATGCGGACCTCAGCGCCGCGCTCTCGGTGGAGGGCCGAGCGCCACGTCGAACCATGGTTGAGCGACCGAGCCACCGGCGCGGCCTGCGCTCCCGTCGGGCTCAGCCCTGCTCGACAAGGCGAAGGGCGGCGTCGCCGTCGATGATGAGGCCGTTGACGATGCCGCTGGCGAGCAGCGCGGCGGCGGCGCGGGTCTTCTCCGGGCTGGCCACCATCAGCACGACATTGAGGCCGCGCAGCACGTCGAACGGCACGGCGAGGGTACGCTCATTCAGCGGGTGATCGACCGGGCGGCCCAGCGCATCGAAGAAGATGCCGTTGGTGTCGCCCACCGCGCCGGCCTTATGCAAGCTCTCGAGGTCGGCCACGGTGAGCATGCCCTGCCGGCGCAGCAGCGCGCCTTCCTCCAGCTCGCCGACGCTGATCATGCACAGCGTCGCTGTGCCGGCGATGGCGAGCGCCTTCGCCACTTGGCGCTGGGAGAGCAGCACCTGCTTGTCCTCCACCGTGTCGGCGATGAACGGCACGGGCAGGAAATAGCCCTCGCCGCCGGTCCGCTTCGCGAGGGTATGGACCAGCTCGAACGGGTTGAAGGCGGAATTGGCGGTCAGCGAGCCCATCAGCGAGATGAACCGCG
The DNA here is from genome assembly GCF_026625645.1 of Ancylobacter sp. SL191. Lineage (NCBI taxonomy): Bacteria > Pseudomonadati > Pseudomonadota > Alphaproteobacteria > Hyphomicrobiales > Xanthobacteraceae > Ancylobacter > Ancylobacter sp. SL191. Next base: position 116,593 of record NZ_CP113056.1, on the reverse strand, counting down.
CATTCGGCGCGCTGACACCGGCCATGTGCAGCGTCATCTGCTCGAGCGTGCGGCCCCAGCCGAGCCCGACGGTCGCCGGCTCGTCGCGGGCGAGATGCGCCCGCAGGTGATTGGCGCCGAGTAGGCCGACCGCGCGAAACGCCACCTTCTGCGCCGGCGAAAGTCCCGCCCGGTCGCCGGCGTCCGGGGCCGACTGGCGGCCGAGGCCGAGATCAAGCGCCGGGGTCGCCTGGCAGAAGTCGAGCCCGAAGCGCCGGCGCAGGGCCTCCTCTACCGGCACCATGCCGGCAAGCTGTCGGTCGACGGTGATCGACACCACCCCTTCCTCCAGCGCATCGGCCAGCAGGCGGTTGACCCGCGCCCGCGTCAGGCCGAGCCGTTCGGCGGTCTCGGCCTGGTTCAGGCCCCCCACATGGTAGAGCCAGGCGGCCTTCACCATCAGCGTATCGTCGGTCTCGTCCATCATGCCTCGTGACAAATGTAATTCATCTTGACGTTTGTATCGAGCCTGAACTAGCCTCTCCGCAACGCCCGACAGAGGCGGTCGACACATCCTGCGCCAGGCCGGCGCAGTTAGGGAGAGACTGTAAAATGCCATTCCGAGCAATGAAGAACTGCGTCCTCGGTGCGGTCGCCGCCGCGACCGTGATGGCGGCGGTGCCGGCCTTCGCGCTGGACATCGCCTGGGTGCATTCCAACGCCGCCGCCCAGTCCGAGCAGCGCGTGAAGGCCGGCTTCCAGGCCTGGCTGAAGGAAACCGGCAAGTCCGACTGGAAGGTCGCCTATCTCGACAGCGGCGGCTCGGGCGAGAAGACCGCCGCCAACATCCAGGATGCCGCCTCGCGCGGCGTCGGCGCCATCATCATCTCCATGGCCGATCTACGGGCCTCCTCGGCCGCGATCAAGGAAGCCGTCGCGCAGAAGATCCCGATCTTCACCGTCGACAGCGGCTCGGTGGACGGCACGCTGGTCGATGTCACCACCAACAACTGGGCGATGAGCGCCACCGTCTCACCCTTCTTCCTCAACGAGCTCGGCAAGAACCCGAAGATCATCTTCCTGCGCATGGCCGAGCACCACGGCACCCGCAAGCGCGGCGAGACGATGGCCACCGTGCTGAAGGAATACCCGGACGTGAAGGTGCTGGCCGAGCACAACATCGACTACACGGCCTTCTTCGAGGACACGACCCGCTCGATGCAGGACTATGTGACCCGCTTCGGCGACCAGATCGACGGCGTGTGGGCGCCGTGGGACGAGCCGGCGCAGGCGGCACTGAACGCGCTGAAGGCCGGTGGCAACACCCACGCCAAGGTCATCGGTATTGACGGCCACCCGCAGGCGATCGCCGAGGTCTGCAAGCCCGGCAGCCAGATGATCGCCACCATCAGCCAGCCCTTCGAGAAGATGGGCGCGCAGACCGGCGAGTGGATCGAGGACATCGTGGTCGAGAAGAAGCCGGCCGCCGACGTCATTCCCTCCAAGGTCGTCTATCTCGACGCTCCCCTCGTCACCAAGGCCAACTGCAAGGACTTCCTCCCCAAGTGAGCGTCTGGCGGCCGGCGTGCCCCAGGCGCCGGCCGTTCTTTTTCGCCAGCGGAGGCAGCGGCCATGGCCATCGAACTCACCGACATCATCATGGACTATCCCGGCACGCGCGCGCTCGATCGCGTCAGCGTGGCCTTTCGCACGGATGAGGTCCATGGCCTGATCGGCGAGAACGGCGCGGGCAAGACCACGCTGGTCTCCATCCTCGGTGGCAGCCGCCTGCCCAGCGAGGGCCGGATGACGCTCGACGGCGCGGAGGTCCGCCTTACCTCGCCGGGCGAGGCGCTGGCGCGCGGCATCGCCCATGTCTCGCAGGAGGGCAGCCTCGTGCCGAGTCTCACCGGCGCTGAGAACATCCTGCTCGGCAGCGAGCCGCGCTATCCGGGCGGCATCGTCCGGCGCGGCGCGCTGCGCGATCAGGCTCGTGCTCTGCTGGCGCGCTGGTTCCCCGATCTCACCATCGACCTCGACCAGCCGGTCGAGACGCTGCCCTATGCCGACCAGAAGATCATCGAGATCGTCCGTGCCCTGCGCGGCCAGATCCGCATCCTCATACTCGACGAGCCGACCGCGACGCTGCCGGCGCGCGAGAAGGAGCGGCTCTGGGCGATCATCCGCCGCCTGCCGGCGCAGGGCGTCGGCGTGGTGCTGATCAGCCATTTCCTCTCCGAGATCATCACGCTGTCGGACCGCATCACCGTGCTGCGCGACGGGCGCCTGATCCGCACCTTCCCGGCCGCCGGGACGAGCGAGGGCGAACTGACGGCGCTGATGCTCCAGCGCGGGCACGGCCCCACCGATGGCGCCGAGCGGGACCGGCGGGGCGGGGCCCTTGGCGCGCCGGTCGTCGAGGTCTCGAACTGGCGGATCCCGGAAGCCGAGGTCGGCGCCTTCCACATTCGGGCCGGCGAGATCGTCGGTCTCATCGGCCTCACCGGCTCCGGCCATTTCGCCTTCGCCCGCTCGCTCTATGACGCGCCGGACCTCGCGGGCGGCACGCTGCGCCTCGGCGGCGAGGTCATGCTGCAGGTCACCGCGCATGCGATGCGCCGGCGCGGTGTCGCCTTCATCCCCGACCACCGCATGATCCACTCGCTGATCGGCGAGTGGAGCGCGCGCGAGAACCTCGCCATGGTGCATCCCGAGGCCGGCGCCTTCGGGGCGCTCGGCATCCTCAGCCCGCGCCGCGAGAGCGCCGAGGCGCGCGCCGTGATGGCACGCCTCTCCGTCAAGGCTTCCTCGACCGAGCAGGCGGTGGGCGAGCTCTCCGGCGGCAACAAGCAGAAGATTTCCATCGGCAAATGGCTCTACGGCGCCAAGGGCCGCTACCGGCTGATGATCTTCGTCGAACCGACCGAGGGCGTCGACATCGGCGCCAAGCGCGAGATCCACGCTTTGCTGCGCGGCCTCGCCGCCGAGGGCACGGCGATCCTCGTCGCTTCCTCCGACCTCATCGAGATCGCGGACCTCTCCACCCGCGTCATATCCTTCGTTAACGGGCAAGCCCTCGGAGACCTCGCATGGCCCAACTTCTCGGAACAGAGCTTCATCGCGGCGATGTCGGGAGCGCGGGCATGAACACCGACGCCCGCGCAACCGCCGCGACGCCGCGCACCGGCGAAACCGCCCGCCAGCGCAAGCAGCTCTTCCTGCGCTACTCGACCCTGGTCGTGCTCGCGCTGCTGTTCATCGGCTTCTCGCTGGGCGTCGACCGCTTCCTGACCACCTCGAACTTGCTGAACATCCTCCAGCAGATCTCGATGCTGACCATCGTCGCCATCGGCCTCACCTTCGGCTTCGCCGCGCGGGAGATGGACCTTTCGGTCGGCTTCATGGCGGGCCTTGCCGGCCTCATCGCGCCGACCCTGCTGGTGGCCGGCTGGCCGCTGCCGGTGGCGCTCACCGCCGGGCTGGGCGCGGGTCTCGCCGTGGGTCTCGTCAACGCCCTGCTGGTGACGATCGTTGGCGTGCCCTCGCTCATCGCCACCCTCGCCATGGGCTCGATCCTGTTCGGCGTGAACTTCCTGCTCTCCGGCGGCCGGGCGATCTATGGCGGCCTGCCGGACAGCTATCTGGTGCTCGGGCAGGGGCGGATCTTCGGCATCCCGGTGCTCGCCTTCATCATGTTCGGCGCGGTCATCCTCGCCTGGTTCGTCATGGAGCGCACCATTGTCGGGCGTTACATCTACGCGGTGGGCGGCAACCTGAAGGCGGCGGAACTCTCCGGCATTCGCGGGCGGCGCTACTGCCAGCTCGCGCTGGTGATCTGCAGCCTGTTCGCCGCGACCGCCGGCATCCTGCTCTCGGCCCGCCTCGGCTCCGGCCAGCCCAATGCCGGGCAGGATTATCTGCTCGACGGCCTCGCCACCGTGTTCATCGGCATGACGATGTTCCGGCCGGGGACGGCGACCATCGCCGGCACCTTCTTCGGCGCGCTGTTCATCGGCGTCATCAATAATGGGCTGAACCTCATCGGCCTCGATACCTACATCCAGAGCATCGTGAAGGGCGTCATCATCATCGTCGCCGTCGCGATCGTCTCCCGCACCACAAAGCTGAAGCTCCTCTGAGCGAACGTGCGTCATCAAGGACCAGTCCCCGTCATGACCGACACCCGATCTGCCTCCCCGCCCGCCGGGACCAATACCGATCTTCTCGGCCTGTACCGGACCATGCGGCGCATCCGCACCTTCGAGGAGCGCGTGGGCGAACTCTTCGTGCGCGGCCTCTCCGCCGGCTCCATGCTGCATCTGTCGATCGGCGAGGAATCGGCAGCGGCGGGCGTGGCCAGCGCCATGCGGCCGGAGGACACCTTCACCACCCATCACCGCGGCCACGGCATCTTCCTCGCCCGCGGCGCCGACCCGTCGCGGATGATGGCGGAGATCGCCGGCAAGGAAACCGGCTACTGCGCCGGCAAGGGCGGCTCGATGCACATTGCCGATATGGCGCTCGGCCATCTCGGCGCCAACGCCATTGTCGGCGGCGGTATTCCCGCCGTGGTTGGGGCCGGCCTGTCGGCCAAGCGGCTGAAGACCGGCAGCGTCTCCATCGCCTTCTTCGGCGACGGGGCGATGGGGCAGGGCATTCTCTATGAGAGCATGAACATGGCGGCGCTCTGGGAGCTGCCGGTGCTGTTCGTCTGCATCAACAACCAGTACGGCATGGGCACGCGCGTCGATCAGGCGACGCGCAACGAGGCGTTCGACGAGCGCGCCCGCGCCTTCGGCCTGCAGGGCGCCATGGTCGATGGCAATGACGTCGAGGCGGTGGCCGCGACCGCCAAGGATCTGGTCGACGCCGCCCGCGCCGGCAAGCCGGGCTTCCTCGCCGTCTCCTGCTACCGCTTCTTCGGCCATGCCCGCATGGACAAGAGCCCCTACCGCGCCGAGGAGGAGGAACTCGCCGGCCGCCAGCGCGATCCGGTCAAGCACGCCCGCGCCGCTCTGCTGGAGCGGAGCCTCGCCCCGGAAAGCGCGCTCGACGCGCTCGACACCGAGATCGCCGCCGAGATGGACGCGACGATCGACTTCGCCGCGGCCTCCCCGGCGCCGCCGCTCGCCTCCATGTTCCGCGACGTGTTCGCCGTCGGCGAGCCAGAGCCCGAGCCTGTCCGCACCCGGCTCGACCGCGTTCTGTCCAAGGAAATCCGCTGATGGTCCAGATCACCTACCGCGACGCGCTGCGTCAGGCGCTCATCGACGCGATGGAAGCGGATGAGCGCGTCATCGTCATCGGCGAGGAAGTCGGCCGCTATGGCGGCGCCTATGGCGTGACCAAGGGCCTGATCGACACGTTCGGCGGCGACCGGCTGATCGACACGCCGATCTCCGAGCCGGCCATCATCGGCGCCGCCGTCGGCGCGGCGATGACCGGCCTGCGGCCCGTCGCCGAGCTGATGTATGTCGACTTCCTCGGCATGACCATGGACCAGCTCACCAACCAAGCGGCCAAGATCCGCTACATGTTCGGCGGCCAGATCGGCGTGCCGATGGTGCTGCGCACGCAGGGCGGCACCGGCCGCTCCGCCGGCGCGCAGCACTCGCAGAGCCTGGAAGCCTGGGTGATGCACATGCCCGGCCTGCGCCTCGTCATGCCCGCCACCGCCGAGGACGCCTACCACCTGCTGCGCCACGCGCTGACCATGCCGGACCCGGTCGTCTTCATCGAGCACAAGGCGCTCTACACCCGCAAGGAAGAGGCTGACCTCACCACGGCGAAGCTGCCCTGGGGCAAGGCTGCGGTGCGGCGGGAAGGGAAGGACGTGGTCATCGTCACCTATTCGCGGCAGGTGCATTACGCGCTTGAGGCCGCCGAGGCGCTGGCGAAGGAGGGCATCGAGGCGACGGTGATCGACCTGCGCACCCTCAACCCGCTCGACATGGACACGGTGATTGAGCATGTCGAAAAAATCGGCCGGGTGGCCGTGGTCTCGGAAGGCCCGCTGACCGCCGGCGTCGCCGCCGAGCTGTCGGCGCGCATCACCGAGGAATGCTTCGACTTCCTGCATGAGCCGGTGATCCGCATCGCCGGCGAGGACATTCCGATTTCCGTGTCGCAGGAGCTGGAAGCCGGCAGCGTGCCGTCTCCCGCGCTCATCGGGGACGCCGTGCGGCGGCTGCTGTCATGAGCGCCGCCATTCTCACCATGCCCCGTCTCGGCGAGACGATGGAGGAGGGGCGCATTGTCGGCTGGCTGATCGCCGAGGGCGATGCCTTCAAGCGCGGCGACCCGATCCTCGAAATCGAGACCGACAAGACCGTGGCCGAATTGCCCGCGCTCACCGATGGCGTGCTGGCCGAGAAGCTGGTCGCGCCCGGCGACATGATCGTCGTTGGCGCTCCCATCGCTCGGCTGAAGGGCGAGGACGGCGCGAGTCCGGCGCTGGCCGCCAGCGGGCGCGTCACGCGCACCCTCGCCATGCCGCGCCTCGGCGAGACCATGGATGAAGGGCGCATCGTTGGCTGGATGGTTCAGCCGGGCGCGGCCTTCAAGCGCGGCGACGGGTTGTTCGAGATCGAGACCGACAAGACGGTCGCCGAGTTCCCGGCGCTGATGGACGGCACGCTGGTGGAAACGTTGGTGGAGTTGGGCTCCATGGTGCCGGTCGGCGCGCCGCTGGCACGGGTGGAGATCGCGGTGGCGGATGCCGCTATGGAAGGCTTCCTCCCTGAGGAGACGAGCCTGGCCGCCCCGGCGCCTGATGCGACTCTAGGGACGACTGCCCCAGCGACGACCGCCCCCGTGGCGGCGTGTGTCGCGGCGGTGACCCACGCTCCCGCCGACCCCGCCGCCCCCCGGCGCGCTACCCCCATCGCCCGGCGGCTCGCCGCGCGGGCGGGGATCGACCTTGCCAGCCTGCGCGGCAGCGGCCGGCGTGGGCGCATCGAGGCACGCGATGTCGAAGCGGCGCTGGCGGGCGGAGCGGTCGCCGCTGCGGGTGCCATCGCCTTTGATCGCCATGGGACGCCCGGCGCGGCGCGGCGGGCGCTGCTGCTGCACGGCTTCGCCGGCGACCGCACCACCTTCGCCGCCTTCGGCAACCAGCTCGGCCGCGCCGGTTATGACGTGCTGGTGCCGGACCTGCCGGGCCATGGCGGGACCGATGCCGAGGCGACAGGCGCGGCCGATCTTTCCGCGCCGCTCCCTGGTTTTCTCGCCGCGCAACGCTTCGCCCCGACCGAGATCGTCGCCCATTCGCTGGGCGCCGTCGCGGCGGTGGCGCTGGCGGAAGCGCTGCCGGGGCTGCAGCGCCTCACGCTGCTCTGCCCCGCTGGCCTCGGGCTCGCCATTGACAGCGACTTCATCGCCGGCATGGCCGCGCGCCCCTCGCCCGGCGCGCTGCGTCATTTGCTGCGCCGCCTCACCGCCCGTCCGGCCGGGCTGTCCGATGCCGCCGTCGCCGGCCTTGCCGCGACACTGGGTGCCGGCCGGCTCACGGCGCTCGCCGAGGACGCGTTCGGCGCGGGTGGCCAGAAGGTCGACATCGTCGAGCCGCTCGCCCGCCTGTCCCGGCGCATGAGCGTGCGGCTCGTGGTTGGGCTGGAGGACCGCATCATCCCATGGACGCAGGTCACCGTGGCGCCCTCGCGCGTCGCGATCCATCTCGTCGCCGGCGCCGGCCATATGCCGCATTGGGACCAGCCGGGCGAAATTCTCGCGCTGTTTGAAGGAGACGCCGCATGAGCAGCGAGCTGAAGGAGGTTCACGCCCGCCTCGCCCATTTCGCCAAGGCGGTGCCCGAGGTCGCCGCCGGCTTTCGCCAGCTCTCCAAGGCGGCGGGCGCGGCGGGGCGCTTCACTCCGGCGCAGAAGGAGCTGTTCGCCGCCGCCTTCGGCGTGGTGTGCGGCTGCGAGGACTGCGTCGTCTACCACGTCGATGCCGCCCGCCGGCTCGGTGCCGCGCGCGAGGATCTGCTCGAACTGCTGGCCGTCGCCGTGGAAATGGGCGGAGGTCCGGCCATGGTCTACGGCGCCAAGGCGCTGAAGGCCTTCGACGAGGCCAACTGACCGCTCGCGATAACGGGTTGCGACGGGAGATCAACTCCCGCGATCTTCTGGAGGAAACGACATGGCCTATGTGGTCGCCGTCGACGGCGGAACCGAGAGCCTGCGCGCCGGCGTCTATGACCCGTCCGGCGCCTGTCTCGGTCAGGCGAGCCATCCCTATGGCACGGAGTTCGCACCCGGCGCCCGCGCCGAGCAGAACCCGGAGGACTGGTGGACCGCGCTCGGCATCGCCACCAAGGCGGCGCTGGCGAAAGCCGGCGTCGATCCGCAGGCGGTGGAGGCGATCTGCCTCACCACCACCTCCTGCACCGTGGTCGCGCTCGATGCCGAGGGCAACGCGCTGCGCCCGGCGCTCTTATGGATGGATGTGCGCGCCGGCGAGGAGGCGCAGGCCGTGCTCGCCACCGGTGATCCCGCGCTGGCGGCGAATGGGGCGGGGCGCGGGCCGGTCTCGGCGGAGTGGATGATCCCCAAGGCGCTCTGGCTGAAGCGCCACGAGCCGCACATCTTCGAGCGTGCCGTCACCATTGGCGAGTATCAGGACTTCATGACCATCCGCCTGACTGGGCGGCGGGTCGCCTCGCTCAACAACGCCTCGATCCGCTGGCACTACGCGACGACGCGCGGGGGCTTCGCGGCCTCGCTGGTGACGGCGCTGGGGCTGGAGGCGCTGCTCGACAAATGGCCGCCCGAGGTCGCCGCGCCGGGGACCGTGATCGGCACGCTTACCGCGCGCGCGGCCGAGCATATCGGCCTGCATACCGGGGTGAAGCTCGTGCAGGGCGGAGCGGATGCGCTGATCGGCATGATCGGCCTCGGCGTCGCCAAGCCCGGCCAGCTCGCCCTCATCACCGGCTCCTCGCATCTGCAGTTCGGCGTGTCGGACCGCGAGGTGCATCACCCCGGTCTATGGGGTTCCTATCCCGACGCGGTCTATCCGGCCCGCCACATCATCGAGGGCGGGCAGACCTCGACCGGCTCGATCCTGCAATGGATGAAGCGGCTGATGGGCGGGACGATGGACCTCGACGCGCTCAACACCGCCGCCGCGCGTCTGGAGCCGGGCTGCGACGGGCTGATCGTGCAGGACCACTTTCAGGGCAACCGCACGCCCTATGTCGACCCGCTCTCGCGTGGCGCCGTCATCGGGCTGACGCTGGCGCATGGGCCGGAGCACATCTTCCGCGCGATCATCGAGGGCATCTCCTTCGGCACGCGCGCCATTCTCGACCAGATGGCGGAGGCCGGCTTCCGCTCGACCGAGCTGACGGTCGGCGGCGGGGCGACGGCCTCCGAGCTGTGGTTGCAGATCCATGCCGACACGTCGGGCCTGCCGGTCTGCGTGCCCGCCTCCAGCGCGGCGCCCTCGGTTGGCGCTGCCGTGCTCGCCGCCCATGGCGCCGGGCACTTCGCCTCCATCGACGAGGGCATCGCCGCCATGGTGCGGCCGGGCCGGCGCATCGAGCCCCGCGCCCGCGAGGCCGCCCGCTATGACGAGATCTATCAGCGCTACCGGGCGCTCTACCCGGCGCTGAAGAACCTTCCCGCGACGTCGACCGGGGCAGCCCGATGAACGCGTTCCGACTGGACGACCGGCTGGCGCTGGTCACCGGCGGGGCGCGGGGGATCGGCGCGGCGATCTGCACCCGTTTCGCAAGCGCGGGTGCTCATGTCATCGTCGCCGACCGCGATGTCGCGGCGGCCGAGGCGCTCGCCGCCCAGTTGCGCGCCGAGGGCGGCCGGGCTGACGCTCTCGCGCTCGACGTGACGGATCGGCCCGGTATTGCCGCCGCGCTGGCGGCTCTGCGCGCGAGCCATGGCGTACCGCATATCCTCGTCAACAATGCCGGCATCGTCCGCAACGCCCCGGCGGCGGAGATGAGCGTGGAGGACTGGTCGGCGGTGATCGACGTCGATCTCAACGGCGTCTTCAACTGCGCCCAGCTCATCGGTGGCGCGATGGTGGCGGAGGGGCGCGGGGCCATCGTCAATGTCTCCTCCATGTGCGGGGAGATCGTCGTCCATCCGCAGCCGCAAATCGCCTACAACGCCGCCAAGGCGGGCGTGAACATGCTCACCAAGTCGCTCGCCGTGGAGTGGGCGCGCCGGGGCGTGCGGGTCAATGCGGTGGCGCCCGGCTACACCGCGACCGAGCTCACTCTCGCCGGCCGCAGCAATCCCGACTGGTTCCATGTGTGGCTCGACCGCACGCCGATGGGCCGTCTCGGCGAACCGCACGAGATCGCCGATGCCGTGCTGTTCCTGGCGAGCGACGCCGCAAGCTTCATCACCGGCGCCGTCCTCGCGGTGGATGGCGGCTACACAGCCCTTTGAGGAGACTTCCCATGGCTTCCACCGACACCGCTCGCGTCGCCCTCGTCACCGGCGCCAGCCGCGGCATTGGCCGGGCCATCGCGCTCGGCCTCGCCGAACGCGGCTATGATCTCGTGGTGAACGACATTTCCCGCCAGAGCGAGGCGCTGGCGTCACTGGTGCGCGAGATCGAGGCGGGTGGGCGGCGCGCCCTCGCGCTCTACGCCGATGTCAGCTCCAAGGCCGAGGTGACGGCCATGGTGGGCGCGGCCATCGCCTGGGCCGGTCATGTCGAGGCGGTGGTGAACAATGCCGGCATCCTCATCACCAGCCCGGTCGAGACGCTGGACGAAGGCGTCTGGGACGCGGTGATGGATGTGAACGCCAAGGGCAGCTTCCTCGTCATCCAGGCGCTGCTGCCGCATATGCGCGCCCGCCGTTATGGCCGCATCGTCAATATCGCCTCGATCGGCGGTAAGCAGGGCGCGCCGGAACAGGCGCATTATTCCGCCTCCAAGGCCGCGATCATGGGCTTCACCCGCGTGCTGGCGCAGGAGGTCGGCGCGGAGGGCATCACCGCCAATTGCGTCTGTCCGGGCATCATCCTCACCGATATGGGCCGCACCAATCTGGAGGATCCGGCGATCAAGGCGCGCTGGACCGCCAACACCGCCATGCGCCGCATCGGCGCGCCGGAGGATGTGGTCGGCCCGGTCGCCTTCTTCGCCTCCGACGATGCCGGCTTCGTCACCGGCCAGACGCTCAATGTCGATGGCGGCATCGTCTTCGACTGAGGCGCCGCGACTGACGCGCCGCGTCTCGCGCGACGCCTCCGGCTTTTCGACACCGAATCCCTTCAGCTCAAGCCCGCTCGCCGCCGCCGCGAACCGGTCAGGTGCCGACGAAGGAGCTCATCTGCCGGACCAGCATCATGCCCACGGTCGCGCCGGCATCCTGCAGGCCTACCGTCTTCTGCTGGAAGGCGGCGGCCTTGCCGTGCTGGGCGACCATGGACGTGGTGCGCTCCAGTGCCGCCGCGGCCTCGTCCGCCGCCGCCTTCAGCGCCGGGCCGAGCGCGGCGCCGCTCGCGGCCTGTGCTTCCAGCACCCCGGCCACGGGATCGAGCACGTCGAGAATGGTCTTGTCGCCGAGCTTGGCCTTGCCGCGTTCGGCGATGCCGGTGGCATAGGCGCGCCAGAAGGCGGCGGCCTCGGCGGTGCCGATAGCGTCCTTGCCTTCCAGCACCTTGGAGCCGCGCAGGAAGCCGGTGGCGGTGAGCGTGCCCATGGTGGAGGGCGCGGTCTTCGCCATGATCGCCCCGGCCGCGCGCAGCAGCTTGGAAAGTCCCGCGCCGGCGCCCTCCGCACTCACCGTCTCGGCGGCGGCGGCGAAGGACTTGGCCATGGTGATACCGAGATCGCTGTCGCCCACCTTGCCGTCGAGCGCGATGAGGAAATCGCGCTCGGCCGCGAACAGGTCGCGCCAGCTCTGGAACAGGCCGATCAGTTCCTCGGCGCGCAGGGTCTCGTGAGCCATCGCCTCAGCCCTTGTAATGCGCGAAGAACGGGGTGTTCACCGGGGCGGCGATCAGCGGGTCGAGCTCGGCGTCGAGCTTGAGCACGGAGATCGAGGCGCCGGCCATTTCCATGGCCGTGGCGAACTCGCCGATCCAGACATATTTCACCTTGGAGCCCTTTTCCTCGAAGAGCTGCGCGACGCGGCGGAACAGGATGTAGAGCTCTTCCTTGGGCGTGCCGCCGAGGCCGTTCACCAGCACGGCGAACTCGTCCCCCGCGCCGGCTTCCACTTCCGCGAAGACGCGGGCCATCATCTGGTCGACTACCTCGTCGGCGGCGGCGAGCTTGGAGCGGCTGATGCCCGGTTCGCCATGGATGCCCATGCCGATTTCCATCTCGTCCTCGCCGACCGAGAAGGTGGCGTGGCCGACTTCCGGCACGACGCAGCTCGACAGCGCGACGCCGATGGTGCGCACATTGGCGCGGGCCTTGTCGGCGATGCGGTGGACCTCGTCGAGCGACAGGCCATTGGCCGCCGCCGCGCCCGCCGCCTTGTAGACAAAGAAAATGCCGGCGACGCCGCGCCGCTTGTGCTCCTCGCCCACCACGGAGGAGGCGATGTCGTCATTGCCGACGACCTGCATCACGCGGATGCCGTCGAGGTCCGCCAGCTCGGCGGCCATGTCGAAATTGATGATGTCGCCGGTGTAGTTGCCATAGATGTAGAGAACGCCGGCGCCCTGATCGATGTACTTGGTGACCTCGTGCATCTGGTCGGCGCTGGGGGACTGGAACACGCCGCCGACGGCGCAGCCATCCAGCATGTTCTCGCCGACATAGCCGAGGAACAGCGGCAAATGGCCCGAGCCGCCGCCGGTGGCGATGCCGACCTTGCCGGCCTTGGGCGTGGCGACGACGAGGCAGCGCCTGTCGTCGTTCACATAGGTGACCTGCGGGTGAGCCCGGTAGATGCCGTCGAGCATCTCGTCGACGAAGTGCGCCGGATCGTTGAGAAACTTCTTCATGGGATCCTCTTCAGAGCTCGAATGGGGGCGCGGGGACGTTCAGGATTTCTTCTGGCAGAACATGAAGAAAGCGGCGGCGAGCAGGATGAAGGCGCCGACCACCACGCGCTGCCAGGTGGAGGGAATGCCCACCATCACCAGCACGCTGTTGACGACGACCACCAGCAGCACGCCCAGCAGCGTGCCGATCACCGAGCCGGTGCCGCCGGTGATGCGGGCGCCGCCCAGCACCACGGCGGCGATCACGTTGATCTCGCTGCCGACGAGGTCGAACGGGTTGGACTGCCGGTTGGCGCAGGTGTGGATGATGCCGGCGAGCCCCGCGAGGCCGCCCGCATAGGCGAACATGAAAATATGGATGGTTTTCAGGCTGTAGCCGAGCCGCTCGGCCACGCTCGCATTGCCGCCCAGCGCGAAGATGGCGCGGCCCATCAGCGTGCGGTTCAGCATCCACCAGGTCAGCAGCGCCGCCGCCGGCAGGACGAGGAAGTAGAACGGCATGGTGATGGTGCGCCCATCGCCCGACTCGAACTGGAACAGCGGCATCCGGCCAAAGGCGCCCATCTGCGGCGGCAGCGACATGATCCAGACCGTGCCGATGAAGGCGAGCAGGATGCCGCGAAACAGATATTGCGTGCCGATGGTGACGATCAGCGAGGGCACTTTGAGGTGATGCACCAGCAGCCCGTTCACCACGCCCAGCAGCGCCCCGCCGAGTACCGAGAGCGGCAGGATGACCGCGATCGGCAGGTCCGGCAGGTGGTTCTTCACCAGGAGCGTCATCGAATACATGGTGAAGGCGGCGATGGCGGTGAAGGACACGTCGATGCCTCCGGCCGCCAGGATGATGAACACGCCGAGCGCGAACAGCCCCATCACCACGCTGGCGCGGCCGATGTCGACCAGCGAGGAGGGCTGGAGGAAGGCAGGATTGAGCAGGGAGACGGTGACGCAGATCGCCACCAGAAGAATGAAGGTGATGATCTCCGGCCGGCGGCGCACCAGCTCGATCAGCGGGTTGATGCGCGGGGCCGTGGCGCCGCCCTCTTGAAGGTGGATCGCGCTCATCGGGCGGCCTCTGTCGCAAGGCCGGGCTTCGACGCCAGCATGGCCTGATAAATCTGGTCCTCGTCGGTCGCGGTCGCGTCGAAATCGGCGACGATGCTGCCGGCGTTCATGACGAGGATGCGGTCGCAGTTCTGCAGCAGCTCGGGCAGGTCGTCGCTGATGATTACGAGGCCCATGCCGGCCTCCGCGAGCTGCTGGATCACCCGGTAGATCGTGTCCTTCGAGCCGACATCGACGCCCACCGTGGGCCCGTGCAGCACCAGCAGCTTCGGCTTGATCGACAGCCAGCGGCCGATCAGCACGCGCTGCTGGTTGCCGCCCGAGAGGGAGCTGACCGGCAGGTCGATATTGCGGGTGTTGAGGCGCATGTCCTGCGCGATCTGGTCGGCCAGCGCCCGGCCCTTCGCCGTATCGACGATGCCGAGCCCGTTGGCGAGGTCGCGCACGACGAGGGCGATCTCGTTCTCGAAGATCGACTTGTCGAGGAACAGCCCTTCCGCGAGGCGGTCCTCCGGCACATAGCCGATGCCGAGGCGGATGGCGTGGGCGGGGTGGCCGATGGTCTCGGCCCTGCCGTCGATGCGGATGCGCCCCTCGCTCGCCGGGGTGACGCCGGCCATGGCGGTGGCGAGCTCGTTGCGGCCGGAATCGGCGAGGCCGGTGATGCCGAGGATCTCGCCCTTGCGGACGGTGAAGCTCACCCGGCCGAGATTGGGCGGCAGCGCCAGCCCCTCGGCGGCGAAGAGCTCCTCGGTGCCGGGCGCACCGGTGCGGTAGCGCGCGGCGTCGATCTGCCGGCCGGTCATCAGCTCGGCGAGGTCGTGCTTGCTGTAATCGGCGAGCGGGCCCTGCGCGACGCATTGCCCGTCGCGGAACACGATGGCGTGGCCGCCGATGCGGTAGCACTCGTCGAGCTTGTGGGTGACGAACAGCACCGCCACGCCCTCCGCGCGCAGGCGCTCGACCACGAGGATGAGATTGTCCACCTCGCGGCGCGTCAGCGAGGTCGTCGGCTCGTCCATGATGACCATCTTCGCCTGGGTGGCGATGGCGCGGGCGATGGCGACGAGCTGGCGCTGGGCAAGCGGCAGGTCGGAGACGATGGTGGAGAGATAGGTCCGCGCGGTCGGCAGGCCGACGCGGGCCAGCGCCGCCTCGGCGGTCTGGCGCAGGCGCGTGCGGTCGAACAGCCGCGCGAGGCGCCCGCCGCTGGCCACGAGCTGCTCGTTCAGCGCGACATTCTCGGCGACGGTGAGGTTGGGCAGCAGCGACAGGTCTTGATAGACGGTCTCGATGCCGGCGGCGAGCGACTGGATCGGGTTCAGCGCGCGGTAGCTGCGCCCGTCGAGGATGATCTCGCCCTCATCGGGGGCGTGCGCCCCGGACATGATCTTGATGACGGTGCTCTTGCCGCAGCCATTCTCGCCGAGCAGGTGATAGGCCTCGCCCGGACGGATGGTGAAGCCGACGCCGCGCAGCGCGTGGACGCCGCCGAAACGCTTGTGGATGCCGCGCAGCTCCAGAAAGGGTCGCGCGGGATCGGCAGACCGGACGGGGGCGGTGGAAGCGTGGGACACGGGGATTTCCCTGACACCGGGTGCGGCGCGCGCCAGCGGCGCGGGCGGAGGGCACGGGAGATGGCGCGGGGAGCGCGCGATCACGCTCCCCGGCCGGTCGGTCTAGGCGATCAGAAGAGGTATTCCTTGTAGTTCGCCTTGTCGGCCAGGACCATGCCGTTGCCGATGATCAGCACGCCGACGCCCGGACCCTTGGTGACCTTCACCTTCTCATAGCCAGGCACGCCGAGATTGGCGCCGTCCTCGATCTTCTTGCCGGCGATCAGGCTCTTGGCGACCGAGTTCATCGCCATGCCGGCCTTCTGCGGATCCCAGAAGCCGATGGCGGTGATGGCGCCGGACTCCAGCAGGTCGGCCGAAGGGTTGGGCAGGCCGGTGCCGACCAGGCACACCTTACCGGAGAGGCCGGCCTCGTCGATGGCGCGGCCGACGCCGAGCACGTCATTGCCGGCCGAGGTCTGGAAGCCCTTGATGTCCGGGTGCTTGCGCAGGATTTCCTTGGCCTTCTCATAGGTGGCGTTGGCGTCGTCGAAGGACTCGTTATTGGCGTCCACCAGAACCATGTCCGGGTGCTTGGACTTGGCATTGGCCTCGCCCGCGCCGACCCACTGCATGTGGGTGCGGCTGCCGACCGAGCCGACGAAGGTGGTCCACTTGCCCTTGCCGCCCATGCAGGTGGCGAGGCGCTCATTCAGCGCGCGGCCGTAATCGGCATTGTCGAAGGCCTCGACATCGGCGTGGGTGTTCTTCTGGTTGTCGGCCTCATGGGTGACGACGATGATCCCGCGGTCCATGGCGCGCTTCAGCGTGCCTTCGAGCACGGACGGGTCCATCGGCACCACGGCGAGGCCGTTCACGCCCTTGGCGACGAGATCGTTGACGATCTGAAGCTGCTGGGCCGCGTCGGCGGTGGCCGGGCCATACTGGGTGGCGACGACGTCCGGGTTGTCCTTCTGGAACTGCTTGACGCCGGTTTCCATGCGGTCGAACCACGGAATGCCGCTGATCTTCACCACGGTGGCGATGACCGGCTTGTTCTGCGCCATCAGCGCGCCGGCCGAGCCGGCCACGAGGGCGAGCGCCACGGCGGAGCCGAGCAGCACCTTCTTCGAGAGAGCTCCCATAGATTCCTCCATTATTGTTGTCACCCTCATGATCCGTTTCGATGCGTGAGGGGTTCGCATCACACGAGCTTCTTGCTCTTGTTGGGGGTCAGCAGGCCGACCACGTTGTAGCGGCCGACCGCCAGGAAGGTCAGAAGCAGCGCGCCCCAGGCGAAGTCGCGGACGAAGTTCGACAGCCCGCCGAAATTCAGCATGCTGGACATGAGCTGGAGCGCGATGGTCGCCATGACCACGCAGATCACCCGGCCATAGCCGCCCTCGGGGCGCACGCCGGCCATGACCGCGATGAGGATGGCGATCAGCAGATAGGACGTGCCGTAGTCCCATTTCACGTTGACGTTGCGCGCCGCGATGATGATGCCGGCGAGGCCCGAGAGCAGGCCGCTGGTGGCATAGGTCGCTATCAGCACGCCGGTCTTGGGAAAGCCGGCATAGGCCGCCGCCTTCGGATTAGTGCCCATCAGCATCAGCCACAGGCCGAACGGCGTGAATTTGAGCGCCGCGGCGATCAGCCCGGCGACGCCGACGAAGATCAGGAAGCTGTAGGGCACACCGAAGACGAGCCCGTTGCCGATCTCGGACAGCAGCTCCGGGCTGCCGACCGCCACCGCCCGGCCATCCGACACCACCACGGCGACGCCGGTGAACAGCATCTGCGTGCCGAGCGTGCACAGGATCGGGGTGATGTTCATCCGGCTGATCAGCAGGCCGTTGATGGTCCCGCCGATGAGGCCGATCGCCAGCGCCCCGGCGATGAAGGCGAGCGAGAAGGCGGTCTCGCTGTCGGTGCTCGACAGGACGGAGCCGACCAGCACGGCGGAGGCGACGCCGGAGAGATTGGCGAGGGCGATGCCCGACAGGTCGATGCCGCCATTGCCCGCGCACATGGCCAGCATCACGCCGATGGCGAGCAGGCCGATCTCGGGCAGTTGCCCGGCCATGGATTGCAGGTTGAACGGGGAGAGGAAGGTGCCGCCGGAAATGGCCGCGCCGAGGGCAAGCAGCGCCGCATTGATGACGACGAGCATGACCAACTGGCCGCTGGTTGTCCTCATGGCCTCCTCCCGGGGAGTTGTCTCACTGGTTCGGTGCAGGATCGATTTAGTAAAATATGTCCCGCTTCACTAAATCCGTAGCAAAGGCTTTCGAGCCGCGCAAGCCGCCTTCTGGGGGCGGTCGTTCACGTTCGCGGCGAGCGCGTCAGGGCTCCGCCGGTCGCGCTGTCTGAGGCCTGCCTGTTGCCCGATTGAGAGGCGTGCCCATCCTTCGAGCGTCCTTTCGGGTCTAAAAACGCTTGATAGGTCAGCCTTTCTCACCGATTCCGGCTGGCGCGGCGGTTGCAGGGTGGCAAAGTGGGTTGTGGTCGCCTGGCGGGCGCCTCGCCCTCGGGGGTATCGGAGGGCGGTGGTGTCGGCGGTGACTCGGCTCGGGCGTGGAAGGCTGTTGCGCCACCTGAGTTTTTGGCTTACCCCTCGTAAAAGGGCTTCAATGTTTACTAAACAAAATGCGCGTTCAGCCGCGTAGGGCCCGGAGGACAGACGCCCGATCATGACCCGCAAGTCCTTCACCATCCGGGACATCGCCACGGCCGCGGGGGTTTCGCCGGCCACGGTGTCGCTCGTCCTCAACGGCAAGGGCGAGATCTCGGCGGATACGCGCACCCGCGTGCTGGAGGCCGCCGCCCGGCTGAACTATGTGCCGCGCCTCGTGCGGTCGGGGCCGGTGAAGCCGCGCACGGACGGCGCCGGGACGATCCGCTTCCTGAAGATCGCCCGCCACGGCCACACGGTGAACCGCGACCACAACGTCTTCATCTCCGATTATATCGACGGCATGTCGGCCGAGGCGACGCGTCGGGGCTACACGCTGGAAGTCGTCACCCATGAGGGCCAGAGCGCGAGCGCCATTGCCGAAAGCCTCGCCTCCGCCCCGGCCAGCGGGGTGATCGCGCTCGGCACGGAAATGTCGGAGACCGATATTCGCGTGCTGCAGGGCGTCGGCCGGCCCATCGTGTTCATCGACACGTTCTTCGATGTGATCGAGGCGAATTTCGTCAACATGAACAATGAGGACGCGGTCCATCAGGTGCTGGCGCGGCTGCGCCAGCAGGGGTTCCAGCGCCTCGGCTTCGTCGCCAGCCCGGTCGACACGACCAATTTCCGGCTGCGGCAGGAGGCGTTCCACCGCAACATGGCGCGCCTCGGCGTCCCCGTGGACCCCGCCCACATCCTCGCTGTCGAATCCACCCTCGACGGCGCCTATGCCGATGCGGTGGCGGCGCTGACGCGCGGCATCGCGCTGGCGGACGCCTATTTCTGCACGAATGACGTGATCGCCTATGGCTTCATCAAGGCGCTGCGCGAGTTCGGCATCCGCATTCCCGAGGATGTCGGCGTGGTCGGCTTCGACAATCTGCCGGTCGGCGCGACCATGGACCCGGCGCTCACCAGCATCGACGTGTCGAAGCGCAAGATCGGCAATCTCGCCGTTACCGTGCTGGACGATCTCATCCACGCCGCCGAGCCGCCCCCGCCGGTGAAGATCATGGTGGGCGCCCGGCTGGTGGCGCGGCTGAGCGACCGGGGCCCGGCCGATCCGCGCCCGATGCCGACGGCGGTGCGCCGGCGCGGCATCGCTGAAACCGCCTCAGGTTCCCGATGAGCAATCCCAGCCACCGTCTCGCCGTGCTCCACACCGTCCCGGCCCTGGCGCAGGCGCTGCGCCCGCGCCTCGAGGCGACGCTGCCGGGCTGGGGCTTCACCGACATCGTCGATGAAAGCCTGCTGGCGGAAACCATTCGCGAGGGCCGCCTGACGGAGGCGACCAAGGCGCGGCTGGCGCAGCATCTGACCACGGCCAGCCGGGAGGCCGACGCCATCCTCGTCACCTGCTCGACGCTTGGCGAGGCGGTGGACGCGCTGGCGACCCGTCTCAACGTGCCGGTGTTCCGCATCGACCGCGGCATGGCCGAGATCGCCGTGCAGCGGGCGCGGCGCATCGGCGTGCTTGCCACGCTGCCGACGACGCTCGGCCCGACCGGCCGGCTCATCCGCGACACGGCCCGCGACGCCGGCCGTTCCGTCGAGGTGACCGAGCGTCTGTGCGAGGGCGCCTTTGCCCGCCTCGCCGCCGGCGACCGTGCCGGGCATGACTCGATGGTGCAGGCCGGTTTCGCCGCGCTCACCCCGCAGGTCGATCTCGTCGTGCTGGCGCAGGCCTCGATGGCCAATGCGCTGGTGGGACATGAGGGTGCCGTGCCCGTGCTCACCAGCCCGGCGCCCGGCATCGCCGCCGTCGCCGCCGCGCTGACCTCGCCTCCGGTCTGAACGGCCGCACTGACAAAAACACCGGGAGACGCCAGATGAAATACCGCACGCTCGGCCGCTCCGGCCTCAAGGTTTCCGCGCTCTCCATGGGCACCTTCTCCTTTGGCGGGGTCGGCGCCTTCGCCAAGGTGGCCAATCATGGCGTGCCGGAAGCGCGCCGGCTGGTCGATACCTGCCTTGATGGCGGCATCAACGTCATCGACACCGCCAATATGTACTCGCTCGGCCGCTCGGAGGAGATCGTCGGCGAGGTGCTGGAAGGGCGGCGCGACCGGGTGCTGATCTCCTCCAAGGCGCGGATGCGCATCGGCGATGGCCCCAATGACGAGGGCGTCTCGCGCTATCACCTCATCCGCGAATGCGAGCGCAGCCTGAAGCGCCTGCGCACCGACCATATCGACATCTATTTCCTGCACGAATGGGACGGCATCACCCCGCTGGAGGAGATGCTCTCGGCCCTCGACGCGCTGATGCGCGCGGGCAAGATCCGCTATATCGGCTGCTCCAACTATTCCGGCTGGCATGTGATGAAGGCGCTCGGCATCGCCGAGGCATCGAGGCTGCCGCGCTTCGTCACCCAGCAGATCCACTACACGCTGGAGGCGCGTGAGGCGGAATATGAGCTGCTGCCGATCGCCGTCGATCAGGGCGTCGGCGTGATGGTGTGGAGCCCGCTGGCGGCCGGCCTTCTCTCCGGCGCCTTCGCCCGCGACAAGTTCCCCACCGATTCCCGGCAGGCCGCCGGCTGGACCGAGCCGCCGATCCGCGATGCCGAGCGGCTGTGGTCCATCGTCGATGTGCTGAACGACATCGCGGCGGCGCGCGGCGTCACCGCCGCGCAGGTCTCCATCGCCTGGACGCTGTCGCGGCCCGGCATCGCCTCGCTGGTGGTCGGCGGCACGCAGGAGAGCCATTTCCGCGACAACATCGCCGCCGTCGATCTGGAGCTGACGGCCGAGGAACTGGAGCGGATGAACCAGGTCAGCCGGCCGGCCTATCTCTACCCCTATTGGCACCAGCACAATTTCGCCCGCGACCGCTTCAGCCCGGCCGACTGGGCGCTGCACGCCAGCTATGAGGATCTCGGTCAGGTCTGACCGAAACACTCAACGCTCCGCTCAGGGGCGGGCGTGGGTCGAGCCGCGCTCGATCAGCGTGCCGGCGAGCAGGATGGTGCGCGTCGGCGCGGTGGGCGCCTTCAGGCGCTGGAACAGCAGCGCCATCGCCTCGCGCCCGAAGGTCTCGACCGGCTGCTCGATCACCGTGAGGCCGGGCTCGACGAGTTCGGTCCACGCCTCATTGTCGAAGCCGGCAATGGCGAGGTCGCGCGGGATGGAGAGGCCGAGCCGGCGCGCGGCGCGGCACAGGCCGAGCAGGAACAGCCCGTTGCTGACGATGATGGCGTCCGGCCGCTCGGTCTCGCCGAGCCAGGCGACGGCGGCGTCCTCGGCTGATTGCGCCAGCGGGGTGATCATCCGCGCCTGCGGGACGAGCCCGCGCGCGCTCATCGCCGCGACATAGCCCGCCTCACGTTCGAGGCCCGTCGTGCTGGTCGAACCGAACAGCCCGCCAATGCGCCGGTAGCCGCGCTCGGCGAGGTGATCCACCAGCCGGGCGCTGGCGCCGCGATTGTCCAGCACCACCGTGTCGAACTCGCCGGAGGCGGCGGCGCGGTCGATCAGCACCACCGGGTAGTCGAAATTCTGCGCCCGCAGCCCGCCAATGGTCGCGCGGGTGGGGGCGAAGATCAGCCCGGTCACCCGCTCTTCCTGCATCAGCCGCAGATAGAGCGCCTCGCGCTCGGGATCCTCGCCGGTATTGCACAGGATGACCCGCATCCCCGCGCCATAGGCGGCGTCCTCCACCGCGCGGCTGACCGCCGTGAAGAACGGGTTGCGGATGTCGGCGACGATCAGGCCGATGGTCTGGCTGCGCTGCGAGCGCAGGCGCCGGGCGGAGAGGTTGGGGCGATAGCCGGTAGCCTTCACCGCCGCCTCGACCTGCCGGCGCACTTCCGCGCTCACCGGCCCCTTACCCAGAGCACGCGAGACGGTGGACACCGAGACGCCCGCCAGCCGGGCCACGTCCTTGATATTGGCGGTCATCACTTGAGAACGATTTCACTGAAGGCCCATTATCCTAGGCTGATTGAGCCGGCGATCAAGCGATCAGACTCCTGTGAATCCGACTTATGACAGCGAAAATTGCCCAGAATCCTTTTGACAAGCGTTGTGGAAACGATACCACTTCACGCAAAGAAAATTCTGGGAGGATGACAAATGTCCATCGCCGCCGCCCGAATGATGTCGCCCGCCGGCAGTGAGCTGCTGCCGATCACCATGATTCGCCTCGGTGCCCGTCCGGCCGACAAGGACGCCGCCATTGCCGAGGCCGCGCAAATGCTGGTCGCCGCCGGCTATGTCGAGGCCGGCTATGCCCAGAGCATGGCGCGGCGCGAGGCGGTCGCGAACACCTTCCTCGGCCATGGCGTCGCCATCCCGCACGGGCTCGGCGAGGATCGCCATCTCGTCCACAAGAACGGCCTCGCCATCCTTCAGGCGCCCGCGGGCGTGACGTGGAATGACGGGCAGACCGCCCATCTCGTCGTCGCCATTGCCGCCCAGTCCGATACGCACATCACCGTGCTGCGCCGCCTGACCCGGCTGTTGCAGGACAGCGAGCTGCTCGCCCGCCTCGCCACCACGGACGATGCCACGCTGATCGCCCATGCGCTCGGCTCTGACGAGCCCGCGCAGGCTGCTCCGGCGCAGGCCGCCACCGATCTCGCCACCTCCTTCGACTGGACGGTGGATTACCCCACGGGCCTGCATGCCCGCCCCGCGAGCGCCTGGGTGGAGACCGCCCGCCGTTTCGGCGCGCAGCTGCGGGTGCGCAATGGCGGGGTGGCCGCCGACCCGAAGAACCTCATCGCGCTGCTCCAGCTCGGCCTGCGCGCCGGCGAGAGCGTGACCATTTCCGCCGAGGGCACGGACGCCGAGGCGGCGCTCGCCGCGCTGCGCGCCACCATCATCAGCCTCAGCGCGCAGGAAAAGGCCGATGCGGCGCTGGCCGCCAGCCGCGCCAAGCAGGCCGCGCGCGCCGGCTGGACGCCGCCGGCGGGGCTTTCCGCCCTTAGCGGCGCCCCCGCCGCACCCGGCCTCGCCATCGCTCCCCTTCATGTCATCGCCGCCAGCGCGACCGAGATCCCCGACCGCCCGGTCGCCCTGACCGAGGGCGCGGCGCTTCTCCAGGAGGCGCTGACCCAC
Source organism: Ancylobacter sp. SL191 (assembly GCF_026625645.1). Classification (NCBI taxonomy): domain Bacteria; kingdom Pseudomonadati; phylum Pseudomonadota; class Alphaproteobacteria; order Hyphomicrobiales; family Xanthobacteraceae; genus Ancylobacter; species Ancylobacter sp. SL191. Next base: position 93,320 of record NZ_CP113056.1, on the reverse strand, counting down.
ACCCGCCAGCAGCTTCAGGCGCTGGCCGATGACACCGCCCGCCGCCTCGGCGCGACGGATGCCGGCATCTTCAAGGCGCAGGCCGAATTGCTGGGCGATTCCGACCTCATCACCCGGACCTGCCAGCTCATGGTCGATGGCCATGGCGTCGCCTTCGCCTGGCACGCCGTCATCGAGCAGGTGGCGGAAGAACTCGCCGGCGTCGGCAATCCCGTGCTCGCCGCCCGCGCGTCCGATCTGCGCGATGTCGGCCAGCGCGTGCTCGGCCATATCGATCCGGCGCTGAAGGCGGGCTCGCTGCGCGACCTGCCGGACGAGCCCTGCATCCTCGTTGCCGCGGATCTGTCGCCCTCCGACACGGCGGGACTCGATCCGGCGCGCGTCGTCGGCATCGCCACCGCGCAGGGTGGGCCGACCTCGCACACCGCCATCCTCGCCCGCACGCTCGGCGTGCCCGCGCTGGTCGGCGGCGGGGCGGCGCTGCTCGATCTGCCCTCCGGCACGCCGGCCATTCTCGATGGCAGCGCCGGCCGGCTCTATCTCCAGCCGGACGCGGAAGCGCTCGCCTCGGCCCGGGCTTTTGACGCCGCCCGCGCCGCCGAGCGCGCCCGCGAGGAAGAAGCCCGCGCGCTGCCGGCCCGCACCACCGATGGCACCGAGATCAGCATCGGCGCCAATATCAACCTGCCGGATCAGGCGGCCTTCGCGCTCGCGCAGGGCGCGGAAGGCGTCGGGCTGATGCGCACCGAGTTCCTGTTCCTCGAGCGCAGCGCCACGCCGAGCGAGGACGAGCAGTACGAGATCTACCGCGCCATGTCGCAGGGGCTGGGCGGGCGCCAGCTCATCGTTCGCACGCTCGATATTGGCGGCGACAAGCAGGTGGCCCATCTCAACCTGCCGCATGAGGAAAACCCGTTCCTCGGCGTGCGCGGCGCGCGCCTGCTGCTGCGCCGGCCGGATTTGCTGGAGCCGCAGCTGCGCGCCCTCTACCGCGCGGCGAAGGACGGCGCCGAGATCCTCATCATGTTCCCGATGATTACCTCGCTCGGCGAACTTCTCGCTTTGCGCCAGATCAGCGAGCGCATCCGCGAGGAACTGGACGCCCCGACCGTGCCGCTCGGCATCATGATCGAGGTGCCGGCCGCCGCCATCCAGGCGGAATCGCTGGCGGCGCATGCCGACTTCTTCTCCATCGGCACCAACGATCTCACCCAGTACACCCTCGCCATCGACCGGCAGAACCCGCAGCTGGCGCAGGAGGTCGACAGCCTCCATCCGGCGGTGCTGCGCCTCATCAAGGCGACGGTGGATGGCGCCCGCGTGCATGGCCGCTGGGTCGGCGTGTGCGGCGGCATCGCCGGCGAGCCCTTCGGGGCGGCGCTGCTGGCGGGGCTCGGCTGTAGCGAGCTTTCCATGACCCCGCGCGAGGTGCCCGGCGTCAAGGCGCGGCTGCGCGCCGCCTCCATGAGCGACCTTGCCGCGCTGGCGGAAAAGGCGCTGGCCTGCGAGAGCGGCGAGGAGGTGCGCGCGCTGGACGGGGGGCACGCATGAGCCCCGCCGCCGCGCCCGACATCGTTACCCTCACGCTGAACCCCGCTATCGACCAGACGGTGACGGTGGAGCATCTCGCCCCCGGCCATGTCCATCGCGCGAGCGCCGTGCGCTATGACGCCGGCGGCAAGGGGGTGAACGTCGCCGCCTGCCTCGCCGATTGGGGGCTGAAGGTCGCCGCCGCCGGCCTGCTCGGCGCCGCCAATGCCGCGCCCTTCGAGGCGCTGTTCGCCGCCAAATCCATCGCCGACCGCTTCCGCCGTGTGCCGGGCGAGACCCGCACCAACATCAAGCTGCTCGATCGCAGCAGCGGCGAGACCACGGATGTGAACCTGCCGGGCTTCCCGGCCGAGACCAGCGCGCTGGCCGAGGTCGAGGCCGATCTCACCCGCCTCGCCCGGCCGGACGGGCTGGTCGTGCTCTCCGGCAGCCTGCCGGAAGGGGCGCCGCCGGACATCTATGCCCGCCTTGTCGCGCGCCTGCGCGGGGAGGGCGCCCGCGTGGTGCTCGACACCAGCGGCCTGCCGCTCACCCATGCGCTGGCCGGCACGCCGCCCACCCTCGTCAAGCCGAACCGGCGCGAGCTGGAAGTCTGGGCGGGTCGCCCGCTCGATGATCGCGCCGACCTGCTCGCCGTGGCGAAGAGGCTCTGCGCCGCCGGCATCACTTATGTCGTGGTCTCGCTCGGCGCCGATGGCGCTCTGTTCGTCAGCGCCGACGAGGCCCTGCACGCCATGGCGCCTGAAGTCACCGGCGGCAGCTCGGTCGGGGCCGGGGACGCCATGGTCGCCGGTCTCGTCGCCGGGCTGCATGAGGGGCGCAGCCTTGAGGGCCTCGCCCGGCTCGGCACCGCCTTCGCGGTGGGCAAGCTCGGCCTGCCCGGCGCCAACCTGCCGGCCGCCACGGTGATCGAGACCATCGCCGCCGCCGTCGCCATCCAGCCGGCCGCCATCTGGGCGGCCGCGCACGCCGCCATCGCCTGAACCCACATCCATCATCGCCGCACCGGGCACAGACCCGACGGAACACGGGCAAAAGCCCGCAGGGGAGGACATCATGACAGCCTTGATCGCCGTGATCGGCGCGCAGGAGACGACCGTTCACGCCACCCTCGCCGCCGAGGCGCTGCGCAAGGCCGCGCGCAGCCTCGGCCAGGCGCTGGTGGTCGAGCTGCGCGGCACGCCCGCCCGGCTCTCGGCCAGCGAGATCACTGCCGCGAGCGCGGTGCTGCTGGTCGGTAATGGCGATCTCGACGAGAGCCGCTTCGGCGCCCTGCCGCGCCTCACCGACAGCGTGGCGAACGTGCTGGCCGATGCCGGCGGCGTCCTCGCCCGTCTGGCGGCGGCCGCCGCGAGCGCCCCCGTCGCGAGCGCTGCACCCGCCCCGGCGGCCGCCCCCGCCGCATCGCCGGCGGCGAGCGGCCCGAAGAAGATCGTCGCCATCACCTCCTGCCCGACCGGCATCGCCCACACCTTCATGGCGGCCGAGGGCCTGCAGAACGCCGCCAAGGCGCTCGGCCACTCCATCCGCGTGGAGACGCAGGGCTCCGTCGGCGCGCAGGACGCGCTGACGGACGAGGAAATCGCCGCCGCCGATCTCGTCATCATCGCCGCCGACAAGGTGGTGGAACTCTCCCGCTTCGGCGGCAAGCGCGTCTTCCAGACGCCGACCAAGCCGGCCATCACCGACGGGCAGAACCTCGTGCGCCGCGCCTTCGAGGAAGCGCGCCTGCAGGCCGCTCCCGGCGCGAGACTCGCCGATGCCGCCGCCGCCGCCAAGGCCGAGCGCGCGGTGAAGACCGGCCCCTACAAGCATCTGATGACCGGCGTGTCCTTCATGCTGCCCTTCGTGGTGGCGGGCGGCCTGCTGATCGCGGTCGCCTTCGCGCTCGGCGGCATCTACGCCTATGACGACGCGCATAAGGGCACGCTGGCCTATGACCTGTTCCAGATCGGCGCCAAGGGTGCGTTCACGCTGATGGTGCCGGTGCTTGCCGGCTATATCGCCTTCTCCATCGCCGACCGGCCGGGCCTCGCGCCGGGCATGATCGGCGGCATGGTGGCGGCCAATCTCGGCGCCGGCTTCCTCGGCGGCATCGTCGCCGGCTTCATCGCCGGCTATGGCACCGAGTTCCTCAACCGCTCCATCAAGCTGCCGCGCAACCTCGCGGGGCTGAAGCCGGTGCTGATCCTGCCGATCCTCGGCACGCTGCTCACCGGCCTGCTGATGATCTACGTCGTCGGTGGTCCCGCCGCCCAGCTGCTCGCCGCCGTCACCGAATGGCTGCGCAGCATGCAGGGCACCAGCGCCATCATCCTCGGCATCATCATCGGCGGCATGATGGCTTTCGACATGGGCGGGCCGATCAACAAGGCGGCCTACACCTTCGCCACCGGCCTCATCGCCAGCCAGGTCTACACGCCGATGGCCGCCGCCATGGTCGCCGGCATGACGCCCCCGCTCGGCCTCGCTCTGGCCGCGCAGCTCTTCCCCAACCGCTTCACGCCGGAGGAGCGCGAGGCGCGCAGCGCGGCTTCCGTGCTTGGCCTCGCCTTCGTGACGGAGGGCGCCATTCCCTTCGCCGCCCGCGACCCGCTGCGCGTGATCCCCTCGCTGGTCATCGGCTCGGCGGTGGCGGGCGCCATCTCCATGGCGGTGGGCGCTGAGCTGCGCGTGCCGCATGGCGGCATCTTCGTGCTGCCGATCCCCAATGCGGTGAGCCACCTCGCCGGCTATGTCGTCGCGCTCGTCGCCGGCACGCTGGTCACCACCGCCCTGCTGCGCGTGCTGAAGAAGCCGATCGCCGCCTGAGCGCGGTGCCTCTTATTACCCGCCGGATTCCAGTGTCCGGCGGGTGACCTGCCAGCCCTTGAGATGATGGGTGCGCAGGATTTCCCGCAGCAGCGCGCCCTCGCGCTGCTGCAGCGCGTCGAGGATCTGCGCATGTTCCGCCACCGCCCGTGCCCAGCGCTCGGGTGAGCGGTTGCCGGCGAAGCGGTAGCGGCGGATGCGGGCGCTCTCGGTGCGGTACACCCGCGACAGCGCCGCATTGTGCGCGCCATCGACGATGCGCTGGTGGATGTCCTGATTGAGGTGGAAATAACCCATCAGGTCGCCCGCTGTCTGGCACGCAAGCATGCGGGCGTGCAGCCCGGCGATGGCCTCGATCTCTTCCGGCGTCGCCCGCGCGCAGGCGAGTTCCGCCGCCACGCTTTCCAGCCCGATCAGCACCTCGATCGCCGCCTCGACCTCGGCCAGCGACAGTGCCACCACTTCCGCGCCCCGATTGGGCACGATGCGCACCAGCCCTTCCGCCTCCAGGATCTTGAACGCCTCGCGCAGCGGCGTGCGGGTGACGCCGAGCCGCTCGGTCAGCATGCGCTCGGAGATGCGCGCCCCGGCTGCCAGCTCGCCGGCGATGATCATGTCGCGGATGCGCTCGACCACCCGCATCGCCGCCCGGCCGCGCGGCAAGGCGGAGGCGGCGACGTCGTCGGCGGTGTCCGGAGCGTCATCGTCAAGTTGCATGCAATAGGTCTCCCATATCTGCCTTTTAACGTCCACCGACTTGACGCATCGATATAATTGCATTCAATATGACGGAAAGAAGCGATGAATAAGGCTCTTGCCCTGCCTTTGGCGGGCTGATTGCCGACAAAAATCGCTGGGAGAGGGCAGGGGACCGGTTTCCATCAGGCCGGACGTCGCCTGCTGCATGCAACGCCAACACCGCGCGGGATTCGCCTCACGCCTCAGTCCGGCGCGCGCGGGTGACATAGGGACGGCCATGAACTTCCACCGCTATTTCGCCACTGAGCGCCCGCCGGTCGAGACCTGCATCGTCGGCACGGGCGGCTTTGGCCGCAGCTTCCTGGCGCAGGGCCTGCGCGTGCCGATGATGCGGGCGCGCGTCGCGGTGGACCGCGAGGCGGACATTGCCGCCGCCTCGCTCAAGGCGGTGGGCATCGCGCCGCGCCGCATCCATATCTGCCGCAGTGCCGCCGAGGCCAAAGCCGCCTATGAGGCCGGCGACTTCATCGCGGCGGATGATCTCGCTTTGGTGCTCGATCTGCCCATCGAGGTCGTCGTCGAGGCGACCGGCCACCCGGAGGCGGGCGCCCGCCATTCCCGCCTTGCCATCGAGGCCGGGCGCCATCTCGCCTTGGTCTCCAAGGAGGTGGACAGCGTCATCGGCCCGGTGCTGGCGCATCTGGCGGCCGAGCGCGGGCGCGTGGCGACGCCGGTGGATGGCGACCAGCCGAGCCTGCTGATCGGCCTCATCACCTGGGCGCAGACGCTGGGGCTGGAGATCATCGCGGCCGGCAAGTCGAGCGAATATGACTTCACTTTCGACGCGGCCAGCGGCCTCGTCACCAGCAATGGCCGCACGCTGTCCGCGCCGGGCTTCAGCGACGCCTGGGCGCTGGGCGAGCGCCCGGTGGCGGACATCGTCGCGGCCCGTGCCGCTGCGGCTGCCGCCTTGCCGCAGCGGGCGGTGCCGGATCTGTGCGAGCTGCTCGTCGTCGCCAACGCCACCGGCTTCACGCCCGACCGCCCGGACCTGCACGCCCCCATCGCCCGCATCCCGGAAGTGCCGACCGTGCTGGGGCTCGCGGAGGAGGGCGGCCTGCTCGCCGGCGAGCGGCGGCTCGATGTGTTTCATTGCCTGCGCGCGCCAGACGAGGCGAGCTTCGCTGGCGGGGTGTTTGTGCTGGTGCGCTGCACCGATGCGGACAGCTGGGCGATGCTGGCGGAGAAGGGTCATCCGGTGAGCCGCAGCGGCCGCACGGCGATGATCTACATCCCCCGCCATTTGCTGGGGGTCGAGGCGGCGACCAGCGTGCTGGAGGCGGCGCTGCGCGGGGCTTCCGGCGGCGGCCTCGCGCCGCGCCCGCATCTCGATCTCGTGGCGCGGGCGACGCGCGATCTTGCCGCCGGCAGCGTGCTGGAGATGGGCGGCCATCATCACACGATCGAGGGCACGCAGGCGGAGCTGGTGCCCGGCGCGGCTCTGGCGGAGGATACGCCCGCGCCCTTCTACCTCGCGGCGAATTGCCGGCTGGCCCGGCCGGTGGCGCGTGGGCAGGCCATCACCTTTGGCGCCCTCGAGCTGCCCGAGGGTTCCGAACTATTGGCGCTGCGCCGCCGGCAGGATGCATTGTTCTTCGGCGCCCCGGCACCGGCGCGCGTCGCGGAGGCGGTGTGATGGCGCGCGCGAGCGCGGCCCGGCGGGCCGTCGCCTCAGAGCGCGGCGGGGGGTTCCGGGCGCAGGGTCATCGCCTGCAGGGTGGTCTCGTGCACACGGGTGATGTGCCGGTTCATCGCCGCCGCCGCCGCATCCGCGTCATGCGCGGCCAGCGCCGCGAGAATGAGGCGGTGATCGTCGATCGAGACGCGCACCGCGCCCGGCACCAGCAGCGCCACGCGGCGATAGGCCAGCGCGTAGCCATAGGCATCGACCAGAAAATGCGCGAGCAGCTCATTGCCGCCGGCGCGGTAGATGAGCTGGTGGAACTCGGCGTCGGAGATCTGGAAGCGGACGGGATCCTCGCTCATCGCGTCCTGCGCCTCGACGAGGCCGGCGAGGCGCTGCAGCGTGTCGGCGTCGATGCGCGTCGCCGCCTCGCGCACCACGAAGCCCTCGACCAGCTGGCGGGCGCGGTAGACATCCTCCGCGCCATAGCGCGACAGCTCGGTCGCGTCGGCGAATTGCGAGTGGCCGAAGCCTTCCGTGCCAATGATGCGGGTGCGCGCGCCCTGCGAAATCTCCACCATGCCGATGGCGGCGAGCATCTGCACCGCGCCGCGCACCGTCTCGCGGCTGACATCGAGCATCTGCGCCAGCTCGCGCTCGCTGGGCAGTTCGTCGCCCACCCGCAGCAGGCCGGACTGGATCATATGCGCGATGCGCTCGGCGATCTGCTCGCGCATGGTGCGTTTGGACAGTTGCTGCTTGAGAGCCGGCAAATCCTGCAACATGCGCGTGTACGTCCCCCCGGTCGTGTCTCGGCTTGTTTCGTGGCGCGCCTTGGCGGGCGACGCTCGCGAATAGTAGCCCGGCGCGGGCTTCTGTCATTATTCTAAACATTTTTTGCGATTGGTCTACTGGACTGGTGACCGGTCCAGTTGACAAGTTGAACGACCCTAGCCAGATTGGCGCTCACAACGGCGCCCAAGACCGTTTCGGATGGAAACCACCCAAGGAGATCTGCGATGCGCCTCACCATCGCGACGGCCCCCATGGCCGCGTGCCTCGCTGCCGCCAGCCTTGTCGCCACCAGCCTCATAGCCGGCTCAGTTCCTGCCGCCGCCGACTGGCAGCCGAACCGCCCGGTGGAGTTCATCGTCGCCTCCGGCCCCGGTGGCGGCACTGACCAGTTCGCCCGCCTCGTCCAGTCGATCATCCAGAAGCACGAGCTGATGAGCGTGCCGGTGGTCGTCTCCAACAAGGGCGGCGGCGCCGGCTCGGAAGCCTTCGTCTATGGCAAGGGCGCCGCCGGCGACGCCACCAAGGTAGTCTTCGGCACCAATAATGAGTGGCTGCTGCCGCTGGTGACCAAGGTCGGCTACCAGAGCAGCGACCTGCGACCCGTCGCCTCCATGGCGGTGGACGAGTTCATTCTGTGGACCAACACCGAGACGCCCTACAAGACCGCGGCCGAGTTCATCGCCGCCGCCCGCACGCAGGACGGCGGCATCAAGGTCGCCGGCAGCCAGTCCAAGGACACCGACCAGATCCTGGTGCGGCGCCTCGAGAAGGCGGCGGGCGTGAAGTTCACCTATGTGCCCTTCAAGTCCGGCGGCGAGGCGGCGGTGCAGCTCGCCGGCGCGCATGTGCAGGCCAACACCAACAACCCGCAGGAGAATGTTGGCCAGTGGAAGGCCGGCAAGGTGCGCCCGCTCTGCGTCTTCGCCCCGCAGCGGCTCACCTATAAGGAGGTCGTGGCCGACAACATGTCCTGGGCCGACATCCCGACCTGCGTCGAGGCCGGCATTCCGCTGGAAAGCTACCAGATGCCGCGCACCGTGTGGCTGCCCAAGGACACCACCGACGAGCAGGTCGCCTATTATGCCGGCGTGCTCGACAAGGTACGCCAGGCGCCCGAGTGGAAGGAGTGGCTGGCGCGCACCTCCCAGACGGAGAGCTTCGTCACCGGCGCCGCGCTCGCCGACACCATCAAGCAGGACGAGGCGAAGAACCGCGTCCAGTTCGCCGAGGATGGCTGGCTCGTCAACTGAGCCCGCCGACCGGCTAGTCCTCCGTGTCTTCCGCGGCAGCGCTTTCTCGGCACAGCCCCCTCGTGTCGAGCCCTTGGGTGCCGGTTCGTCCGGCACCTCCTTTATCCCGCGCGGCACGCCGCGCCCCCTGTCATGACCCGGACCCTGAGCGATGCTGGCACGACGGCGATCGATGGAATTCGGCACCGCGGTGGCGGTCGCCATCTTTGGCGGCATCGTCGCCACGGAGAGCCTCAGTCATGACACGGGCTGGGGCGAGACCGGGCCGGGCGCCGGCTATTTCCCCTTCCGCATCGGCCTCCTCTTGATCGCCATCAGCCTCGGCATCTTCCTGCAGGCGCTGAAGTCGGACCGCGAGGAGAGCTTCGTTTCCCGCGAGGAGCTGGCCTCCAGCCTCGCGGTGTTCGTGCCGACGGCGGTGCTGGTCGCGGTAATGCCGTGGCTCGGCTGCTACGTGCCGTCCTTCGCCTATCTGGTCTTCATGATGCGGCGCCATGGCGGCTATCCGTGGCTGCGCTCGCTCGCCACCTCCGCCACCGTCATCGCCGTGTTCTTCGCCGTCTTCGAGCTCTGGTTCCGCGTGCCGCTGGCCAAGGGACCGCTCGAAAACGCCCTCGGCATCTACTGAGGACGCTGGCCCATGTCCGATTTCGCCTCGCTCCTCGTCGGTTTCCAGACCGCCTTCACCACCTATCACATCGCCATCATGGTGGGTGGCGTGCTGCTCGGCATCCTGGTCGGCGTGCTCCCCGGCCTCGGCGCGCCGAACGGCGTGTCGCTGCTGCTGCCGCTGACCTTCTCGATGGACCCGGTCAGCGCCATCATCCTGCTGTCCTCGATGTATTGGGGCGCGCTGTTCGGCGGCTCGACGACGTCCATCCTGTTCAACATCCCCGGCGAGCCGTCCTCCGTCGCCACCACCTTCGACGGCTACCCGATGGCCCGCGCCGGCAAGCCGACCGAGGCGCTCGCCACCGCCTTCAGCGCCGCCGGCTTCGGCGCGCTGGTCGGCGTGATCCTGGTCACGCTGCTCGCCAACTCCATCGCCGGTATCGCGCTGCGCTTCTCCTCGCCGGAATACTTTGCCGTCTATCTTCTCGCCTTCTGCAGCTTCATCGGCATGGGCGGCGGCAACCCGCTGAAGACCGCCGCCTCGCTGCTGATCGGCCTGTCGCTGGCGGCGGTGGGCATGGACACAGTGTCCGGCGAGATGCGCCTCACCTTCGGCAGCGACCAGCTCATCAAGGGCGTGACCTTCCTCGTGGCGGTGATCGGTCTGTTCGGCATTGGCGAGATCCTCCTCACCGTCGAGCAGGGCCTGAAATTCGAGGGCATCCGCACCAAGGTCGATCTCGCCACCGTCTTCCGCACCATGGCCTCGATGCCGCGCCACTGGCTGGCGCTGATCCGCTCGACCATCATCGGCTGCTGGATGGGCATCACGCCGGGCGGGCCGACGGCGGCCTCCTTCATGTCCTATGGCGTCGCCCGCCGCTTCTCGCGCCGGCGCGATCATTTCGGCACCGGCGAGCCGGAGGGCATCGTCTCGCCCGAGGCGGCCGATCACTCGGCCGGCGTCTCGGCGCTGCTGCCCATGCTGGCGCTCGGCGTGCCCGGCTCGGCCACGGCGGCGGTGATGATGGGCGGGCTGATGATCTGGGGCCTGCAGCCCGGCCCGATGCTCTTCGTCGAGCAGCATGATTTCGTCTGGGGCCTCATCGCTTCCATGTACCTCGCCAATATCGTGGCGGTGGTGCTGGTGCTGGCGACCGTGCCGCTGTTCTCCTCGATCCTGCGCATCCCGTTCGCCATCATCGGGCCGCTCATCATCGTGGTCTGCCTCACCGGCGCCTACACGGTCTCGAACAGCATGTTCGACGTGGTGCTGGCCATGGTGTTCGGCGTCATCGGCTACGTCTTCAAGAAGCTCGACTACCCCATCGCCCCGCTCGTGCTCGCCATGGTGCTCGGCGACAAGGCGGAGGATGCGTTCCGCCAGTCGATGATCCTCTCGGACGGCTCGCTCGGCGTGTTCTGGAGCACCTCCATCGCCGGCACGCTGACCACGCTCGCCTTCGCCCTCGTTCTCTGGCCGCTCGCCGCGCGCTGTGTCGCCTGGCTGGCCGCCCGCCGCTCCCCCGCCTGAAGGAGATCCTGATGAAGCCCCGCATTGCCGTCGTTCTCGGCGACCCCGCCGGCATCGGTCCCGAGCTGGTCGCCCGCCTCATCAGCGATCCCGCCAACCGCGAGCGCGCCGACTTCCTCATCATCGCCGACCGGGCGGAGCTGGAGGAAGGGATGCGCATCGCCGGGGAGCGTTTCGATTACACGCTGACTACCGATCCGCGCGCCCATGACCACGCGCCCGATACCGTCCCCGGCACGCCGGTGCTGTGGGATTATTCCGGCGCCGCCAGCGCCCCGTTCGAGCGCGCCGTCGCCACCGCCAATGGCGGGCGCTATGCGCTCGACACGCTGCAGCAGGCCATCGACCTCACCGTCGACGGCGTCACCGACGCGGTGTGCTTCGCCCCGCTCAACAAGCATTCCATGCACCTCGCCGGCCTCGCCCATGCCGACGAGACCCACTGGTTCGCCGAACTGCTCCAGCCCAACGGCCCGTTTGGCGAGCTGAACACGCTGGACGGGCTGTGGACCAGCCGCGTCACCAGCCATGTGGCGCTGAAGGAGGTGTCCGACCTCATCACCGAGGAGAAGATCCTCGGCGCCATCCGTCTCGCCAGCACGACGCTGCTAAAGGCGGGCGTGGCCGAGCCGCGCATCGCGGTGTGCGGGCTCAACCCGCATAATGGCGACAATGGCAGTTTCGGCCGCGAGGAAATCGACGTCATCGGCCCCGCCGTCGAGGCGGCGCGGGCGCAGGGTTTCCCGGTCATCGGCATGTACCCGGCCGACACGATCTTCCTGCGCGCCAAGGAGGTCGACGCCATCGTCACCATGTATCACGACCAGGGCCAGATCGCGATGAAGCTCATGGGCTTCTCGCGCGGCGTCACCGTGCATGGCGGCCTGCCCATTCCTATCGCGACGCCCGCCCATGGCACCGCCTTCGACATTTATGGCGAGGGCAAAGCCAATGTCGGTGCCACCCAGGCCGCCTTCGACATCCTCTGCGCCATGGCGCAGACCCGCCGCGCCACCCCGCGCGCGGCCTGAACCCTTCCCGCTCCGCCAACGCTCCCCGTGTGTCCCATGAAGATCAAGAACGTCCGCACCCGCGTCTTTGAATGGAAGGGCAAGGTCGTCCCTCCGGCCCGCAACTTCTGCACCAACGCCGCCGACCAGCTTTTCGAGCGCGGCGACAATATGGGCAGCTTCCGCTTCCATGGCTGGCTGGTCTGCGAGATCGAGACCGAGGATGGCACGATTGGCATCGGCAATGCCGCGCTCTCCCCGCGCGTCACCAAGGCGGCGATCGACGAGTATTACGCCCCGCTGCTCATCGGCGAGGATCCGTTCGACAACGAGTACATCTGGCAGAAGATGTACCGCCGCTCGCATGCCTGGGGTCGCAAGGGCGTCGGCATGACCGCGATGAGCGCCATCGACATCGCCATCTGGGATCTGATGGGCAAGGAGGTCGGCAAGCCGGTCTTCAAGCTGCTCGGCGGGCGCACCAAGGAGAAGATCCGCTGCTACGCCTCCAAGCTCTACGGCCAGCCGCTCGATGACCTCGCCCGCGAGGCGCAGTCCTATGTCGATCAGGGCTTCGACTCGGTGAAGATGCGCTTCGGCTGGGGCCCGCAGGACGGCCCGGCCGGCATGAAGAAGAACATCGACCTGGTGCGCACCGTGCGCGAGGTGATCGGCCCCGACCGCGACCTCATGTGCGAATGCTACATGGGCTGGACCTTTGAATACGCCAAGCGGATGCTGCGCCTGCTTGAGCCCTTCAACATCCGCTGGCTGGAAGAGCCGGTGATCGCCGATGACATCGAGGGCTACAAGGAGCTGCGCAAGCTCGGCGTGCTGCCGATCTCCGGCGGCGAGCACGAGTTCACCCTGGCGGGCTTCCAGCAGCTCGTCGACCAGCGCGCGGTGGACGTGATCCAGTACGACACCAACCGCGTCGGCGGCATCACCGCCGCCCGCAAGATCAACGCGCTGGCCGAGGCCTATTCGATCCCGGTCATCCCCCATGCCGGCCAGATGCACAATTATCACCTGACCATGTCGACGCTCGCCTCGCCCATGGCCGAGTACTTCCCGGTGCATGACGTCGAGGTCGGCAACGAGCTGTTCTATTACATCTTCAAGGGCGACCCGATGCCCGAGAACGGCTTCCTCCAGCTCGACGACAACCTGCCGGGCCTCGGCATCGAGCTGTCCGACGAGCACCTCAAGGACTTCAACATCATCGAGTGACGCGCGCCAACGCGGCACGATCTCGGGCGCGCCCTCGACGGCGCGCCCCCATCCATAAAGGGGAAACGCCAATGCTCCGTCTCGATCGCCGTACCTTCCTCGCCACCGGTGCCGCCGCGCTTGCCGCCGCCGGTGCCGGCTCCCGTGCGCTGGCGCAGGCGCCCATCAAGCTGCGCTTCGGCCACCCGCACCCGGAGGTCGATTCCTGGCACCGCGCCGGCCTGCGCTTCGCCGAACTGGTCAAGGAGAAGACCGGCGGCAGCGTGATCGTCGAGGTCTACGCCAATGGCGCGCTCGGCAACGACCAGACCATGATCGCCGGCACGCGCGGCGGCACGCTCGATCTGTGCCTCACTGGCAACCCCTTCTTCACCGGCCTCGCCCCGCAGCTCAACGTGCTCGATCTGCCCTATCTGTTCCACGACCGCGCCCATGTCGCGCGCGTGCTGGACGGGCCGATCGGTAACGAGCTGCGCGCGCAGCTGGAGCCGTCGGGCCTCAAGGCGCTCGCCACCTGGGAGGTGGGCTGGCGCAACGTCACCAATAACCGCCGCGCCGTCACCGTGCCCGCCGACATGAAGGGCCTGAAGATCCGCACCACGCCGAACCCCGCCCATATCGAGGCGTTCAAGCTGCTCGGCGCGGTGCCGACCCCGATGGCCTTCACCGAGCTGTTCACCGCGCTGGAGATGGGCTCCATCGACGGGCAGGAAAACCCGGTCACGCTCATCCTCAACGCCAAGTTCTATGAGGTGCAGAAGAACCTTTCGCTGACCAAGCACGCCTTCACCACCGCCCCGCTGGTGATGAACAAGGCGAAGTTCGACGGCCTCACCGAGGCGCAGCGCGGCGCTATTCTCGCGGCGGCCGCCGAGGCGGCGACCATCCAGCGGCAGATGAATGTCGATGCCGAGGGCACCAGCCTTGCCGCGCTCAAGGAGCACGGCATGAAGGTGGTCGAGACCGTCGACATCCCCGCCTTCCGCGCCATCGTCGCCGACAAGGTGAAGGCGGACTTCATCGCCAAGTTCGGGCCGACCCTGCCCGAGCAGATCGCCGCCGCGGCGAGCTGACGGAAGGCCGGTCCTATGCGCATCGTCGATCTCAGCATGCCCGTGGAAAGCCATTTCCGCTGGGCGCCGGAAGTCCTGGTGAAGGGCGACATCGCGGCGGGCGACCAGTTCCGGGTCACCCGCCTCGCCACCACCTGCCATGGCTTCTCCCATGTCGATGCGCAGGCGCATTTCGTCGCCCATGCCCCGACCATCGAGGCCACCCCGCTGGAGCGGGTGGTCGGGGCCTGTCGGGTGCTCGACCTCTCGGCCTGTGCCGACGATGCGCCCATCGGACCGGAGGCGCTGGCAAGCGCCGATCCCGGCGGGGCGGAGGGCGAGATCCTGCTGCTCGCCACCCGCTGGAGCGCCCGGCGCGATTACAAGACCCCGGAGTTCTGGACGCAGGCCCCTTGGCTGACGCGCGAGGCGGCGGAGTGGCTGCTCGCCCGCCGCCCGAGCGCGGTCGCCTTCGACTTCCCGCAGGACTACCCGATCCGCCTGTTGCTGAAGGGCGAGAGCGTGCCCTCCGCCGAGCATGTCACCCATGACGTGCTGCTGCGCGCCGGTGTCACGCTGATCGAATACGTCATCAACACCGCGCAGCTGCGCGCCCCGCGCGTGCTGCTCAGCGCCGCGCCGCTGCTCATTCCCAATGCCGATGGCGCCCCCGCGCGCATCTACGCCATTGAGGGCCTCGATGTCTGAGCCCCGCTCCCCTCAGACCGGCCCGCTGCGGCGCGCCGTCGATCTCGGCTTTCGCGGCATCGAGCTGCTGCTGGTCGGCCTGCTCGGCGTCATGGTCGTGCTGGTCTTCGGCAATGTCGTCCTGCGCTATGTCTTCGACAGCGGCATCACCATCGCCGACGAGATGTCGCGCCTGCTCTTCGTCTGGGTCACCTTCCTCGGCGCCATCACGGTGATGCGGCAGAAGGGTCATCTCGGCGTCGACATGTTCGTCGTCGCCCTGCCGCGCGGCGGGCGCTGGCTCTGCCGCATCGTCGCGGACCTGCTCTCGCTCGCCTGCGCCGTGCTGCTGGCGGTCGGCGCCTATGACCAGACGCTGCTCAACCTCGGCAATCTGCTGCCGGTCTCCGAGCTGTCCACCGCCTATGTCTACGCCGCGGCGATGGTTTCCGGCGTGGGTCTCACCCTGCTCATTCTCGGTGATCTCATCGAGGTCATCCTCGGTGGGCCCGGCGGCCCGGCGATGGATCCCAATGTGGCGGAGGGCGTGTCGTGACCGTCGCGATCTTCTCCCTCGTCCTTCTGGGCGCGATCTTCCTCGGCATGCCCATCGCCTTTGCGCTGATCATCACCGCCGGCGCGCTGATGTGGCATCTCGGCGCCTTCGACTGGCAGCTCATCGCGCTGCAGATGGTCAATGGCGCGGACAGCTTCCCTTTGCTCGCCATCCCCTTCTTCCTGCTGGCGGGCGAGGCGATGAATGCCGGCGGCCTGTCGCGCCGGCTGGTCAATCTCGGCCTGGCGCTGGTCGGCCATCTGCGCGGCGGGCTCGGCTATGTCGCCATCATCACCGCGATCCTGCTCGCCTCCATGTCCGGCTCGGCCATTGCCGACACGGCGGCGCTCGCCTCCATGCTGCTGCCGGTGATGCGGCAGGCGGGTTATGATGTCGGGCGCTCTTCCGGCCTCATCGCCTCCGGCGGCATCATCGCCCCGGTGCTCTCGCCCTCCATCGGCTACATCGTGTTCGGCGTGATCGGCGGCGTGTCGATCACTCGGCTGTTCCTCACCGGCATCGTGCCCGGCCTGCTGCTCGGCCTCGCGCTGGCCGTTGCCTGGTGGATCGTCTCGCAGCGCGACAAGGTCGCCATCCTGCCGCGCCAGAGTTGGGGCGAGGCGGGCCGCGCCTTCCTCGACGCGCTGCTGGCGCTCGGCCTGCCGATCATCATCATTGGCGGCCTCAAGGGCGGCATCTTCACCCCGACCGAGGCGGCGGTGGTGGCGGCGGTCTATGCGGTGGTGGTCGGCAGCTTCGTCTATCGCGAACTGACCCCGGCCAAGCTCATCCACGCCATGCTGATGGCGGTGCGCACCACGGCGGCGGTGATGTTCCTCGTCGCGGCGGCCTCGGTCTCGGCCTATCTCATCGCCATCGCCAACATCCCGGCCGAGGTGACGGCGCTGCTGGAGCCGTTCCGCGACAACCCGATCGAGCTGATGATCGTCATCATGCTGCTGGTGGTGATCATCGGCACGGCGCTGGATTTCATCCCCACCATCCTCATCCTCACCCCGGTGCTGATGCCGCTCGTCAAATCGTCGGGGATTGACCCGGTCTATTTCGGGGTATTGTTCGTGATGAACAACGCCATCGGCCTCATCACCCCGCCGGTCGGCACGGTGCTGAACGTCGTCTCGGCAGTGGGCAAGGTCGATCTGGCGCTCGCCATCAAGGGCGTGTGGCCGTTCCTCATCGCCCAGCTCATCGTGCTGGCGCTGCTCACTCTGTTCCCCGCGCTGGTGCTGGTGCCCGCGCGCTTCCTCTACTGACCGCGCCGCGCGGCGAAGGACTGACCATGAGCGCTGTGTTCCGCAATTTCATCGGCGGCGAATGGGTCGAGGGCTTTGAAGCCCTCGCCAATATCAACCCGTCCGACACTGGCGACGTGATCGGCCATTACGCCCGCACCGATGCCGCCGGACTCAACGCGGCGGTCGAGGCGGCCAAGGCGGCCTTCCCCGCCTGGTCGCGCAGCGTGCCCTATGCCCGGCACGAGATCCTCAAGAAGATCGCCGACGAGATTTTCGCCCGCAAGGACGAGCTCGGCCGGCTGCTGTCGCGCGAGGAAGGCAAGACGCTGGCCGAGGGCGTCGGTGAGGTCACGCGCGCCGGGCAGATCTTCTCCTTCTTCGCCGGCGAGTGCCTGCGCCTTGCCGGCGAGACGCTGGCCTCCGTCCGGCCCGGCGTCGGGGTGGAGGTGACGCGCGAGCCGCTCGGCATTATCGGCCTCATCACGCCATGGAACTTCCCCATCGCTATTCCCGCCTGGAAGATCGCCCCGGCGCTGGCCTATGGAAACTGCGTCGTCTTTAAGCCGGCCGAGCTGGTGCCGGGCTCGGCCTGGGCGCTTTCCGACATCATTTCCCGCGCCGGCGTGCCGGCGGGCGTGTTCAACCTCGTCATGGGCTCG
This sequence comes from Ancylobacter sp. SL191, assembly GCF_026625645.1. NCBI lineage: Bacteria > Pseudomonadati > Pseudomonadota > Alphaproteobacteria > Hyphomicrobiales > Xanthobacteraceae > Ancylobacter > Ancylobacter sp. SL191. The sequence continues at coordinate 75,934 of NZ_CP113056.1, read as the reverse complement.
GGCTCCAAGGTCGGGCAGGCCATGCTCGACCACCCGGACATCGCCGGCATCTCCTTTACCGGCTCGGTCGGCACCGGCCGACGCGTGGCGGCGGCGGGGGCGGCGCGCTTTGCCCGCGTCCAGCTTGAAATGGGCGGCAAGAACCCGCTGGTGGTGCTCGACGATGCCGAGCTCTCCGTGGCCGTCGATTGTGCGGTCAATGGCGCCTTCTTCTCCACCGGCCAGCGCTGCACGGCGTCGAGCCGGTTCATCGTCACCGACGCCATTCATGACCGCTTCATCGCCGCGCTCACCGAGCGCCTTGCCGCGCTGAAGGTGGACGACGCGCTCGACCCCACCACGCAGATCGGCCCGGTGGTCGATGAGAGCCAGCTCGCGCAGGATCTCGACTACATCGCCCTCGCCGCGAAGGAAGGCGGCCGCCTTGCCTTTGGCGGCGCCCGGCTCGAGCGCGCCAAGCCCGGCTTCTACCTCCAGCCGGCGCTGTTCACCGAGACGACGCCCGCCATGCGCATCAACCGCGAGGAAGTGTTCGGCCCGGTCGCCTCTGTCATCCGCGTCGGGAATTACGACGAGGCGCTGGCGGTGGCCAATGGCAGCGAGTTCGGCCTCTCGGCCGGCATCTGCACGACGAGCCTCAAGCACGCCACCCATTTCAAGCGCAACGTCGAGGCCGGCATGGTGATGGTGAACCTGCCCACCGCCGGCGTCGATTTCCACGTCCCGTTCGGCGGCCGCAAGGGCTCGTCCTATGGGCCGCGCGAGCAGGGCAGCTATGCCCGCGAATTCTACACCGTGGTGAAGACCGCCTACACGCTCGCCTGACCGGAGCCTGCCTCATGAAGATCCTCATTCTCGGCGCGGCCGGCATGATCGGCCGCAAGCTGCTCGGCCGCCTTGCCGGCAATCCCGTGCTGGGTGGCGAGGCGATCACCGGCGCGGTGCTGCATGATGTGGTGGAAGCGGTGCCGCCCGCCGGCCTGCCTTTCGCCACGCAAGTGCTCACCGGCGATTATGCGGCGCCGGGCGTGGCGGAACGGCTGATCGCCGCGCGGCCGGCGGTGATCTTCCACCTCGCCTCCATCGTCTCGGGCGAGGCGGAGGCGCGCTTCGAGGAGGGCTACCGCATCAATCTCGACGGCACGCGCGCGCTGTTCGAGGCGATCCGCGCGGTCGAGGGTTACACGCCGCGCGTGATCTACACCTCCTCGCTCGCCGTGTTCGGCACGCCCTTCCCGGCGGTGGTGGACGATGATTTCCTCACCGCGCCGGCCTCCTCCTATGGCGTGCAAAAGGTCATCGGTGAGCTCCTGCTGGCGGATTACTCCCGCAAGGGCTTTCTCGACGGCGTGGCGCTGCGCCTGCCGACCATCTGCGTGCGCCCCGGCAGGCCCAATGCGGCGCTGTCCGGCTTCATCTCCGGCATCATCCGCGAGCCGCTGAACGGCGTGGAGGCCGTGCTGCCGGTGGAGGAGAGCCTGCGTGTCTGGATCGCCTCGCCGCGCGCCGCGGTGGGCTATCTCTTGCACGCAGCCATGCTCGACACCGCCCCGCTCGGCGCCCGCCGCAGCCTCAACATGCCCGGCGTCTCCGTCACCATTGGCGAGCAGATCGAGGCGCTGCGCGCCCATGCTGGCGAGGCGGCGGTGCGACTGATCCGCCGCCAGCCCGACCCGGTGGTGGCGCGCGTGGTCGGCGGCTGGCCGCAGGCCTTCACGGCGGCGCGGGCGCTGGCGCTCGGCTTCACCGGGGATGACGGCTTCGCCGGCATTCTCGACGCCTATCTCACCGAGGATTTCCGCCCGGCCGCCTGAGGCCCGCCTTCCTCGTCCTCACCCTTTGATCCCGTTCTGCTCGCAAGGTGCCCACCATGCCCGCGTCTCCCCGCTATTCCGGTGTCTTCCCGGTCGCTCCCACGGTGTTCGATGCCGCGGGGCGGCTTGATCTGGAGGGCCAGAAGCGCGCCGTCGATTTCATGATCGACGCCGGCTCGCATGGGCTGTGCATCCTCGCCAATTTCTCCGAGCAGTTCGTGCTCACCGATGCCGAGCGCGACCAGGTGATGCGCACCGTGCTGGAGCATGTCGCCGGGCGCGTGCCGGTGATCGTCACCACGACGCATTTCTCCACCTTCGTCTGCGCCGAGCGGTCCCGCCGGGCGCAGGAGATGGGCGCGGCCATGGTCATGGTCATGCCGCCCTATCACGGCGCGACCTTCCGGGTGCCGGAGGCGCAGGTCTACGACTTCTACAAGGGCGTGTCGGACGCGATCGACATTCCGATCATGGTGCAGGACGCCCCCGTCGCCGGCACGCCGCTGTCGGTGCCGTTCCTCGCGAAGATGGCCGCCGAGATCGCGAACCTCGCTTATTTCAAGATCGAGGTGCCGCAGGCGGCGGGCAAGCTGCGGGCGCTGATCGAGGCGGGCGGGGCGGCGATCGAAGGCCCGTGGGATGGCGAGGAGGCGATCACGCTGATGGCCGATCTCGACGCCGGGGCGACCGGGGCGATGACCGGCGGCGGCTACCCCGACGGCATCCGCCAGATCATCGACCCCTATGTCGCCGGCAATCGCGAGGCGGCGGTCGACGCCTATATGCGCTGGCTGCCGCTGATCAATTACGAGAACCGGCAGGCGGGGCTGGCCGCCGCCAAGATCCTCATGCAGGCGGGCGGGGTGATCCGCCACGACACGCTGCGCGCGCCGCTCCCCCCGTCCACCCGGCGACCCGCGCGGGGCTCTTGGAGATCGCCGGCCGCCTCGACCCGCTCGTGCTGCGCTGGGGGAAGTGATGAGCGAGATCAGACCGCACAGACTGGCCTCATTGGCCTGATCGTCCACCTCACTGCACTGACCAGCCACGCTCTCAATAGAAGGGCGGGCCCCAGGGAGCATAGTCAAAGGCGGCCTGCTGGTTCAGCATCGCCGCCATTTCCTGCTCGCTGGCCAGCCGCTGCTGAAGAGCAAGCTGCTGATAGGCCGAGTAATTGTCCATGGTTCCATAATACAGGCAGCCGCAGATCGTCGGATCGGGATAGACGAAGACCGGCTGGCCGTTCTTGTTCAGCACGGAAAACTTGTTCGGCGGCAGCTTCTTCAGCGAGGCGATGCGGGCCGGGGTGTCGGCCGGGCGCAGCTGGAAGCCGGCGGCGGCGAGCAGATTGTCCTTGTTCTGGACCTCCGCCTTCTGCGTCGACGCACACCCGGCCACCGCGAGGCCGAGCAGGGCGATGGCGGCAAGTGATTGACGTTTCACGCGATTATCCTCCAGCGGCGGTTTGCTATCCACCATGCTAGGCGCGGGCGCGGACCGTGTCGATCCGCGACGGAGGTGTCATGATACGGTTTTGCCGATTATGGTTACGCCCGCCCCGGCACACGATCGCGCGACAGGCGCGGAAAGTGTCCACTAGCCGACACTCGGCGCGCGCCGTCCATGTTAACCTTTCGAGATGACACAGAACACGGAGCTAAGGGCTCGGGCACTCTGCACCGTCGACCTTCTGGCGGTGGAGCGGCGCCCCCCCGACCTATCGGCGGCGGTGGAGCGTTACTGGCCTGTTGTTGCTCGCGAAATCGAAGCGGGCATCAGCGACGCCGGCCTCCCGCCGCCGGAGGATATGGAGCGGCGCGCCGAAGAATACCGCCGCTTGATCGGCTGACGCCCGGGCAAGGCGCGGGAACGCCTTTACCTCCCGACAGGCGCCTCGGCATGCGCAAGACTTGCCTGAAGCTTGCGGCCCCGCCGACTGAGGCCTTGTTCTGCCCACAATGACGCACTACATCATGCCGGTCGACTGATCGACACGCGCGGCTCCTTTCGGTGATGCCGCTGCTTTTTCTGACAATTCCGAGAGAAACGCCGAGCACGCGCCCGTTGGGCCCCGCGCCGGCATTAGGATTCACGTGACCACCACCACTCCGCGCGGCGCCCTGCGTCGCCCCACCTTTGCCGCTTCCCAGCCCCGCTCGCCGGAAGACTGGAAGCCCGAGCCCTGCCTGCTCACGCGTGAGCAGCTCCGGGCCATCATCATCGAACAGCTCGGCTGACGCGACGGGTGGCGGGCGCCTGTCGCGCCCCCGCCCCACGCTCTCACTGATCGCGCGCAGGAATGCGCGCATCACGCCTTTTCATGGCTCCAGGCGGGCCTCTCCATGGGCGCGGCCAGGCGGATACGCTATCCTGCCTTCCCCGCTTCGCGTTCCATGAGCCTCCCATGCCGGCCTCCGCCTCGCCCTTCCGCCCCGCTCCCTCCCTGCTCGACCATATCCGCCCGCAGGCCCTCGCCTTGCCGGAGAGCGGCATTGTCGAGGTGATGAACTATGGGCGTCGCCGCGAGGGCCTCATCCCGCTCTGGGCGGGTGAGGGCGATTTGCCGACCCCCTCCTTCATCAGCGAAGCCGCGACGCGCGCGCTGGCGGCGGGCGAGACCTTCTACACCTGGCAGCGCGGGATCCCCGAACTGCGCGCCGCCATCGCCGCCTATATGACGCGGGTCTATGGCGTGCCGGAGGATCTCGAGCGCTATCATGTGACCGGTTCGGGCATGCAGGCGATCCAGATCGCGCTGGCGCTAACCCTCTCGGCCGGCGAGGAAATCCTCATTCCGTCGCCCTCCTGGCCGAATGCCGCCGCCGCCGCCGAAGTGATCGGCGCCCGTCCGATCGCGGTGCCGCTGTCCTTCGATCCCGCGCGCGGTTTCTGGCTCGACCTCGACCAGCTCGAGGACGCGATCACTCCGCGTACGCGCGTCATCTTCATCAATTCCCCGGCCAACCCGACCGGCTTCGTCGCCCCGACCGAGACGCTGCGCGGCGTGCTCGACATCGCCCGCCGTCACGGGCTGTGGATCATCGCCGACGAGATCTATGGCCGCTTCTATTTCGAGGAAGGCGGGCTTGCCCCGTCCTTCCATGAGGTGATGGACCCCGAAGACCGCATCCTCTTCGTGCAGACCTTCTCGAAGAACTGGGCGATGACCGGCTGGCGCCTCGGCTGGATCGAGGCGCATCCCTCGCTCGGGCAGGTGCTGGAGAACCTCATCCAGTACTCTACGTCCGGCGTCGCCGCCTTCATGCAGCGCGCCGGCGTGACCGCGCTGGAACGTGGCGAGAGCTTCCTGACCCATCAGATCGAGCGGGCGCGGCGCGGTCGCGATATCGTCGCGCAGGGCCTTTCGACCTCCAACCGGGTGCGCTTCGCCAGCCCGCCCGGCGCCTTCTACATGTTCTTCGCTGTGGATGGCGAGGACGACACACGGCGCCTCGCTCTGCGTCTGGTGGACGAGGCCGGCATCGGTCTCGCGCCGGGCACCGCCTTCGGTCCGGGCGGCGAGGCCTATCTGCGCATGTGCTTCGCGCGCGGCGAGGCGCAGATCACCGAGGCGACCGACCGGCTGGTGACGTGGCTGAAGACGTAACATCGCGCCGAAAACGCGACCGTGCGTTGTAAGAAGTTGAAAGAACAGGTTGCCCCCGGCTGGCGGCGATAGCAGACTGACCCCATGCGTGATTTCAGTTCGTCGCCCGCCCAGCGCGATCTGCCGACGGTTTCCGATGCGCGTCTGGCGTCCGTGCTCGATACGGCGGCCGACGGTATTATCGTGATTGATGATCGCGCGCGCATCCTCGTCTTCAACAAGGCATGCGAGCAGATGTTCGGCATCGCGGCCGCCGATGCGGTCGGGCAGAACGTGAAGTTGGTGATGCCGACCGAATATGCGGCCGATCACGACCAGTATGTCGCCAGCTACATCAGCACCGGTGTGAAGAAGATCATTGGCATCGGCCGCGAGGTGCGCGGCCGACATGCCGACGGTACGGTGTTCCCGCTGGAGCTCTCCGTCGGCGAGGCGGCGACCCCGGACGGGCGGCAGTTCATCGGCATCCTGCGCGATCTGCGCCCGCGCAAGGAAAGCGAGCAGCGTCTCGCCGATTTGCAGAGCGAGCTGGTGCATCTCGCCCGCGTCTCCGCCATTGACGAGATGGGCGCGGCCATCGCCCATGAGCTCAACCAGCCGCTGACGGCGCTGATGCTCTATCTGCAGGCCATCCGCCGGGCCCATTCCAAGGGTGTCGACATCAACAGGATGGTCGGCGACATCCTCGACAAGGCGGCGGGCGAGGCCGAGCGCGCCGGCCACATCATCCAGCGCATGCGGCAATTCGTCGAGAAGCGCGATCCCGAGCGGCATCTGCGCAACCTCGATCCGCTGGTCGACGAGGCGATCGACCTCACCTTGCTCGGCCAGACCCATCGCGTGCGCATCATCCGCGAGACCTCCGGCAACCTGCCGGAGGTGTCGGTGGATCCGGTGCAGATCCAGCAGATCGTGGTCAATCTCGTCCGCAACGGCATCGAGGCCGCCGCCCTGACGCGCGAGCCGGCGCTGCGCGTCAGCACGCGGGTGCTGGACGGAGCGGTGCGGATCGAGGTGCAGGACAACGGCTCCGGCATCGCGCCCGAGGCACTTCCCAAGCTCTTCGAGGCCTTTGCCAGTTCAAAACGTCGCGGCATGGGGCTCGGGCTTGCGATTTCACGGACGATCGCCCAGAACCACGGTGGAGACCTGATGGTCGACCCCGGTGGCAACGGCAAGGGGGCATGCTTCGCCCTGGTGCTGCCGGTAGCCCGGCCCGCGGCGCCAGCCGAGGTCGGATAAAGGGGAACGAGATGGCACAGATGGGTGAAGTCTTCATCGTGGACGATGATTCGGCCGTCCGCGATGCGCTGTCGCTCGTGCTCAGCCTTGAGGGCTATCATGTGCGCGGCTTCTCCGATGGTGCGGCCTTCCTCTCCGTCGCCCGCACCCATGTTCCCTCCTGCGTCGTGCTCGACGTCCACATGCCCGGCCGTTCCGGCCTCGACATTCTGAAGGAGCTGGAGGCGGATCGTTACCCGGCGCCGATCTTCATCATTTCCGGTCAGGGCGATATTCCGATGGCGGTGGACGCGATCCGCCATGGGGCGCTCGACTTCATCGAGAAGCCGTTCGATGCGGATACCGTGGTCGAGCGCGTGCGCGACGCCATTGACGCGCATCAGCGCCGCACCTCCACCGAGCCCGCGGACCTGCTCTCCGCGCATTTCCCCGGCCATGACCTGCTGACCCCGCGCGAGCGCGAGGTGCTCGTGCAGATCGCCTCCGGCGCGTCGAACAAGGAGGCCGGCCGCGTGCTCGGCATCTCGCCGCGCACCATCGAGGTGCACCGCGCGCGCATCATGGAGAAGCTGGGCGCCAAGAACGCCGCCGATCTCGTGCGCATCGTGCTGAAGGACATGCGCGCCTAGCATCAGGTAATATACGGCCATCTACGCATCCCTACGAATGGCTAAACGGGGTGGACTTCCGCACCTTTGGGGGCAAATTGCGGGAGAACGCCCTGTGCGAGTTCATGTTGTTGAGGATGATGCGGGCGTGAGCGATTCGCTCGGTCTGATCCTCGCCAACCTCGGCTACGAGGTGGTCTCATACCCCGATGCGGAAAGCCTGTTCCGGGCCTCGCCCCCGGCGGGAAGCGACACGGTGATTGTCGATCTCAGCCTGCCCGGCATCTCCGGCGGACAGGCCGTGCGCTGGTTGCAGAAGCTGGCGGAGCCGCCGAGCGTGGTGGTCATCAGCGGCCAGTCGCAAAGCGCCATCGACCACCAGCTGCGCGGCCTGAAGCCCGTGGGCGTGGTCCGCAAGCCGCTCAATGTCGAAAGTCTAGCCCTCGCCATTCCCGCCCATTGAGCCTTGAAGCTGTCAACCAGAGGTCGCGTCCGGCTGCCGGATCGCTTGCCCTTGTGCGCCGCGTTTTGCCCGCTGCGGGCCGCCCTTTAGGGAATGTCCTTACGCAGCCCACCGAACTGTGTGACGCTCCGACGCTCTCTAAGGTTGATCCAGATCAGCCGCGGAGGGCCAGATGCGCCAGATCATCGAAGAACGCACCGGTAGCTATTCGCGCCACGCCGCCGCGCCGGAGACGCATACCGGGCACCTGCGCGTCGCCCCGCATGTCACCGTGCTGCATGAGGGCGACACCGCCCGCCGCATCATGGAAGTGGTGGAAGGCGCGGTGATGCTCACCAAGCTGCTGCCGGACGGTCGCCGTCAGGTGGTTGAACTGCTCGGCCCTGGCGACGTGTTCGGCCTCGCGGCGTGCGATGTCTATGCCTGCTCGGCGGAGACGCTGACCGCCGCCGTCATCACCACCCATGACCGGGGCGCGCTGGAGCGTGACCCCACGCTCGCCGCCCGCCTGCTGCGGCGCTTCGAGGCGCAGCTCTGCGCCATGCACTCCCACGCGCTGGTGCTTGGGCGCATGTCGGCGCTGGAGCGCGTCGCCTTCTTCCTGCTGCGGCTGATGCCGGAGGGCGTCGTCGGTAGCACGCTGCACCTCTCCATGACACGACAGGAAATCGCTGACTTCCTCGGGCTGACGCTGGAAACCGTCAGCCGCGCCTTCTCCGAGCTGAAGCGCCGGGGTCTGGTGGCCCTGCTGCGAGCGGACGAGGTGCAGATCAATGATCGCGGCAGCATGCGCCGCCTCGCCGGCGCCGCCTGAGACCGGCGGCGCGCCTTCCTCCTCAAGCCGTCCTTCAAACTCAAAAGGCCCCGCCCCATCGGCGGGGCCTTTTTGCTGGATGGATGAGCGGACGTGTCGGGGGCGTTCAGACGGCGACCGAGTGCCGGGCGCCGGCCTGCAGCCGCGCGTCGAGGGCGGCGGCAGCGAGACGGACAAAAGGCCGGCCGAACGAGGTCATGGCGATGCGCTTTCCCTCGATCTCCAGCAGTCCGTCCGCCACCAGTGGGGCAAGGCGCGGGGCGGCCTCGGCCAGCGTATAGGCGTCGAGATCGACCGCGAGGTCGCACATCAGCCGCTCGATCAGCGCGCCGCGCTTCACATCATCCGGCGTGAAGGCGATGCCGCGCACGGTGGAGAACCGTCCGGCGTCGATGGCGCGGATATAGGAGGCGGAGTCCGGGGCGTTCTGGGTGAATCCCTGCGGCAGCCGGCTGATCGCCGAGGCGCCGAGGCCGATCAGCGCGTCGGCCGCGTCGACCGTGTAGCCTTGGAAGTTCCGATGCAACCGGCCCGCCGCCGCCGCGACCGCCATCGGGTCGTGCGGGCGCGCAAAATGGTCAAGCCCCACAGGCACATAGCCCGCCGCGACCAAAACGGCGCGCGCCGCTTCGGCCTGGTCGAGGCGGGTGGCGGCGCCGGGGAGGGCGGTCTGGTCGATGAGCTTTTGATTCGGCCGCACCCACGGCACATGGGCGTAGCCGAACAGCGCAAGGCGCTCGGGCGCGAGCAGCGTTGCGAGCTGGGCGGTGCGGCGCACATCGCGCTCGGTCTGGTGCGGCAGGCCGTACATCAGATCGAGATTGACCGCGCTAACACCCGCTTCGCGCACGAGTTTCACCGCCCGCTCGACTGTGCCGAAAGGCTGCACGCGGCCGATGGCGGACTGCACATGCACGCTGAAATCCTGCACGCCGAAGCTCACCCGGTCGACCCCGATGGCGCCCAGCGCGTCGGCGAGGGCCGCGTCGGTCTCGCGCGGATCGAGTTCGATGGCGTGTTCAATCAGGCCAGTGAGATCAAATTCATCGTTGATCCGGCCGAACAGACGCTTCAGCGCCTCCGGCCCGATCAGGCTCGGCGTGCCCCCGCCCCAGGCGATGTGAGTGACAGCCCGCCCGCCGGCCGCGGCGGCGACGAGGCCGATCTCGCGCTCCAGTCGCGCGGCATAGGCGGCGACCGGCGCCGGCCGGCGGGTCGCCTTGGTGGTGCAGCCGCAATAGTAGCAGAGCGAGTGGCAGAACGGGATGTGGAGATAGAGAGAGAGGGTCGCATCGTCCGGCAGCGCGGCGAGCCATTGCGCGTGCTCGCTCGCCCCTATGGCACCGGAAAAATGCGGCGCCGTGGGGTAGGAGGTGTAGCGCGGAACCGCGCGCTCGGCATGGAAGAGAGCTGAACTATGCATGATCAAGATTTGACCCCGCCGCCGGTTCGGCGCATTGATCCGGCGCAAATCCCCCGCCCGCTACGCATTCGCGCGTAGTCCTCCCGCGCGCCGTCCGTTCCGTTTCCGATGCCGTTTTCCCTCCCGTTCAAGCGTTCCCGTCCGTCCTCCCGCGATGTGCTGTGGTGGGGCCTCACCTTGCTCCTCGCCTTTGCCGGCGGGGCGCTGTTCGCCGGTGTCGGCATGCCCGCCGGCTGGCTGTCCGGCGCGCTGGTGGCGACGGCGGTGGCGGCACTGTTCGGGGCACCGGTGGGCGTGGAAAGCCATGTCCGCGTCGTCACCTATGTGCTGCTCGGCACCTCGATGGGCTCGGCCATCACCCCCGATACGCTCCACGGTCTCTCCACCTGGCCGGTGACGATGGTGGTGTTGCTGGTTTCCGTTCCGGTGATGATGCTGGCGGTGACGCTTTATCTGGAGAAGGTCGCCGGCTGGGACCGGCGCAGCGCCTTCTTCGGCGCCGCCCCCGGCGCGCTTTCCACCGTGCTGATCATGGCCGAAAGCTCGGGGGCGGATACGCGCCGCGTGGTGTTCAGCCAGTCGCTGCGGCTCTTCGTGCTGGTGGCGCTGCTGCCGGCGGCGCTGGGCGGGCTCGGCCATCAGCCGGCCGGCACGCTGCCGATCAACCCGGTAGTGCCGGACTGGACCAGCTTCTTCCTCTCCATCGGCGTCGGCGTGCTCGGCGCCTTCCTCGCGGAGAAGGCGCGCTTTCCCGGCGGCACCATGGTCGGGGCCATGATCGCCAGCGGCGTCGTCCACGGCGCCGGGCTGATCGAAGGCCGGCTGCCGGATCTCCTGCTGATCGTCAGCTTCGTCATTCTCGGCGCCAATTCGGGCAGCCGCTTCGCCGGCACCAAGGCGCAGACGCTGCGTCGCTTCTTCATCGACGCGCTGGGCGCGCTCGTCGTCGCCATCGCCATTTCGGTCGCCTTCTCGGCACTCGGCGCCTGGCTGTCTGGCGAGCCGCTGGCGAAGGTGCTGGTGGCCTATGTGCCCGGTGCGCTGGAGGCGATGACCATTATGGCCTTCGTGCTCGGGCTCGATCCGGCCTTTGTCGCCGCGCACCATCTCGCGCGCTTCGTCGGGCTGGCGCTGTTGATCCCGGTGATCGCCCGGCTGTTCTTCGGCCCGCCGGTGGCGCCGGTCGCCTCCGAGGATGAGGCGCCGCCGCTCGACGAGAGCGAGCCGAAGGACTGAGGGCGGCCGATCGTCGGCCGCGCCTGTCCCGTGACGGCCTATTCGGCCGGGTCTTTGTGCTAGAGGGGAAAAAGCGGCCTATTCGGCCGCTTGCGCCTGCGCGATGAAGGGCAGGCCGAGGCGGGTCCACACATCCACCAGCGCGCTCGCCAGATGCGCGACCAGCGCATCGTCATGGAACGGGCCGGGGGTGATGCGCAGCCGCTCCGTGCCGCGTGGCACGGTGGGGTAGTTGATCGGCTGGATGTAGATGCCGTGGTCTTCCAGCAGCATGTCGCTGGCGGCCTTGCAAGCGGTGGCGTCGCCCACCATCACCGGCACGATATGGGTTTCGGTCACCACTTGCGGCAGGCCGGCGCGGTCGAGCGCGCGCTTGACCTTGGCGACCTGCGCCTGCTGGCGGGCGCGTTCAGTGCCGGAATTCTTGAGGTGGCGCACCGAGGCCGCCGCCGCGGCGGCAACGGCCGGGGGCAGGGCGGTGGTGAAGATGAAGCCCGGCGCGTAGGAGCGCACGGCATCGACCACAGCGCGGCTAGCCGCGATATAGCCGCCGACCACGCCGAACGCCTTGCCCAGCGTGCCCTCGATCACGTCCACCCGGTGCATCACCCCGTCGCGCTCGGCGAGGCCGGCGCCGCGCGGGCCATACATTCCGACGGCATGGACCTCGTCGAGATAGGTCATCGCGCCATAGCGCTCGGCGAGGTCGCAGATCGCGCCGATGGGGGCGACGTCGCCATCCATCGAATAGACGCTCTCGAACACGATGAGCTTGGGCCGATCACCCGCCTCGCGCAGCAGCTCTTCGAGATGGGCGAGGTCGTTGTGGCGGAACACCTGCTTGTCGCGGCCCGCCTGGCGCACGCCCTCGATCATCGAATTGTGGTTCAGCGCATCCGACAGGATGAGGCAGTCGGGGATTAGCTTGGCGAGGGTGGAAATGCCGGTCTGGTTCGACACATAGCCGGAGGTGAAGACCAGCGCGCCGTCCTTGCCGTGCAGGTCGGCAAGTTCGGCTTCCAGCTCGACGATGGCGTGGCTGTTGCCGGAAATATTGCGCGTGCCGCCGGCGCCCGCGCCGGCCTGCCGGGCGGTGGCGCACATGGCCTCGACCACGCTCTCATGGCAGCCCATGCCGAGATAGTCGTTCGAGCACCAGATGATGATGTCGCGGGCGCCTTCCGGCGTGTGCCACACGGCATGGGGGAAGCGGGCGGTGTCGCGCTCGATCTCGGCGAAGGTGCGGTAGCGCCGCTCGGTCTTGAGCGTCTCGACGGCGTCCTGGAAGAAGCGTGCGTAGTCGGAAGGTGCGTAAACCATGGGCATCCACTCCGGCGCCCGCGCTCTGATCGCGGGCAACCTGTCGAGGGCACCATGAACTTTGGAGGCGTTCCGATCAACCCGCGAAACCACGGACGCGGCGATCGGGCGCGCTTGAGCGAAAGGCCGCCGCCTCACGTCTCCGCGAGCGCGCGCACCTGCGCCAGCGTCAGCGGCAGGGACGTGCGGCCGTCGAAATAGACGAAACGCAAGGTCTTTCGGCGGGAGGTCATGGCCGCCGGCAGCGGGTCATAACGGAAGGTTCCCCCGCCCAGATGCGGCATGACCGCGCCGACATCGGTGGTCTCGCTGGTCTCGACGCGCAGGAGGCTCACCCGCACGCCCTCCGCGGTCACCGCGTCGAACGGTACGCGGGCAAGGCGCAGGAAGCTCGTCGGGTCGCTCGCGCTGGCGAAGCTCTCGACGAAGGCCTTCTCCACCAGATCGAGATCGGGCTCGACATGGGCATGGTCGTCCGCCTCGGGCGGCTCGGGCAGATGCGGCGTCTGCCACTGCGCCGTGCGGCGCGGGCCATGGCCGTGATTATGCCCGGCGCTGTGGGCGTGGGCGTGCGCTTCGGCATGGGCGTGCCCATGGGAGTGACCTCCCGCGCCATGGTCGTGATGATGGTCGTGCCCGCGGTGCATGGCGGTGTCTCCCTGGACCTTGTCCCTGACTCCCTCTCCCCGGCGGGGAGAGGGGTGGGGTGAGGGGGCTTCACCGCGATCAACGTCGCAACCCCTCACCCGGCCGCTGCGCGGCCGACCTCTCCCCAACGGGGAGAGGTAATGCGGGAACTCAGAAACTCACCGGCTTGTCGATGATGTGCTTGTGGCTGCCGAGCTTGCCATGGGCGAGCATGGAGCCGAGCGCTTCCACCACCACGCGGGTGCCGAACAGGGCGGTGATGTCCGAGGTGTCGTAGGGCGGGGAGACCTCCACCACTTCGAGGCCGCACAGCCCCTCGGCGGCGACAAGGCCGAGGATCTTCAGCGCCTCGCGCGGCAGGAAGCCGCCGGGCTCCGGCCAGCCGGTGCCCGGCACGAAGCCGCAGTCGATGCTGTCCACGTCGAAGGAGATGTAGACCGCGTCGGCGTCCTTCCAGGCGAGTTCGAGGGCGATCTCGGCGGCCTTTTCCAGCCCGATCTTCTCGATATCGTCGATGGTCAGCACGTTCGTGCCGCGCTTGCGGGCCTCCTGCACGCCGTAGCGCGGAACCTGCCAGCCGCCAATGCCGAGCTGGACGAGGTTCTTCGGCGAGACATTGGGCAGGTTCGTCGCCCAGTACCAGGGCGTGGTGTGCATGCGCTCATCGAGATCCTTTTCCTGGATGTCGATGTGGCGGTCGAAATGGATGATGCCGATGCGCTTGGAGGTGCATTCGGCGATGCCGCGCACGCAGGGAAAGCCGATCGAGTGGTCGCCGCCGAGCATGATCGGCAGCGCGCCGGACGAGAAGACGTGGCTGACGCCCTTGGAGATCTGGTCGAAGCTCTTTTCGAGGTTCGCCGGAATGGTGAACACGTCGCCGACATCGCACAGCGTCATCTGCTCACGCAGGTCGACGCCAAGTTCATAGTTGTAGGGCGTGTAGAGCGCGGAGATGCGGCGGATACCCTGCGGCCCGAAGCGCGTGCCCGGTCGGTAGGTGGTGCCGGAATCGAAGGGAATGCCCATGACGGCGGCATCGTATTTGCCGACATCGCGGACATTCTCGACGTAAGGGGCCTTCATGAAGGTGTTGATGCCGGCGAAATGCGGCAGCTCGCCACGCGCGAAGGTCGGGATCGACTTGTCGTTGATCGATTCCGCGCCGGGCAGGCCCATGTCGAGGGCCCATTGCTGCTCGCGGCGCCAGCCATCCTCGGAGAGCTTCTCCTCGGATTCGAGAGCCTTCCAGCCCTGCGTCCCCCGGATCTCGAAATTGGGGTGGTGGCGGCGGTCGCGGTCCGGCGTGCCGGCAAGGCCGGCGATGCGGTGGGCGCGGGTGGGGTGGGCGCGGCTGGAATGGGAACGCATCAGGCGTCTCTCCTTGCGATCAGTCCTTCGGCACGACCGCACCCTATGGCGGCGCGGTCCATTCTGCGAGGAAGTCTCGGAAGAGGCCTGAACAGCGAAAGGCCTCCGCCGCGATCCCGTCGCGCGAGCCTCCCGGGCTTTTGTCCCGCCGTGGACCCGGCGCATGTGGTGGGACGTATCCCCCGCCGGGCTGTCCCTCTCGGACCAGCCACGCCAAAGATGCATGATCTTGCGGCGCCGGAACCCTAGGGACATTTTTCAGGATAGAGGGGCTCCCGGCGGACCGGAAGCCCGGATTCTGGTCAGCGACCGCTGAAAGTTTCGGCGCTCAGATCACGCCAGTCAGCAGGCCGACGCCGATCACCGCGACGCCCGCGCCGAGCGCCTGGGTGAGGCGCGGCGCGCGGGCCGAGCCGATGAGCGTGCCGAGGCCGATGCCGGCCATGTGCAAGAGGGCGGTGGCCAGCATGAAGCCGGCGGCATAGGCGAGGCCCGAGGCATCCGCCGGCATTTCCGCGCCATGGGCGTGGCCGTGGAAGATGGCGAACACGCCGACCACCGCCATGGCGGCGCCGAGCGGCCAGTT
Source organism: Ancylobacter sp. SL191 (assembly GCF_026625645.1). Taxonomy (NCBI): domain Bacteria; kingdom Pseudomonadati; phylum Pseudomonadota; class Alphaproteobacteria; order Hyphomicrobiales; family Xanthobacteraceae; genus Ancylobacter; species Ancylobacter sp. SL191. The sequence continues at coordinate 60,802 of NZ_CP113056.1, read as the reverse complement.
CTTCCAGCCGAGCGCCACCGCGCCGCCGAGCACGACGATGGAGAGGGTGATGCCGAGCTCGACGAAGGGCACATCAATGCCCGCCATACCGAGCGCGCCGCCCAGCGCCATCAGCGCGACGAAGGTGGCCGGTACCGCCCAGATCGCGCGCCCGCCGAGCTGCGCGGCGAAGATGCCGACCGCCATCATGGCGAGCACATGGTCGAGCCCGCCGACCGGGTGCATGAAGCCGTGCACCAGCCCGTCGGCCTGGCCATGGCCGGTGTGGGCGAAGGCGAGCGAGGGGGCGAGGGCGAGCGCGCCGGTGAGAGCGAGACGGGAGAATTTCGGGGCGAGGTTGGACATGACGTTCCCTGTTGCAAGGGCAGGCCGCCTTCGGGTCATCCCGGTGCGTACGTCTGCAAAGGCCGAATGAACACGCGGCAGGTTACGCGGTCGCGGCGCGCGTTCAACCCGCCGCGACCTGTGCTGCCGCTGTGTCCCATACAAGCTTCGTGCCGTTCCAGCCGGCGGCGGCGGCTTATTTGGTGCCGAAGATCCGGTCGCCGGCATCGCCGATGCCCGGCACGATATAGCCGTGGTCGTTGAGATGGCTGTCCACGGCGGCGGTGTAGACGGTGACGTCGGGGTGCGCCTCGTGCAGCGTCTTCAGGCCCTCGGGCGCGGCGATCAGGCAGACGAACTTGATCGACTGGCAGCCCGCCGCCTTCACCTCGGACACCGCTGCCGCCGCCGAATTGCCGGTCGCCAGCATCGGGTCGAGCACGATGGCGGTGCGCTCGGAAATGTCGCGCGGCAGCTTGAGATAATACTCGACCGCCGCCAGCGAGACCGGGTCGCGGTAAAGCCCGACATGGCCGACGCGTGCCGCCGGCAGGATTTCCAGCATCCCCTCGAGAATGCCGCCGCCGGCGCGCAGCACCGAGACGAGGCAGAGCTTCTTGCCCGCCACCACCGGCGCCATCATCTTTTCCAGCGGGGTCTCGATCTCCACCAACTCCAGCGGCATGTCGCGCGTCACCTCATAGGCGAGCAGCATGCTGATCTCGCGCAGCAGCAGGCGGAACTCGTTCGCCGGCGTGCGCGAGCGGCGCATCAGGGTGAGCTTGTGCTGGATGAGCGGGTGATCGACCACCACGGTGCTTGGCGGCAGCTCGCGGGTGGGGGAGGAGGGCGTAACCGGTGTGGGCGCGTTCATGGGCGGCGAACTCGTGTGCAAGGGGCGTGGCGGGTTCGGCGGACGCCGACAGGCCAGCCGCCAGCTTCCCACAGCGTAGCGGAAAGCGCGACGGTCGATACAAGAATCGGACCAGTTCGTCTGAAATTTTTTGCGCCGACCCCCGTCACCCCCTTGCGGAGCGGCGCGAATGGCGCTCACATTCAGTGCTTCCCGAGAGCCGGCGCCCGGCCGGACGAGAAGCGAGCTGCCCATGTCCGTCAATGCCAATGCAGGCGGTCGTCCCCGCAACCACATCGTTCTCACCTCGCATGGCGCGCCCACCGGTGTTGCCGCTGGCGGCCCCGTCCTGAACTGGGGCGCACCGACGCCAGCCGAGCGCGGTCCCGTCGTCGCCACCCTCACCGATCCCAAGCACCGCAACGCCATCGGCGCCCATGCCGGCGGCTATTCGGTGTACCGCGCGCTGGCCATCGCCGCCGGCGCGCTGCCGGCCGATTTCCGCGCCGACCTCACCAATACCTCCCCGTCCGACACGATCGGCCCGCACCCGCAATGGGGCGATGCCGGCAAGATCGTCTCGCTCGATCCATGGGGCCACCTCACCGGCGACGTCTTCGGCGCCGAACTGACTGCGGGCATGGATGTGCGCCCGAGCATCGCCATCACCCGCGCCCATATCGACATGCCGGAAATCCGCGACGCGCTGCGGGCGGGGCGTCTGCAGGTCGATGGCGACATCATCGGGCCGAAGGGCGATGTGCGCGTCACCAAGGCGGCGATCGAGCCGGTCTGGTATCTGCCGGGCATCGCCGAGCGGTTCGGCGTCGCGGAGGGCGCGCTGCGCCGCGCGCTGTTCGAGCACACCGGCGGCATGTTCCCGGAGCTGGTGACGCGTGGCGACCTCAAGGTGTTCCTGCCGCCCATCGGCGGCATGACGCTCTACATGTTCGGCGAGCCCTCGCGCATCGGCGACGGCGTGACCCCGCTCGCCTGCCGCGTGCATGACGAGTGCAACGGCTCGGATGTGTTCTCCTCGGACATCTGCACCTGCCGGCCCTATCTCGCCCATGGCATCGAGATGTGCGTGGAGATGGCGCAGAAGGGCGGCGTCGGCCTCGTGGTCTATAACCGCAAGGAAGGCCGCGCGCTCGGCGAGGTGACGAAGTTCCTCGTCTACAACGCCCGCAAGCGGCAGGAGGGCGGCGACCTGCCGGATACCTATTTCAAGCGCACCGAATGCGTCGCCGGCGTGCAGGACATGCGCTTCCAGGAACTGATGCCGGATGTGTTCCACTGGCTCGGCATCAACCGCATCGAGCGCTTCGCCTCGATGAGCGACATGAAGTTCAACGCGCTTCAGCGCGCGGGCATCGAGGTGATCGAGCGCGTGCCGATCCCCGCCGAGCTGATCCCGCCCGACGCCCGCGTCGAGATGGAGGCCAAGGTCTCCGCCGGTTATTACGGCGTCGGCTTCGAGAGCCAGTACGACGCCACCCAGGGCCGGGCGCTGGAGGAGTGAGCGGGCTCGCAGCGCGTCATCCGGGAGGGTTGTCATCCCGGCCATGGCGCAACCATGAGCCGGGATCGCTCCCGAGCTTTCCTGCGATCCCGGATCGGGGCGCTAGCCTGTCCGGGATGAGGGTTTTCTTTCCCGCGGCTCCCGAGTGGGCGAAAACCTCGTCTTTCCCTCATCCCCGGGCTGGACCCGGGGATCCATGGCCGGGAGCGCCCGGCCGTTTCGTCCCCTGGATGGTCGGGTCAAGCCGGCCATGAGGGATTGCCAGAAGAGACTGACAGCATGACCCCGCCCGAACTTCTCGCCCTGCGCTCCCCGGCCGCCGTGCGGGCGCGCTGCCATAGCGTGCTCGACCATGTGCTGGCCGGGCACTCGCCGCATTTCACCGTCGACGAGGGGGCGCTGGAGGTGGTCGCGGATTATGTGGCCGAGGTGACGCGCGCCGATTACCCGACGCTCGACATCCCCTATCACAGCCGCTGGCGGCATTTCGCGGCGGGCGGCGTCGACCGTTGGGCGGCGCTGGAGGCGGGGCTGGGCACCATCGAGCCGGCCGAGCGCGCCCGCATCATGATCGACCTCGCCATGGTCAGCGTGCTGCTCGACGCCGGCGCTGGGGACGCCTGGCGCTACCGCGAGGCGGAGACCGGGCTCACCATAACCCGTTCTGAAGGGCTGGCGGTGGCGAGCCTGCGCATGTTCGAGGCGGGCGGCTTTTCCTCCGATCCCGCGCAGAAGCTGCGGGTCGACGCGCCCGCCCTCATCGCGCTCGATGCCGGCACGCTCGGCGTTTATTTCCAGGTCACCGCCGACAACCCGCTGGTGGGACTGGAAGGGCGCGCGCTGCTGCTCAACCGGCTCGGCCGGGCGCTGGCGGCGCGTCCGGACCTGTTCCGCGCCGGCGCGCTGCGGCCCGGCGGGCTCTATGACGCGCTGGCGCCCACCGCCAGGGTCGGCCGGCTACCCGCCGCCGCCATCCTCGAAGCGCTGCTCGACGCCTTTTCGGTGATCTGGCCGGCTGGGCTGGAGGTGGACGGGCTGGCGCTCGGCGATGTCGGCCGGCACCCCGCGATCACCGTGCCCGACCGCTCGGCCGGGCTGGTGCCGTTCCACAAGCTCTCGCAATGGCTGACCTATTCGCTGCTGGAGCCGTTCGAGGCGGCGGGCCTCGCCATCACCGATCTCGATGCGCTGACCGGCCTGCCGGAATACCGCAACGGCGGGCTGCTGGTCGATCTCGGCGCCATCGTGCCGCGCGAGCCCATCGACCCCGCACAGAAACACGTGGTCACCTCCGAGATGATCGTGGAGTGGCGCGCGCTGACCGTCGCGCTGCTCGACCGGCTGGCGGACCCAGTGCGCGAGCGGCTGGGGCTGGAGGCGGCCGATTTCCCGCTCGCCAAGATGCTGCAGGGCGGAACCTGGACGGCCGGGCGCCGCATCGCCGCGCAGCGCCGCCCCCCGGCCGGCCCGCCCCCCATCGCGATCGATGCGGACGGGACGGTGTTCTGAGGGGGAGGGGCGCGTCGGTTCGGCCGCCGCCATCTCGGGGGCTCTCCAGCGTCATCCCGGACGGCCAACGGCCGATCCGGGATCGCGTGCCAGGCGGTTGGCGATCCCGGCTCTGCGCTACGCTTGGCCGGGATGACGGCCGCTTTTCAACCGTGCCTCAGTATTCAAGCGCCCTCAGTCGATCTGCGCGCCCGACTGCTTCACGATCGGCGCCCATTTGGCGATTTCCTTCTTCACATGCTCGCCGAGCTGCTCCGGCGTGGAGCCGACCGGCTTGGCGCTGAAATCGGCGAGGCGCGCCTGCACCTTGGGATCGGCCAGCGCCTTGTTGGCGGCGGCGTTCAGCGTGGCGATCACTTCCGGCGGCGTGCCGGCCGGGGCGAAGAGGGCGTTCCACGTATAGGTCTCATAGCCCGGCACCGCCTCGGCGATGGTCGGCACATCCGGGAAGGACGAGGCCTTCTCCGTCGTCGTCACGCCCAGCGCGCGCAGCTTGCCGCTCTTGATGTGCGAGGAGGAGGAGGGGAGGTTGTCGAACATGATCGGCACCTGGCCGGAGAGCACGTCGACGAGCGCCGGGCCGGCGCCCTGATAGGGGATGTGCTGCATGTCGACGCCGGCCATGCTCTTGAACAGCTCGCCCGACAGATGCAGCGGCGTGCCATTGCCCGAGGAGGCGTAGCTGTACTTGCCCGGCTCCTTCTTGAGCAGGACGATGAGTTCTTCCGTTGTCTTGGCCGGGAACTCCGGATTCACCACCAGCACGTTCGGCACCACGGCGAGCAGCGAGATCGGCGCGAAGCTCGTTACCGGGTCATAGGGCATCTTCTTGTAGATGGCCGGGTTCAGCGCATGGGTGGCGACCGTGCCCATGAGGATGGTGTAGCCGTCGGGCGCGGCCTTGGCGACCTGAGCGGCGCCGAGATTACCGCCCGCGCCGCCCTTGTTCTCGACGACCACCGGCTGGCCGAGCTCGGCGCTCATGCGCTCGGCGATGAGACGGCCGACGAGGTCGGTGGAGCCGCCGGCGGCGAAGGGCACGACGAGCGTGACGGGCCGGGTGGGGAAGGTCTGCGCGGTCGCGGGGGCGAGCGCGAGAAGGCTGGCCAAAGCGGTGGCCGCGGCGGCGGCGAGGGTGCGGATCATGGGCATGTCTCCCTTCGTGACGAGGATTGTCGGCGGTGAGCCGGGCGCGCATCTTGCTGTGGCGTTGCCGTAAGGGTGCGCCATTTGCCGCGCCCGCTCAATGCCGGCGCTGTCCGACAAAAGGCTAGAGCAGATTGGATACGATTCAATGCTGACTTGTATCCCGTTTAGGCACTGGCAGAATGCTCTGCCCAATTGCTGGGCGACGCGGGCGGGGCCTTTTCCCCTGAGGCGCGCGTGCGGCGCGACTTCCCGTGCTCGCGCTCGCCGGGCGTGCGTTGGCACACGGCTTGCGAGACGGGTGGCCTCATGATCGCGGAGGGCGTGTCGAGGGCATGACCAAGGGCGCCGATATCGAACTCATCAGCGTCACCAAGCGCTATGGCAGCGCGCTGGCGGTCGACCGTGTGTCGCTGAAAATCCCCGCCGGCACCTATTGCTGCCTGCTCGGGCCCTCCGGCTGCGGCAAGACCACGACGCTGCGCATGGTCGCCGGCCATGAGAGCATCAGCGAGGGCGATGTGCGGCTCGGTGAAGTCGTCGTCACCGACCTGCCGCCGGCCAAGCGCGGCACGGCGATGATGTTCCAGAGCTACGCGCTCTTCCCGCATCTCGATATCGTCGACAATGTCGCCTTCTCGCTGAAGATGAAGGGCATCGCCAAGGCCGTCCGCCGCGCCAAGGCGATGGAGATGCTCAAGCTGGTGCAGATGGACCATCTGGCCGAGCGGCGCCCGGCGCAGCTCTCGGGTGGCCAGCAGCAGCGCGTCGCGCTCGCCCGCGCGCTCATCACCGACCCGCAGGCGCTGCTGCTCGACGAGCCGCTCTCCGCGCTCGACCCGTTCCTCAAGATCAAGGTGCGGCAGGAGCTGAAGAAGCTCCAGCTTCAGCTCGGCATCTCCTTCATCCATGTCACCCACAGCCAGGAGGAGGCGATGGCGCTCTCCGACCTCGTGGTGGTGATGAATGGCGGGCGCATCGAGCAGGCCGCGACGCCGCGCGAAGTGTTCAACCGGCCGGCCACCGCTTTCGTCGCCCGCTTCATGGGCGACCATAATGTGCTCGCCGGCCGGGTGAGCCGCGTGGCCGATGGCTCCGCGACCTTCGAGGTGCCCGGCGGGGCGTCCTTCACCGTGCCGGACACGGACGGGCTGGAGGCGGGCGCGCCGGTGGAGATCGCCGTGCGCACCGACCGCATCCGCCTCGGCGAGGGCGCCGCGCCCGGCTGCGGCCTCACCGGCCTCGTGCAGAACATCGAATATCAAGGGCAGAAGGTGCAGGTGGCGCTCGCCGCCCCCGGCGTCGACGAGTTCGCCGTGCAGGTGCCCGAGACCGCCTTTTTCGCCGCTCCCCTGTCGATCGGGGACGCGGTGCCGCTCGCCTGGACCGCGCAGGACGTCCACCTGCTCAAGCCCTCGCCCTCCGCCTGACGCCTGATTTCCGCCTTCGCCTGACATCGGACCATTGACGGCGCACCCGCCGAACAACGCTCGGGAGACTTGAATGAGCAAGAAGACCACGGATCGTACCGGCGCGGGCAAGGGCCTCAGCCGCCGTCAGCTTCTCAAGGGCGCGGCGGCCACCGCGGGCGGTGTCGCCCTCGGCAGCGGCGCCGTCACCGGCTTCCCCACCATCTGGGCGCAGAACCCGATCACGCTGCGCCAGTTCGGCACCGGCGTGTCGAACCTCAACGCCATCGCCGAGAAGTGCAAGGCCGACCTCGGCATCACCCTGCAGATGACCGCGCTCGATTCCGACGCCGTGTCGCAGCGCGTGGTGACGCAGGCCAACAGCTTCGACATCGCCGACATCGAATACTGGATCTGCAAGAAGGTCTTCGCCGCCGGCACGCTGCAGCCGATGGATGTGAAGAAGATCAAGTATTACGACCAGATCGTGCCGATCTTCACCACAGGCAAGCTCACCCCGACCTCGACCATCGCGCAGGGCACGGCGCCCAGCACCGTCGGCTTCGTCGAGGGGCCGGAGTCCAAGACCTTCGCCAAGGCGCCGACCGAGTGGATGACCCTCATCCCCACCATCTACAACGCCGACACGCTGGGCATCCGCCCCGATCTCGTCGGTCGGCCGATCAAGAACTGGAAGGACATTCTCGACCCCGCCTTTAAGGGCAAGACCTCGATCCTGAACATCCCGTCCATCGGCATCATGGACGCGGCGATGATCTGCGAGAGCGCCGGCATCATCAAGTACGGCGACAAGGGCAACATGACCAAGGCGGAGATCGACACCACGATCGATTTCCTCATCAAGACCAAGAAGGCCGGTCAGTTCCGCGCCTTCTGGAAGACCTTCGACGAGAGCGTGAACCTCATGGCCTCGGGCGAGGTGGTCATCCAGTCCATGTGGTCGCCGGCGGTGGCGGCGGTGCGCTCGAAGGGCATTCCCTGCGTCTACCAGCCGCTGGAAGAAGGCTACCGCGCCTGGGGTGGTGGCCTCGGCATCGCCAAGCACCTCAAGGGCGCACAGCTCGACGCCGCCTATGAGTACATCAACTGGTATCTCTCCGGCTGGGTCGGCGCCTATCTCAACCGGCAGGGCTATTACTCCGCCGTGCTCTCCACCGCCGAGAAGAACATGACGCCGGACGAATGGGCGTTCTGGATGCTCGGCCAGCCGGCCAAGACCGACATCCTCTCGCCGGAAGGCAAGGTGATGTACACGGCCGGCGCGGTGCGCGACGGCGGCTCCTTCGAGCAGCGCATGGGCGCGGTCGCCTGCTGGAACTCGGTGATGGACGAGGACCGCTACATGGTCCGCCGCTGGAACGAGTTCATCGCGGCGTGAGGCGCGAACGCCGTCGCGACGTCATCCCCGGGCTTGGCCCGGGGATCCACGCCTTTCCGCCGGAAGCAGGCGTGGATGGCCGGGCCAAGCCCGGCCATGACGAACATTCTGGAAGTCGAGGCCCCGCATGACCCTCTCCCGGATCGCCCCCTATCTCCAGGCGACGCCGCTCACGGCGATCCTTGCGGCGTTCCTCGTGCTGCCCATCGCCACCATCGTGATGGTGAGCTTCTGGGACTACGACTCGATCCAGATCTTCCCGGCCTTCGTCTTCACCAATTACGAGGAATCGCTCACCTCGCCGGTGACGTGGAGCACCTATCTCAACACGCTGAAATACACCGTCATCGTCTGGGCGGTGACGCTGGTGATCGGCTTCTGGGTCGCCTACTACCTCGCCTTCCACATCCGCTCGGCGACGATGCAGATGGTGCTGTTCCTGGTCTGCACCATCCCGTTCCTCACCTCGAACATCATCCGCATGATCTCGTGGATTCCGTTCCTCGGGCGCAACGGGCTCTTGAACCAGACGCTGATGCATCTCGGCATCATCAACCAGCCGCTGGAGTTCCTGCTGTTCTCTGACTTCGCGGTGGTGCTCGCCATGGTGCATCTCTACACGCTGTTCATGGTGACGCCGATCTTCAACACGCTGATGCGCATCGACCGCGCGCTGATCGAGGCGGCGCGGGACGCGGGCGCCAACGGCCTGCAGATCCTCACCAATGTCATCATTCCGCTGGCCAAGCCCGGCATCGCCATCGGCTCGATCTTCGTGGTGACGCTGGTGATGGGCGACTTCATCACCGTCCGTTTCATGTCCGGCGGTCAATCGGCTTCGGTCGGGCTGATGATGGCGAACCAGATCGCGCTGCTGCAATACCCGGCGGCGGCGGCGAATGCGGTGATCCTGCTGGTGCTGGTGCTGCTGATGGTCGGCGCCATCCTGCGCATCGTCAACATCCGCAAGGAGCTGTGAGATGGCCGGTATGTGCATTCACCGCCGTCATCCCGGCCGGAGGCGAAGCCGGAGAGCCGGTATCGCTCCCGTCATCGGCCGCGCGATCCCGGATACGGCCTGTCGGCCATTCCGGGATGACGATGGGCGGACGGATAAAGCCGGCAGGGAGACGCAGCCATGAACTCCGAGCGTCGCGGCCCCGGCTTCTATGTGCTCACCGCCTTCTTCGTGCTGTTCGTGCTGTTCCTCTACGGCCCGATGACGACGATCTTCATCCTGTCCTTCCAGGGGCCGAATGGCGGGCTCACCTTCCCGATGAACGGGGTGTCGCTGCGCTGGTTCGAGAATCTGCTGTTCGAGCAGCAGGCGGTGGGCGATTTCGGCGGGGCCTTCGCGCGCTCGCTGATGCTGGGCGTGATGACCATGCTGACCACGGTGGTGGTCTCGCTGCTCGCGGGCCTCGCCTTCCGCCGGCGCTTCCTCGGCTCCGGCCCACTGTTCTACCTCACCATCGCCAGTCTGATCGTGCCCTCGATCCTGATCTCGCTCGGCATCGGCCTCGCCTTCAACGTGTTTGGGCTGGAGACCGCCTGGTACTCGTCCGGCTTCGGCGCGCACCTCACCTGGACGCTACCCTTCGGCCTGCTCATCATGTTCGCGGTCTTCAACCGCTTCAACCCGGCCTATGAGGAGGCCGCGCGCGACCTCGGCGCCACCCCGTGGCAGACCTTCGCCCATGTCGTGCTGCCGATCATCCTGCCGAGCCTCGTCGGTGTCGGCCTGTTCGGCTTCACTTTGTCCTATGACGAGTTCGCCCGCTCGCTGATGACGGCCGGCACCTTCAACACGCTGCCGCTGGAAATCTACGGCATGACCACCAATGTCACGACGCCCGTGCTCTACGCGCTCGGCACGGTGACGACGGTGTTCTCCATGGCGGTGATCCTGATCGCGCTTGCCGTCATCGCCGTGCTGCGCAAGCGCCGGGCGCGCCGTCTCGCCGGCTGAGCCAGGCGTGCCCGCCATGCGTCGGTAGGGAACCGGATGGTTCCCTGTCCTGTTGGTGTCCAAAATAAGCTGCGGACGGCGCGCGCCGATCCAGACGGCTGGACCCCTGGGAGGACCACCATGAACATCTGCACCAGCGACCGGACCATCTGCGACCTCTTGAAGGAAGTGGCCAAGGACGACCGCAAGCACGCGCTGACCATCAAGTTGCGCAGCGGCGAGCTGATCACCGCCTACGGCCCCATCGAGGTCGCCGACCGCTTCATGCTCTGCCGGCTGCATGACGGCAATTACCAGGGCAGCCAGCTCATCTCGCTCGACACGGTCGAATTCATCCGCTGAGCCGTGCTCGCCCGGCCTCTGCCGTGCTCAGGCGATGTTGCGCGCGGCCTTGCGCAGCTCCTGCGTCGCGCTCTCGACATGCTGTGTCGAGCTGGCGATGGCGCTCATATTGCGGGTGATGGTGGCGACGCCCTCGGCGGCGATCTGCATGCTGTGCGACATGTCGCGCGCCACCGCTGACTGCTCCTCCACGGCGCCGGCAATGCCGGTCGAGATTTCGTTGATGTCGCCGATACGCCGGGCGATCGCCGCGAGCGCGGTCACGGTCTCGTGCGTGCAGCGCTGCACCGCCGCGATCTGCGTGGTGATCTCGCCGGTCGCCTGCGCGGTCTGGCTGGCGAGATCTTTCACCTCGGTGGCGACCACGCTGAAGCCGCGCCCCGCTTCGCCCGCGCGCGCCGCCTCGATGGTGGCGTTGAGCGCCAGAAGATTGGTTTGGGCGGCGATCCGGTTGATCAGGTCGACGATGTTGCCGATGCGCTGGGCGGCGTCGGCAAGGCCGGCCACCACCGCATTGGTGCGTTCGCCCTCGGTCACCGCGTCGCGGGAAATGTCGAGTGCGATGTTCACCTGACGGCTGATTTCCTCCACTGACGCGGAAAGCTCCTCCGCCCCCGAGGCCACCGCATTGACGCTGGTGGAGGTTTGAGTGGTCGCCTCGACCGCGCTCGCGGCCTGCCGGGTGGTGTCGCTGATCTCGCGCGAAATGCTCTCGATATCGGTGCTGATCGTGGTCTGCGCGCTCTCGCGCCGACGCCGCTCGAGCACCTGCGCGGTGGTGTCGGAGGCGAACTTCACGACTTTGGTGAGCCGGCCGGCCGGATCGTAGACCGGGTTGTAGGATGCCTGGATCCAGACCTCGCGCCCGCCCTTGCCAATACGGCGGAACTCGCCCGCCTGGAACTCGCCACGGCCCAGCTGCGCCCAGAACTGGCGGTAGGCCGGGCTGTCCCGCTCCTCGGGAGCGACAAACATGGCGTGCTGGCGCCCACATATCTCGTCGAGCGTATAGCCGAGAGCGTTGAGAAAATTGGCGTTGGCCGTCAGCACATGGCCATCCGGCGTGAACTCGATGATCGCCTGTGACTTACCGACCGCCTTGAGCAGGCTACCATATTCCGCCTGAATGAGCTTCTGCTGCGTCACATCAGCGGCGAACTTGACCACCTTGACCACCTTGCCGCCGACGACGATCGGGTTGTAGGTCGCCTGGATGAAGATCGGCCGGCCATCCTTGGCCACGCGCTGGAACTCGGCGGATTTGTGCTGGCCAGCCCGCAACTCGTCCCAGAAGCGCCGGTACTCGGCGCCGTCGGCCTCGTCGGGGCGGACGAACCGCGCATGCGGCTGATTCACGATCTCGTCGAGCGTGTAGCCCATCACCGAGAGAAAATTGGCATTGGCGTGGAGGACGCGGCCCTCTGGCGTGAATTCGATAACGGCGAGCGAGCGGTCGAGCGCATCAAGCGTGTGCTGGGCGTCGCGACGGGAAAACAGGCGCATGCAGGAATCTCCACCCGCCGTCTCCGCGCGGCAGATGGAGACGGTGTAGGAAGGCAGGCTTGCGTCGGGATTGCGTGGGGAGCGCGATTTTCCCCCCGCGCAATTCCCTCCTCTGGCCGGAGTGACAGGCCCTCGGCGCGTTGGCGGTGTCGACGTAGTGCGAGGCCCGGATGCTGCGATGCCGATATCCATCTGCCGACGTTCATGTACCGACATGGACGTGCCGATGCGCCGGTTCGGGCAGGGCGGTGTGGACGAGGCGACCGTCGCCCTCTCGCTGCCAAGCGAGGGCGGCCCGGTCTTCAGCCGTCCTCGTGCGGCGTGCTACGTCGCCCTTCCGCTACGCCACTTGTGATTGTTCTCCGTCGCCCCGCAGGGGCACAGTTCTCCCGCTGCGGGTCTTCCAGCAAGGCCGGGCAATCTTATTGCTGATGAGGTGCACGATGCGCGCGATTCCCCTCCTGTCCACCGCGGCCTGTCTGGCTCTTGGTGTGAGCCTTATCCCGCTGGTCCCCGCCGCCGCCCAGTCCCGCCCGGATTCGCTGCGCCTCACCTGCGCCGCCACGAGCGCGCTGGTGCGTCAGCAGGGCGCCGTGGTCATCGGCACCGGCCCGAACATCTATGACCGCTATGTCAGCAACCAGAGCTACTGCGCCGCCGACCAGACCACCGCCCCCGCCTGGCTGCAGACCGCCGACCAGAACCAGTGCTTCATCGGCTACCACTGTCGCGAACGCCTGCTCCGCGAGCGGTGAGGGTGCGCGGCTAAGCGAGGCGCGCCCGGTTCGGAGCCTAGGCGGGCTCCAGCACCCCGTCCGGCACCTGACCAAAGGATGCGATCAGCACCGGCGGATCGGCATCGCCACTCTCGGGCTCGACATCGGTCGAGAACGCAATGGCGCCCAGCTTCACGAGACTCATGCGCTCGGCGATGCGGGCCGCATCGGCGGCATTGCGGACCTCCATCGGCAGACCCGCCTTTATCGCGCCGCGCTTGCCGGCCACGAAGGGCTGGACGACATAGAAGGTCTTCTTGGGCATGGCCAACTCCTGCGTTGCGGCACTCTGACGCCAGCCAAGTGAACAAAGCAAGAACCATCAATGTCGCGTCGAGAAATTTCCGCCGTCGGCAACGGAAGGGACCGGTGCGCAGCATTGCCGCAACCCAGCTGCGACCGCTCCCGATGAGCGTCGCCGGGGAGGACAGCGTGCCGGTTGTTCAAGCGCCTGCCCGCGACGCTGCTCGATGGCGGGACGTGGCCGGCACCCGCCGCCTCGGGCCTGTCCGCGTGGCCAGAAGCGGCGGGTGCCATGGGAGTACCGCCGGCCTCAGAAGCGGTAGTTCAGGCCGATCTTGATCATCTGCAGATTGGCGGAGTTTGAGGCGTCGCGGCCATTGGCGACCTCCGATGTGCCGCCAAGCTTTTCGTAGATCGGCTTGTCGATGATCTGGCAGAAGATACCGCCGCGCGAGGCACAATAGCCCGCGTGCCGAACCTCCTTGTAGGTCCCGACGACTTTGCTTGTTGTGTAGGACTTGGTGACGCCGGAGCGAGCATTTTTGAAATTGAAGCTTTCTGCGCCGAAGCCCGTGAACATATATTCAAGCTTCAGCGACCAGTTGTCGGCGATGGCATATTCCATGCCGGCGCCAGCCGCGTAGCCGGTACGCACATTGCTCGCCGTCTCGGAGAAGAAGCGTTCGGTGTAGGAGCCATCCGGCAGGTAGCTATAAACGGAATCGGACCTGTACTGCGTGCGCGTCTCCGTCTCCTTCATGAAGGCGACGCCGGCGGTGGCGTAGAGGAACGTCCGGTCCCAGGCATAGCCCGCGCGGGCGCGGATGGTCGCGAGCCAGTCCACGTCATATACGGTATGCGCCTGCAGCATCTGGCGACTGCTGAGATAGCTCGATTCGATGGCGAGCGCGTCCTGAGCGGTCTGTATGCCGGTCCAGGAGAAGTCGCCCTCGACGCCGAGCACGAGCCCGTTGGAGAACTGGTAGTTGAAGCCGATCTGGCCGCCCGCCAGCATGTTGGCGAGATCCTGATCCGCCGATTCCGACAGGGTGACGGGTGTCGCCGTCCCGTCCGCCGCCGTGGTGGTGCCGGTGATGCTGCCAATGCCATAACCGAACTGTGCGCCGGCGTAGAAGCCGGTCCATGGCATGTTCCGCGCGCTGGCCGGGCGACCGAAGGGGCGCCACGGCGTGGTATCGGCGCCACCCAGCTTGGCGGTGAGGCTGCCGCGGATCACCCGGCCCGGCGCCGGCATGTCGGTATTGTTCAGCGCGTCGACATAATAGGTGTCGAACAGGTTCTGCACGCTCACATCGAAGGTGAGGATGTCGTTGATCTTCCACTGGCCGAACAGGTCGACCACCGTATAGGGCGCCCACAGCGTCGTGACCCACTGATAGGTCGGGTCTTTCACGACCGGCGCCAAGCGGTCTCCCACATAGGTCAGCCGCCCGCCCACAGTGACGCGGTCGTCCAGAAAGCGCGCGCCTGCGGTGATGGAGGCGGTGAACTTGGGCGGAATCTGGTTGGTGAGGTAATCCGCCTGCAGCGTGTAGTCCGTGCAGGCGCCGTCCTTCAGGCAGGACTCGAAGCCGGTATAGTAATTGAACCCGACATCGACAAAGGCGAAACCGGCATCGTAGCCGCCGGAAATTTCGACGCCCTGGAAGCGTACATAGTCGTAGTTGAAGAACGTCATCCGGTTGGCGCTGAACTGGCGGCCGATATAGTCATCTGTTGTGTTGTCGAAATAGGCCAGCTTTAGTCGCGCCAGGTCTCCCGGCCGGAAAATGTCGTTCCTGAGAAGATTGGTGCCGACTTCCCAATTGCTCGCCGTTTCCGCGACAAGGTCCGGATTGAAGTTCTGCTCGCCGCGCGTATAGCTCACCTCGCGCACGCTCGGGGGGCGGATGCCGCTCTGATACTGCACATAGAGCTGCCAACCCGGCAGCGGGGTGACGGTGACGCTGGCGCTCGGGCTCACCCCCTGGCCGGAATAGCCCGTGAAGTCCGGCCCGGTATTGGTCCAGGGCTCCTTGCCGGTGAATTGCGTGTTGTAGGTGAGATATTCGACGCCCGTCTCGAGTGCGAGCCATGACAGGGGCTCCCACTTCACCTTCCCGAACAGGGTGCCGATCTGCTGATCGCTATTGGCGGGCATCGCCCAGCCGGCCATCCACGCGTCGTAGGATTGGAGCGGACGCGCCGACTGCATCGTGTAGGAGCCGCCATAGCGCAGCGCGACCGGCGTATCGGCGACGGCGAAGCGCGAGACATTCTCCAGATTGACGCCGAAATTGCGGGATTGCTGCTCGATCTCGCCGATGGTGCCAGACAGCGCGTAGATGTTCGTCTCGTCCACGCTGGACACATAGCTATTCAACCGGAAGTCGATCAGGTCGTTGTCATAGGGCTTGAAGTGATAGCGTGCCGTGGCCTGATTCACGTTCACCGAGCTGAGCGGTAATTGCCAGGTGACGTTGTTGCCGCTGGCGATGGCCGAGGGAGACACCTCGCCGAACGCGTTGCCGTAATAGAGATAGGCCAGTTCCAGCTCGTGCCCGTCCGCCGGGCGCAGGACCGTCTTCAGAAGGCCCGAAGTCACGTCTTCCGAGGTGTTGAACACCTGCTGGCCGTAGCCATAATTAGAGAGGCGCTCCTGCTGGCCGTCCTGGTTCGCGATGGTGAGGTCGCCTTCGGTGCCAGCCGAGTAATTGCCGTTGGTGCGCCGTACATAGGCCGCGATGACATCGACATTCGTCGTTGTGACAGCCGCGGCGAGGCTGCCCGTCCTGTTCTCGGCGCCGCCCGTGGCGAGATCGGCATCCGTCTGCCCGATCACGGGTCCCGTACCATTGGTGTTCAGCCCGATGCGCGCACGTACGCCATAGGTGTCGCCCGGCTTCAATATGTCGGCGATACCCAGTGTCTCCATGGCGATGGTGCCGCCGATGGCCCCGCCCACGGAACCGTCCGGGCCCTTGGTGACGGTGATGCCTGAGATGAGGTCCGGGTCGACATAGGTGCGGTTGTCGACACCGGCGTAGCCGCGATAGGTCGAGGTGGACTGCTGCGAGCCGTCAATGGTGGTGGCGATCCGGTTCATGCCCTGGAGACCGCGAATATTCGGGTCGATGGAGGCGCCGTTATTGCTGGAGCCCGAGATGACACCCGGCGTGCCCTGGAAGATCGAGCCGGCCGTCAGGCCGGGGAAACGTTCCAGTTCCTGACCGGAAATGAAGTTGGTCGAGCCCGGCGTCTCGAAGGGGAGATTGGCTGCATTGCTGCCGCCGACTTCGATCGTGTCGAGCACCAGCGAGCCGTCTTCAGCGAGGGAGCCATCGACCGTCGTGCTCGACTCCGAAATGATCACAGCATTGCCACTGATGCGATAGGTCAGCCCCGCGCCCGTGAGAATGCGCGCGAGGGCCTCCTCCCGCGTCAGGCGACCACGAGCGCCCGGCGAGGTCTTTTCACGAACGAGGGTCGCATCGAAGAAAAGCTCGGAGCCGGTCGCTTTCGAGAACGCCACCAGTGCCCTCGACAGGGGCTGGGCGGGAATATCGTAGGCTGTCGCTTCGATGGAGGCTGGGGGCGGGGACGACTGCGCATGGGCAGCCGACATGTGCGCGGAAGGAGCCGCGAGGGCCGTCGTCATCATCAGAAGCAGCAGGAGCGGGGATTTTTGTCCCGACCTGATGGTTGGCTGACGGGATCCGATTGTATCCGGGATCAGCTCTAATGATTGTCCGGCCTGCATAAGCCCATCCCGTGTCTGGCACCCGTGATGGAAGGGGTGCTGTGCTCACATGAGGGCGGTGTCACGGGCCCTCACAGTGCTAGACACGTGGGCAAGCCGATCTAATGATCGGGTCGACGGCCTTTTCCAAAAAAACGCTGATCCTCACTTCGGATAAACGAAGGCCAGATAACCATAGGCATTCAGCACCTGCACCGGCAGGGTTTCGGCAATGACCTGAAGGGCCTTGTCAGTGTGCCGGGTATTGAAAACCGCCGTTACCGGGATGTCCCCGAGCGCACTGTCCATCAGCACGATGCGGCCTTGTCGGTAGCGCTCGAGCTCGGTCAGAACCTGACGAAGCGGCACGTCCTCGACGATGATGCGGTCCTGCCGCCAAGCCTCTACCGCGGCAAGATCGGCGCGGACCGGCGACCGCATGCCATCGCTTCCGTAGCTGAGTTGCCAGCCGGCCTCGAGCACGACGGGTGGGCAGTGAGCCGCTTGAATCTTCACGGAATGTTCGATGACGGTGACGACGATCTGATCCGTCGCAACCTTGACGTCGAACTCCGTGCCGAGCGCCTGGATCGTGCCCCCATCGGCCTGAACGACGAAAGGCCGGGAGGGTTCTGCCGCCACGCGGAAAAAGGCCTGCCCGCGATGCAGGACGAGCCGGCGCTGCTCCGGCGTGAAATCGAGGGACAAGGCGGAATAGCTGCCGAGCTCGACCGTGCTGCCATCAGGTAGCCTGACAGTGATCCGTTCGGCCGCTCCGGTTGAGTAGTCGGCGAACGCACCCGGCCGCGTGAGCATGTAGAATGCCGGGGCGGCGACGAGCATGGCCAGTCCGCCCAGCAACGCGCTGCGGCGACCGATACGCCCCGCCCGATGCAGGCGGTCATATTCCGGCTTCACGATCTCGAAGCGATCCCACAGGGCGCGCGCGCGATCATAGGCGGCGACATGCGATGGATCGGCCGCCAGCCACTCCTCAAAGGCTGTGCGTTGGGCGTCGCCGATCTCTTCATCCTTCATCAGGACGAACCATTCCAGCGCTTCCAGATAGGCCGGATCGGTCGCGTAATCCTGCATGTTCACTCGGTGCGTGCCTCGGATGCTCCCGGAACGGCCAAGACCGGCAGCGCTCCGACGGAATACCCCTCTCTTCTCTTAGACACGTGAGAGGCGCAAATGAATGATGGATGGGAGCGTTTATCTTACCGGAATGCGGCGATCGAGTTCCGCCATCGCGGCAACAACCTGTGAGATCACGGTGTTGCGGGAGATCCCCATATGCGCCGCGATCTCATCGTAGGACAGGCCGGAAATCCGGTTGAGAACGAAGGCCTGCCGGCGGCGGGCCGGTAACTGGGCGATGGCTTCGAGCAACCGGCGCAACTCGCTGCGGTAAAGCGCGGCCATCTCCGGTGACGGCCGGGCATCGGCTATATGCTCGATTTCGACGCCCGAGATCTCGATCTTGGCACGCCACCGCGCGTCGCGCAGATGGTTGAGGGCCAGGTTGCGCACCGCCTGTGTCATATAGGCGGAGCTTTCAGGCACCGTCTCCGTGCTCTTCCCCAGCAGATTGGCAAATGCCTGCTGGACGAGATCGTCAGCAGTGGCCGGATTGCCGACAAGACGGCGCACGAAAGTGCGAAGCCGGCCGTGCTCAGCCTCGTACAGCTTTGCCATGTTGAAGGTACGGGCGTTCATGAAATGTCGCGCAACCTGAGAGATGTGGAGCGCCCTCACGCGCTCCAATGGCGGCGCATTCTTAGGTTCAGCAAAAATATCCTGCAATCACAATGATTTGGATCATTTCTAGGTTGTGGGGAAAGATACGGCGCTCGGGATGGACTTGCGACGGCTTAGCCCTTGATTCAATTGGACGCGCCTTTGCAGCCGATTGGCTCGATGAAGATTCAAGCCTGAACTTGTCAGGAAACGATAGCGGAGCCGGCGTCACATTCCTGCAACAGGACTCATCGCGGAGCCGCAGGACTAACGGCACAGACGGGCACAGGTGCATACTGCCAGTCATGCATGCCGGGCGAGCGCAGGCGGCTTCTGTGCCGTGTCCCGCCTAGATCCGCACACGCTCGACCTCGTCGAGCATCACCTCATCCGACCGCCGATCATAAAACTGCGTGGTGCGCGTGGACGAGTGGCGCCGGCGAGCTTCTTGAGGGCCGTGCGGCGGTCTGGCCCTAGCGATGAGCGCAGCTCCGACTTGCCATCCATGAAGGGGCGGAGGTCTTTCGGGACAACCAGTCGGGCGAAGAATCGTCCCTTGCGGTTGAGAAGATGCCGGACCTTCGCAGCGATCCGCGCCACCTGATTTGTTACACGTTTTGTAACATCAGAATGGACATGAACCCTTGCGGGTCAAGCCTTTTAGCGATTTCAAGGGGTTAGGCTGGTGCTGCGAGAGAGGATTGAACTCTCGACCTCTCCCTTACCAAGGGAGTGCTCTACCACTGAGCTACCGCAGCATCGGTGCGTGGCGGGTGTGCCGCCGAAGCGGGGGGACGTTTGCCACAGTGTGCCGGCCGGCGCAAGCGTCGCGGCGGGGATTCCCCAAGCTTGACGCAAGGCGCGTCGTCGTCGCGAGCTGAAGGCATCGCGAACCGCGCGCGGCGTGCCTCTGGGCCGGCCCATGGGTCCCGGCTCTGACCGGGGTGCGGCCGGCCATCCTCCCGGCGCATGGCCCGCACGGACGGCTGGCATGCCTCGCGCGCGAGAAGGCGTGCGGATCGGGCCCTTTCTCCTGGCTGCGGTCGGCGCTATGGCTGGCGGCGCGGGGACGGCGGGACTGGGCGTCGCCCGCGATATTATGGCCCGCTATGTCCTCGGCAGGCCCGCCGGCTGTCACCCCGCGCGGCGGCCCCTGAGGCAAGCCGGTGTGGCAGGTTGAGCGGCCCCACGCCGTGGGGTCGAGGCGAAGGCCGGGAGGTTCGATCCATGAAGGGGCACCTGATGAGGCGCAATCCATGAGCCAGCCGGATGATGCCGCGCGCGCGGCGCGCCTTGCGGCGGCGCTGCGGGAAAATCTGAAGCGCCGCAAGGCGCAGTCGAAGGGCCGCGCCGCCCCTCCGGCTCCGGCCGGGGCGCAGGACCATGCGGGCGACGAGGCCCGCGCGTCCTCTTCCGTTACCGCCGGCTCCTCCGAGGAGAGCGGTGGCTGATACCGTCCGTTGTGCGGCCTCGCCACTCGCGCTAGACCCTTTGGGAAATGTAGCCGGCGTCGGCGCCACGAATCGGCCTCATCGGCCGGCCATGTCGCCCGGACCGTCGCCAACGCGGCCCGCAGGGCGGGCGCGCCGTCCTTCCGGGCGCTAAGGAGAACTGACCTTCATGGACCGCATCCGCATCGTCGGCGGCAACCCGCTCAACGGCACCATCCCGATCTCCGGCGCCAAGAACGCCGCTTTGCCGCTGATGATCGCCGGCCTGCTCACCGACGAGAAGCTGGTGCTGGAGAATGTGCCGCGCCTCGCCGATGTCGCGCTGCTCCAGCGCATCCTCGGCAATCACGGCATCGACATCACGGTGAACGGCAAGCGGCGCGGCGACGATGCCTATGCCGGCCAGACCATGGAGATCGACGCCCGCGTCATCGTCGACACCACCGCGCCCTATGAGCTGGTCTCAAAAATGCGCGCGAGCTTCTGGGTCATCGGCCCGCTGCTGGCGCGCATGGGACAGGCCAAGGTCTCCCTGCCCGGCGGCTGCGCCATCGGCACCCGCCCGGTCGATTTCCACCTCGACGCGCTGCGCGCGCTGGGCGCCGAGATCGAGATCGAGGCCGGTTATGTGCTGGCCCGCGCCCCCAAGGGGCTGAAGGGCGCGCGCATCGATTTCCCGAAGGTTTCGGTCGGCGCCACCCACACCGCGCTCATGGCGGCGAGCCTTGCGGATGGCGAGACCATCATCGAGAACGCCGCGCGCGAGCCGGAAATCGTCGATGTCGCAGACTGCATCAACGCCATGGGCGGGCGCATCGAGGGGCAGGGCACCTCGACAATCCGCATTGTCGGCGTGCCGCGCCTCAAGGGCGCGCGCCATTCCGTGCTGCCGGACCGCATCGAGACCGGCACCTATGCCATGGCGGTGGCGATGACCGGTGGCGATGTGCTTCTTGCCGGCGCCCGCGCCGACCTTCTGGAATCGGCGCTCGACACGCTGCGTCAGGCCGGCGCCGAGGTGACGGTGTCGAATGAGGGGCTGCGGGTGAAGCGCAACGGCGCGGGCATCTCGCCGGTCGAGGTCTCGACCGCCCCCTATCCGGGTTTCCCGACCGACCTTCAGGCGCAGCTCATGGCGCTGACGACGCGGGCGCGCGGCACCTCGAAGATCACCGAGACGATCTTTGAGAACCGCTTCATGCATGTGCAGGAACTGGCCCGCCTCGGCGCGCGCATCCATCTCGACGGCGAGACCGCGACCATTGAGGGCGTGGAGAAGCTCACCGGCGCCCCGGTCATGGCGACGGATCTGCGCGCCTCGGTGTCGCTGGTCATCGGCGCGCTGGCGGCCGAGGGCGAGAGCATGATCCACCGCGTCTACCACCTCGACCGCGGCTTTGAGCGGCTGGAGGAAAAGCTCTCCACCTGCGGCGCCCAGATCGAGCGCATCGCCGGCTGAGGGGGCGGGGGGCGTCCGGCTCTCAGCGGCCGTCCTCCACACAGAGCACCGTCATCCCCGGGCATGTCTCGACCGATTCCGACACATGCTTCGAAGCGAAAATTAAGGCCGTTCTGGCGAGGCTGGATGGCGGGTAGTGCTCTGATCCCCGACACCCGTCACGCCTGCCTCAACCTCAACAACGATGCCTGCGGCATCAGTGTCCAGCACTGCGGGCAGCTCCAATAGAATTAACTGGGCGCATAGACCTGGACGGCAGTAATATTAAAGTGACTAACTGTGAAGTTTCGATATCGATGAGAATATATCTGGCTCAGAAATCAGAATAGGTCGGATAAGTGGCTTTTCTGCCTGAAGATGGCATGATAGCTGCGACAGAAGAGGTCATGACGAGACGGCCGCGGTGCAACTACACGCCGGCTTTCAAGGCGAAGGTGATGGCACGGGCGATTGTCAAGGACGAGTGGATGCGGATGATCTGACGTAGTCGTTTGATGTCCATCCCATAATTTTAAATCGCTCATCATCCATTTTGCTATTTATGTGTTGCGATAAACCGACGCGCGCGTTCAGATTTTGGTTGCGTAAAAAAGACGTCCGGTGCGCTTTCTTCGATAACGTAACCGAGATCCATATAGACGATCCTGTGAGCGCAGCGTCGAGCGAACCCGGTTTCATGCGTGACAATAATCGAGGTCAAGCCTTCCGAGGTCAGGTCCTGTATGATCGCCAGCACCTCTCCCACAGTCTCGGGATCAAGTGCCGAGGTGGGTTCATCGAACAGCATCACTTCCGGCGACATCATCATTGCTCGGACGATGGCGACACGCTGTTGCTGCCCACCAGACAGCTGAGCCGGATAAGACATAGCCTTGTCCTTCAACCCCACTCGGTCCAGCAAGGCTAGAGCCCGGGCCTCCGCCTGATCGCGCGTCATCAGGCCTTCGCGTACAGGGGCAAAGCTCAGGTTTCGTAGAGCAGTCATATGGGGGAACAGCGCATAGTTCTGAAAGACCATACCTATGCGACGCCGCACTGATCGCCATTCCACCTCCGTTAAGCGTCCGATATCTTGGTTGTTGAAAGATATGCAGCCCTGCTGAATGTGCTCAAGCCCATTCAGGCACCGGATGAATGTACTCTTTCCCGAGCCCGATGATCCCATGATTACAACGCGTTCACCCTTGGTGATCGAGAAATTTATTTCGTTTAATACCTTTATGCTTCCGTAGTATTTTACGAGATCGATCGTGCGGAGAATGGGTGCTGACTGCTCTTGCGTCATGTACATGCCTTCCTGGTTCATAGACGTTGAGCTGACTGCGCCGAACCGTATCGTCGCTCAAGTGCTGAAATGCCGGCTGACATGAGCAGGCCGGCGACGTAATAAACAAGAAGAATGAAACCGTAAATTGTCAGACCTGGTGCCCCACCCTGATAGTAAGATGCGCGGTCGATCACGATTTGCGCGCTTTTTAGCAATTCAACGACACCGACCAAAGCAGCGAGCGAGGTCGAGTGCATGAGAATGTTGCACAGGCCGGCATAGGCGGGGATCACCGGCAGGATTGCTTGAGGTAGAATGATCGACGTGAAGATCACATGAGGAGCGAGGCCGAGTGAGCGCGCGCTCTCGAATTGGTGATGGGAGACCGCGTTGATGCCGCCCCGCACGATCTCCGCGCCGTTGGCGCCGCCCCAGAGTGACAGGGCGAGGATCGTCGCTGCCAATGGCCCCAGTTGCAAGCCGAAGACCGGGGCACCGAAGAAGATGAAGAACAGGCTGACCACCTGCGGCACGTCGCGAAAGAACTCGATGATTAGACGCACAGGCACCCGGATCATTGCGGTCCGGAGCGCCGCAAGTGGCCCACAGAAGAGAGCTATAGTCGAGGCGAAGAAAACACTGGCGACGAAAATGATCAGCGCGGTGAAGCCGGCATGCAGGAAAAACGAGCCATTCAGCGTGATGAGCGATAGGTTCACCGGCGATACCCCCGCTCCAGATGTCGCTCGAGACCCGCCATCGCAGCGGAAAACCCAAGTACGATTGCCAGATAGCCAATGAGAAGCGCGACGAAATTTTCGATGGCTCGATAATTTTCAGCGATATTGTCCATGGCGATGAAAGTAAGCTCGGGAACGCCGATCGCACTGAGCAGAGCGGAGTTCTTGATTGTCGACACCATCGTGTTCATCATGGCCGGCACAACGGTGCGCGTCGCGACCGGCACTACAATGAAGATGAACGCGTTGACTGGCCGCAGGCCGAGCGCGCGCATCGTTTCGGTTAGATGAGGTGACAGTCCGTCAATGGCGCCGCGCAGATTGGCAACCTGATACGCTGTAGCCCATAGCGTCAACACGATGACGCCTGAGGTGACAGAATTGGCGCGGATGCCAATCTCCGGCATGCCAAAATAGAAAAAGAATATCTGCACGAGCAATGGCGTATTTCGGATCAAAGAAACGTAGAATTTTATTAAATCTTTTATTATTGAAATTCGACAATAGAGGCAAGATATAAGTAGATAGGAAAATACGACGGAAAGTCCATTGCAGACTAGAGAAAGAAAAATGGTCATTTCAAATCCCTTTACGAATAAGGGAATGATCGACCAGAAATACGTCCAGTCCAGTGAAGCGCTCATCGTGTCACACCTGTCGGATTGAGCGGCCAGCAGCCCCTGGGACGGTTCTGCAGCAGAACGGACGGCGCGCACGCCGTCCGCAGAACTGAAGGAATGATCACGGGTACGGCAGCACGCTGTTCTGATCGGAAGAGCCGTCAGGCGGAAGCGTTGTGTAGCTGTGGATGCGTTCTTCTCTTTCGGCTTCGCCCGAATAGTGTTCAACAGCGGCGCGATAGGTGCCGTCCTGCTTGCCTTTGCTCACCATGGCGCTGATGAACTCGCGCATCGCCGTATCACCGCGACGGACGGCGGGCGCCGACCAGCCAACCTGGAACAGGAAGTCAGCAACAGTCAGCCGCGGGTCTTTGCTTGCCGCCGCGACAAGTACATGGTCGTCCTGGGTGACGCCGTCGCCACGCCCCTGTCGCAGCGATTGGATCGCATCGTTGATGCTGTCATACTTGATAAGCTTGATATCCGGATAGTTCTTCTCAAGGAACGTTACTTGCCAGGCGCCCTTGTTGGTCAGCAGCGTCTTGCCTTTCAGTTCGTCGAGCGACTTCACCTCTTCACCGGTGCGCACGAGTATGCCCGAGGCGCCCCAATTGGTGGAGGTGGCGAAGTCCACCGTCTGCTTGCGCTCCTCCGTCACGCCCATGGTCGCGAACAGCACGTCCACCTTTCCCGAGGCGAGCATCTGCACGCGCGTCGCCGCGGTTACGCAGGTAAATACAGCCTTATTAGGATCCCCGAACGCATAGTCGGCGATATGACGGGCCATGTCGATGTCGATACCGGCCGGCTGACCGGTCTCGTCGAGAAAGCCGGCAGGTGGGCTGTCGCACTTTACGCCGACCCGCAGTTCTCCCGTCTGCTTCAGCGAAACGGGAACAACGATATCTTCGGACCAGGCGCCTTCCGTCAATCCCACGGTCGTCAACACGGCATAAGTCAGCAGGTAAAGCAAACGCGTCTTCGTCATAGCTATCCCTCTTTGTTGTTGGCGGTCGTTCGGTATTGTCGGGGCACTGCCTCGTTGGAGCGCTCTTCAGGCGATCATCGCGGCGACTGCGGCGTCCAGCGTGGCGTCGGCGGATGTGAGCCGGGTGCGGGCATCGTCAAGCCAGGCCAGATCGATCCGCAGCGACATATGGGCGTCGTCGATCGCCGAACGGACGGAGTCGGGGGCGGGCATGCCCTTGCCCTTGCGGCGGGCCACGTTCTGGACCGGATCTAGCGCGTCGGCGATGTCGCTGGCGCTAACCTCGATGGCCTGACCGATCTGCGCCATCGCCGCTTCCTGCACCAGATCGAG
This sequence comes from Ancylobacter sp. SL191, assembly GCF_026625645.1. Classification (NCBI taxonomy): domain Bacteria; kingdom Pseudomonadati; phylum Pseudomonadota; class Alphaproteobacteria; order Hyphomicrobiales; family Xanthobacteraceae; genus Ancylobacter; species Ancylobacter sp. SL191. The sequence goes on along the minus strand of NZ_CP113056.1, from coordinate 35,470 downwards.
ACCGATCTGATTGGCCTTGATGCCGCGATCGATGGCTGCCATCACCACGCGGGCGACAATTTCATGCGCCTCGCGGTAGTCGATGCCGACTTGGCGTACCAACATGTCGGACAGGTCCGTCATGGTGGCGTAATTCTCGGCGGCATAGCGCAGCATCTGCTCCCTGTTGGGGTGCAGCGTGCGTACGACGCCGGTCATGGCATGGGTCGCGGCAATCATCGCGTCGAGCGAGCGCGGTTCCAGTTCGACCCGTGCGGCGCTGTACTGATATTCGATGCCGTTCAGCGACGTGAGAATGCCGACCAACGGCCCCATTGCCGCGAAAGCCGCCTTTCGGCTTCGTTCGAGCGAGTCGGGATTTTTCTTCTGCGGCATGATGCTGCTTGTGCCGGCAAAGGAAGAATCGAGATCCGCCATCTGATATTCATCGCTGCTCCATAGCTGAATTTCAGACGCCAGACGGCTCAGCCCACTGAGAAAGACAGCATTGTCGAAGGCGAATTCCGCCACATGATCCCAGCCCGCCACACCTTCGATGCTGTTGACGACCAGTCCGTCGAAACCGAGCAACGCGGCCGTGCGGTCGCGATCGAGCGGCCAGCCGGTCCCGGCCGTGGCGGCGGCGCCGAGTGGGCACTGGTTGATGCGGGGATAGAGTTCGCGAAACCGATCGAGGCTCTTACCGAGGCTTTCGCTGATCGCCATCAGATAATGGCCGAGGGTGATCGGCTGCGCCTGCTTGCGCTGAGTGTAGACGACCATGACGGTATCGAGATGGTCCGCCGCCTTGCTGACAACGGCGGTGCGCAGGCCGATGACCGCCTCAATCGTCCGCAGCAGCTGGTCGCGCAGGAACATTCGGTTGCCGGCATTGGCGAGGTCGTTGCGGCTGCGGCCAATATGCATCTTGCCCGCGACCGAGCCGATCTCGCGCTTCAGGGCTGCCTCGTAAGGCAGATAGGTGCGCAACGAGGCGTCGGTGCGGGCGCGCTCGTCTGCGGCTGCCAGTCCGTTCAGGATGCGGTCAGCCTCTTCGCGGGTCAGGATTTCCTGCTCCGCAAGCATCACCACATGCGCGCGATGTATCTTGCTATCATAGGGAAAGACAGCGCTGGTCAAGCTCAGCGCGGCCGCATCGAAATCGTAGAGTTCCTGGAATTCCGGCGCCTTGGCACCGCTCGCGCGACCGATACGGGTCGCGTCGGGCAATTGAGCACTCATCAGGGGTTTTCCCTTGCTGGAAATTGTTCAGACGGATTGGCCGGAGCGGCGCTCGAGATGGACCGCGTAAGGTCCGAACCCCATACGGGCCCAGAACGCCTGCCCTTTTGGATTGCTGTGCAAGACTTCGAGCAGGATGCGCGCGCCTGCCGGGAAGCGCTCGGCCATCAAAAGCTCGAACGCCCGGCGTCCAACACCCGCGCCTCTCGCCTCTTGCGCTATGAAGAACTGGCGGAGATAGATGCGTTGCCCGGAGGGTTCGGCAATGTCCTCCTCCCACCGCCAGGTGGCGAACCCGGCAATGCAGCCGGCTTGTTCGATCAGGTCGATCCGCCAGTCGGCGCTGGCGAGAAATCCTCGTGCACGCTCCTCGAGTTGGTCGAGCGTCATTGGGTTGCGATGGCCCTCATCCAGGATGAGGGCGCGATTCATACGGGCGATGAGCGGCAGATCGGCGGGCTCGGCGGGTCGCAGGGTCGGGGAAGATGCAGAAAGCGTCATGCGGCAGCTTCCTGTATCGAGATCCAGGTAGTCTTGAGATCGAGATATTTCTCGAAGGCGTGTAGCGAGAGATCGCGCCCATTGCCGGACTGCTTCACACCGCCGAACGGCGTGCGCAGATCGACGTTGTCGACCGCATTCACGCTCACGCTGCCGACGTGCAGGGCCCGCGACATCCGCACCGCGCGGTCGAGGTTCTGCGTCCACACGGAGGCCCCGAGGCCATATTGGGAGGCGTTAGCCATCTGCACCACCTCCGCCTCTTCACGGAAGGACAGGACCGACAGCACAGGACCAAAGATTTCTTCGGTCGCGATCACCGAGCGCGAATCCACGTTTGTAAAAATGGTCGGCGCGATAAAGCAGCCGCCCGTATCGGTGAGCACGCGGGTGCCACCGCACAGGAGTTCAGCCTCGTTTCTGCCCTTGTCGATGTAGGAGAGGACACGCCCCGTCTGCTCCTCGCTCACCATGGCCCCCATGCCGGAAGCCAAATCGAGCGGATTGCCCGGGCTGTAGGCCTTCGCTGCCTCCAGCAGCAGGGTGGTGAAATCGGCGCGGATGTCCTCATGGACGAACAGCCGTGACGTCGCCGAGCAGACCTCGCCCTGATTGAAGAAAATGCCGGCCGCGGCCGCTTGCGCTGCAGCGTTGAGGTCACGGGCATCGGGAAATACGATGAAGGCGCTTTTGCCCCCGCATTCGAGCCAGATCCGTTTCATGTTGGATTGACTAGAATAGCTAAGAAACCGCTTTCCGATCTCCGTGGAGCCGGTGAAACCTACACAGTCAATGCCGGGGTGCAGGCCGATCGGTGCACCCACCTCGGGACCGAAACCCGGCAGAACATTGAAGACGCCCGGAGGAATGCCCGCTTCGGCAGCGAGGCCTGCGAGAAACAGGGCGCTCAGCGGCGACTGTTCCGCGGGCTTCAGGATGACGCTGTTTCCCGCAGCCAATGCCGGGGCGCATTTCCAGGAGGCCATCTTGAGGGGAAAATTCCACGGCACCACCGCGCCGACCACGCCGACCGGCTCGCGCGTGATGGTCGCGAGAGCGCCGGACCCGACCGGAACCGCCTCGTCGAGCAGCTTGTCGCACGCTTCACCGAAGAAACGGAACACTGCGGCGGAGCCGGGAATGTCGAGAGTGGCCGAGTCGCGGATCAGCTTGCCCGTGTCCAGCGTTTCCAGGACGGCGAGCTCGTCGCGATGCTCCTCGACGAGATCGGCAAGCCGGAGCAGGGCGCCCCGGCGGATGGCTGGATCACAGCGTGACCATCGGCCCGCTTCGAAACTGTTGCGGGCCGCCGCCACCGCACGGTCGACATCAGCCTGGCCGCAAGCGGCGACATGACCGAGAATCTCGCCCGTTGCGGGGTTAACACAGTCAAAAACCTGGCCATCGGCAGCGTTCGCATAGTCGCCATTGATGAAGGCCCGGGTCTCCAACCGGACTTCGCGCGCGGCGTCCGTCCAGTATGCGTGCCGTCGGGGAGAAGGATGTGCAGTCATGATGTCTCCGTCCAATCCTCGATCACAGACCGGCCTGTGTGCGATCGAGCCAATCCATGAAGCCGAAGGCGCCCGCCGCCAGTGGCACGTACCAGGGCCAGCCGCCCGCATTGGGCAGCCGAGTGAACGGCAAGCGCTCGAAGACGGTCGGCGTCGTGCGCTCGCCCAGCATCCGTTCAACAGCCAGTCGGCCGAGCCAGGGCATGATCGCCGCGCCGCTGCCATTGCAGCCGACGGCGAACCAGCCCCCCTCGTGCTGGCCGATATGCTGGAGATGGCTGCGCGTCATCGCCACCGCGCCGGTCCAGGCATGGCTGATCCGCACCTCAGCCAGCTCCGGCCATACGCGCGTCAGGTAGCGATGCAGAAGGCGCGCAGCCGTCTCGGGATCCCCGGGAGACAGTCCCGGCCGCGCGCCGAACAAAATTCGGGTTCCATCCGGCGTGGGCCTGAAATACCAGAGGTTGCGCTTGCTATCGGAGAACATGCGGCGCCCCGGCATCAGTGCGTCCACCATGCCGGGCGCTAGCGGCGCCGTGGCGAGCATGTAGGAGCCCACGGACGCTAGGCGGCGGCGCACGCTTGGGAGCGAGCCGTCCGTATAGGCATTGGTGGCGAACAGCACTTCGCGGGCCCGCATGTCGCCGGCGCTGGTGCGCACGCGATACCCATTCCCTTCGCGCCGAACGGATTTCACGGCGGTCTGGGACCGCAGAATGGCGCCGCGCCGCGCCACGTCCCGCGCGAGAGCCATGGCGAAACGAGCGGGGTGCAGCCCACCAAATTCTTCGACGAGAAGGCCACCATGATAGTGGGACGAGGCTATCTCAGCACTGAGATCTTGCCGTCCGAGAACACGGGTCGTCAGGCCCCCCGTCTCAGACAGCCGGCGGGCTAGCTCCCCAAAGCGCCGCATATGCTGCGGCACTGCCGCCAGGAACAGGCGCCCCGAGGCCTGGAATACGCCCTCCATGTCGAGGGACGACGCAAGCGCGCGGACATGCCCGAACGCCTCGGCGTGAGCGCTCGTCAGGTCGCTCAGCACATCGGAATCCAGCCCCGCCGATGCACCGGTGATCAGAAATTTCTGCCCGCTCGAAACCATCGCGCCGCTGCGCGAACTGGCCCCTCCGGCAATGGCCTGGGAGTCAAGGACTACTGGCCGGATCCCCAACTCAAGCGCCCGGCGCGCGGCCCCGAGACCACAAAAGCCTGCGCCGACGATCAAGAGCTCCGCCTCGTCGGGCAGGCTCGCCGTCACGTGGAACGGCGCCGCATCCTCCCACCAATAGGGTGCGACCTTGAAATCATCTGCGAAAATGTCGCCGGACATGCCTGCTGCCACGAAACGCCTCGGGAATGGGGTGAGCCAACACCTCGTGCGTAATATTGTCAACAATAAAATGTATTGAACAATCCTCGTCGGTCCCTATGATCGGGCGTCAGGGGAGATGTGATGGAAAAGATGAGCCATGCTGACGCGCCATCGCCGGTGAAGCGGCGCACGTTGGTCGAGACCGTGACGGAGGAAATCTCCCAGATCATTCTCAACGGTGAATTGCGGCCAGGCGATAAGTTGAAGGAGGTGGAGATCGCCGAGCGGCTGGGTGTCAGCCGGGGACCGGTTCGCGAAGCGTCGCGGCGTCTTCAGGAGACGGGACTGCTCACGGGACACCCGTTCCGCGGTTCGTTCGTGCGCAAGCTCAGCCAGCGGGAAGTGGCGGATATCTACACGTTGAGGGCCGTGCTGGAGTGCACGGCCGCCGAGGAAGCCATCCGCCTCATCGAACCCGCCGATTTCGCCGCCGTTGAAGCCGCGCTGCATGAGACGGAAACGGCGGCCATGTCCAACGCACCCGGGCGAATGATCGAGGCCGATGTCGCGTTTCACGCCGCCTTATGCGCATCCGGCCACAATGAGCGCATCACGGACATGTTTACACGGCTAGCGACCGAGTTGCGCCTCGTGCACCTGATGATGCACCCGGACCCTGAGCAACTTCATGCCGCCGCACGCGGTCATGCCGCCATCTTCAACGCGCTCCGCCTGCGGAGTCCGGAGCGGCTGCTTGCGATTCTCAAATCGCATATCTTCGATGAGCGAGACATTGTTCTGCAGTATCTCGGTCCTCATGGCGACAGCCTACCCAAGCGGGTACCCCTTGAGACTAAGAGCGAACCGCAGGTGTCGAGCTTTGCCGGCAAGGTGGTGTTGCGGCCGCATATGCACAGCGATTTCCCGCTGCTTGCGCGGATGAATCGAGAGCTTGCCGACGACGAAGGTCACCGCAATCCTATGACCATACAGGATATGGAGGATCGTTTCCGACGCTTCGTGGACGAGGAGGGTTGGAGCGTCGACCTGTTTCTGCTGGACAGCGAAGTAGTCGGCTACGCCACCCACCGGCGCGAGCCGGAACCTTCCGCGGTCAACGCCGAACGTGTGTTCCTTCGGCAATTCTACATAGCGCGACACTACCGCCGCCACGGACTGGGGCAAGCCGCCTTCGACGCCTTGACCGCGGCGCGTTTCAAGCCGGGAGATCGCGTCATCTTGGAGGCGATCGAGAACAACCCCGGCGGGCGGGTCTTCTGGCTGCGCGTGGGCTTCACGCCCTACAGCGCCATTCTCGAGCATTTCGTGAAATAGCCAGCCTCTATGCCGCGCGGCCGACGACCCGGATGCTCGCGCACTGCAAGCCCCGCCCCTTGATGGACTGACGCTCCTGCCGGCGGTCGGCCCCATAGGATCTTCATGACCAACTCAGCCGAACATACAACCCAAGATGCCAGACGTTTCCTGAAGGAACGGGCGGCGCATCATCGGTCTTGGCGCCATCATCTGCACGCTCATCCGGAGATAGCGTTTCAGGAGCACGAGACCGCGACCTTCCTTCGCGAGCATCTTGCCGCCATGGGGCTCGACCTCCTGGAGGGGATAGGAGGCACCGGCCTGGTGGCAACGCTGGAAGGGCGCCGGCCGGGACGCTGCATCGGCCTGCGTGCCGACATGGACGCGCTGCCCATTACCGAAGCCGATGCCACATTGCCCCATACGTCCCAGCGACCGGGTATGATGCACGCCTGCGGGCATGACGGGCATATGGCTATGCTGCTCGCGGCGGCCGAGTATCTCTCCGGCTCGCGTGATTTTGCCGGCAGCATCCGCTTCATCTTTCAGCCGGCCGAGGAGGCCGAAGGGGGCGGCCGGCGCATGGTCGAGGAGGGGCTGTTCCGCCTGGCCCCTGTCGATGCCGTGTTCGGCCTTCACAACTGGCCGTCCCTGCCGCTCGGCCAAGTGGCGGTGCAGCCTGGACCGATGATGGCCTCAATGGATCTCTTCCAGATTTCCCTTCACGCACGGGGCGTCCATGCCGCGCTGCCCCATCTGGGAACGGATGCGATTGTGGCAGCGGGTACATTGATTGCCTCGTTGCAAACGATCGTCAGCCGGACCAACAATCCGCATGAGCCGCTCGTGGTCTCCCTGACCCAGATACATGGCGGAAACTCGCTCAATGCCCTGCCCGATACCGTGGAACTCCACGGGACGGTACGCACCTTCTCGGAGGCGGCGCGCGAACTCGTGCCCCGGCGTATGCGGGAGATCACGGCCGGCATCGCAATGAGCCACGATATTGCGATCGACGTCGCGTTTACGCCCGGATACCCCACGACGTTCAACCACACGGAATCCGCGCATTTCGCCGCGCAGATCGGCGACAACCTTGCCAATGCGCCCGCCCTTCGCGCGTTCGCGCCGAGCATGGCGTCAGAGGACTTCGCCTTCATGCTGCGGGAGCGTCCCGGGGCCTATGCCTGGATCGGCAACGGCCAGTCTACGCCGCTGCACAGCCCATACTTCGACTTCAACGATGAGCTCATTCCGCTCGGCGCCCTGTACTGGATCAAACTGGCGACCGCCTTTCTCAGACGTGGTCTTCAGGAGCCGTCTTCTTCCGTAACGTAATGTATATGAGATCATCCGCGCGCAAACTCGACAGAGGCCGCTCGGTCCATAGAGACAGGCCCGCATCGTATTCGAGATGCGGGTGGCCACCCATGCGGCAATCGGCGGGAATGGTGGACCGCCAACGACCAGAGGCATTCGTTATGGCCGCTCCAAAGATGCTGCGTCTTTGGCGAACACATAAGGCAGCGCGGTCAGTATCCCCAACGCTGCCGAGTCCAGCACTGGAATGCCCAGACGTTCACCTAAGCCTGCGGAAAGTTCGTGGCCCGCGAGATTGGTGCTCCAGATCAACACGGCATCGAGATCCGCGGCTGCGGTGAGGCGCATGACCTGGGCCTCGATTTCCTCCGGGATGACACGAGCGGCTTGGAAGTTATCGGTAATGCCGAAATTGTGCCCCGCCAGTATGTCGATACCCTCCTGCGCAAAGGTCTGCTTGAGGCGCGCGCCATCCCGATCGCTGCCCTGCGCGACCAGCCCGATCCGCCGCAGGTTGCGACTTCTCAGCAGATCGACGGTGGCGAGAGCTGTCGTCGCGCAGGGAATACCCATTTCGCCTTCGATGGCCGCGCAGAGCTGGCGGTCCGGCTCGAAGCCGATCAGGGCGCCGCGTGTGGCATTCCAAACGATGACGTCAGGGTGCGCCTCCGCGAGCAGCAGCGCCGCCCGCCGGAATGCGGCCATGTCGTAGCCATCGGGCGGATGACCCGCATAGGGAACGCGGGCAAAGCACGCGTCGATGTGCGGTCCGTCGTTGAGAATGGAGCGGGCCACGCGTTCGACGACGCGGTTCGACGATGGCACGATGACGCCTATTGCGTGGGGCGTGTCCGCGTGGAGGGCAGTCACTGTTCTCGTACCACAAGCGTGCGCGCCTGCGACCAGCGCGCGGTCCAGATCTCGCCGGTCTCGGGGCTTTTCATCTCCGCCTCCTCGATTGGCACCGAGACGACAAGTTCTTGCCCCGCGCCGATATCCATCCACACCGAGATGATCTGGCCCTTGAACAGGCTGCGCCGGATGGTGCCGGAGAGCGTGTTCGACGCTGCCGGGGCCTCGCCGGGAGCCAGCCTTACACTTTCGGGACGTATGGCGACCGCCACGCGATCCTGCGCGGTGAAGTCGTTGGGGACCGTGCTTTCGAACATCTGCCCGTGCGGGGTCTTCAGCAGCGTGCGTCCACCTGCCTTTTCGACGATATCGGCCGGCAGGAAGTTGGACGTGCCGATGAAGTCGGCAACGAAATGCGAGACCGGCCGCTCATAGATGGTCCGGGCCGGAGCCACCTGCTCGATGCGCCCGCCGCGCATCACCGCGATCTGGTCGGCGAGGATGAGCGCCTCCTCCTGGTCGTGGGTGACGAGGATGGTGGTGAGGCCGAGCTCGTTGCAGAGCTGGCGGAGCTCGATCTGCATCTCTTCACGCAGCTTCTTGTCGAGCGCGCCGAACGGCTCGTCGAGCAGCAGCACGCGCGGGCGGTAGACAATGGCGCGGGCCATCGCCACGCGCTGCTGCTGGCCGCCGGAAAGCGCGGCCGGCATCCGGTCCTCGAAGCCGCTCAGGCGGACGAGGGCGAGTGCTTGCCGCGCGCGCTCGGCGGTCTCCGCCCTGGAGACGCCACGCATGGCGAGGCCGAAGGCGACGTTCTCCAGAACGGTGAGATGCGGAAACAGCGCATAGTTCTGGAACAGCATGCCGAGATTCCGCCGATGCACCGGCAGGCCGGTGACCGACGCGCCATCAATGGTGATCTCGCCGGCCGAGGGCTGGACGAGCCCCGCGACCATACGCAGCGTCGTCGTCTTGCCGCAGCCTGATGGGCCGAGCAGCGCGAGAATTTCGCCCCCCGACGCCTTCAGATTGACGTCGCGGACCACCTGGACGTCGCCATAGAAGCGGCTGATCCCGGTAAGGCAGACGTCGGCGCTGCTGGATGTCGCCATCTCATTCCCTCCTGCTGGTCGCCCGATGTCAGACGGCGAAGATGCCGTTCAGCTTCTCGGTCCAGCTCGAGCGCCGGGCGTTGATGTACTCCCAGTCCGGCGTGAACAGGCCGCGCTTGTCCATCTCCTCGACGGGGTAGGCGATGTATTTCAGCGTCTCCTTGGAGAACTCGATGCCGGAGACCGGCGGCGCGGTGAGCGCATATTCGGAGAACGCCTTCTGCACGGCGGGCTCCAGCATGCGGTTCATGAAGGCGACCGCGAGATCCCTGTTCGGCCCGCCCTTCACCAGCACCTGGCAATTATTGCCGGCGAAGCTGCCCTCGCTGGGAAAGCTCATCGTCACCGGGGCGCCCTTGGCGGTGTAGGGGTAGATGTACTTCGAGAGTTCCAGCAGCCCGATCTCGGCCTGGCCCTGCGCCACTTCCGCGGCGGCCTGCGGGCCATTGTCGAACAGGTTCATGATGTTCGGCTTCAGCGCCGCGACCTTGTCGAAGCTGTCATCGACCAGGTACTGCGCCTCGGCAAACGGCTTGCCCGACTTCACGGCGGCCGCCACGATCAGGAAGAAGACCGACGGCGTGTTCTTCGGGCTGACCAGCTTCAGCTTGCCGGCATATTCCGGCTTCCAGAGGTCGGCATAGCTGCCGGGCGGCGTAATCGAGGTATTGTGGAACATGCTGGCCACCGAGATGGCGAGCGCCGTGCCCCAGCCATCGAACCCGAAGCGCGGATAGAGCTTGGCGAGCGCCGGCATGTCGGCGGTCGGCAGTTGCTCGATCAGACCCTCGCTCCTGCAGATCGGGATCGCGACGTCATCGATGAACATGACGGAAAATTTCGGGTTGGCCTTGGTTGCCCGCATCTTGCCGACATTGGCGAGGGTGAAGCCCTCTTCCGCCGTGACCTTGGCGCCGAAATCCTTCTCGAAAGCCGGGATGATGTTCTTTTTGACGAACTCGCCCTGCGAACCGCCCCAGATGCCGATCTGGATTTCCTTGCCCTGCGCCCAGCCATTGCGGACGAAGCCCATGGGGGCGGCGAGAGCGGTCGCGCCGAGCGCGAATTTGCCGAAGGTGCGTCGCGTAACGTTGGTCATGTGTTCCCCTGTTCTGGTTTTGCGTGCGGGCAGCCCTCAGCTGGCGAGCCGTGCCAGGCTGAGCCCGAAGACTTTTTCGATGACGAGCACGAGAAGCAGCGCGAAGAAGATCATCAGCGAGGCGATGGCCGCGATCGACGGATCGAACGACCGCTCGATGACGGTGTAGAGGTAGAGCGGCACCGGAAAATGATTGCCGTCGGCAAGCCACATCGAAACGGGATAGTCGTCGAACGAAACGATGAAGCTGAAGAGCCCGCCCGCGAGTATCCCGGGACGCACCTGCGGCCAGATCACCCTTGTCGCGACGATGTGGGGCGGCGCGCCAAGGACAGAGGCCGCGTCCTCGAGGTTTCGGTTGACCAGCAGCAGGCTCGCCGACACCGAGCGGATCACATAGGGCAGGCACACCACCGTATGACCGATGACGAGCTGCATCAGCGTGGCGCGCGAGCCGAGCATGGCGAAGAGCTGGAGCAGCGCGACACCGGTGACGATCAGCGGCACGATCAGCGGTGACAGGATGAGGCCGAGGATCGCGTCCTGACCGGGAAGCTTGAAGCGCGTGAGCCCGACCGCGCAGGGCACCCCGAGCAGCAGCGCCACCCCGGTGACGATGGCGGCGAGTTCCAGCGAGAACAGGAAGCTGGCGCGCGCCTCCGGGTTGGCGAGCACGGCGCCATACCATTTCAGCGTGAAGCCCTGCGGGGGAAACACGATGAACGGCGTGTCGGATATCGACATCAGCAGCGGCACGACCAGCGGCGCCACCACGATCAGCAGGATGATGCCGACGACGACCTTGAGAAGCGGGCTGACGGTCTCGTTCATCGCGCGCGCCCCTTCACCGTGTGCCCGTCGTCCAGCGCGCGAAACGCCGGCTGACGAGCTTGAGGAAGACGAGGTTGGAGGCGAGCACCATGGCGATCAGCAAGGTCGAGATCGCCGCGCCGAACGGCCAGTCGTTCAGGGTAAGGATCTGCTGTTCGATCAGCGTGCCGAGCAGCGGCGAGAAATTGCCACCCAGAATCTGCGGGGTGACATAAGCCGCCGCGCTCAGCGAGAACACCAGCGAGACGCCCACCGCCAGCCCGGGGAGGCTCAAGGGCAGGATGATCCTCAGGAAGACGGCGAACCGTGTCGCACCCGCGACGCGCGCCGCCTCCTCGACGGTGCGATCGATACGGCCGATGGCGGCAGCGAGGGGCATCACGACGAACGGCAGGTAGACATGGACGCAGGCGATCAGCACCGCCCATTCGCTATAGAGCAGCACCGGTGGATTGCTGACGCCGAGCAGCTTCAGCATCCAGGCGAGCGCGCCAGTCTTGTTGAGGATGGTCTGCCAGCCATAGGAGCGCACCACGACATTCACCAGCAGCGGCGCGAGAATGGTGATTGTCACGAGCCGCGCGAGAGTGGGACCGCCGCGGGCGATGGCGATGGCCAGGGGATAGGCGAACAGCGCCGCGAACAGGCTCGTCATCAATGCGATGCGGATGGTGCGCATCAGGATGCGGAAATAGAGGTCGGAGGAGAACAGCCGGGCATAGTTCTCCAGTGTGAAGCCCTCCACCATCGCTCCGTCCACGCTATGCGCGGTCAGGCTGAGATGAACCATGGTCAGCACAGGCCAAAGGAACCAGATGGCCAGGAACAGCACGGTCGGCGCCACCAGCAGGTAACCGGCGTGAGGACCGGCAAGCCGGCTCCATGCCCTGTCGACAAGACGCGAGACGACGCCTTCCGTGCTTTCACCCTGCATGCCGGTGTCCGGTGAGATATGGGACGGCACGTCGAGGCTCTCGGCGCGGCTCATCGGCTGTTCCCGTTGCTGGGTCGACCTTGGTCTGGTCGCGTCCACCTCGTCTTCCCTTGAGAAGGTCAGTTACAAACGCGTTGCCGTCCAGCGCAGATTGAGCAACAGTCCATTCGAATAATTAGGATGGTCCGATGGCGCGCGCTTCACTGGTCCCGGCTTCGCTTCGCTATCTCGACCAGGTGGCACGATCCGGCTCGATTCAGAAGGCCGCCAAGGAGTTGAACGTCGCCGCCTCGGCCATCGACCGGCAGATCCTGCTGCTGGAGCAGGATCTCGATGTCGAGCTGTTCGAGCGGCTGCCGAGGGGCATGCGGCTGACGGCGGCAGGTGACGCGCTGGTGACTTTGTCCCGGCGCTGGCGGGCCGACGAGCGCCGCGTCGCTTCCGAAATCAAGCAGTTGCAGGGCGTCGACCAGGGTCACGTCCGGCTCGTGGCCATGGACAGCCACGCCAATGGGTTCCTGCCGCATTTCATCGAACGCCTTGCCCGCGAGCAGCCGCGCATTTCGCTGGAGGTCGAGGTCGCAAGTCCGGACGACGCGCTGTCGGCTTTGCTGGCGGGCAGCGCGGACGTTGCGGCGATCTTCAATCTCATGCCGCGCCGGGACATCCACGTTCATTGGAGCGCGGAACTACCGTTCGGCTGCGTCGTGGCGCCGGACCATGCGCTGGCGAAGGCGGCCTCGGTCAGCCTGCAGGAAGTGGTGGCGCACCCCATCGCGCTGCAGAGCAAGGCACTAATGATCCGCCGCTATCTCGATGCGCGCTATGGCTGGCTGTTTGCCGACCCGCACAAGGCGCTGGTCACCAATTCATTGCAACTGGTCAAGCAACTCGCTCGCGGCGGCAGCTATGTCGCCTTCACCTCGGAACTCGATGCGGCTCCCGAAATAACTGCTGGCTCTCTCGTCTTCTTGCCCGTCCGCGACAAGGGAGCCGAGCCGCAAACCGTCTCCGTTGCCATCGATGCGAAAAGGCCGCTGTCCCGGATCGGGCGGATCGTCATCGATATGCTGACGGACGAAATCATGTCCTCGCTCGGGCACGCCCGGGCCGCAGGTCAACACGCCCATATCGAGTAAGCGCCGACCCGGATGACGTTGCTCCCCCCTGGCTAATCCAGCTTGACGTTAGTTCTGGCCCATTGAGAGAACCAGAACATGAGGCGCATCCGCCCGCGCCGGCATCACCCCTTCGTCAATCCCAGCCGAGGGCGCCGCCGTTCTGGTATTCGATGACGCGAGTCTCGAAGAAGTTCTTCTCTTTCTTGAGATCCATCGCCTCGCTCATCCACGGGAACGGGTTGTCCGTCTCGGCGAAGACCGGCGCGAGCCCGAGCTGGGCGCAGCGGCGGTTGGCGATGACGTGCATGTACTGCTCGCACAGGCCCGCATTCAGCCCCAGGAAACCTCGCGGCATGGTGTCCCGCCCATAGGCGGCCTCCAGCTCGGCGGCGTCCCTCAGCATGCCGCGCACCTCGTCCTGGAAGGCGGGCGTCCAGAGATGCGGGTTTTCGTGTCTGATCTGGTTGATCACGTCGATGCCGAAATTGAGGTGGATGCTCTCGTCGCGCAGGATGTACTGGTACTGCTCGGCGATGCCGACCATCTTGTTGCGGCGGCCGAGCGAGAGGATCTGCGCGAAGCCGGTGTAGAACCACATGCCCTCGAACACGACGTAGAACGCCACGAGATCGCGCAGGAACTGCTGGTCGGCCTCGGGCGTGCCGGTCTGAAACGCGGGGTCGTCGAGGCTCTGCGTATGCTTGAGCGCCCAGGCGGCCTTGTCGGTGATCGAGGGCACCTCCCGATACATGTTGAACAGCTCACCCTCATCGAGACCGAGGCTCTCCACGATGTACTGGAAGGTATGGGTGTGGACCGCCTCCTCGAACGCCTGTCGCAGCAGGTATTGCCGGCATTCCGGGTTGGTGAGGTGGCGGTAGATGGCGAGCACGATATTGTTCGCCACCAGCGATTCCGAGGCGGCGAAGAAGCCGAGATTGCGCTTCAGCATGCGCCGCTCATCCTCGGTGAGGCCGTCGCGCGACTTCCACAGCGCGATGTCGGCCTGCATGGAGACCTCGGTCGGCATCCAGTGATTGTTGCAGCCGGCGAGGTACTTCTCCCACGCCCATTTGTACTTGAGCGGGAGAAGCTGGTTCACGTCGGCCCGTGCATTGATCATGCGCTTTTCATCCACCGTGACGCGGGCGGCGCCGCGTTCGATCGCGCCGAGCCCCTTCGCATCGGCGGCGGGCGGCACGAAGGCGGGGTGAAGCGTGGCAGGCTTGGTGTCGGACCAGTCGAGCATGGGTATGTGTCCTTCTTCGCTGCTCACTGGCAGGCTTCGCAGTCGGGATCGTTGATGGAGCACGCGTTGCCGAAGACGGTTTCCGGCACCCGGATCGGCGCAACGGAAACGACAGCCGAGACCGCATTGAGCTTGCCGTCCGTCCCCTTGAGCGTCGATTTCTCGACATGGGTGGCCGAGCGCGAACGCAGGTAATAGGTGGTCTTAAGCCCGCGCTTCCAGGCGAGTCGATAGGTCTCGTCGAGCTTGCGGCCCGAAGGATTGGCGACATAGAGGTTTAGCGATTGCGACTGGTCGATCCATTTCTGCCGGCGTGCCGCCGCTTCGATCAGCCAAACAGCATCGATCTCAAAAGCGGTGGCGTAAAGCGTCTTGAGATCGTCCGGGATGCGGTCGATGGCATTGATGCTGCCATCGTAATATTTGAGGTCGGACACCATCACCTCATCCCACAGGCCGCGGCTTTTCAGGTCGCGCACGAGGAACTCGTTCACCACGGTGAAGTCGCCGGACATGTTCGATTTGACGAAGAGGTTCTGGTAGGCCGGCTCGATCGACTGCGACACGCCGCAAATATTGGAGATGGTCGCGGTCGGGGCGATCGCCATGGTGTTGGAATGGCGCATGCCGGTCGTCGTCACCCGCGCGCGAAGCCCCTCCCAATCGAGTGTCGTCGAGCGGTCGAGGTCGAGCGCGCCGCGCGCCTCGGCGAGTAGTTCGATACTGTCGATCGGAAGCACGCCCTGTGACCAGAGCGAGCCCTCGAACGAGGGGTAGCGTCCGCGCTCAGCGGCCAGATCCACCGAGGCGGAGATGGCGTGGAAGCTCACCGCCTCCATGCTTTCGTCGGCGAAGCGCACGGCGGCGTCGGAGCCGTAAGCGATACGCAACGCGTGCAGCGCATCCTGAAAGCCCATGATGCCGAGGCCGACGGGGCGGTGCCTCAGGTTGGAGCGCCGGGTCTCCGGGATCGTGTAGAAGTTGATGTCGATGACGTTGTCGAGCATGCGCATCGCCGTCGCAATGGTGCGCGACAGATGCGCATGGTCGAGCCCGTCCGGCGTGATGTGCGCAACCAGGTTGACCGAGCCGAGATTGCAGACCGCCACCTCGTCATGCGACGTGTTCAGCGTGATCTCGGTGCACAGATTGGACGAATGCACCACGCCGACATGGCCCTGCGGCGAGCGGATGTTGCACGGATCCTTGAAGGTGATCCAGGGGTGCCCGGTCTCGAACAGCATCGTCAGCATGCGACGCCACAGGTCGAGCGCCCGCACCTGCCGGAACACCTGCATCTCGCCACGCGCGGCCCTCGCCTCATAGGCCTCATAGGCGACCTTGAAGGCGGGGCCGGTGAGGTCGTGAAGGTCCGGCGTCTCGTCGGGCGAGAACAGGGTCCACACCCCGTCCGCCTCCACCCGCTCCAGAAACAGGTCCGGCACCCAATTGGCAGTGTTCATGTCATGGGTGCGGCGGCGGTCGTCGCCGGTGTTCTTTCGCAGGTCGAGGAATTCCTCGATGTCGACATGCCAGGTTTCGAGATAGGCGCAGACCGCGCCCTTGCGCTTGCCGCCCTGGTTGACCGCGATGGCGGTGTCGTTGGCCACTTTCAGGAACGGCACGACGCCCTGGCTCTCGCCATTGGTGCCCTTGATGTGCGCGCCCAATCCCCGCACCTGCGTCCAGTCATTGCCGAGCCCGCCGGAATATTTGGCCAGCAGCGCGTTGTCCTTGATCGCCTTGAAGATGCCGTCGAGATCATCCGCCACCGTGGTGAGGAAGCAGGAGGCAAGCTGCGCGCGCGGTGTGCCGGCATTGAACAGGGTCGGCGTCGAGGCCATGAAGTCGAAGGAGGACAGAAGCCGGTAGAACTCGATGGCCCGTGCCTCGCGGTCGACCTCGCGCAAGGCGAGCCCCATGGCGACGCGCATGAAGAAGGCCTGCGGCAGCTCGAAGCGGGTGCCGCGCGCATGCAGGAAATAGCGGTCATAGAGCGTCTGCAGGCCGAGATAGTCGAATTGCAGGTCGCGCTCCGGCAGTAGGGCTACGACAAGCCGCTCGATATCGAACCGGGCCAGTTCCGGGTCGATCCGCTCTTCCTCGATGCCGCGGGCGAGATAGGCGCGGAAATAGTCGCCATAGCGCTCGGCCATCTCCGCCTGCGTCGCCTGATCGGGCCGTCCGGCGAGGAAGCTCAGCGCCTCGCGGCGCAGCTTGTCGAGCAGCAGCCGAGCGGACACCCTGGCATAGTTCGGTTCGCGCTCGATCAGAGTGCGGGCGGCGAGGATCGGCGCCAGCGCGATCTCGTCCTGGCTGATGCCGTCATAAAGATTGCGGCGGGTCTCGACGAGGATGGCGGCGGCGGAGACATCGTCCAACCCCTGCGCCGCCTCGCCGATGACAGCTTCCAGCCGCGCGGCGTCGAGCGGCACGCGGGCGCCGTCCGCCCTGGTCATGGACAGGGACGGCACAAGCGGCGCCGCGACCTTGACCGCCGCCCGCTCGCGCGCCCGCTCCTCGCGGTACAGCACATAGGCGCGGGCGACCTTGTGGTGTTCCCCGCGCATCAGCGCGAGTTCGACCTGATCCTGCACATCCTCGATATGGAAGGTGCGGCCTGTATCGGCGCGGCGGGTGAGACCGGCGACGATCTGCGAGGTGAGGTCCGCGACGATGTCGTGCACGCGACGCGAGGCCGCGGCGCTGGAACCCTCGACCGCAAGAAACGCCTTGGTCAGCGCGACGGCGATCTTCGACGCATCGAAGGGCGTCACCGCGCCATTGCGGCGGATGAGCTGGAAGCCTGGCGTGCTGGCATGGTCCGCCGCAGGCGCGGAGAACGGATGAGGCCGGTCGGTCACCGGCACGGCATCGGAAACGAGAGACATCGGCGAACCCCAATCAGGATTGGGGGCAAAGGCCGAGCGACGCATCGGCGCGGCCGACGGCATAAATCACCGGCGGACGCGCGAACGCACCACCGGGACACCCCGCCCAGGGACGACTATGTTGCTACGGCAGGTCTCCTGGCTCGCGGGTCACCGCCTTTCGTCCGGCCTTCCCGGAACTCTCGTTCCAGTGACGCTGAATGGACGACAGGCTCGCCGCTTACAGTTGCGGGGGCAGCGCCGGCATCGCCTCATAAGGCTCACCGGCTTCCCTCTTAGCCCCTGAACCAAACGACTCAGGGGACCGAAGCGTCAACATATAGGCATCGGCGCCCAAAGTTGGTCAACATATGGTTTCAGTGTCGTATCTCGATTGAGGAGGGATTTGTCGAAACTGAAAGATCCAAGCCCTGAACTCATCGGCCAGCGACCGGCATCGTGGAGTGCCCCGCCACATGGATTGGGCATATCTGCCGCCGCTGGGATCTCACGCTGTTCGATGATGGGGCGGCGCGTTTGAACGAGCTGGCCTGCTGCGCGTGCATTGGCCTTTTAGGATCGATAGTATCTCGCCCACCTCATTGAGGAGCGCGCGCGAGGGGAACTATGGTGAGCGCCATCCGGCTCGTGTTGTCGGCAGACGAGATTCTCGCCCATCCGCATTTCAGGATGTCGCGAGACATTTATATCCGCGAAATGCTCGACCTGCACGAGAACCAGCCGGCGGATAACCGGTTGCTGATCGATGGCGGGACCGCGTCCATCTTCTTCAATGTCATCATCATGGACGCGGGCTACCGCCCCGATGTGCGCTCCACCTGGCCGACCATGCAGCTGCTGAAAAGTCGGATGGAGGCCCTTGGTATGGCAAGCGGCCGTCGCACCCATGATATTGTGCGCCGACTTATCGATCGAGAATATATCACGACCTTTCCAGCTCAACGCGACAGACGCAGCACTTTGATTGCGCCCACTGAAAAGATGCTGGCCCACGACCAGCGCTCGCTGATTGTTTATTTTCATCCATTGCATGCAATGTTCCCCCACCCTGGATATCCCGAGCCGATGCGACGGGATCCGGCCTTTCATCGCGCGGCTCGGGAAGTGAGCGTCGCGTTTCTGGCGCATGCGCAGCAGTTCATCCTGGCGAATCCGGTGATTACGTTCTTTCTGCCGCGTCAGGCCGGCCATATGATCCTGACCAAGCTCATGCATCTGTGCAGCGATCAGGACGATCATGGGGTGCCGAAGGTGTCGTTCGTTAGGATCGGCGACAGCTTCGGGGTGTCGCGCACCCATGTCCGCAAGTTGCTGCGGGAGGCGGAGAGCCTGGGCTTTGTCCGGCTGTTGGGAAACAGTGTCGCCGTCACCCCGGCCTGCCGCGCCGGCTTCGAGCGGTTCCTGGCCGATACCATGGCCGGCAATGATCTCGTCTACCGGATGGCCATGGAAAAACTGGTTTCAACGGATGCCGCCAGTGCGCAATCTATAGATGCGGCCATAGCGGGCCTCTAGTTAGGCGCGAAATAAAGCGTCGGCCGTGCCGCCTGGATCAGCCTCCTGAAGGGCTGGTATCTCAGAACCGGCGGAAATTGCTTCCCCACTTCCGAGAATATGCAGGCGAAAAGTTCCGTAACACTTCCGGAACGGCGCTTCTAATGTCTCTCCAGCTTGAGCGCGGCTTCTGGGGAAGAGGTCGATCAGGTGACTTTCAGCGCGCGCCTGCGTCGCTGACCGAGCGCCGGGCAGCGTCGGCGCGCACGCGATCGCAACATTACCATCGGGGGATGCCATGGTACCCATTGTTGTCTCAGAGAACATTGCGCGCAATCACGTGCAGGGGGCGACTGATCCGGCGGTCAACTGGCTGGGCGCCTTCGCCACCTGCGGTGGGCATGGCGCTACCCAATCCTCGACCATCGTTTACGAAATCCCTTCCGGCGGACGCCTGGGCTGGCACACCGATGCCACGGAGGAAACCCAGTATATCCTGTCTGGAAAAGGCGAGCTGCTGATGGAGGATGGCACCCAGGCCATCGGGCCGGGAAGTGTCTTCGCTCTGCCCGCTAATGTGCGGCATGACATCGTCAATACGGGCAACGAGACGCTTCACGCCGTCGCGTTCTTTGCTGCGGCCATGTTCACCCAGACGTTCGATCAGGTCATGCTGCCGCCCAATACCCACGTGCTCGGCACGCCCAACCGGGAAGGTTGAGCGCCCGCGGCACCGCCGTCCGGCGCCCGATTGATCCATCAGTTCCTGTTTCACCGGTGCCCTGAAGGGCTGCTGGGGATGAGGCGCGCCCCACGCCGCGGCTTGTTTCCGCCGGACGATTGAAGGCAAGGCGTCATCGAATGACCTGCAGGCGCGCAACACTGCTCCCGCCCGGCCGCACAGCCGCGCGCCGCACCGGGGCGCTCGGGCCGGGGGAGGTCGCGCTGCGCCGTTCGGCCCGGCTGGTAGCCGTGCTTCTGGCAACGACCGCCTTATCGACCCGGGCGGCGGCCGCCGGTGAACTTCCCACCGGCGGAACGGTGGTCTCGGGCCGCGCGACGATTTCCCCGCCGTCGGGCACCAGCGTGCTGATCACCCAGTCATCACGCAATGCCATCATCACCTGGGGCGCCTTTTCCGTCGGGGCAGGGAACACCGTGCGCGTGGAGAACGGCACGGGCGCCACATTGAACCGCGTCACAGGCTTCTCGCGCTCGCAGATCGACGGCAGCCTTTCTGCCTCCGGCAGCCTCTATCTGGTCAATCCCAACGGCATCACCGTCGGCCCAACCGGGCAGGTGACGACGGGCGGCAGCTTCATCGCCTCCACCCATGACGTCTCCGACGCCGAGTTCAATGCCGGCGGGGCCATAACCTTCCGCGGCTCCAGCCCCGCGAACGTTATCAATTACGGCACCATCGGATCGTTGGGCGGCGACGTGGCGCTGATCGCCCGCAAGGTCGAGAATGCCGGCACCATCACCGCGCCCAACGGCACAGTGGGCCTTGCCGCCGGCTATGAGGTGCTGGTGCGCGACGCAGCCCTCTCAGACGGCAAGTTCGTGGTGAAGGTGGGCGGCGGCGATACGCAGGCCAAGACCACCGGTGTCATCAGGGCCGCCGAGGCAGAGCTGAAGGCGAATGGCGGCAATGTCTATGCGCTGGCCGGCAACACGGCCAGCATCACCAAGGCCACCGGTGTCGCCAGCAAGGGCGGACGTATCTTCCTGACTGCCGGCGACGGTGGAAGTGTCACCGTCAGCCAGAAGGTTTCCGCGCGCGCGCCGGCCAGCAACGGCAAGGCCAAGGGCGGCGAGATCCGCGTTTCCGGCGGCACGGTGAAGGTGTCGGGAAAGCTTGATGCCAGGGGCGAGGGGGATACGGGCGGCACCATCGTTGTGACCGGCCGGGACATCGCGCTGGCTTCCGGGGCAGAACTGGATGCGAGCGGCACTGCCGGCGGGCTGGCGCTCGTCGGCGGCGACTATCAGGGCGGCTATGACGCCACGACCAGATATCTGGCGGAAGACGTAGCGACCGCACGGACCACGACCGTCGAGTCGGGCGCCGCCATCCGCGCCGACGGCACGGCGGGGGCCGGTGGGCGGATCGTGGTGTGGTCGGACGGACAGACGCGCTTTGCCGGCACCATCTCCGCGACCGGCGCCGGCGCGGCTTCGGGCGGCGATGCGGAAGTCTCGGGCAAGGCGCTACTCGCCTATGAGGGGGCGGCGGATCTGCGCAGCGAACGCGGCGCCTTCGGCACGCTGCTGCTCGACCCCTATAATCTGACCATCTCAAGCGCTTCGAGCAGCGGGATGTCCGGCTTCAATGCCGCCGCCAACAACAGCATTCTCAATGTCACGACACTGACCAATGCCCTCGCCACCGCCAATGTGGTGGTCACGACGGGGTCCGACGGCTCGCAGGCCGGCAATATCACGGTGGCCAATGCCGTGACCTGGAGCAGCGGTTCAACGCTGACCCTGTCGGCCTATGGCTCCATCGCGGTGAATGCCGACATCACCGGCGGCGCAGGCTCGTCCATCGTGCTGCACGCCGATAATACGGGCACGGGGACCGGTACGGTCACGTTCGGCGCGGGCGCGACCCTCAGCGCGGGTAGCAGCGTCTCGCTCTTCTACAACCCGAGCAGTTATGCCGCTCCAACCGATTACTCCTCGAACATCGGCTCCGGATCGCTCACCGCCTACATGCTGGTGAATACGGTCCAGGATCTCCAGGACATGAATACCAATCTCTACGCTATCTACGCGCTGGGCCGGGACATTGATGCCAGCGCCACCACGAGCTGGAACGGCGGCGCGGGTTTCGCGCCGATCGGGAGCACATCCAACTTATTCTTCGGTGCCCTCGACGGACAGAACCACGTCATTTCCGGGCTGTTCATCAACCGCGGCGGTCAGACGGGCGTCGGCTTGTTCAGCGACATCGGTGCCGGCGCAAAGGTCTTCAATCTGGGCCTGGTCGGCGGCAGCGTGACCGGCGATGCCGCCGTGGGCAGCCTTGCCGGCATCAATCATGGCATCATCACCAATGTTTACACGTCTACCACGGTGACCGGCGGCCTCCAGGTCGGCGGGCTTGTTGCCGTGAATACCGGAACAATCACCGGGGCCTATGCCACGGGAATAGTCAGCGGTGACGCCCTTGTCGGCGGGCTGGTCGGCACAAATGCACACGGATCCGGTAACTGGACGATCTCCGATTCCTACGCCACAGGCGCCGTCAGCGGCACCTCCTATGTCGGCGGGCTCGTGGGCAGCAACCAGGGCGTTCTCCTCAGGGTCTATGCCACCGGTTCCGTCACCGCCAGCACAAGCACCGGTATTGGCGGGCTGATCGGCGACAACCAAATGGCCGACTCCGTCACAGCGTCGTTCTACAACACGCAGACGACGGGACAGGCCAGTGCCGTCGGCACCGGTTCCGCCAGTGGCGTGACCGGCCTCACCACGGCGCAGATGCGTGACGGTTCAACGACCTCCGGCGGCTTCTACGCCCTGGCGAGCGCCGCCGGCTGGGATTTCACGACCGTCTGGGCGCGTCCCAATGCCGTGGCGAGCCAGTCCAGCGATGGACAGCTGCATTACGCCGAACTCTATGCGGTCTCCGCCGTTGTCGGGGCCGATGCCACCGGGACCATGGTCTATGGCGATTCCAGCCCGACCTTGACCTATGCGTATTATGGAACGGGCAGCGGCTACGGCAATGCCGTCACGAGCAATCCGGTCTATGCCTCGGGCGTGACCTCTTCGAGCGATGTCGGAACCTATGCCGCCATCCTTTCCGGGGGCAGCGGCACGTCCTGGGGCGGTCGCTCGACCCGCTTCGTCTATTCGGGAACGGTGACGGTCACACCCGCCGCGCTGACGGTCACCGCGGCCGATGGCACCATGGCCTATGGCGACAGCGTGCCCACCCTGAGCTATGCGGCTACCGGCTGGAAGAACGGGCAGAGCGATGCCTTGCTCTCCGCTGTCAGCGTGACGACAAACGCCGCCTCTACCTCGAATGTCGGCAGCAGCTATGTCACCAGCGCCGCGGGCGGCACGCTCTCGGGCGCGGCGTCCGGCAACTACACCCTTGCTTATGTGGACGGCCAGTTTTCCGTCACGCAGCGATCCCTCACCCTCTCCGCCGATGCCGCTTCTATGGCCTACGGAGATAGCCTTCCGGCGCTGACATACACGGTGGGTGGCGGTGGCTTGGTCAATGGTGACACCTTGTCCGGCGCCCTGACCACGGCGGCCTCCTCCCTGTCGAATGTCGGCGGTTACGCCATCACCCAGGGCACGCTGGCCGCGTCGTCCAATTATGACGTGACCTATGTCGGCGCGAACCTCACCGTCATGCCCCGTGCGCTCACCGTCACCGCCGACGCCAAGGCCATGGTCTATGGCGACAGCGCGCCCTCACTCACCTATGCGGTTGGCGGGGCGGGGCTCGTCAATGGCGACACCTTGTCCGGCGCCCTGACCACGGCGGCGTCCTCCCTGTCGAATGTCGGCGCCTACGCCATCACCCAGGGCACGCTGGCCGCGTCGTCGAATTATGACGTGACCTATGTCGGCGCGAACCTCACCGTCATGCCCCGTGCGCTCACCGTCACCGCCGACGCCAAGGCCATGGTCTATGGCGACAGCCTGCCGTCTTTCACCTATGCCGTCGGTGGGGCGGGCCTCGTCAATGGCGACACCTTGTCCGGCGCCCTGACCACGGCGGCCTCCTCCCTGTCGAACGTCGGCGGTTACGCCATCACCCAGGGCACGCTGGCCGCGTCGTCGAATTATGACGTGACCTATGTCGGTGCGGCCCTGGACGTGTTGCCTCGGCACCTCGTCGTGACAGCGGACAATCAGAGCCGCCCGATGGGAACGGCCAATCCGGTGTTCACCTATGTGCTCGGAGGGCTGGGGCTGACAAATGGCGATACGCTGACCGGAGAACTGACAACAACTGCCGGACCTCTGTCGCTCAGGGGCACCTATGCCATCGTGCAAGGCAGTCTGGCGGCGTCGCCGAATTATGACCTCGCCTATGTCGCCGGCACGTTGACGGTGGTCGGGCCATCGCAGATGCCCGCCTTCATCGAGACGGAGGCCCCCGATCAGGTGGCCGCTTCGCGCGCGACCGGCACGATCCTGGACGCGCTCGACCAGCCGATCCAGATTCAACCGCCACCAATGATCGTTGCCTGCGGCGGCGGCAGCAGCCCATGCCCGCTTCTGCCGGTTTCCAGCAACCTGCCGTCAGGCCCGTGGCTGAGCTTTGGGGGCTGGTGAGAGCCATGGCCGCCTCCTCACGCGACATGACACTCGCACGCGTCGGTGCCCTTGCGCTGGGCGTCTCCATCTTCGGCGCCGTCCCGGCCTTCGCGCAGGTGATCGCGCCGGTGGAGCGCAATCTGCCGCCCGTGATTTCCGGGCAGGGACGCCTCGTCATCGGCCCGCAGGATCTGGCCGGCAGCCTCGACGAGACGCCGCTTGGCGTCGTCGTGTCCGGCATCAGCCTGATCGGGCCAAAGGAGAATGTGGCGAAGCGCCCAGAGCGGGGCGTCCGCATCGGTGCCGTGGGCGACATCGACCGCGCGGCGCTTCGTGCTGCCCTCGCGCCCTTCCTCGACCAGCCCCTGTCGCGCAAGCGCATCTCCGACATCCAGGCCGCCATCGCCAAGGTCTATCGGACCGCCGGCTATCCCTTCGTCTCGGTGACGCTGCCGCCGCAGGAGGTCACGGGCGGCGTGCTCACTTTGCAGGTGGTGGAGTTCCGCACCGGCGCGGTGAAGGTGTCGGGCGCCGTGCCCGGTACGGAGACCGATCTCGCGGGCCGCGTGCGTACCGCCCCGGGCCAGCGCATCGCCGCCGAGCCCCTGGAGGAAGACCTCGCCTGGCTCAACCGCTTCCCCTACCACAGCGTCAATGGCGTGTTCGCGCCCGGCGACGACCTCGGCCTCAGCACGCTGACGCTGGAAGTGACGCCGCAGAAGCCGTGGCAGGTGTTCGCCGGCTATTCCAACACCGGCACCCACACCACCGGCTTCGACCGCTATTTCGCGGGCTTCGGCGCGGCCATTCTGGGCCTTCCGCAGAGCTTCGTTTCCTATCAGATCACCGGCAGCCCGAATTTCTGGAGCGATCCTTCCACGGTCGGCACCGGCTCGGAACAGCCGAACTACTACAGCCAAGCCGGGCGGCTGGTGATTGCCACCGGTGCCCGCCAAAGCCTGGAAATCGTGCCGAACTATGTGTCCACCCGGCAGAATGCGGTGGGCACCACCTTCGCGTTCGACAATACGACACTGGAAATCCCGGTCTATTACCGCACCGCTGTCTCCAATCTGGTGCCAGGGCTCTATGGCGGTGACCTGATCCTTGGCGCCACGGGCAAGACGGTCTCGCGCACCACCTATTTCACAGGCGCCGACATCGGCGGCGCGAGTGCGGGCCTGTTCGAGCTGATCGCCGGCTGGTCGGTCTCGCGCTCGGATCCCTACGGCACCACCAGCCTTGATCTCAAGCTCATCGGCAATCCGGGCGGGGTGATCGGCGGCAACGATGCCGCGCGCTGGAGCACATATAGCGGCGGGCGCGTCACCGACGTGATCTATGCGTATGGCACGGGCGAGCTTAACCGGGTGACGCGCCTGCCGTCCGGCTTTAGCTGGGTGAGCGACCTCTCGGGCACGGCTGCGGGCCAGCCCTTGCCGGACACCGAGCAGCTGAGCCTCGGCGGTCTCTATGCCACGCGCGGCTACACGCTGGATGACGCCACCGTGGACACTGGCCTCGTGTGGCGCAACGAGCTGCGCACCCCCACCTTCGCGCTCCTGTCGGCGCTTGGGGTGCCCGGCATATCCGACCAAGCCTCGCCCTATGCGTTCCTGGACCTGTCCAGGGGCCGATCCTATGGCTTTCAGGGCGTGTTGGGGGCGGTGCCGCGGAACGACTATGAACTGGCCGGCATCGGCCTCGGCGTGGACTACACCCTCAACCGCAACCTCACGGCCACCCTGGTCGGCGGCTTCGCCCTCACCGACGCGACCTATACCCAGGCCGGCGACTTCAACCTCCAGGCCCGGGTGTATGTGAGCTATTGAAGACCTGGGCCGTGGGTGCGCCCTGAATAGGAGAGCCTCGCGCTTGAAGTCCTCCGATCGCGCCATGTCCGGCGCCTTACTGATCCACCCTGGCGTCCAGAAGCTCATGGCCGATAGGCAGGACGGCCGGGCCTATGGCTATCGCGTGGTGAAGCCGCTCGACGCCCGAGGCGAGCCGGTCCGTGGCGAGCGCGAGATCATCGCCGCCGAGGCCGAGATCGTCCGGCGCATCTTCCGTGAAGATACCGCCGGCAAGGGCCCGCAGCGCATCGCCGCCGACCTGAACAGTGAGGGGATCGCGGGACGACTTCCTTCCCGCCCTCGTGCCCCAAGTCGTGGATGGCCGGACGAGGCCCGGTCCTGACGGCGCGACGGTAGCGGACTCCCCGCTTCCAGACGGCGCCAGCCTCCTCCCACCCCTTGCCAGCCGCCGCTTCCAACGCCATCTGCGGCTCACAGGTTGCGGCGCGGGACGCCGCTTGTGATGGCGGGGACGCGGCTTGCGGGCGCGCGCCGACCGACGTGGCGGAGACGAAGATCATGGCCGGACTGAAACTGATCGCGCTGGACGCGGAAGACCTTGCCGTTCTCTCGGTGCATATGCAGGACGCGGTGGTGAGCATCGGCGAGATGACCTATCTGCCGAAGGAGCGCCGCTTCGTCATGCTGGCGAACCGTTTCGACTGGGAGAAGGCCATCCAGGCCGAAGCGATGGCCGATCCCGAGGCGCCCATCGGCGCGGCGGCGCGGGCGGCGCCCTGCGTGCGGCGCCGCTCCGGGCTGCGGGTCGAGCGCGTGCTGGCGGCGCGGCTGCGCGGCATCGACCTGAAGAACAAGCAGGCCGTGCTCAACCTGCTCGCCATGAAGTTCGAGGAGAGCGCGGCGCCCTCCGGCACGGTGAGCTTCCTGTTCTCCGGCGGCGGCGAGGTGCAGCTCGATGTCGAATGCATGGAAGCCGGTCTTGAGGATCTCGGCCCCGCCTGGGACGCCGCCGGCACCCCCTGCCACGACGTGGAGTGAGGGGGCGTGGAGTAAGGCTGGCACCCGGCGGGTCGGGACGCCCGGCCGGTGGCCTTCACGCGGCGTCGCGCGAACCCGCCCGGGCGTCTGCGCGCAATCGTCCCTCGCAGGCCCCTTGTCTTATGCTGGCGCGGTTGCGATAGGACGGGCTGGCCCGCACGCGTGCCCGCCTCATGGCAGGTGCCGCGCCGGGTCGCGCTTCCGTCGATCGCGTCCCGCAGGTGCCGTCATGCCGCTTCGCCTCTCCACCGCCGCCCCGGATTTCGCCGAGCGCTTCCAGGCCTTTCTCGGCACCAAGCGGGAGGTATCGCAGGATGTCGCCGACGCGGTGGCGCGCATCATCAACGAGGTGCGCGCGCGCGGCGACGCGGCGCTGATCGATTTTTCCCGTCAGTTCGACCGGGTGGACCTCGCCACCCTCGGCATCCGCGTCACCGAAGCCGAGATCGACGCGGCGGTGGCGGCGGCCGATCCGGCGACGCGCGAGGCGCTGGCCTTCGCCCATGAACGCATCCGCTCCCACCACGCGCGCCAGCTG
Source organism: Ancylobacter sp. SL191 (assembly GCF_026625645.1). Taxonomy (NCBI): domain Bacteria; kingdom Pseudomonadati; phylum Pseudomonadota; class Alphaproteobacteria; order Hyphomicrobiales; family Xanthobacteraceae; genus Ancylobacter; species Ancylobacter sp. SL191. The sequence goes on along the minus strand of NZ_CP113056.1, from coordinate 8,020 downwards.
CCCACCAGCGGGCGCTATGTCGATGCCGCCGGCGTCGAGCTCGGCCACCGCTGGACGGCGGTGGACGCGGTCGGCCTCTATGTGCCCGGCGGCACGGCGGCCTATCCCTCCTCCGTGCTGATGAACGCCGTGCCGGCCAAGGTCGCCGGTGTCGGCCGTCTCGCCATGGTGGTGCCGTCGCCCGACGGGCAGCTCAACCCGCTGGTGCTGGCCGCCGCGCGGCTCGCCGGTGTCGATGAGGTGTACCGCGTCGGCGGGGCGCAGGCGGTGGCCGCGCTCGCCTATGGCACGGAAACCATCGCCCCGGTCGCCAAGATCGTCGGGCCGGGCAATGCCTATGTCGCCGCCGCCAAGCGCCATGTCTTCGGTACGGTGGGCATTGACATGGTGGCCGGCCCTTCCGAGGTGCTGGTGATCGCCGATGGCCATCAGAACCCCGACTGGATCGCCGCCGATCTGCTCGCGCAGGCCGAGCACGACACCGCCGCGCAGTCGATCCTGATGACGGATGATGCCGCGCTCGCCGAGGCCGTCATCGCCGCCGTGGAGCGCCAGCTCGCCACCCTGCCGCGCCGCGACATTGCCAGTGCGAGCTGGGCCGATTACGGCGCGGTGATCCTGCTGCGGAGCCTCGATGAAGCGCCCGCGCTTTCCGACCGCATCGCCCCCGAGCATCTGGAAATCATGGCGGCGGATGCCGAGGCACTGGTCGAGCGCATCCGCCATGCCGGGGCGATCTTCATCGGCGCCCACACGCCGGAGGCCATTGGCGACTATGTCGGTGGCTCCAACCATGTGCTGCCCACCGCGCGTTCGGCCCGCTTCTCCTCGGGCCTCAACGTGCTCGACTTCATGAAGCGTACCTCGATCCTCAAATGCGGGCCGGAGCAGCTGCGCGCGCTCGGCCCGGCCGCCATCGCGCTCGGTGAGGCGGAGGGGCTCGGCGCCCATGCCCGCTCCGTCGCGATCCGGCTGAACCTCTGACGGAGGGGCCATGGCGGACGGCGACGATCCGGTCGGCGACGACCCCAAGGTTGACGATCCTCACGCCGCCACCCGCCGCCTCGCGGCGGTGACGCTCGATCCCGCGTCGATCGGGCGGGCCAATCGCGACGTCGAGCATGAGCGCGCCGTCGCGATCTACGACCTGCTGGAAGAAAATAGCTTCGCCCCGCTGGGCGATGAGGCGCCCGGCCCCTATGGCCTCGCCATCTCGCTGGTCGAGGGGCGGCTGGTGCTCGACATCACCCGCACGGATGGCGCGCCCGTGGTGCAGCACCATCTCTCGCTCTCGCCGCTGCGCAAGGTGGTGCGCGACTATTTCCTGGTCTGCGAAAGCTATTACTCCGCCATCCGCACCTCCAGCCCCTCGCAGATCGAGGCGATCGACATGGGCCGGCGCGGTTTGCACAATGAAGGCTCGGAGGTGCTGCGCGAGCGGCTGAAGGACAAGATCGCGCTCGATTTCGGCACCGCCCGGCGTCTGTTCACGCTGGTCTGCGCCCTGCACTGGAGGGGGTGAGGGTGGACGCCCCCCGCGCGCCGCTTGCCGACCTCATGGCCGACCCTCTGGCGCTGCCCACGCGCCGCGAGCGTCCGCAATCGGTGCTGTTCATGTGCGGGCAGAATGTGGTGCGCTCGCCCATGGCGGCGGTGCTCGCCCGCCATCTGTTCGGGCGCTCGCTCTATGTCGGCTCGGCCGGCGTCATCAAGGGCGAGGTCGACCCCTTCGTGCAGGCCGCCATTGACGAGATCGGCCTCGACCTCAGCCGCCACCGGCCGCAGACGCTGGAGGAGCTGGAGGAGAATGAGGGCCTCGCCTTCGACCTCGTCATCACCCTCTCGCCCGACGCCCATCACCGCGCGCTGGAACTCACCCGCACCAACGCCATCGACGTCGAATACTGGCCGACGCCCGACCCCTCGCTGGAGACCGGCAATCGCGAGCAGCGCATGGACGCCTACCGCACCGTGCGCGACGAGCTGGAGATGCGGATCAAGCGACGTTTCCGCTCCTGAACTTTGGCCCCATTGGCCTGACTGGTCACCTGACTGCACTGACTGTTCATCTCACTGCACCAATAAGCCGTTCAATTTTGACCCGGATTGCACTAGCGTGCGGCCCGACACGACCGCCCGATCATCCGGCGGAATCAGGAGTTTCGTTGCGTGAATGCCCGTCCCCGCCTGGTGCTGGCCTCCGGCTCGCCGCGTCGCCTGGCGCTGCTGGCCCAAGCCGGAATCGAACCCGAAGCCCTTCTCCCGGCCGATATCGACGAAACCCCCGAGCGCGGGGAGCTGCCCCGGCGTCTCGCGCAACGCCTTGCGCAACAAAAGCTTTTAGCCGCGGACGCCCGGCGCAAGCTCACCGGGGAGTATGATGGCACCTATCTGCTCGCCGCCGATACGGTGGTGGCGGTGGGCCGGCGTATCCTGCCCAAGCCGGAGACCGGCGACGAGGCGGCGGACTGCCTGCGCCTGCTCTCCGGCCGCGCCCACCGGGTCTATACCGGCATCGCGCTGATGACGCCGAAGGGCGGCGTGCGCGCCCGCCTGGTCGAGACCCGCGTGCGTTTCAAGCGTTTGTCCCGCGAGGAACTCGACGCCTACATCGCCTCGCGCGAATGGCAGGGCAAGGCGGGAGGCTATGCGATTCAAGGACTTGCGGGCACATTCGTGATCAAGCTGGTCGGCTCCTACACCAATGTGGTCGGCCTGCCGCTGGCCGAGACCGTCGCCCTGCTGGCGGGCGAACGCTACCCGGTATTGCAGCGCTGGGGGCATCCGGCGTGAGGGACGAGATCCGCCATGGCCGATGACACGCCCAACCCGCTCGCCGGCAAGCCGTGCCCGATCTGTGGCAAGGCAATGGTAGAAAAGTACCGGCCGTTCTGCTCCAGCCGCTGCGCCGATCTCGACCTGCACCGCTGGCTCACCGGCAGCTACGCCATCCCCGTCACCGAGAATGACGACGAGGACGGCGAGGAGCCGTCCCTCGCCCCCGCGACGCCGCGGGAGAGGTGAGGGCAGGGGCCGCACCGGGGCCAGACAGGGCTCGACGGGCCTCCTGGCTCAACGTCTTGTCGTTTCAAACGATTTCAGGGCGCCGCGCACCGCCTGCGGCGATCGCGGCTCGGCCAACGCGTGCCGGGGGCTGTTGTCGGAGGTTTTATTTTACCTTCGCGCAAGGGTTGGGGAAAAGCCGGCATTTTCCTGGCCCGCACATATGGACAGCCGGAGAACGAGACTCTATAACCCGGCCGCTCCGCACGGCCACGGCCGTTGCCGGCTACGCCCAGGTAGCTCAGTTGGTAGAGCATGCGACTGAAAATCGCAGTGTCGGCGGTTCGACTCCGTCCCTGGGCACCATCTATCCCCTTGATAATGCTAGACTTTTTGGTCGGCGGGGGATTGGTTTTCAGCCAGTTTGTCATTTTTTCTGCCCCGGTTTGACAGCCTTTGTTCTCCGGCTGTTCACCTCATGGCCAAAGCTCGTGGCGACTCGTTCCATCTTTTCGGACAGGTCCGCCCCTCGCGAGTAGTGCTGCGCCATCGCCTCCGTCTTCTGGCCGAGGGCATCGGCAATCGTGCGCGTGTCCGCCCCGCTCTCCCGGAGAATGGCAGCGACCGTGTGCCGAAGCCCGTAGAGGGTCAGCCCTTCGCCGATGCTGCCGTTCTTCTCAAGCTTGTGCTGCAGCTTCATCCAGGACGAGTTGAAGCCGGAGACAGTCCAGGGCCGACCGAGCGAGTTGGCGCAGAGCGTGATCGCCGAGTGCGCTGGCGCCGCCGCCAGGATGTCGCGCAGCGGTTCGATGACAGGCCAGACAATGCCTTCCTCGGTCTTCGATCGGCTGGTGTTGATCCGGCCGCCGGCATAGGCCGTGCGGGGAAGCGTAAGCGCATCCTTCGGCCCTAGCCCGGTAAACATCATCAGGGCAAGCGCCGGCAGCATGTGCGCGGGGGCAGCATCAATCACCGCGTGTCGCTCCTCGTCGGTCCAGCGGCGGTTCTGCTTTGGCAGCCCCTTGGGGCGCCGGATGCTGCGCAGGCCTTCCGCCGGATTATCCTTCATATGGCCGCGCTCCTTGCCCCACGCGAAGAGCAGGGACAGTACGGTCTTGAGGTAGTTCGCGAACCAGCGCTTGTGCTTGGCCTCGGCCTTATCGCGCAGCTTCACCACGAACGGCGGAGTGAAGCGGGTAAGGGGCGTATCCTCGATGGGCTGCAGATAATCGAACACTCGCTGATAGCCGGCACGCGTGGTGCCGGTCAGCCGCTCAAGAAAATCCTTGCTGCCCCGGTACTCCTCGATGAGGGCGCCCAGCGTGCCGGGCCGGGTCGTGCTGGTGCGCTCCTGAAGGGCGGTGATGCGGGCGCATTCCGCCAGGAACCCCGCTGTGCCGATCGGGGTCTTCACAAGATCAACCGACGTGCGGGAAGCGCGGTGATAGCACCGCATCTTCCCGTGCCGGTCCTTGAATATTTGGAAGCCCTTCACGCGCACCACCGTCATGTCAACCGAGCCTGTCCAAGATGGCGTCATCGCTGTCAGCGGCGCCCGTCTTGAGGCTGTCGAGCCAAGAATCGAGGTCGCGCACATCCCAGAGGCGCGAGCCGCTGGGATAGGCAACGGCCGATACAGGGCACTGCAATTCGAAGCGCGCCGCCGGCAGTCCGCAATACGCAGCCGCGTCGGCCTTCTTGAGCATTCGGTAAGGCTGCACCTGAAGATTGAGCATAGCCTTGGCCATCGTCAGAGCCCTTTGCTGGTTGAGAAATAGACGACCTTCGCCGAGGCATTTGCCCCGGCGATCTGGCGTTCTAGGTCGGCGATGGCGGCGGCAAGTTCAGCATCCGTGCGGTATTCATGCTCCTTACCGTCCGAGTAGCGCAGGCGACGGATACCCGTCGCGCGCGCAGCTCTCAGCTTCTCCAGGCGCTCCTGAAGGACATCAACGCCCGCCATCACGCGCCCTCGTTCTTGTAGAGGCCGCGGAAGTCGATGACGCCGCAGCCGAAGTCGAGCCCGGCCGCGACCTTGACGGCGCGGGTGTCGAAGTCGATCTCGGTGCGGATCTGCGGCCCCTCGGCGCCGGAGACGTAGCCATAGACGAGGCTGGGCGCGGCAGCGGGGTCAGCCGCGACGTACCAGACATTGCCGACGATATTGGCGTCGACCACCAGCTCCATCGTGCCCGCCCACGGGTTCACATCGCCCGCCTTGGCGGCGGTGATGGCGGCGAGCACCTGGCGGGCGGCAAGCTCGGTATCCGGCCCCACCAAAAGGAATCGAGGCGCGAGGTTGAGCGGCACGCCATCGAGGCTCTTCTGCTTGCGCAGCGCGGCGACGGCGTGCGCGACCGAAGTGACAGAGATAGCTGCCCCAGTGCCGGCTACGTTGCCGTGGTCGGCATGGAACAGCGCCTTGCCGTCGGAGAGGGCGGCATTGGTGGCGAGAAGGCCGTAGACGCGGGCGTTCTCGTCGCTGGCGGCACGGATGGCGATGAGGGCGGAGAAGTCCGCCAGCGCCGAGAGGTCGTCATTGATGAGAGCGCGGCGACCGATGGCGATGCCGGCATTCAGCTCCTTCGCCCGCACCTTCTCGCGGTTCTCGGAGATCGTGCCGTAACGCAGTTCGCCAGCCTCGCTGGTCTCCTGAAACGTCGGGAAGTCACCGATGCGCAGGAAGGCGTGATCGCGGAAGTCGGTGAATCCGCACCGGGCAGCGATCAGGCGATAGGTCGGTTCGGCTGCGGCGTAGTTGGCGAGAAGGGCCTTGTTGGCCGCGTCCGCCAGCAGAAGGGGGAAGTCGCTGGTGGAGTGAGCGCCGAGGGCACGCTCCATCAGCGCATTCTGGTCGCGCAGGTTGAGGCGCTCGCCGCGCGCCTGGGCGAGGTCGCCGATCATGTCCAGCATGCGGAAGCCGGCATAGGCGCGGGCGCGCCCTTCCAGCTTCACGCGGCCGGGGGCCAGGCGATGGGCGAGCGCTTCGCCCATGGCGGAGCGGATCGTGGCAGGGTCGGTGTGGTCGTGGGTGACCGTCGCCACCGTCGGCCGGATCGTCTGCAGCGGCGCGCTGCGGGCCTGCATGGCGGCGAAGGCGGCGGCACGGGCCGCGTCCGTGGTGGCATTGGCGTCGATCTGGCTGTCGATCCAGCCCTGATCGAGACCGGCGACGCTTGCGATGGAACGGATCTCCAGATTGATGGCCGCGCGCTCAGTGGCGGCCGGCGGGTTGAGGGACGGCGCGGGCGCCGGGGCGGAGGGAGCGGGCGTGTTCGCCGGCTCGGTGCTGACCGTCATGTCGTGGCTCCTGATGCCTGCATGCGGGTCGGCGGGGACAACGACGAGGCTCGCCTCGATCAGGGTGAAGCGCTCGGCCACCTTCTCACGGCGGCCGGTCTTCGCATTGGTGCGCTCCGACCAGCGCTCGACGGCGTAGCCGATGGAGATGCCGAAGGTGGCACCGTCCGTCAGCTCGGCAGCGATGCGCTGGGAGCGGGGATTGTGGCGGGAGAGCGTGGCGCGCCCCAGGAGGTCCCCGCCGACGACGCGCAGCGTGTCGACGCTCCCGAGCTGGCGGTCCACGCTCTCCCTTCCGTGGCTGTCGAGCAGGGGCACACGGGCGGGCCACACCGGCTGCGACAGGAGGAGAATCTCGTCATAGGGGCCGTTCACATCCCAGCGCTCAACAGCGGCGCCGGTGGAGAGCACGGCCTCGAAAGTCTGGCTGTCCGCGTCCCAGCTGGAGGCCGGAAGCGGCGCGCGGCGGGTGAGGATCTCAGCAGGGGCGCTCATGCCACGGTCTCCTCAATGGGCGCCTGTGTCGGGGCGGCGGGCGTCGCCTTAGCGGGCGTGCTGAAGGCAAGGCCGAGGCGCGTCTCGCGGGCCTTGTCAGCGGCGATCTCGTCATCAAGCGCGCCGACATCCATGCCACGCGCCGCCACGGCCTCGCGGCGGCTCATCAGCCCGGCGTTGATGGCGTCGATCTCCGCCTGCACGTCCTTGGCCGGGTCCACCCATTGCTGCTTCGGCGTGATCCAGCGCACGGGGAGAAGGTCCTGCGGGCGGGCGGCAAGGCGGCCCTGCAGGCTCTCGATCATCGCCCAGCGGCGCCAGATGGGGCGCAGCGCCTGGAAGACGATGACGTTGTGCTGGATCATCTCCACCCGGCGGCGCCACTCGACGAGGCCGGCGCGGATCGAGGAATAGTTGACGCTGGAGAGGTCGCCCGTGAGCACCTCATAGGGCAGGCCAAGGGCGGCGGCGATCTCGTGCAGGGTAATGCGGGCGAAGTCGTTGGCCTCCTGCGCGATGGCCGGCGGATTGGAGAAGGTCACGTCCTTGCCCGGCGGCAGCACCACCATGGCGCCGGGCTCCAGCGAACCGATCAGCGTATCGCCCTGGGCCTCGCCACCGAACGGCACAGCGCCGTCATTGGTGGTGATGAGGCCGGCGAGCAGGGCACCGACCTTCTGGCGGGTGAGCTGGGCGCCGTGCCACTCGTCGTGCTCGGCAAGGCGAAGGATCGCCGGAGCGAACCAAGAGACTCCGCGCACCTGGCCGGGGAAGTCCGGGCGGAACAGATGCACCACATCCTCGGCCGGCACGCGCACGGGCTGAAGGTTCAAGCCGAGGCCGATCTCGGGGCGCTCCTTCACGATCCAGTAGGCGACGCGGGAGCCGAACATATCGAACTCCACGCCGTTGACGATGCGCCCGCCCTCGGGGAGCGGGCGGGTGAGCGAAGCGTCGAGCTGGTCTGGATCGAGCACGCGAATACGCAGGCCGGCTGGGGTGGCAATCAGCAGCGCCAGCGCCTCGCCATCTACCACCATGCCGCCGACCATCAGCGCGGTGAGACCATAGAAGTCCATCAGGCCGTCGGCGTCCGCCTCGTCCGTCCACGCCGTCCAGCGCGTCGAGACGTCGCCCGTGACAGCGGGCACGATGCCAGTGCCGACCAGCGCCGCCACCCATGCCGCCTTGGCCGCCGCCGCATGCGGGTTGTTCGCGACCA